>JANQLY010000005.1 GCA_028280345.1 Pseudomonadales bacterium | reverse complement strand
TGCCAGCCACCAAAGGTGCTGTTTTCATCGGGGGTTGCGACAAAGTTTTCGGTAACCGCCGGGATACACACAGGATATAACTCATGCCACTCATCTTTTGCAGGATCATTGGCATCGTAGTTCGAGCATTCAGTGATGTCTTCTGCCATGCCCACTTCGGTACATTCCGGCAGTTCGCTCCATTCATCCGAGTCTGTCGGATCCGGTGTGGATTCGTGATTATAACACTCGGCAATATCATTAACGTATTCCTGTGCACAGTCGTTACTCGTGCTGCTGCCATCATAGTCACAGTCAATCGTGCCGCTAACTGTTTGTACATTACCCGAGCCGGAACCACTCGCATCGATTTCCAATTTGCACGAGGACAGGCCAAGTAATATGACGAGGCAAGCCAAAGTTTTCAGGGAAGTGCTCAGGGTAGAGTTTTTTAATGCTTTAGTGCTATTGATATTCATCGTTCTTCTCCCCCTTATGGTGTCACGTCGACTGATTCCATACGGTTGTTATCACCGTAGGAAGGGCTCAGGGTGGTAGTGGAGGCGGTAGTACTTTTATAGTCTGCAGTCCTATTTATATCTACTAATCGTACTTTTACCGACTCTGATTAATTAAAATTTCTATTCTTCTATGAAAAAATCTGAATTCCATAATGTGCAGTACATAATTCAAAAAAACAGGGCATAGCAATAGTTGTTATCTACACAAAATATCGCACGATAATTTTCAGAAAATTTAATTAAAGATACGCTATTATTTTCCTCTACATAGCTAAAGAACTCTGGTATGCTTTCCGAAAGTCCAGTAAAGTCAGGCTGATCAACCATGTTATTAAAGATTTCATCTTTAATAGACAAAACTTTAACCCTCATGTATTCATGATCAGCATTGATATCCTCCAAGAAATTAAACAACCCCGACGCTATAAACTCTGATTCTGATTTATAACTATCTTTTCTTGATTTGCAGAACCATATCTTTCTTTCTTCATTTACAACAAAGCCAAAAATAGGTTCTTCCTTAGGAAAGTCGTACCCACATATTGATTCGTTTAGGCTGTAGATATTCAACATATATTCCTCATTATTTGCTTACAAACCCACACGTTTCGTACCATTAGCCGGACTACTCACTTTATAATATGGGTTTGGACCATGATGTCCTCCCCCTGGATGGTACTGAATTTGTCCATTAGGCCCCTTGCCATTTGAATACGTCTATCCCCCTTTTTAATGATCAGTCCTTTCTCTAATTCAAACTAAATTTCTCTGCTGCCAATTTCCAAGTTTTTTCCGTGCTGTATCATTATCGGGCTCAACCTGAACAGACTTTCTAAAAAAGAAGTCCGCATTATCATATTTTTCAAGCTTTTCATATGATTCAGCCAAGCACCAATATGGAACAGATACATCAGGCATTCCATCTCGTGATTTCTCAAACCACGTAATTGCACCATCAAAATCTTTTTTAGAAAAAAATATGTTGCCTATATATAAATAAGTCCAAGGATCTTCTGCATCCAATTCTAATGATCTATTAAATGCTTCCAAGGCTAAATCAAAGTACTTTTTCCCAACATATAATTTTCCAAGTTCCTGATACAACATCGCTGTAGGGCCAGAATGCTGAATTTTTCTAAGTACTTGATTAATATCACTCAAAATTAAGGCCTCTTTAATAATCTATATTCCATGGTTTCAGATTATGATCTGCTCTTTGTCTGGATTTTTCAGTACTTTCAATACTTGTATTATCTCCTTGTCTTCTTCTGCGGTTTTGTTCTCTTTCAATATCTCTAAGTTGACCTAATTTAAATCGCCAATAGTCAATTTATCATTCTAAATAAAATCTTGATTATTATTTACCGTAGTAGACCAAATCAACCAAATCATTAATATCAGCGTCAAAATTCAAACACCAGGTATTATTGCCATCCTGAATACAATAATTATTCTTTTTAGCCCACTGAACAATTTTCCTGAAATACTTAACACCTGAATCATTGTAGGGAAGATGTAACCAGGCAATTCCTCTCCCATACTGATATTCCAAGAAAGATGCCGCAGAAATAATGTTGCCTATTTCTGTGGCAAGGTTGTTACTTTTACAAAACCGATAATAGTCAATCTCCAGGATTTCTCCTCGTTCAATATTTGTTTTTAAGTTAGCCGCATGAGTTTTACTCGGTATATAACTTAAACCTAAAAATACTTCTTCGGGTAACTCAAGCTCATCAACAACTAATTCCCGAACATCTTTTCCAAAGTCCTGACTTAATAATAAGCCGGGAAGAGAATGCAACTCTAGCTCTATTATCTTTTCCAATATTTTCCCCACAGTCGAGAGACTGCATCAATTCGGATAACAGATTTTAACTTTTCCGCCAAATCAAGACTGTTTATTTTTCTCAACAAGCTCAGCACACGAAAGATTTTCCAGAAGACCTTCTGAACCTTCTTTTTTAGATAAATAAACCTCAAAGTAACTTGTATCAAATGCTCTTATTTGAATAGAAGCATTCCCTATATCCACAAACATTTCCTCTTCGGTTGAGAAATTTTTTATACTTGGACCTCCTATATCTGAGTTCTGTATTGCTATGAATACACCTGAAAGGAATTGCGGAACAATTCTCGACATATCCTCAAGCTTTTTAGTTTCTCCTACTATTTTAAGATCATCGTCATGATACATTTTCCAAAAATCCATGTATGGCATCATATCAACATCCGAAGCGTACCAGGTTAAATCTTCAAATGTTACAGAGATAATATTTACCAGCATTGATAGCTGCTCACCTGTACATTCAACCGAGTCATTATCCAAACACTTACTAGTAACTTTTAGCATTAATTCAGGAAACATTTTTGGCCTTCCTAGATATAAAACTATAGTGATTCATGGTCTTTTGACCTTCTGAGAGTGCCTCCTGTTGGGTTAGGCACATACCTATGTTGATGAGGATTAGGCTGCCCTCGCCCATGGTCGGTAAAATCAATATCCCTAACTGGATTTCCATTTTCATCAAATTCTCTGGCTTGCCTATATGGACCACCACTATTCTTTCCTGGCCTCGTTCCCAACTGAGTGTGAGGATACCTTGATTCTGGAATAGGTACTCCATTTGCATCTCTAGGCAGTGGATCATCAGCGGTACGGTTAGGATCGGGTTTAGACGGAGTGTTGGAAGTCGTATCACTATTCCTACCTCCACCGGACGATCCTCTGCCTGAAACACCTCGACCACCTCTGCCTCTTGCCATCGCCGCCACCGCAATAAGTGGTGCCAACGGTTCTACCCAACTACTCCCATCCGAGCATTGGGTTCTTGACGTCGACAAATCATCAACCAGATGGTAACACTGATCAGGTCTGGTCCGGCAATAGGCATCAACAGTTGTTCCGAATAACCCGGTTTGATCAATATAATTAACCGGATTACCCTGTACATACGCATAGGTATTCGGCCCATCATATAACCCCAATGGATCACTCTGCAAATATCTGCCCGTTTCAGGATCATAATCCCTATGCCAATTTTGGTGGTAACCAGTCTCAACTTCATAGGTTTGCCCAGGAAAACGGGTATTGTGATCACTGATCGCATTCACCTGATACTGACTATAGGTTTTGCCAAATGGCTCCTGATAGCGCTCAAAATGCAAGGCGTTGTTCTGTGAAATCATATACATCGGCTGGCCGAGGTGATTATTGATCACATAGTGCAGATTCTCACTTGTGCCCTGTTTTTCATGGATGGCTGTTAGCTCACCATCCATATAAATATAGGTTTTGATTAATGGGTCAGGTGATTCATCGGTTTGCTCTACCAGTAATTCACCACCCGGGCCGTAAATATAGTAGGTAGTGACTTCGTTGGGTGATGTGCCCACGGTTTTGCTTTTACGCTGCCCGAGATGGTTGTAGGTATAGCTGACATCTTCCGGGGTCGCTTCCGGCTCAAACTTTGCCTCAACCTCAACAATATTGGTGTCGTCGTTATCCACGCTGTTAACGGAATAGCTACAACCGGCCCCACCAATACAGTTCTGGTGCCAACCACCGAAGGTACTGTTTTCATCCGGTGTTGCAAGGAAGTCTTCGCTATAGGTACCGAGCACTTCGGTACACTCCGGCAATTCCGCCCAGGTATCGGCACCACCCAATACATAGTTATCACACTCGGTAATATCATTAACGTATTCCTGCGCACAGTCGTTACTCGTGTTACTACCGTCGTAGTCACAGTCAATGGTGCCGCTAACTGTTTGTACATTACCCGAGCCGGAGCCGCTCGCATCAATTTCCAATTTACACGAGGACAGACCAAGCAGTATGACCAGGAAAAGCCACATACCCGGAAACGTTCTCAGAGTTGAGGCTTTCAGGGTGTTAACGTTTGGAGTATCCATATTCATATTCATTGTCTTCTCCTCCCTTATGGTGTCACGTCGACTGATTCCATACGGTTGTTATCACCGTAGGAAGGGCTCAGGGTGGTTGTGGAGGCGGTAGAACCATCGCTATTGAGTATTTCGCGTTTATCTTCGGTGGTATTGCCGCGATCATCGTAGACAAAGCTGCGCCGCCGCATATAAGTATTGGGAGCCGTTAGCTGGTTATCGTGGCGCTCGAGTTTCATCAGGCGGTTACTTGCGTAAGGGCTCGGCGCGGTGGCGCCGCCACCAGTGCCATCGTCGTAGTAATAGGTTTCGGTGTAGTCGACCAGTTTTACCGTGGGATGCGCGGGTTCAAAACGCTGCACCTGACGGGTCTTGCGGTTGCCCACTTTATCGTAGGTGTAGTCATACTGGCCATAAATACCCGTGGCCTGTGTCAGGCGATGCATCGCATCATAGGTGAAATCCTGATCGGCTTCTGTACCTGCCCATGCATCGGTGATGCTGTTGATATTGCCAAAGCCATCGTAGCCGTAGTCGATATCGTAGCCGTCGTCGTTATTGATATCCATATTAAGCTGGGTGTACTGGCCCATCATATTCCATGCGCGGGTTAGTACCAGATCGTTAGTGGTGGTGAGCTCATTGGTGTATTGCTTGATACCGCCAAATGGCTGGTAGCTGATGGTGTTAACGAGTGAAGCGCTCTGCCCGCCAATACTCAGATCCACCGCAGTCAGCTGGCTATCACTGCGCGTGTAATCGATTGTATAGCCACTGGCATTGGTGATTGCGGTAAGTTCACCGGCGCTATTGTAGCTGTAGCTGGTATCAAACGCGCTGAGGGTGCCACTGCCATCCGGGTCGAAACTCTCTTTCTCGAGGCGACCATAGCTATCGTATTTGTAATCGTAGGTGCTGTCATCGCTGTGGGCGACACGGGCGAGACGCCCTTCCACCTTGCCGTGATCATAGCTGCCACTGTCACATACCAACGGGTCGATGCCACTATCGTAACTGTCGTAGCAGTAGGTAAGATCAATCGTACTGTCGTTGTCATAGTCGATTGTGGCGAGGCGATTTAATGCATCGTAGGTGTACACATCGGTCTGGATCAGTGTGCAGCTGCTTAATGCACTATGGAAACCTGTGCCGCTTTCGCAGTTGTAGGCTTTCTTTTCAGTGAGGTTACCGGCGAGGTCGTAGGCATAGACGAGTGTGCCACGATCGTAGCTGTCTTCGCGCTCCAGTTCGCCTTTCGCATTGTAGTGATAGTGAGTTTCCAGATTATTGGCATCAATGACTTTGCTTAAGCGATCCGCACGGTCGTAACTATATTCCGTTTCACCACCGTCCGGATGGGTAATTTTTTTCAAACGGCTAATGGTGCTTTCATAGGTGTAATCGGTTTCGTGAGTGCCGGGGTCAGCGTTGGCCACAGTACCGAGACGCACCTGAGTAACACGGGACTGCCCATCACGTTCAAATGTGGTGACACTGCGTTTGTCATTCGCTACCGAGCTGTCACCGTGGGTAATGGTTTTTAACTTGCCATTGGCATAGTAGCCATAGCTAATCGCCTGAATTTTTGTGCCGCCGGCAATCGTGCCGTCGTAGATTTCGGTATCAGTAAGATTACGCTGGCCGTCATAGGTATAGTCGATTTCATCCCCGTAGCGATCAGTTTGCTGTTCAAGGTCGAGCATTTTATCGGTGCCATCGAGGTAACCGTAGCTGTGGCTGGTGGAACCCGGATAACTCACACCGGTCAGGCGGTTAAGATTGTCGTAGCTGTAGGTTTCGACATAACCGGCGGCATTGGTGGCTGTTGCAATACGCCCGGCGCTATCGTAGGTAAAGGTGATCAGTGTAATCAGGTTTTCCTTGTCCTTGATATTGAGCAGGTAACCATCGTTGTCGTAGTTGTACTCGGTCTCCTGGCCAAGTGCATTGGTCACGGTTTTTACTTGCCCCTCGTTGTTGTAGGTAAAGTCGGTTTCGTTGCCCTCACCGTCAGTATAGGTTTCGACCAGATGATTCATGCTGTAGGTGGTTTCCGGGTAGTACGCGTACTCGGCCACGGTATCCCACGCGCGCTCCTCTGCTTCTGCCTGGGTTTCCGAGCCGGTAGGTACTGCCGCTGCGGTACAACCACGGATGCCATCATTGCGGCGCTTAACATATTGCAGATCAATGTCGTTGCTGAAGTACTCATAGGCAAACGTATCGCCTTCGCCGTTTACCCGGCAGGTGATTCTGGTTTTATCGTTGTAAGTGAATTCCTTGATCTGCGTGGTCGTACCATCATCAAGTACTCGACCTATTTTCGAAGGCTTGTGGATATCTGCCATTCCACCGGCCTCTTGATCATCGCTTTGACCCGGATAGTTAAACCAGACCCGGTTTTCGTTGGGCTTTTTAATACTTTCCAGATAGCGCCCGGTACCTAATGAGCCATTGTTATAGGGATTATGTAGCCAGTGTTTAACCACAGCTGTTTGGTAATCCACCGCCTGGTGAATATCGTAATAGGCTTCATACTCCTTGTGAGCCTCCTGATCCCAGTAGAGGGTATTGCGACCATGGTTCATTGGACCATGCTGATGACCAAGGCGGTAACGATCAAAAATATACATATCTGCTACCGGCGGGAGCGGTGATGCTGGAAAGGTTGGAATATTGTGATTTGAGCCACTATTAATAAACTGCAGTCGCTCGGTTTCACCTTCCGGATCTGTCATTTCCAGCCAGCGCCCATCGGCATAGCCTTTAACCTTGGTAGTTTGTCCATCACCATAATCAAATGTGCTGGTGCCATAGGGTGTGGTCATACTGTCGATAAAATCGCTGGTACCGCTGTAGGTAAAGGTGGACACGATTCCTGCCGCATCGGTGATCGAATTCACCTGGTCGTTACTGTCATAGCCAACTTGTGCCGTGCGACTAAACGGGTCGGTAATCACACTGACTTGCAATGCATCTGGCAATACATCCGGGTCGTCGGAGCGATAAGTCAAGGTTGTATCCTGCCCGAGCGCATCGGTAATTTTCTTCAAACGTATATAATCACTGCCGCCAGTGTCGGTAATCGTTTCATAGGTGAAATTGATGGTATGACCAAAGGGGTCGGTACGCGAGGTAAGAAACACCCTTCTCTCTGTAGCCGGAGACACCGCACCATCATCATAGCTGAATATTTCTATTGAACCATCGGCAAGCGTACGCTCATAAATCGGCGGCGAGTTCTGTGTTCTAACCAGTTTTGAACCATTACAAGCTTCCGCCAGGTAGAAACGTTCATGTTCACCCGTACTGCTATTAAGAACCCAGGTATCGTAGTCCTGTATCTCGGCACCGCCACCGCCCGTAATACGTTTGACGTCGGCATTATATTGATCCGGATTATCCAGGATAAAGGAAATCCAGTGGGCAGTCCAGCGACTACCGAGATTCACATAGGGAAAAATACCCGGTTGATTAGACTCACGCTGGTTATAGACCAGGGTGTTATTAACTTTCGGGCCATACGGCGGCGTATAGTCTACCGGCGTATCCACAATATTGAGGCTAACCAGCATCGAATGCGCCCTGTAGACTGGCATACCCGGTTCCCCATCAGCACCACTTCCGCCACTGGTATCATCGCAAGGTGTTGTGCCGTTATCGTCACTGTTACTCGGTAAACCGCGACCATAAATACTTTCTGCCTCAGCGCTGGCGACAACCTGCCAGCCCTGCTCGCCCACCATCTCGACGGGTACCACAAAATAGCCACTGGCCTCCTGCTCAAGCACCTTTTCAGAAACCCAGAGATCACGGCCAAAGGTGGGATCCTTGATATGATAATTGCCTTCGTGTTCGTCAACGATGGCAGCATAGTGATTGACATTCCAGTGCACCACAGACGGCACCGGTATTGCTGCGCCGGGTTCGCGTTTCGCCATGCGATAGTCCATACCTGCTTCACCGGCAATATCATTCACCTGCTGTAAATTAAAGCCATTCGGGCCGGAGCGTAGTCCGGCCAAAAAGCCAAGCCCCTGATGCTCCGGATCCATGGAGTACAACACGTTACTTAATGCTGCCGGGCCACATAGGTAGGCCACTCCCGGATTCAATCTCATCGCAGCCAACCCTTCGTGGGCCCCGCGCACAAACTGCAAGGCCGAACCGCTAATATCGCGATCGCGGCCTTCCACTAACAATAGCTGTTCAAGCCTATCGGCATGACCGAGTTTCGCATGCATGCGCACCAGTTCGGCAAACGCGCGATTGGCCTGTTTCATTTCCAGCTTGCCGCTTGATGATTGGCCCAGTTGCCAGGCTTGCTCCCACGCATCTATGGCTTGGGAGAATGCGCCGTTATTGTAGTAATGCCCACCCAGGTTGGTTAACAAGCCTACCTGCCACACCGATTCAGGGTGCTGCGCAAAGTAGTCGTCGATAAGGCGGGTATCTGTCACATCGTCCAGCGCAAAAAAAGCCGTGACCAGATCGCGTACCTGTTGCATGTCTTCCGGGCTCGATGGGCCTGTGGCAACCATTGGCTCTCCAAGACCAGGAATAAATAGCAGTGTCGGCTTTACAGCGTTTGCCTGCTCTTGTTCGCTTGTCATTGTCGTTATTGTTGCCGACTGCTGGACAGGCGATACAGAACTGGCGGAAGCCCACGTCTGTAACGGCATAACGCCTGTCAATGTGACTGCCAGTCCAGTTATAAACAGAGATAATCCGGTATTTTTTAGTAAGCGATAATTAAACATAATACACACCCGTAATTTTTATCATTTATTAAAGCCAGATAATGCTGGCAAAAAATTAAAATTTATTGTTCAGCTATCAAGAACCTGATTTTGCAAAGACAGCGCCTTGAGCTTATAGCTGTTATCGACCTGTACAACTTCGATATAAACCTGTTTCACAGCCTCACTAAAACGTATTTCAGCACTGTAAAAACCACCGCGCTGCACCCCCTGACCGGCAAGGCTCACCACCGCATACCCTTCACCGCCAAGTTTTGACAGGCTTTTGAATTCCCCGGCGCGCTCGCGATGCAAGTGCGCAAGACTGCGGGAGATTTCCAGGCGGGATTGTTCATCGACTGTGGATTCGGCAAGAAATGCCGACAGGTGCTGCGGTTGATTAGCCGCCAATATCATCAGCTGTGGTAGCGCCGTTGCCACATAATCGCGGGTTTCGCGATCCAGCGTGCGGCCTTGCTGCCACAAAATAACGGTGATAAATACGCCTAAACAGGCAATAACTGCGCTAATCCTTACTAATTTATTCTTCATTGTGCTGTACCTCCGCACTTTTTACATCTTTACATCTCTACGATCATTTAAAGCTGCTACTCGAAACAGCATCACTGTTGCCAGTGGTTTGAATTTATTGATTCAATAACCTGTTAAATCTGGTAAACAGCTATCAATTATTCGTCAGTTTTTAAATGACATCTACTACATTCAAATACATTCAAGCCTCCCTTCTCGACACTGCTTTAAACATCCCTGATTGATTAATGGCTAAATATTTGGCTAATGGGCTGATTAAAACAAAGTGTTTTTTCAATAACAAGTATTTATATGGATAGCTAAAATCAAAAACGCTTGAAGATTTTTCAATAAGTATTTGATCAATAAAAATTTTTATTGATAGATAAGATAGGTAATTTATTTGCTTTGAGTGTTAAAAGTGTTAACGGCGTCCAAGTTTTCGCAGGTTGGCCGGCGTGAAATAGCTGGCATCCCAGATATTACCGACCACTTTTGGTGGACCTTTTTCCTCGTTAATCAGATTAACCGCCTGGTAGGCCTGCTTTTGCAAGTCGTGATAGATCTCTACCCGTGGCCCCATACCTGGCATATCGTAAAGATTGACCATGGTGCGCATATTGGCACGCATCAATTGACCGCTGCGATCATAGTTTTCGGCGAGCAAGCCCGCCCAGCTGTCCTCGTCTACATACATACGGCGCTTGCTGTAGATATGGCGCTTGCCTCTTTTCAATTCACCAACCACGACCCAACAACGGTGTAATTCGTAACGCATCACATCGGGGTTGATATGATACAGACCAAGGATATCGTCGTAGCTTAAATC
This sequence comes from Pseudomonadales bacterium, assembly GCA_028280345.1. GTDB lineage: Bacteria > Pseudomonadota > Gammaproteobacteria > Pseudomonadales > UBA7239 > JANQLY01. Next base: position 356,924 of record JANQLY010000005.1, on the reverse strand, counting down.
CGGGTCATCAAGCAGATTGTTGTTGTAAGGCACATATAACTCACGCACACCTTCCATTTTCCAGGTAAAGCGATCAGTTGCACCGTTAAAAATCAAGGCATCGTCAACGGTGCGCAAACCTCCCGGGCCATCGGGATAGTCGTAGGAGATAGTTGGCGCACGGCGTACACGGCGTGTGCCCGGCAGGTATTGCCAGGCATTGCGCGGACTTTTCGTCAGGTTGCTGTATTCATGAACGAGTATCACCTTGCCTTTTTCTCTGGCGGGTGAAGTGGTGAGAATCATCACCCGGGCTGCAAGGTCGGAGTAGGCGTGACGCTCAACCTCCGGATCAAAGAATTCAAAATAACGATCTTCGATGCGCGTGGTGAGTGAGCGGGTGCCATTGTTATAAACCGTGGCCACGGCAATTTCACCGCGAGTCGCGTAGGTATTGGGTGCATATTGATTATTAAACGCAAGCTCTTCGCCGTTTTGTGGAATTGGAAACGGTATACCTCCAAACACATTCACCACACCGCTGCCGTCTTCTACGAGTTCTGCATTCATCGCATTGATGCGCGTATTGCGGTGAATAAAATCGCTATAGCGTGTATCGCGTTTGCTCGGATAGATCGGCATGCGAAAGGTATCCGGATAAAGACGAAACATCTCCAACATACCCGTGGTGAGTTGTTCCCGGTGTCGATGTACGTTACTGCTATCGATAACAAACAGTGGTTTCTCATCAGGATAGGGATTTGGATAAAACGTGCCCGTGCCTTCATAGTCTACCCAGTCCGGTACACCGAGGATTTTGCCAGTGTAGGGAGGTATCTGGCCCGTTTCATTGCCAGCAGGGTTTGCCCCCATTGGTGTCAATTCGGTACCGAGGCGGTGCGCCTGTTCCGCCGAAACGTTGGCAAATACAGCATCAGTTAGAAGAAACAGCAGCAGCGTACTCAACAACCATCGGGGCAGATTACCGCAACGCGGTCGCCGAACTGCTGCATGGGTTGCGAAGCGTTGCCGGGGCTTGCAATATCCTACTTTTTTTTCGGGTGCCTTATTCTCAGATACATTATTTTTAAGTACATGGTTTTCAAGTACTACGTTTTTCGGTTTTGTTCGCTGTTTTAATACTTTCAAGGTTGTTAATACTGTTATTTTTAAATTTTTTAATAATGGTACTCTTAATCGCGGTACTTGTGATGGTGATACCTGCAATAATACTGCTCGTAATAATGGCACTCGCGTGCTCCAGCCTTGTCATTGGTTTTATCAGCCTTCGTTAAGTGTAGCAAATATAATTTTATTGTCTGCCCCTAAATCCGCATTAATATGACATCCGTCGCTAAATTTGCCCGCTAATACCTGTTCGGCCAGCGGATTCTCAATCCAGTTCTGAATCGCACGTTTTAAGGGGCGCGCACCATAGACCGGATCAAAGCCAATAGAGACCAGTTGATCGACAACTGCGGGGGAAAATTCAATGTCCATGCCCTGCTCCACGAGGCGATTGCGCAGTAGTTGCAGCTGAATGTCCGCAATACCACGCACTTCTTCCTTGCCCAGCGGATGGAATACCACGGCTTCGTCGATACGGTTGATAAATTCCGGGCGGAAATGACCTTTAACCACTTCCATTACCCGGTCTTTCATCACGGAGTAGCGGTTTTCGTTGCGTGTGGAATCGTCGATCTCAATGTTATCAAACGATATGGTGTCGTAGGATTTATCTTCGGCGAGATCCTGAATGGCATCGGAACCGAGGTTGGACGTCATCACGACCACGGTGTTGCGAAAATCCACGGTGCGACCCTGACTATCGGTGAGTCGGCCATCATCAAGTACCTGTAGCAGAATGTTAAATACATCAACGTGGGCTTTTTCGATTTCGTCGAGCAGCACGACGGCATAGGGTCGACGACGTACCGCTTCGGTGAGGTAACCCCCCTCTTCGTGACCGACATAACCGGGCGGCGCACCGATCAAACGGGAGACAGAGTGTTTCTCCATAAACTCCGACATATCGATACGTACAATCGCGTCTTCTGTATCAAACAGAAAATCAGCTAGCGCCTTACACAGTTCTGTTTTACCCACACCGGTGGGACCGAGAAACAGGAATGAACCATTGGGGCGGTTCGGGTCGGATAAGCCGGCGCGGGAACGGCGCACTGCATTGGAAATGGCAACCACGGCTTCTTTTTGCCCAATGACACGATCGTGTAACACGTCTTCCATGCGCAGAAATTTTTCCCGTTCACCTTCGAGCATTTTGCTGACAGGAATACCGGTCCACTTCGACACCACTTCTGCAATTTCTTCATCGGTTACTTTGTTGCGCAGCAATTTCATTTCAGTGATGTCGGTTTGCGCTGCAGCCTCAAGCTGCTTTTCCAGATCCGGTATTACACCGTATTGCAGCTCAGACATTTTAGTCAGGTCACCGGCACGGCGCGCCGCTTCAAGATCAATGCGCGCCTGTTCCAAATGACTTTTAATATCGTGGCTGCCCTGTACAGCAACTTTTTCCGCTTTCCAGATTTCCTCGAGGTCGGCATAGTCTTTTTCAACTTCTGCAATGTCCTGTTCGATTTTTTGCAAACGCTCCACAGCGGTTTCATCTTTCTTCAGTGCTTCACGTTCGATCTTTAACTGAATCAGACGGCGCTCCAGGCGATCCATCTGTTCCGGTTTGGAATCGATTTCCATACGAATACGGCTCGCCGCTTCGTCGATCAAATCAATCGCTTTGTCCGGCAGTTGACGGTCAGTGATATAACGCTGCGACAATTTGGTAGCGGCGATAATGGCTGAGTCGGTAATGTCGACACCGTGGTGTACTTCGTAGCGCTCGTTAAGACCGCGCAGAATAGCAATCGTCGCTTCTTCGGTAGGTTCGTCGACGAGCACTTTCTGGAAGCGACGTTCAAGCGCTGCATCTTTTTCAATATATTCGCGGTATTCGTTCAGGGTGGTGGCACCGACGCAGTGCAACTCACCGCGTGCGAGCGCAGGTTTTAACATATTACCTGCATCCATCGCACCTTCAGCCTTGCCCGCGCCAACCATGGTGTGCAGTTCATCGATAAACAGAATGATCTGACCTTCCTGTTTCGACAGCTCGTTGAGTACTGACTTGAGGCGTTCTTCAAATTCACCACGGAACTTGGCACCGGCAAGCAGTGAGCCGAGGTCAAGCGACAGCAAGCGTTTGTTTTTCAAACCTTCCGGTACTTCACCGTTGACGATGCGCTGGGCCAGTCCTTCGACAATCGCGGTTTTACCGACACCGGGTTCACCGATCAGTACCGGATTGTTTTTGGTACGACGTTGCAACACCTGAATCGTACGGCGAATTTCGTCATCGCGACCGATCACCGGATCGAGCTTGCCCATTTCTGCACGACTGGTGAGATCCACGGTGTATTTTTCCAGCGCCTGGCGCTGCGACTCCGCATCCTGATCATCGACGGTTTCTCCGCCGCGCATTTCCGACACGGTTTCGGCGAGATTACTCGCCACACCGAATTGATTTAACAGCGCACCAAGTTTGCCGTTGTCCGAGACCGCAGCCAATAGCACGGTTTCGCTGGAAATAAATTTATCGCCCTGCTGCTGCGACTGTTTGTCTGCCAGGTTTAACAGCCGGCCAAGCTCCTGGGACATATGTACATCGCCGGTGGGATTACCTACGGCGGGCAAGGTATCGATTTGTTGTGCAAGTGCCTCTTGTAACGCGGCGAGGTCGTAACCTGCCTGGCGCAGCAATGGCCTGACGGTATTCGGCTGCTGATCGAGCAGCGCCTGTAACAGGTGCAGGCTATCAATTTCGAGGTGATCTTTGCCAACCGCAATGGACTGGGCATCGGAAATCGCCAGTTGCAGCTGATTGGTTAATCGATCCATGCGCATAATAGGTTCCCCGTCAGGGTTTTTATTCAATTCACCCCTTTAAATGGGGGCAAAGGCCAGTGATTCAAGGCTTTGTTACTGCGTCGTCGGAGGTGTGGACGCGGGTGCAGGTGCTGCGGTATCGGTATGACCAGCCCCCTTGCCCTCCTGCAGCGGTTCGAAGCAATCCCCGTTGACATGGTCATCACTGAGGTGGCCGTCCATGCAGATCGTCTGGTTCCAGGTAATGTCGCTGACTTTGGTGTTACGCAAATCCGCACCGGTAAGGTTCGCAAATTGAAAATCAACCGAACTCAGGTCGGCCTGAAAAAGGCTGGCCCCGGCCAGATTGGCATGGGCCAGATAGGCTCCACTGAGGTCAGCGCCGATCATATTGGCATTGCTAAGATCCGTTTTGCCGAAATCTGACCCGACAAGGTCCGCACCCATTAGATCGACGTTTTTCATATTGGCGCCAGTCAAATCGGTACCACGCAGCGTGGTACCGCCCAGGTCGGAGTTTTCAAAATTAACACCGGAGAAATCTGCATCGGCCACATCAATAAACGACAGATCCTGATTCGACAGGTCTGCATTGGCACAGTTGGCGTAGTATTCAACCTTGCAGCCATTAACAGTGCCGAGATCCCGCGCTTGCGCCAGCACGCTCAGCAAAATCATGCATAAGCCAAGGATTTTTATCGGTTTTTTTTCCATAAGTGTCAAGACTGCTGTCACCTGTCAAAGCATGGGGAGCTTTTATTATCGGGCCTGCGCCCATGGAAAACAAACCCTTTGCCGCGTTTTAGTCGCTTCTTTTCACCTATTGTCTTTTGCCTGTAAAAGGGTCTGTTCAGCTTCCATTCAGCCAGTTTCCCATAGACTGGGCAGCATATAGGAGTACTACGCCCCTGACTGTAACGAACCTGCTGTATCAAAAACCCCGGAGGCCCGTTATGAATCTGCCTTTTTCCTGTACCCGCCTTAACCGCTCTGGCACCTTGCCAGGCTATTTTATTCTGTCGCTATTTCTGCACATTGCTTTTATAAACACAGCTTTTATGAGCACAGCTGTTGCCAAAACCGAACCTGCCGCTGTACCGCTCACTTCGGAGTCGCTGCAAACCGTATTGCGCGATATTCACACCTCCTTTGCAAACCGGCAGTTGGAGCAGGTATACAGTTACTTCACTGACACCGCCGTGGTTGAGCTAACATTTCTCGCTGACGAACCGCATACCGTACGTTCGCCAATTGCCATGATTCAGGCCTTTACTTCCCGGCGCGAGAATATTCACTACCCGGGATATATGTACGAAATCGATGCGGAGCATATCGAGATCTCCGCAGACGGGTGTCACGCCACGATTCGCGAAGCGTTATTTTTAACCAAAGGTGAACAGGGCAAATCAATTCTGGTGCGGGCCGATGTCAGTTTTGTCAGTCTGAATGGTCAGGCACTGATTGAGAAAATTCATTTTTCAACCGGCGACAAACTGTTTCATAAACAGGGTGCTGCACTTTAGACATGACTCTTTGCAGGCGCCGCTCTGTGCGACTGTGGACTCACTTTATAGTGATAAAAGGACGGCAATGGATTGCCTTTTTATTGATCGATTTCCTCTTTCGCAAGTTTATCAAACAACTCGTCGTAACTACTCACATACTCATCAATACTCGCGACATTAAACACCGGTGCCGGGGGCGATTTGATTGACACAGCAAAGGTTGGCCGGTTGCTATAATCGTCTTTTTCAAAATAGTTGATAGCAGCAAATAGACCCATGATGCAGGCACTGATCAGCAAGCCTTTGCGCAGCGTGTTTTTCAGGTTACTCGCCAGACTCAGGTTAAAACTCAGCAGCACGCCAAACAAAATACCCGAAATAATCCAGTACAGTACAATGACCGACATACCGATGGAAAACATAAAGTTGATATAGCCTGGCAAACCGGAGAGCACTTCCATTAGTGTTAATAACAACGCCGTAAAAAACAGATGGGAAAAGAAATAGTGTTGATGGCGTAAAAAGCGCCCGGTCAATGACCAGAGTCCTGCCCAGACCAACGCCAAAACCGGAAACCACAAGGCTTCAGCAAACACCTTACCCGTTTCCATTTTTTCATAAACAGACAAGCTCGCTATACCGGCATAGCTTAAAAATAGTACTGCCAACATTGCAAAAGATAACAACGGCTTAAAGCGGTGCTGCGACAACCAGTTTGCAAGCGTAAACTCTCTGGCCGGCTCAACAGCGTGATTCTCGGCAAACACCTGGATACGGGATTTGCCGAGGGCAATTTCATCACCGGATTGCAAACGACCCTGCCCGTTCTCCAACTCATAGCTATTTAGTAGCACCGGGTTGGTGTTATCAAGCGTGCGCAGGTACCAGGCACCCTCTTGCCAGTACAGTTCCGCTTCCTGCGCAGCCACATAGGGATCTGAAACGATAATATCGTTGCTATAGGCACGACCAATGGTTAGCACCGAATCTGCACTAGCAGTAGAAAACTTCTGATAGCGACTACCTGCCTTGATCACTATTGTTTCCATACAATCTCCCGCAAAAATTTGTTGTGCATATTTTTAATATTATTCCGGTCAATTCCCTGCATCTTGATATGCACTGTCAAGGCGGCATGGCTCTGATCAATACTCGTAGCAATCAATGCGGTATCATAAATACCGCGGTAATCCACGTATTCACGTATGCAGGTGGTCACTTTCCAGTTGGAATCATTAATCAGCGTGGTATCGTCATGGCAGATAAAATTGGTGGTATCTCCCTCATAGCCATTTCTGAATCTTCCTGTCTCAAAGTTTTCCTGCAACAGATTGTAAAACTGTACGCGATTCAGCTCGTCAGTATCGAGATAACCATAGTAGTAGGAAAAACGTCCGGTATAGAGATCGCCGGAGATATAAATCTCATCTTCTGTGCGGCAGTAGCGATATATTTCGTTATATTTCTTTTCTTCCTTATCGACAGTGTGGCCCCAGCACTTGAGTGACGCATCAATTTTGTCCGGCAAGGTATAATTCTGAAAATCTTTTACTGGCCAATCCTTATCAAGCAAGTCACTAAAATAGGCATCCTGATCCTCAAGCAACGCAGTAAGAATATAAGTCTTATAGTCTTCCCGGGCGACAACTCCGTTTTCATCTGCCGCCTTTGCAATCAGCTCGTTAAGGTGCTTCACTGGCACGAGAAAACTCAGTTGCTCCCCACCTTTTGATACGTTAATACCGATAACCTGGCCATCTCTGTCCAGCGCCGGCCCTCCACTCATGCCACCGTTAAGTGAACCGGAGAACAGATATTTCTCGTAGCGTGAACCTTCCACGAGACCATTATAGTTACCTTCGATAATCACCATGCCCAGATCGTGAGGATTGCCGAGGGAGAAAATACGCTCTCCTTTTGCCAACTGTCGATCCTGTCGGATAAAGAATGCATCGCTGGTAACTTCGGCACTGCGAATTAACGCGAGATCGTGGATCACATCAAAGTTGAGAATCTCCACCGGATAGAGATTATTGTTGTGATCAAGTATCTCCACGCGATATTGATCAGGTTCGAGAATATAGTCGGACACCACATGATAGTTGGTGGCAATAGTTCCCTCACTGTCAATAAGAAAGCCTGAACCAATACTGGATTTATTGCCCGAACCCTTGTCAATCACCTTGACCTGAAATACATACGCCTGGCGATTTTCAAATAACACCTTGGCTGCATCTTCTTCAGCATGGGAAAACGATACCAACCCGAACAGTAGTAAACCTGGTGAAAGACAACAAATACCTATAAGGAAGCGTACGACTTTTATCACTGCTTTTTTATTCCTGTTTATTCCTGCTGGCATTGAAAGCGTGCCTGATACTTTTTATACCCGTATCACCCTGTCTGTTGATAATCAGACATCAGGGTTTGACAGTGTGCCGTTAAAGCAGTAGTTTTTCAATCGTCATTCAACCCTATATTCTCTATGCAAAAGAGCCAAAACAATAGAAAGCTGATATTTTGCAAACACCTCGCAATAATCTGGCTGGTTTTAGCCTTTATTTCATCGGCACAGGCAGCGAGCCGGCCCAATATTATTTTTATTTTTGCCGATGATCTCGGTTACGGAGATTTGACCTCCTTCGGTTCCACAACCATCAGCACGCCCAATATCGATTCTCTTGCAACCCGGGGCATGAAATTTACAAGCTTTTACGCAGCCTCGAATGTATGCTCTCCGTCCCGTGCGGCGCTATTAACCGGTCGCTATCCATTTCGCTCCGGTGTTAATACGGTGTATTACCACGACAGTATTGAAGGCATGCCACAAAGTGAAATCACGATTGCAGAACTGTTGCAGCAAGCGGGCTATCACACCGGCCTGATTGGCAAGTGGCATCTGGGCATGCTTGATCGTCATATGCCGTGGAACCAGGGCTTTGATGAATTTTATGGCACCCCTCACTCCAACGATATGGGAAACTTTTACTGGTATGAGAACCGCGACATAGAACTCGAACCTATCGACCAACGCTTGTTAACGCAACGCTACACCCAAAAAGCGTTGACGTTTATTGAGCAACATCGCGACCGCCCATTCTTTCTTTATATTGCTCACAATATGCCCCACGTACCCTTGTACGTATCACCGGAGTTTGCCGGCCGTTCTGCGGGAGGTTTATACGGCGATGTGGTGGAAGAGCTCGACTGGTCAGTCGGGAAAATTTTACAGCAACTGGAACGCAGCGGTATTGCCGACAATACGCTCGTAGTTTTTACCAGTGATAACGGTCCGATGCTCGCGATGCGCTCCCATGGCGGCTCGGCCGGTGAACTACGCGGCGGCAAATCGATGCCCTATGAAGGTGGCCAACGTGTGCCGTTACTGGCACGCTGGCCCAATACTATTCCCGCTGGCACTCAATACACCCTTGCGGCAAATATGATGGATTGGTTTCCCACTTTTGCTACGCTGGCTGGAGCGCCACTACCGGAAGACCGTATTATTGATGGCAGAAGCCTGACAGCGGTACTCGCTAATCGCGGTGTGCGCGAAGAAACGCCATTTTATTATTTTCAGGTGCGCATTCCGAATATTACATCGCAGGAGCATGAGTTTGCTGCGGTACGCTCCGGCAACTGGAAACTGGTACTACCACGCCGCGGTTTTTATCCGCGCTTTCTCGATCCATTGATTAAAATCGGACAGTACCATCGCAAGCTGGAGCTGTTCGATCTCGATAACGATCCTGGTGAATCCGTTAACCTCGCTGCACAACATCCGGACAAGGTTGCCGAGCTCAGTGCACTGCTTGATGACTTTCGCGAACATGCGCAACAACATCAGGGGCGAGCCACGCAACCGGTTGCTTTGCCTGCGGATCATTCTGATCAAAAATATCTTTATTACGGTATCGGTAGCATGCTGGCCGTGTTCCTTGCCGTTGGCCTTGCGACATTGTATATAGTGTACCGACTATTTAAATGGATACGCGCACGATTGCGACAGCCCTGATTCCTCCTGTACACATTTTTTAGAACACAAACCTTAAAACAAACCGATTTGTTCCTGCGTTTCTACCCCGGCCCTATCCAACGAGGCCCTATCCAATGACAAATCTCCTAACGATTTATCTGTACGCGCCTGCAGGGTTTTATGAAACACCTCTGCCAACTGCGGCGAAAAATGATTGTCAGGCATATGGGCAAACCAGTAAGGCTCGACACCCTGCTCCAGCCAGTCTGCCAGTTTATCGGCCCAGCGTTCATAGTAAGGTTTATTGGCTTGCGGATTCGGGCCACCCACAAAACGTACCAATGGATATTTACTCGTTACTACCGGGTGTACCGGCAACCGCGGCTTCTTTCGCTGCGCATCTTGCGTAGCTTTATCTGTCGCATTGCTTTTAAACAAGGCAATACTATCGAACATCACACGTCCCACCTGCTCCTGTTCAAGCATAGTATTCAAGCGTTGTTCAGTATCATCCATAGCAAAGAAACCCTTGTGGCGCAGCTCGACAGTGTAAGCAAACTCTGTGGGCAAACGTTGTAAAAATCGCGTCAACACACCGAGATCATCAGGGGAAAAACTGGCTGGCAATTGCAGCATAAATGGGCCAAGCTTTTCTTGTAACGGCGCCATGCGCTGTAAAAACTCATCGACTTCGGCAGCGGCGTGGCGCAACTGCGCACGGTGGGTGATATTTTGTGGGAATTTAAAACAGAAACGAAAGTGTTCCGGCACTTGCTGTGCCCAACGCTGCACCGTTTCCGGTGTGGGCTGTTGATAAAAAGTAGTATTACCCTCCACTGTATTAAACAACTGACTATAGGCCGATAGCGCTGATGTCGTTTTTTCACCATGTCCATCGCGGGGGATTGAGGCCAGTGTCCATTGGGGACAGCCGAGGTAGTAACCGCTTAAACTCATAATGCTCCAGGCAATTCGCTATCTGCCAAAGATAACATTTTTTTAGTGTACTCCCCAGGGACAAGTGTCTAATTTACTATAGCCTTTGGTATAACCCGGCTTTATTTAGAGATTAAGTACCGTTAAGATGACACGCCAATAACTATATAGAAGATAGACGTTTACCGTGACTTCAAAGACATCAAAGCCACTTGCGGGAAAGACAGCCCTGCTCACGGGCGCCGGCTCCGGTATTGGACGCTGCCTCGCTAACGAGCTCGCGCAACAGGGCGCCCAACTTATTCTTACAGACATTGATCAGGCAGCACTTGACGAAACCATTAATCTTTATCAACTTCAACAACAGGTACTCGGCACGATTATTAGTAATTTTCTTGTCGCCGGTGATATTGAGCGCACCGTCGAAGAAGCTCGGGCACTGTCAGCGCGCATTGATATTTTGTACAACAATGCCGGCATGATGGTACTCGGCCAGGTAAGAAATCTACACTGGGAGGATGTCGAACGCCTCCGGACAGTAAACCTTGATGCGCCGCTAAAACTTACTCACCTGCTACTCCCACAGATGATTGAACATGGTGGTGGCCATATCGCCTTTACCTGTTCGGCCTCTGCCGTGGCAACACCGCCTGGTGCCGCTGCTTATGGACTGACCAAAGCGGGCGTGCAGGCTTTTAGCGAGGCACTGCGCGCGGAAGTTAAACGCCATAATATTTCCGTCACCACGGTTTGCCCGGGGTTTGTTCACACTCCACTGGCAGAAAAATCGGAATACCGTGACCAACGCTGCCGTGAACAGACTACCTCTGTACCAAAATTTGTCGGCTCATCACCGGAAAAGGTTGCGCGACTATCGGTACGCGCCATGTTAAAACGCAAGGGACTCGTCGTGATCGGCCTTGATGAAAAATTCAAACGCGCCACAAAACAATGGTGGCCCTGGTTATACGAGCGCATCAATCTGTTAATGGCAAAACATTTAATCGACTAATTCGCGGGCAAGCAGAAGAAGTTTTGCGCCGTAACCCGCGTTTCTTCCATCAGCTGCTGCTCTGATACACCGCGCAATAACGCCAGTTCACGCAGCACATAAGGCAAAAACGCCGGCTCATTGCGTCCGTCTTTGGGTTTTGGCTTGATAGTACGCGGCGTGAGGTACGGAGCGTCTGTTTCTATCATCAGCCGGTCTGCGGGAATATAACTAACCGCATCGCGCAAATCCTGACCACGACGCTCATCACAGACCCAACCTGTCACGCCGATATGGCAATCCATATCAAGATAGGCTTTGAGTTGCTCACGGTCACCGGTAAAGCAGTGGACAACCACCGCACCAAGCTGCGCACGATAGGTACTCAGTATTTCTACAAAGCACTGATGTGCATCGCGCTCGTGCATAAACACTGGCATTTCCTTTTCGACAGCCAATGCCAATTGTGCAGCGAAACACGTTTTCTGCTGATCGCGAGGTGAAAAGTCGCGGTTAAAGTCGAGACCACACTCACCCACTGCCACCACGCAGGAATGATCCAGCAGATCGCGAATCTGTTTTTCCACTGCATTATTCCAGCCACTTGCATCGTGTGGGTGTACGCCAGCAGTACTGCTCAGTAGCTGTGGATAATGGCTAGCCAGTTCAAACGCTTTGCGGCTATTGTCCGCAGACGTTCCTGTCACAACCATATGAGCGACCTGGTTTTCCTGTGCTCGCGCCAGGACATCGGGCAGATCTTTTTGAAAACGTTTATTGGTTAAGTTGACACCGATATCAATCAACATAGAACGCGATCATTATTAAAACGCTTTATACAAGACGTTTGGTAGCCGGATAACAAATGAGCAATGTCACAGTAATCAAACCATCATAAATCGCTTGCGGCAACAATACATCTGATTTATTAAAGCCATTAAGCAACAGTACAACATCGACACAAACGGTCATGAAATGAAAAATAATCAGCAGTAATACCAAGCTCCGATACTCATAGGGGTCAGACATAGCCAACGCTGCTGCAACACTGAATGAAAAGACGGCTGCCGCGAGCGTTGCGCCGGAAAAACGGTGTAGATCGTCAACCATCTCGCCGCCATACATTTTAACCGCCATATCCATATCAACGCTAAACGAAATAATAGTCAAGAGATTGGCTAATAAGATAATGCCCAACACAATGCGAAGCACTATAATTTTCCAGTTTATTCTTGTTGTAATATTGGAGTCGGTCATTGTATTCATGCGCGTGCGCGTCCTCCTGTGTAACTGCACCCTATATACTTCACATACTTCATCTGCTACAGGCGTCATGCCTGATGAAGGTTTTACCGGCGCAGTTTAGCACTTTTTACAAGTTAATAACCTCCTCTTAATCTCAAAAACGCGCTCTATTCCGCAAAATTTACGCTAAATACAGGCTTTATGCAGCGGTTTGCGAAGCCAATGTCTGTTTTTCTGACAAGCTGTCATAGAGCGCAGCGTACTGTTCACTGACTTTATGTTTTGACGCCATATACACTAATGGCTTGTGGCGCTGGCGAGATTCCTTGACCTTCACCGAGCTCGACAAATAGGGTTCAAGTACTGGCAGCTCATCCTCAAGCATGGCGTCAATGAGCTGGGTCGGCAATTTAGCCTGGGCCTGAAATTGATTGACGACAATACCCTTGAGCACCAGTTCACTGTTGTGATCCTCACGGATTTCTTCAACTGAACCAAGTAAATTATTTAGCGCCTGTCTTGAAAAACTGTCGCAATCAAATGGAATCAACAATTCTTCTGCGGCAATCATCGCAGCGCGACTGTAGAAATTCAGCGCCGGTGGTGTGTCGATATAAATTTCATCAAAGTCTTCGCTGAGGGTAATCAGCGCATCGCGCAATTTAAATATTTTATGGCGGCTTTCGAGTTCACGCTCTATCGTTGCAAGTTCTGGCGATGCAGGCAAAATAAACAGGTTTTCATAAGGCGTCTCGTGAGCAAATTTTTGCGGCTCACGATTGCGAGTAAAGATGGTAATGAACTGCTTGAAAAACTCGGCAGCATTTTCTTCACGCATAAAGTCTTCACCGAGCAGATATTCCGATGTATTGCACTGTACATCAAGATCTATAGCCAGGCAGCGCTTGCCCCGCGACGCACTGATTGCCGCCAGATTGCAAGTAATACTGGTTTTTCCGACACCACCCTTCTGGTTAAAAATAACTCTGCGCATTGTTATCCCCTTTCCCGCGTGTAGCTTAAATGATCGATTAATAAATAACTGGTTAATAAACACCCAGCGGCGACACGCTAATACAAAAAATTAGTATAGAAAACCTGGAAACCCGGCTAGAACAGTGAATATTGCTGCTGCTTGTCAAACTGTTCGAGGGTCTTGAGCTTCACACCGACACCGAGCAGGCGCACCGCCTTGCTCTGCCGCTGCCAGGCTTTGGCCGCAAGACTTCGGAAAGGTGCCTCACTGTCCCAGGGTGTGGCGTAGTCACTGATTGCTTCTTCGGCGGTAGTCTGTTGGAAATCGAAGTATTTGATTTTCACGATACGGCTGGTCGGCACATAGTGTTCCCGGTGTCTGGCAAAGCGCTCACGCAACTCTTCCAGCAGCGTGTCTATCGCTGCTGCAATTTGCTGAGGATCACTAATGTCGTTGTGGTAAGTTGTCTCAACCGAGCAAGATTTACGGATACGGCTGGTCTTGACTTCCCGACGATCAATGCCGCGACACATCTGATACAGGCGTTCACCAAAACTGCCCATCAACGCAACCGTTTCAGTGAGGTTATAAGCTTGCAGATCGCCACAGGTATAAATGCCTTTGGCAGCGAGTTTTTCTGCAGTTTTTCGGCCCACTCCATTAATTTTCTTTACCGGCAATTCCCGCACAAAATTCTCCACTTGTGCCGGGGTAATCACAAAGACTCCGTCGGGTTTGTTCCAATCACTCGCGACTTTGGCAAGAAATTTGTTCGGTGCTACACCGGCAGAGACTGTTACACCGATGCTATCGCGCACCCGCTGCCGAATTTCCTCGGCAATCAGGGTAGCGCTACCTTGATGCTGCGTACACGCACTGACATCAAGATAGGCTTCATCGAGAGAAAGCGGTTCTATCAGGTCGGTATAGTCGTGAAATATTTCATGAATCTGTTGCGAGACTTCCTTATAAACCGCAAAGCGCGGTTTTACAAACACGAGTTGCGGGCACTTGCGCTGCGCCAGTGAAGAAGACATGGCAGAGTGAATACCATATTCCCGTGCAAGATAGTTACAGGTGGCTACCACACCACGCTGCCCGGGCTGACCGCCAACCGCCAGCGGCTGAGTGGCAAGCTCGGGGTTGTCGCGCATTTCTATGGAGGCAAAGAACGAGTCAGCATCCACATGGATAATTTTCTTCATTGTTGTAGATGATAAATTGTTATACGCACAAAGTGTTATAAACGGATTATTGGCTCCAGGGAGGTTCTATCCCGGCGGAGCTGTTTCTGTAAACGGCGGATAACTTGCCATCATCTCAAGCAACTGCTCCAAATGATGATAACCCTTGCCTGCCAGCACAATACGTTCACGAAACAACGCCCAGGCAAGAAAACAGGCAACTCGCAACCAACCATCGTGCCAGGGCCCTGAATCCGGTAACGGTTTTTCACCACAGCGTTTATTCAGCTCGGCAAGACCACTGTCAATGCGCGCTTGCTGACGCGAGAGATAGGCACTCTGCTCAGGGCCAAGGCCATCTTTCTCCAGGAAAAACAGATTGATAGCCGTGTCAAGCAAGGTATTGCCAAGGCAAAACATCTCGTAGTCGTCGACATGCTCAAGAAAGGCTGCGCCACTTTTTTCACGCAGATATTTGAGAATGGCACTGGAATCTGTGAGCTGAATAACTTTGCTATTTTGCTCATCGTGTAAAAACGGTACGCGTCGCGTCGGCGAGAGTTGCGCACTGGCTTTGGCATCAGTTTCTACAAACTCGCAGTCGAGCCCTGTTTCAAGCAGAGCGATGCGACAATGGCGCACAAAAGGTGAGGTATAACTTCCGTAGAGTTGCATGCTGTTTACCGTAAAAAGAACGTCGCCACACTATACCCTATGTCTTCATGTTAAACCTTATTGTTATACTTGTGTTGGTGCAGTTTACAACGGCCTGGCACGCTAGGCCGTTGTTTATTTTTACCTGTTGCGGTAACTATTACGGTAAATCTGCAGCAGATTTGTGACCGCCACCACGACGCTGTTCCATTCGTTCACGCATCTTGCTATGGAACTCTTCCAGTTTTTCCTGTTGTTCCGAAGTCAGAACAGCGTAGATTTCTGCGCGCATTTTGCCGCGGGCAATAATGTTTTCACGAACACGTTCAGCCTGCTCAGTGGCGAACGTGTCAAGTTGCTGTTCATAATCCGCCGCATTCGGATCAAGTGCCTGCATGCCCTGCATCATCTCTTTGCCAAACGCACGCGGAGAGAAATCATAGTGGGATTTGATTTCACGAATTTGCTCTGACTGCTCATCACTGAGTTCCAGGTATTTCTGCATCTTTTCCATCATGCGCTCACGGTGTTCGCCGTGCGAACCACGACCACCGTCATCCGGGCCACCAAAGGCAAAGCCTTCGACGCTGAAGCTCAGTAGTAACAGCCAGACCGCCAGCTGTGGCAACCGTAAATATTTGTTCATCGCAATGCTCCTGTGGTTTATTTAAGGTGGAACCAGTATGCAACAGACTGCTGTAAAGTTGCGTACAGTAATGTAAATTTACGTAAAGTTGGTTTATGCCTACCGTGACTCTGCTACAGTAAAGCCTATGAGTGAAACTGACAATCCACCACCTGTGATTATGCTTGTCGATGACGACACAGAGCTTGTGGCGCTACTCGCCGAGTACTTAAGAGCAGAAGGTTTTCAGGTGGATACCTGTCACAACGGGCAGGAAGCGGTTGATACCCTGCAAAGCCCGGATCAATATGCCGTGATTGTACTGGATATTATGATGCCGGGGCTTAATGGCCTTGAGGTTTTACAGATTCTTCGCCAGCGCATGAACACACCGGTCATTATGCTCACTGGCCGCGGCGATGATATCGATCGCATTATCGGTCTGGAGATGGGTGCCGATGATTATCTTGGCAAACCCTGTAATCCGCGCGAACTGCTTGCGCGCATTCGCGCTGTGTTACGTCGCGCTGGCAATCATTTAACGACAGGCAACATAGCAAAAGAAACCACCCTGACCTGCAACGAAGTACATCTGGATATGGCACAGCGCACCGTGAGCATTAATAACGAGATGCTGGATCTGACAAGTGCCGAGTTTAATGTTTTGCAACTGTTGATGCAGTCTGCCGGCACCGCCATCAGCCGCGAGTCTCTGACCCGCCAGGTCTTGCACCGCGAACTCAGTGCCTATGATCGCAGCATCGATGTACATGTGAGCCGGATTCGCAAGAAAATACAGGCAATGACTGGAACACAAAAAGACTGCATTAAAACCATTCGCGGTCAGGGTTATCAGTTTTTGCTTCAGGGTCAAGGCTGAAGATACGATGAGAACGGGTAGTTTATTCTGGAAGATTTTTCTCGCGTTCTGGCTCGCCAATGTACTGATTATTGCTGCTACCAGTTATCTGGTATTTCACGCCTATTACAATAGTGATCGCTATGCACAAAAACAGGAAGCGATATTGCATAGCGCAGAACAGATCATTGAGCGTTTTGAAGCCACACCGGGAGCGATATTATCCGGTCGCGAGTCAGACAGACGTCACCCGCCACGGCGCGGCGCTTTGAAGATTATCAATGAATACAATGATGTCGTGTTCACCAACCTGCCCGCCGACGCTCCCGCTCCGACAATGACTGAGCCGATAAGTTATACAAGCCACAGCGGGCAGCACTATCGCATTTACTTTCACGATCACAAGGCAGCCCCGTTTTTTATGCAGGCACGGCGCGGGCTTGTCGTGCGTCTGCTACTTGTTTGTCTGGTGTCAGGACTTGTCAGCTATGGCCTCACCCTGTTAATCACAAGGCCTCTCAAGCAACTCGGCGCACAGATTCAGCCGTTTTCCCGCGGCGAACTTGATGCCCGCCTCAGCGATCAGTTGCTGGCACGTCGCGACGAAATCGGTGATCTATCGCGGGAGTTTGATCTTATGATCAATAACATCGGCACGCTGATTACCTCACAGCAACACTTGCTGCACGATATATCCCACGAGTTGCGCGCCCCGCTGGCCCGCCTGATGGCCGCGATTGGTCTGCTACAACAGCAATACGCCAACGATGACCCGATGCTGCAGCGAGTTGAACAGGAAAGCGAACAAATCAATGTGCTAATTGAACAAATACTCAGGCTCGCGCGGTTTGAGAATACGGAGACACTACCCACCGACATCAACCCTGGTGAACTGCTTGACAGCTGCCTCAATAACACCTGCTTTGAATTTCCCGACCACAACCTGCACTGGGCAGATCGACCCACATTACCGGTTAATTTGCATACTGATGCCACTATGCTTGCCATGGCCGTGCAAAATCTGTTGCGCAATGCGTGCCAGCATACGCCACCAGGCTCAGAGATTACGGTGAGCCTGGCACGCCGTGCACACAGTATAGTAATTATGATTACCGATAACGGTCCCGGTGTCAGACCCGGAGAGTTGGAGCAACTCTTCAAACCATTTTATCGTAACGGAGAGAACAGTGGCTTTGGTCTCGGTTTGAATATTGCCAAACGCGCTGTAGAAAAAAATGGTGGCGATATCAGGGTGGCCAATCGGGATTCCGGAGGGCTGGTATTTACACTCGAGTTTCCAATTAACGGTTAATACCTGGCTCCCTGTTGCACTTATCCTCTGTTATATCGCAGTGAAGCTTTGGTACAGTGATGACCATGGATAACACGATAGACCCTCGCATTATCGACGGCACAATCTGGCAGGCTTTTAGTGAAAAGGTCGCTGAGCTAGGCCAGATTGTCTGGAATGATGAAATACCCGACGATCCGCTCGTCAAGGCAGAAGGCGCACAGTACCTGCTGCGTTTTCTCGCAGCGGGTTTGCGGGTTTGTGTGGAACTCGACGACAGCACACACCCGTTTATTGACTTTAATATTTACAATCGCATGAGCTGGGGGCTCGACAACCCCGACTGTAATTATTCCTATGCGCGCCTTGATGGCACGCAACGCTATCGCATTAGTGGCCATATCGGCTGCGCTGACAATATTGAGTTTCAGGTAACCAGCGGCCACCACGCGGACGGTAACTTCGGTGCCTGGCAATCGATTTCTGCACTGCGCGGCCGTGATATGGAAGTGTCTGATGACGGTAGCTTTACCCTGACCTTGAGCGCCAAACCCACTGATGGCAACTGGATGAAGATGACCGGAGAAGCGAGTTTTTTACTGATCCGCGAGTTTTTTAGCGACTGGCAACAGCGGCCGGCCCAATTCACGATGGAAAGTCTCGATGCCCACTATCCACCCGCGCCATTAACCTCTGCGACTATTGCCGGGCGTTTTGATTTACTGATGCAGTGGCTCGAAGTGGGGGCACGCTGTTGGCAGCAATTTGCCGCGGGTATTCTCGCCAATCAACCCGGTGACATCAGCCCGTTTTTACCACCCGCCGATGCAGCAGCACTCGGCGGACAGGCCTACGGCATGGGTGCGTTTGAACTGGCCGAAGACGAGGCCATTATCTTGCGCTTCACACCGCCGGATTGTCTGGTCTGGGGTATCTCACTGTGTGATCGTTTTTTACAGAGTATTGACTTTGACCACCGCCAGTCGTCGCTTAACTCTTCCCAGGCCATGCTGAACAACGGTGAGTGTATTGGTGTGATTGCGCACCGCGATCCGGGCATACACAACTGGTTTGACTGCGGTGGTCACACGCTGGGTATTATCGCTGTGCGCTATGTGCTCACTGACGAGGTTCCCGCTGTGAGCTATCAGAAGATCAAGCTCACAGAACTGGACGACCATTTACCGCAACAGATTCAGCGCATTGATGCACAACAGCGCTCTGAACAATTGCGTGCGCGCCGCCTCGCCTACCAGCGACGCACTAAACCCTGAAACACAGGATGGCAACTATCACGATGACAACATCCACTACAGATCGATTTATTGTCGGAACCGGCCGCTGTGGTTCCACACTGTTATCACGCATGCTCGACGAACACCTTGACGTGGTTTGTCTGCATGAGTTTTATACCGGCCTCGACTGGGGTCGGCGCTTTCAACCCGGCGATGTCACCGCAGCAGAACTCGCAGATTTTCTTGCCGACGAACAAATGGTCACCACGGAGGTACTCGCCCGCGGCTACACTACCGATGAAATCTGTTACCCGTTTGGACAACCCCAGGCACAGCGCAAGATGGGTGACCGTTTACCCTGGCTATTAATTTCCATGCTAAGCCGCCTGAGTGACGACCCGGACCCCCTGTTCAATGCGTTTATCGACAAGGTAAAAAGCCTGCCCACCGCACCACTCAGCGAAAACTACCGACATCTGTTCGAGTGGCTTGCCGCGGTTAAAAACAAACCACACTGGATAGAGCGCTCCGGCTCATCAATCGACTACCTCGCAGACTTAATTCGCCTGTTTCCCGAAGGACGCTTTCTGCATATTCATCGCGATGGCTGCGAAGCAGCACTATCGATGCGCGCTCATCCGTTTTATCGTCTTGGTGTATCACTGCGCTATGGTCTGTTCCCTGCGGATCTGGAAGAAAGCGCCATGATTGACTATGTGCTGGAAACCCTGCCACCTGCGGAAGCCATCGGCCAGTACTGGAGCGATCAGGTTTTGAACGGTTACAAAGCGCTCGGGGAACTCAATCGGGAACAGTTCTGCGAAGTTCGTTTTGAAGACCTTGTAAACAATACCCGTGCAACCCTGGAGAAAATTGCGGATTTTTTTGCTCTGCCGAGCGACCGTGAGTTTTTACAACGTGCCAGTAGCCTGTGCCGCGGTGAGCCACCAACACGCTTGCAGAGCCTCTCGGTAGACGAGCAAACACAGTTGCAGAAAGCCTGTCGACCCGGCCAGATTTTGCTCAAACGCGAACAACCCTGATGGCAACATTCAACCAGTCATAGACAATAAAGATACGGTATATCCGAAGCTGACATAAAAATCTGTCAGTGGCTGTGCTAGAGTTAGGCCTCTTGTCGCCATCCAACACCACCCATGGCAGGCTGCACAGGTTAATAGTGTGCTCTGATAAAAATTGAGGATTAATTATGACGATTGTTCACGGTGCCCCGCTTTCCCCTTTTGTTCGCAAGGTTCTGATAACTCTCGAATACAAAGGCGTTGACTACGAAAATAACCCGGTCATCCCCGGCGCTGGCGATGCAGCTTTTCAAGCAATCAGCCCACTGGGCAAAGTTCCTGTATTCGAAGACGAGTATCTTACCGTTCCGGATTCTTCGGTGATTTGTAACTATCTCGATGAGCGCTATCCACAACCATCGATCTATCCGTCATCACCGGTAGAAAAGGCCCGCGCACTGTGGTTTGAAGAGTATGCCGACACCAAGCTTGTTGAACTGCTCGGTGGCGGTCTGTTTTTTGAATTGCTGGTAGCGCCCAAACTACTCGGTCGCGCCACCGATGACAAGAAAGTCAAACAAACTCTCAAGGCATTACCGCGCTTTCTCGGTTATCTTGAAAGCCAGGTACAGAAAAACAATTTTATTATTGCCGGACAATTTACCATCGCGGATATCACTGTAACATCGATGTTTATTAACGCACAGTACGCAGGTTACAGTGTTGATACACACTATTGGCCGAAACTCGCTGCCTATCTTGAGTTCGTTAAGGAACAACATGTGTTCAAACACCGCCTTGACGAAGAACAGGAAATGTTCAAAGGCTTGCTCTAAAACATACTTGACGATTATTGATGAAAATTATTTCCTGGAACGTTAACGGCGTACGCGCCGTGATGAAAAAAGATTTTGCCCAATCCTTTGCCACGATGGCACCGGATATTCTCTGCTTGCAGGAAACCAAAGCCCAGGACGACCAGGTGTTCGAAACCCTGGACTGGCTTGAGGAATACCACCTCTACGCGTTTAGTGCTGAGAAAAAAGGCTACTCTGGCACCGCCATTATCAGCAAAACCGAGCCGGTGGATGTGTATTCCGGGTTGGGTATCGCCGAACATGACACGGAAGGTCGGGTACTCACCGCAGAGTACGAGGATTTTTACCTGGTAACGGTGTATACGCCCAATTCACAAAATGAACTGGCGCGCCTGCCCTATCGACAAAACTGGGATGTCTGTTTCAGAGATTATTTACTGGAGCTTCAAGGCAGCAAGCCCGTGATTGCCTGCGGTGATTTTAATGTGGCCCATCAGGCAATTGATCTGGCGCGCCCCAAAGCCAACTACAATAAAACACCGGGCTACAGCCAGCAGGAAATCGATGGTTTTAGTGCACTGCTCGATGCGGGGTTTATTGACAGCTGGCGCGATCAGCACCCGGAGGAAATCAAATATAGCTGGTGGAGCTATCGCGCTGGAGCCCGCGCCAAAAACATCGGCTGGCGCATTGACTATTTGATCGCTTCACAGCAGCTCAGGGAGCAAATTCACAGCACTGATATTCTCAACGATATTCACGGCTCGGATCACTGCCCGGTACAGTTGCAACTAAAATAGTTAGCTTAACAAGCTATCACTGATCACTTTTCAAAAACAGAAACGCGGCATAGAGCATCATTGGAAACTCAAAGCACCACAACGCGCCACCGTTATAACTGGCCGGATCAACCTGTGTGCTAAAGGTAAATGCCAGCCCCGGCCCATCAATCAGTAAACCAGCTATGCGTACGAGGGAGAGGCCGCTGAATAACAGCAAATAAAAGATCACAGCTGCAGTCCGGTGTTGCGGCTTTAAAAGTGCCACCAATGCAAACAGACCAATGGCCAGTTGTGCCCCGCCGTACATCGCGCGCACTTCCACTTTTTCTACCCAGCCCGACTGGTCAAATACCACCAGGCCTTCCACCACTTCTCCGGCGAGCAGGCCCGGAGCAAAAGTACATACCAGTGCATAGGGTACCCATACACAGACATTGATCAGAAGAAAAATTTTCATCGCCTTGCTATCAGTTACACTGCTCACCATTATTCCCCTTTCACTTCAGCTTGTTTTTCCAATACCATCAGTGGCACATCGCGCCCTGAAGCCATTCCGGCACGTTCGCGATAGGTGTTAAACCCCTTGTATACGGTCGTCATTTTTTCCCACAGCGCAGCCTTTTCTTCCCCCTCTGCTTCACGGGCACGCATCTCGACAACACGGTTGCGAAGTTGCATTTTGCATTCAGGGTGTGCCTTGAGATTCAAATACCACAGCGGGTGCGTTGAGCACCCGGCTTTTGAAGCGATGAGTAAAACTTTATTTTCTATCTCACCATAGACAAGACAGGCTTCCCGCCACTGCCCACTTTTACGGCCCTTGCTCGTCAGGATGCCCACGGGTGCGAGAAAGAAAAAAGTATTAAACAAGCGCCCCCCGGTTTTTTTAAACACCCAGGCCTGCACACGACTCATAAAACGCATGGTCTTAACAGCCTGTTGCTCCTGTTTTTCCGTGAATGGCTGGTTTGACATGCCCTCTGCTCCTGTTAGTCCTGCGGCTTTTTCAATACGAGCGTCGAGATCATGAAGTGCAGTACCACTTCATCGTTCTGATTCCAGACTTCTACCTTGTTGCGAATAACCCCCATGTCCGGCTTACTCGCAGACTCACGTTTTTCGCAGACATAACAACGCACCCGGATACTGTCGCCGGGTACAACCGGTTTTGGCAGGCGCAGTTCATCCCATCCGAGCCCGGCAACAACCGCTGTCGGCTCATCGACGAGATCAAAACTCAAACGGCAAGCCCAACTGATGGTGTGCAGCCCTGAAGCGGTGAGACCCAGCGGCCACTGTTTGGCAGCTTCTTCATCGGTGTGAAACGGTTGCGGATCCCACTCAGTGGCAAAATCGATAATGTCTTCCTTGCTCAGAGTCACAGAACGGGACTCGATCGGGTTATTCAGCACAATGTCTTCGTAATACAGCATAGAGGTATCTTTTATATAAGGGCTATTGAAAGGCTATTGAGGTTCGCAGAGGAACACCGGAATCTCACGATCGGTGCGCGCCTGGTATTCATCAAAGTCCGGGTAGATTGTCAAAATATGTGGCCACAGCTCGGCCTTCTCTGCCTCGCTGACCTGACGCGCGAGATAATTCCGCTGTGCACCCCCGGCGATCATAATATCCACCGCCGGATTGGCTTTGATGTTGTGGTACCACACCGGGTGCTTATCCATACCACCCTGGGAAGCGATCAGAATCACATCTTCATTGCGCGGCAGATGGATAAGCGCAACTTCGCGGCGCTGGCCACTCTTGCGTCCAATCATGCCGACGATACAGATTGGATAGCCGCCGGGAAATTTCGTCATCAGTCGTCCGCGGGTCTTCTTAAAGATCCAGACGTTGAAACGGGTAAACAGCTTCATTACCGCCCTGACAAACGGAACAGCTTTTTCCGGTATTTCGGGAATGTCTTCCCGCCGGGTTTTCACATAGTCGAATTTGCTCACGGTAGCCCCCCGCATGTTAGTCCTGGCCGGATTACCATCCGGCGCTTGCAGCCCTCTCAGCCCTGCCAGATAATAGCCCCGGCAGACCTGTCTCACAACAGCCATAATGGCATAAAGCAATATTTCACACGCTTATGAATACTGACAAATTACAACAGACCTTCCTGCGAGTGCGCTCCAACAAGCTGTTTGAACTCTTCGTGGTTATTATCATTATTTTTTCAGCTTTGGTTATTGGGGCAAAAACCTACGACATTTCACCGACAACCCTGCGTATCGTTGGCTGGCTCGATCTCATGATTACGGTGTTCTTTGTCGTGGAGATCACTATTCGCTTTCTCGGCGAGGAAAATAAGAAGAACTTCTTTCGCAATGGCTGGAATATTTTTGACACACTGATCGTGCTCGTCAGCCTGATCCCAATAAGTAACAGTGACATGGCGTTTATTGGTCGCCTTGTGCGCATTTTCCGTGTGCTGCGTATGATTTCGATTATTCCTGAGCTACGCATTCTGCTCAATTCATTGCTCAAAGCGATGCCACAACTCGGCTATGTGCTGCTGTTGATGTTTATTATTTTCTATATCTACGCCGCATTTGGCACGATGTTTTTCGAAAACATCAACCCGAAACTGTGGGGAGATATTACCATTGCCATGCTGACCCTGTTCCGGGTAATGACCTTTGAGGACTGGACTGATGTGATGTATGAAACCATGGAAGTTTATCCGTTCAGCTGGGCATTCTTTTTAAGTTTTATCTTTCTCACCGCTTTTGCTTTTCTCAATATGGTAATCGGTATTGTAGTCAATGTGCTGGAGAAGGAAAACGCGCTTGCACAGCTGGAACAGGAGGAGCCACAACCAACGTTGGCAGAGCTGCAGCAGGAAATCCTGGAATTGAAAAAAATGATTCGGGAATTAAAAAGCTAGCGCCAGGTGCTATATAAGCAGCTACAGCAGACGGTGCTTGTGAGCAAACTGTGCCAGCGCCAGTCCGGAGGTTTCCGGCATACTGAATTTCTTGCGAATTTCTTTAAGGTGATAGTTAATAGTACTTTCACTGACAAACACTTTTTCAGCAACACTTTTTGCCGTGGCCTTGGGGTTATCCAGGTAACATTTAAGGATTTCTATTTGCTGCGGATTAATTACCACCGTTTCTCCGCCCGCTATGCGCAGGTGCTTGTCGCAAAAGCTGCAATTTCTGGTTCCTTCAATGGCATAGTTGATATGAATAATCATACCCAGGATTTTTTTCCAGTAAGTGTCGTTCAGGCGCTGCGCCAATTCTTCGTGGGGCATTTTGCTTGCAAGGTGAATAATCGTGCGCCCTTCCTCATCAGCAAGAATAATGTATAAACCGCTATTTAAACCGTGTTGTTCGTAGCCCTCATAGACAATCAGGCGACCACTTTTTGATTTGGCATCTTCTTTCAGGCTATATTTTTCGAGATCTTCAAGTGCTGCCTGCTCAATGTCGTGCCAACTACCAAAATTAACACGTTGGGAGTTTTCCTGGTTTACCAGCATCCAGTAAACCGGATCGATGACCGCATATTCCTTGTCTTCGTAGAGCTTGTCCCACTCCGGCGGGAAGGTACTGAGATTAATACTGAAACTTGGAACGATGAGGTCATCTTTCACGACGATCTGCACAGAGGTGTAGCGCACGGAGTCAAAGCCTTGCTCCGCAAACGTTTCAACGATCGACTGCTCGATACGTTGAATGCAGTTAGTTTCGCTCTGGTCTCCTTCGCACCCTATCAAAGGAAGACACTCTACAATTGAACTATCCATCTACGCGTTAAACCGTTATTTTTATATCAATGGTGAGTAGTACCTTCCCAGGCATTCTTTCCTAAAAAGAAAAAATAACGCCCTTGCTCCCACCGTTTCCGGCTATATTTCCAAAACAGCCAGTTATTAAATATCCCTTATTCAATAGGAATTCTACTGTTTTACACAAAACTGTCTACTTCTTTATATTTGTTTTTTTGGCAACTATGCGTGGCAATCTTTCTAAAATTCTGTTAGTTGCTATAACCTGTTTTCAACTGCAGGTTCTCAGCTTCGCCCGAGCGCCCAATTGAACAGTTTGATTTTTCCTTTCCAGGTTTTCATTGATTCAATCACGGCGCTATGTTCAAAGCCACTGTGCATCTTGCAGTTACGACAGCGTTCGTCCTGATGTGACTCCCAGTACTCCCAATCTGTTTTGTTCCAGAACTCATCCCAGCGATCGAAGTAACCTTCTCCCTCAATTAAATAGCACGGTGCCTTCCAACCTTTGGGCGTATAGTTAACCGTTGACCACGGCGCACAGCTTAATTCGAGTTGTCCAGCAGCAAACTGCAAAAACGTCGGTGTTGCATTAATTTTGTAGCGCTTTGACAGCTCAATAATCGCAGTGAACTTTTCTTCTATTTCCCGGGTATTAAGAAAAATATTTTCCTCACGAATACTCGCAAATTCATAACCAGGAGAAATCAGAATACCGCCAACATCAAGGTTGTCTGATAGCTGACACAGTTCCTCTACTTCCTCGAGCTCAGTCCTCTTGTAAACCGTCGCATTGAGAAAGATGTGATAGCCAAGCTCGCGCCCCTTGCGGATCATTTCAATGGTTTTTTCAAACACACCATCACGGGCACAAATGGCATCGTGCGTTTCTTTCATACCATCCAGATGGATCATGATAAACAAATGGTTGTGAGGCGGTATAACTTCGTAAACCGCCTCCTGTAGTTTCAATGCATTGCTACAAATAATCACATGTTTGCGTCGCTCGATGAGGCCATCAACCAGTTCTTTTAATTCGGGATAGAGCGTTGGCTCACCACCGCAGATATTCACGATCGGCGCGTCACATTCATCAACCGCTTTAAAGCAAGTTGCAGGATCAATGCGATCCTTGAGTTTGCCGGAGTGGCGTTCTACCGAGCAACCGATGCAGGCGAGATTACAGGTATATAAAGGCTCCAGCATCAGAACTGTCGGATAGCGCGTCTGCCCCCGTACTTTCATTCTGAGTCTATGCAGGCTCTGAGCCCAATTGAAGCTGAGTGGAAATCGCACGTCTCTACATCTCTTAACGTCTTGTTATTGCAAAGTCCTGTTTATTTGTGTGTCATTTATTTGCTCCAGAAGAGCCGGTTCAAATTTCACGTTTTGGCTTTCTATCTAACCTTTATCTATTTTCTGCATCCTTTCCTGTGAACCACTTGGATACTTCCTCGTATACAAGCCCATTCTGCCACAGAAATAGTTACTACAACACGAGTCTATCGGCGTTTTCTGCAGTTATTCTTGTCAGGAAGAGGTCTTTTTACTATTTTCTATGGCCTGAGACATACCCAGCCCGGCAATTTTTATTGCAAGCGCTCTGGGCAGAATACGCAATAACCGGATAAACAGGCGGTTGTGCCATCCAGTCAATAATTGTGGGGTTTTACCCAGATGGTCCAGCGCCTGTTGAGCAACCACCTCCGGGCTCATAATACCGACCAGTTGATCCCGACTGATACCTTGAGCAATCGGTGCATTGGTATCCGTTGAACCCGGTGCGAGCACAAGTACATCCGTTCCCTGCTTTCTGCACTCTTCCCACAGGCCATTGCCAAGGCTGTGAACAAATGCCTTGGTCGCAGCATAGGCACTCGACCAGGGAAATGCCGCCTCCCCTTCCATAGAGCCAGTCACGATAAACCCTGCACGTGGACGTTTTGCCAATAGCGGCAACATTTTGTGCGCCATCATCAGTGGCGTAATCGCGTTGACCTGCACCATATCGAGAATTGTATCGAGTTGATCATCGCAAAATCCCCCTTTAAGGCCGAAGCCTGCATTGCTGACAATCAGACCAACGTCTTTGTTTGCAACACAGAACAATGCTTTTTCAACATCTTGTGGGTTAGCCAAATCAGCGACAATAATTTCCACCGTTATTTTATGCTCACTCTCCAGCTTTTGTTTGAGTTGCTTAAGTAATTCACTACGACGCGCAGCCAGCAATAAATTAAACCCCTGTTGTGCCAACAGGTTGGCAAACTGCTCGCCGATACCGGATGAGGCACCGGTGATAAAAGCCCAGGGGCCATAACGTTCTCGCAGTAAGTTAGACATAGGAAATTAGCTATTAACTATCGCGTTGTAAAAATTGTAACAGCACCTGATTGAAAAACGCCGAGTTTTCACGGTGCATAAAATGACCGGCATTCGGCACTTCAACCAGACGACCATTACGATAGCCATCATGGGGCCGGGTAAAGATTTCCAATGCGATACAGCCATCATCCATACCGGCAAACACCAGTGTTGAGGTTTCCAGTGGCTTGCCGAGCACGTCCATTAAATCCTTGTCGCTACTTTGTTGTACGATGGCGCGATAATAACCCATGGAATTCCACAATCCGTCACTTTCTTTCAGGCAATCTTTCACAGTGTTGATTTGTGTTTCGCTATAACGCCAACCCGGCGACCAGTAATTCCAAAGATAGTTAATGCCGGACAGGTTTTTACGTTTCATAAAATGATGCGCGAGACGTCCAGTTTGAAAAAACAGTGCATAACGCGAACGCCACATCTGTCTGAAATCGATACGCTTCGCCATAAACGCATTAAAGTGTGGCACAGCAGCCACGACCATCTGGTCAACTTTTTCCGGCGCAATGGAAGCGACCATGTTAGCCGCCAACGCACCCCAGTCGTGACCAATCAGGGTTGCCTTGTCATAACCGAGGTGATCAATCAGGGCGACAAAGTCTTCTCCAAGACGAATCGGATGGTAGTTGCCCACCTCAAGACGTGCACGGGATGGAAAATAGCCGGGCAGGTAGGGTGCTACGACGCGGTAGCCCGCATCGAGCAAACGGGGAAACTGATATTCGAATGTTTCAGGGGTATCGGGGAAGCCATGAATCAGTAATGCCAGCGGCCCCTCGCCCGCTTCCCAGTAACTCAGGATGGAACCGTTGAGTTCACAGCTTTGCAGCACAAAACCATTTTCTTCAAAATCAAATCCTGTTGCAGTCATCACATTGCCCTCTAGCAGAGCCCGCACTATAACAAGCCGGACGCAAAATTTAACTGCGGTTTCTACACGCCACGATGACATCTGCCATGACAGTTGGTTATCTCACTCGTCAGACCTCGAGCAAAAAAGTCACTGGACCATCATTAACAAGACTGACTTTCATATCGGCAGCAAAGACTCCGCTGGCTACCGGATTGTGACGCTGCTCAAGCTGTTGCAGGGTATATTCATAGAGTGCTTGCGCCTGATCCGGAGGCGCAGCGCTGGAGAACGAGGGCCGCAGCCCCTTACGAGTATCGGCGGACAGTGTGAACTGTGAAACCAATAGTACCCCGCCTTGTATATCGCTGACCGACAGATTCATTTTTCCCTGCGCATCTGGAAATACACGGTAGGCAAGCAGCTTGTCGAGCAGCTTCGCCACACTTTGCTCGTCGTCCTGTTTGTCGATACCGAGCAACACCAGCAGGCCGTGGCCAATCTCACCAACCACCTCTCCATCCACCCTGACGGCGGCTTCACTGACACGTTGAATTAATGCTTTCATTATTGCCGTTTTCTACCCCCGCTATCCCGTTGCTATTTTCCTATCTCACCAACAAGCAAAATCCCTCTGGTAGTTGCTTCACCAGTCACTTATTATCATACTGAACAACCACAACAGTCAGGTAGAATGAAAGGTAGCAACATGGCACATTATAAATTTTTATCGCGTTGTACCAATACCTGCATCGGACTTTTTCTTGTGCTCACTCTCAGCGCCTGCGACTCGACTCCGGACGAAGAACAAATTAACGCGGCAATCGAGGCGATGAGCGCTGCGGTAGAAAACAAACAGGCGTCGGAAATTGGTGACTATCTACACGATGACTTTCTCGCCAATGGCAAGATGAACGCCAAGCAGGTACGTCAATTACTGATGTTACAAGGTATGCGCCACAGCAATATCTCGATCACAAAAGTCAGCTCAAAAACAGTGATTGACCCGGTCTACAGTGACAAGGCAGAAACCACTCTGTCACTGATTATTACCGGCTCCAGCGGCGGCCTACCCAACGATGGCAGTGTGCGCGTCGTAAAGCTGGAATGGTGGAAAGACGGCTCCGACTGGAAGGTGTTAAAAGCCAGCTGGAAAGAGTATTAACCACTACCTATTTATTTTTGGAGCGCTTGCGTTCTACTTCAGTCAGTAGTTTTTTACGTAAGCGTACCGCTTCGGGCGTTACTTCAACCAGTTCATCATCCTCGATAAACTCCAGTGCCTGTTCCAATGTATGACGAATCGGAGGCGATAGAGTTAACGCTTCATCACTACCCGCCGCACGTATGTTGGTAAGCTGCTTCGCTTTGGTTGGATTAACCGTAAGGTCATTGGAGCGCGAATGAATACCTATGACCTGACCTTCATAGACTTCCTCACCATGACCGAGAAACAGACGACCACGATCCTGCAGGTTGAACAGCGCATAGGCCAGTGTTTTACCTTTTACCATTGACACGAGCACACCGTTTTGACGACTCACCACCTCACCTTCCTTGACCGGGCCGTAGTGGTCAAAAATACTGGTCATAATGCCAGAGCCCGACGTCATGGTGAGAAACTGACTGCGAAAACCAATCAGGCCTCGGGACGGCGTCATAAACTCAAGCTTTACCCGGCCCTTGCCGTCGGGTTCCATGTTCAGCAGTTCGCCCTTGCGTAAACCGAGCTCTTCCATCACTGCGCCCTGGTGTTGATCCTCAACATCAATCACCACCTGCTCAAACGGTTCTTCTATCACACCACCTACTTCGCGCTGAATAACTTCCGGACGCGACACTCCGAGTTCATAACCTTCACGGCGCATGGTTTCAATTAACACGGATAAATGTAACTCGCCGCGCCCCGATACAATAAACTTGTCCGGGCTATCACCGGGCTCCACACGCAGTGCAACATTGTGAATCAGCTCTTCTTCAAGGCGCTCCTTAATGTTGCGTGAGGTAACAAACTTACCCTCACGACCGGCAAACGGTGAATCGTTTACCTGGAAAGTCATGCTCACTGTCGGTTCATCAACGGTCAATGTCGGTAGCAGTTCCACATTATCCGGGTCGCACAAGGTATCGGATATCTGCAAACCATCAATACCGGTAATACAGACAATATCCCCGGCGCTGGCTTGCTCTACATCGACACGCTCCAGTCCGAGATACCCCATCACTTGTAACACTCGTGCCTTGCGCTGGTTATTATCCTTGTCGGCCACAATCAGTTGCTGGTTTGGCTTCAGCGTTCCACGGGTAATGCGCCCCACACCGATAACACCAACATAGGAACTGTAATCGAGCGCCGAAATCTGCATCTGGAATGGACCATCGACGTCAACGGATGGCGCTGCCACCTTGTCTACAATCATGTTGAACAACGGCGTCATATCATCGGCAAGGCTATCGACGTCGAGTCCGGCAACACCGTTAAGTGCTGAAGCATAAACATAGGGAAAATCGAGCTGTTCATCGTTAGCTCCGAGACGATCAAACAGGTCAAACACCTGATCGATAACCCAGTCCGGACGCGCTCCCGGGCGATCCACCTTGTTCACTACCACAATCGGGTTGAGACCTCGCTCAAAGGCTTTTTGTGTCACAAAGCGAGTTTGTGGCATTGGGCCGTCCACTGCATCCACGAGCAGTAACACGGAATCCACCATGGACAAGACACGCTCCACTTCACCGCCAAAGTCTGCGTGCCCCGGGGTATCCACAATGTTGATACGGTATTGCTCACCGTTTTCGTCACTCCAGTTAATTGCGGTATTTTTTGCGAGTATGGTGATGCCGCGTTCTTTTTCCTGATCATTGGAATCCATAATGCGCTCGGCACCCTGATCCTTGCGATCCAGTGTGCCGGATTGTTGCAGCAGTTTATCGACAAGGGTGGTCTTGCCATGATCGACGTGGGCGATAATGGCAATATTGCGAAGTTTCTCTATCACGGATTATTGGGGCCGTTTGGCAGGTGGTTGAAATGCGGCGCATTATACGCATTTTTGCCCGCAACATAAGCTATCGCGACAGAAAAGCGCCAGGGAAAATACCTGGTTCGTCGCACTTACCAATACGGAACTTTAAATCGTCAAAACTGCCCCTATATCGATAATGTAATCAACCCTTACCGGAGCTTGTGATGAAACGTGTTTTGCTGTTTGTTGCCACCAACTTTGCGATTTTGCTAATACTCGGCATTTTTCTCAGCATTGTATTGCCACTGCTCGGCATCCAGGGCCAAAGTACCACGGGGCTGCTGTTAATTTCAGCGGTATTCGGCATGGGTGGCTCGTTCATTTCCCTCGCTTTGTCGAAAACCATTGCCAAATACAGCACGGGCGCACAGGTCATTGAACAACCGCGCAATCGCGAAGAAGCCTGGCTGGTGGAAACGGTAAAACGTCAATCTGAACAGGCGGGTATTGGCATGCCGGAGGTTGCTATCTACGATTCTCCGGAAATCAATGCCTTTGCCACTGGCATGAGCCGCAACAACTCTCTCGTAGCCGTGAGTAGCGGCTTGCTACAAGGTATGACGGCAGACGAGGCGGAGGCCGTGCTCGGCCATGAAGTCAGTCATATCGCCAACGGCGACATGGTGACCCTGACATTAATCCAGGGCGTGCTCAACACTTTTGTGTTTTTCTTTGCCCGTGTGGTTGCAAGCGTGATCAATCGCGGCAGTAATAATGCGGCCGTCTACTTTCTGACAGTGTTGGCCTTGCAGGTAGTATTTGGACTGTTCGCAAGCATGATCGTAATGTGGTTTTCACGTCAGCGCGAGTTCCGTGCCGATGAAGGTGGTGCAAACCTTGCAGGCAAACAGAAAATGATTGCCGCCTTACAGCGCTTGCAAAACAGTAAACTTGAAAGCCGTCTCGATGGTCAGCTTACGGCGTTTGGTATCAACAGCAAGCAGGCATCAGCGTTGTTTATGAGCCACCCGCCGCTGGAGCAGCGGATTGCGACGTTGCAGGCTGCCTGATCTTTTCCAGAAAATTACCTAGCTGTATCTGATACTCCGGCACAGTAACAATATTGATATGGTCTGACTGACCGATGGTATATACAGGTGTTGTTGCAGGTAACGCAGCTATTAACTGATTAGTGTGACGGTGCGGCACAATATTGTCGCGCTCGGCTTTAAACACCACTACAGGCATATGCAAATCCTGTGCTCGCGACAGTGAATCAAACGGATGCTTGATTAGCAAGGAAATGGGCACCAGAGGATAATGCTGCTCAGCAATAGCGGCAACACTGTCATAGGGTGTAACAAGCACCAAGCCATCCACCTTGCGTTGTGTAGCCACATAGGTCGCAATACCCGAACCCAAACTACGACCAATAAGTATCACTTTTTCCGGTTGTTGCTCGTTCACTACTTCATCGAAAACCAACAGCGCATCTTCATACAAAGCCTGCTCACTCGGAGTACCTGTACTTAATCCATAACCGCGATAGTTAACCAGAACGGTCTGAAAGTCGGCTCGCTGTTTAAAACGCATAAATTCATTGGACAGTTCATCGGCATTGCCGCCGTAGTAAAAGATAACCAGCTTATCTGATAGTGGATGTGAGCCGCGATTGAGATGCCAACCGTGCAAGCGCACATCTCCGTTGTGAAACACACGCTCACTGGCAGGATCGTATTTGCGAATCTGTTCGAGGTTTTGTCTATCTATCGGTTGTACTGGAAAGATCATCGAAGTCTGGAATAGATAGAGTGCAAGCACAAGCAACACATAAAAAAGCAGCGCTGACCGGATCAGGATCAGCGCTGCTTTTTTAGCTGTTTGTCTAGCGGTTTGCTTGAAGTCTGGCATTACCGCCTGTCAGGTTGGATTTAAAAGCTGTGTCAGCCTTTCGTTATCCTTTTGGGCCCGCGTTAACAATCGCTGCGTCGACATCAAACTTTTTAAAGTTATCGGCAAACAAACCAGCAAGTTTCTGCGCTTCTGCATCGTAGGCATCCTTATCGGCCCAGGTATCACGCGGATTCAGATATTTACCATCAACCCCCGGCACTTGCTTCGGAACAGACAAGTTAAGTGATGCAATTTCCTCGGTTTCACAATCCAGCAAGGCACCGCTTTGACAAGCAGTCACCACTGCACGTGTAACCGGAATCGGGAAGCGGGAGCCCGCACCACCGGGTGCACCGGAACCACCAGTCCAGCCGGTATTGACGAGATAAACCTGAGCGCCAAAGTCTTCAATACGTTTCATCAGCAGGTTCGCATAATCACCTGCGGGGCGCGGCATAAACGGTGCACCAAAACAGGTAGAGAACGCCGGGTTAATACCCGCCTCTGCACCGAGCTCTGTTGAGCCAACGCGAGCGGTATAACCGGACAGGAAGTGGTAGGCAGCGGCTTCCTTGGTAAGGATAGACACTGGGGGCAATACACCACTGACATCACAGGTGAGGAAGATGACCACCTTTGGTTCACCGGCAGCATTTTCAATAACGCGTTTTTCCACATGCTCAAGTGGGTAGGAGCAGCGACCGTTTTCAGTCAGCGAAGTATCGTCGTAGTCGGCAAGACCTTCGTCGTTAACCACAACGTTTTCAACGATTGCACCGTGCTTGATCGCATCCCAGATAATCGGTTCATTCTTCTGTGACAGGTTGATCGTTTTTGCATAACAACCCCCTTCCATATTAAACACCGAACCTTTTGACCAACCATGCTCGTCGTCACCGATCAGGTAACGTTCGGGATCAGCTGACAGTGTGGTTTTACCAGTACCGGATAAACCAAAGAACAGTGCTGTATCACCCTCTTCACCAACATTGGCTGAACAGTGCATTGGCAGTACATCTTTTTCCGGCAACAGAAAGTTCTGTACAGAGAACATAGCTTTCTTCATTTCACCCGCATAGCGCATACCAGCCAGCAGTACCTTGCGCTGGGCAAAATTAATAATCACAACACCATCGGAATTTGTGCCATCGCGTTCCGGCTCACAAGTGAACGAAGCCACATTTAGAATGGTCCACTCTTCCTTGCTTTTCGGGTTGTACTTTTCCGGCTTGATAAACATGTTGCGGCCGAACAGCCCCTGCCATGCGGTTTCAGTGTTCACCTGTACCGGCAGGTAGTGCTCCTCATGGGCGCCAACATGGAGGTGGGACACAAAACGGTCTTTCTGCGACAGGTAGTCCTCGACACGATCCCACAGCGCATTAAATTTATCTTCGGGAAACGGGCGATTCACATTGCCCCAATCAATTGCATCTGCGGTACTCGGCTCTTCGACGATAAAACGATCGCCAGGTGAGCGGCCCGTGCGCTTGCCGGTTGTCACCAACAGGGCCCCGGTGTTGGTCAGAGCCCCTTCCCCTCTGGAGAGAGATTCCTCAATAAACTGTGCAGGGGTAAGGTCGTTGTGGCTCGTGGTTTCGGCAATATCTGTCATTCTGTAAATTCCTGTTCGCCCGGGTTTGTAGCAGGGTAATCAATAAAAACGTTCATTCTGCACCAGGATCACCAGTGCAGGTATAGGGGGCGCATTATGGCAAAAAAATCACCAGAAGTTTAGCCCACATTTGATGGATTCAACCAAGGTTTTTTCACTCCGGGGTACACCTGTATAGCAACAAAAACCGTATAATCTACGGCAATTTTAAGAACCCTTGGGACTATCATTCCATGTTGCGCTTTTTAACCCTGTTTTGGCTGCTTTTGTGTCTGCTTCCCGCAGTCGTTTTTGGCGCTGATGGCGCCGATAAAGAGGAAGACGAAACCGACAGACACCGCTTTATGATCAAATTCGGGTTCTCGGTAACCGACTTTGACTCGACATTGCGTATTAACTCCAAGGAATACGGCACCGGGGCCAGTATCGACCTCGAAGATACCCTCGGTTACGAAGAAACTATCCGCCTCGGCTACACCGGTTTTCGCTGGAATATGTCCGGTCGCCACTATTTATCCTTTTCGTTCCTGCCGATTTCCCGCTCCGGTGCCACCACGCTCGAAGGGGATATCGAAATCGACGATGATTTAATCAAGGCGGGTTCCCGAACCGATAGCCGCTTTGATACCTATATCTACGATATAGATTACAGCTATGCCCTGATTAAAACCGACAAACACCAGCTTGGGCTCGCCGCGGGTATTCACTGGATATCTGCCGAATTTGACCTTCAAGCCCAGGGCAGCATTGGGTTTATCGCCGGTAACACCTACAGCAATTTCCAATCGGATTATTCCACCTCGATGAATGCGGAAGCGCCGTTGCCTTTGTTTGGCCTGAGCTATGCCTGGCGTCCCCACCCGCGCTGGCACGTTATCGCCAATACCAAAATTCTCGATGTGTCCTATGACAAATATGACGGCTCCCTGTGGCTTGCGGAAATCTCCGCCGAGTACTTCTTTACCGAACGCTGGGGTGCTGGACTGTCTGTCGGCGGCTTTGATATGGCGCTGGGTGTGGATGATGACAGCCGGCTGGGCAATTTTGAATGGCGCTATACCGGCCTCAATGCCTACCTGGTTGCCCGGTTCTAGGCTTACCCTGCCACGTTAATGATTCCGGAAGACGCTGGAAAACCCCCTGTTTTGCGCATCGGCCTGCCGGTGCCGATGCGGCGCAGTTTTGACTATCTTGCGCCACCGGATCTCAACGATGAACAGACCCTGCGTCTCAAACCCGGCTGCCGCGTTGAAGTACCCTTCGGGCACAAAACCCTTGTCGGTGTGTTGCTCGAAACCTCGCGTACAACAGATATCGCAGCTGACAAGCTCAAGCCCGCAAAACGTATTCTCGACGACGCCCCCCTGATACCACTCTCCCTGCTGACCCTGATACGTTGGGCTACGGATTACTACCACCACCCCACTGGAGATGCACTGTGTTCTACCCTGCCAGTTTTACTGCGTCAGGGCGAACCCGCGCGAACCCGCACCGAGCGCTGGTGGCGCCTCACCACTACTGGCAAGGGTCTGCCTGAAGGCGCGCTAAAGCGCGCTCCCAAACAGGCCTCCCTGCTGGCCTGCTTGCAGACAGCCCCGCAATCGGCAGCACAGCTAAATAAGCTCGGTTTTACCACCGCCAATATCAAAACCCTCAAGGACAAGTCACTGATTGAGGATTATGAGGAAGAGATCCGAGCCCCATCAGCACCTCTGGATGCGGCGGAGTTACTCGCGCAATCGCCACTGAACCTTAACGATGAACAGCAGTTTGCCGTTGGCGAGATCCAACCGGGAGAGCATTTCCAGCCGGTATTACTCGACGGGGTAACCGGCAGCGGCAAAACTGAAGTCTATCTACAGGTTATTGAAAAAGCGCTGCGTCAGCAGCAACAGGCACTCGTACTCGTGCCAGAAATCGGCTTGACGCCACAGACCATCGAGCGCTTTCGCAGCCGTTTCAACTGTAATGTGGTGGCCTTCCACTCCGGACTCAATAACCGCGAACGTCTTGATGCATGGCTACAGGCCAGTCGCAATGAAGCGGCAATCGTCATCGGCACCCGTTCCGCAATCTTTACGCCAATGCCGAATCTCGGTGTGATTATTGTGGATGAAGAGCACGATGGCTCTTTCAAACAGCAGGATGGTTTTCGCTACTCGGCGCGTGACCTTGCGATAGTGCGCGCCCAACAGCAGAAAATTCCGGTCATTCTAGGTACGGCTACACCATCGCTGGAAACCCTGCACAATGCACTTGAAGAACGTTACACCCATCTGCGCCTCACCCAACGGGCCGCAGGCGCACAGCCTCCAGCTGTGCAAATGATTGATACAGCCGGTTGCAAGCTCGTCGAGGGCTTCAGCCCCGAACTGCTTGAGGCGATGAGCGAACAGCTTACACAAGGCAACCAGGTGCTCGTGTTTCTTAATCGACGCGGTTACGCTCCAGTATTGATCTGCCGCGATTGTGGCTGGATAGCCAACTGCACGTTTTGTAGTGCGCGCACCACCGTGCACAAGAAGCAGCATTTGCTGCGCTGCCATCACTGCGGCTTTCAGCAACCGTTACCGCCGCGCTGCCCGGATTGTGGCAGTGTACACCTCGACTATATTGGCCACGGTACCCAGCGCAGCGAGGAACTACTCAAGCTGCGCTTCCCAAAAACCCGCATTATTCGTATTGACCGGGACAGCGTACAAGGCAAAAACGCTCTCGAAAGCCTGTTACAGGACGTACACAGCGGCGAGCCAGCTATTTTGCTCGGCACCCAGATGATTGCCAAAGGTCACCATTTTCCCGATGTCACCCTCGTGGCAATTCTCGATGCCGATGGCGGTATTTTCAGCGCTGATTTCCGTGGAGCGGAAAAACTCGCCCAACTGATTACCCAGGTGGCCGGGCGTGCCGGGCGCGCACAAAAACCCGGTCGCGTAATGATCCAGAGCCAGTTTGCTGAACATCCGATTTTGCAAACCCTCGTCAGTGACAGCTACGACCGGCTGGCACGCCAGCTACTTGCGGAACGACAAACCATTGGCTTGCCGCCCTATCGGTACCAAGCCATTCTGCGCGCTGAAACCCATGACCCGGCACAGGGGGTCACATTTTTGCGCCAGGTGCGCGAACTCATTGATGGCTTAATCGCACAGTATCAGACCGTCAATGTGCTTGGCCCGATTCCCTCACTCATGGAAAAACGTGCAAGTTACTATCGCCAGGAACTGATTTTTACCACTACACAGCGCCAGCCCTTACAGCAATTACTCACTGCACTCATCAAAAACATCGAGGCACTGCCAGATAGTAAAAAATACCGCTGGGCTGTAGATGTTGATCCGATATAATAGCCGCCGCATTAAACACCGGTATTACCCGTTTTTATGAAAGAAGCCCTTAGCCAGGTGATTAACGAAGCCATCGAACAACTAAAAAGCGATGGCTTTCTGCCCACCGATATCACACCTGTTATCCAGGTGGATCAAACCCGCGACAAAAGCCATGGCGACCTCGCTACCAATGTTGCAATGACATTGGCAAAACCGGCAGGCAAAAAACCACGAGATATCGCCGCTGCGCTCGTGGCGGCGCTACCCGACTCCGAACTGATTGAAAAAGTCGACATTGCCGGGCCCGGTTTTATCAATTTCTTTTTACGCCAGGGTGCAAGCGCTGCCGTGGTTAACACCATCCTGCAACAGGGCGCGGCATTTGGCACAAACAACAGCGCTGCAGGCAGCAAAGTCCAGGTGGAATTTGTCTCCGCCAACCCTACCGGCCCCTTGCACGTGGGTCACGGCCGCGGCGGTGCTGTGGGCGACAGTCTGTGCCGCCTGCTCAGCGCCACAGGCTGGGATGTTACAAAGGAGTTTTATTACAACGATGCCGGCCAGCAAATTAACAATCTCGCTACTTCTGTGCAGGCCCGTCTCAAAGGTCTTGCACCCGGCGATAAAGGCTGGCCTGAAGACGGCTATGCCGGTGAGTACATCAACGATGTCGCCACTGCCTATATGGCAGGCGAAACCATCGATGCAGAAGACAAGCATGTAACGGGCGCAGCGGACGTTGACAACCTCGATGCAATTCGCGAATTTGCAGTAGCCTGTTTGCGTCGCGAGCAGGATCTCGATCTCAAAGCCTTTGGCGTAAACTTCGATGTTTATTACCTTGAATCCTCGCTGTACAGCGAAGGCAAGGTGGACGCTGCGGTGCAAACCCTTATCGATAATGGCCACACCTATGAGCAGGATGGTGCACTGTGGTTGAAAACCACCGATTTTGGCGATGACAAGGACCGTGTGATGCGCAAACAGGACGGCGGTTATACCTATTTTGTACCGGATGTGGCTTACCACCTGAACAAGTGGCAACGTGGTTTCAGCCGTGTGGTCAACGAGCAGGGTGCCGATCATCACAGCACGATTACCCGGGTACGCGCCGGGCTGCAGGCACTCGACGCTGGCATTCCCGCAGGCTGGCCCGACTATGTGTTACACCAGATGGTACTGGTGATGCGCGGCGGTGAAGAGGTCAAACTCAGCAAACGCGCCGGCTCCTATGTGACGTTGCGCGATTTGATTGACGAGGTAGGCATGGATGCGACACGCTATTTCCTTGTCGCGCGTTCACCAAATTCACAGCTGACATTTGATATCGACCTGGCCATCTCGCAAAGCAATGAGAATCCGGTGTATTACATCCAGTACGCCCATGCGCGCATTTGCAGTGTATTTCGCAAGCTGGAAGAAACCGGTGGCACCTGGGACGAGCAGGCTCCCCATGCGCTCGACTTGCTTGTGGAAGAACACGAGAAACTCCTGCTCAAACGCCTCGCCGCCTACCCGGAAATGGTATCCCGTGCGGCTGACAGCCTCGAACCTCACCTG
Source organism: Pseudomonadales bacterium (assembly GCA_028280345.1). Classification (GTDB taxonomy): domain Bacteria; phylum Pseudomonadota; class Gammaproteobacteria; order Pseudomonadales; family UBA7239; genus JANQLY01. Next base: position 316,606 of record JANQLY010000005.1, on the reverse strand, counting down.
ATTGCCAACTACCTCCAGGAGCTGGCGCGGGATTTCCATTCCTGGTATAACGCCCATAAAACCCTGGTCGACGATGAGACCTTGCGTAACGCCCGTCTCGCACTGAGTCGCGCAGTTAAACAAGTGATAGCGAACGGGTTACAATTACTCGGTGTCTCAGCACCACAAGCGATGTAAGTAACGGTATCCCGGAGGCTAACCGACAGTGACCCAGGATTTTGCAAAAAAGCAGGCCGCAAAGGGCAAGAAAAAATCCCGCCCCCAGTCCAATGTACCGGCCTGGGTGTGGGTATTTACCGGCGTAGTGACCGGTGCGTTTATTATGTTTCTCGTCTATCTCGCCGGGCTTACACCAAAGTCGGGGGGCGGCTCTTCTACAACAGGCACCACGACACAGAATAGCAGTACTGACAACCAGCGCGACAAGCCGGTATTTGAATTTTATGATCGCCTGCTCGATAACGAAGTGGTTGTAAATATTGATGAGGAAGAGCTAAACGACGCAAAAAATCCGACCATTTATATTCTACAAGCTGCATCCTTCCAGCAGTATCAGGAAGCCGATGCACTCAAGGCATTGCTCACACTTGAAGGGCTTGATGTGGAAATCCAGGAATTCAGCAATAAGGGAGAGACCTGGCACCGCGTACTGGTGGGCCCGTTTGATTCCCGTTCAAAAATGGCCAAGGCGCGCAGCACTCTGGCCCAACACGATATTTCACCGATTTTGCTGAAAAAAGAGCCGGATGCTTGAAAAGCCTTCCGCTGACCCCATAATCGAGTGAAAGACTAACAAAAAGGTGTCATTTTGGAACAATACCGTGGAACCACGATTCTCTCGGTGCGCCGTAACGGCCGCGTTGTAATTGGCGGTGACGGACAGGTATCCCTTGGCAATACCGTGATGAAAGGCAATGCGCGCAAGGTGCGCCGCCTTTACCAGGATAAGGTAATCGCGGGTTTTGCTGGCGGCACTGCTGACGCCTTTACCCTGTTTGAGCGCTTTGAAGCGAAACTCGAAAAGTATCAGGGCCAACTGGTGCGCTCTGCTGTGGAGTTGGCGAAAGACTGGCGTACTGACCGCGCCCTGCGCCGTCTCGAAGCACTGCTTGCCGTGGCCGATGAAAACAATTCCCTGATTATTACCGGCAATGGCGATGTGATTGAACCGGAAGACGATCTGATTGCGATTGGCTCCGGCGGGCCATTTGCTCAGGCCGCCGCAAAGGCCATGCTTGAAACTACGGAACTCGGCGCCCGCGACATCGTCGAAAAAGGGCTGTCGATTGCCGGAGATATCTGTATCTATACCAACCACCACCATACGATTGAAGAACTCGACTCACGCCGCTGAGCCCGGTTGGTTTAACGAGAAACGCTTACCATGCCTCAAATGACTCCCCGTGAAATTGTTCACGAGCTTAACAAACATATTATCGGCCAGGATGACGCAAAGCGCGCCGTGGCGATTGCTCTGCGCAACCGCTGGCGCCGCATGCAACTCAACGAAGAACTGCGCAACGAAATTACGCCAAAAAATATTCTCATGATCGGCCCTACCGGGGTGGGTAAAACGGAAATTGCGCGCCGCCTCGCACGCCTTGCCAATGCGCCGTTTATGAAAGTGGAGGCAACAAAGTTTACCGAAGTTGGCTATGTAGGGCGCGATGTGGAGTCTATTGTGCGCGACCTCGTCGATGTATCGATCAAATTGCTGCGCGAACAGGAAATGGAGAAAGTAAAGAATCGTGCGCATGATGCCGCTGAAGAACGCGTGCTCGATGCACTATTGCCACCAGCGCGCACAGTCGATGCCGAAGAAAGCGATTCCACTACGCGACAATTGTTCCGCAAAAAACTGCGCGAAGGGGAACTCGACGACAAGGAAATTGAAATTGAAGTGCAAGCCGCGTCAGTGGGCGTAGAAATTATGGCACCCCCTGGCATGGAAGATATGACCAGCCAGTTGCAAAGTATGTTCTCCAATATCAGTAACGATAAAACCAAGCGCAAAAAACTTACGGTTAAACAGGCACTGGAGAAACTGTCTGAAGAGGAAGCGGCGAAGCTTATTAACGAAGATGATATCAAGAGCCGCGCGATTCACAACGCCGAACAAAATGGCATTGTGTTTATCGACGAAATCGACAAGGTGGCTAAACGTGCAGAGAGTGGCGGTGCCGATGTCAGCCGCGAAGGTGTACAGCGGGATTTATTGCCGCTGATTGAAGGCTGCACGATCAGCACCAAGCACGGCATGATTAAAACCGACCATATTCTGTTCATCTCTTCCGGTGCCTTTCATTTATCCAAACCTTCGGATCTGATTCCCGAGTTACAGGGCCGTTTACCAATTCGTGTAGAGTTGTCTGCGCTGACACCGGAAGACTTTCAACGCATTCTGGTTGAGCCAGACGCTTCACTCACCGAGCAGTACATCGCGCTAATGGAAACAGAAGGTGTGTCGCTGTCATTTTCTGACGATGGCATCCGCCGTATTGCAGAAACCGCATGGGAAGTTAACGAACGCACAGAAAATATCGGCGCGCGGCGTTTACACACGGTCATGGAACGTTTGCTTGAGGAAATCTCGTTTGACGCTTCCGACCTCGGTGCTGACCGGGATAAAAGTATTGTGGAAATTAGTGCCGACTATGTGGATTCTCATCTCGGCAGTCTTGCCCAGGATGAAGACCTGAGTCGCTTTATTCTTTAGCGTTGAGCTTTTTAATATAGAGCAAGACTAGCGACGATCACCGACTGAGAAGTTCACGCGGGTTTCAATATCTTTAATGATATCTCTGACTTGCTGACGCGCTCTGTCGTTTAGATCCGGCGCCATAATCTCATCGGGAAATTTCATAAAGATACGTTTGAGCGCATCAATTTCCTTGTAAACACCTTCAGGAAAGCCAGAACGCGCTTCCCGTCCTGGCTCCATCAGCAACAAATTGTCGATATACTCAAAAAACTCCGGATAGCCCCAGACATTTTTAATATTGTCGAAAACATGTGGCATTTTTTTCAATGCCACACATTTATCAATCACATCGCGCTTGTCTTCTACAGGACTCATACAGGGAGGTTTGATCTTTAAAAAAATTTTGTTAATTCTATCACACTTTGCTGTAATCTCCGGTCGGGATTTTCACAAACAGTAAATCCCATACCCCATGACCGAGCCGTTCGCCACGCTGTTCAAATTTGGTGACAGGCCGAAATTCAGGTCGCGGGCTAAACAACCCAGGGCCTGCCTGGTTATCAAGTTGCGTATGTGCACTAACGATTTCCATCATGTGCTCGGCGTAGTTCTGCCAATCTGTGCACAGATGAAAGATGCCACCCGGCTGCAGGCGACTGACTACGCGCTCCACAAAATCCGGCTGCACTATGCGACGCTTGTGGTGCTTTTTCTTATGCCATGGATCCGGGAAATAGAGTTGTAGCCGCTCCAGCGATGCAGTGGCAATACAGTCATCAAGTATGTCAATCGCATCGGCACAGTAGGTGCGAATATTGTTGAGCTGCAACTTGCCCGCCTCATTGATCAAACGTCCAACCCCCGGCGGATGCACTTCAATACCAATAAAGTTCTTTTGCGGCTGCTGCTGCGCCATTGTCACGAGGGAATCACCCATCCCGTAGCCGATTTCCAATACCAGCGGATGGTCATTGCCGAATATCGCTACCGGATCAAGCAGGCCCTCGCGCAGACTTAAACCGTATTGCGGCCAGTATTCGTCAAACGCTTTTTGCTGAGCCTCGGTCATGCGACCACCGCGTATCACAAAAGAGCGGATATCCCGCCGTTTAAACTCCGGGCGAATTTTCACAAACTTGATACCTGGGCTGTCAGCCGCTAGATGATTGTGCCATCAAGTGGCGAAGAGGCCGATGCGTACAGTTTCTTCGGCATACGCCCGGCGAGATACGCCTCGCGCCCTGCTGCTACCGCTTTTTTCATTGCACTTGCCATCAATACCGGATCCTGTGCTTTTGCAATCGCGGTGTTCATCAGTACACCTTCGCAACCCAGTTCCATCGCAATTGTCGCATCAGATGCTGTGCCGACTCCCGCATCAACAATGATCGGCACACTGGCGTTTTCAAGAATCAGGCGGATGTTGTAGGGATTGGTAATACCCAGTCCCGAACCAATCGGCGCCCCGAGCGGCATCACCGCAACACAGCCCATCTCTTCAAGGCGTTTTGCGATAAGCGGATCATCGGTGGTATAGACCATCACATCAAAACCGTCTGCAATCAGGCTTTCCGCTGCGCTCAAGGTTTCCGTGATATTCGGATAGAGGGTTTTTTCATCACCGAGCACTTCGAGCTTTACGAGTTTGTGACCGTCGAGTAACTCCCGCGCGAGTTTGCAGGTACGCACCGCATCCTCTGCGTTATAACAGCCCGCTGTATTCGGCAGAATGGTGTACTTTTGCGGAGAAACCACATCAAGTAAATTCGGCTCGTCGGGGTTCTGTCCAATATTGGTACGGCGGATCGCCACCGTCACCATTTCCGCACCGGACGCTTCAATAGCGATACCCGTTTCAGTCAGATCCTTGTATTTGCCGGTACCAACAATAAGGCGCGATGTGTACTCTCGGCCCGCAATCACCAGGGGCTTATCCGATTTCATAACTACTGAACCTCCACTGGGCCTGCCAAACAACGGCCCATTTAACGACTACCCATAAATTTATGTGGACTGGCTGATCTAGCCGCCACCAATCGCATGGACAATTTCCACGCGATCATCTTCACGTAACACCACTGCCCCATGTTCACTCTTCGGCAGAATTTCCAGATTATGTTCCACCGCGATGCGTTTGCCTTGCAGACCGAGCTGCTCAATGAGCTGCGCGATGGTGTGCCCGGATTCGATTTCAAACACTTCGCCATTCAAGTGGATATTCATCTTTCACTCCGGATATTTTTCAGTGCCGCCACTGCAAGCACGAGCCAACCCAGCATGAGACTGAGTCCCCCGAACGGCGCCACATGTGCGAACAGTACCACGCCACTCAAGGCATAGACATACAATGCACCACTAAACAAAACCATGCCCGCTATAAACAACCACCCGCTGCTCAGCAACCAGCGGGCAGAACGGTTGGCCCCCTGCATCAGTAGCACGCTTACCAGCAATAGCGCCAGCGTGTGATAAAAATGGTATTCAACGGCTGTTTGCCAAGTGACAAGCGCTTTTTCACCAAGTTGGCTTTTTAGTGCATGGGCGCCCAGTGCGCCACACAATACCGCCATAAAACCATTCAGTGCCGCTATCAGCGTAAACCCGTTTTTCATGCGCCCCAACCTTCTCGTGATCGGGAATTTTACAGCGCTGTGGCAGGTAACACAAAAACCTCCGCCATTCCTGTTGCATGAAAACTCCGCAAAAACGTGCGGCATAAAAAAACCGCGACGGACTATCGCGGTTTTTTGTTCGGGCAGGTGTTCAGTTTCAGGCTTCAATCACCGTGCGGATCTTTTTCATCGCATTCTGCTCAAGCTGGCGAATACGTTCGGCTGAAACACCGTATTTATCGGCCAGATCATGCAAGGTAGCCTTTTCCTCATTGAGCCAACGCTGTTGCAGAATGTCCTGGCTGCGCTCATCGAGGTCAGATAATGCACGATACAGTCGTTCATTGCTGTCCTCTTCCCAGTTTTCTGCTTCTACCTGATGCGCCGGATCACTATTGTGATCTTCAAGATAATTCGCTGGAGCCTGCCAGGCATCTTCATCGTCATCATCAGTTTTCGGATCAAACGCTGCGTCGTAAGCACTGAGACGGCCTTCCATTTCAAACACAGTTTTCACTTCAACACCGAGGTCTTTGGCAACGGCTTCTGCCTCCTCATTCGTCAACCACGCCAGCTTCTGCTTGGAGCTGCGCAAATTAAAGAACAATTTGCGCTGCGCCTTGGTTGTAGCAATTTTGACAATACGCCAGTTGCGCAGGATGTATTCGTGGATTTCTGCTTTGATCCAGTGCACGGCAAATGACACGAGGCGCACACCTTTTTCCGGGTTAAAGCGTTTCACCGCTTTCATCAGACCAACATTGCCTTCCTGAATCAGATCTCCCTGATTGAGACCATAGCCGGAATAACTGCGCGCAATGTGCATCACAAAGCGCAGATGAGACATAACAAGCTGGCGCGCAGCATCGAGATCTTCTTTGTAATAAAGACGCTCGGCGAGAACTTTTTCATCTTCCGCTGACAGAATGGGAATAGCGTGAACAGTATTCATATAGCTGTTCAGATTCGCTCCCGGGGAAACCAGGTTGATCGTCTGTAACTCGGTTCCAGTTTTTTGCATGAGTTTATACTCCTCCAATTGCGGGCTATTTTAGCACTCCGGAGGTTAGAGTGCTAATCACCGCACAGGTTCCATCAGACATGGGGGATTTTTAATAAAAATCAAGCAAATCGGGCTGCCGGGAGGAATTATCGGGGCTGAATCAGATGTAAATGACGGGCTACGGCGAGCCAGGAGCCGGCGAGACCCAGGCCAGTGCTAATCAGCAGCAGGCGCAACACCTCAATAAACCCCAATCCTTGTATGGAAAAATCACTACCGTAGAGCGCGGAAAGCTCACGTACCGGCCCCATCAGCACGAGGGTGCCCACAAGCACCATCAGCCACGCCACAATACCTCCTACCAGACCATACCAGAGCCCGGTATAGAGCAGGGGCCGGCGCACAAACGCATCGGTACCACCGACCAGCTTGACCACCACAATCTCCTCGCGACGATTTTCAATCGCCAGTCGAATCGTATTGCCTACCGTGAGTAGAATACCCAACGACAACAGAAAGCCGAGCAGGAAGGCAAACCGCTGGGAAAACGCGATAATTTGTTGCAGCCTTTGCACCCACTCAAGATCGAGCTGTACAAATTCCACCTCGGCAAAGGCCTGTAACTGTTCGGACAAGCTGGCGAGCTCCTCTGTACTCACCGCGCGATCAGCCGGCATCACGATATAAACCGGCGGCAACGGGTTTTCATCCAGCAAGTCGAGTACATCACCAAACCCCGAGCTCGCCTGAAATTCCTGTAACGCCAGCTGCGGAGAAACGTACTCAATCGAGGCGATGCCCTCCAGCGCCTCGATCTTATCGCGTAATTTCAGCGCCGCCTGCTCCTTGATACCACGCTGCAAAAATACCGTAACCCGCGGATTACCATCCCAGCGCTCACCGAGGGTTTTCACATTGTCGATGGCGAGAAACAGTCCACTCGGCAAGGCCATAGCAATGCCAATTACCAACCAGGTCATCAGGCTTTGTAGCGGTGTGGCAAGCAGCTTTTGCAAACTCACCAGTGCCGAGGTTTTGTGGTGCGAAGACCAGGCCTGGAGCCGATCACCCCAGCCGATTTTGCTGACACTCGCACCGCGTTTGTCGCGGGGGGAAGAGGGACGGGACGGCTTCGACTTAGCCATCGGCATCGCCTCCGTGAATCAGCTTGCCTTCCTTGAGAATGAGCTCGCGGTGGCCGAGACGTTGCACCAGTTCCAGATCGTGGGTCGCGATCAGTACGGTGACGCCAACGCGATTAAAATCTTCAAACAAATCCATAATTTCGGCGGACAGCTTTGGATCCAGGTTACCCGTGGGCTCATCCGCGAGCAGCAACGGCGGTTTGTTCACCACGGCGCGCGCAATACCGACACGCTGTTGTTCCCCACCGGACAAAGTAATCGGCAGCGACTTTTCCTTGTTGAGCAAACCCACCTTATCGAGTGCGGCACGCACCCGGCGCTCCGCATCCCGCGGTTGAAAACCCGCCACCAGCAGAGGTAGCGCCACATTGTCATACACCGAGCGATCAAACAGTAGTTGGTGATCCTGGAATACCACACCGATATTGCGTCGATAATAGGGGATCTGCAGACGGCCAAAGCGGTTGAGATTTTGATTCGCCACCAGTACCTGACCGCGGCTGGAGCGCTCCATGAGCATGATGAGTTTTAACAGCGTACTTTTACCCGCCCCGGAGTGGCCCGTTAAAAATACCATCTCACCGTGGTCGATCTGAAAATTTACATGGCTTAACGCTTCGTAGCCGGTCTCATAGCGCTTGGAAACATTATCAAATTTAATCATCTGCAGACAGGTTCACGGAATGCCTGTTAATCGTCGGAGAACAGCGCAGAGACAAACTGCTGCGCAGCAAACGGTTGCAAATCTTCTATGCCTTCACCGACACCGATAAAGCGTACCGGCAAACCAAACTTTTCACACAACGCAAAAATGATCCCGCCTTTGGCGGTACCATCGAGTTTGGTAAGCGCAATGCCGCTGACTCCTACCGCCTGGCTAAATTGTTCCGCTTGCGCCAATGCATTTTGTCCGGTACCGGCATCAAGTACGAGTAATACCTCGTGGGGTGCACTCGCATCCAGTTTTTGCATAACACGCAGAACTTTTTTCAATTCTTCCATGAGGTTGTCTTTATTGTGCAGGCGCCCTGCCGTATCGGCAATAACAATATCTGTACCTCGCGATTGTGCCGATTGAATCGCATCAAAAATAACTGAAGCGCTATCTGCACCAGTATGCTGGGCGACAACAGGGACATCGTTGCGCTCACCCCACACTTGCAACTGTTCCACCGCCGCTGCGCGAAAGGTATCTCCTGCAGCGAGCATCACCGACTTACCTTGTTGCTGAAAACGTTTTGCGAGCTTGCCGATGGTAGTGGTTTTGCCGACGCCGTTAACACCAACCACCAACAACACAAACGGCTGGTGACTGGCGTCAATATCCAACGGGGCTTCGCAGGGAAGCAACAGTTCACACAGTGCTTCCTGAAGTGATTGATACAGCGCGTCGGCATCGTCAAGCTCACGCCGCGCAACTTTTTCTGTAAGGCTTTCAACCACTTTCTCCGCCGCATCAATCCCGACATCGGCCATCAATAACTGCGTCTCCAGCTCTTCGATAAGATCGTCGTCGATCTCTTTTTTACCGAGTACCAGATGACCAAGACCAGAGCTCAGGGAACTGCCGGTCTTTGACAGGCCGCGTTTGATGCGGGAAAAAATTCCGGTTTTTTCCTCCTCCGCTACTTCAGCAACATGATCAGCCACAGCGTCTGCTACCGGTGTCTGCTCTGCTACCCCAACCTCAGTATTTTCTTCATCCTTGTTACGTTTTAAAAACCCAAACAGACCACCGGATTTACCCGATGCTTCTGTATCCGGATTTTCTTCGTTGTCTGCCATCGACAAATCACACCTGTACTACAAAAAATAATGCAGTATCCTACCATTTCTTCACTTATTAACAGAGTGTGCAATTGCGAAAAAAGAACTCACGCCCGCAAAATCGGCTGAGAATTATTGGCGGCGAATACCGCAGCCGCCAGTTATCGTTCCCCGTTGTGGACGGTCTGCGCCCTACGGGCGACCGCTTGCGCGAAACCCTGTTCAACTGGCTCGCGGCTGATATCGCCGGTGCACGCTGTCTCGACCTGTTTTGTGGCAGTGGCGCATTGGGCTTTGAAGCACTGTCTCGCGGTGCCAGCCACGTTACCTTCATCGACTGCTCAAAAACCGTCACCGCAGCCATTGAACATAACCTGGAACAGTTAAAGTCCGATAACGCCACAGTTATCTGTACCGATAGCCTGGCGTGGCTTGCCTCTACACAGCAGGCATTTGATATCGTTTTTGTCGATCCTCCCTTTAGTGCAGGTCTGCTGCAACAAGCCTGCGCACTGCTTGAGCAACAGGGAATTGTCAGTGAGGGCAGCCAACTCTATGTCGAACAGGCTCTCGACGCTATCTGTGATGATTTGCCCTCCACATGGGAATTAACGCGGGACAAACAGGCGGGTCAGGTCAGCTATCGCCTTTATCAGTGCTAATTTGGCAGCATTAAATTATCGACATTGAATCCAGGCATGGAAAAAACCGCAACCTGGGCGCTGTACGGTTTATACTTTTGAACCTGGCAGCCAAATTGTTTACTATTTTGCCCCCACTAATAATGTGCAGATTTAGAGGTACAGCACCATGAAGAGCGTGGTCTATCCAGGCACCTTTGACCCTATCACCAACGGGCATACCGATCTTATTGAACGGGCCTGCCGACTGTTTGATCATGTGGTCGTTGCAATTGCCTCCAGTGACCGCAAGGGTCCACTGTTTAGTCTTGATGAGCGTGTAGAACTGACAAAAGAAGTGCTATCACACCTCAATAACGTCGAGGTATGTGGTTTCAATATTCTGCTCGTGGATTTTGTCAAACAGAAAAATGCGATTGGTGTTTTGCGCGGCTTGCGTGCGGTATCAGATTTTGAATACGAATTTCAGCTCGCCAACATGAACCGCGCCATTTCGCCAGACGTTGAAAGTCTGTTTCTCACCCCTGCTGATCACCTGTCGTATATTTCCTCGAGCCTTGTTAAAGAGATCGGTTCACTCGGTGGTGATGTCACCAAATTTGTTCACCCCACTGTCATTGACGCACTCAACAAAAAATTTGCCAGGTCCTGAAACACGTGACTAACAGACTGCAATACTCGCTTTTTGTTGCCTGTCTGTTATGCACCGCTCTGTCTTTAATCGGCATCTCCACAGCCAGTTATGCCAAAAAGGAAGCACCACCTGAACGCCACACCCCATTAAATGTTGTTAGTACAGCAAGTAGCCACGATTTTATGGTGGTGACTGCTAACCCCCACGCAAGCAAGGCGGCGAGAGATATTTTGCAACAAGGTGGCAGTGCAATTGATGCAGCAATCGCAGCACAAATGGTACTCGGCCTCGTTGAACCGCAATCATCCGGTATTGGTGGCGGTGCGTTTCTGTTGCACTGGGATGCAAAACAACAGGCACTGACCTATTACGATGGCCGCGAGACTGCACCGGCGGCTGTTGATGAAAACTATTTTCTCACTGACAACGGCGAGAAAATGGGGTTCTTTGATGCCGTGATCGGCGGCTACGCCGTCGGCGTTCCCGGCGTGCTCGATATGTTTGGGCAAGCGCACGCACAATACGGCAAACTTGCCTGGCAAGATTTGTTTACACCGGCAATTACACTGGCCAACGAAGGTTTTGCTATTTCACCGCGTCTGCATTTGCTACTGCAACACACGCCAATGCTTAATACCGATCCGACATTACGTGAGTATTTTTTTGATCGCAATAACAAACCATTGCCGGTCGGGCATATTCTGAAAAATCCGGACTACGCAAAGACACTGTCGATAATTGCCAGTCAGGGCAGCCGCGCTTTTTATCGCGGAGACATCAGTGCTAACATTGTCAAAGCGGTAACTCAGGATTCACGCAAACCGGGGCAGTTAAGCCAAAGCGATTTCGACAACTATCAGGCTAAAATACGCCCGGCACTGTGTGCACCCTATCGCCATTATCAGGTCTGTGGTGCTGCACCGCCATCGTCGGGGGCCTCCACCGTACTTGCCATTCTTGGCGTACTCAACCACTACGACATTGCCACACTCTCTCCTGACTCCGCCGAGTTTATTCATTTATTCGCTGAAGCCTCGAACCTCGCTTTCGCAGATAGAAATCGTTATATCGCCGATCCGGATTTTGTCGATACGGCAGTTGAACAACTGCTTAGCGACAGCTATCTACAACAGCGTGCGCAACTGATTCAACCTGACCAGGCACTACAAAGCTATCCGGCCGGTGATGTGAAAAATAACCCTCACCTGCCCGCTGCATCGCCTGAAAAACAATCCACTACACATCTGAGTATTGTTGATACACAGGGCAACGCGATCAGTATGACCAGCAGTATTGAAAATGCGTTTGGCGCACGCTTGATGGTTAACGGATTTTTGCTCAACAACCAACTGACCGATTTCTCTTTTACGCCTTTTACCTCCACGACTTCTACACCCGAGGATAAAGAACAAAAAGCTATCGCCAATCGTATTGAAGCAGGCAAACGGCCGCGCAGCTCCATGGCACCGACGATGATTTTTGATGCGAATAGTCGCCTCGTCGGTATTACCGGATCCCCCGGCGGCTCGCGCATTATTGATTACACTGCCAAATCCATTATTCATTTAGTCGACTGGCAACAACAACCGGCTGAAGCAGTCTCTGCCCCTCATATTATTGCGCGCAATAATGGCGTACTGGAACTTGAAGGGACTGTGAACAACGAAGTTGCTGAACAGTTGCAGGCGCTCGGTCATACCCTCAAGGAAAAAAACCAAAGCAGCGGTTTACATATTATCTGGCAGTCTTTTGATAAAGATGACACACCTACTCTGCAAGGTGCCGCAGATCCGCGTCGCGAAGGTATGGCTATCGGAGAATAAGTGTTAGTCAGATTAACGCTGGCAGCGCGGACAGTACACGGTTGAGCGCTGCCCCTGGCGGATTTCTTTCAGGGTAGTTTTGCACACAGCACAGGCTTCACCAGCGCGGCCATAAACCAGCAACTCCTGTTTGAAATAGCCAGGATTTCCTTCTACCGAAACAAAATCACGCAGGGTTGTACCGCCGGCAGTAATCGCCTTTTCCAACACCGCCTTGATATGCCCGAGCAGAGTTTCATAGCGCGCCCGGGAAATTTTACCTGCTGCAACAGTAGGCCGAATACCGGACAGAAACAGCGCTTCATTTGCATAGATATTGCCTACCCCAACCACTACCTTGCTATCCATAATAAACTGCTTGACCGCCACCTTGCGTTGGCGCGAAGCCCGATAGAGATAATCTGTATCAAATTCAGCGGACAGTGGCTCCGGGCCCAATGATGACAACAGCTTATGTTGCAGCGGCTGCTTACCAGCCCACAGTACCGCACCAAAACGGCGCGGGTCGCGCAAACGCAGACAGCTTTGGTTGCTAAACACGATATCCACATGATCGTGCTTGTCCGGTATGAGATCGCTATCAACCACCCTTAAACTTCCCGACATACCAAGATGAATCAACAGCGTACCCGTTTCCAGGTTTACCAGTAAATACTTGCCACGCCGTTCCACCGACCTGATCGAATAGCCCACCAGGTGTTTTTTTAAGCCACGACTGACTGGCCAGCGCAACTGACGTTGACGCACACAGATATCTGCAACGGTTTGCTTCTGTATATGGGGCTCAATACCACGCCGTGTGGTTTCCACTTCTGGCAATTCAGGCATTGGTTTTACCTCACTCCGGTTTTAACATAGCGCGCTGGCTGTTTTAAAATAGCTGTTATGTCAGCAACCATACTCGCCATTGATACCGGCGGCACCTTCACCGATTTTGTACTGTTTCAAAACGGTCAGCTTCACACCCACAAAGTGTTGTCCACTCCGGCAGCGCCGGAGCAGGCTATTTTGCAAGGCGTCGATGACCTCCAGCTTATGGATGCCATACATCGTGGCAAAGTGCGTATTATCCACGGAACCACGATTGCAACCAATGCCGCACTCGAAGGTAAAGGGGTAAAAACTGCGTTTGTCACCAACCGAGGTTTTAAGGATATGCTTAACATAGGGCGTCAGGCCCGCCCACAACTCTATGCCCTGCAACAAACGCCACAAATAGCACCGGTAGCGGATAACCTATGCCTGGAAACCGGTGGGCGCATTGATACCTGCGGTAACACGCTTGAAGCGCTGACCGCAGAGGATATTGAAACCCTGCTGGAGCGGATTAAACAGCAATCTCCGCAAGCTGTAGCTATCAATCTGTTGTTCTCCTGGCTCGATCCGGGATTTGAACAACAGCTTGAACAAGCCTTGAGTGAACTGGACCTTTTTTGCTGCCGTTCTTCCTATGTACTGCCACAAACCGGCGAGTACGAACGTGGCATTGCCACCTGGCTTAATGCCAGCTTGAGTCCACTGGTACAACAATACCTGCTAAGCCTGCAAACCGCTTTTTCTCCATCGCATCTGACGATTATGCAGTCTTCGGGGGGTACTATCAGCGCTGAACAGGCAGGCCAACGCGGCGTCAATTTGTTGTTATCGGGGCCGGCAGGCGGCCTGCGTGGCAGTGAATTCCTCGGCACATTAACCGGACAGCAGCAACTGCTCACATTTGATATGGGCGGTACCTCCACCGATGTGGCACTCGTTAACGGCGGTGTGACTCTCACTGATCAGGGTCAGCTTGCGGGTTACCCGATCGCTGTACCGATGGTTGAAATGCATACGATCGGAGCCGGCGGCGGCTCCATCGCCTATTGCGATGAGGGGGGTCTGTTACAAGTGGGCCCCAGGTCCGCAGGCGCTTCTCCTGGTCCTGCCTGCTATGGCAACGGTGGCACCGAACCCACAGTAACTGACGCCAACGCTGTCCTTGGACGTTTGCCCGCCGAGCATTTTCTCGGCGGCACCATGACACTGGATCGTGTCGCTGCACAACGTGCAGTGGAAAGGCTTGCCATCAAGCTCGGCATGAGCATTGAAGAAACCGCTACCGGCATTGTTGATCTGGCCAACGAGCATATGACCCAGGCCCTGCGTGTTATTTCCATTGAGCGGGGGCACGACCCAAAAGACTATACGCTGTGCTGTTTTGGCGGTGCCGGAGGCTTGCACCTGTGTGCCCTCGCCGATGCACTACAGATGCAGCGCGCTGTAGTGCCACTTAACGGCGGGGTGTTCTCTGCCTTTGGCATGCTCGTGGCACCGCGGGAAATCCAGTTAACCCACACCTGTCGTCTTGCCCTCGAAACGTCGCAAGAAGGTCGCATCAATCGGGAAATTGCCCAGCTCGCCGCTACCGGTATCGAACAACTCGAAGCCGGCGGTGTTGAGCACAGTGCGATCATTACCCACGCCAGTCTCGACTTACGTTATGCCGGACAAAGCTTCACACTGAATATTGACTGGAGAAAAAGTGCTGAACAGGCAAAGGAAGACTTTCACGAGGCTCACAGACAGCGCTACGGCCACGCCCTGCCGTTACCGGTCGAACTACTCAATGTGCGGCTGGCTAGCAGCGCCGACAATCCGCCATTGCAATTACCCAACTGGCCGCAAGGAGAGGTTCTATCCGCAACACAACAGCATCCGGTTATTTACGAGCGCGACAGGCTGGTTCGCCACCAATGTATTGATGGCCCGGCCCTGATCTGCGAGCAAACTTCCACAACCTATGTTGCACCACACTGGCAAGCCTGCGTTGATGGCTGGGGCAATCTACAGCTAAAGCGCGATTGCTGAGTACTTTATTCCCGGTACACCATGCCAAAAAACAAAAAGCCCGGCATAGGCCGGGCTTTTTGTTAAATCGATTATTACGCTATCAAGTTACTTGATCTTGCCTTCTTTATACATCACGTGCTTGCGTGCTACCGGATCGTATTTTTTGATTTCCATTTTCTCAGGCATATTGGTCTTGTTTTTATCCGTAGTATAAAAATGACCGGTGCCTGCGCTGGAATTCAGACGGATTTTTTCGCGTTTACTTTTTGCCATGGCTGTCTAGCCTCCTAACTCTCTCTTTGTTACCGCTTATCTACTAGACTTTTTCGCCACGGGCGCGAATGTCAGACAGAACCTGTTCAATACCGAGCTTGTCGATAATACGCATACCTTTGGAAGACACACGCAGTTTGACAAAGCGCTTCTCGGATTCCACCCAAAAGCGATGCTGGTGCAAATTCGGCGAAAAACGACGCTTGGTGCGGTTTTTGGCGTGGGATACATTGTTACCGGTCATTGGACGCTTGCCCGTGACCTGACATACCCTGGACATGGTTCTCTACCTGTAAGTCGTGGAAAATGGGCGCGCATTAAACCAAAAAGCCGCTTTGATTTCAAGCAAACCGGCTTTCAACGTTAATGGGCTACAACAGCCCCTGTTCCGCAAATGACACCACTTCGTTATCCCCCACCACCATATGGTCGAGCACCCGAATATCCACCAGCTCCAGTGCCTGCACGAGCTTCCCGGTAATAAATTTGTCCGCTTCGCTGGGCTCAGCGATGCCCGACGGGTGGTTGTGCGCAAAAATAACCGCAGCTGCATTGTGGGCAAGTGCCTGCTTAACGACTTCCCGCGGGTAGATATTTGCGCAGTCAATGGTGCCCTGAAAAACGTCTTCACAGGCAATCACACCGTGCCGGGTATCAAGGTAGAGACAGCAGAAAACCTCGCGTTGTAGATGGCGCATACGCGATTGCAGATAACGGCGTACGGCATCGGAGCTGAGCATCTCCTCTCCACGCTCGATTCCCTCGTAAAGATAACGCCGCCCGATTTCGAGCACAGCTTGCAATTGCGCATATTTCACATCGCCAAGCCCCGGGTGTTCACAAAATTGCTGCTGGTTGAGATTGAGCAGCCCGCGCAGACTGCCGTTATGGGTGAGTAAATCCCGCGCCAGATCCACAGCGGTTTTCCCCATCGTGCCGGTACGCAGGAAAATCGCCAATAGCTCGGCATCAGAAAGGTGGCGGGCACCTTTGTTCAAGAGTTTTTCGCGGGGGCGCTCATTATGCGGCCAATCAGATATTGCCATTCGAACCTCCTTGTTGTCGTGGTCAACATTGCTCCAAAACACCGAAAAGCCTACGCAATTGGGTGCCGGAATGTTATCTTAACGCTTCTTTTCGCAAGTGAACACCCACTAGCTGTGAGCGCTCTTCAAAACCGGCAAATACTGGTTGGCATCAGCGGCGGTATCGCCGCCTATAAAAGTGCCGAACTGGTTCGGGAACTGTCCCGGGCCGGCGCTTGCGTGCGCGTCGTGATGACCCGCGCCGCGACGGAATTTATTACACCGCTCACCTTGCAAGCACTGTCCGGCAACCCTGTGCATCTGGATCTACTTGATACTGAAGCGGAAGCCGCGATGGGCCATATTGAACTGGCACGCTGGGCCGATGCCATCATAGTCGCACCGGCAAGTGCCAATTTTATAGCGCGTCTGAGTCAGGGACGCGCCGATGATCTGCTCACAGCGGTCTGCCTTGCCAGCGCCTCCCCCCTTGCACTCGCGCCGGCAATGAATCAGCAGATGTGGCGCAGTGACGCCACGCGCAATAATTGCGAGCAACTGGCCGGGCGCGGCGTACAGTTATTTGGCCCGGCGGAAGGAGAACAGGCGTGTGGCGATGTGGGCCCTGGGCGCATGCTCGAGCCCGGGATACTCGCACACAAGTTAGAGCAACTGTTTGATAGTGGCCTGCTTGCGGGGAAAAAAGTCGTCATTACCGCCGGCCCCACGCGGGAGGCCCTCGACCCGGTGCGTTATATTAGCAATCACAGTTCCGGAAAAATGGGCTACGCACTGGCCCAGGCAGCGATTGATGCCGGGGCTGATACCACTCTGGTCAGTGGCCCGGTCAATATCAGCCCTCCCGCACGCGCCACCTGTATCAATGTCAATTCAGCACAGGAAATGTATACGCAAGCACTGGCACTGGTACAGAATTGCGATATATTTGTTGCTGCCGCTGCGGTGGCCGACTATCGGCCCGACCAGGTAGCCGAAAATAAGATAAAAAAGGGGGACAGTGAGTCCATGACGTTGACGCTGATTAAAAATCCCGACATTGTTGCTGATGTTGCAGCGCAGCAGCAGTGTTTTGTCGTCGGCTTTGCTGCTGAAACTCATGAGGTGGATAAATACGCGAGGAAAAAACTCGTCGATAAGCAACTCAATATGATCATTGCCAACGACGTTTCCGATCCATCAATTGGTTTCAATAGCGATAACAATGCTGTCAATGTTTACTGGGACAATGAAAAAACCAGCTTCGGCCCGGTAAGCAAGTCTGTGTTGGCAAAACAACTGATCGAGTTGATTGCTCAACGAAGTTAACCATTTATAACAAGCAGGAAGTACCCAATGGCTAAAAAGAAAGACGCTGTGGACAATAAAACACCGACCGGCTCTTCAACAACAGGCTCTAACACTATTCTCTATGCCTGTGCCGCAATTATTGTTCTGATTGCCCTCTGTGCCACAGCACTCTATTTCCTCATGGCACAAACCAGTGAAACATCTGCCGCCAAAACTTTGCGCGACTACGCCTCAGCCCAAGCAAAGACCCTGAATAATCAGGTCAATCAACTCACAGAGCACATGGAAGACCTCGCCAGTAAAAAAAATCTGATTACTGCATTCGAGAAAAACGACACCGTAGCTCTGGAAAAGCTCGCCAGACAAATTCGCGATGACCATGAGTACACCATTGACGCCCTGTTAATTCCCCATGGCCGAGGTAGTGATTTCGCTCTGCGCTTTGCCGAACTGGACCAGGTACGCCAGACAGAAGACGGCGATCGGATTCCCCCGGAAGCTATTGCCACCGGTGACGAGAGCTACTTTATTATCAGCGTGCCGGTGCGAAATATTTCCCAGGAAAAAATTCTCGGCACCCTGTTTATGTCCTATCAGATGGAACGCATCATGCAACCACTGGAAGGCTTTGACCATTCCAATGGCAGTACATCGCTGGTCCAGGTTTTTGAAGGCGCTGCACCGCGCGTCATTACCACCGTTGGCGGGCATGCACCATCTATGGATACAACGCAATTGATCCAGGCCGGGGAAACCCGTTGGCACATTCTGTTTACCGCAAGCCCGGAGTTTTATCGCAGCCGCTACACCAACCCGATTTATCTATTGGTGACACTGGGTGTACTCGGGGTTTCGTTAGCTACCGTTGTGATTCTGTTACTACGTCGCTATAAGAAAGCTTCCACCATGCTACCCGAAGATACACCAATACAGATCGCTTCGGCGCGTACGATTACCAAGAAAACTGCCTATACTGAAGACAGTACAGCAGTAGAAGATACTGGTGCAGACATCGCTGAAGAGTCCATGGAGGATTTCAATGAAATCTCCGACCCGCTGTTCCAGGCTGAAGATATTCTTGATATCGCCGTTGTCGACGATAATGAATTTGAAGAAACTGTTTCCGCCGCAGAAAGTGCTGCTGCCGCCGCTGCGGCCGCAGCAACAAGTCACGGTGGTATCAGCGGTCATATCTTCCGTAACTACGATATTCGCGGTGAAGCAGATACCTATATTACTGACGACGCTGCCTATAAAATCGGCCAAAGCCTCGGCAGCGAAGTACTCGATCGCGGCGAAAGTAACATTGTGGTAGCTGCTGATGGACGTATGTCCAGCCCGCGTATCAAGGAAAAACTTGTAGAAGGTCTGTTGAGCACCGGCATCAATGCTCTGGATATCGGCATGGTGCCAACGCCACTGTTATATTTTGTTACCTACACAACGGACAATCGTTCCGGCGTGATCGTCACAGCAAGTCACAATCCGGCACCGGATAACGGTTTCAAAATTGTCCTCTCAGGCAAAACAGCCACCCGTGATGACATTATCAAACTGCGCGATCGAATTGATCAGGGGGATTTTGCTTCCGGCAGTGGTAGTTGCTCTGAAGCGGATTACAAGCAGGATTATATTGATGAAATCAGTGCCGACATCGCACTGGCGGGTAATTTGAAAATCGTTCTCGACTGCGCCAATGGCATTGCCGGTGAGCTAGGTCCTGAATTGTTTGAAGAACTCGGCTGTGATGTCGTGCCGTTGTACTGTGATGTGGATGGTCGCTTCCTTAACCACGACCCGGATCCGAGCGTTGAGGAAAATCTCGCCAACCTCGTGGAAACGGTACGCAGTGAAAGCGCCGACCTCGGCATTGCACTGGATGGCGACGGTGATCGACTCGTAGCGGTTTCATCTTCCGGTGTCATTGTGCAACCCGACAAGCTGCTGATGTTATTCGCCAAAGATATTGTGTCGCGCAACCCGGGTATTGATATTGTATTTGATGTGAAATGTACACGCCGTCTCAACAGCCTGATCAGCGGTTATGGCGGTCGACCACTCATGTGGAAATCCGGCCATTCCAACATTAAAAACAAGATGCTCGAAACTGGCGCGTTGCTTGGCGGCGAGTTCAGCGGCCACATTTTCTTCAAAGAGCGCTGGCACGGCTTTGATGATGGCCTCTACGCTACAGCGCGCCTGCTGGAAATACTTACCATCAGAGATCAGGATCTCGACAGTGTGCTGTCAACCTTCCCGACCAGCGCCATTACGCCCGAGATTCGCATACCGGCTGATGAAGAAAGCAAGTTCACCATCGTGGAAAAACTGGTGCAAAACGGTGAATTCAGCGGCGGCAAGATTTCCACACTTGACGGCTTGCGTGTCGATTTTGCCAAGGGGTGGGGGCTGGTTCGTGCATCCAATACCTCAGCCCACCTGACTTTGCGCTTTGAAGCCGACAACGACGATATGCTGAAGAAGATTACTACCATGTTCAAGGAGCAACTTGGCAAGGTGGCACCGGAATTGAAACTGAATTTTTAAATGCCTGAACAAGAGATGAAACTGATATGAGCCTGGCATCCAATGACGCACTGAATTTTGCAACGGTTCTCACCGAAGCGCTGCCCTACATTCAGAAATTCACTGGCAAAACCATTGTGGTGAAGTTCGGTGGCAACGCTATGGTGAGTGACGAACTTAAGCACAGTTTTGCTCGTGATATTGTACTGATGAAACTTGTCGGTATTAATCCGGTTGTCGTTCACGGCGGCGGCCCACAAATCGGCGAGTTACTTGATGAACTCAATATCAAATCCGAGTTTGTTAACGGCATGCGCGTAACTGACAGCAAAACCATGGACGTTGTTGAAATGGTACTCGGCGCTTCGGTGAACAAGGATATTGTTAACCTGATTAATTACAGCGGTGGCAAGGCAGTGGGCATTACCGGCAAGGACGGCCAACTGATTCGCGCCGAAAAAATGTCTGTAACCCGACAGACACCGGACATGACTGCACCAGAAATTGTCGACATCGGTCACGTCGGCGAGGTGGCAAGTATTGATACCAGTATTATTGACATGTTGCTCGACAGCGATTTTATTCCGGTAATCGCACCGATTGGCGTTGGTGCAGATGGCACGTCCTACAATATCAATGCGGACATTGTCGCGGGTGAACTCGCCCGAGCCCTACAAGCTGAAAAACTTGTACTGCTGACTAATGTTGCTGGCTTACAGGACAAACAGGGCAATGTATTGACCGGCTTGTCTGCCTCGGAAGTTGATGCGTTGATTGCTGACGGCACTATCAGTGGCGGCATGCTACCGAAAATCCAGTGCGCTCTCGATGCAGTAAAACATCAGGTCACCAGTGCCCACATTATTGATGGCCGTGTTAATCACGCTGTACTGCTCGAGATTTTTACCGACAGTGGCGTAGGTACCCTGATTACGTCAAGCCCTGAAAATTGACCCGAGACCAAACGTCATGTCACGTAAATCCTCCCGCAAACAACAAATACTCGAAGCACTCGCGCAGATGCTTGAAAACAAACCTGGTGAACGAATTACGACAGCAAAACTTGCCGAGGAGGTTGGTGTATCGGAAGCAGCTTTATACCGACATTTCCCCAGCAAAGCCAAGATGTTTGAAGGTCTTATCGAGTTTGTTGAAGACAGCCTCTTTACCCGTGTTACCCAGATCACCAGCGAAGAACAGGATTATCGTGCACAGTGTGAAAAAATTTGCAGCCTTGTATTGATTTTTGCCGAACGCAATCCGGGGCTATGTCGTATATTAACCGGTGAAGCATTGTCCGGCGATATCAACAAGTTGCGCGGCCGTATTGAATCTTTGTTTGATCGCCTCAATACCCAGTTAAAACAGATCTTACGCGAAGCGGAAATCAGGGATAACTTTCGCCCGGCGGTTTCCATCCCCGCCTCAACCAGCTTGTTAACAGCTGTACTTGAAGGCCGTATCGTGCAGTATGTACGCAGCGACTACCGTATCAAACCCACCGACAACTGGCAGGAACAATGGCAGGCACTGACAACCAGTTTGTTTGCAGAAAAAACTTCAGCATTCTCTAATTAGAAAACAGGCTTTTACCCACTCAATCATTATTTTAATAACAGAGGATAGGGAGCAGGATTATGAAAAAACTGAAAAACGAAGCAGAGCTGGTCAAGGAAGCGCTACGCGTCGGCGCAGTTTATGCAAAAAAACGCGGTGTTGGAGAAATCGAAACTACAGATTCCGCCAAAGACAAGATTGAGTTTATTTATAAGCTGCTAGTCCACGACAAACTGATACAACCGCTTGCAAAAGAGCAAAGTGGCGATCAACCCGCCATGAAACACAAGCTTGCCTTATGGATTTCGCGGCAGTTACCGGAAGATCACCCTTTACTCAAGTAATAGCACACTGAACGCTGGAAAAAGATTAAAAGATAAATCAATCCAGTTGCGATAAATCTCTCACCGCACCGCGATCTGCACTCATTGCCAGCTTTGCATAAGCTTTTAGCGCCGCCGACACCTTGCGCGGACGCTCCTCGATCGGTTTCCAGCCTTTACTATCCTGCTCACTGCGACGCTGTTGCAATTCCTCAGCGGGCAGATCCACATTGATGGTGCGATTGGGTATATCAATCGTGATCATGTCGCCATTACGCACCAGACCAATCGCACCGCCAGCAGCAGCTTCTGGTGACGCATGACCGATCGACAGCCCCGAGGTGCCACCGGAAAAACGACCATCGGTTAGTAGTGCACATTCCTTGCCAAGGCCTTTGGACTTGAGATAGGAAGTCGGATACAACATTTCCTGCATACCCGGACCACCACGCGGCCCTTCATAGCGAATTACCACCACATCACCACTATTAACCTTGCCACCGAGAATTCCCTCAACCGCATCGTCCTGGCTTTCAAACACCACCGCCGGACCGGTGAACGTTAGAATACTTTCGTCCACACCGGAGGTTTTCACCACACAGCCATCTTCGGCGATATTGCCGGACAACACGGCAAGACCACCCTCTTCACTATAAGCATTCTCACGGGAACGGATACAGCCATTTTCGCGATCGGCATCGAGAGACGGCCAGCGTGTATCCTGGCTAAATGCCACCTGCGTCGGAATGCCTGCCGGGCCCGCCTTGTACCAGGTTTTCACCGCTTCATCCTGAGTGGTCATAATATCCCACTGATCCAGTGCGTCCTGTATCGTAGCGCTGTGAACTGTCGGCACGTCCTTATGCAACAAACCACCGCGCGACAGCTCCGCGAGAATGCCCATAATGCCACCGGCGCGGTGTACATCTTCCATATGGTACAGCGGTGTATTCGGCGCCACCTTGCATAGCTGTGGCACCTCACGCGACAGGCGATCAATATCTTTCATGGTGAAATCCAGCTCTGCTTCCTGGGCAGCCGCAAGCAAATGCAAAATCGTATTGGTTGAGCCACCCATGGCAATATCCAGTGTCATGGCATTTTCAAACGCCTGCATGCTGCCGATATTGCGCGGCAGTACACTGTCATCATCCTGATCGTAATAACGGCGCGTCACCTCCATCACGGTTCTCGCTGCACGTAAAAATAATTGCTCGCGATCTGCGTGGGTTGCCAACATCGAACCGTTGCCAGGCAAAGACAAACCGAGTGCTTCTGTCAGACAGTTCATGGAGTTCGCTGTAAACATCCCGGAGCAGGAACCACAGGTCGGGCACGCACTGCGCTCGTATTCCGCCACAGTTTCATCATCGACACTATCATCTGCCGCGATTACCATCGCATCGACAAGATCAAGCTTGTGCTCGGATAATTTGGTTTTACCGGCTTCCATCGGCCCACCGGAGACAAACACCGCGGGAATATTCAAGCGCATCGCCGCCATCAACATACCCGGGGTAATTTTGTCGCAGTTGGAAATACAGATCATCGCATCCGCACAGTGGGCATTCACCATGTATTCAACGGAATCAGCAATGATGTCACGGCTTGGCAAACTGTAAAGCATGCCGTCGTGCCCCATTGCAATGCCGTCATCTACCGCAATGGTGTTGAACTCCTTGGCAACACCACCCGCCGCTTCAATTTCACGCGCTACCATCTGACCGAGATCTTTGAGGTGAACATGGCCCGGCACAAACTGGGTAAAGGAGTTCACCACGGCAATAATCGGTTTTTGAAAATCCTCATCCTGCATTCCGGTAGCGCGCCACAATGCGCGGGCACCGGCCATATTACGTCCAGCGGTAGAGGTTTTACTTCTGTATTCAGGCATGACTCTTCTCTATTCTTTGCTAACAATCAATAAACGTTAATCGGAATAACGACGATGGGATTTATCGCACAATCACAGTGTTTTGATAAACACCTTGGAGTTGCGCTGGTAGTTATACAGCGCCTGTTTGGCAACGGGTAAATCACTGATATCGGCTTCACTAAAACCTTTTTCAATAAACCAGTGTGCTGTCTGTGTTGTCAAGACAAACAGACTGTGCATACCCGTTTGTTGCGCACGCTGTTCCGCTGCTTGCAACAGCACACTCGCACGATTGGCACTGCGATAATCTTCATGGGTTGCCACACAAGCCACTTCAGCCATGTTTTCATCACCATAGGGATACAGTGCAATACAAGCGACGATCATGCCGTCCCGCTCTATGATAGTAAATTGCTCAATTTCATTTTCAAGCAAATCCCGTGAACGGCGCACGAGCAAGCCATCTGCTTCGAGCGGTTGAATCAGTTCTACAATACCGCCAACATCTTCAATAGTGGCCTGACGGATTTGTTCGTAACTACCCTGGGTAATCAGGGTGCCACTGCCATCACGGGTAAACAGTTCACCGAGCAACGCCCCGTCATCGCGATAGCTGATCAGATGCGCACGTGGCACTCCCTGATCCATCGCGTTGTAACAAGCACGCAGGGACTGGCGAAACGGCACCGGCAACTCCGTGCTGTTTAATAAGCCCGCGCAATCGCCGGGGCGTAACTCACGCAGCAGGTTACCTTGATCATCAAGCGCACCTTTTGCATGAACAAAGGCAATCAATTTATCCACCTTGAGGTCAATCGCCACCTGGGTCGCTACTTCTTCTACCGACAGATTAAATATCTCGCCGGTCGGGGAATAACCCAGAGACGGTAATAACACAATATTGCCCTGATCCAGTGCCCGGGAAATACCATGACTGTCAACCTTGCGCACTTCACCGGTAAAACCAAAATCCTTGCCGTCGCGCACTCCAATCGGTCGCGCTGTCACGTAATTGCCACTCACCGCCCGGATACCCGCACCGTGCATCGGCGAGTTAATCACACCGGTCGATAGCAGTGCCTCTACATTGGCGCGCACCGCGCCACTTGCCTGCTTGACCACTTCCAGCATGCGGGCATCAGTGACCCTTAACCCCTGGTGAAACTCACTGTTGACGCCAAGGTCGGCCAGCAAGGTTTCTATTTGCAAGCGTGCACCGCAGGCGAGTATCAGACGCACACCGAGACTGTTCAGCAAGGCAATGTCGTGTACCGTGTTAATAAAGTTGTCATCCGCAATCGCTTCTCCACTCAGTAACAGCACCATGGTTTTATTGCGGTGAGCATTAATATAGGGCGCAGAGTGGCGAAACCAGCGAATCATCTGCTGGTTAATTGGCCCATTTAATGCTGGATTCGGTTCTGAATCTGTCATGACTAGCTCTATTGCGGTCGTACCTGGCCTATAGTGCTCAAGGTTGTTATAACGCTCAAGCCTGCTACAGCGCTCAGGGCTGTTTAAAACGACCTGCTATTGTAATGGAGCTATGCGCCGCGAGCCAGTCAGTTATAGCAAATTGAAGCCTCGGCCAGGCTTGAATACCCGGTTTTAATCGCCGATGATAAAACCATGAAGCTGCTTTGTTTTAGCGATATACACAATAATGCACGGGCTATTGACTCGCTCGTGGAGCGCTCCGCCCATGTCGACATCGTGATCGGTGCAGGAGATTTCTGCCTGACCCACGAAGGCCTCGAAAACACCATCGCACAGCTCAGTGCCATTAACAAACCCGCTGTGTTTGTAGCAGGCAATAGCGAAACTGGTGAGGAGCTGGCCGCTGCGTGCCAACCCTGGCCCCATTTCCACGTACTGCACGGCAACGCTACAACAATTGACGGAGTCACTTTTTACGGTGTCGGCGGAGGCATACCAGTCACACCGTTTGGTAGCTGGAGCTGGGATTTTACGGAGCAGCAAGCAAGAGCATTACTGGAAAATTGTCCGCCACATGCGGTTCTCGTTACCCACTCACCCCCAAAAGGCTGTCTTGATATCACCTCGCGCGGCCTGTCTGTCGGCAGCGAAGTAATTCGCGAGGTGATCTGCGCAAAGCAGCCGCAGCTTGAAGTCTGCGGCCATATCCACGAAAGCTCCGGACAACTGAGCTGGATCAACAGTACACCGGTAATCAATGCAGGGCCTACCGGGCTCGAATATGATTTAATAGCGCCCTGATTTAATCGGTATATCGATTTAACCGAACACCTATGGAAACCATTTTCATCCTCACAGCATTTTTCTGTGGCCTTGGCATCCGTCAGATAGGCCTGCCTCCTCTGCTCGGCTATTTGGCTGCAGGATTCTTGCTCAGCGCCTTTTACGATGGCAGTGGGGAAATTCTGGACATTGCAGCCGATCTCGGCATCACACTGCTGCTATTTACGATTGGCCTTAAGCTCGATATCAAAAAGTTATTGAAACCCTATATCTGGGCTGTGACTTCGCTGCATATGCTGATTACCGTAGGAATTTTCAGCAGCGTCCTGATGGGGCTCGGCTTGCTCGGCCTCGGCTCACTTGAAGAACTGACCCTGTCATCCCGTTTACTCATCGCATTTGCCCTGAGTTTTTCTTCTACCGTCTTTGCCGTCAAGGTGCTTGAAGAATACGGCGAGATGAATAGCCTACACGGTGTCGCTGCGATTGGCGTCCTCGTCATGCAGGATATTATCGCTGTACTGTTTCTTGTTATGGCCGAGGGTAACTGGCCCGCGTGGTACGCCCCCGCTGTACTGGTACTGATTTTTGCGCGCCCACTGCTTATTAAGCTGATGCAACTGGCCGGACACGGCGAACTGTTGATATTACTGGGTTTTGCAATGGCCCTTGGCGGTTACAGTCTATTCCAACTGGTAGGATTAAAAGGTGACCTCGGTGCCCTGTTTATTGGTGCCGTCATTGCCGGTCATTTTAAAAGCAATGAGCTCGCAAAGGGTCTGCTTGCGTTCAAGGATTTCTTTCTTATCGGTTTTTTTCTCTCCATCGGTTTGATGGGGCTACCTGGTGCAGAGCAATGGGTGCTTGCCCTGATTTTCGCAGCGATCGCCTTCCTGATTAAACCTTTGTTGTATCTGGTTCTGTTCAGCCGCTTCCATTTACAATTACGCACTTCGTTTTTTAGCGCTCTCGCCCTTTCCAACTTTAGTGAATTCGGTTTGATCGTTGCTGCAATTGCCAACCGGCTCGGATTACTTGATACACAGTGGACAGTCACTATCGCCTTGTCACTATCCATCACCTTTGTCGGCGCAGCACTGCTTAACCAGAACAAGCGCCCGCTCTACCGAGGCTGGAAAAACCGCCTGAAAAAACTCGAGACCCAGAAAAATATTCCCGAGCAACAGCCAGTTCATCTCAATGGTGCCGAGATTATGATACTCGGCATGGGGCGTGTAGGTACCGGAGCCTACACCTATTTGCAAAATGTTTATGGCGATACCATCATCGGCCTCGAACAAACAGAAGATCAGTTACAACGGCATCGTGAAGAAAACCGCAATGTGATTCGCGGTGATGCCACAAGTGTAGATTTCTGGGAGCGGGTTGATCTTTCTTCCATCAAGCTGGTATTGCTAAGCCTCACCAATACCCGTGAAAACCTTGACACAGCAGGGCTACTCAGAGAATACGGTTACACCGGTTGTATTGGCGCTACAGCAAAATACCCGGACGAAGTAGCTCAACTGCAGGAACAGGGGCTTACTGCCTTTAACCTTTATGCCGAGGCTGGTGCCGGTTTTGCCGAACACGTGCATAAAATTGTCAGTGCCACAGATAATCCAACCTCATAACTGCAAATCCACTAGCTGTCTTGAGACAGATTCCAGTATAGTTTCGCCTTAATAAGATAAAAATTTGGGGCAGGAAAACAGATAGTGACTGGAACAATCTATGATGTCGTCGTTACCAATCAAATCCTTGACGGCAAATCCTCGGAAGAAGTGATCCGAAATCTTGGTAACATACTCAAGCTCAGCGAAGACAACGCCAAAGTTATTCTCGAGCAACCGCGCACTGTGATTAAAAAAGGTGTCAATGAAGCCACCGCCGGGAAACTTCGTGCAGCGATAGAAAAATGTAGCCTGCTTTGCGAACTTGTGCCCCAGGAAAAAAAGCAGGATTTTGGTTTATCCCTGGACGAAGTAATAGACACCGAGACAAAAAAAGACACCAGTCAGGCAAACAACAATTCTCCCTACACAGCGCCCCCATCTACCCTGCAAAACAACAATACGGTTTTTTGCCGTCAGTGTGGCGCCGCAATCCATGTATCAGACCGACACTGCCCCGCCTGTGGAGCAGCGCAACTGCAACAGGAAGCTGGCCGCAGTAAGGTCGTTGCCGGTTTTCTCGCCTTTTTTCTCGGCCCGTTTGGCGTACACCGTTTTTATCTCGGTCAGTGGTGGGGCATTTTCTATATACCGTTGATCTTTTTTGGTATTTCAAGAATTGTTTCCCTCGTTGAAGCCATAGTTTTCTGGTGCACTTCGAAAGAACGCTGGAATGAGAAATACGGACATCTTCCTCCCGCCAGCGGCTGGCTTATTGTTTTGATCATTGCACCTTTTTTCCTTGTCTTTTTCGGCATCCTCGCCGCCGTTGCCATACCGGCCTATCAGGATTACACGATTCGCGCCCAGGTGAACGAGGGCATTGTTTCAGCACAGCCGGTGCTCAACGAAGTGGATGCCTTTTATGATCGCGTCGGTTTTATTCCCAACTCCAACATTGATGCAGGCCTCAATGGCGACTATAGCAGCGCGATTGTCGAGTCCATCAATATTATCGAAGGGGGTCAGGTTGTTATCACCTATAACAACCCGGATGGCGTCTTCGATGAAAGTGAACCACCGACTATTATCTTTAGCCGCAGCTATGAGCCAAACGTATCGGCGGAGTGGGATTGCACGCTAGGCAGCATCCCGAACAAATTCCGCAGTGCCAAATGTCGGCCCGGTTACCAGCCTACAGCGGAATACCAACAATAGCTGGCCTCTATACAGGTTTCACATAGATACCCTTACTTATACTGGTGCAATATTCGGGGTAGTAGTATAGTTCGGCTTATTAAATAAAAACTCGTACAGGAAGGCATGCAATGACTGGAAAGACTTACGATGTTGTCGTTACCAACCAGATCCTCGACGGCAAATCTCCGCAAGAAGTTATCAAAAATCTTGGCACAACGCTTAAACTCAGTGAAGACAAGGCGCAAAAAATTCTCGCCAAAGATCGTACCACCATCAAGAAAGGCGCTGATGAAGCTGTAGCCGAGAAGTTTCGCACTGCGGTAGAAAAATGTGGCCTGCTCTGTGAATTAAAACCGCTGGAGCAAGAACTGGATCTGAGCCTCGAGTCCGTGCTGGAGTCTGCACCTGCCGCCCCCGCCACTGAAGAAGAACCTGATAAGTCTCCCTATGCTGCGCCAGAGTCGCCCTTACAGGACGATACCGTTTTCTGCCGTAGTTGCGGAGCGAGCATCCCTGCGGACGCGACAAAATGTCCAGCTTGTGGCGCCACCCAGATACCGGAAGCTGGGCGCAGCAAAATTGCCGCAGGCTTTTTTGCATTTTTCCTCGGCTCACTCGGCATTCATCGTTTCTATCTCGGCCAGTGGTGGGGAATTTTTTATATCCCGTTATCACTGCTTTATATTTCCAACATTATTTCTTTCTTTGAAGCGATTGTCTTCTGGTGCACTTCCAAGGAACGCTGGAACGAAAAGTATGGCCATCTTCCTCCAGCCAGTGGCGGATTGATTGCTGTATTGATTATCGTGCCCATCTTTATGTCTATCTTTGTGATCGGCATTCTCGCTGCGATCGCCCTGCCCGCTTATCAGGATTACACTGTGCGCGCGAAAATTAATGAAGGTCTTGTGTATACACAATATTCATTTCTCACTGAAGTAGATGATTTCTACGACCGAGTCGGATTTGTACCCAACTCAAACCTTGATGCGGGTTTACCCAACCCGGAGGATTACGGCACAGAAGT
Source organism: Pseudomonadales bacterium (assembly GCA_028280345.1). Taxonomy (GTDB): domain Bacteria; phylum Pseudomonadota; class Gammaproteobacteria; order Pseudomonadales; family UBA7239; genus JANQLY01. The sequence goes on along the minus strand of JANQLY010000005.1, from coordinate 286,503 downwards.
TATTCACTCAATTTATATTATCGAAGGTGGACACGTTGTGCTCACTTACAATGATTTGCCGGGAACCAGCGAAGATGGTGAACTGGCCACGGTTATTTTCTCGCGCTCCTTCGAAAGTGGTGCAATACCCGACTGGGATTGCACCCAGGGCACATTGCAAAATCGATTCCGGCCAGCCAGTTGTCGCTCAGAATATTAGCGCAAACAAAGAGCTATAAAACGCTATTAAATACTGAGCGGTAGTATTTCAATTTCATCCCCTGGCTCGATACGTACCCCGGCGGGTACACGAGCCAGGCAGTTACTCCAGCTAACTGACGATAATACTCCCGAGCTTTGATTTGGATAGATCTCTACTCGTCTTCCCACACCACTGCAACGTGCCCGCAGGTATTCTTCTCTTTTACCCGGCTTTTTATCGACAGCAGGCCAACTAAAGTCCGCTGTTGCAGACAACATGGACGGCAAATACTCGCTCAATCCCTGCGCCTTGAGCAAGTAGGGCTGTACAAATAACAGAAAGGTCACAAAAGCGGAAACCGGATTACCTGGCAAACCAAAAAATGGCACGGCACCTGATGCACTATCCAGATGACCAAATGCCAATGGTTTGCCCGGCTTGACAGCAATCTTCCACAGATCGAGCTGCCCTATCGTTTCCACCGCCGCTTTGACATGATCTTCGTCACCCACGGACACTCCGCCTGAACTAATCACTATATCTGCGTTGGCACTCACGGCCTGGAGCTGCGCACAAGTACTGTCAAAATCATCCGCTACCTGGCCACCATCTAGCGCCTCAAAGCCAAGCTGTTCAAGCAGGCATAACAACATATAACGGTTGGAGTTATAAATTTGCCCCGGTTCGAGTGCCTCTCCTGGCTCGGCAAGCTCATCACCCGTTGACAGTACAGCAACTCTGAGCGGTTTATAAACCTGCACTTCGCTTACCCCCACAGAAGCCAGCAAACCCACATGCTGTGCCTGCAACCTTGCTCCGCGCGCAACCACCTGGTCACCGGCTTTTATATCCTGTCCACAGCGGCGAATATTAGCGCCCGGTTTCACGCTGTTAACAAATTCAACACAGCCATCATCCCGCACTCGAGTGTTTTCCTGCATCTCCACGGCATCAGCACCTTCGGGAACCGGGGCACCGGTAAAAATACGTGCCACGGTAGCCGCTGCAAGCGGCTGCGGATGTGTCCCCGCGGCGATAGTTTGTGAAACCGGCAAGGCTGTTATATTTTGCAAGTCCGCCACGTTTACTGCATAGCCATCCATTGCACTATTATCCCAGCCCGGCACATTGATCGTTGCAGAAACAGTTTGCGCCAGCACCCGCTGCCCGAATGCTTGCAGCATCACAAGCTCAGTCGATGCCAGCAGCTCACATCGATCGAGAATATTTTGCCGGGCATCGGCAACATCTAACATCATACGTTTCAGGACTTTTTCTGTTTTGCAATCGTCGACAGCACACCGACAAAATTACAGGGCCGGTAAGTGCTGTCGAGCTGATCTCTGATAATATTGTCCCAGGCCGTTTTGCACGCACTGGTAGAACCGGGCACACAAAAAATAACGGTTTCGTTGGCAAGACCTGCCACTGCGCGAGACTGTATCGTCGAAGTGCCGATTTCGTCATGGGAAATAGCGCGAAATAATTCACCAAAACCCTCAACTGTTTTATCAAACAGTGGTAACACGGCCTCCGGTGTAGAATCGCGCCCGGTAAAACCTGTACCACCCGTTGTTATCACCGCCTGAATACTTTTATCGGCAATCCATTGTGAAAGCACCGCACGAATCGCATAGATATCATCCTTGACGATCTCCCGCGCGGCCAGTTGATGACCCACCTCTGTGAGGTTTTGTGCCAGACAATCTCCCGATGTGTCGTCATCCACACTACGCGTATCCGAAACTGTCAAAACAGCAATATTTAATGGTTCAAAATGTTCAAAAGCTGCCATAATCTGACCTCACGCTTTTTCCAGTTCTTCAATCATGCGGGTTAACTCACCGCGCCAGGGCCGTTGCCGAATGCCAAACGTGTTAAGAACTTTCTGGCAACTCATCACCGTATTGATCGCTTCACTATTGGCTGTTTTTACAATGCCCTTGCGACTAATCTCTCTTTCCACCGGTATAATTTCAATATCCTGTTCGCCATAAAACTGCGCACGTGCCGCGAGCAACACTTCGGCAAAATCGTAGGGGGTTGCCATATCAGCACTACAGTAATGATAAACCCCCCACACCTCTGCACCACAATCAAGCTGTTTAATAATCGCCACGAGTACTCGCGCAAGGTCTGCAACCGGGGTGGGCGAAAAGCGGGTATTGGTAGATTGTTTAAAACCCTCACCATTGTGCCACTGTGCCAACAGATCAGTTAAATAGTTGGCACCGGTTTCACAGAAAATCACACCACTGCGTAAAATCAGATAGCGGCTCGTAAATCGCTGTACCGATAATTCACCCTGCCAGCGGGTCAAACCATACAGACTTTGCGCATGGGGTTCATCGTCTTCGGTGTAAGGGTTATCACTGCGACCACTAAACACCTGGTAATCGGATAACTGTACTAGCGGAACACCCGCCGACTCCGCAACCTTGGCCAGTTGCTGCGGAATAATCACATGGTGCTGTTCCAGCTCACGTTGTTTTAAATTGCCGGCGGCAAAACCCTCGAGGTGGTCAACATTGACAATAAAGGTAATCTGCTTTTCATCAATAAAACGCGCAAGCTGAAACCCTGCCTGCAACTCGGCATTGATATCTGTAATGCCTTCAAACGGGATTGCCTCCTGCGTAAGCAACTCACACAGTGCGGTACCGACCTGACTCTCTTCACCAATTACCAGTAATTTCAATACAAATAACCTTCTTCGGACGACAAACGGTTTGCCACCCGGATAAACCTGCAAAATGCCAACGGAAATACCATCGAAGCCTGGGCCCGGTTTTATAACAATAACCCTGAACAGAGAGTTAACCACAGCACAGGAGAACACGATGATGAAATCAATGTTGAAACCAACGCAACCGCATTATTTTAACTGGATTGTCGAGGTAGATAACACCCATTTACGGGATAACACAGTGGTCTTTTTGCGTAAAACCTCGGCAGAGCTACGCCAGGAAGTGAAACGACGCTTTGGCTCGAAAGCGATTATCCGACTCAAATCTCGCACCGAGGCAAACCAGGAAACGAAATTAAGCTTATCAGCCTAGCTACCATAACTCCCCCCCTCAAGTTTGGTAGCAACCCCCAGCCCGCCCCGCCCAGGCGGGCTTTTTTTTGTCCGGCTAATTCAGGTTCAGGACTTGCCGGAGCCGGTCAGGCACCCTATCCTAGAGTTGTTTGGGGGGAAACATAATGGAAAACGAACAGGGTTACTGGCGGGCTAATCTGCGCCTGATTCTTATACTTCTATCAATCTGGGCATTTGTCTCTTTCGGCTGCGGCATTCTGCTCGTGGACTGGCTCAATCAATTCCGCTTTTTCGGCTTCAAGCTCGGCTTCTGGTTTGCCCAGCAGGGCTCACTGTACACCTTCGTGATATTGATTTTTATCTATGTGTGGCGCATGAATCTGCTCGACAAGCAATACGGTGTGAAGGAGACCCACGATGCCGCCGTAGATGGCACCTCTGACACTGATACTGCCAAAACCAGCACCTCCAAAACAGGAGGGTCTGAATAATGGATATCCAGACCATGACATTTATTATGATCGGCCTGAGCTTTGCGCTGTATATCGGCATTGCAATCTGGAGCCATGCAAGTTCGACCCGGGAGTTCTATATCGCAGGTGCCCATGTTCACCCGGTTGCCAACGGCATGGCCACCGCTGCGGACTGGATGTCTGCCGCTTCATTTATTTCCATGGCGGGTTTAATTTCATTTATGGGCTACGACGGCGCTGTGTATCTGATGGGCTGGACTGGCGGCTATGTACTGCTCGCACTGTGCCTCGCTCCATATCTGCGCAAGTTCGGCAAATTTACCGTACCGGATTTTATCGGCGACCGCTACTACTCGCAGACCGCCCGAACTGTAGCTGTGATCTGCACCATATTTATTTCATTTACCTATGTCGCAGGCCAGATGCGCGGTGTCGGCGTCGTATTCTCCCGTTTTCTCGAAGTGGATATTGTGACCGGCGTGATGATCGGTATGGCTGTGGTGTTTTTCTACGCCGTCCTCGGTGGCATGAAGGGTATTACCTATACCCAGGTGGCACAGTACTGCGTGCTGATTTTTGCCTATCTTGTTCCCGCCGTGTTTATTTCCTTGCTAATGACCGGCAATGTGATACCACAATTCGGTTTCGGCTCTGTGGTTAACGACGGTTCGGGGCAATTTTTGCTCGACCGGCTCGACGGCCTATCGACAGAACTGGGTTTTGCCGCCTATACGACGGGGACAAAAAGCACCATCGATATGTTTTTTATCACCGCGGCATTGATGGTTGGCACTGCGGGCCTGCCCCATGTGATTGTGCGCTTCTTTACCGTACCGCGGGTACACGATGCCCGTAAATCTGCGGGCTGGGCCCTGTTGTTTATTGTAGTGCTTTACACGACCGCTCCTGCCGTCGCCTCCTTTGCGCGCGTCAATATGATTAATACCATCAATGCCGAAGACGGTAGCGGCACGCCCTACAGTGAAGCACCGGGCTGGATCAAAAACTGGGAACAGACTGGACTGATCAGTTGGGAAGATAAAAACAATGACGGGCGTATGTTCTATGCCGCCGATGAGCGCAATGAAATGAAAATCGACCGCGATATTATGGTGCTCGCGAATCCCGAGATTGCCAACTTGCCCGCCTGGGTGATTGCACTCGTGGCCGCCGGCGGTATAGCTGCAGCATTATCTACCTCGGCAGGTTTATTACTGGTGATTTCCACCGCGATATCACACGATCTGTTAAAACGAAACTTAATGCCTGATATTACCGAGAAGAAAGAACTCTTGTTTGCAAGACTTGCCGCTGCGGCTGCTATTCTTGTTGCCGGTTATCTCGGTGTGAATCCGCCGGACTATGTTGCCTCGGTAGTCGCGTTTGCGTTCGGGCTTGCAGCCTCGTCGTTCTTCCCCGCTATTGTGATGGGCATCTTTTCACAGAAGATGAATCGTGAAGGCGCAGTTGCCGGCATGATCGTCGGTATTACCTTTACCGCAAGTTATATTATTTACTTCAAGTTTTTAAACGTGGAGCTAAACTCAGCGGATAACTGGTGGTTTGGTATATCGCCGGAAGGTATTGGCACGCTTGGTATGTTGTTAAACTTTGCGGTTGCCATTACGATCAGCCGCTTTACTGCTGCCACACCGGATAATATCAAACAGTTGATATTAAATATTCGTCACCCCTGATAAGAACCGCCTGATAAAGGCCGACAAAAAAACAACGGTTATTCGGCAAGTGTTTTGATTTCTTCAAGACTTGCCGGATCATCAATCGTTGACGGCACCGTGTAGTCTTCAGCATTCATAATCTGGCGCATTACATTGCGCAGGATTTTACCCGAGCGGGTTTTTGGCAAGCGTGTGACAATATGTATCTGTTTCAAACAGGCAATTGCACCGATTTCCTGACGTACCAGCTGTTCCACTTGCACACTTAACGTCGCTGATTCAATCGCAACGCCATCCTTGAGCAACACAAAGCCTACCGGCAACTGTCCTTTCAGCTCATCGTTAACACCAACCACTGCGCACTCCGCCACTGCATCATGGGAACCGACCACTTCTTCCATACGCCCGGTGGACAGGCGATGTCCGGCAATGTTAATCACATCATCAGTACGGCCAAGCACAAACAGATAACCGTCCTCGTCGAGGTAACCCCCGTCACCACTCAAGTAAAAACCGGGAAACGGATCAAGGTAATAGTGTTTGAAACGCGGAAAGTCGTTCCAGATACCCGGCAGGCACGATGGCGGCAACGGCAACTTAACTGCAATGTGCCCCTGCTCGCCGGCGCGCAGTTCATTGCCGTCATCATCAAGAATACGCACATCAAAGCCCGGTGAAGGCTTGCACGCCGAACCCGGCTTGGTAGGCAGACATTCAATACCGACAAGGTTTGCCGCAATCGCCCAGCCGGTTTCCGTCTGCCACCAGTGATCAATCACCGGCACATTAAAACGTTCGTGTAACCAGTGATAAGTCGGTGGGTCGAGTCGCTCCCCTGCCACAAACAACGTTTGCAAACTGTCGAGGTTATAGTTGCCAGCTAATGCAGCGCCCGGGTCCTGCTTTTTAATCGCACGAAACGCGGTGGGTGCAGCAAACAGCGCCTTGACCCGATATTCCTCAATCACACGCCAGAACGCCCCGGCATCCGGCGTGCCAACCGGCTTGCCTTCATAGAGTACCGTAGTACAGCCATGAATCAACGGTGCATAGACAATATAGCTGTGCCCCACAACCCAACCGACATCCGAAGCCGCCCAGAACACTTCTCCGGGTGCGATATCGTAAATCGCCTGCATACTGTATTTCATCGCTACTGCATGGCCGCCGTTATCGCGCAGGATACCTTTGGGAATACCTGTGGTACCCGAGGTATAAAGAATGTAGAGCGGATCGGTGGCAAGCACTGGCACGCAATCTGCGGGCTGCGCTTTTTCCAGTAAATCGAGCCAGCTTTTATCGGTGTCCCGATCCAGTGAAGCTTGCAATTGCTCGCGCTGAAAAATCACTGTGTGCTGTGGTTTATGACTTGCTGCATCAATCGCTGCATCCAGCAGCGGCTTGTAAGGAATCTGTTTGCCCGGCTCCAGACCACAGGAGGCCGATAAGATCACTTTTGGCGCAGCATCGTCAATGCGCACTGCAAGCTCATTACTGGCAAAACCGCCAAATACCACTGAATGAATCGCACCGAGGCGCGCACAGGCGAGCATGGCAAATACCGCCTGTGGAATCATCGGCATATAAATCAACACCGTGTCGCCTTTCTCCACTCCCAGGTCGGCTAGCACACCGGCAAGCTGCGCGACTTCATCACGCATTTGTGTGTAGCTATAGGTGTGTTTTTTATCTGCAACCGGTGAATCATAAATCATCGCCGTTGTATCACCGCGCCCGGCTTCAACATGCACATCAAGTGCGAGGTAACAGGTATTCAACTCACCATCGACAAACCAGCGATCCACGCCGTTAGCGTCCTTGCCGATGATGGTTTGCGGCTGCTTATACCAGCTCAAGGCGCGGGCCTGTTCAGCCCAGAATGTCTCAGGGGAATTAATCGAGGTTTGGTGAATTTGTGCGTAGGTCATACTTATCAAGCAAAAATAAAACCGCTAACAAGCGAATAACAGAAACAGTTACGATAACATTTCCGCCACTAAAGTCTATAAGCAGACCGTCCTTGAAAATTCATTTTTTAGATTAAAGCTGCGACTCCACAGGCAAGAGTTTCATAAAGCCAAGCATAAAGCGATCCCACCAGCTACTGTGGGGTTCCTTGTGATAAGTCCCTACCACTTTGTGCTCACCATCGAGGCTATAGCGATGCCAGACGAGCTTGCCATCCTCGAGCTTTAACTCGAAGGCAATACCGCGAATATGCTCATCAAAACCGCTGGCCAACTCCTGCGCCAGCTGCGGGGAATCAATCACCGCACCAATTTCTGTATTTTCAACCACCGAGCGTGGATCCAGGTTCAACGAACCAATAAATGCCGACTCTCTATCCATAACAAAATACTTGGCATGCAGGCTCGCCTTTGAGCCACCGATTCCCTCACGGGTTTGCGAGGTTTTCTCCCGCACATAGTCAGAACCAAGCATCGTGACATCCAGCTCATAAAGTTGCACACCCACTTCCAGCAGCTCCTTACGATATTTGGAATAACCCGCATGCACGATTGGCACATCGTTTGACATCAGTGAATTGGTGAGGATTCTGACATCAACACCGCGCTGTTCAAGACTGGTAAACAGTTCAACACCTTCCTTGCCCGGTACAAAATACGGTGAAATCACCAGCAGTTCACTATCGGTCGCTTCCAGATAAGGGATAAGCTTCGGGGTCAGGTGAAACTCTGTCTGCTCACGGTCAGCGCTGATCTTCTCCGGGTGATCGTATAACACCAGCACGTTACCCCAGTGGTAGTGCGTTTCCCCGCGCTGCGCACGCTGGATAATGCCACTATTTTCGATGCGCACAATATATTCCGAATCCTTATTTTCTTCATAGAAGTCCTGGATACGATTAACCACACCATTCAGCTCTTCCTGTGTCGGCTCAGTTTTTGACAAAGTAGCAACAGGATAGGCAAGTTCACTGTTCCAGTAGAGATCAAATTGCTGCGATACTTCACTTGCACCGGGATTGGTAATCGCCACATCAAGGTCACCAAACGCCATATTCAAGTCGGCACCAAAGTATTGATCACCAATATTGCGGCCACCAATAATCGCGAGCTGATTATCGGCAGTCATGGACTTGTTATGGGCACGGCGCGTAACACTGCCAAATCGCGTCAGCAATTGCCCGGTGCGACTCTTGCCACGAATAAACGGATTAAACAAACGAATCTCGATATTTTCATGGGCATCAAGAATCGCGAGGTTGTGATCCTTGCCCGCCATATCCATATCGTCGAGCAGGATACGCACACGCACACCACGTTCAGCGGCCTTCCACAGTTCAGTCATCAGCAAACCACCGGAAAGATCATCGTGATAAAGGTAGTACTGAACATCAAGACTTTTCTCTGCGAGCCGCGCAAGCGCTACCCGTGCGACAAACGCATCTACACCATCCTTGAGTAACAACATGCCTGCGGCAGAAGTGCCCTGGTTATCGCCCTCGCGGCGCTTTTGTATCCCCTGGGCCACGGTGGTCCTGGCCGTTTCTGCTTCCGGCAACGCATAGCTAGGCACCTGCTGATCGTTTTCCGGCAGACTCGCGCATGATGCAAGCAGCAAGGCCGCCAGTAAAAACCACAGGGAACGGATGTTTAAACAAACAGATAAGCAACGCATACCAGCAACCTTATCATTGCTCGCAGCAATAACCAATTTAACTATCTACACAATTTAGCTATCTACATAGCTACAGGTACACAATAGCTATAGGCGCCCAAGCCTTACTTACTTTGGGAGTTAGAGTGAGGTGTGGAATATTTTTACGGAGGAGTTAAATGCCCAACACAGGTTTGATAGGAATAGTTAGTAATATAGCCATCCGGACAAATGCAGCGCGACCAGTTCACATCATTAAAGGTTGCACCATCGAGACCGGTCGCACCACTGAGATCAGCTCCTGCAAAACTGACGCCGGTAAATGTACCGCCCGAAAAGTTGGCACTGGTCCAGTCACCACTTATAGTTCCGCCATAAAACACCGGATCAACAAACGACAAGCCGGTGGTACCATCGGCAAAGTGCATACCGTTATAGACAATCGCATTTTCGAGGTACAACGACGACAGCGGCACCATAAATGCCACATTATCAAAATAGGTGGTGTTATCGGCAATAATGTCGATATTCGCGCCACCGAGAAACTGTACATTTTCAAGACGGGAACCGACGACATCCAGATAGGCATTGGGCTGGGTAAAATAGAAACGGACGTTTTTAATTCTCGAATCCTGCATACCCGCCGACATGGAGTCTACAGATACATAGGTTTCCATCACGTCACTGTTATACCACTGCACACCCGTCATGGTGCTTCCGGAGAACGTACCGTTTTGCACTAGCGTATTATTAAAGTTCGCGCCGGTCAGATCTGTACCAAAAAAACGCATACCGTTAAGTTGGGTACCTTCGAAGTTGGCATTTTGCAAATTGGCGTTGGAGATCACCGACTTTTTCACTTCGGACACACCGTCACGTACTGCCAGATCATCGGCCAGCAATGAAGTTTTCGACAAGTTAACACCGGGGCCAAGCAGCAACCACAGCAGTTCATATTTGTAGCCACCACTCTGGTCGTGGCAGGTCCAGTCTGTCGGCAATGCCAGCGGGCACTCGTCGAGATTCATCGAGCTTGAACCGGTCAATGTAGCACTGGTTAAATCCCAGTTTGTCATATCCACATCGTGAATCGTGGCACCGGTAAAATCCACCGGTGTATTGAGTAACGGGTTTGTGCTTACCAGGCCATCAATTTCAGCACCGGAGAAATTAATATTGCTCATCGTGCCGGCATTAATCGTGGTATTAACCAGTTTGCTGTTGGCAAAACTGACATTGGCAAAGGTAATACCACTGATATCCGCGTCGGTGAGATCAAGGTTAGAAAAATCTGTATCCACCGGATCCATCAAATCTGCCAGCGTCACCGGTGTATTAAACACCGCGCCTTTGCCCAGACACTGATCCACCTTGTTAAACCACTTACCCTGGCTCGCCACACAGACCCCTTCGAGAATATTGGTAAACTCCGTGGCAGTTTTACCCCCCAAAGAATCCGCCGCCAACGCCAGCGTCGCGGTAAAGGCATGGGGCGATGACGTCAGTTCATGGCGCGGTGTGAGTATCTCTGTATTAACTTCCACTTCCAGATAGAGGTCATTAAGGTTGCTCTGCCAAAGACTTACATCCCACTCGCTATCACCGCCGGTTTTTGGGCCCAAGCCAATCCTGAACGCATACACCCCATCGTTCACGTTAACTCCGTTATGGGTCTCCTGATACTTGAGTACACCACCTGCCGGATCATCGTAAATACGCACGACAAAGTTATAGGAACCGGTCACCGGCACGCCGTTATCGTCAAGCAGGCGCCCCTGATAGTTCATCGGCCCCACCGGAGTAGCCACGGCATTAATAGCAGCAAAAGAAAGTAATAAAACCAACGAATTCAATAAGTTTTTCAACATGAGCGGATATCCATAGTCAGCCCCACAGGGGTGGCATGTTATTTTAATACTTCAGATTAACTATAGAATTTTAGCAAAATTTCCCTGACACGATTGCCCACAGGTTGCAAAAAATAGCCTGAATGTTGTGTGATACTGATTTGCGGGGCTTTCTTGTTACCCTGCTACCTTGCTGTCACCACCTAAAACTGGTCTTCACAGCTTGTGGTATTCGCACCACTGGTTTCCGGGTTGCCATCCGGGCAAGTAGCACCTACCCAGGTCACCTGAGTAATCGAATTACCCGAGAACGTCGCTCCGGTGAGATCGGCACCGTCAAATGAAGTGGTAAACAATGTAGTGCCGGTAAAGTTTGCATTCTGTAAATCTGCATTATCAAACTGGGTGTAATCAAACCATGCATTGCTGAAATCCACACCGACAAATGAGCCGGAAGAGAAATCAACTTCATAACCGGATGCATTCACAAAGGTACTTTGATCCAGCGTAATATTGGGCGCTGATATCTGATACAAACCGACATAGTCCATATCAAACTTGATTGCAGGAAACGCATTCATATTAAACGTCACATTCTCAAGACTGGCATACTCGAACTTCACGACATCTGACGCATTGGATTGTGGACGGTTAAACGTGACATTTCTAAGCTGTGAGCTGGAAAAATCCATACCACCAATCCAGGTCTGATCAAAGATAACTTCAAACAGTCTGGCACCATCAAAGGTAGTATTCGATGACAGATAATGAAAACCACTCAGTTGCGGATGCGTCGATATATTGGCATTGATCTGATAAAACAAGGTATCAACAATATTCGCATCCGAGAAATCTACATTTAAAAATCCCGAGTTTCTGAATTCCGCATTTCTTAAAATAGAGCCTGTAAAATCCGCATCAGTAAAATCGATAAAAATATAGTCCGTCCAATCCTGGCGCGTAGCTGTAAATTCCGCACCGGTCACATCGGCAGAGAAAAAATGGCTACCGCTTAACTGCGCATATTTAAAATTGATATCTTGTAAATTCAAATATGTGCCATCAATTCGGAAACGGTTATCAATATAGGTACCACTAAAGTCAGCACCGGACAAATTTGTAATGCTCCAGCCTATCCGCTCCAGATCAAGAAAGTTATCGGTACCGTAGCGGGAAATCAAAGCACCGGATGTAGACGAGTAATTGGCACCCGCCCCCATCACAATATAACGGTAATCAGAAGTACTGCTATGACACTCCCAACCTGCTGGCAAGGTAGGACAGCCTAACAATTTTGCCATCGACACGCCGGTCAACGTCGCCGTCGACAAATCCACACCGGACAAATCCATATTTATAATCGTCGCATTAGTAAGGTTTGTATTGGAAAAATCAGGCGGACTAAAAAAGAACGCACCATCAATTGTCGCGTTGGTGAAATTGGAACCGGAAAAGTCAGTACCAGTAATAATACCGCCGCGAATATGTGAGCCGCTTAAATTAATATTATTAAACTGCGAATTCGTGAAGTTAACATTCACCAGGTCAATATTGGCATAGTTGGAGTCACCGGCATCCAGCGCATTCCAGTTGGTATTACTCAAATCCACACCTTCCCCGGCACAGTATTCAACCGTATCGAGCCATTTGGAACGACTGGTCACACAAATACCTTCAAGCAGGTTATCGTACTCTTCTGCGGTTCGGTTACCCAATGACAACGCCAGGGTAGACGTAAACGCATGAGGAGCTGAGGTTAACTCATGGCGAGGCAACAGAATCTCTGAATCCACTTCCACTTCAAGAAACAAATCATTGAGATTGTTTTGCCACAAGGCGACATCCCAGGTACCGACATCCGGCGTTGGATCAACCCCCACCCTGAACGAATACACGCCATCATTCACGCTGACGCCGGGCATGGACTCCTGATAACGCAATGTGCCTGAAACCGGGTCATCGTAAATACGCACCACAAAGTTATAAGAGCCGGTTACTGGCACCCCGTTATCATTGAGCAGGCGCCCCTGATAATTCATCGGGCCCACCGGGGTAGCCACAGCATTAACGGCAACAAACAAAAGCAACAAAACCAACGAAAACAGTGTGTTTTTCAACATAATCGGATATCCATAAAATATTGTGGTGTATTGATACTTCGAACCTCGCGATGGGATTCTAGCAAAATATTTTGGCAGCAGTTGTCTGGAGGTTGCAGATAACAAGTCCAAAGCATCTGGTCATTTATCCTGCGGTCATTTTTGTTTAGTATGCTCCATGTTGGTTCGGTCGTCCTGTCATCTACCACACGCCATCACCTACCATAGAGATAGCAAGGAGCCCCCATGGCTAATCGGTTCTACCAAACTTTTCTGCTGTTACTTGCCTGCCTGTTTTGCGCACCCTTGCAGGCGCAGGAAACCCTTAACTGTTCCGGCAATTTTGCATGTGAAAGCTCCACCCAGCAATTTAGCGGCGGCCAGGACCAGGTAATGATCTGCGATGGTCAGCAAGCCTGCGATTCCGCCACTATCAACTTTGTAGTCGGCGACAACCATACCCTGAACTGCTCCGAGTTTCGTGCCTGTCGCGATACCGTGGTCAACAGCTCACTGGTTAGCAACACGACGTTAACGCTTGATTGCCAGGACGAAGAATCCTGCCGCGGTCTCGATATTCAAGCCAATATCGACCCACCACCGGCCATTGTTGATATTACCTGTAACCGGGAAAAGTCCTGCCAAGACCTTACCGTGAATGGTGACCTACGCGGCACCACTATCAATATTGCCTGTGACTACAACAGTAGCTGTCTCAATGCCACTATCGGTGGTACCCACGATAACAACACGACGATCAATTGCAGCGGCGGTGAATGTGGTGATTTGATCATTGCATTGTTTATCGATACCGATGCTGATGGCTTACCCGATGATGAAAACAGCTGTGACCTTGCCTGTGGCGGTGGCCCCTACGACTTTGACGACGATGGCGATGGTGTTATCGACACTGTAGATACGGCACCACTTGATAGCAGCAACAGCAGTGAAGTCACGTTGCAATTAAATGAGGCCTACAGTGGCGCGGTATTAAACCGACAACAGGGCCCGGGCGAAGCACCGATACTGATTAACTACCCTTATTCACCCAACCAAACCGGGTATGTGCCGTTATCCGGAACGTCTGAATGCGGCTATAACCTCGACACCTTTCCCTCCGCCACGTTTCCCTATAGCCATGCTGCCTGGGTTGGCAATAACTTCTTTAATAGCGGCATCAGCTGTGGCAGCGTCATAGAAGTGAATGTCGCATCGGCGACCTCACCCGCCCCTGGCTGCACCGTGACTGGGACCACCGTTAAAGCCGTTGTGGTTGGTACGGTTCCCGCAGACCCCAATTACATCGATTTAAGTCAGGTTGCCTTTCAGTCCATAGTGAACGATGCACCCACCTGCGGCACCTTGCAGAATATTCCGTTTCGTTTTGTGCCCGGCGAATATACAGGCAATATTCAACTGATTAACGGCAGCGGTGTCAGCCAGTGGTGGTATCGACTGTTTGCCGAAGATCACAATATTGCAATCAGTAAAATGGAAATACAATCAAACGGCTCCGGCAGCTGGATTGAAGGCGTGTATCAATTCAACAATGGTGGCGGTTTTGTGTTTAGTACGGGTGTGCCTTACTCCCTGCCGTTATCAGTACGACTCACTTCTACTTCTGGTGAGGTGATAACGATGAATAATGTGATTACGACGTTTAACAGCCAGGATCAGTTTGATGGCGGAGATCAATTTATAGGTACGGCGGCAGATCCGATTACGGGACAGTAGCATGAAAAGAAATTATTTCAAAAACACCAAATATAATAAACAGCCAAATCAGCTCACTTTTAATTTTTCACATCATGAAAGAGCTCAAATCAAACAAGTAATTTCTCGCAAAATCATTTGTGATATTGAAAATAGATATAAATTAGCCGTCAATCGTAACTTCCACTTCAATTGGGATATCTATACCAACTTGCTGTGCTACCGGGGTATATATATCAATATCTTCTGCCACCTCCAAAGAAACCACTAGAGAATATGGAACTTTTAACTCTAACTTGCTAGAAAACAACTTGTTCTTTCGCTGCTTCCACCAACCAACCACAGGAACTACGGCAATATAATTTCTTAAAGCCAAATCTGACGCTGGCCCTTTCCATGTATCCTGATGAATTGTTCCTCTAGTTCGCAATTGGTCTTTTAGCTCCCAGCCTGCAGGGTCCGTCTGGCCCGCTACGAAACCATCTTCTCTTTCAGCAATATTTGCTCTTTTAATAAATTCAACCGGGTCTTCTCCGGCATTAATTAATTTAAATCTCAACCCATAGGATTGATAACTGAATCTAGCAGTGTAGCTTCGCCTTCCTGGATTAGGCTCAATAAAATATGAAAGTGTCGTTCTTAATTTCACTTCTTGGTTTCCAAGAGACAACAACTCATCATTTGGCCATGGCAATTCAACCAAATGCATTTCATTAAATTTTAGGGTGCCCTTCTCAACTTTAAATGGGGAAATTTCATCCTGGACAATCATAGTTAAGTAATTATTTTGACTTGAAATCGCCCTTTGCATTGAAGGAACCCCATGACCAAACATACGAAGCATAAACTCTTTCGCTTCTTTTTGTTGTAAACCAGATGCCAGAGCTACCTCTTTGTAAGCCAACATTTTTTCAGACCAACTAGCTGAGTGCACAACAAGCGCGCGTATGGTTTCAGCCCAATAATCAGGATATTGATCCCACACATTTGCAACAATACGGCTGGTCAATGCTGTTGCCGCACTAGTTTCTCCATGCTCCCTAAAAACATGGCCATTAGTATGGTCAGCCGTTGTCACCAAGGAAACGCAGTCAGCAGTTGTATGTTGCCCTCCTTCAGGAGACAGCAATCTATTTCCACCTTCCTCCACCAAATCAGGTTTAATTGGAGCCTCACTTTTCCAACCCCATTCGTTTGAAGTTCGAGATGTTGGACATATATCACCCTTTTCAGCAAGAGCTGTCCACTTTCTAAATGTATGATCACTAATTTCCGTCTTATTTGTAAAAGCTCCAATTGTTAATGCATTCCACGATTGACCCGGATCTTCAATAGAAAAGTTATTAACATTGCTAGCATAGTCGATGGATATATCATCTCCTCGAATATTACCCCCGCTAATAACAAACAATCTTTGATGGTTACCATGAAAAGAAAGTTGATCTATTTCTGATGACCACGATGTTGGCTGACCAGTTACACCATCGTGATCAGCTGTTATTGCTAAAGAAATCACTCTATTCTGCACACCAATAGCATCTTCTGCTTCATGGATAGCAAAATAAGTTAACGACCCATAGAGCTCTTTTTCGTTATCATTCCTTGGTGAAAATATACGGCAAGACTCTATATCATAGGTAATTGTAATCCCATTAGTGGAATATAAAACATCAGCCATATCACCATAGAATATAAGGCCCGCTTGCATAGTCCCATGTTCAAAATTTCTATCATACAAAGGCCATGCTTCATCCCATGCAAAACAACAATTAGCTTCGACTCCGCCTTCCAGTAAAGGGTGGTTATAATTTATACCTTGATCTAAAACTAACACTGATACATTTTTTTGGTTATTGAATTCCGTTCTTTCAATCAAATCTTTCATCCAATCCGATTGCTCATAAGGTGGCATTTGCAAAATAAAACTCGCTGTATCGGATATACTTCGCAACTCACTTAAGCAAGAAATTAGAACTATTGACTCAGCCAAGATTGACTTACTTGCCTTAACTGCAAACACTGTATAAAGTTCAAAATTAATCTTTGACTGACTTACCGAAAGCCCTCTTTCCCTACAAAATTTTAAAAAGTCATTTCCTTCTGTACGTTCAAGACTGCGCCTAGAAAGCCATATCTCCCACCAAACATTTCTATCGTCTTGTGGATATGACTCTTCATTAGAAGTCCAAAAGTCTTTCAACTCCGCCAAACGAATAGAGGCTATATTATCGAATAACTTATTATTTGTTCTCACACCATCTTGGCTCTTATACCTTTCAAGTAAAGCAACAAATTTGTGCCGACTGGAGTCAGGTATAAAAACTGTTACGCTTTGGGATCCGTTGGGGTAATTATGAACATTGCAAAGCCTGCAATACAATGTATCTAGGCTTTCTATTGCAAGAGGATATCCTTCTTCACTAACAATTTCCAGATAAACCCCCGGATCTTCAATGCTAATATAGCCCTCGACTTGCTCATCTGGAAAGGCCCGGCCAATCAAACCTGTTAACTTCCTTCCATGAATTTCTCTTTGCGACCTAGTTCTTTCGTATCTCAGAAAAGAGCCCCGTCCAGAGCCTTTATACTTATAATTTCTAGATACACGTTCCAGTAAAATATGTTCCAAGTCCATTTAAAGTGCCTTTCCATTACATTTTTGATCTATGCCTAATTGAATTAATTAGCCTAGTTTGTGTCAATTTTCCATCGTAATTTAGAACAGAGTCTCTTGCACAATCATCGCATGCCTGCCCAAGCTCAGCATAGCTAAGATTTTTAACTGACTCGGATACTTTCTTAAAATTAATGCCCTCCGATTCAAACAAAAACAAGCGTGTTTTTATAAACGCTTCAGCCTCCTCAACTCCTGGATAAGAAAATTCAACTGTATCATCAAACCTTCTAAATAACGCGGGATCCAATAATTCAGGATGATTTGTTGCGCATATAATCAAACTTTCCGATGAATCCTCTTCAAAAAACTGGAGAAACGAATTTAAAACTCGGCGTATCTCACCAACATCATTTGAACCATTCCTTTTTGCGCCAATTGCATCAAACTCATCAAATAAATATACAGCTTTAGACGAGTTAATATGGTCGAAAACCATTCTTAATTTAGCTGCTGTTTCTCCCAAATATCTACTTATTAAGCCATCAAACTGGAGTGTATACAGAGGCAGATGTAATTCCGTAGCAAGCGCCTTAGCAGTCATTGTCTTACCTGTACCAGGAGGACCCGTTAGCAATAATTTTCTCTTCGGAAGCAACCCAAATTTTGCCAGCTGATCTTTTTGCCTATATTCAACTAGTGCTCTCTCAATATGCCCCCGGCACTCTTCATCCAAGACTAAATCTGAAAATCTAGCGCTTGTTGGCGTTAAGTGAAGAAGTTCTTCAATATCAGACTCTGCTAAGGATATGTGCGCAGACTTTTTAAGACTCTGAAATTTAGTATTTCGCTTAGTGCTTAAATGTGCAATATCTCTTGTTTGAACCAATTTTCTAATATCACTTGCAACCTTGTTATGTCCTAAACGCTCTTCTTTATCCGCAACTTGTAACGCTGTAGTAAAGAATCGATTTTCATCTTTATCTACAAAACTTTTAACCAAGGCTTTAATTTGATCAGCAGTTGCCATTTAAGTTGCTCACTCAATCCTTCTAAAATTAGTTCAAAAATTATTAAATATCTATGGTACCTTATTTTCAATCTCATCTCATTCAACATTTCAATGAATCAAAAAATGTAACTTATTGATTTATATAGAGTTAATTTCTAACTTATGGAAGATATCCAAGACCCCTTAAAGCCACTAGATCAAATATGGACTCAGGATAGAGATTGCTTAGCTGAGACCCTAGAAGACCTTCATTCCATTCTTTCAGCAATTAATTTGGATCGCAATATACCTTTAGATGTACAACAATTATTTGAAACATCCAAAAATGTTCGCCTTTACGCTTTCTATACATATCGATTTCACCAAGTTTCTGAAATGGTAGCATTCTCATCATTAGAGCTTGCTATCAAAGAGCTATATACAATTCGTGATCCTGAAAAGAAACAACCCTTGAATCTCCGGGCACTCTTATTAGGTGCCTTTAAAAATGGATGGATAGATAATAGCCTTTTTCATAGCGACTTAGAAAACCGTACAATTATAGGAATTCGAAGAAAAAGACAGAAGCAAGCTGATAAGGAAATTAAGCAGCATGGAAAAATTATTACCGACCCATATACATACATAAGCCAGAATGATCTATATGAAGGCATTTCTAATTCCGAAGCAATCATAGGATATATAGATTTAATATGTGAGATTCGAAACAATTTGGCTCATGGAAGCACAACTTTACACCCAAATAGTACGACGACACTAAAGCAAAATGCTAACCTTATAAATCATATGTATAGAAGGGCTCTCCAATAAGAAAAAATTCTCTGAAAAGGAGCCAATCTACTTGCTAAAAAATGTAACCCGATATATCTGAAAATAGACTTCATTATGCAGAGATAAAATACAACAAAAAAGCCACTATAAAGGGGCTTTTTAAATCAGGGTATTTAGCGCTAACTATTAAAACGGAATATCATCATCAAACGACTCAAAACCACCCGCCGGTGCTGGCGCTGCCTGCGGCGCAGGGGTCGGTGCTTGCTGCCCACCGCCAAAACCACCTTGCTGTTGGCCACCGCCTTGTGGTGCCTGCTGGTTCATACCGCCACCCATGCCACCGCCGGCGTAGTCGCCCTGGCCGCGGCTGTCGAGCATTTGCATTTCGTTGGCAACAATCTCGGTGGTGTAGCGATCCTGGCCGGTATTTTGATCCTGCCATTTGCGCGTGCGTAGTGAACCTTCGATATAGACCTTGGAGCCCTTGCGCAGGTACTCGCCGGCGATTTCGGCGAGTCGATTAAAGAAAACGACGCGGTGCCATTCTGTACGTTCCTGTTGCTGACCGGTGTTACGGTCTTTCCAGGATTCGGATGTGGCAACGCTGATATTGGTGATGGTGCTGCCGGTCTGCGTGGAACGAACGTCCGGGTCTTGTCCGCAGTTACCGATAAGGATGACTTTATTGATGCCTCTGGCCATGAGCTTTCTCCTCTGAATTTGGCTATTAACAGTTAATAAACGTATTCGTTTTCAAGAAGGAACTTATCTTTCGATAGGGTACTTTACAAAAGAAGCGCGGAATCAGCAAGCAAGTTTTTGCAGTGCGGCGTTATCGAGGGCGCCCTCGTCGACCTTGAGGTAGGCGCGCTTATGCTCCGCAATCACAAGTACTTCTTCCACCCCGGCAATCGCGAGCAGTTCCTCTGAGGTTTTGCCATTAATCACGTGCAGGGATACCGCGATATTTTTCAGGTGACGCGGCTGCTCCATGGTCAGTGCAATCACAAACCACAGCCCGACGAGCGCGGCACTGGTGAGCAGCAGCATTTCCACGCCGCCGTACTGAACAAGAAAGCCTCCGGCCACACCACCGGCAAACGCACCGAAAAACTGGCTCGAGGAATACACTCCCATCGCGGTGCCGCGGAAGCCCGCCGCCGCAGATTTGCTCACGAGGGAGGGCAGCATTGCCTCAAGCAGATTAAACGCGACAAAGAAGACAAACAGCAGGCCGAGCAGGTGCAGGCTCTCATCGAATAAGCCGGCGAGCAGCCACAGGCTCAGTCCCATTAGCGCCACCGCGATCAGAAACACCTGTTTAACCTTGTGTTTTTTCTCCGCCATCACCATCAGTGGCAGCATCGCCACAAACGAGAAGAACATCAGCGGTAGATAGGCCTGCCAGTGATCCGCCGGTGCCAGGCCCACTACATCGCGCAGCAACAGCGGCACAACGAGGAAGTTGGCCATCAGCACGAAATGCAGGATAAAGATGCCGCTATTTAGTCGCAGCAGGGTTTTGTCGCGAAACGCAGCACCGAGCAGCTCGGGCACTGCGCGCACCTCGCGACTGGTATAGAGCACCTGCGGTGCCGCGGGCACGGCAAAAAATACAATACCGAGCCCGAGCGCTGCGAGAATCGCGGTGGCCCAGAAGATGCCTGCCACACCGCCATAGCTGCTGAGCATCGGGCCGAGTACGAGGGAGATCGCAAACGAAACCCCAATACTCGCGCCGATAGCAGCCATCGCTTTGCTGCGGTTGCGCTCCGAGGTAAGGTCGGAAACCAGCGCCATAAGGGTGCTCGCAATCGCGCCACTACCCTGCATCAGACGCCCGACTATCACGCCGTAAATGCTTTCCGCATTGGCCGCCACCAGACTGCCTGCGGCAAACAGTAACAGGCCACCGACGATCACGGGCTTGCGCCCGATACGATCCGAGAGCAGACCAAACGGGATTTGCAGAATCGCCTGACTAAAGCCGTAGGCACCCAACGCCAGGCCGATTAGCAGCGGCGTGCTCGCGGTAAAGCTCTCGGCATAGAGGGCGAGTACGGGCAACACCATGAACAGCCCGAGCATGCGCAGCACGTAGAGCGACGCAAGCGATACCACTGCCTGGGTTTCACGCGGGAAAAGATCATCTGTATCGGGTGCTGCGGACAAGCTGGACACTCAAAGCCATACCAAAAATGAGGGCGCATTCTACCAGCTTCCCTCTCTACAAAAACAGATGAATAGGCATAAAAACCGTCTGTATCCCTGCTGGTAGAAAGGTTTCATTCAAATATTGTAGACCCGCTTTTGTCAGGCAAGGCTGGTATAATGTCCGGTTTCGATTTTCCTTGTGCCAGTGCCTCCAGGACCAGGCACTATTTATGTGCCAGTGCCTCCAGGACCAGGCACTATTTATGTGCCAATGCCTCCAGGACCAGGCACTGAAACCAGGAAATTCAAATCATCGCTAGTAGTGCATTCATGAAGCAGTAGAGAGAAACGCAGTATGCAAGAAATCCAGGTTCGCGGCGCCCGCACCCACAACCTCAAAGATATCAGTCTCGATATTCCCCGTGACAAGCTTATTGTGATTACGGGCCTGTCCGGCTCCGGCAAATCATCACTTGCGTTTGATACGCTCTATGCCGAAGGCCAGCGTCGTTATGTGGAATCGCTGTCCACCTATGCGCGGCAGTTTCTTTCCATGATGGAAAAGCCCGATGTGGATCATATCGACGGCCTGTCACCGGCGATTTCCATCGAACAAAAATCCACTTCGCATAACCCGCGTTCCACTGTTGGCACGATTACCGAAATCTACGATTATCTGCGTCTGCTTTACGCGCGTGTTGGCGAACCGCGCTGTCCGGATCACGACGAGCCGCTGCAGGCACAGACCATTAGCCAGATGGTGGATCAGGTACTTGCAATGCCCGCTGACAGCAAACTGATGTTGCTCGCCCCGGTCGTCAAAGATCGCAAGGGTGAACACCTGCATTTAATCGATAAGTTAATCAGCCAGGGTTTTATTCGCGCGCGTATCGACGGCATTGTGGTGGATCTTGACGAGGCACCCACACTGGATAAAAAGAAAAAACATACCATTGAAGTTGTCGTGGATCGTTTCAAGGTGCGCGATGATCTGAAGTTGCGTTTAGCGGAATCGTTTGAAACCGCGATTCAGTTAAGCGACGGTATTGCGATCATTGCGCCGATGGACAACGACGGGAATAGCGCAGATAAGAAAGGCAAGGATAAAGAAGTATTGTTCTCGGCGCGCTTTGCGTGCCCGATCTGTAACTACAGTATTAGCGAACTGGAACCGCGGCTATTTTCCTTTAACAACCCCGCCGGTGCCTGCCCGAGTTGTGATGGCCTCGGTGTGAAACAGTTTTTTGATGAGAGCCGTATTATTCAGTACCCGGATTCCAGTATTAGCGAAGGTGCAATTCGCGGTTGGGATCGTCGCAATGTGTACTATTTCCATATGCTTAAATCCCTTGCGACCCACTGCGGCTTTGATATCGACTCACCCTGGCAATCCCTGAAGAAAAAACACAAGGATATTATTCTTTACGGCAGTGGCAAGGAAGATATTGAGTTTTCCTATATCAATGACCGCGGCGATATTTATCAACGCACCCATCCGTTTGAAGGCGTGATTCCAAACTTTGAGCGCCGCTATAAAGATACAGAATCGCAAATGGTGCGCGAGGATCTTGCCAAATACCTGAGTTCACAACCGTGCCCGGATTGTCACGGTACCCGACTGCGCAGAGAAGCACGCCATGTGTTTATTGATGGTAATACCCTGCCGCAGATTACCGAGCTGCCCGTAGGCGATGCGTTTGATTATTTCAATAAACTGAAACTCAAGGGGCGCCAGGCAAAAATTGCTGAAAAGATTCTCAAGGAATTACAGGATCGTTTCCGTTTTCTCGTCGATGTAGGGCTTAACTATTTAACCCTGAATCGCAGCGCCGAAACCCTCTCCGGCGGTGAAGCACAGCGCATCCGTCTCGCAAGCCAGATCGGTTCCGGTCTGGTCGGTGTGATGTATATTCTCGACGAGCCCTCCATCGGTTTGCACCAGCGCGATAACGAACGACTGTTAAATACACTGACTCGCCTGCGTGACCTCGGCAATACGGTGATCGTGGTGGAGCACGATGAGGATGCAATTCGCAGCGCCGACTTTGTGATTGATATCGGGCCCGGTGCCGGGGTACACGGCGGCGAAGTGGTTGCCAGCGGCAAGATCACCGATATTAAAAAGAGCAAGGGGTCGATTACCGGGCAATACCTGTCCGGCAAGCGCAAGATTGAAATTCCCAAACAACGCACCTTGTTAAATCCGGGCAAGATGCTGACCTTGAGTGGTGCAAGCGGCAACAATTTACAAAATGTCACGCTGGATGTTCCCGTCGGTTTATTGACCTGTATTACCGGTGTTTCCGGTTCAGGTAAATCCACACTGATTAACAACACACTCTACCCGCTTGCCGCCACGGAACTTAATGGCGCCACCACATTGACTCCCGCCGCCTATGAAAATATTGCAGGCCTCGAGCATATCGATAAATGTATCGATATTGATCAGAGCCCGATCGGCCGCACCCCGCGTTCCAACCCCGCTACCTATACCGGCATGTTTACCCCGATCAGGGAGCTGTTTGCGGGCACCCAGGAGGCGCGCTCGCGCGGTTATAAACCTGGCCGTTTCAGTTTTAATGTGAAGGGCGGACGCTGCGAAGCCTGCCAGGGTGATGGTGTGACCAAGGTGGAAATGCACTTTTTACCTGATATCTATGTGCCCTGCGATGTCTGTAAAGGCAGCCGCTACAACCGCGAAACGCTTGAAATTCATTACAAAGGCAAGAGCATTTACGATGTGCTGGAAATGACCGTCGAAGAGGCCCATGAGTTTTTCTCGGCGGTACCGGCAATTGCCAACAAACTGCAAACCCTGATGGATGTGGGCCTGTCCTATATCCGCCTCGGACAAAGTGCCACAACGCTTTCCGGCGGCGAGGCGCAGCGCGTCAAACTCTCGAAAGAGCTGTCAAAACGCGGTACCGGCAAAACCCTGTATATTCTCGACGAACCCACCACCGGCCTGCACTTCCATGATATCGAGCAGTTGCTACAGGTGTTGCATCGCTTGCGTGACAACGGCAATACCATTGTTGTTATCGAACACAACCTCGATGTAATTAAAACCGCTGACTGGATTGTCGATCTCGGCCCCGAGGGTGGTAGCGGCGGTGGCCAGATTATTGCCACGGGCACACCGGAAGACCTCGCCACAGAGAAAAAATCCCATACCGGACGCTTTCTCAAGCAGATGCTGTAAATCCACTACTTCTCTTGCGGTGATCCGGTAGCCATCGTATATTCAGGTCTGCATGATTGAGGACATCAGCGCCTGATAATGGAGAGTTCTGCACACGTAACCGTTTGCCCCGACTGTGATCTGGTGCTCGCGCGCCCCGATATCCAGCAGCGGCAAAACGCCAATTGTCCTCGCTGTGGCGCAGAGCTCTATCGCGTTGTCGACAGCATGCTTGGCAAAACTCTTGCCGCTACGCTGAGCGGCCTGATTCTCTATATACCCGCCAATACCCTGCCGATTATGACTTTCGAGATTTTCGATCTTGATTCCACCAACACCATGGTTAACGGCGCATATCAACTGTTCATGAGCGGTTACTGGTGGATGGCATTCCTCGTGCTGATGTGTAGTGTGGTGGTTCCGCTACTTGATCTGGTACTGTTGTTTATTATTAGCTGGCGCATTCGTTTTAGCTGTAAAACGGCTTTTACAAAGAAATGCCTGCTCTGGCAGCAGACGATTGAGGAATGGGGCATGCTCGAGGTCTATATGATCGGCATTTTAATTGCCTATATCAAAATGATCGACATGGGTAACATTATTGTAGATACCGGCCTGTATTGTTTTATCGGTATGTTACTGTCAACCATGATCGCAAGCACTGTGTTTGATACCGAGACGGCGTTTAACATGCTTGATGAGCAAGATAAGAATCAGCCGGGTAATAAAGGAGAGCCAGCGTGATTGATACCGGCACTCAAGCCAGGACCCAGAAACTTGCACGCTGCATGCACTGCGGACAGATTAGCTACTTACCCGATGCGCACCACGATTATCAATGTCCACGCTGCCATGAGCCGTTGTCGTTTCGGATTCCGGGTAGCATTCATAAGACCTGGGCACTGGTTATTACCGCAGCTATTTTGTATATCCCGGCCAATACCTTTCCGGTGATGACGGTAATCAGTTTTGGTCGCGGCCACCCAGATACGATTTTCTCGGGCATTGTCTACCTCGTGCAGGCGGGCATGTATCCGATTGCCTTTCTGGTTTTTTTCGCGAGCATCATTGTGCCGTTATTTAAACTGATCGGCTTGACGATACTATTGCTCTCTATACAGTTTCGTTGGCAGATCAATATGCGCCAGGCGACTGTGATGTACCGCTTTATTCATTTTATTGGGCGCTGGTCGATGCTTGACCTGTTTATGATTTCGATTCTCGTCACCCTCGTGAATCTCGGTTCGATTGCCACGATTGCCACCGGTGCCGGTTCCACCGCCTTCGCTAGCGTTGTAGTATTGACGATGCTCGCTGCACACACCTTTGACCCCCGCCTTATCTGGGATTTGCTGGAAGACAGCCCTGAGCGACTAAACGGTCCTGAGCCAGGTAACAGCCCTGAGCGCGAAACAACAGCCCTGAGCGAAACAATAGCCCCGAACGATTAGAGAAGACAGCCTTGAGCGAGAACACAGCATGAGCGATGAAAAAGACATAAGCAACGAGACTAATAATGGAAATGGTATCCCGCAAGCCGAGATTGTTGTCGGGCGTCACTCCAGTGCCTACCTGATCTGGATATTACCGCTCATCGCGCTACTCGTTGGTCTGTGGCTTATTTATAAAAGTTATTCCGAAGCCGGCGTTGAAATGAAACTCTATTTACATAACGGCGAAGGCATTGTGCCAGGTGAAACCACGGTTCGTTTTAGTGGCACTACAATTGGTGTCGTTAGCGAGATCACCGTTGCCAACGATCTCAAAGGCACCATGGCCACCGTGGAAATTGACAAGTTTGCTTCTGTGATTTTGCAACCCGATACGGTGTTCTGGGTGGTTGAGCCGCGTATTACTATTTCCCAGATATCGGGGCTCGAAACACTGGTGTCCGGTAAATTTATTACGTTTCAGCTCGGTGAACAAACCAGTCGACTCGGTATCGAGGAAATCCGCAGATTGCCACCCAAGAAATTTGAATACTTTGCACTGGAAGAACCACCCATCAAGCCTCAGTACTACGGCGGGCTGCACCTCAGGCTTACTGCTCCCCATGTCGGCTCTATTTCAACCGGCGCACCGGTGTTGTTTAACAAATTTACGGTTGGCTCTGTTGAGAAGATCAATCTCGTCGAAGATCACAGTGTGGTTTTTGATATTTATATTGATTCAAACTACAAGAACCTGGTAAAACCGAATTCCAAATTCTGGAATGTCAGTGGGGTTACCCTTGATGCCGGTCTCGACGGTGTTAATTTACATATGGACTCACTGACTTCATTACTGATTGGCGGCATTTCATTTTCAAGTCCGGGCGATACCAGCACCGAACCGCCGGTTGAAAACAACCACTCTTTTCCTTTGTATGAAAGTAAGGACTCTGCATTTAAGGAAGAAACGATTATTAAAATTTCGTTTAACGACGGCGATGGTCTGAAACCTGGCACCGCTGTTAAATACAACGGCATTCAGATCGGTGAAGTGACCGAGGTACATCTACAGAACAAACTCGAGGGTGTTGATGTTACCGTGAGCCTCACAACATCAGCAAAAGATATTGCCCGCCAGCACTCACAGTTCTGGGTCGTCAAACCCGCGCTTGGTCTTGCTGCCACACGCAACCTTGATACTCTGGTAGCCGGAAAATACATCACGGTAAAACCCGGCTCCGGCAATCGTGCCTACAATTTTCAGGGACTTGATGAAGCACCCACTGTTGAAACCATTCGTGAAGGACTCGACATTGTGCTGACCGCCAAACAACTCGGCTCTATCAAACCTGGCATTAAAATTTATTACCGCAACTACCCGGTCGGTGAAGTCGAGGGGGTTGCACTGGCGGAGAACGCCCAGCAGGTACTTATCTACAGCCGTATCGAAGCGGACTATGCACCACTGATTCACAAGAATACCCGCTTCTGGCAAGCCAGCGGTGTCGGCATTGATTTTGGGTTGTTCTCCGGCGCAAAGATCCGCACCCAATCACTGGAAAATCTGCTTGAGGGTGGCATTGCGTTTGCCACACCCAATAATGACGAGATGGGTTCCAGAGTCGAAGACGGTGAGTACTTCAATCTGTATGACGAAGCCGATGAGGAATGGCTGGAATGGGCGCCGGAAATCAGACTCTCCGCCGAAAACTGAACTTCACGCCTCTACGCCATGACTTTCTTCAGCACCACAAGGTTTGAGCCCAGGGCGGCCCCAAACCTTTATACCACCTTAAAAAACAGCAATAAGTTACTGAAACAAATATAATTTTCATTTAGAATCCTTCCTCGTATGCAGACTGAAATTAACGCTAACAGGGTCCCCCCATGCCACAAGCCGCAGAGCAACAGCATCAGACCCAAAGCCAGCTGGAGGAACTGAATACCGCCCTTTCCAGCGGCACCTTTGTGCCTGTACGTCGCATGCTCAACGGCCTCAAACCCGCCGATATCGCCGACCTGATTGAATCCTCGCCACCAAAAACCCGTAGCGTGCTGTGGCAGTTAGTCGATTCAGAAAAAGAAGGGGAAATCCTCGGCGAGCTCAATGAAGAAATCCAGAGTGAGTTTCTCAGCAAACTCGATACCGACCAGGTCGTAGCGCTCACTGATGGCCTCGACTCCGATGATATTGCCGACATTCTGCAGCAGTTGCCGACGGTGATTCGTAATCAGGTACTCAACGCGATGAGTGTACAAGACCGCCATCGCGTAAAGCGTGTGCTCGATTATGACGAAGATACTGCGGGCGGCCTCATGGATACGGATACGATTACCGTGCGTCCGCGTTTTACCCTCGATGTAGTACTGCGCTATTTGCGCCGCCACGAGGAATTGCCAGCGATGACCGACAGTCTGTTTGTGGTAAACAGTAAGGATGAATTTGTCGGTGTGCTGCCAATCTCCAAAGTACTCACCAGTGACACCAATATCACTGTACGCGAGGTAATGGACACCAGTGCAGAAGCGATTCCTGCCACTATGCCAGACAACGAAGTGGCCTCATTGTTTGAAAAAAATGACTGGGTATCTGCACCGGTGATTGATCATCGCGGCAAGTTGCTGGGCCGTATTACGATTGACGATGTCGTTGACGTTATTATTGAAGACGCCGACCACTCACTGCTCAGCATGGCCGGCCTCGACGAAGAGGAAGATACTTTTGCCCCGGCTTTGAAAACCGCACCGCGCCGGGCTGTCTGGCTTGGTGTCAATATGTTCACCGTGTTTATTGCTGCCAGTGTTATCAAGCAATTTGAAGCGACCATTGAACAGATTGTGGCACTGGCGATTCTGATGCCGATTGTGCCAAGCATGGGAGGCATTGCAGGCAGCCAGTCCCTGACGCTGGTGATCCGCGGTATGGCTATTGGCCAGATCGGTAAAAATAATGCCTACTGGCTAATGATGCGGGAACTCGTGGTCGGCTCGATTAACGGTTTTTTATTTGCCATTGTCGTAGGCCTTGTCGCCTATGCTGTGTTCGGGGATTTTCGTCTTGGCATTATTATCGGAGCCGCAATGGTGATTAATCTGATTACTGCAGCACTCTCCGGTGCGTTATTGCCTATCGTGCTCAAACAAATGAATATTGATCCGGCATTGGCTGGCGGGGTCATTCTCACTACGATCACAGATGTGGTTGGCTTTTTTTCCTTTCTCGGTCTTGCCACCTATTTTTATTTATAACCGAACTCAGACAAAGCTTATTGTATGGACCACCCCGCCTTGCCCGAGAAGAAACGTGTCGAATCTCTTGATTACCTGCGCGGTCTGATGGCACTCAGTGTCATGCTCTATCACTACACTCAATGGAGCTATGGCCTGATTGGTATGAACCCCGTACTTAAATACCTTGGCATTTATGCCGTGGGTACGTTTTTTATTCTCAGCGGCGTCAGCCTTACCATTACCTATGAAAAGCGAATTAATACATTACGGGACACGGTTCGTTTCCTGGTTAAACGCTTTTTCCGTATTGCTCCACTGTTCTGGCTTGTCTCAACGATTATTTTGCTCACGCTGGCCTTTGCCGATGTGCTCGGTTTACCGCCAAGTGAAATACCATTGAAACGCATTATTTATAACTATTCGTTGCTGTTTGGCTTTATTAAGGCTTCAATGAGTATTCCGGTAGGTGGATGGTCAATTGGCGATGAAATGGTATTTTATTTTATCTTCCCGTTTCTGTTTCTGCTAAAGCAGCGTTTTGTTTTACCCGCTGTGACACTGGCAAGCATAGGTTGTGCTATTTATTTTGCGTTTTTTCGTTTTAATCCAGATTTATCACTGGGTGCGCAGTGGCAGATCTATGTGCACCCATTAAACCACCTGTTTCTGTTTATGGCCGGTATTGCAATCGCGAAATACAGTCATTACCTTGAAGCGATACTACAAATACGACATTGCACTGTTTTGGCACTGCTTGCCTGTTTAATATTCGCATTTGCACCTTTTCATGGCGATCAGATCAATGTGGTATCCGGTTACGGCAGAGTCATTCTTTCCACCTGCTGCATCGTATTTGTCACAATGATCTTTATACTGAACCCAACCATCAAGGCACTACCAGGGCGCATTTTGCAGTTTCTCGGTGAATCCTGTTATTCAATTTATTTGTTGCACCCTGTTGTGGCATTGCTACCTATTATTTTATTCAAACAGATTGGCATTGAGGAAAAATATGCCTATCTTGTAGCTATTTTTCTAACACTCTTTACCAGTTGGCTGACGTTTCGCTTTATCGAAAAGCCAATGATTAATCTTGGTAGCCGCTTATCAGCCAAACTAAAATAAATTTTTACAAAATTTTATCTGCATATTTTATAAATACTGTATTAAGTTTCTACGCTTTCTCTTTTGAAAAAAATTAGTTACCGCTTTCTAAAAATAATCTCCAGGATAAGCCTTTCTTGACCATCCAGGAGGTATTTAGCGATGAAACATCTTTGTCTGATTTTTCTGTTTTTTGTTACACCTGCTCTGGCTGAAGAAGTGCCCTTAAGCTTTAAATTTACCGAACGTGTTTACGATCACAGTGAGGCACAAGCCAATCCGTTTATGCATATTGCTCTTATGAGTCATATCAGTTTATCACTGGAAGATGAAGACTTTATTCATGCCAGTGATGAAGATACGGATCTGCTAATTGATTTTCATCTGTTTAACCGCGCGGTGAATTCACAGGAGAACGATCATCAACAGCAAAGCCAGCTCGACTTTATTATCGTCGTTTACTGGAACAACGAGGAAATGCTCTGGCGTGAGCCGCTCTACTATGAAGATTCGCTCGGGGTACAGTTTGATTCTGCTGAAGAGAAGATGAATTTTTCCAGGCTAACGGCTCAGGTACTTTCCACCATCCTGAAAAAAGAGCGCCTTTATCTCGGCGCTCTTTAGTTTTAACTTACCAGCTCACCACGAGCTTGTAAGTCGGCATGGTAGGAAGAACGTACCAGAGGGCCACTCGCCACCTGGGCAAAACCCATTTGCTCCGCAATGATTTTATATTCGGCAAACGCTTGCGGGGTAATATAGCTTTTCACCGGCAAGTGGGCGCGGGTTGGCTGTAGATACTGCCCAAGCGTCAGCATCGATACATTGTGTGCACGCAAATCCTCAAGCACCTCGATAACTTCGTGCTGCTCTTCACCGAGGCCAAGCATAAGACCTGACTTGCCAGGTACCCCGGGATTCTTTTTTGTAAATGCCGCCAGCAAATCCAGCGACTGCTGATAGTCGGCTCCCGGGCGCACTTCCTTGTACAGACGCGGCACAGTTTCCAGGTTGTGATTGAACACATCCGGTGGTGCCTGTTGCAAAACATCGAGAGCAATATCCTGGCAGGTGCGAAAATCAGGTACGAGTACTTCAATGGTGAGTTCGGGAGACAAAGCTCTGGATTGACTGATACATTCAACAAAGTGTGCGGCGCCACCATCGGCGAGGTCATCACGATCTACCGAAGTAATCACCACATAACGCAAACCCAGCTCGGCGATGGCCTTAGCAAGATTTTCCGGCTCATTGTTATCAAGTGGCTTGGGAATGCCATGGGCCACATCGCAGAATGAGCAGCGCCGTGTGCAAATCTCGCCCATGATCATAAAGGTTGCGGTACCTCCGGCAAAGCATTCCCCGAGATTCGGGCAGGACGCCTCTTCACAGACCGTTGCAAGCTGGCGGTCACGCAATAGGCCCTTGATCCGCTTTACCTGTTTTACTTCATTGCCTGCGGGCAGACGCACCCGTATCCAGTCGGGCTTTGGCAGGTATTGCTCTTCATCGAGGTTGTGAGCAGCAATGCGTCGCACCTTGTTTTCAGCACGCAATTTGACCCCGGCCTGCAATTTGCGCGGCTTGCGTTTTTCAGACTTTGGATGTGATATATCGTTTGAAGACATGGTCTTATTCTAACCCGCTTCGCTAGCAGGCGCTTCGCTAATATCCCCTATCCCCCACTGGGCTGCAAGCTGACCGATCAATTGTTGCTCGACACGGGCTGTCTCTATGGGTTCACCAATTTCCCTGGCAAGTGACGTAACCGCAAGACCAGCATATCCGCAGGGGTTAATCGCCGCAAACGGGGCCAGATCCATATCGAGGTTTAACGACAGGCCGTGATAGCTGCAACCGCGACGAATACGCAAACCCAGTGCCGCTATCTTTGCCTCTTCATGATTCTGCCGGGTTTTGACATACACCCCCGGTGCGGTTTGTTTGCTATGGGCACGGATGCCGTATTCCGTCAGTACCTCAATCAGCGCCTGCTCCATACTATCAACGAGTTTGCGCACACCAAGCTTGCGCCGTTTTGTATCAATCAGTAAATAAACAATCAGTTGCCCGGGGCCGTGGTAGGTAACCTGCCCGCCGCGATCACTTTGTACCAGTGGTATATCACCAGAATCAAGTACATGTTCTTTTTTGCCCGCCTGGCCCAGCGTAAACACCGGCGAGTGTTGTAATAACCATAGTTCGTCAACCGTGTGTGATGTGCGCTGCGCAGTAAAATCCTGCATCGCCTGCCAGATAACACGGTAATCCTGCAAACCGGTGAAGCGGCGTACAACAAGTTTTTCGTTAATCGGCATCGTTGCGTGTGCAAAGTATTACAACACCATTCGAACACTGGCGTGACGTTTTAATTCTTCAAAGATAGTTTGCAACTGGGGCTTACCGGTGGCAGTAATCGTAACGGTAATTGACTGGTAATTGCCTTTATTACTATCGCGAATCGAAATGGCAGTGCTATCAAACCCCGGGGCGTTGCGTTCCATCACATCAATAACGGCAGCGTGGAGTTCATCGCCGGCAAGCCCCATCACCTTGATCGGGTAGTCACAGGGAAATTCAATTTTTGGGGCTTCCTCACCACCGCGGTTTGCGTCGTCCATCAAACCTTTCCGAACATTTCAAGGAAGAACAATTTGATTGCATCCCATAAACGCGCAAAGAAACCTGCCTGCTCCACAGAACCCATCGCAACCAGCGGTTCGTTCACAAGCTCTTCTCCGTTAAGGCTGATAACAAGACGCCCAAGCTCATCGCCCTGTTTTATCGGTGCTTTGATCACCTTGTTCACTTCCATTTGTGCCTGTAGCTCTGACTGGCTACCGCGAGGTATGGTGAGATTGATCTTGTCTGTAAGGCCCAGATTGACCTGATCTACCAGACCACCCCAGACACGGGTCTGTTTCAATACCGCCCCGGCACCGTAAGGCTCAACGTTTTCGTAGTAGCGAAAGCCGTAGGCAAGCAGTTTTTGACTCTCTGCCGCACGGGCATCTTCACTTTTAGTGCCCATCACCACTGAAATCAAGCGCATATTGTTTTTCTTTGCTGAAGATACAAGGCAGTAGCCCGCTTCTTCCGTATGGCCAGTTTTAACACCATCAACACTGTTGTCACGCCACAGCAGGCGGTTGCGATTGGGCTGGCGAATTTCGTTATAGGTGAAATACTTCTCTGAATAAATGGAATAGTGCTCGGGGTAATCCATGATTAATGAGCGAGCCAATAGCGACAAGTCTCGCGCAGTCGTCAGATGTTCCGGATCGGGCCAGCCGGTGGCATTCCTATAGAACGTATTCTCCATACCAAGTAATACTGCCTGCTGATTCATAACATCAGCAAACGCATCTTCGCTACCGGCCACATGTTCTGCAAGTGCAATACTCGCGTCATTACCAGACTGGATAACTACGCC
Source organism: Pseudomonadales bacterium (assembly GCA_028280345.1). GTDB lineage: Bacteria > Pseudomonadota > Gammaproteobacteria > Pseudomonadales > UBA7239 > JANQLY01. Next base: position 252,917 of record JANQLY010000005.1, on the reverse strand, counting down.
TCTGATTAGATCAATGACCGGAACCTTGGTGTTCACTTCGACAAACATTTTTGAGCCACCCTTGCGCCAGGCTTTTTCACTAATGGTCACGAGATCTTCACCTTTAAGGTTACCGCGATCCATTTCACCGGCGACCACATAGATTGTCATCATTTTGGTCAGACTCGCCGGTGGCAGTTGCTCATCCGCATTGTGCTCGACAATCACCTTACCGGTATCGGCATCAATAAGAATATAGGCACTGGAAGATAATTGTGGTGCCGCTGGAATCAGCACTGCTTTGCTGTGAGCGATACCGGCAACCATAACCAGTAACAGGGGTAGAAATTGAAAAAAGCGCTTTAGCATGTTGTTCAAATTACCTGATTGCTGCGAGGTTTTGGGCAGATCCGGGCTGTGCATTGCACGTTGGTGCCGGAAGCGAGTTATTCTAACAGAATCATTTGCCGGGGTGGGGACTCCGACAGATCAATACAGCTACCTTAATCATAGTCTATTAATCATAAACCGTTGCTAGTCATAGACGACGTGGGGGCTATTGTATTGATTGGCAAGCAGGAGCTGACGCAATTCCAGTAGATCAAAATTATCGGTAATTGGTCCGATGCGCACTTTGTAAAGCTGATTAAGTTCGCGCACCACCACCGGAAAGCCGGTTAGTGTACTGATATGCTCGCGGGCACTGTCCGCAGCAGCTTTGCTGGAAAAAGCCGCAGCCTGCAAGAAGGTATTGGAGGGCAGATGGTAATTCTGATCATCCGGTGAAGACACAGGCAGTGTCACAGACGGCTGCGCCGCAGGCTTAATCGTGACTGGTGTCGGCTCCGGCTTTTCGACTTTTGCGCCCGTGGATTGTGCTTCATTCACTGTATAGGACTCCCCCGCCTCCAGTGCTTCCACTTTTACCCGGGCAGTGCCACTGTTAACAAAATCCAGCTTGGTGGCCGCCGCATAGGACAAATCAATAATACGGCCACCGTGGAACGGGCCACGATCGTTGACCCTGACCACTGTGCTCAAGCCGTTATCGAGATTCGTTACTCGCACATAGGTCGGTATCGGCAGGGATTTATGGGCCGCCGTCATCCCGTACATATCGTAGATCTCACCATTGGACGTCTGGTGGCCGTGGAATTTTTTGCCGTACCAGGAGGCTTCTCCGGTCTGGGTAAAGCCGGTACTCTCGGGCATCACGCGGTAAGTTTTACCCAGTACGGTGTATGGGCTTTTGTTGCCCGCTTTGGTACGCACAACTTTTTGCGGCACCGCATCTTCAATTTCGTGAGCATTGAGTTTACGATCCGGACCTCTATCCTTGCTCATCGAATAGCGTCCGCTATTCGATGATGACGAGTCCTGGCTGCCACTGCCTGCACAGCCGCCTATCAAGAGAGCAACAACGGCAAGCGTGATAACAAAACCCCGCCTCACTGACTGGCGACCTCTTCTGTTACTTGATCATAGGCATCCCGAAGATCCTGACTGAGCTGATAAACCGACAGCGCATAGAGTTTGCTGTGGTTGTAACGGGTAATCACATAGAAGTTTTTTGCGCCAGTCCAGAACTCTGCACCCATTTCCCCTTCAAGCCTGAATACAGCGAGTTTCTCATCGTCTGCAAAGGGCTCCACGGGTGCAAAACCCTTTTGTTGTAATTCGGCATAGGTATACTTCGGCTTAAGACTCTGATTGACCACACTGTCATCGTAATCACCATTGACGCGGCTGCGTACAATCACTGGCTCGCCACTGGTCCAGCCGTGTTCTTTAAAATAATTCGCTACACTGGCAATCGCATCACCGGTGTTCGACCAGATATCGGCAAAACCATCACCATCATAGTCCACCGCATAATGACGATAGCTACTCGGAATAAACTGACCGTAACCCATTGCGCCGGCATAGGAGCCTTTTAATACCAGTGGATCCTGTCCCTGTTCACGGGTCAGTAAAAAGAATTCTTCAAGCTGTTTGCGGAAAAATTTGGCACGCGGCTCATAATCAAAACCCAGCGTGGACAGCGCGTCAATCACACGGTAACTACCGGTATTGCGCCCATAGCGTGTTTCCACACCGATAATCGCAACAATAATTTCTTCATCAACACCATATTGCATCGACACATCTTTGAGGATATCGGCATTTTCCTGCCAGAACTGAACACCCTGCTGCGTGCGGGTGTCTGTTACAAAAATCTTGCGGTAATCTTTCCAGGGTTTGGTTTTTTCTGCCGGGCGAGAAATCGCATCAATGATATTTTGTTTCTTTTCAGCCTCTGATAACCAGCCCTGTAACTGCTGTGCATCAAAACCGTGTTCGGTAACCATATTATCAATGAACTGTTGCACATCATCGCGCTGTGTGTAATCCGCTGTCCAGCCCGGCAAGCTGATGCTGAAAAGAGCCAGTAGACTAAAAACCCGTAACAAGTATTGTTTAAATAACATAATCAATATTACTTCCTAGTGGGAGAGTTTCTTTTTCTCTGTCGCAATCGCCATGAGAATACCAAAGCCGGCCATCAGTGTCACAATCGAGGTTCCCCCCTGACTCACCAGAGGTAGTGGCACACCTACTACCGGTAGTATGCCTGAAACCATACCCATATTCACAAAAATATAGATAAAGAATGTACCTGTAATAGATGCAGCGAGCAAACGCCCAAAGGTGGTTTGTGCCTGCAGGCTGATCCATAGACCCCGCGCAACGATTAACAGATACAACAGCAATAACAACATGACACCGCTGAAACCGAATTCCTCAGCGAATACTGCGATAATAAAATCCGTCTGCCCCTCGGGAAGAAAATCCAGATGGGACTGGGTGCCTTGCAACCAACCTTTACCGGAATACCCCCCGGAGCCTATTGCCGTGGTCGACTGAATGATATTCCATCCCGCACCCCACTTATCGGCTTCCGGATTCATTAACGTTAACACCCGCTGTCGCTGATAGTCACGCATCACAAAAAACCACATGAGCAGCAATGCCGGTATACCCGCAGCAATCGCGGCAAAAATATAACGCCAGCGAATGCCTGCAACAAACAACACGATCAGGCCCGACATACCAATCAGCAATGAGGTGCCCAGATCAGGCTGACGGCCAATCAAAAATACTGGCACCGCAATCAGTATCACCGACCAGAACACATGTTTAAACCGCGGCGGCAAGGTGCGATGCTCAAAATAGCTCGCAAGTATCAGGGGCAAAGCAAGCTTGGCGAGTTCCGATGGCTGAAAGCGCGGCAAACCGGGTAAATCGAGCCAGCGCTGCGCCCCCTTGGCACCGACGCCCATTAAAAGTACCGCCACTAGTAATACCAGACTGACAAAATAGATAAAAGTTGCAAAACGTTGCAAGGTGAGTTGTGAGAACTGCGCAGCGGTGAACATACCTGCATAGGCCAACAGCATATAGCTGGCCTGTCGCTCAATACCATTGAGATCCTTGCCATTGGCACTGTAAAGCACGAACAAGCCGACAAAGCTTAACATCACAAGCAGGAGCAGCAGTGGAATATCGATATGCAGGGCCTTGGCGAGGGTGTGGCCCCGATAGTTCATCGCGTAACTGCCGGGCAGTTGTCTCAGAAAGTCTTCTGCCATACCTGCCCCTCTGCAACATTGCTATCCTGTAACGCCTGTGTGGTTTTTTGCTGCAACAGATAGTGGTCGATAACGGCACGTGCCATCGGTGCCGCCGTCGTGGAACCAGCTTCTCCATTTTCAACCACAACAGCAACGGCTATTTTCGGTGCTTCTATCGGTGCAAACGCAATAAACAATGCGTGGTCACGCTGCTGCAAATCAAGTAAGCTCGCATCGTATTCCTCGCCCTGTTTAATGCCTACTACCTGTGCGGTACCAGTTTTTCCCGCCATACGATATTCCAACCCTCGGCCAATACCCCTTGCCGTGCCGTTGCGGCCGTGTACCACTTCTTCCATCGCATCAATAATCACATCCCAATTTTCATCTTGTTGTAACACTAGCGGCTCAGCCACCTCTGCAGGACGTTGCTGGCCATTCACGCTGTTAAGCATACGTGGCTGTATACGCAAGCCGCGATTTGCTACTACTGTAGTCGCGTAAGCCAGTTGCATCGGTGTGGCAAGCATATCGCCCTGACCAATCCCCACATTCAAACTATCACCCGGAAACCAATGCAATTGTCGATATTTACGTTTCCACTCCCGTGAAGGCAGCAAGCCGGAGCGCTCACTGGTTTGATCAACGTGGGTTTTTTCACCAAAGCCAAACTCTGCGAGAAAGGCACTCATGCGATCTATACCGAGACGATAAGCGAGATCGTAATAGTAGGTATCACTGGACTCTGCAATCGCCTGTTTCAAATCAACATTACTGCCGTGACCTTCTCTCTTCCAGTTACGGTATAAACGCTCGTCGTTCGGCAACTGATAATACCCCGGATCATTAATCGTAAACTGCGGTGTGATCACATGGTGTTCCAGCCCGGACAGCCCAACCATGGGTTTGATCGTTGAACCCGGTGGGTACTGCCCTTGCAATACGCGGTTAAATAACGGCAGTTTCCAGGAATCTCGCAGTGCCGCATAGTTTTTTACACTGATGCCAGTTACAAACAGGTTGGGGTCAAACGCCGGCGCACTGAAAGCAGCAAGCACACCTCCGCTGTCTACTTCGATAGCTACAATCGCACCGCGGTGCTCCTTGAGCTGCTCTGCTGCAATACGTTGTAATTCAGCATCGAGAAACAGAGTCAGGTTGTCTCCCGGCTCTGGCAGTTCTTGCTCAAGCACTCGCAGTACACGACCCCGCGCATTGGTTTCAACTTTTTGCGCACCACTCTCTCCAAGCAACAGGCTTTCATAGATGCGCTCTATGCCGGTTTTACCAATGCTATAGATACCTTCATAGCTTTTTTCCAGCCCCTGCTCGTTAATACGGCGCTGCTCCTTGACGTTAATACTGCCGACATAGCCGATGCTGTGGGCAAATAGATCGCCGTAGGGATAGTGACGCACCAACTGCCCCTTGACCTCTACACCGGGCAAGCGATATTCGTTAACAGCAATAATAGCGATCTCTTCATCACTGAGGCGAAAGCGTATCGGTACCGGTTCATAGGGGCGGCGCCGCTTTTGCAAGCGTTGTTGAAATTTTTCCAGCTCCTTGTCGCTTAGAGAAAGTAGCTGTTGCAACAGCAATAACGTTGCATCAAGATCGGCCACGCGCTCCTGCACAATGTTCAGTGAAAAACTCGGTTGGTTTTCTGCGAGGATTTTTCCCTGGCGATCAAAGATCAAACCGCGGGTTGGCGCTACAGATTGCGTCAAAATACGGTTAGCATCGGACAACGTGACAAAGGTATCGTGGCGATTGATTTGCAACTCGTAATAACGTGCCACAAGCACTGAAGTCATAAACAAAATAACTACCAGCAACCACAGCAGGCGCGACTGGATAATGCGCGTTTCGAGAAAGTAGTCTTTGAGTGTTAGCGGGTCGGCCATTGATACAACTTATCCCTGACGATGATAGGGGTGGTTGCTGAGTATCGACCACGCGCGATAGAGTTGCTCAATCAGCAAAATGCGCACCGCCGGATGCGGCAAAGTCAAATTGGACAGTGACCAGCACATATCGGCCCGTTGCAGACAACGCGCATCAAGCCCGTCCGGGCCTCCGATCAAAAAAGTCATGTTGTTGCCCTGCATACGCCAATCCTCCATATGCTGCGACAACTGCTCTGTGTTCCAGGGCTTGCCTTTAACGTCGAGGGCTACCACTGTATCCCGCTCGGCAATAGCGTTTAACATCGCATCGCCTTCACTGCGAATCGCTTTTTCTATACTGCGGCTTTTACCGCGTTGACCGAGGGGGAGTTCGTGGATTTGTAGATCAAAAGCACCGCGCAAGCGTTTGCTGTATTCCTGGCAGCCAGCCGTTACCCAGTCGGGCATCCTCCCCCCTACAGCGACAATAGAGAGGCGCACGGCAGCTGTTTATTCCTCGGATTGCAACTGTTGGGCGTTATCAGCGGCTTCCGGGTTCCAGAGCCGCTCAAGGTCGTAAAACTCACGGATATGGGGCTGCATGACATGTAGCACCACATCGCCAAAATCCACCAGCACCCACTCGCCGTCATCCATGCCTTCTATACCAAACGGAGGGTAACCCTGTTTTTTCAGCTCTACGATCGCATTTTCTGCCAGAGATTTCACATGACGGCTGGAGGTGCCGCTGGCAATCACCATATTGTCCATCACATCGGTCAGAGCGCTGACATTCAGCGTTACAATATTTTTCCCTTTGACATCTTCCAATGCCTCGATGACTTGATCACACAACTCGCTCATCGATTAGCCCCGGATTGTTTACTCTGCACGATAAAGACCATTCTCCTCAATATAGCGTTGTACTGCTTCAGGCAGCGTATCACGCCCAATGCGCCCTTCCAACAGGCACTGGCGTACCTGTGTTGATGATACAGGTATTTGACTGACACTGGCCAGATAAATACCTCCACAAGGTGACCTCCCGAGCGCTTCCACCTCATTCACCTCGCGCTCTGCCAGCAACGCTTCAAGCGGTGCACGCACATCCATTAGATGCCCCGCACGCTGCGCTACCACAATATGGGCGAAGCCAAGGATTTCCTCCCAGCGATGCCAATGATCGAGCTGACAAAAAACATCAGTACCAACACATAACTGTAGTGAACAAGTCGCACCAAGCTCAGCACGCAAGGACTGTAATGTATCAATGGTATAGGAAGCCCCGGAACGCTCGAGTTCACGCGTGTCCACGCTGAGACCGGTACCCGCTGTCGCCAATTCGAGCAATTTCAGACGCTGCTGTTGTGTTGCCCGCGGTTGAGGGCGGTGACTCGGCAGTGCACAGGGCACCAGTCGCATTTCATTGAGTCCGAGCAGTTGCTTGAGTTCCCGGGCAATCAGGATATGACCGTTATGAACCGGGTCAAATGTGCCGCCAAACATGCCCACGCTGTAACTCACTGCTGCAACTCCACTACAGGCGCGTCAGGTCGACGGCTTTATTCGCGGATATCACCATTGCCCAGCACAATCCATTTTTGCGAAGTCAGCCCTTCGAGACCAACCGGGCCGCGCACATGGATTTTGTCGGTGGAAATACCGATCTCCGCACCGAGACCATATTCGAAACCATCAGCAAAGCGCGTAGACGCATTGACCATTACCGAACTCGAATCCACTTCAACAAGAAAACGCCGTGCACGGCTATAATCCTCGGTGACGATAGATTCGGTATGGCTGGAGCTATAGTGATTGATGAAGTCAATCGCCTCATCCAGACCAGCGACAATTTTGATCGATAAAACAGGTGCGAGGTGTTCTGTTTGCCAATCTTCCTCGGTGGCCGGAATCATGGCGTCAACAATTGCACGGGATTTCTCGCAGCCGCGTAATTCTACCCCCTTGTCAGTGTAGGCCTGGGCCAGACGTGGCAGCAACTCCTGTGCCACAGGCTCGGCAATCACGAGGGTTTCCATTGCATTGCAAACACCATAGCGATGGGTTTTTGCATTAATCGCAATATTGAACGCTTTTTCAAGATCCGCGGCATCATCAATATAGACATGGCAAATACCATCGAGGTGTTTAATCACTGCAACCCGCGCATCGTTGCTGATACGCTCAATCAGGCCCTTGCCACCGCGTGGCACAATCACATCAACATATTCTTCCATCGTAATGAGCTCACCCACTGCGGCACGATCGGTGGTTTCTATCACCTGAACAACGTCAGCGGGTAAACCGGCTTCCTTAAGGCCCTGGTGAATGGCCGCAGCAATTGCCTGGTTTGAGTGAATCGCCTCACTGCCACCACGCAGGATCGTCGCATTGCCAGATTTCAAACACAGACTCGCCGCATCCACTGTCACGTTAGGGCGTGACTCATAAATAATACCCACAACACCGAGAGGCACACGCATCTTGCCCACCTGGATGCCACTCGGGCGAAAATTGAGATCGGTAATTTCACCTACGGGGTCAGGCAGTGCAGCGACTTCTTTTAAGCCCTCGATCATTGCGTCGATACGCGCCGGTGTCAGCTCAAGACGGTCGAGCAGTGCCGCATCCAGACCATTGGCGCGGCCCGCCTCAAGATCCCTGGCATTTTCAGCGAGCAGGGTCTCACGCCCACTATCAAGCGCAGTAGCGGTGGCAAGCAGCGCTGCATTCTTTTTGCCGCTATCCGCCCGTGCAATAATACGGGAGGCGGCGCGAGCCTGTTGACCCACATTGGCCATATAGGCAATGACATCCATAAGTGTGTTACCGGTTTTTCAAAGGGATGCCATTATACTGTAAACAGGGCGATAAAGCGGCATACACGGGCAATTCTGCACCACTTCTCATCCTGGTTAACTTTCACCCCCCGCTACGGTTATAGCCTGTAGATACCATTATAGATAGTGTTATAGTTAGCCTTCTTTTTTACAGCCAGGGGCAAACAGACGGTGGACAACGCAGTGACAGCACAGGATTCCGAGCCACGCAGCGGCATTGGCAAACTGATTGCCCTCGGGTTATTTATCTATCTTATCGCAATCTCTATTATTGGCTGGTACTGGAGCCGTGAGCCTGCTCTTGTTGAACTCGATCATATCTATCAGCAACCATCAATCAATAACAGTAACAATCCCCAGGTAGCCCAAGGCAAGATTATCGGTGCCGCTACAACCTCCACACTGATTTTTGTCGGCAATACCCTGCTCGACAAGCCCGGCGGCTTTACGAGTAACGACATTCTGCCCCCGGGGGTACTGATGGACAATATGCCGAACTGGGAATACGGCGCCCTGATTCAGGTACGGGATTTATCAAAAGCGATGCGCGAAGCGTTTAGTCGCTCCCAGTCCCAGTCAAAGGAAGATACTGACCTGGCTATCGCCGAATCGCGTTTTCATTTCGATCATAAATCCTGGGCGATACCCGCTTCAGAATCACAGTATCGTGAAGGCATCGAACATATGGAAGCTTATCTGGAACGTCTGCGCGATGAGGATCAACACAACGCCCAGTTTTATGCCCGTGCGGACAATCTGCGCTACTGGTTAAGCACCGTGGAAACACGGCTTGGCTCTCTGTCACAACGTCTTAGCGCGAGTGTTGGTCAACGCCGCCTTAATACCGATCTCGCCGGTGAGCTCAACGCCAAACAATCAACCGCATCTCCACAGGATCAAATCGTAAAAACACCACGTCTGGAAATTGATGATGTATTTTACCAGGCGCGCGGTTCAACCTGGGCGTTGATTCATTTCCTCAAGGCGGTTGAAGTGGACTTTGCCGACGTACTGGAAAACAAAAAAGCGCTGGTCAGCTTGCAACAGATTATTCGCGAGCTTGAGGCGACACAGCAGCCAGTAATGAGCCCTATTATTCTTAACGGTGACGGCTTTGGCATGGTCTCCAACCACTCGTTGGTGATGGCATCCTATATTGCACGAGCCAACGCACAGATTATCGACCTGCGCGAACTTTTATCCCAGGGTTAAGTCTTTATTCAATTACCTGCTACTCTCTTGCAAGGAAACGTCAATATGTTGAAACAGGCATTTCTTTTTCTCGTGACCTTATCCCTGCTCAGCGCCTGCGCGCTGAGCCCTCAAAAAGTGACTCTCTCACCCGAGGTCAATGTCGCAACAGCGGAATACGGCCAGGGTCGCTCAATCAATGTGATGGTTGAAGACAACCGCGACACTGAAATTATCGGTGTGCGTGGTGGTGTCTACAGTGATACCAGCACGATTACTGCTGGCGGCGATTACAAAACTGAACTTGCCCACGCCATGGCCAACGGTCTGACCCAATGGGGCTTTGTCAGCCATGTTGGCGCTACATCCGACGCTATACAGTTCACCCTGTCCGTCGATGAGATCACCTATCTACCACCCGAGCGCAGCGTTGCCGGCAAGTCCAAAGTGGACGTAGCAGTATCCATTAAAGTGCTCAAAGGCATGAAGCAATACAGTGGCCGCTACTCCGCAAGTGGCGAACAAGGCCACGCTACGACACCGTCAGAAGAGAAAAACGCTGAACATATTAACCGCATTATCGGCCTTGCCCTTGAAGAAGTGTTTGCCGACGAAGGCCTGGTTAACTTTTTTCAGTAAAACTGCCCTGGCTTCTGTCCCTCGCTCTACAATCGTGATTTACCAGGCCAGGTTGGGGTTTTCCGCTGTGTATTTAGCGGGGTAACTACAGTAGATTAGAGCATCCGGTGCGTCAGGGCTCTGACATGAAGAATGTTTTTATTGTTTTCACTTTACTGTTTATTGTTATACCTCTATGTTTTTTAGTGCTGAGTGGCGGTTTTGAACGGGTCAATGATCCAAGCCTCGAACAAGTCGTTTCCGATACCAGCACCCCACCCCTGCCACCGGCACAGCCAGCCAATCCCCACAACAATGTCTACTTTGGTGATTTGCATATTCACACCGGGTTATCTTCCGATGCCTGGCTTATGGGTGTACGCACGATGCCCGAAGATGCCTATGTATTTGCCAAAGGCGGCACTATCGAACACGGTGCGGGCTATCAAATCAAAATCTCTCGCCCTTTGGACTTTATCGCGATTACAGATCACGCTGAATATCTCGGCATGATGCAGCACAGCTTTCCAGATGTACCGCTCACCGAGCGCCCACTTAAGGATATATTGCAAAATGAAAATAAAATTGCAATTACCGCAGATTATCTGAAAACCACTCTGCGTGTTGCCAATCGCTATTTTGAGCCCGATATTATCGACGAGCGCCTTTCCAGTGCAGCATGGCAGGAAACGATTAACACAGCTGACAAACACTACGTGCCTGGGCGCTTTACTACCTTTATTGGCTATGAATGGTCAAGCCAACCGAACGGCGCGAATTTGCACCGCAATGTGATCTACCGCGGCAATGGTTCCCAGGTGCCCGATGCGCCGTTCAGCTCATTGAACTCGGAAAACCCACAAGACCTGTTGCTTGAGTTACAACGACAAAATGAGCAGGGCATGCACGTGCTCGCCATTCCCCATAATGGCAATTTAAGTAATGGCCAAATGTATGGCAAACGCAACTTTTACGGCGAACCGATGAGCGAGTCCTATGCGGCACTGCGCGCCCGGTACGAACCCATTCATGAAGTATTTCAGGTGAAAGGCTCGTCGGAGACACATCCTATCTTGTCCAACCTCGACGAGTTTGCCAACTTTGAAATTTTTGAATCCAATATGACCGCTTTTGGTGCCACCGCTCCTCCCACCGGCAGTTATGCCCGGGAGGCATTGCGCATGGGCATGGAAATGGCTGCTGACGGTGGTGTGAATCCCTATCAGTTTGGCGTGATCGGCAGTAGTGACGGTCACAACTCCAGCTCGCCGGTTGAAGAAGATAGCTTTCACGGCAAATTACCCATTATGGACGGCGCTGCGAGTTTGCGTATGAACCAGGCACTGTTATTGCCTGACAACCAGAACCGGGCCATGTCCTGGGGATCAGGTGGGCTCGCTGCAATCTGGGCGCCTGAAAATACCCGCGAAGCTCTATTTGATGCCATGTTACGCAAGGAAACTTTTGCCACTTCCGGGCCGCGTATTACCCTGCGTTTTTTTGCCGGCTGGAAGTTTGATAAGCAAATACTTAACGACAGCAATGCGATTGGCACTGCTTATAGAGATGGAGTGCCAATGGGTGCTACGCTGCCACCATCATCAGACACAGCTGCCAAGCCGACTCTTTATCTTGTTGCACTGAAAGATCCGGACGGTGCCAACCTCGACCGCTTACAAGTTATAAAATTGTGGATTGATAGTGAAGGAAGCAGCCACGAAAAAGTTTTTAATGTTGCGGCATCGGACAACCGACAGGTTAACGACGACCAACCTATAGCCAGTGTTGGCAATAGCGTTGATGTCGCAGCAGCAACCTACAGCAACGATATTGGAACCAGCACCTTACAAACGGTCTGGCATGACGCGGAGTTTGATCCGACTCTGCCGACAGCCTACTATGCCCGCGCGCTGGAAATTCCAACACCGCGTTGGTCAACCTACGATGCAAAAACTCTGGGCATTGAACCTGTGGAGCCTGTCACTATCCAGGAACGCGCCATCAGTTCAGCCATCTGGTACCAACCATCACAATAAGTTCCAGTTACGGAGATACAAATGCCGCGTTTTCCCGCCAATGCCGATGAACTGTCAACGGAATTATTAACCGAAGTATTGCAGGACTTACAACCGGGCATTTCCATCACAGCCTTTGAAAATGTACAAACCGCCCAGTGCGGTGATGGCCTCGCATCCACTGCTGATCGTCTTATTCTGAAATTACAATACAGTAACAATGAAAGCTATGCCGTACCTGAGCAAGTCATGCTCAAAACCATGTTGCTTTCACCCCATGCCCCCCACGAGATGTATGAAAACGAGGTGCGTTTTTACCGTGAGATTCGCCCGCAATTGCAATTGGAAACACCCCGTGTTTTTGCTAGTCACTTTGATCGCGACAGCGGCCAGTTTGGCATTATTATGGAAGATCTCAACACACGCGGCGCTGAATTCCCTACTGCTTGCAGCGATGTAAGTGTTACTCAGGTTGAAGGTCTACTGCGCACACTCGCAAAGCTACACGGTTATTTCTGGCAGAGCACACGCTTACAGACAGAGCTGAACTGGATTGCCACAGAAACCAAAGGCGGGATGAGTGATATTTTTAACACGATTGGCTTTGATCTGATCAAAGATCAGGTCGAAAAACATGCTTTCAAGCAGGCACTAATTGCACCGATTGGCTTGTCGCTCGAACAGATGTGGGAACAGTTAAGCGCCTTTCAGCAAGAAAGCGCGCAGTACGCACAAACCCTGTTACATGGCGATACCCATGTCGCCAATACTTATCTGTTGCCGGACGCTGATGGTGGCCTGTTTGACTGGCAGCTGATGATTCGCGGCAATTGGGCACACGATGTGAGTTATATTATCGTGACCGCATTAAGTACAGAACAACGCCGCCAGCACGAGCGAGCATTGCTTGAATACTATCTCGACTGCCTGCAACAGAACCTTGGAGATCACTCTGCCCCGGACATTGAAGAAGCCTGGTACCTGTATCGAAAATCCATTATGTGGGGACTTGTAATTGGCTGGCTAATTACACCACCTGCCAACTACGGCGAGGAGATAACCAGTGCGAATATCTCAAAACTGGTAAATGCCGTACAGGATCTCGAATCGTTTGATAGCTAATCCGCCGCCAACTAATTCGTTACTTCACTAGCTGCGTAAAGCTACCAATCACCGATACACCTTCACGTTTAAAATCAGCACCCTGACTGTACCCGTAACTCACGCAGCAGTGCTGCATAGCGGCATTGCGCGCTGCATTTACATCAGTCATTGAATCTCCGACCATCAAGCACCTGGCTGTATCGATTTGTAACTGCTGTGCACAGTGAAGCAGCGGTTCAGGATCGGGCTTTTTTACCGACAAAGTATCGCCACTGACGACCATGGAAAAATAATCACGGATAGCGAGTTGCTCCAGCAAACTATCGGTAAACTGTGCCGGCTTGTTGGTAACGACTGCCATTTTGATATTCATAGCTTGCAAGCTTTGCAAAGTGTTCAGAACGCCACTGTAAAGTTGACTGCGTTTGCCATTACATTTGCGATAAAACACAAAGAACAATTCGAGACAGTGCTCGAGATTTTCTGCTGCTATCTCTTTAATGTCTGTTTTATAACTATGTGCCAACGCGCGTCTGACTAACATAGCGGCACCATTACCTACCCAGAGAGCAATCTGCTCTACCGATACTTCAGGTAAATCACAGGAACACAACAGCTGATTAATTGCAAAAGCCAGATCCGGCACGCTATCTACAAGGGTGCCATCAAGATCAAACATAACCAGTTGTATATCACCATGGGGTGATAAGGGAAGTTCAGTCACAAAGATAAATGACTAGCTACTTGCCAGTTCAGCGCGCATCTGATCGATCACTGCCTTGTAATCGGGTTGATTAAAAATCGCTGAGCCCGCAACAAACGTATCGGCACCGGCGCGGGCAATTTCGCCAATATTACTCGCCGAGACACCACCGTCCACTTCAAGACGGATATCGCAACCACTGTCATCAATAAGTTTGCGCGCCTGTTGCAGTTTCTGCAGTGTTGAGGGAATAAACTTCTGTCCACCAAAACCCGGGTTGACTGACATCAGCAAAATCATATCGAGTTTGTCGAGCACATATTCAAGACTGTCGAGTGGTGTAGCGGGATTAAACACCAGACCAGCCTTGCACCCTCCCTCCCTGATTAACTGAATCGAGCGATCAATATGTTCGGAAGCTTCCGGGTGGAATGTAATATAGGTCGCCCCTGCATCAATAAAATCACCAATAATGCGATCTACAGGCTTTACCATCAGATGGACATCAATCGGTGCGGCGATACCAAAATCGCGCAATGCCTTGCACACCATGGGGCCAATAGTCAGATTTGGCACGTAGTGATTATCCATCACGTCGAAATGCACAATGTCAGCACCAGCGGCCAATACACGCTCAACCTCTTCACCGAGGCGAGCAAAATCTGCGGACAAAATAGACGGGGCAATTTGATAATCGGGCATGGCAAGTCACCACTGGAAGGTTGGCGCTATTGTACTGGAATCAGCCAGATCAGGCGAGTTGCTGCTGCAATTCCTCAAGCCGCTCTGGTGTACCCACATCGACCCATGTGCCGTGATACAGCTCACCACTAACCTGCTGCTTTGTGATTGCAGGCAACAGTACATCACGCAACGGAAAACTGTCACTGCCACCAGCATAAGATCTGACGAGCCCAGGATCGATAATACTAATACCACTAAAGGTATAAGCAGTTGATTTGCCTTCCTCACGCTGAACAACACAGCCGTGTTCAGTCAGGGAAAAATCGCCGCGCTGGTGATGACCGGGGTTATCCACAAGCACAAGGTGGGCCAGTTTACCGTCGAGTGACTTTTTATACAGCTCAGCAAGATCACAATCACACCAGACATCGGCATTGATTAGCAGGAACGGTGCATCATCGTCCGCGCATAACAAAGGAAGCGCTTGTAAAATACCACCACCGGTTTCCAGTGCCTGTTCTTCACGCGAGTATTTAATCGACAAACCAAACTGTTCACCGCCACCCAACGCCTGCTCAATCATATTCCCCAGGTAGGCGGTATTGATGACCACGTTGTGAAACCCCGCTGCACAAAGACGCTCCAGGGTATATTCGATCAGTGACTTGCCGCCTACTTTCAGCAATGGTTTCGGGCAATCTTTAGTGAGCGGTAACATGCGCTCCCCCTTGCCCGCCGCTAATACCATGGCTTTCACGTTAGCGACTCCGTGGCATAGTCACTATTGCGATACCACTCACAACTTTCGATGACTGGCAACAGACGCATTTCGAACCAGTCTACAAAGCTCATCAGCTCAGGATATTGTCGCGCTACCGACAAGGTATAGTGAATAACCAAAGGCAGATCATTGAGATACTGTGACTTGCTATCGCGCAAACACAGACGCGAAAAAATGCCCAATACCTTGATATGGCGCTGCAAGCCCATCCAGTCAAACCACTGTAAAAACACAACCTCATCAATTTGCTCGTTAAGTACACCGTCTTCTCGCAATTGATGGTAGTACTGCAATACCCACGCCTCCACCTGTTGTGGCGGCCAACAGATATAGCAGTCGCGGTATAACGAAACGAGATCATACGTTAGTGGTCCGACAACACCGTCCTGAAAATCAATCACACCAGGATTGTTATTCTCAAGCCTGAGCAGATTGCGACAGTGAAAATCGCGGTGCACAATCACCTGCGGCTGTTGCATGGCACTGTCAATCAGCAGTACATAAACATCCTCCAGCAGCATCTGCTCGGATTCAGTCAGGTCGATGTTTAGCAACTGTTCGACAAACCACTGCGGGAACAGGTTCATCTCCAGCTGTAGTTGCTCGCGATCATAAAGTGGCAAACCACAGTGGTCAGTAGCAATGTGCTGTAACTTGCGCAGACAGGTAATAGCATCGGCATATAGAGTCTCCTGTTGCCCGGCTTCGAGCAGCGGCTGATATAGCGCATCACCAAGATCTTCAATCAACAGAAAACCCTGCTCAAAATCCACCGCGTAAACCTGTGGGGCATGTACTCCGTTTTGACGCAATAACTGGGCAATATGGCAGAACGCCTCGTTTTTTTCTGTGTCCGGAGGTGCTGAAACCGCAAGTATCGGCAATGTACAATCCGCGATACGGTAATAGCTGCGAAAGCCTGCATCACCGCTGAGTGGCTGGAGTTGTAAATCGGTCGCGTTGAGCATACCCGCCGCCTGCAAGGCAGCCTCGACCCAGGATTTGAACGCTTCAGGGCTTGTCATGGTGGCCTATTGTACGCTGTTTCAGCTCAGCATTCAGACCCCAAATCAAGTACAATACGCCGTTATTTTTCGCATAGCCCGATCCGGAGTTCGGCTTGATTCGCTCAACCTCCTGCCACTCAACAAACCCCGTGCTGCCCAACGCAGTACGCTTTGCTGTGGCATTCTTCATACTCTCGACGGCATTCTCTATAACGCTGCAGCCGGCCCTTGCGCAAACCACCGACTGGGTGGAACAGGAAGCTCTCGACACAGCACAACAAGCAAAGATGCAGGCCGGTTGTTGCGGTGCATTTATCGACCCACTTGCCAGGGAGTCACGCTCGACCAACGTCGAATCTGAAGAGATTACGATCACGGGCAATGAATCGAATATTACTGAAGAGCGCACCATCATGATTGGTGAAGTCATCATCACCCAGGGGAAACGTCACATGGAAGGCGACAAGGTGATTATCTACGAAAATAATGAGAAAGTAGATATTGAAGGCAATGTGATATTACGCGAGCCCGGCCTGTTACTTGAAGGTGATCGTGCTGAAGTCGCTGTTGAGGCAGGCTATCTCAATCTGGACAACGCCCGTTATGTTTTACACGAACAACAGATTCACGGTAGCGCAGAAAATATTACTCGCACAGACGAAGAGATTATTTATTTAACCGATAGCACCTACACCCATTGTAGTCCGAATGATCCAACCTGGACGTTGAAAAGTGATTCTCTGGAACTCGATCCTAATAGTGGGCAAGGTCGCGGCAAACACGTGCGACTGGAGATAGGTGACGTGCCGGTGTTTTATATGCCGTATATGCTGTTTCCAATTAACAATCAACGCCAGTCAGGATTTCTGGCACCATCGTTTGCCTACGGCGAAGATGGCTTTGATATGAGCATGCCCTATTACTTCAATCTCGCACCAAATTACGATGCAACCCTGATCCCACGTTATATCAGTGATCGCGGCTGGCAACTCGGTGGTGAGTTTCGTCATTTATCAGAGTTATTTTCCAGTCAGGTTGGCGGCAGTTGGTTAGCCGATGACAAAAAAGCCGGGCGCGATCGCTGGCTTGTAGATGTAGAGCAGGATGGTGGTTATGCACGCCCGTGGCGTACACGCATTGATTATACTCGTGTCAGCGACAATAACTATTTTGACGATCTCGATAGTTCCGGCTTGTCGGTTACCCGCGCAACACATTTGTTACAACGTGGACTCGCCAGCTATAGTACAAAGAACTGGTATTACGATGCAGAGGTTCGGGAATATCAAACGCTGCGTGACAGTCTCGTCAACGACCCCTATCAAAAATTACCGGAGCTCGTCGCTCGCGGTCATTATGTACTCGATGCAGGCTGGGAACTGAAGTTTGACAATGAGTATGCACAGTTTGACCACAATAACAGTAATCAGGTCACCGGCGAGCGCTTCTTCGGTCACTATGAACTCGGCTGGAACTCAAACTGGCAAGCGGGCTATGTAAACCCGGCAGTATCCTTACGCTACCTTGGTCAGCAACTTGATAACCCGACTTTCACAGACGACAGCCCATCGGTTGCTGTGCCCACAGCTGGAATAGACACTGGTTTGATCTTCGAACGCATGGACGCAAAGCACTATCAGACCCTTGAGCCACGCCTCTATTACTACTATGCCGAATACGAAAACCAGGATGACTTCCAGCTGTTTGACACTGATGATATGACATTCAGCTATGAGCAACTATTTCGCGACTACCGCTTCAGTGGCCGCGACCGTATCGGCGATGCCAACCAGACCTCCATTGGTCTGACTTCCCGGTTTCTCGATCGCAATAGCGGTGTGGAACAATTACGACTCAGCATTGGTCAAACGTTTTATCACGATGACCGTCAGGTAAATGCTATCGACCCGGTGATTTTTGCCCAACTACCCACAGAGATACAGGACTACTATAACGCGCCCCGTTCACCCTTCGCTTCTGAACTGTACTACCGCTTTAACGATGTGTGGCGCTTACAAGCCCAGTGGTTGTGGGATGACTATCAGTCCCAAACTGACAAGGGCAACGTATTCGTGCACTATCACGGCCACCGCTACGAGGTATTCAGTGTAGGATATCGCTATCTACAGCAATTGCAGCTAGCCGGGAATAATGCCCTGATTGAGGCCGTTGAAGAGGGCGATATTTCTACTGCCTGGCCGATTACCAGCCAGTGGGCACTACTCGGGCGCTATAACTACGATTTCACCTATAAGCGTCCTCTTGAAGCTCTCGCCGGGGTGCAATACGACGACTGCTGCTGGCAAATGCGTCTTGTCTATCGCGAATGGGCGGTAAATCGCAATGACTTTTTGAATCCTGATCGGCAAAATACCGATCAGGGTATTTTTCTCGAAGTTCAACTTAAAAGCCTTGCCGGCTTTGGTGACAAACTCGATTCCATGTTTAAAGACAGTATCTACGGCTACGGAGAATAAAATGCGAGCAACAACGCAACCGCTTGGAACCTTCCTCATTTTAATGGGCGTGCTGGCCAGCACTCTATTTGCAAATGCTGCCTTTGCCGAGGCAACCTCGATCGATCGCGTTGTAGCTGTCGTTAATGAAGATGTGATTATGGAGAGTGAGTACAACCAGCGCCTGCAAGCCACTTATCGCCAGATCGTTTCCCGCGGTGGCTCCCTGCCCCCTGAAGATGTATTTCGCGAACAGGTGATGGAACGCCTGATTATAGAAAACCTGCAATATCAGCTCGCCCAACGCGCCTCGGTTGAAGTCAGTCAGGAAGAACTCGAAACTGCCATTATGGGTATCGCCCAGCAAAACAACATGACCCTTAATCAGTTACAAGCTGAACTGGCCAAAGACGGCATGGACTTTGAATCTTTCAAAAATAACCTCGAAAGAGAGATGATTATCCAGCGCATTCAGCAGGGAGCTGTAAATCGACGTATTGAAATTACGGAGCAGGACATCACAAACTTTTTAAACTCGGAAGAAGGCAAGCTGCGTTCTTCCACTGACTACCGCCTCGGTCATATTTTAATTTCGATTCCCACCAATGCAACAGAGGAAGACAAGCAAGCAATTATTGATAAAACCGATGAAATTGTCAGCCTTGCACGCAGTGGCACAGACTTTGCCACGTTAGCCCGGGCCTACTCTGAATCACAGGATGCCGCTAATGGCGGCGATCTCGGCTGGCGCAAGAAAACCCAGTTGCCTTCCCTGTACGCCAAAGTTGTTGATGACCTTGCAGAGGGTGAAGTATCCGATCCGATTCTTAGTGGCAATAGCTACTATATTCTTAAAATGCTTGATAAAAAGGGCAACCAGGAATTCTGGGTACAGCAAACTCGCGCACGACATGTGCTGGTCAAATCATCAGCGATTCGCTCGGAGAAGGAGGCTGGTGAGTTGCTGCTGGGTTTACGTGAGGATATTGTTAACGGCAAACGCGATTTTGCTGAAGTTGCCAAAGAGTATTCAGAGGATTTTGGTTCCGCACTCAAGGGCGGTGACATTGGCTGGACAAATCCTGGCGAACTGGTACCGGAGTTCCACCAGGTTATGGACAACTCCGAACTGAATGTCGTTAGTATGCCCTTTCAAACCCAGTTTGGCTGGCATATTGTCGAAGTTCTCGAGCGCAGGGAAACAGATATGAGCGATACTCTATTACGCAACCAGGTTAAAGGTTACCTGACACAGCGGCGCTTTGAGCAGGAGTTACCGCTATGGCTGAAAGAGCTGCGCGACGAGGCCTATGTCGATATCAAAATCTAGCACGCCACGTATCGCTTTCACACCGGGAGAACCGGCAGGGGTCGGCCCCGATCTCGCCGTTATCATGGCACAGCAACAACAGGGCGCTGAACTGGTAGCCGTTGCAGACCCTGCATTACTTGAGGCGCGGGCTCGCCAACTGAACCTGCCTCTGGAATTGTATGAATATAATGCGCATACCATACCGGCATTAACCGGAGCGGGCCGCCTGGCTTACTATCCGGTTTCGTTACAAAAATCGGTCACAGCCGGTAGCGGCGACCCCGCAAATGCAGCTTATGTACTGGAAACCCTCGATACAGCGATAGCACTGTGTCAAAACAAAGAATGCCAGGCGCTGGTAACCGGTCCGGTTAACAAGGGACTGATAAACCAGGGCGGTTTTGAATTTAGCGGCCACACAGAATACCTCGCTGAGAAAAATGGTGCTACCCACCCGGTGATGTTGCTCGCGACGGAAGGGTTGCGCGTCGCACTCGCCACAACACATCTGCCATTACAGGATGTGCCCGCGGCAATTACACGGGACTTGCTTGAAAGTACACTTCAGATAATTCACGCGGATTTTCAGCGTTTTTTCTCTATAGCAAAGCCGCGTATCTATGTCTGTGGTTTGAACCCCCATGCGGGAGATATGGGCGCCCTTGGGCAGGAAGAAATCGATACCATTACACCGACGCTTGAGCACTTGCGAGAACAGGGCCTTGATATTGCAGGCCCCCTGTCTGCCGATACTATTTTTTCACCGCAAAACCGCAGCGATGCTGATGTCTTTCTTGCCATGTACCACGACCAGGGCCTGCCAGTCTTAAAGTACGCCGGTTTTAATCATGCGATTAATGTCACCCTGGGCCTTAATATAATTCGCACCTCGGTAGATCACGGCACGGCATTTGACCTCGCCGGTAGTGGCAAGGTAGATGCCAATAGCCTACAACTCGCCATTAGTACCGCATTGACCATGTGTCAGCCAGGTGGAGATGTGCATGCCTGATGATTTGTCAAAATCGCACCGCGCACGCAAACGCTTTGGGCAAAACTTTTTGTCTGATCACAATATCATCGACAAAATTGTGCGTGCCATCAACCCACAGCCCGATGACATCATTATCGAAATCGGTCCAGGACTCGGCGCTATTACCGAACATCTATTAAATAGTGGCAGCCAACTCACTGCCATTGAAATTGATCGTGATCTGGCCAGTCATTTGAGGTCGCGCTTTCCCCAGCTCACTCTCGTGGAAAATGATGCTTTAAAAACTGATTTTGGTCAGTTACTCGGAAATACACATAAAGCAAAATTTGTCGGCAATCTGCCTTACAATATTTCCACACCGATTATTTTTCATCTGCTTGATTTTGCCAAGCACTGTGGGTCCATGCACTTTATGCTACAGAAAGAGGTTGTCGACCGCATGGCAGCAACTCCTGACAGCAAACAATACGGAAAGCTCAGCATCATGGTGCAATATCAGTGTGAAGTCAGGCCACTATTTCATATTCCTCCCACTGCTTTTAACCCTGCTCCCAAAGTAGACTCAACTCTGGTGCAACTGATCCCACGCATATTCCCACATCAGGCCAGCGACAGACATACGCTTGAGAAGCTTGTCAGCAGTGCATTTAGCCAACGACGCAAAACCTTGCGCAATGCGCTCAAGGCAAACTGGAGTGAACAGCTTGTGCAGCTACCGGGACACTATCTTGCCATGCGTGCCGAGCAATTATCGATTGACGACTATGTTACGCTCAGTAATATATTAAGCGAAACCAACGAAACTACGGCCAGCTAAACAACCGCTACCGACGTTCGAAGTACTAAAGAGCACCTGCCATGACCACCTATGCCGTTGGCGATATTCAGGGATGCCTTGAACCGCTAAAAAAACTATTGGACACCGTCAACTTTGACTCGGCTTGCGATGAGTTGTGGGCGGTAGGTGATCTTGTGAACCGCGGGCCTGACTCGCTCGGAACCCTGCGTTTTTTGCACAGTCTTGGCGGTGCCTTTAAAACTGTACTGGGCAATCATGATCTGCATTTGCTCGCTGTCTATTTCAAACAGCAAAGTGCCAGGCGCAAGGATACTTTTGCAGCACTACTCGAAGCCAGTGACGCAAGTGATCTTCTCAACTGGCTGCGCCAGCAACCGCTGTTGTACGAAAATGAACACTTTGTCATGGTGCACGCCGGCATTCCTGTTATCTGGAGTCTGGACAAAGCACGCGCGCTGGCAAACGAGGTACACTCGGTCTTGCGTGGAAATGATTTTTGTGACTACCTCGCCAATATGTATGGTAATGAGCCTGCGCGGTGGTCGGATGATCTGTCTGGCACAGATCGCCTGCGTGTTATTACCAATTATTTTACCCGCATGCGCTTGTGCGATGAGAACAATGCGCTTGAGCTGAGTTTTAAAGGCAGTCCGGCAGATGCCCCGCAAGGACAAGCTCCCTGGTACGAAGCCTATGCCGGAAGCCCTCCGGGCAAACAGATTCTGTTTGGGCACTGGGCAGCACTTGAAGGTTGCGGCCCAGATATCGGCATTCATGCACTAGATAGTGGCTGTGTATGGGGAAATTGTATGACGTTATTACGACTCGATACTCTGGAGCGTATTACCTGCCCCTGCGACAAACCAAATTAGCGGTTATATTTTAGCTCCGCATTACATTTGCCAATTTGCAATTCATAATCATCTACCCACAGGCATGTCATTCTGAATTGGCCATATTCTTTAGCTAATAAAATTGTATTGTAGGGATCGACTTCATAGAGACGGCGCACCGCATCCTTAAGCAGAAAGCGGTGAGAAATTTCCGTTGAATACCAATGGCGAAATCCGGTCTGTACGATATAACGATTAACCCAATACTCCCTGCGCCCATACTCCACTGCCTGCTGACTAGCTTTATAAAAGCTCTCATCAAACTCACCGCTCACCCCTTTCGCGATCGCGTATTTTGCCCATGGATAGGGTGATGCCGCGGAAAGAAACTTGGCCTCATGATACGCCTGTACCGCCTGCTGCCGTGACTCTAGTACATTATCCTTAAGGCTATCGCTGGAATAAATCAACATATCACCTTTAGTCATATACAGCGCTGCGTTGTCCGGTTGAAGACTGATCGCCTTATCCAGTGATGCCATCGTATCGCGATAGAATTTTTTTGACATCGCACCATAGAGATTTTTCTGCATGACCTGATACGATGAATAGGCATAAGCTTGGGACAAGAATCCATTGGCTGCTTGCACAAGCACAAAGCCACTTAAAAGCAAGGGGAAGATCAGGAGCACTTTACGTTTCACCGTTACGATACTCCGTTAGTATTTATTTTTTTTCGTCCGAGGTATAGCCATAGTAATCATAATAACCACCATAGTAGTTACTGTAATAACCATAACCGAGGCGTTTTTCAACATTCACCTGATTGAGCACAACACCGGTAATTGGTGCATCCACTTCCCGTAGACGGGTAAGCCCGGATTTAACAATTTTGATATTTGTAGAATCTGCCTTAACCACGTAGATTACCGCATTGGCAAAGGTTGATAATACCAGCGCATCACTCACCACTTCGGCAGGTGCTGTATCAATAATAATACGGTCGTAGTGTTTTTCGAGACCGGATAGCACCGCTGCAAAGCGTTTTGATGATAGCAACTCCAGCGGATTCGGCGGCACAACTCCAGCGGGAATAATGTCGATATTCAGATTTTCCACGCGATGCACGCACTCGCGTGGCTCAGCAGTTTCTGCAACAAGATTCGATAATCCAGGTGCAGAGAGTTTGATACCAAAATTTGTCGCAATCGATGGGCGACGCATATCAGCATCAATTAGCAGTGTTTTTCCCATTTGACCAAAAGCCGCTGCGAGATTCGACGAAACGGTTGTTTTACCTTCGCCGGGTACTGAGGAAGTGACTACGAGTATCTTGTGTGGGTTATCAAGACCGGATAACACCACACCGGTACGAATAGTACGGATGGATTCAGAGAAAGAGCTACTGGCTTCCTGGGCAAAGATCAGAGATGCCTCACCACTTTTCTGCTTGCCTTTGATAAAAGGCAATACACCAAGTAACTGTGCTTGCAGTTTTATCAGCACGTCATCGCGGCTTTTGATGGTGCGATCCAGAGCTTCTTTCAGGAAGGAAAGCAACACACCAAAAATAAGGCTTACAAAAATTGCCAACACTGAAAGTAAGAACCGCTTGGGTTTATTCGGCTCAGTTGGCGCAATCGCCGGATCAACCACTCTCGCGTGAGCAGTCTGCAAATTTCCAGCCTCGGATGTTTCTTTGATACGGCTAAAAAATGTGTCGTACAACTGGCGATTAACAGTTACTTCCCGAGTCAGCTCATTGAGACGATATTCACTGCGGTTAATACCCTGCAATTTCTGTTTGAACGTTTCCATTTCCCGTGTCAGAGATTCTTCTGTTGCTTTGGCAATTTCATATTCCTTGCCAATACCCTGCACAACCTTCCTGATCTGCTTTGCCGTGCTTTCCTTGGCCACTTCTAAATCAGACTTGGCAGCAATAATTTTCGGGTGTTTATAACCGTAACGCTTGGAAAGCTCCTCAACTTTTTGTTCGGCAATCGCTTCCTGTTCCTTGAAACGCTGCACCAGGTTGTGTTGCAACACGGCAGGAATTGCTGAAAGTTCATCAATATCACTGATCGACAGGGTATTAACCTGCGACATAATATTCTCTGCTTCTGTACGCGCCTTACGTGCCTCAACCAGCTTCGCGGTAATTTCATTCAGCTCTTTAAGCGCAAGCGTTCTAACACCTTCAAGTTCCACAAGGTCTTCCTGCTCACGATACTCCTGTAAGCGCCTCTCGGAATCCTCAAGCTTTTCCTTTAGGCCCTCGATACGACCTGACAACCAGGTTGCTGCCTGCTGGGTCATTTCCAGCCGAGCTTCAAGATTACTTTCGATATAGGTTTTAGCCAGTTCATTGGCTACTTCAGCAGACAAATCCGGGTCAGTTGATTCAAACCCAACTTTCACCAACTGAGTGCCACGAATCGGTGTCACCACAAGGCTGTTTTGAAACTTTCTGACAGCCTGATTCATCAACTCGCTTTCGGTATACACTTCAACAGGAAACAACACATCTGCAAATGGCAGCGAGCTGCTCGCCTCACCATCATCTTCTTCAACTACAGACATAAAGCGCGGGTCGTTTACCAGATTCAGCGAGTTGACAACTGCCCGCGACAACTCTCGTGACTTCAGAATTTCAAATTGTGTCAGATAGTACTCATTGTTGCCTGTACCCAGCTCATAAACATCATCAATGGAAATAACCTGAGCTTCATCTGCTTCGATCAGCAAGGTCACATTACTGCGGTAAATAGATTCGAGGGAATAGATAACCAATACACTGAGTAGTGTAAAAATAATGGTAAAACTGGTAATACCAATCCAGTTATTTCTTATAACGTAAAAGAATTCCCGAAGGTCAATATTAGAGCCTTCTGTGATTTCTTCAAAATCAGCCATGTTATTACTCAGTACCCAACTGCCATCCGGTTAGAAAAAGCTTTGTTCTACCGTAATCGCATCACCCGGAAAAACAAGATCATCCAATTGTATCGGCTGGGGAGTGGTTCCCTCCTCCTGCCGAACAACAAATATTTTTGTTTTTGAAGCTCTCTCAGTGAAACCTCCCGCCAGGGTAATCGCCTTTCTCAAGGTTAAACCCGGTTGATAAGGATAACCACCACTATTTTTTACCTCGCCCTGTATATAGAACTGTCGATACTCAACAATGGTAATGTTAACTTTCGGATCAACAAGGTAAGGTCCTTTCAGTCCATCAATGATGTACTGTTCAAGCTCGCCAACGGTCTTACCCTTGATAGCCAGCTCACCGAGAAACGGATAGGAGATAGTGCTCGCATCGGAAAGCACCGTTTCAAAACTTAAATCTTCTTCACCAAACACATGAATCGAAATGCGGTCACCAGGCCCAAGCTTATAGCCGGACATACCCCGTGCGCCCTCCTGGGCAAGTGCAAACTGACAGGAGAAGACAAGCGCCAAAGCCACTAGAAAAATATTTTTAATATAATTAATCGGTATATTACGGCGCATTTTTACCTTATCTACCATTCTAAACAAAAACACCAGCCTTATAAGATATAGAGGCTGGTGTTTAAAAATGGTTCCAATAACTACCAAGTATTTCCAGATCGATTAACGAAATTCCAGATCAACGCCAAACATCAGGACATTCTGCTCGTAGTCCAGACCCGCCAGAGTAGATTCTCGATCGTCGTAAGTATAGCTGGCTTTGAGATCCATCCACTCGGTTGCGCTAAATGCCACGCCCAGGCCGATTGTATCAATTTCATCTTCACGTACACTGAAGCCGTAATCTTCTCTGAGAAACATGTAATACAGATCAGAAGTCAAACGATCATTCCACTCGTGTTTCCAGCTAAGCATATACTGGGTAGCATCGATAAAGGAAAGTGCGTTGGAGCTTTCCTGCGTGCCGCGATAACCATTCAGGGAAAGTGAGGAATAGCTTTTGGGTTGCCAGATAACATCGGCTTCCCACGCCAGTGAATCATAGTTTTCTACACCCGCCTGATCCGGATTCTTTTCCTGATAACCGACACGTACTTCACCGGTCGTTTTCGCTGTTGCTTCCCACTCTACACCCGCAAACAGTCTAACTTCATCACTGTCGCGACTAACGCCAAGGACGTCTTTATCATATTCAACCTGCTTGGCGCGGGTTTCCACAATCAATGACGTACGCGGCGCAACCTTGAAATAACCGATCGCCTTTAACTCACCTTCAGTACGATCAAGGAACTGCGTCAGTGTCTCATTATTGGTGTAATCCAGACCCATATAGTGGCCCACAAACTTGAAACGGCCAACGGACTCCTGTGAACCAAGGTAGTAAGCCACTTCAAAATCACCCTGGCTCCATTCATCCGGCTCACGGTTCAACGGATTAATAAAATCAGACAATGATTTACCGATAGTATCCTGGCGACCGGAACCACGCTCATCATGACTGTGATTGAGCATCGCAAGCATCGCAAGGCGATTGCGCGCGTTAAATTCCCAGTCAGCATCAGCTTTCAGTTTGTAATCCAGATAATCATCATCACCAAGATCGATTTCTGTATTGCCGACAACAATACTCGGATCTTTGCTATAAGTACCTGACTCAATTTCGGCGAGAACACTGTAGGTACTTGAACCCTGCTCAACGATGAACTCTGCACCTGGACGTACTTTGTAAATCCAGGCATCGTATTCATTGTCAGACAAGGTGTAGATATTGTCGTTGTACTCAGCCTCAAAATCTGCCGTTAAAATAAGCTCTGCTGAAGCAAGCGTTGGCAATCCAAGCGCTGCAGCCAAAGCTACAACTTTTTGCAGTCTGTTCTCCACAAGCTTTCCCCCCTGATGAGGATATTTTAATCTATCTTTTCGGCTACCAAGCCAACCAACTTAAAGTTGGCCTGACATTCTACCCCTAAGTTATTAATAAACAAAAGGGTTTTGGCCCAATTCCCTATTCAAATTGAGCGAGCTGGCCATTCTATGTGGTTTTACGCAATTTTGCCAGAGATTTTCAGTAGAGACTCAACACCTGCCTTCCAATCCGACAACGGAAGCCCTGGAAAGGATTGTTGAAATTTTGTACAGCTCATTACGCTGTTGCCCGGGCGCGGCGCCGGCGTGGGAAAATCTTCTGTGGTAATCGCTGCCACCTGTGGTTTACTCGAGATAACACCGAGCTCTGCAGCCCGCTGCAGAATATGCTCGGCAAAAGCATGCCAGGAACACGCTTCAGCTCCACAGTAATGATAAATACCCCAGGGCAGCTTACCCTGCTGTTCAAACTGGCGAACTATGCCAAGAATCGCAGCGGCAATGTCATCGGCAAAGCTTGGGCAGCCCATCTGATCTGCCACGACAGCAATTTTATCGCGCTCTCCTGACAGGCACTCACCGGCCAACCTCAGCATGGTTTTCGGGAAGTTACCGCCTTCCAGCGCAAAAACCCAACTGGTTCTAAGGATAATGTTTTGCTCGTGGGCGTCTGTAACCGCTTTCTCCCCATCCAGCTTGGTACGACCATAAGCGCCCAGCGGGGCAACAGGGCTGGCCTCATCATAAGCACCAGGTTGCTGCCCATCGAACACGTAGTCAGTAGAAATATGTAGTAAGGGTACACCGTGCTGCGCCGCCTTTGCGGCAAGATTAGCGGGGCCTGTTGCATTAACCGCTGCCGCCTTGTCCGGCTCGGATTCGGCTTTGTCAACGGCGGTATAGGCCGCTGCATTCACCACAAAATCAGGCTCATACGCAGCAAAAGCCGCACCCACAGCCGCCATGTCTGTGATATCGAGCTGACTGGAATCAAGCCCAATCGGAGTAATAGCAGTAGCCTCTGCAAGGCGGCACAGGGCAGAGCCCACCTGGCCGCGGGCACCGGTGATCAGTACTTTCACTCGATCACCACAATTTGAGGTCTTTGAGGAAAGGGAGCTGTAAATCCTTTTCAGACAGTTGCGGTGACTCAAGAGGCCAGTCTATTGCCAAATCGGGGTCATCCCAACGCACTCCGGCCTCATCGGCCCCATTGTAATAGCTGGTGCATTTGTAGAGAAAATCTACCTGCTCTGACAGCACGCAAAAACCATGGGCATACCCTGGCGGCACATAGAACTGGCGGTGATTCTCATCACTAAGCTCAACCCCGACATATTGCCCATAGGTGGGCGAATCGGGGTTGATATCTGCTGCCACATCGTAAACCCGCCCGGACGTAACTCTGACCAGTTTGCCCTGGGGATCACTTTTCTGCAGGTGCATACCCCGCAAAACACCCGCTCGGGAACGAGAGTGATTATCCTGAACAAAGGTTTCCCGAATTCCAAGCTTCCGATAAGTGTCTTCCCGCCAGGTTTCGAGAAAGAAGCCCCGCTCGTCACCATGCACTACAGGCTCAATAATCAGGACCCCGGGCAGGTTGGTTTCTGTCACTTTAATTTCGCGACTCATAAGCCAAACTCAAGCAAATCCATCAGGTAGCGACCATAACCACTTTTGATCAAAGGCTGGGCGAGTTGCTCAAGCTGACTATCGTCGATCCAGCTATTGCGCCATGCAACTTCCTCCGGACAAGCCATTTTCAAACCCTGGCGATGCTCAATCGTTTGTACAAACTGGCAGGCCTCAAGCAGGGAGTCGTGGGTACCCGTATCAAGCCAGGCAGTACCGCGGCCCATAATTTCTACTTGCAGGGTATTTTCCTTGAGGTAGTGATTATTCACGTCGGTAATCTCGAGCTCTCCTCTTGCCGACGGCTTAATGTCTTTAGCTACATCCACCACATCGTTGTCGTAAAAATATAAGCCAGTTACCGCATAGCGAGACTTCGGTTGAGCTGGCTTTTCTTCCAGACTCACGGCGGTGCCATTATCGTCAAATTCAACAACACCAAAACGCTCGGGGTCCTTAACCGGGTAGGCAAACACTGTTGCGCCTTTATCGCGCTGGGAAGCACGGCGCAGAGACTCGGAAAAATGCTCACCAAAGAACAGGTTATCGCCCAGCACAAGGCTACAGGAGCTACCGGCAAGGAAGTCTTCACCAATAATAAAAGCCTGGGCTAGCCCTTCAGGTTTGGGCTGTACCGCATAGGAGAGATTGACACCCCAGCGTTTACCATCGCCAAGCAACTGCTCAAACCGCGGTGTATCTTCCGGTGTGGAAATAATCAGAATATCCCTGATTCCCGCTAACATCAGGGTTGTCAGTGGATAATAAATCATTGGCTTATCATAGATAGGCAACAACTGTTTGGAAATCGGCAACGTTACCGGATGCAACCGCGTCCCGGAGCCGCCTGCAAGTACAATACCTTTCATTTTTTTCGCCCGCTTATTCTTGCTCTATATCAAAATATTACTCAGCAATCAGCCAATGCCCAACCTTTCCAGTCGGTAGCTGCCATCCATAACACGTTGGCACCAATCCTGATTTTCAAGATACCATTTTACCGTTTTCCTGATACCGGATTCAAAAGTTTCCTCGGGCGTCCAGCCCAGCTCACGCTGAATTTTCGCGGCGTCAATAGCATAACGCTGATCATGGCCCGGGCGGTCCGTCACATGCTCGATCAAGTCACGGTAGGCGACAACCCCCTCAGGCTTGTCTGGCACCAGTTCTTCAAGAATATCGCAGATAGTATGAACCACTTCTATATTCTGGCGTTCATTGTGACCACCAATATTGTAGGTTTCACCCGGTTCACCCTCGGTCGCTACACGGTACAACGCACGGGCATGGTCCTCCACATAAAGCCAGTCCCTAACCTGATCTCCCTTGCCATATACCGGCAATGGTTTGCCAGCTAATGCATTGAGAATTATCAGTGGAATCAGCTTCTCCGGAAAATGGTAAGGCCCATAGTTATTCGAACAATTGGTCATTAACGTAGGCAGCCCATAGGTTTCTCGCCACGCTCTAACCAGATGATCTGATGACGCCTTGCTCGCTGAATACGGTGAGTTCGGTGCGTAAGGGGTTTCTTCAGTAAACAAACCGGTTGCACCCAAAGTACCGTACACTTCATCGGTTGATATGTGATGAAAGCGAAACGCTGCTTGCGCCTCTTCTGACAACTCTTTCCAATACTGCAGCGCTGCATTTAGCAGAGAGAATGTACCGACAATATTCGTCTGGATAAATTCTCCTGGGCCATCAATGGATCGATCAACATGAGACTCTGCCGCCAGGTGCATCACAATATCCGGCTTGAATGTATTCATCAGTTCAATCATGCGTCCGGTATCGCAGATATCTGCCTGCTCAAATTGATAGCCGGCATATCCGTCAATTTCTACCAGAGAATCAAGGTTTCCCGCATAGGTCAGCTTATCTACATTGAGGACATTATGATCTGTATGCTGAGTCAGAATGTATCTGATAACAGCCGAACCTATAAAGCCGGCTCCACCGGTGACAAGAATATTCATAGTTTTCAGTATGCGTTATAGGGGGAACATTATATACGAAGCCAGAGTATATGGGCTATACAGAGGCTATACAAGACAGGTTCCGGGCTTGTTACTATTTTAGCGAATTTTACTTGAAGTCTTATTTTAGCTAGACTTCGCAGGGAACAGGATGCTAAATAGCCTAATTTAACTTACATAACATTTTTTATTCCATGGAATCCTTGCCATGCCTTTGCTGAAAAGGTGCTTTGACATAGTTGTAACGCTGTTGGCAGCCCCGCTGTGGATTCCAGCTATGATAATTACCGCTATGGCTATTTTGTTGACCAGTGGCTGGCCTGTTGTCTACTTGTCAAAGCGCTATGTACTTAAAGGTCATTACCGCACTGTATTCAAGTTCAGGACGATGGTAAAAAATGCAGACAAGATTGCCAACCGCGACACGGTTGAGCCTGAACCCGATAAGTTGCTGCATATCACCATCGACAAAAAACTCTATACACCAATTGGTCTTTTCCTGGAAAAAATTTATTTCACTGAGCTTCCTCAATTACTGCAAGTACTCACCGGCACACTCTCACTGGTAGGCAATCGCCCAATGCCAGAAAACATGTTTAATGCCGGCAGTGAAAAGTATCCCTATCTCAATGAAAGATTCTGTTTGCCCGGCGGCATTACAGGACCTGCGCAACTGGCTGGTCGCGAAGAGATCACAGATACCGAAAGACTTGAGCTTGAAATCACATACTGCTATTTGTGTCAGGAGTCCTACAATCCACTAATGGATTTCTGCCTGTTGTTTATCACTATTCTTACACCTCTTGGTCTGTTTACCAATATGAGCAATAAACAGATTATCGAGCTGTTATTTAAATTTACCAATCAGGAAAAAAGGGCGGTTGTTGAAAAACGCATTCGCGAAACCATGCAGTAATCGATCTGTCGTCAATCTTTTCTTAAAAGACTCCACAACCAGAACGGCAATCCACCCAAAAACAGACGCAAAAACTTTACCGACTGATAATAGCCATTCAGTGACACCCTGGGTATAGCATATAGCGATTCACCACCCCTAATAAGATTCTTCCGTGTAGTGACTGCCATGTCATAACCCGCCTGCTCGGCCAACCTAAACTCTCTTTCCCCTGCCGCTCCAGCATCGCCAATTGGATAACTGAACGTTGCAGGTTTTTTACCAAGTCTTTCCTCAAGCACACGCCCTGACTGTTCTATCTCAAGTAAAGCCTGTTCTTCAGATAAGCGCGCCAATGCAGGGTGACTCAGAGAGTGGGCACCAATCGTAACCAGTGGATTATCAGCAAAGGTTTTTAATTCATCCCAGGACATTATCCAGTCAGCACACAATTGCTTGATATCAAGTTGATGTTTCTCTGCATGTTCAGCACACCAGCGCTGTTGAAAATCCGGTTTTTGATCACGTAAAAACCAGTACACCTTATCCCAGGCAACATATTTATCGCTTACCGAAATACAAGGTAAAGATTGTATATCACCCCCCATATCCACAGAGATTTCCTTATTGCGCGCTATCAGCTCTTCAATAATCTTCCACCAGATAACACCATGCCCATCAATAAAGTCAGTCGGTATATAAACCGCAAAAGGTGCATTGTGTTTTTCAAACACTGGCAGCGCATGAAGAATATTGTCCCGATAACCATCATCAAAGGTAAAAACAACAAACTTTTTATTAGCTGACTTAATGGCCTCGGGTACATCATCCAACGCAATAATGTCATAACCTTCTTTCCTGACCGTTAGAATAGCTTGCTCCAAAAACTCAGGACACAGCTCCAGCATACGGTTAGGACAAAAGTTTTCACGATAATCATTGTTGGCATCAGGCAATACATGGTGCCCGGTGAGAATAATACCTTTACGCGAAATCAACAGATTACCCAGATTGCGTATGCCCGGTGCATCCAGCACAAGGAGCGCGCTCTTAAAAACCAGATGTTTTAGCTGATACAGGGAAATCATTTCGGCTGCCTATACCCAACCTACGTAGAAGAAGAATAGAAATCGGTTACCTGACGCGCCATATTGCTAACGCGAAACACCTCTGCAACGCGATTATAAACAGGTTGCAAGGATTCATTAAAGGCAGACAGGTTATGAAGATGGCGATGTAGCTCTTCAGCTAACAACTGCGCATCTTCCGCGGCAATCAACAAGCCAGCCCCTTCACCATAAATCTCACTAATGCCGCCAACATCAGTCACGATAGCCGGTGTACGCGCCGCAAGAATTTCAATCACGATGTAGGGTAGAGATTCAGCTTTTGACGGTAACGCAAACAGTTTTGCCATCGCAAATACTTGCCTGGCTGGTTGCGCGCCAATAAAGTCGACATTCGCATCCAGCCCCAGCGTGCTCGCCATAGCCTTTAGCTCATCAGCATCGCGTCCTGCTCCAGCTATTACGCAACGCGGCCGATTTCCGTCAGGCCAACTCGCCAGTGCTTGCAACAATGTATCAATACCTTTCAAATACCTGAGTTCACCGACAAAGCCAATATCGTATTGGCTATCCGGTGCACAGGTGACGGGTTCAAATTCACTATCACCGAGCCCGTTATAAATTACCCTCTGTTCACAAGCAGGTACACCAATCTTCTCCGCATAGGTGCGCCGGGCATAATCACTTTCAAAAACGATACCCGACGTCGCTTTTTCCAGCGCCGTTTCAATGGTTAAAAATATTTTTCCCGACAGGGTATCTCTGGAATAGTGCAAGCTGCCGCCATGGGGCGTATAGAACGCTCCGGCCCGATTGCCAATACTTCCAAGGCGACCATAAAACCCACCCTTGGCACCATGCCCGTGCACGATATCAACATCCAGTTTGCTGACAATTTTGCGAATCGCATAGACGTTTGAGAAATCATTAGGGCTAAATAACCGGCTGATATTGAAGCTGTTAACCCCGAGAGAGAGCTGATCACTGATCGCAGCTATTTTCTCTCTTGCCATCGGCCACTCATCCAGGTTACCTGTTACAAGACCCACTTCGTGCCCCTGCCCAGCCTGCCATTGGGCCAGATCCAGCACATGTCGAAACAGCCCACCCAGTGGTGCCCGGAAGCAATGTAAAATCTTCATTCCTGGTTAATCGCGCTTATTGTTTTCGGCCAGCGCGATAAAATGCACGACACGGCGATTAATGTCAATGAATACCCTCCATTCTCACTCCACTACCTCTATGGCCCTTGATTTCACAGGCCTTCGGTATTCGGCCCGCTGGATGCACCGGGGCGAATAAGATACAATTTTGCTTTAAAATCTAACTGTAATTGTTTTGAACACAATACCGAAAATTCAACATAATCAATATGTTAACGGTCATGTTCAGAACGGATAAAGGCGCTGACCCACTACCCGGAATGACAAACACTCTTCGGTCTATACAACCAACTTCAGGTGAGTTTGCCGCCTGTGTTTAAAAAGCCTGCTACAGCTTTTATTGTTGTTCTCTGGATACTGTTTGTTTTTCCTGAAGTACCTCTGCCACTTTTTAATGTCAAGCTGTTGACCTTTTCTCTCGCGCTTCCGGTTTTCCTTATTTGGCTTGTGACACACTTGCCCCGCATTCCTGCGTTAATAAAAATCACGATGAACCGCTATAGCTATGCTTTTATCTTTGCAGCTTTTTCTCTATGGGGCGTACTTGTTTCAAGTTTCAGTTTAAATGCAACTTCTATCCTTTACGCGACCTATCACAGCATCTTCGTTGTGACCTCGACGTTGTTTATTGTTGAAATGTTCGAAGCTGCACGCACCCAGCCTGCGGTTCTGCAACGCGCCGAAAAGAACATTGTCCGAGTCGGTGTGGTAATGGCGATTGGCACCATCGTCTCTATTTTTACTGGACCTATCTACAAACACCAGACACTATGGACTTCCCGGCAGTGGAGTGATGTGCTGATTAATTCGGGCGTGGGGTTTTCATCCAACCCGAACCAGAATGCAATTTACTTTTCCTTTTACATTTTCTTTCTGCTGTTTGTGGTCAGACCCACAAACCTGAAATGGTTTCTGACCAGCGCCCTGCTCGGCCTTGCCCTGCTCACCACCCTGTCTCGTACTGGTCTGGCCTGTTTTATTTTAGCGATGAGCATACTGATTTCGATTCATTGCGCCAAGGCATTCAAGACCTTACAACTTCCAAAATGGGTTTTCCAGACTCTGGTTGTCGGTCTACTTACTTTTGCATTCGGCACCATTTATATCTCCTTTTCCGGCTTTTTCAGCGCCGACGAGGGGCTGCTGTTAGGCTTTTCCAGCGACAAGGTTCTTAGAGACCTCTCTGAGCGCTCCACGATATGGGGCTCCTTTATTAATATTTTTATCAACTCAGATCTCACTCAGTTTCTAATGGGTAAAGGCCGCCGCATGAGCGCCTCAATTGATTACTGGGGCACCTGGTTTACTACCCACAATGCCTATTTGAGTATTCTTGGAGAATATGGGCTAATTGGCCTCCTGACCATTGTTCTTCTGCTGCTTACAGTGTTTTTCCGCATAACCTCAAGAATCATGAGTAGCAACAGGCCACATAATGTCCACCAATTCTGCCTGCTCTACCTGCTTGCCATCGCGATTGCGAGCAATGCGGAAGAACACCTTTTGTCCCCGATTAATGGTTTCTTAATTGTATTTACTTTATGTAAACTACATTCTGTCGAAAATACTCCCAAGGTGAAATCCCCATGAAAAGGAATACATCTGCCAGCTTTTCATCCGACCACGAGTCACAGGATTTCTACGATTCCCGTTACGAATCGGGCTATA
Source organism: Pseudomonadales bacterium (assembly GCA_028280345.1). GTDB lineage: Bacteria > Pseudomonadota > Gammaproteobacteria > Pseudomonadales > UBA7239 > JANQLY01. Next base: position 216,879 of record JANQLY010000005.1, on the reverse strand, counting down.
TGACAGAGTGGGACAAAAACAAGAAAGACAAGATTTTTGATGTGATCAGCGAGCTCAATCTGCCCGAAAAGGGGCGCGCACTGGATTTTGGTTGTGGCAACGGTGTTCTCACACTTGTCCTCGCGCAAGCCTTGCCGAACTGGGAAATCTGCGGTGCTGACCTGAGCAAGTCTGCGATTGAAAATGCGCGGGAGACTATAAAACATTGTAATTTTATTCATTTTTCTGATCTGGAAGATAACGCCGGATTTGATCTGATATTCAGCCATCACGTACTTGAACATGTTCTGGACATCGACGAAACCCTGGATCAGCTCGATAGCCTTCTCAACCCCGACGGCGCCATGCTACATATTCTTCCTTGTGGAAACGCTGGCAGCTTTGAGCATAGAATGTGTGAAAAAATTAAAGGCGGCATTCAGCCGGAGCAGAACAATCGTTTCTTTTTTGAAGAAGAGGGTCATTTGCGCAGGCTTTCATCCAGTGATATGACAACACTACTGGAAAAGCGCGGCCTGAAAATTAAAAATGAGTTTTATAGCAATCATTTTCGCGAAGCGATTGACAGAATCACTGATTCAAATCCGCGCCTGTTAATCATTCTCACCTCTCCACTCAAAGGCAAGGGGATAGGTAATTCCCTGTCACTACTTTACTGGCGCATTCTGTTACTACCTTTATTACTAGTCAGATTACCACTGCAAATCGTGCGCAAGCTGCAACCGCGCAAAAATAAAAGCCTGCCTGTAAAAGTGATCTACGCCATCTGCTATCCTTATTATTTGCTATTTTCTCCACTGGAAAGGGCATATAAACGCTTTTGTGCAAAAGAATGGGACAAAAAGAAGAAAGATACCAATGGTAGTGAAATGTTCCTTTATTTTGTTAAAAGCAACGCCTGAAGAAGAATAAAACCTGAATAAACGAAGTAGCTTTTTATGCAGCACAACTTGCTCTCCAAATTGAGCCTGACGTTTTTAGGTAAAGTCACTTCCGTTATCGCTGGATTTTTATTCAACATCATTGTTATTCGCTACCTTGGCACTGAAGACGCTGGTATATTTTTTCTCGCCCATACGATCCTTTTAGGTCTAGCCATTATCTGCCGTTACGGCATGGATAACGCCATTTTACGCCACGGCGGCGAGTACTGGGGCAAGCAAAATTATGCCGGAGTATTCCAATTCTATCACCGCATTATATTTATCACGCTGATTATTAGCGCAGTGCTTTCGTTGTTTATTTTTGTTTCCCGAAACTATTTGTCGGTTCATTTATTCAACAAGGAAGATCTGGCTGAGCCTTTAAAGTATATCGCCCTTATTCTTTGGCCATTCAGCATGGTCTGGATAATCGGGCAACTCTACAAAGCTATTGACCGACCCGCTGCAGGCTCTTTTCTCGAGCTGGGCTCCCCACTGATTCTTTTTATGGCTTTTATTTTTATTTTTAAGCCAGAGTCAATGACAATCATTGAAGTAATTTTATACTTTGGCTACAGCTGCACGCTGGTTCTTGTTCTCACTTACATCTTTTTTTATTTCACAACCCGTAGAGAAAGTAATAAGACACCTATTGTCGGCTACTCCCCTCTGATCAAATCCTGCAACTATATTGTCTCGCATCAGTTATTGAACTTTTTTATTATGTGGACACCAACCCTGGTGCTCGGTGTATTGGCAACAGCAGAAGAGGTAGCGTTTTATTCGATTTCACAACGCACGGCAAACCTGATGACATTTACACTGCTCGCCTACAACAGCGTTGCCGCTTCGAGAATTGCCGCCCGCCATAGTGGTGGAGAATCTGGCAGCATTGACAGACTGATTAAAGCTGGCGCAGAATTTGTGCTCTATACAACTTTCCCGGTATTACTGGTATTTCTTATCTTTCCCGATTTTATTCTGTCAATTTTTGGCGAAGACTTTAGGCAAGCGGCCACGGCACTACAAATTATTGTTATAGGACAATTCATCAATATTTGTGCCGGCCCGGCCTCAATCCTGTTACTGATGACAGACCATGAGAGATTGTTGCGCAATAACACTATTATCACAGCCATTTTCTGCATTACGTCGAGCATTGTCCTAATTTATTTTTTCGGCCTGATTGGCGCTGCTATTGCTTCTGCTATCTCGCTAGCCATGCACAACGTTTTGCACTCTATTACAGCTTACAGAAAGCTTGGTATTATCACCCTGCCTGATTTCTCTATTCTGAAAAAATACCTCGGCATTCAATCAAAAGCAGACTAGCCCAGATCAGGACCAATCTTCGGAATCACTACTCTTCCAATCTGCCAGTGACTCATCAAATCCATAGCGATATTGATAGCCGTTGTTTTTAAGGTATTCTGCTGAAATATTGTTCGATTTTTTCAGTTTTCTGATCCTGACAGGGTTTACCGGCTGATCAAGGCCAACCATTTTGGCAAAAAAGTCGATAACACCCGAAGCAAACAGTAACATTTTGTAGGGCAGCGAGAGCACCTTGCGTTTGATATGTCCGGCTTTGCGTATGCCCTCCACAAAATTCTCTATGGTCGGCCCGGGATCGAGCGTTGAATTAAATGCTACGAGATGATCACCGGCTTCTATCTGCTTAGCCATAACCCATGCCATTGAGCTACACAACTCTTTGATATAGATACTCGCCTTAACCGTCTGCCTGTTACCCATATAAAAGAAGTATCCTTTATTGACCGCTTTAACCATTCTTGTGACGTTGCCGGTCTCCCCCGGACCATAGACAACACCAGGTCGCACTATCGTCAAATAGCGATTTTCTTTATCCTGCAAATACCATCCGGCCTGTATTTTTTCAGCGACAAGTTTTGATGAGCCATAGGCGGTGACCGGAACCTGCAGAGAAGTTTCCTTTTTCAAATCTTCTGTGGGACCATAAGTTGCGATTGTGCTGGTAAACAACAGATGTTTGGCGTTGTGCTGCTCGGCCCAGGCAATAATATTCTCCGCACCGCGGAGATTGGTTTCAAAATATTCCCACACTTCATGGCCAGGTTCACGGTGCACGGCAGCAAAGTTACCAATCAGATCTATTTCTCCGATATCCAGATCGACAGGCTTTCGCACATCGCAATGCATGGATTCAATGTTTTGTAATTCTTCCGCAGTGAAAAACTTCTGTAAAGCTTCAGGCTCATAATTAACAAAATCCGCAAGATAGACTTTTTCTACGGCTTTGCTACTGAGTAGCTCACGGGTAAAGTATCTTCCAATATAGCCACAGCCACCAAAAATTATCGCATTTTTATACATAGTACAAACCTTGTTAAATCCTGAAGCTATTTCCAGATATCTCTTCCCAGCAAAACACTTACTGCTCTGATATCCGCTGCGTAAGCATCATAAAGCATACGGCGCTCCTCTTCATACTCATCAGCTGTATTTTTTTCATTACGATCAAACATTTTCATTAAACGACTTCTTTTCACGCCTTCTATTAATCCATCGAGCCCAAGCATGCGCATAGCGCGACCAGTCTTTCTCAGCAACATAAAAAGCCAGGGCAAGCGCGTTTTATCTGAGGTATTCACTTTCTCTTCAACGTTATCCAGTATCCATTTCTCATTGTCTACACTAAGGAATGCACCAAGCCGATACAGCTCCCTTTCATAGTCTGTGATCATTTCCTCATAGACTATGACATGGCAGTTATCTTTTCCAAACAGCTGATAAATCCTGTCTACCTGGGCGGAATATAACCCTTTTTCAATCACCGCAGGATCTTCAGCGAACTCCATCAGCGACTTACGCTCATCAAAATTTTTGATCCAGTATTTGTAATGGGAAATCAACCTGTCCACGGGCTCCCTAATAATCAAGATAATTTTTACTCCGGGTAAGTCCTCACGAATGCGCTCCATGGCATACTTGTCAATAATGTAGTTGGGGGTTACTTCACCGATGGCGCTATAGCTGCCATCGTTTGCATCCTCGAAATACTTCTCGTACCACGACAAACCTTTTTGGTAGTTATTATCAAAGTACTCGACTTCTTTTCTATTTTTCGGCACATAGATATCTTCATGTTCAAGCAAACGCTGAAACAGCCATGTTGTGCCACAGCGCTGGCAGCCCGCTACAAGAAAATCAGGTTTCATATCAGCTTTTAACGACTTTTTTTATTCTCGTTGTCCAGGTCAGGGGCAATAACCACATCAGGCAGTTTTTCATTACCCCAAGATAGGAAGTCAGCGACAGGTAATCAAAGTATTTGAGATTAATCCGGATACGATTACCCACCTGCACTTTACGCTTGGTTGCCGATATCCCCCCCATATTCACTTCTTTTTGTACCAATGGCTGCTGCAAATTGTAACCTGCAGTTACTTCAAGCATACGCGCCCAAAGCTCGTAATCCTCAGCGGCCTTATAGTCACTGGAATACTTGCCAAGCTTGTTAATGAGCTCTGTTCTGAACATTACCGAGGAATGCACAAAGGCAGTATTTTCTTTCATTTTGCGACGGATCTGGCGATCCTGCTCCGGAGCTTTAAAAGTATAAAAATACTCCCCATTATCTTCGTTAATAAATTCCACCCAGGTACCCACAATGCCAACCTCAGGGGATTTTTCCAATACGGACAGCTGACCATTAATTCGTCCAGGCTTGCTAATATCCCCTGCATCCAGTCGCGCTGTATAGGTATAGCCGTTTTCAAGGATATAGTCGAGACCCCGATTCAGCGCGTGCTCAATTCCCATATTGCGCTCAAGTGTCAGCAATTTCACTGTATGCTTCCAGGCGTCCGTATCAACAGTAATAGGCGGCTCACTGCCATCATCCACAACCACAACATCAAAGGTTTCAGGTTCCTGTTCCAGACATTGCAGACTGGTTTCCAATCCCGACTGGTCATTAAACACCGGCATCAATACTGCCAGGGAATTACTACTTGCCATGTATGTTTTATCTCTCGCTCAAAACTTCGGCTATTTTAATGATTACATAAAAAAAGGGCCATGCTTGCGCACGGCCCTTTTTCTTACTTCTTGCTAGTTAGCGTTCAGCTTACGGGAGAGTTACACCGTCAGCAGAAGCACCAACCCAGCGGCCGATAACCTTGGCGCCATTTTCAAGCTCAACCAGGTTAACGTTACCGCCACCATCTTGCAGAACTACGTCAGCGTCGCCGTCACCATTGGCGTCTACAACACCATAGGCGATGTAGCCAGGCCAAGTGCCTAACCAGCGACCAGTTACTTTCGCAGAGTTCTGGAGTTCTACTACCTGAGTAGAACCAGTAGCAGTGTTTTGCTGAATCAGGTCGTCGTCGCCATCAGCGTCGATATCAGCTACAGCAATAACCTGAGTACCAGCCCAGGTACCAATCCAGATACCTTGTACTTTCAGACCGTTCTCTACAGTAATAACCATAACGTCACCGGAATTCTCCATGAAGATGTCGTCATCGCCATCACCATCAGAGTCGCCAGCACCAACTACGGTACGACCAGCCCATACGCCTAACCAACGAGCAGCTACTTTGCTACCGTTTTCCATTTCGATAACGTTAACGTTACCACCAGCGTCCTGGGTTACGATGTCGTCGTCGCCGTCAGCATCGATATCAGCAGTAGCCATTACAGACTGACCAGCCCAGATACCGAGCCACTCAGCACTTGCACGTGCACTGTTTTCCATGATCCAGACTTGTACGTTACCAGCAGCATCGTTCAGTACGAGGTCATAGTCGCCATCACGATCGAGGTCACCAGTAGCAGCTACAGAATAGCCAGTAGGATTACCTAACCATGCAGCAGTTTTAGTAAGACCATCGATATCCCAAACGTAGATACCAGTACCGTTCTGGAAGATCATGTCGTTATCGCCGTCAGCGTTAGTGTCCGGAGTAGCTACCAGCGGAGCACCGCCACCAGGATTACCACCGTACCACTGAGCGCCAGAGCGATCGTTATTTGCAGTGAACCACGCTGTTACGTTAGCACCACTAAGGATGATGTCGTCAGTACCGTTAACATCATTATCGATGTTTGTGCGATAACCGAGACCCGCAGCAGCTGAAAGTTCAGCTTTCCAGTCAGGCGTCAACAGAGCCATGTAGCCGCATACTGCAGCAACAAGGAACATTGAAGCTTTTTTCAGTTTTAACATTTCAAAGGACTCCTCAATTAATTTTATTTTTAGTCTGGCTCACAAGTTAAATTATTATCCAACTCATTGTTTCTAAAAGAAACCAGACTAAGTTTAATCGGTTCAAGCCCTTCCGATTTACATCGAAAGTTGCCTAAACCATACAGGTTGGCATATACACCCAAGATTATGACAACCAGTTACACGCGACTGTAGCATAGGTAAAGTCCACAGAGCAAGCCGAAAAGCGCAGGCTATCTGTTCTATTTAGCAATAAGAAGAGGCCTAAATTGCCGAATCGATTATAAATAAAGTGGCAATAATACTTTTCGATATAAGAAACAGTCATTAAGTCCAGATATCGGGGGGTTTCAGCCCCCCGAAAAGGAAAAACCCCACAAAGCACATACTTTGTGGGGTTTTTAAAGCTATTAGCTATTAATAAGGAGACTAGATATTCAGGTCGCCAGTATTAACACCCAACCACTTGGCACCACCGAGTTTAGAGCCATTCTCCATTTCGATCAGGGCCACATTACCGGAGCCATCCTGCAGAACAACATCTACATCGCCATCCGCGTCCGCATCGATAGTGCCTTTCATATCATAGGCAAAGGTGCCAAGCCAACGGCCAGTAACCTTGTTGCCGCCTTCCATTTCGACCACCTGGGTTGATCCGGTGCTGGAGTTTTGCTGCACAAGGTCATCATCACCATCGGCGTCAATATCAGCAACAGCAAGTACCTCGGTACCAGCCCAGACACCGAGCCAGCGACCAATCACCTTGTTGCCATTTTCCATCTCAATAACCATGACATCACCGGAATTTTCCATAAAGATGTCATCATCACCGTCGTTATCCGCGTCACCGGCACCAACTACTGTACGGCCAGCCCATACGCCAACCCAACGAGCTGCTACCTTGGTGGCATCTTCCATTTCAATAACGTTTACATTACCGCTGGCATCCTGAGTCACAATGTCAGCATCGCCATCGTTATCAATATCCGCTGTACTAACAACACTCTGGCCAGCCCAGGTACCGATCCACTCGGCATTGGTGCGAACGCCATCTTCAATGGTCCAGACAATCACAGCACCAGAGCCATCTTCAAAGATCAGGTCACTGTCACCATCGTTATCAAGGTCACCGGTTTGCGTCAGGGTATAACCCACCTGGAAACCAAGCGTTGAAATGCTTTCACGGGCACCATTCTCCATAGTCCACAGTGTTACCGTGCTGTTGGCAGCCTGTAATAACAGGTCGCTGTCACCGTCATTATCAACGTCAGCGTGCGCAACCAGTGTAGAAGTGGAGTTACCGAGCCAGGATGATGATTCACGCGCAGCATCTTCCATAAACCACATGGTCACAGAGCCGTTACCGCTATCCTGGAAGACCAGGTCGTCATCCATATCTGAGTCATAATCATCTCTAACCAGCGTGTGGTAGAAATCACCCCAGACAAATTCTTCGTAGTTAGTCAGGCTATCACCATCTTCGTTGCTGGTAAGTGTGCCAGCATATTCCATCGCTACGAGGGTTTTTAACCACAGTACGTTTTTGATCGGGCGAGCCGGAGCGTCAACAGTATCCGGGTTTGCAATATCAGTGCCCTCATATTTGCCACGCAATACAAACGCTTCGTTGTTGTCAGCAATTGCACCATCAAAGCTAACATCGCCTGAACCTTCCGGTGTATCAATAGTAACTACCAGCGACAGGTCGCTGTCAGAGTCTACCTGGAAGCGACAATCTGTGGCTGTTGCAGAGCGCTGATGCGTGCTGAACAGTGTCGTAATGTCACCGTCGCCATTACCAGAGCCAACCTGAGAGGTTTCACCATAACCTTGCTCACCACGTACGGAACATGTGGAAACCTGAGATAAGGTACATTCGTTCCAACCGGAGGTTGCATGAGCAGTTGTGCTCAATACCAGTTGGCCACGAGCAATACACTCGGTCGCTTTATGCTTGTTAATAGTCTCAACATCCGGTGATGTCAGTGGACCGGTAGAACCACGCCAGATGATGCTCGGCGCATTAAACAGGTAAGTATTGGCAACAGCGTCGTTGCGCTCATCCTGGGTACCGGCAAGTGCTGTATCAATACGCACACCGGCTTCATAACCGCGCGTCAATGTACCACCTGCATCATCTGTGGAAACGATGTAACGCAAGTCCGCAGAGATAAAGTACGCACGCGTTACTACCGTGTTGCTCGCGTTACCATCGTCGTAATCATAAGTCACTGTGAGCAGACCATCAGTCGCAAGGCTGTAAGTACAGCTGTTGAACGTCAAATCGGAAACAGGATCCTGTGAGGGGCTCGCGCCATCACCGGCAAAGGCAACCTGGTGGAAACCATAGTTGGCACCGTCCGGCTGAAGATCATTACCCAGGGAGGTTGTTGAGCTGGTATCGTTTTGTGCACCAGGATCCTGAGTCAATTCATAGGAATACATAGAGCTGTGAGCACTCGCCGTACAGGTGCCATCACCATTAAACACAACTCTGAATGTAGAGGGGTCAAACACTTTCGACAGTGCCGCAGAAACCTGACCATCACTCGCACGCACAGAGCGAACAGCCACTTCCGAGCTGAGCATGGAGTAGGTACCTGTTAACCAGGCATTGGAACCACCGGTAACCGGTTGCACAGCAAGACCCAGATCCCAGTCAACACCGCTTGCATTACCGCTCACCTTGCGCGAAACCATCAGCGCACGGTTCGGAGTAAGCAGTACAGCAGCATCGCGGGAACTGGAAACTTCAGCCTCATAAAGTTCACCGCCCGCGCCAGTCATCGCTGCGCTGTCAGCAACCACACCGCCAGCTGGCGTACTGGTAGCGACGGTAAAGCCTGTATCGGGAGCCAGTGTTCTGTCCTGACAATCAGCAGTTGCTGTTGTCACAGAACGGGTATCACCACTTATAGAGACATCGAGGCGCGAATTACACTGGGAAGATGTTAACGTTTGCGATGCAGCTACAGCGTTACCACTCACAAACAGTGTACTTGCTCCAACCAATGAAACACCTAACAGGGTTAGGGGGTAACGTATGAGCTTTTGCATTTTCATATCAATAGCCATCCTTTTAAATAAAATGTACCAGTCAGTTAAAGATTGTTAATTATGTTCCTAAAACGCCTTATCTCTTTTAAGGCAACACTGCCATCCTCCAGACCACAGCACATGGTTAATAGGCGGTCAGTAAGCTGCCTCTATTTTTCAGCTACGGTACACTACTCAAGCACGCATTTCAATGACCTGATCGTACCATATTGCCTCATTTGTTTCGCCGCACCCAGGCCCGGCACCACAGCTGACGAATACATTTCACAAAACACCGGAAAAATAACCTAAGTTTTTGATTTATATGAACTTATTGAAAAAACCAGTGCAAGCAATGTAAACAGCACCACGGTGACCCACAAACGCAGCAAAGAGGCCTCTGCAATACCGGCCATCAGCAAAGCCACTATCGCGCTGCCAAGGCCAGCGACCAACATTTTTTGCTCAGGATTTTCCCGGGAACCATGCCAATATCTCCATACATCGAGCAAGGCTTTAGCAAATAATGTCAGCAGTGCCAGCAGTCCAAGCAGTCCTCGCTCCGCCAGTTGTTCAAAATACAGGCTATGGGCCCAGTTCATAGGCCTGCGATCCTTAACCTGCTCAAACACATAGCCCGATTTTTCCAGATAAATATAGTACAACTCCTTGAACATACCGGGTCCCTGACCATGTATCGGTCGGTCAATAAACATTTCCCAGGCGGTATCCCAGATGTACAGCCGGGGGAACAAGAATATCTTGTTTAACAGGTTTTTCCCTAGCGCAATATCCAGTACCAGCACAACTGCAAGGCCTGCCACCGTGGCAATTACTCCCCACAAAGGCCTCATCAACACAAAAAACAGGAATATCGAGCCCAGATAAATGGCAACCGCCTGCCGACTCTGCATATAGATCGTACATAACAGCGCCAATAGCAAATAGGTAATCGCTGCGGTCTTGATCATTGCATGATCCGTGACAAAGAAAAGTGCCACGGCAAGCGGTGCCAATATTGATAGCATCAACACATCATTTGGCGCGATAAATAGCGGACTTTCCATTTTCCAGATCGCGTGCAGCGGATCCTCTTCGGCATAAAGAGTTGTCGCGATCAACAAGTAAGCGGCAATAATCACCCCGGAAATAATCAGCGCCGCCACCACAAAGTCATACTCACGACGATTTGTTACAAATTGAACAATCACTACATAAATCAATAGTGCAGGAAGTAGTTGCGGCTGTACTTCGAGACTGTGGCCCATATTTCTCGATAACACCGTAACCAGTGCTGTGACAACGAGAAACAGGCAGACAGGCCAGTGACGTTTGACAAGCGCCACATAGCTCGTGGTTACTTTTCCCCGAGTACCCAAAGCGTAAATAGTCAGCATTGCCAACAACGCTAGCGGCACATCCAGTTTGAAATTAAATCCCAGGGTGATAAAAAATAGCGCCAGAGCCCAAAGTACCAGTGGGTATTGTGCAGCGTATTGCTTTAAGTTCATCGACGTTATTTAAATCAGGCTGACAATCTGGCTTGTAAAAAGTCCATTTCTTTCCTCATACCGTCCTCTGTCTGCCCGAGAATGAAATCTTCGACTTTTTTACCAACCATAGGTATTTTGGCTCTGCATTTGTAATCAACGCTGTAAACACTGCCTGATTCAGACGGCTCCAGCTTGAAGTTTGCCGTAAGTGTCACTGGCTGGCCAACTACTTCAACATTGTATTTACCCAGCATACTTGCTCCAACCTCTTCCCAGTGCTCGGTCATAATCATTCGATTTTCATCGCCAAAAAGTTTTGCAAGCACTTTTGGTAAATCCCGTTTTATCGTGCGCTCAATTCTGACCGTTGTTTTACGTCCATCCGTTTCCACTTCACATTCAATATCCTTTTCCCCCAGGCTCACACAACGCTCAACAAGAAAGTCAGGGTCAGTTAAATATTCAAAAATAGTTTCCACATCACTTTCAAAACTATAGGACACACTCATTGTTTCTTACCCGGCTATATCGTTAATAACTGTCGGCCATTCTATCTATCAAGCTCTTCTGTTACCAATGTGCGTAACTGATCATAGGTAACCGGCTTACACAGGTAGCCGTCCATACCTTCATCAAGGCAATTTTTTAAATACTCGGAAGACGCATGTGCTGTCAACGCGATAATCCGCAAGCGCGCTCCACCTAGCTTATTCGCTTCAAACTCGCGAATTCTACGCGTTGCTGTCAAGCCATCCATCAACGGCATTTCACAATCCATAAGGACAAGGTCATATTTTTCCCAGTCACCTAACACCTCATCGACGGCCTGTTTACCATTACTGGCAAAGTCGGGAGTATAGCCCATTTTATTCAGAAAGCCGGCTATCACATCGCGGTTAATATCATTATCTTCCGCAACCAATATCTTTTTGTCACGTTTTGTTTCTGAATCCTGCTGCGTGGTAACAGGCTCCTCCTGAGCATTGTTCGTTACCTCAGATATTTTCATTTCAGCACTAAAGCTGAACTCGGTTCCTTTCCCATAGACAGATTCAACCGTTATATCGCCCCCCATCATTTCAACAAACTGTTTACAAATAGATAAGCCAAGCCCGGTTCCACCATAACGCCGTGTCAGACGCATATCGACCTGGGAAAAATCAACAAACAAATTCTTCTGCTCTTCTTCTGTAATGCCGATCCCGGTATCCTGGACCACAAAACCCAGTACACACCTGCCACCGCTCAAACTCTCACTTTTGACCTTCAGGATAACTGCTCCCTGATCAGTAAATTTGAACGCATTGGAAAGCAGATTTGTGAGCACCTGACGCAAGCGTGTACTATCTCCATGCAGCCGGGTCGGCGCACTCTCGTCAAAAATAATGTTAAACGCAAGCCCCTTGCCATGGGCGATATTGCCAAACAGTGTATTCAGCTCTGCCAGCATTTGCTCCAGATCAAAATCCTCATAGACCAACTCGGCTTTGCCCGCAATCAATTTGGAATAATCAAGAATGTCATTAATAACTGCTAGCAATGTTTTACCAGAACTATCGATAACATTGAGATAGTGTTTTTGTTCCTCATCTATCCGGGTTGTATGCAGCAATTGCACCATGCCCAGCACACCATTCATTGGCGTGCGAATTTCGTGACTCATTTTTGCAATAAAATCACTTTTTGCCTTGCTCTCCGCACTGGCGACTGCCGCCTCCGTCAGCAATCTGTTTTGATCGTTCCTTATGCGTTTTATTCTGCCGGATAGCGCCATACTAAAGAATACTGCCTGCCAACAAAAACCGAATTCAAATGCATGTTTTGCCATCCATTGGGATACAGATACCCCGGTTACACCCACAGTAGATAACGCCGCGGAAACCAACAAACCGATATTACCAATAATAAACAAGCTGATATTTTCTTTCTGCTTAAACCAGACATGAAAATTCATTGCCAACAATAATAGCAGTAGGTGAAAAACAAACAGCAACTCAATATTGTTGAGCACACTCAGCGGCACAAAAAACAGCGCTATAAGTAAACCTACAGAGAACACAATACAGCCGTTTAGATAGGTATTAAGCCGCGGATAACGCTCACGCAAGTGGAAGTACTTTTGACTCACCAGAATATAACTGGTTTGCAGGGCAGCATGGAGTATTAACCAGATTTTCGGATTAAGCCATTCATTACCTGGCAAGTAGCGCATCATAGAACCATTCACGTAAAGCATTACCAGCATGGCAAAAAATACAAACAGGCTAAAGTACGCCACACCTGCCTCAAACTCTGTATTAACTGCAAGTATCAGAAGATAAACAAGTACACCAAGTAGAAGACCAACAAACAGATGGCCATACGATGCGTTTTTGTTAATTTCGGCAACAAAAGATTCCCAGTCTGTTATCGTCGGTGAAAAGTAAATTTTGAACGGCGTAAGAATGCGCAGATAGAAAACCTGGCTTTCACCGTGCGTAACCGGCAAGGGAAAGCTCAGATACTGGCTGCTAACAGGCCGCGTGGAAAAGTCATATTTCAAACCACTGATTGAGCGTTCGAGTTCACCATCCTGATTGATATAAACCAGCTCAGCTTCGGTAAACAATACGCCCTGGAGGTTCAAAAATAATGGCTGCTTTGACGCAGATTGATTATGCACAGCTATTCGGAACCAGGTATCCTTGCTCTGCGCGATAGTAGAGCGAGTTTCAAAACGCGAGAACTGTTGATCGTAATGTCCACGTACAACCTTTTCTACAGGCAATTCACCATTGCTATCAACCAGATAGCTGACTTGATTTACAAGAGGAGACTCACCGCCAGTAAACTCAAACGGTTGCAAAATACTTGCAAAACCTGATGTGGACAGGAGAAGCAAAGTTAAAAATAAAAAGAATCTGACGAAGTGTTTACCCAATTTTATTAACATAAGCTTGTAGCCATTTATAAATCATCGGTCTACACAAGCATTCCCTGTGACTGCTCACAATTAGGGACTGGCAGCCTGCTAAATCTCCGGCCTGAACAACCCCGTCAACATTACAGGAATTCCCCCTTAATTCAAACCCGAATACATTTTTAATGTGTATCAGTAGTTGTTGCGACAGAATGCGGTATTGCCCGCCGGGCTGCATGCCCCGGGCTGGCTTTCGCCAGCAATGGGTGGTAAAAATACCCTGCGAGATTATTGTTTTGAGTGAGGGGACACAATAATGAGCGACAATGACGAGAATAAAGCAAGTCATGATGACAGTGGTGCAAGTTCCGTAACACGGGGCCTACAGGGAGCCAAGGATGCCCTTGCGGCTAAAATGGTGCAAATTGCCCACAAGGAAGCCGAGACCCAGCAACAAGAAACCGTCTATAACGTCGTTTTTACTGGAAACTTTACCAAAAATGAAAAGCAGGCCATTGAGATGATGGCCAAGTTTTTCAAGCAAGGCGTGGAAGCAACTAAACGCCTGTTACAACCGGGCAGAGTCATCAAGAGTTTCCCCAATAAGGCTCCTGCGGACAAGCTCACCAGAATGTTGCTTAACGCTGGTCTTGAGTGCAAAGTCGAACTCGAAGTTATTGGCGAGCCGGAAGAGTCCAGCCTGCTGGAAAAAGCCGCTTTTAAACTTGATGATGCTCATATCCCCTCTGTCCACATGCCGAAATTCAAAGAGCTTTCAAAAACACAAATCGGCACCGGTGCCGCTGCTCTGTTGGCTATTATCGGCTTAATTACCTGGCTCATCCTCAAACCACCGATTGTCGATGGGGATTCGTTTGAAACCTTTGAAGCCAGTGTTGCCAAAGTGCTCGATAGAGCACCCGACGACCAGAAAGCCGCGTTGCAAAAATCCATAGACCTACTCACCGGGGCGGGCTTTGAATACCAGAAACGCAATACCTTTGGCGGTAACGAGGAAGTCGCTGCGAATATCGCCTATGGCCGCATCAAAGGCATGAATGCCAAAGAAATTATTGTCGCTGCAGAAATAGAACTGGAAAAGAAGCGCAAATGGTTTCTCGACGAAATCGAATTGACCAAACAACGCATCAAGGAAGCTGAAGCAGAAATTGCCGAGCTTGAACCCGAGAACGATCAACTGAAAAAGCTTGTGATCACCGAACCTCGCTATTACTGGATCAAAGGTGATGCCCCGCAAATTGACTTCAAGGTGACCAACAACACGAACGCAAGGATTTCCCGTTTATTTTTTCAAGGCTATCTCTACGACAGCAATGGCAATTTAGTTGTCTCCAAGGACTTCAGTTACTCCGTTGCTATCGGCCTGCGTCCCAAGCAATCAAAGTATATTCCTTTGTATACCAAACCCGATGGAGTCTGGGCAAATCAAACAATCAAAAAGCAATGGCGCGCGGCCAAGTTCAGAGCCACCGTAGAAAACGCTGAGAATATGAAAGGTAAACCAATCGGTATTGATCTTCGCCCCTATCGACAAAAAATTACCGATGGACAAAAGCGCATTGCAGAACTTGAAAAACAACTCAAGAATATCGGACTGTAGTTAAAGAGTCAGTGCTCCCGGGTCGGAGAAAAGCGAACATCCGGCCAACGCTCTTCCGTTAAACCCAGATTGACTCGGCTCGGGGCAAGGTAACTCAGGTAGCCGCCTCCATCGATAGCGAGATTGTCACCCACTTTCTTTCTAAAGTCGCTGAGCATCTTTTCATCGTCACATTCCACCCAGCGCACCGTGTGAACATTGATGTTTTCGTAGATGCACTCAACCTTATATTCATCTTTCAGTCGATAAGCCACCACTTCAAACTGCAATACACCAACAGCACCGACAATCAGGTCATTGTTATTAATTGGCATAAATAACTGGGTTGACCCCTCCTCCGACAATTGCTGTAAGCCTTTTTGCAACTGCTTCATTTTCAACGGATCCTTGAGGCGTACACGGCGAAACAGCTCCGGTGCGAAGTGGGGAATACCCGTAAACTTAAGCTCTTCTCCTTCGGTAAAGGTATCACCAATCTGAATCGTACCGTGGTTGTGCAAGCCAATAATATCCCCGGATACAGCCTCTTCTACATGAGCTCGCTCCCCGGCAAGGAAAGTCACCGCATCAGCAATTTTCACATCCTTGCCTATACGCACGTGTTTCATTTTCATACCTTTGCGGTAGGTGCCGGAGCACACACGCATAAACGCGATGCGGTCACGATGTTTTGGATCCATATTGGCCTGTATCTTGAAGATAAATCCACTGAATGCTTTCTCATCAGCTTCAACAGTACGTGCACCCGCATCACGATGCTGTGGCGGTGGAGCCCAATCTACAAAGGAATCGAGCATTTCGCGTACACCAAAGTTTCCCAATGCTGTGCCAAAAAAAACCGGTGTCAAACGACCGGCCAGGTACTCCGCAATCTCGAATTCGTGAGTAGCTCCCCGCACCAGTTCGATTTCTTCAAGCGCATCACTGTGATAGGGCCCTAGCAACTCTTTCGCCTCATCACTCTCTATACCACTGATTCGTATGTCATCCGGCAACTGGCTACCTTGCCCCTGCTGAAAAACATGAATCGTATCGCTGTACAGATTGTAGACACCCTTGAATTCCTTCCCCATGCCCAATGGCCAGTTAATTGGCGCAGCATTGATTTTCAGAACTTCTTCAATTTCGTCCATCACTTCAATCGGGTCGCGAATATCACGATCCATTTTATTAATGAAGGTCAAAATTGGCGTATCGCGCAGGCGGCATACTTCCATCAATTTGATCGTGCGATCTTCCACGCCTTTCGCGCCATCAATCACCATCAAAACAGAATCCACCGCTGTCAATGTACGGTAGGTATCTTCGGAAAAATCCTCGTGGCCCGGTGTGTCGAGCAAATTGACGGTTCTTTCCTTGTAGGGAAACTGCATCACCGAAGAAGTTACCGATATACCGCGCTCCTGCTCCATGCCCATCCAGTCCGACGTTGCATGGCGGTCACTTTTCTTGCCTTTGACAGTTCCCGCCACCTGTATTGCTTTGCCAAGCAACAGCAGCTTTTCGGTGATGGTGGTTTTACCGGCATCCGGGTGGGAGATAATGGCAAAAGTGCGGCGATCGCTACTACCCGCAGGTGAAGACTCAGACATATGGAATACTTACCAATGGACTACCAAAAAGGCGGGCATTATATCTCACTTCGATATGATATGATGCGGCTGAATCAATAATAACTCTATCGCATTTGACTCCTGTCCAGATGTAATTATATGAATGATTTTCGCTACCTGACATACACCATCGTTCTGACGGTATTGGGGTTTGGTCTCTGGATCGGGCTGCGTGACCAGCAAGCGATTTTTAACTCCATTGCACATGTCGGTTTCACCGGCTTTGCCTTTCTCTGCACCCTTTCTATAGTGAACTATTTATTGCGCTATGTGCGCTGGCGCTTTCTGTTTGCCACTTTGGGCGACAAGACACCAGTGATGGACGGTTTGCTGTGTTATTTTTCCGGCTTTGCCCTGACCACAACACCTGGCAAGGCCGGCGAGGCAATTCGCTGTCTCTATTTCAAACAGCGCCACAATGTTAACAATACACACACCTTCGCTACTTTGTTATCCGAGCGCACCAGCGATGCCCTGGCCGGTGTTTTGCTTGCGTCTGCTGCTTTTTACACCTTTGAAGATGATCGTATTCGTCTCATGGGCATTGCGGTAGTGTTATTGGTTGTTTCTATTATTGTGTTTATCAATCAGCCGCGGCTACTCACCTCAATTGCCTCGATTTTTCGCGTTATAAAACTCGGCATCGTGCAAAAAGCTCTCGACTACCTGCCAGTTTTTATTGAGCGCTCGGCAACGCTCCTCAAGGTTAAACCATTGCTGGGGGGCTCAATCCTCGGGTTTATTTCATGGTCAGCTGAGGCTTACGCCTTTGCGTGGCTAGCACAGTATCTCGGCGGAACAGCGCCGATAACGGTTTACATGAGCATTTTTGCCATTAGCATGATTGCCGGCGCCATTTCTTTCTTGCCTGGCGGGCTCGGCAGCGCCGATGTGGTGATGTATCTACTGCTGGTCACCACCGGTCTGAGCGATGCCGATGCGATTACCGCAACCCTGCTGTGTCGCCTCGCAACACTTTGGTTTGCGGTCATACTCGGTTTACTGGCAATATTGTGGCTGGGCAATACATCGAAGTTGAGCACTGATACTTAATTCCCTGTTTAATGATGAGTACACAGACAAACAATAATATACCGCTTTGTGTAGATCTTGATGGCACTCTACTCAAAACCGATACATTGCATGAGCTGTTCCTCGCGAGCATTAAACAAAAACCGTGGATCATTCTGCTGCTACCGTTCCTGCTACTAAAGGGCAAGCATCACCTGAAAGAATATTTATCGAAAAACTTTCAACTTAATGTAGCCCTGCTACCTCGCAATGAAACTTTTTTTGAATTCTTACAAAAACAGTACGACAAAAAACGCGAACTGATTCTCGTCACTGGCTGCCATGAGAAGACCGCAAATGCCATTGCCGATCATTACGGTCTATTCAAACAAACCCACGCAACCTCTGAATACAATCTTACCGGCCACAAAAAGGCCGAACTGCTTGAAAAAATCTACGGCAAAAATAACTTTGACTATGCTGGCAATGCTGCTGTCGACACTCCGATCTGGGATATCAGCCGGGAGAAAATACTGGTTAATGCCGATAGATCGCTGGGCAACAAATTACATCGACGTCATAACTTTTCAGAAATATTTGATACGCGCTCGATAGGCTTGAAAACCATCCTCAAAGCTATTCGCATTCACCAGTGGACAAAAAATGCCCTGCTATTTATTCCGGCATTAACCTCTCACACACTGTTTGATAATGACAACATTATGCACTTGCTCGCTGCATTTATTGCCTTTAGCTGCTGTGCATCGTTCTCCTACATTGTGAATGACATGTTCGACCTTGAGGCCGACCGCAAACATCACCGCAAGAAATCACGCCCTTTCGCCAGTGGCGAAATATCCATCGTTATCGGTTTTCTACTAGCATTATTGTTGCTCACCATAGCCGGCTCACTGTCCCTGCTGTTAACAACGCAATTTATTGCGCTGTTGGTTATTTATTTTATTCTGACCAATCTCTACAGTTTGCGCCTCAAACAAATCCCGATTCTCGACGTCTCGGTGCTAGGAGGACTATATACGCTTCGTGTACTCGCCGGTGCCGTTGCGATTGATACTGTACCAACCTTCTGGTTGATTGCATTTTCGTCGTTCCTGTTTTTCAGCCTCGCCATTGTTAAACGATTGTCTGAACTGTTATATCTCGAACAGAATACCAATGCTCCGGTAAAAGCCAGGGGATACCTCGCTCCTGACATTAGTACCCTGCGTTCACTCGGTTCTTCCGCCTCTATTGCCGCTGTACTGGTACTTGCACTCTATATCGACAGCCACAATGTCAAAACTCTTTATAATAGCCCGCGACACCTGTGGCTACTCTGTCCGACATTGCTGATTTGGCTCGGGCGCGTGTGGCTGGTGACCGGGCGCGGCAAGATGCACGATGACCCCGTAGTATTCGCCTTGAAAGATCGGGTCAGTTGGCTGATTTTCCTGATTGCCAGCGCCATTCTCGTCTCTGCCACATTCTATTAGCGGCTAACGACAATGAAATTTCATGCGGCGTATCAATCCTGGGGGCGATACTTTCACTACCAGCACGATATAGAAAGCCCTGCCTGGCGACAGGACACACAATTTCTCGAACAAACCGAACCACTATTACCCTATGGCCTCGGACGTAGCTACGGCGACAGCTGCCTGAATAATAATGGCACCCTCATCAGCACAGAACATCTGAACCGGTTTATTGCGTTTGACGGTGAGCGTGGTGTACTGCGCTGCGAAGCCGGTGTAACTCTGGCAGACATTCTCAGCGTGATTGTCCCTCGCGGCTGGTTTATTCCCGTAACCCCTGGCACCAAATACGTCACTATTGCCGGTGCGATTGCCAATGACGTACACGGTAAAAACCACAACCATGTGGGCACCTTTGGCTGCCATATCACACAGCTTGAATTGCTGCGCAGTAGTGGTGAACGTTTAATTTGTTCTTGCGACGAAAACCCTGAGCTGTTTGCCGCTACCATTGGCGGCCTCGGTCTGACCGGTTTTATCAGTTGGGCAGAAATTCAGTTGATCCCCATCGAGAATGCCTTTATTCAGGAAGAGAGCATCCAATTTGCCAATCTGGATGAATGTATAAACCTGTTTGAGCAGTCCGCCGCCGATAACCAATACACTGTCGCCTGGATTGACTGTCTGGCCAGCGGCACACAACTGGGTCGCGGCATTTTTACTCGCGGCAATCACTGCACCAGCCACAGTGCAGAGAAAAACCATACGCTGCGTAAATTACGCTCGGTACCCTTCACCTTTCCCCCAGGCTGTCTGAACAAATTATCAGTTTCTGTATTCAATAACCTGTATTTTCGCAAGCTTGGCGGGCGCAGCAAGAGCAGCCGCATTGATTACGATCATTTCTTTTACCCGCTTGATGCCCTACTGAACTGGAACCGCCTCTATGGCCCAAAGGGTTTTATTCAATACCAGTGCGTGTTGATCGATAATGCCGTCGATGCGATGAAAGAACTGCTAACGCTTATTGCTAAATCCGGTCAGCCTTCCCCCCTCAATGTGCTAAAAGAATTTGGTGATATTCAATCCCCAGGTTTGTTGTCATTCCCGCGCAAGGGCCTGACTCTTGCGCTGGATTTTCCAAACCGCGGTGAGGCCACCTTAAAGCTGTGTAACGAACTCGACGTTATTGTAAAAAATGCTGGTGGTGCACTCTATCCGGCCAAGGATTCGCGCATGACTGCAGAAATGTTTGCACTGGGTTACCCACAGCTCGATACTTTTATACCTCACATTGACCCGAAGTTTTCTTCCAGTTTCTGGCGTCGGGTACAACCACCTGCCGTATAACTACCAGGGAAATTTCCGCCATGCAGAATACACAAAAAATTTTTATCAGTGGTGCCACCTCGGCCATCGCGCAAGCCTTTGCGCGCCGCTATGCCACACAGCAGGCGTGCTTTTATTTGCTCGCCAGGGACGAAACAAAACTTGAGGCAATCAAACAGGATCTGCTCGCCCGCGGCGCCAGTGAAGTCAGCACCTGTTGTAGTGATCTGGGTGCCGCGCAGGATTACACTACCCTTGTCGACACAGCAATTACCGCGCTTGGACATATCGACATTGCCGTTATTGCCCAGGGAGTAATGTTTGAACAGGCTGATGCCGAGCAAGACAATTCGCTAAGTCGCAAGATGTATGAAGTAAATACCTTGAGCGCTATTGAAATCGCTAATGCGCTTGGCAACCACTATAAACAACGCAATAGCGGGGCGCTGCTAATGGTATCTTCTGTCGCCGGTGATCGCGGCAGGCAAAGTAATTATATCTACGGTTCAACCAAAGCAGCCCTGTCGGTATTTACCGACGGCTTGCGTCACCGCCTCGCGGCAACAAACGCCACAATCGTGACGGTGAAACCCGGCTTTGTCGATACACCGATGACAAGCCACTACGATAAAGGTCCGCTCTGGGCGCAGCCGGAAAAAATTGCCGAAGATATGGAGAAGGCTATCCGCAAACGCAAGGGTACACTTTATACTCCCTGGTTCTGGCGCTACATTATGTTAATTATCCAACATATTCCCGAGTTTATTTTTAAACGTTTATCTCTATAATCAAACCTGACTTTAACAACCCACTGGCAAGCCTTTGAGAATTGTTATTATTAGTGGTCGTTCCGGCTCCGGCAAAAGTACCGCGCTGCATGTCATGGAAGATGCAGGGTTTTATTGCATTGACAACTTACCCGCCGGTTTACTACGCCCACTCGTGGAAAACATGAAGCAGGCCGAGAACAGTCCTGACGGTATTGCAATAAGTATCGACGCGCGCAATATGATTGAAGATTTGTCGCGCCTGCCTGCCCTGCTATCCGAGATCAAAGTATTTGATGTGCAATGTGAGATTATTTATCTTGACGCAAAAGACTCTACGCTTATTACACGCTTTAGCGAAACACGCCGCAAACATCCACTCAGTGATGAGAACACAGGGCTGCGTGAAGCTATCAGCCGCGAGAAATCCTTACTTGAACCCATTGCAACCCTCGCCGATCTGGTCATCGACACCACCGACCTAAATCTGTACGAGCTGCGCGATCTCATCAAGCAACGTGTTGCACAACACGATTCCCCCGGGCTTGCCATACTGTTTGAATCCTTCGGTTTCAAGCGTGGTGTCCCGGTGGATGCAGACTTTGTTTTTGATGTACGCTGTTTGCCCAACCCCTACTGGCACAAGGAGTTACGCGAATACAACGGAACTCAACAGCCGATTATTGATTTCCTCGGCGGGCAGGACAGTGTCAAAACCATGCTCGACGATATCACCGCCTATCTTGAAAAATGGCTGCCGCAATTCACCTCTATCAGTCGTAATTACCTGACTGTTGCGATTGGTTGTACTGGCGGTCAACACCGCTCTGTTTACATTTCTGAAGCCTTGCAGCAGCATTTTGCCAAAAAGTTTGCTAACGTACAGGTACGGCACAAGGAGATCGGGGACCATTCACCCTGAACGGCAACAGCCTTAAACAAAACAGGATATACAAGGCAGTTCGCCAGCGGGAAGCAATCTGAATAATCCCAGGAGGTATTTTTCAGCATCTTATCGGCGGCAAGGATGGTTAACATTTCCAAAAGGGCAACAGCGTGGTATCAGCGACTCTTGAAATCATCAACAAGCTCGGCTTACATGCCCGAGCTGCCTCGAAGCTAGCCAGTACCGCCACCAAGTTCAGCGCCAGAATTACCGTCAGCAAAGACGGCAAAAGTGTCGACGGCAAGAGCATTATGTCGCTGATGCTACTCGCCGCCGCTCAGGGCACAAGCCTCGAAGTCAGTTGTGATGGTGAAGACGAGCAGGAAGCTCTCGACGCAATCAGCGCCCTCATTACCAATAAATTCGACGAAGGTGAGTAGGGTTAGTAAACGAATAGGCGGAAAACCCACTCCGCCCCTTTTCTGCCCCGACGAGATACATTAGACTTAGCCCCCTGAAGACACCAATTTATTTCATACAAATGACGATGCGACCTGTTCGTTTACAAAAAAGTCTCAAAACCGCCCAGGGCGCCTGCCGTTGGCGATGGTAATTCCTGCCTGTTAATTGCTGTTCTACAACATTTTTACCTTTATCGCGCTTTGCCCGATAATACCGCTTCCAGGGAATTACCATGACCACTACACCACAAAACAACCCCGTCAGCCCCGAGCGTTTCGCCGAAATCGCCGCTACTGACACTTATAGTCGCATCCCGATCTACCGGGAAGTTCTCGCTGATCTTGAAACTCCGGTGTCGAGCTACCTGAAACTCGCCAATGGCCCCTATTCCTATCTGTTTGAGTCTGTTCAAGGCGGTGAACAATGGGGCCGCTACTCATTTATCGGCCTACCCTGCCGCAAGGTAATGAAAATTTCGGGTAAACAGGTGAGTCTTGAGATCGACGGCGAAGTGATTGAATCTGCCGAACACGATGATCCGCTGGCACAAGTAGAGGCATTTCAGCAGTCTTTTAACATTCCCGTGCTACCGGAACTACCGCGCTTTACGGGCGGCCTTGTTGGTTACTTCGGTTACGACACCGTGCGCTATGTCGAGCCACATCTGCAACAAACCACTCCGCCGGATGAGCTGAATACGCCGGATATTTTGCTGATGGTGTCCGAGGAAGTGCTGGTCTTCGATAATCTTGCCGGTAAACTGATTCTGATTGTTCATGTCGACCCGCAGCAGACTGATGCCTATGCAAATGGCCAACGCCGCCTTGATGAGCTTGAGTGTTTGTTGCGCAAACCACTTGCCGACAGCGCACCAATCCACTTGCAGCATGAAACACCCGGACAAAAGCCTGATCAGGAGCAGGACTTCACGTCCGGTTTTTCACAGCAGAAATTTGAAGCCGCTGTCGATCGCATCAAGGACTATATCCTTGACGGCGACACCATGCAGGTTGTGTTATCCCAGCGCCTGTCGATCCCGTTTGCTGCACCACCACTCAACCTCTACCGGGCATTGCGCAATCTCAACCCGTCGCCCTATATGTATTGCCTTAACCTTGGTGATTTTCATATTGTCGGCTCCTCCCCGGAAATACTGGTTCGCCTCGAAGACGAAACCGTCACTGTACGTCCGATTGCCGGTACACGCCGCCGCGGCTATACCCCGGAAGAAGACAAAGCTCTGGAAGAGGAATTGCTCGCTGACCCGAAAGAAATTGCCGAACATCTGATGCTGATCGATCTCGGCCGCAACGATGTGGGTCGTGTGGCCGATATTGGCTCTGTAAAACTCACTGACAAGATGGTGATCGAGCGCTATTCCCATGTAATGCACATTACCTCCAACGTCACTGGCAAACTGCGCGACAATCTCAGCGCCATTGATGCACTCAAGGCCACCTTGCCTGCAGGCACACTGAGCGGGGCACCAAAAATTCGCGCAATGGAAATTATCGATGAACTTGAGCCGGTAAAACGTGGCGTCTACGGTGGCGCGGTTGGCTACCTCGGCTGGAACGGCAATATGGATACAGCGATTGCGATTCGCACTGCCGTTATCAAAGAAGATACCCTGTATATCCAGGCTGGTGCCGGTGTAGTTGCCGATTCACAACCGGCACTGGAGTGGAAAGAAACCATGAACAAGGCACGCGCTATCTTCAAGGCAGTTTCCATGGTTAACCACAGTGCTGATGCACAAGCGGGAGAATAGTTATGTTGTTGATGATTGATAACTACGATTCGTTTACCTACAACGTGGTGCAATATCTCGGTGAGCTAAAAGCTGATGTTCAGGTCTATCGCAACGATGAAATCACCACTGATGAAATCGACACGCTCAAGCCCGAGCGCATTGTGATCTCACCTGGACCCTGCACCCCGAATGAAGCAGGTATATCGATTGAGACGATCAAAAAGTATGCCGGGCAGCTTCCCCTGCTCGGGATTTGTCTTGGTCATCAGAGCATCGGCCAGGCTTTTGGCGGCAATATTGTGCGCGCAAGCAAAGTTATGCATGGCAAAACCTCTCCGATTTACCACAACAATAGCGGCGTATTCAAAGGATTAGCCAATCCGTTTGAAGCAACACGCTACCACTCGCTGGTAATTGAGAAAGACAGCTTACCCGATGAACTGGAGATTACCGCATGGACACAGCACGCCGACGGCTCCGTTGATGAAATTATGGGGGTACGTCATAAAACTCTCGCCGTAGAAGGCGTACAATTTCATCCGGAGTCGATCCTGACCGAACACGGCCATGATCTACTGCAAAACTTTCTCAACCTTTGACATTACATTCAGCACAGGACAGCACTATGAATATTCAAACCGCCGTCAATGAAATTCTTGCAGGCCGCGACCTGTCACAGCAATTAATGACTGATACGATGCGCGAGGTGATGACTGGCGAAGCCACTCAAGCACAGGTCGGCGGCTTTCTTATCGGTCTGCGCATGAAAGGTGAAAGCGTTACCGAAATCGCCGCAGCAGCACAAGTTATGCGCGATCTCGCTGCCAGAGTTGAAATCAGTGGCGATAATAAAAACCTTGTCGATACCTGCGGCACCGGCGGTGATAGCAAGGGTGTATTTAATGTCTCTACCGCAAGTGCTTTTGTGATTGCCGCCGCCGATGGCAAGGTTGCCAAACACGGTAACCGTTCCATCACCAGCAAAAGCGGCAGTGCCGACCTGCTCGAAAGTGCAGGCGTTAACCTTGCTATCAGTCCCGAGGAAGTCGCACGCTGTGTAGAAGAACTCGGCGTTGGCTTTATGTTTGCCGTCAATCACCACAGCGCGATGAAGCATGCAATTGGCCCACGCAAGGAGCTCGGCGCGCGCACCATTTTTAATGTGCTCGGCCCACTGACCAACCCCGCTGGCGCACCAAACCAGGTGCTCGGTGTGTTTGACAAGCAGTGGCTTAGACCCCTCGCAGAAGTCTTAAAAGAACTCGGCAGTCGTCATGTGCTGGTTGTGCACTCTGCGGATGGCCTTGATGAAATCAGTATTGCTGCGGACACTTATGTGGTCGAACTCAAGGATGGTGATATTACTGAATACACCATTTCTCCAGAGCAGTTTGGCCTTGCCAAAGGCAATCTCAACGATGTGGTTGTCAGCAGCGTTGAGGAGAGTCTGGAGAAAGTCAAACAGGCTCTGACCGATTCCAACAGCCCCGCCGCCGATATTGTAGCGCTCAACGCTGGCGCTGGTATCTACGCGGCCAATATGTGCAGTAATCTTGAGCAGGGCGTACAAATAGCCCAGGATATTATTGGTACAGGCACTGCCTACGAGCGCCTGAAAGAACTTGCCGCCTTTACTTCACAGCTTGGCAAATAGCCGCACAAATTCGCGATAGTAGTTATGAGTACACCGACGATTCTAAAAAAGATTCTTGACCGCAAAGCAGAAGAGATTAATGAACGCTCAGCGCAGGTATCGCTGCAAGCGCTGCAACAACACTGTAGCGACAGCAAACCTGGACGCGGTTTTGTTAGCGCCATAGAAAAAAAGCTCGCTAATCACAGCGCAGCGGTTATTGCTGAAATAAAGAAAGCTTCGCCCAGCAAGGGGGTGATTCGAGAAAACTTTTACCCGGAAGAAATCGCCAGAAGCTATGAAAAAGGCGGCGCGGCTTGCCTGTCAGTATTAACGGATATCGATTTCTTCCAAGGCAATGATGAATATCTACAGCAGGCTCGCCAAGCCACATCCCTGCCAGTGCTGCGCAAGGATTTCACCATTGATTCCTACCAGATATACGAGGCAAAAAAGATCGGTGCCGACTGCATTTTACTGATTGTTGCCGCGCTTTCAGAGCAACAATTGCAGGATTTACACGGCTGTGCTGTGGAGGTCGGGCTCGATGTATTGATTGAAGTCCACGATGGCGCAGAACTGGAAACTGCGCTGAAGGTCGACAATCGCCTTATTGGTATTAACAACCGCAATCTGCATACCTTTGAAACCACACTCGATACGACTTATAACCTGCTTGAAGCAATTCCTGACGATCGTATCGTTGTAACAGAAAGTGGTATTCACAGTATTGAACATGTCAAGGCTATGCGCGGTCATGATGTGCATACTTTTCTCGTCGGCGAAGCCTTTATGCGTGCTGACGAGCCAGGTATGGAACTGATGGAGATGTTTAGCTAGCCAGTTCGCTGGTCACAAATTCAAAAGTATTGTGGCGATTTTTCGCCTCATACATTGCACGGTCTGCAAGCTGGCAAAGTTGTTCGGAGTTCGTGGAGTCAAGCGGACACACCGCAATACCAGCACTGGCACTAACCGACACCTCTTTCCCGGCTCCGATCTCAACCGGCCTTTCAATAAGACCGAGTACCTTGGTTACAATACGGGTAATGTCTGTATCCTGTTTCAGATTTGTCAAAATCAGAGCAAATTCATCCCCACCAAGTCGCGCTATAGTATCGTTGTGCCGTAGTTCGTTACGGATACGATGCGAGATAGATTTAAGCACCTTATCACCGGCATGGTGCCCATAGGTGTCGTTAACCGGTTTAAAACCATCGAGATCAATATAAGCAAGAGCCAGACGACTGTTATCCACTGCACACTGTCTAATACCGTGGCGCAAACGCTCATAAAATTCTTCGCGATTTGGCAAGTCTGTTAGTGAATCATGACTTGCCTTGAACGCAAAACGGTTTTTCTCCCGATTGAGCTGTTTTTTCAAACTCTCGCTGACAAGTTCATAAATGACCAGCGCGGTAATAATCATACTCATGATAATAAAAGGCAAAAACCTGTTAAACGTATCAATATCCCGTTGTGGCAATAGTTGATACTCGAAGCCTAATATTCTTTCAACAAACAACAACGCGAACAGCGAGAGAAAAATCAACACTGACCAGAATAGCCCCGAAGTTAATCCAACAAGCAAAAAGACAGACACTGGCACCAAAATAAACATCTGCATAAACGGCGAGAGACTATAACCACCGGTAATCAGTACAGCAACCAACACGGTGCTATAAATAGAAAACGCTGTGATATTACCCGCCAGAAGAAAACGGGATTTCACACGAAGACAATACAACGACAGAGAGTATAAAAAAACACACTGACCAACAATCGCATAGGCAACTATGTAATTGAACGTATTCAAGTTCATCCACAACGTAATACCGATGATTGTTAGCAATGACAAAAAAAGATTGACGAGAACAACACCGACAAGAATCTGTGCACGGGTATAACTAGCCGGATCAGCAGTCATCGCCTGCGGGATAAAATAATCCAGCAGTCGGGTTAGAACATCTCTATAGTTTGTTGTTGCCATTATCAGCGGCAAAACTCCTGTGCTTCATCTGCTTGCTAACAGATCACTCACTTCATTACATATCACTAGCGGCTTAATTGTTCCGCATCTACCTCCATCAACAATTCCGGTGCACACAATACAGCTTCAAGATGTGCCCGTGATTGTGGTAGCAAACGCTGGAAAAAGAAATCAGCTGTCTCTATCTGCACCTGATAAAAACCGAGCTCAGTTGTTGTGGTGTCAGCCTGCCTCGCGGCCTGCGCAATCTGCGCCCATAAATAAGCATAGGTTATATAACCAAACATATGTAAGTAGTCATGAGACGCAGCACCGGCCAGATCCGGTTTATCACGACCCTGCTCCAGCAACCACGCCGTTGCCCGCTGCAAATCCTCAAGACTGCGAGTCAGCGGCTCACTATAGGCAGTCATACTCTCATCACACTGCGCGATAAACTCTTCTACCTCACCCGTGAATAGCTCTACCAGTTTTCCCTGACTACCCAATACCTTGCGTTTCACAAGATCAAGCGCCTGAATGCCGTTAGTGCCCTCATAAATCTGGGCAATGCGCACATCTCTGACCAATTGCTCCTGACCCCATTCACGAATATAACCGTGGCCACCGAATACCTGTTGACCCAGTACGCAGCAGTCAAAGCCCTTATCAGAGACAAAAGCCTTTGCCACCGGGGTTAACAATTCCACAAGTCCATTAGCTTTTTCCTGTACAGCTGTATCGCTATGAAACTTCGCAAGATCAAGCTGCATACCCGTATACAGTGCAAATGCTCGACTACCGTCTACAAACGCTCGCTGGGTTAACAACATACGACGCACATCCGGATGAACAATAATCGGGTCGGCCTCTGCTTCCGGGTTAGTAACCCCCGTCGGTGCTCGACTTTGCAAACGCTCCCGGGCATAAGCTACCGCACGCTGATAGGAAAGTTCACTACAGCCCAGACCCTGTAAGCCGATCGACAAACGCTCATAGTTCATCATGGTAAACATAGCAGCCAGGCCTTTATTTACTTCACCCACAAGATAACCGGTTGCATTATCAAAATTCATTACACATGTTGCCGATGCATGAATACCCATCTTGTGCTCAACTGCACCACAACTTACTGCATTGCGCTCACCGAGACTGCCATCATCACTGACATGCACTTTGGGCACAAGAAACAGAGAAATGCCTTTGGGGCCCGCTGGTGCATCAGGCAATTTCGCCAGCACAAGATGAATAATATTTTCGCTCAGATCCTGCTCACCGCCAGTAATAAAAATTTTTGTGCCGCTGAGATGGTACGTACCATCCTGCTGCGGTTGTGCTTTTGTGCGAATAATGCCGAGATCTGTTCCCGCATGGGGCTCCGTCAGACACATGGCCCCGCTCCAGCAACCGCTGTACATCTTCGGCAGATAACGCCGCTTGAGTTCCTCACTACCATGGGCATTAAGTGCCAGCGCCGCACCACTGGTTAACACTGAATACAGCGCAAACGAAGTATTAGCCGCATAGAGCATTTCTTCGAACAACACAGTGAGCATTTTCGGCATACCCTGGCCACCGTAGGCAGGCTCACCACCAAGCCCGATCCAGCCGCCTTCTGCATAGGTTTTCCAGGCCTCGACAAAGCCCGGTGGAGTTTTCACACCGTCACTGTGCCACTGCACCCCCGCCTCATCACCGGAGCGATTAATCGGTGCAAGCAAGCCCTCGGTAATTTTTGCACCCTCTTCAAGAATAGCATCGACAAGGTCCGGACTCACTTCAGCAGTTGCCGGCATGCTGCGCCAGAGATTTTGTGCATCAAAAACTTCACGGAGCAGAAACTTCATTTGTTTTAGTGGTGCCTGATAATCCGTCATGCTTTTTACGACCTATTGATAAACAAACATCCGATAATAATAGACCTTTTAGGCTGTTTTGCTATGAGTAATTTGCCCGCTTGTATGGCGCTAATGGCCCCTGCGGTGACGAGGGCTTCTAAAAAGCTAATCGCCCTGCAGTACAGAAAGCCGCTCAATCAGGCTCTCAATATCCAGGCTGGCCGCCATCGCCGCAACCCGGTTTGTTTCATCACGCACATCAGTAGGTAAATGCGGCACAATACCGAGACAGGGTGCCGGCAAACTATGTTTCAGCGTTGCAATATTTTCACTCTGCACTGACATCTCTGGATCAATACCATTAGCCACCCAGCCCGCGAGCGGCAAACCATCACGCACAATCGCCTCGGCACTTAGCAATGCATGATTGAGACAACCAAGCCGCAATCCCACCACAAGCACTACGGGTAATCGCAACTGCTTCACAAGATCAGGCAACGTCTCTCGTGCACTGACCGGGACACGCCAACCTCCGGCACCTTCCACGACGGTTAGGTCGGCCCCTTTGCTCAGCACTCCGCGGCAAAATCCGGCGAGACGGTCGATAGAAATTGTTCGCTGCTGTTGGGCCGCAGCAATATGGGGTGCTATTGCGGATTCCAGTGCCACCGGATTGACCTCGTGATAATCCAGCGCTAAAGATGAGAACTGCTGCAGCAATAGCGCATCAGCATTAGTCATTACCGTCTCATCATTGATAAGCTGTGGTTCACAACCTGCAGCGACTGGCTTGATCGCCGCAGTACTCAGGCTTTTACTATTTGCGAGCTGCAACAACGCTGCAGCAACCAGAGTCTTTCCTACATCTGTATCAGTGCCTGTAATAAAGCAGGATAACTTCATTAGATGTCCTTGCGTGCAAGACCGAAGTGTTTCTGAACCAGTGATGCGGGCGGTGCGAACGGAATCACAAACAACTCTTTGAAGGCGGATAGATAACGCTTCATTGCAAAAAAAGTTAACGCCGAATGCCAGTGAATCGCCACATGCCGCCAGGCCTGATCATGATACTGGCGATGCATGTCAGTGAGCACGGCAACTGCCTGCTCACAGTTACCCGCATCACGCGCATTGCGCTGTAAATTAAACAGAGTGTGGTATTCGTCTTCATCCATCAGAATTTCCTGGTCAATGTTTCACCTGGAGCAACCATGATCATACTCCTTACACGTCGATGCGCAAATGATCTGGCACACTGAAGCTTTTTGCCGTATTACTAAAAGGGCACTGAAATTGCAGCGAAAATGCCATGAGTTGCAAATTCTCATCATCTGTCCCGGCTCCATACAAACGGTCACCAATAACCGGAAAGCCTACCTCAGCAAGATGCTTGCGAATCTGGTGCTTGCGCCCGGTGGGGATCATCACATCAAGCAGGCTGCACTTGCGTTGTTTGTCATAGCTTAAACGCTCTACCTTGCTTAACGCAGATTTATCGTCGATCGGGCTCTCAATATCCATAGACACCGACTGAAATTCCCCTTTTACATAGACCCGGTAGTGTTTTTCAATTTTGCGCTGCTGAAACAGTTCAGACAAAGCTACCGCCGCTTTTTTGCTATGCGCTAACAACATTAAACCACAAGCCGCACGGTCCAGCCGATGCACAATAAACGTCGGCTTATCTGTTTCCACTTCCACGTAGCGTGCT
The DNA here is from genome assembly GCA_028280345.1 of Pseudomonadales bacterium. Taxonomy (GTDB): domain Bacteria; phylum Pseudomonadota; class Gammaproteobacteria; order Pseudomonadales; family UBA7239; genus JANQLY01. Next base: position 185,245 of record JANQLY010000005.1, on the reverse strand, counting down.
ATCGCACAGTGGTCGCCATACTTTGACCCTTGAGACAGCATCATCGACGGCTTGAACCAGACCGAATACTCTACTTCTTCGGCAATGAGTTGTGCAGGCACCGATGTCTGCGCAAGTACAGTTTCGTCATAATACAAATGTAATTCATCACCGGCTTGTAACTCTCTTGTTACGCGACGTAAACGCTGTGTATGTTTTTTTCGTGTCAACCATACAGCACCTTTTTGCATGGCCTGCTTGAGTTGCTGCTTCGACAAAGCGCATTGTGATTGCAGACAATCAACCGGCTTACACGATCCGGTCACCGTCACATGAATATCAAATTTAACCGGCTCCGGAGCAGATGCCACAAAGAATCCTATGGGTTCGATTTATCAGAACTGCGTTTCGACAAATTCATAACACCTTCTTCAATCGAAACAAATAGTCCTTCTCCGCTTACTGTGAGTGTCTCACCTGCGTACAGTCGTCCAGCACAGCAAATCTTACGCCCTTGTACGGAAGTCACTTCGCCCTCAAAGCGCAGCAACTGATTTAATGGTGTCGGCTGATGGTAACGCAACGACAGAGTTCCGGTAGCGCCAGTTTTGCCACAGAGCAACTGGGTGCAACCGAGAAAATCATCAAACAGCGCTGCAACGACGCCACCGTGTACGCAGTTGGGCGGCCCTTCAAATAACCAATTACAGGTTACCTTGCCATAGGATTTACCTGCTTCCGGATCAAACCAGATATGCAGCGCCGGTGATACCGCATTGCTGTGCCCTGCAAGCGGTGTGATCTCTCGCGACAGTACCCGGTAGTTACCGTGATCTTCACCATCTTCAAACCACTGCAGACGCCCCTCGAGCTTACGCTCATCTTCCAATACAGCGAGCGCATCATCAAGTTTGCTATCCAGTACCTGCAAACTGTCCATATTTCCAGGTTTGGTTACCAGCTGTAAGGCCAACGCTTTGAGCTTATCACTGACTTCCCGGCGCTTTTCCCACAGCTCATTGTAAGGCTGCATCGGCTGCTCTGTTCTGAACGGGCTTTCAAAGTCACTCATAGGGCAATATCTATGTTTTCAAAGCTGCCCACAATAGAGTGCTGTGGTTTTTTTGCTATTGTGGATTACAACCGCAATTTTGTGACAGAGGCAATTGCGGTTAAGATACCGCCATGAAAAAAATACTTCCGAACTTCTTATGTGTCGGCGTAGAGAAATGCGGCACCACTTCTCTCTATGAACTATTGCTGCAACATCCACAAATAGGGCTTTCCTCACATAAAGAAACTTTTTATTTTAATACCAACTGGAACCGCGGCCCGCAATGGTACTACGAACGTTTCCAGCATCTGAATCCCGAGCAACATACTGCAATCGGAGAAATAACTCCATCCTATTATCGCTCCCGACTTGTGGTATCGCGCATCGTGCGTACTCTGGGGCGTGACACCAAAATCATTTTTATGTTACGCGAGCCGTGCAAACGGGCCTTCTCCCACTATATCCACAACATGGCCAGCCGTTTCGAAGAAGATTATGTTTTTCGCACCCACTTGAAAACCTCACGCTATGCCCGTGCCGTGAAACGTTACTTCAATATTTTTGGGCAACACAACTGTCTCGTACTGATTTTTGAAGAAGACTTTTTACCCGACCAGCAAATTGCCGTCGACAAGGTCTGCGACTTTCTCGGCGTTGATCGTTTTACTGTTACAGCAGCGCATAGCAACCCGTCCTGGCTGCCACGCTTTTGTCAATCTCCAGGCTACCCCAGCTACATTGATGTTGAAGAACAGAGAATAGATGTGCCTGCCAACACCCCGGTTATCTATACTCACCGCGCCAAAACCACCCGTGTACTTGCCACCGAAAGTGACGCAGAAATCAAACATCTGCGCAAAGTCATTGAATCAGCCACTACACATATTCCAGCACTGAATGTTGCGATCGTGCACAAGAAAAAAGTTCGTAGCGAAGTTGAACGTCTGGAACAATTGATTGGTAGAGATCTCACCTGCTGGAAAGAACACGACCAGGACCTGACCGCCAAGGTTGCCCCCGAACCACAATTTCTGGCAACATAGGGGCATAACAAGGTGAAAATAATCGTTGAAGAATTGTGACTGATATAAGTGAAAGTAATTCCCATTCTGATCCAGCCTGGTTTGACGAAGCCAATGCACTGGAGCAAATCGATGCACGGGTTGCACAGGCAGAGCACCTGCAAAGCGGGATAGATTATCGATCTCTCTTAACTGGTTTTATCACTGATGGTTTTTGTGTGCTACCTGGCGCCATTCCCGAAATTCTCATTGACAGCATTATGGCGGACTTCCATACCGCTGCGCAGAAGCGCGAGCAAATTTTATTGCGCATGGGGGGCAAGTACAATCACCCTGGTGAATGGGGTATTGTCGGCAGACGCAAACGGGTCATCGATTTTTATGTTCCCAGTCACAGCGCTCTGGAAGCAATCCTTGCCAAGCCGGTTACGGATTTTCTCAGTCTCATTTATGACGAGCCACCTTTGGCTTTTCAATCGCTGCTGTTTCAATACGGCTCACAGCAAGCCATGCACCAGGACACCGCCTATGTGGTGACCGATAGTCCACCTCTGCTAACGGCAAGCTGGATAGCACTTGAAGATGTGCAAGCGGGCTCCGGAGAGCTGTGCTATTACAAGGGCAGTCATCGCAACATAGAAGTACTGTTTGATACTGGCAGAGCCATCTGGTCTCGGGATATCGATGATTCCACAGTTAATGAAAGTTATATCAATCGATTGAGTCGCGCCTGCGAGGACGCCAATCTTGAGCTGCAAACTTTTTTACCCAAAAAGGGTGATATTTTATTCTGGCATGCGGGCCTCGTGCATGGTGGCAGCGAAATTACCAGCAAGGATTACACGCGCAAGAGTCTGGTTACCCACTACTGTCCGCACTCTGGTAAACCGAACTATTTCAATATTCAGAAAGAGACTTCATCAAAAGAGCCGTTTGCCGAAGGCTTTTATTCCTCACGCCACTACGATGTACGACCGGAATCCAACAACCCTTATCCAATTTACACCGGAGGCGAGGATATTTCTATCAAGTGAATTTTTTCAGATAATATTATTGCACTGATAACAGCATTAGCTTTTGGATGTATTAACTGCCTGTTCAATCGCACCGAGAATTTCAAGCAACTTATTTTTTCCATTCCATTCATCAAATTCCTTTTCCGCCAATTTAACAAGACTAATTTCTGCCGGCTTATCATTGGGTGCATAGCCTGATAATTTCAAACGACACCATTCAAGTTGTTTTTGCATGGACAGTGCAAACGGCACCCGCCTTTCTACCCACGGCTCAATCAGGTGAATCGCTTTATCTACTTCACTCAGAGCAGGATTTTTTTCTTCATGCTGCAAGGGATCCGGGCCATACTGATTAGGGCCAATAGTACCCGGCAACAACCACAGCTCTATAAACATCCAGAGATTTAACAGCGCTGCCAGTGCGCCGAGTCCGGAACCCAGATCTTGTAAATCTTTTTCAGCACTAAAACCAAACAGGCGCGACAGGATCGTTAAAGCCACCCAGGACAGATAGAGCCATACCCGCGATGTAGGTCTGCCAGTATCGTGCCAACGCTTTACACTAAGCGCACAAACCGGGCCAATACAACACAAAAAATAAAACGGAAACCAGAACGGTGAAACATTGAAACTAAAAAGAATACCAGCCAGTATTGGCAGCATGGATACAGCGCACAAACCTATAATCGAAAAGATATAGAGCTTGCGATTGATACGCCCTTCCCAACTCAGTAATAGCCAGCGAAAATACTCCATCAATCGTCCTCCAGTGAATGGAAGCGATCAACCCCGGAGTTCAAACGCAATTTCTCTTTCACATTTTCGCCCATAAGATACAACGAAGGCACCAGAATAAGTGTTACCGGTGAAGCCAGCGCAACCGCAAAGGCCAGAGAAATTACCATAGGCACCAGGAACAAAGCCTGGGTGCTCTTTTCAAACATGATCGGCACCAAGCCGATAAACGTTGTAATAGACGTTAACACAATCGGTCGGAAACGATCTGTGGCACCCTGAATTACTGCATCGCGAATCGCATAACCTTTCTCACGCAACTCATTGATGCGATCAATAAGCACAAGGTTATCGTTCACTACGACACCCGCAGCAGCAGTAATCCCCATCAATGAGAAGATACTAATCTCTTTACCAAAGATGGTATGACCGACAATTGAGCCAACAAAACCGAATGGTATTGCTGTCAGAATAATGACTGGCTGCCAGAACGAATGAAACGGTAGCGCCATCAACGCATAAATCGCCAATAACGTTACAATCCAGGCAACCATCATCGCTGCCTCAAAATCTGCCTGCTCCTGTTGCACACCATCAGCTTTCAGCGAAAAACCCGGGAACAACTTTTTCCACTCATCAAGTTTCTCCTCGATAATTGCCTTGGTCACCTTATCCGCGTCAACATCAGCGCCTTGGGCAATCTCCGCGCTAATAACCGACATGCGTTTTCTATCAACCCTTTCTATAGTGCTAAAACCTTCGACATAAACCGCTTCTGCTACCGCGTTAAACGGCACTTCACGACCATCGCGGGTACGAATACGAATGTCAGCAAAATGATCAACTGAACTTCGCTCATCCTCTGAATAACGCACTTTTACTTTCACATCATCCTGACCACGCGGTATACGCTGCACCTCTTCACCGTAAAACCCCTGGCGCACCTGGCGGGCCACATCGCGCAATGTAATGCCCAGGTTATTTGCATAAGGCTTGAGACGAATTTCAATTTCCGGGCGTGTTGCCTGCAAACTATCGCTGACATCGTATACTCCGGGGTATCGTTCAAGCTCTGCTTGCAGCGCATTCGATGCTACTTGCAAATCGGCAAAATCATTGGTGGTAATGCGCAACTTGATTGCCGAGTCCTGTTCATTGATGGTGTAATCCATTTTGAAGGATTCAACATTATCGAGTTTGCCGAGATAGCTACGCCATTTTTCCGCCACTGCCTGACTGCTGACATTGCGATTCTCGCCTTCCTTGAGATCCATAACATAAAGAATAGTTTTTTCCGACGCATTGGTGACAGCATTTTTTACCAGCACATCGTCATCGCCTGTCAGCTCCCGACGGTTACGTTTTAATTCTTCTGTTGCCTGTTGAATACGCCGCACAATCTCCTGTGAATAGCTAAACGGGCTGCCTTCCGGCAACTCAATAGTCACCATAATAAAGTTTGACGGTACCTTCGGTGCAAAGGACTTGCCGAGATAACCCTGAGTATAAAACACCACGGCCAACATAAAAATCATCATAAAAGTCATGATCGCCAGGAAATAGCGATTCAACGCACTCTCCAGTACCGGCTTGTAATAATTCAATGCAAAGTTCTGCAAACCATTAGCAAACCAGCGTCGTACGGCAACAAATTTTTCCCCGATCACGGTAGCCGGTGGCTTTTCCGGTTGCATGTGAGCAAGGTGAGCCGGCAATATCAATAGACATTCCACGAGCGAGAAAAACAGCGTCAACAACACCACTGTCGGAATCGGCATACCGATTTTTGCATTGGAGCCGGGCATAAAGTACGAAGGAATGAATGCAAACATGGTACTGAGCACGGCAAATAGCACCGGTTTCGCGACACGCACCGCAGCGTTACCAGCATGGGTTATACCAAATAACCCGCGCTGCTGTTTACTATAAACTGCCTCACCGACAATGATCGCATCGTCCACCACAATCCCGAGTATTAGCATAAATGCAAACATCGAAATCATGTTCAGGCTGTTACCTGTAGCAGGCAGCAGGAAGAAAGTCCCCATAAAGGAAATCGCGATACCTACGGTTACCCAGAAAGCGAGTAGCGGACGCAAAAACAGCACAAGCACAATAAACACCAGCACCAAACCTAATGCCGCATTCTCGATAAGAAGATTCATGCGTCCGGTAAACATCACCGACACATCCATCCACATCGTTACATCAATCCCCGGTGGCAAACGACCCTGCAGTTCTGCAAGGTATTCCTTTACCACTTTCGTGGTTTCCATGACATTCGGGTTAGTAGTGACGTAGACGCGCAAAAACTTCGAGGTCTTACCGTTAAAGTGTGACTCCACATTTACTTCGACAAAACCATCTTTTACCGTGGCGATATCACCCACCTTCACCAGGGTGCCATCTCGGCGACTCACGAGGATAATATTTTCAAAGTCTTCCTGGGTATAAGCCTGACCGCGACTTTGCACCTGGATGTCACCATGTTCAGTACGCACACTACCGGCGGGCAGATTAACCGAGGTGCCTTCTATTGCATTGACCACATCGTCAAACGTGAGGTTGTAGCGGCGCAGATCTTTCTCGGAAACTTCTATCGACAGTTCCGGCGGACGGATTGCCGTGGCATCGACAAACGACACACTTGGCAATAAGGCAATTTCATCGCGAATTTGCTCAGTATAGGTTTTCAATTCCATTTCATCGACTTCGCCGGAAACGGCAAGCCCCATCACCTGGACGCGAAACTGTTCCTGTTTGATGGTTGGACGTTCAGCCGCGAGTGGAAACGTATTAACCGAATCCACTTCCATTTTTATTTCATTGAGAAGCTGTTGGGTATCCCAGTCGGCAACTACATCCACTGTAACCACACAGAGATTTTGTTTGGCAGTAGAATTTAGTTGCTTGATACCATCAAGGTTGTGGATCGCCTCTTCGAGACGTATGCATATTTGTTGTTCAACTTCTCTCGGCCCCGCACCAGGGTAAACCATGGAAATAGTGATGACCTCGAGTGGTACCGAGGGCCAGATTTCCTTGTTCATCACATTAAGACCCATTATCCCGCCAAGCAGGATAATGATCATAAGTAGATTGGGAGCAACCGGGTTTTTAGCAAACCACTTGATGATGCCTCTCACGAAGCGCTGTCTCCCATAGCTTCAACAGATACCGCTTCACCAGGTGTTTCATCCGGCTCCTTTACCATCTGTGTCGGCACCTGCCCCGAGGGCTCTTCTTCTGATGGCAATGGCTTCGGACTTACTGCGAGTCCTTCGGTCGCATAGGGCACATGGGAGATAACTACTCGTGTTCCTTTGGGAATATCCGCAACCACAATGGCCTGTTCACGGTTTGCCTGCAACACATAAACATCAACGACATGCAAACGGTTTTCCGCATCGAGAGTATAAATCTGTTGTTCGCGGGTTAATGCATTGCGTGGCAGTTTGAGTACATTATCAAATACCCGGCCTTCAATTTTTGCTTCAACAAACAAACCGATAGACATTGGTGATTGTGGTCTGACCGGGCCACCGGTTTGTGCAAACGGGTTTTCCACCTCTGCTATAGCAAAAATCACACGGCTTTCAATATCTATACTCGCTTCAGTGCGCACAATTTTGCCTTCCCACTGGTGCTGCTTGCGCCCGAACTCCGCTGTAAACGTCACCTTCGGCATATGTTCTTCATCACCGGCTTTCCAGCCCATGGGTAAGTCCACCAAACCTGCCTGTCGATCAGTCAGCGGTAAACTCACTTCCACACGATCCGTTGAATAGATACGCGCTATCGGAGTTCCCGGCGTGACATACTGCCCTTCGTCCACAAGTTTCTTCCAGACCCTGCCATCAAACGGCGCCTTGATCGCCGTGCGCTCAAGATTCAATTGCGCTTTTTTGTGATCAGCAATTGTCGCCTGTAATTTCGACTCGGCGCTGGCAAGCTGTGGTTTGCGCAAAAACAACGCATTACTTTCATCGTCTCCAAGATCGCGCCATTCGCGCTTCGCCTGGCGCGCACGACCCTTTTCAACCGCAAGCAACTGCTTCGCATCGGCAACACGTGACTCGGCCATGACCAGTGCATATTCATAATCCGCCGACTCTATCTGTACAAGCGCATCACCCGCTGCAAAAAAGCCGCCTTCTGCATAATGCGGCGCAACACTTTCCACACGACCAGCCACCTGGGCCACCAGATCAATCTGGTGTCGCGGTGTCGCAGTACCCTGGGTACTGACCATAATCGGAGCGGATTGCGGATCGGCGTAGATATAATCAACCATTGGAGGCGGAGCTGCCTCTACCGGTTCAGGTTGAGCCGTCGGCTTAAAAACCACCATAAGCAAAGCGAGCACAATGCCCACTCCCAAAACAATCAACGGGGCCTTGTCGATGCGCCCACGCGCAGCTTCAGGCACGGCGCTGGCCTGAGCGGACTGACTTGTCGTGGAACCACTATCGTTCATGCTTTAACACCCGGGGAAATGCTTCTACATCAGCTACAATCAAGCGGTAGCTTTGCGGCTATAAAATGTCATTTTTCGGCAGTATAGGTGGATCAAGCCATTGCACTATCAGGGATTGACACATTTCCCTGATTTTCACAGTGGATTTCCGAAGCGGCAACCACCAGACACTAAAAGACTACCGTTTATGCCGCTTTTAAAGGCTGCCCATGCTAGAATCGCGGCCCATGCACTGTCCATTTTGTAACACAGACGACACCAAGGTTATCGACTCACGCCTTGTCGCCGAGGGCGACCAGGTCAGACGTCGCCGTGAGTGCCTCGCCTGCCACGAACGTTTTACCACCTATGAAGTGGCAGAGCTACTGATGCCGCGCATTATTAAAACCGACAACAGCCGTGTGCCTTTTGATGAAGACAAGCTGCGCGCAGGCTTTAACAAGGCTCTGGAAAAACGCCCGGTCAGTATTGAGTCCATCGATGCAGCTATTCACCAGATCAAGCACAAGTTGCAAGCGACAGGCGAACGGGAAATTCCCTCACGCATGGTGGGCGAGCAGGTAATGGAACAACTGCGCAAACTCGATCAGGTCGCCTATGTGCGTTTCGCCTCGGTGTATCGCGACTTCAAGGACCTCGATGAATTTCGCGCCGAAATCGACAAGCTGCAACCCGACGCCAGTAAATAATCCCCGATACCATGAGCACTTCAGTGGACACAGCGTTTATGGCACACGCCATACAGCTCGCGCGACGCGGCCTGCACGCTACCACGCGCCCGAACCCGCGGGTCGGCTGTGTACTCGTTAAAGACGGCACTGTTATCGGAGAAGGCTGGCACCAAATTGCCGGCGAAGGCCATGCGGAGGTTAATGCTCTCGCAGACTGTGTTGCACAACACGGAGCCGAAGCCCGTCACAACAGCACAGCCTATGTCACACTCGAACCCTGCAGTCATACCGGTAAAACACCACCATGCAGCCAGGCACTGATTGATGCGGGCATCAGCCGGGTTGTCTACGGCACAGAGGATCCTAACCCTGCCGTCAGTGGCAGTGGCCTTGAACAGCTCCGCACTGCGGGTATTAGCGTTGCCGGCCCAGTGCTGGAACACGAGTGTCTGTCACTCAACCCTGGCTTTAACAAACGCATGACCCAGGGCCTGCCCCGGGTGCGCTGCAAGCTTGCCATGAGTCTTGACGGTCGCACTGCGATGGCCAACGGTGAGAGCCAGTGGATTACCGGACCCGATGCACGTGAAGATGTGCAAACTCTGCGCGCCGAAAGCTGTGCAATTATCACCGGTATTGGAACTGTGCTTATGGATGACCCGGCTTTGACAGTACGCTCCGATAAACTTCCGCAAGCCGCCAGGGCACAACAACCACTGCGCCTTGTGCTCGACTCTCAGGGGCGCTGTCCCGACAACGCAAGCATTCTCAACCAGCCAGGCACCACCAGGTTGATCAATGACACCGGCAACCTACACCAGTTGCTACAACAACTGGCAGAGCAACAATGTAATGAAGTACTGATTGAAAGTGGCGCGACGCTCGCTGGTGCATTTATCAGCGCAGGGCTGGTTGATGAACTGATTATCTATATGGCCCCAAAATTACTCGGCAGCGATGCGCGCCCCTTGCTTGATTTGCCATTAACACGAATGAACGAGCAAGTTGAGCTTGATATTACCGATGTACGCGCCATCGGTAATGACTGGCGCATTACTGCCACCCCGATTCTTTCTGACCCGTCATAGCGAGAACTCGTATGTTTACCGGAATTATTCAAGCTGTTGGCTCAATTGTTGATGCTGTTCCACAGAATGGCGATCTGCGTTTGCAAGTGCAGACCGGCAGCCTCGACCTCGCCGATGTAGAACTCGGTGACAGTATCGCGACCAACGGCGTATGCCTGACCGTTGTTTCCCTGCCCGGCGACGGCTTTGTCGCCGATGTCTCCAGAGAGACCCTTGATCTCACCACCACCGGCACACTGGGCCCAGGCGATGCAGTTAACCTTGAGAAAGCCCTGACCGCTACTACCCGACTCGGCGGCCACATTGTCAGCGGTCATGTGGATGGTATTGGCGAAGTAGTCAGCCGCCACAGCGATGCACGCTCTGAACGCTTTCGCCTCAAGGCACCGGACAATCTCGCCAAATACATTGCCCACAAAGGCTCCATTTGTGTTGATGGCACAAGCCTCACAGTCAACCGGGTAGAAGGCGCAGAATTCGAGCTCAATATCGTGCCACATACGCTGGAAAATACGATTTTTGGTGACTACAAATCGGGAACACAGGTCAATCTCGAGGTCGATGTGATTGCTCGCTATCTGGAGCGGCTTATTCTCGGTGAAAATGCCGCTGACCCGGCCTTTTCCAGTGGAAGTGGTGGAATATCCCTTGAATTTCTTAAAGAAAATGGATTTATAAAGGTGTAATCCCATTTTTTATCGATTACAATGCCGCTCCCCGCGCTTGAATGTAGTACAAGCCCGAAACGGTTAAACCCTATATTCGTTAGCATAGCTATTAATAGCCATTTGAATCACAACCAACAGCAGGTGATTGCCATGTCCAATATCAAAACCATCGAGGGAGATTTCAAAACCAACAGCGCCCAATTTGCCCTGATTGTTTCCCGCTGGAACAGCTTTGTGGTGGAGCACCTGCTTGAGGGTGCTATCGATACCCTGCGCCGCCATGGTATTACCGACAAGCAAATGACGATTATCCGTGCTCCCGGTGCTTTTGAAATTCCCGTGGTTGCCCAGAAAGTCGCCAACCAAAATAAGTATGATGCAATCATCGCATTGGGCGCAGTGATTCGCGGCGGCACTCCCCATTTTGAATATGTCGCTGGAGAATGCGTCAAGGGCCTGAGTCAGGTCAGCCTTTCCGCCGCCATTCCGATCAGCTTCGGGGTGCTCACTGTGGACAGCATCGAGCAAGCGATTGAACGCTCCGGCACCAAAGCGGGCAACAAAGGCGCGGAAGCTGCTGCCAGTGCGCTGGAAATGGTTAACCTGCTCAAACAACTCTAGATAACGACAGACACAACACCATGCCATCCAACTCTCCCTTGTCGGCACAACGGCGCAAGGCACGCCACTATGCAATGCAGGCTTTGTACCAGTGGCATATGGCCGGTGCCAACCTCAGTGATATTGAAGCGGAGTTTCGCACCGATAACGATATGACCCACGTTGATCTGGATTATTTCCAGGATATTTTGCATGGTGTACCAAAGCAGATCAGTGATCTCGACACCACGATAGAGCCGGAACTCGACCGCACCCTCAAGGAGCTCGACCCGGTTTCGCTTGCCTTGTTGCGCATGGCCACTTACGAACTTGTGAGTCGTATTGATGTGCCTTATAAGGTCGTAATTAATGAAGCGGTGGCACTGGCGAAAAAATTCGGGCCCAGCGAAAGTCACAAATTTATTAACGGAGTACTGGATAAACTTGCCCCAACCCTGCGCAAGATTGAAGCTGACGCAGACAACAGCGATAAAACCTGATCCCGGTTATATTATACTGCCTGCATGGGCACAAACAAAAAGACACACGATGAATTTCAGCTGATCGAGCGCTTTTTCAGCAATTTCTCTTTTCCCGCTAGCCACGGTGCCGCTATTACGCTTGGTGTCGGTGACGATGCCGCCGCCATTCAATTGCCAGAACACCTCGAACTGGTATTCTCTATCGACACTCAACTGGCAGACACACACTTTCCTGTAGATGCCGATGCTGGATTAATAGCACAGCGCGCCTTTCTCAGTGCGATCAGTGACCTCGCTGCCATGGGTGCCACACCGCTGTGTTTTACTCTTGCATTGAGCTTGCCTGAATACAATGAAACCTGGCTTGCCGCATTCAGTGAAGGGCTACGACACAGCGCCGCAGCATTAAATTGCTCACTGGTGGGTGGCGACACAACACGCGGGCCATTATCAATTACCTTGCAGGTTCAGGGCACAGTTGAACGCAATTGCAGTTTAAAACGCAGTGGTGCAAAAAACGGGGATTTGATTTTTGTCAGCGGCTTTTTGGGTAGCGCTGCCGCCTATACCAAACTGTTGCAGACAAACAGACTCGAAGCGCCGGACTTGCAACACGCTGTTGAGCTGTTTGCGGCAAGTTACTACTCCCCAATACCGCGCATTGCACTCGGCACCGCACTAACAACACGCGCCCATTGTGCTATTGACCTCTCTGACGGGTTATTCGCGGATTTACAACATATTTGCAAGGCCAGTCGTGTCGGCGCACAACTCAATCTCGATGCCCTACCACTGTTATCGGAGCTCACTCATACATTTGGTCCAACCGAAGTGCAACAACTTGCCCTCGGTGGTGGCGATGATTACGAATTGTGTTTTACTGTTGCAGAGGAACGACGCAAGGAGATCATAAAAATGGGGGAAGACATGGAATGTCCGGTAACAGAGATTGGTCGCATTACCGACACCGGCAATATTGAGTGTTATAGTAACAACAGCATTGTGGATATGAGTCATATAAAAGGGTATCAACATTTTTGAACAGCAATCATGAATACCTTACAAGTCTTTAAACATCCGGTTCACTTTTTCGCATTTGGCTTTGGCAGCGGTCTCGCTCCGAAAGCACCAGGTACCTTTGGTACCCTGGTTGCTGTGCCAATCTTTTTATTGATTTTTCAATGGCCGCTGCTGTTTTATCTTGCCTTTGTACTGATAACTTTTGCTATCGGCATTTATTTGTGTGACAAAGCTTCAAAGGATTTAAAAGTTCACGATCACTCTGGCATTGTCTGGGACGAGATGGTCGGTTTCTGGATTACCATGATTGCCATTCCTGTTAACTGGCAAACCGTACTCGCAGGCTTTTTACTATTTCGTCTGTTTGATATCTGGAAACCCTGGCCGATTAAATGGTGTGATAAAAAAGTTCACGGCGGCTTTGGCATCATGCTTGACGATGTGATCGCAGGCTTTTTTGCCTGGTTCTTTCTCTATTTCTGGCACTTCATACTACCGCTGGCAGGTGCGCAGTGAGCTCATGCCTGCGCCATGCTCTGTTAGCACTGTGCCTGTTCTCTTTTGGCAGTGCAGCGCAGCAATCACCCAACATTATTCTCGTAGTGCTTGACGACCTCGGCTGGCGCGATGTCGGCTATATGGGCAATCCTTTTATTGAAACCCCCACCCTGGATCGGCTCGCCAGCGAAGGCCTCGTATTTACCAATGCCTATGCAAACTCGCCAAACTGTGCACCGAGTCGTGCGGCTATTATGTCCGGGTTATATGCACCGCGCACTGATGTCTACACGATGTTTACCGGTGATATGGGTGAGGACAATTTACGTCGCGTATTAACACCGCCTAACAAGATGTATCTTAAGCCCTCCGTCGTCACCCTTGCAGAAACTTTGCAGGCGGCAGGTTATCACACGGCACATATCGGCAAATGGAATCTTGGTACTGGCAAAAAGCGCGGCCCCGAAGGCCAGGGGTTTGACGTTAACATTGGCGGTCACCGCGGCGGCCACCCGCAGAATGGTTATTTTGCACCCTATAACCTTCCCGGACTCGAACAAGCCCCCAAAGGCGAATACCTCACAGATCGCCTCAGTCAGGAGGCGGTTAACTTTATTGAACAACATCATAACGAACGGTTCTTTATCTATCTGTCACACTTCGCACCGCACTTTCCTTATCAGGCACCTGCTGATCTACTGGAAAAGTATCAACAGAAGAAACAGGATGCCGAAACACGCGGGCATATTTTTGCCGAGGAATTCGCTGCCATGGTAGAAAGTGTAGATCGCGGGCTCGCGGATATTCTCTCTACCCTGAGAAAACACCAACTGGATAACAACACGCTGATTGTTGTGACATCGGATAACGGCGGGGCAACGTATATTTCCTATTTGCCACCCTTGCGCGGGCAGAAATCACTGCTCTATGAAGGCGGCATTCGAGTACCGATGTTATTCTGGTGGCCAGGTACAATTGAAGCACAGCAAAGCGCTGTTCCCACCATAGGTATTGATCTCTACCCAACACTTGCAACCAGTGCCAAAGCCACACCACCACCACACCTTGACGGCACAGACCTGTCACCGCTGTTTGATAATACCGAAGCACAATTGCCGCGGCAAAATCTGTTCTGGTATTTCCCCGCCTATATCGCCGGAATGACAGAAGATGCCAATGATCGTGTTTTCCAGCAGCGTCCTGCAGCCGTAATACGCCAGGGCGACTGGAAACTGATCCAATATCTGGATAGTGATGCTGTGGAGTTATATAACCTCGTCAATGATGTTGGCGAGCGCAATAACGTTGCCGAACAAAATTTGCAGATACGCAACGCATTACAAACAAGCCTGAACCAATGGCTTGCCGAAATGGAAGCACCTTTGCCACTTGAACCAAATCCCTCCTACAGCGCGAGCGCCGAAGAAAAAATAGCAAACAGCTGGTGGCGAAAAATGCGCCTGAGATTTAACAAATACTTCCCGCAAAGCAATCTATAACTCTTTATCAGACCTTAAACAACGCTACTTATAGTAGTGCACCAGGTTTCACTCCCCGCCACACAATATGCATAACCTGTTTCACGGTACAGAATCACAGAACTTCCATGTATGGATCAATCCTGATAACTGGCTCGTTAAGCATCAGTTGCAGCAAAGCGGCGAATTCTTCTCAGGAAAAATAAATGGCGGCTCCAATCTGTTGTTTATTCCCAATCCCGATTTTCATGGAGAGACAACACCTTTTCAGATGAACATCATGAACAAGTATGCGGTGGAATATAACTTCGAAGTATTTCGCGAGCGTCATTTCAACCGTTTACCATCGCGCTTATCCTCGATTTTTCTTTTACCCGACAAAGAACATGCTCTGCGCTACCATGACCGCCATCTCGATCATGTTAATGGACGTGTATTAAGGCAAGTTTTTAGCAAAGGCGAATATACCTATTCAGTGCACGATTCAAGCTGGGTGGATTTTATGCGCGAAGGCAACTTTACCGATACCAGCCTGATTGAAACGATCAACCAATATTACTGGCAAGGTATATCCGTTGATGAAGTTAACAACAAGCAATTATCCGCACTGCCGAACTGGCATGACAATCCAATTCCGGAAGTGTTGTATATAGGTCGTATCAGTTTTAATAAAGCTACATGACCTTAGTTATAAAACTCATAGCAGTTCATACCGAACGCTTAACGAGTCGGAATTAATGCTGAATGATGAAAAACATCCTATCGCCATGCAAGCTGATGCCGAAAAGCGTAAAACCATAGCGAGTGACAAGCCTGTCATGCTAAAGGGAAACAAACCTTGATGCCGAATCGATACCGGAAAATTCCGGCATCATTCACTCACCATCAACAACACTGGCCACATTGCTCGCGAGCGCGTTCATCATCGTGAAAGAAGCGCCCATCAACATGACGACACCACAGCAACAGATTATGTCGCTGCCCACCACGCAAAGGGTTTACAGCATGCCGATGCATACCACTGTGTATGATAGCGTGGCCCACTTTGTGATAGCAGGTATATTGTTCATACCATTGTGGTATATCGTTGATGTGCTCCCGACAGCGTTCACCGGCAAAATTCAATTCACTGCCACTAAATTCATCGGAAAGACACATATTCATCGTGACATTACTTGCATCAACATGATAATCAAGAGCTTCATTACTGCCCTTTTCATAGTGCACCATAAACGGATAATAACTGTTTAACTGCTCTCCTCCACTGCTGGCAAAATACTGATTTGCAAGTGGCTGTAGAATTCGGGAAAACAAACCGTCGAACAGATCTTCAATACAAAGATTATCCAGTGCCAGGCCACTCTGATGCATTGAGTTGGGTTTCTCCAATGCTATTCCCTGATCTGCATACCAATTTTGCAAATGCTTCATTTCTTCCACAAAGTTTTCACAAAATGATGGTTCCAGTAACGGAACCACAACAACACCCTTCTGTTCAGAAAAGGCAATACGACCAACATGACCATCACGCAATAGTGCACGTCGGGCTTCCGGCAATAAAAATTCTTCGTGCCAGTGATAAACCTCAGGGTAAAGGGGAGAGTATATTGTTCTGCTATCAACTTGTACGCTCATCAGGAACAGGCTCCATAAAGCTGTTTGGTAATGCTGACCGCCTGCTTATGGTCAACCATAGGAGGATGGTAGCCCTCAAGTAGCGTTTCACCGGCACCGTGTATCGCTGATACAGGCACATTCGCCAACTCCGGCAACCATTTTTTAATGTACTCACATTCAGGATCAAACTTCTTCTGCTGTATCCATGGATTAAATACCCGAAACCAGGGCTGGGCATCACAACCCGTAGACGCCACCCACTGCCAATTGCCGTTATTGAGCGCTGCATCATAGTCGCAAAGATTATCTGCAAAAAATTGTTCCCCCCAGCGCCAATTAATCTGTAGATCTTTAACCAGAAATGAGGCAACAATCATGCGAACCCTATTGTGCATATAGCCCGTGCTAGCCAATTCCCTTATACCTGCATCTACAATAGGAAATCCGGTGCGCCCTTCACACCAGCGCTGGAATTTCTGACGATCTTCACACCACACCAACTTCAGATACTTCTTTCTGAAAGGCTTTTTGCGTGAATCGGGAAAATGAAAGTAAATATGTGTAAAGAAGTCACGCCAATACAATTGACGAATAAGGCCATGGTGCTTGCCTAACTGCCCACTAATAGCATGATAGGCTTCGCGTATCGAGCAGGAACCAAATTTTAAGCGTACCGATAACCTGGTTGTGCCGTTTGCCGCAGGAAAATCACGCTCTTCATCATAGTTATGAAAACGAGCAATATCCGCCAATAAGTTTTCTGTGGAATGCCGGATGGGATCGGGATAGGCTGTTGCGCTACGCTCCAGTATATCTGGCATCCAGGCCGACTCAAGGCCACAGGTATGTAATACCCGGGCAAAACCTCTTTCAGGGCAACTTTGTGGCATCGCAACATGACGTGTTTTGTTTTGTTTAAAAAAAGGTGTGAAAACCGTATAGGGTGTACCGTTCTTTTTAAGCCCCTCTTCCGGCTCTAAAAGTAATTGATCGGCAAAACTGTGAAAATCAATTTGTAGCGTTTCTTCACACAGTGTTTGCAGTGCCGCATCACGCTTCCGGGCATACGGTGTATAGTCCCGATTTGTATAAACTGCTTCAATACCTATAACATCAATAAATTCTCGTACAGCTTTTAACATATTGCCCTGTAGGAAAAACAACTCGCCCTTGCGGTGTGATAACTGTGTTTGTAAGTCGTTAAGGCAGTTATAAAGCCAGCGATTGGCAAATTGCCGCTGCGGCTTGATTAACACATCATCAAAGTGAAATACGGTGTATACCTGATCTGCACTATTAAGTGCTGCGATTAGCGCAGAGTTATCAGTGAGCCTCAAATCACGGCGAAAAATAAATAGGGCTTTTTTGTAGCGCATGACCTAACCTGTCTTTTGTTGATGAATCTGCATGCGATTGCTGTAATCCCAGGCAGATAACGTGTGTGGATAAATTTTGATAGCGACTTCTTCGTCCTTGCGGCCCAGCAGCCAGCGGGTAAAGTCGTTCTCAAGCGATGGCAGGTAGCGCTCAAGTAAGTCTTCAAGCTGCTTACCACCCTCCGCACGAATAATTTCTACTTCACCCTGACCACGTACCCCGCAATAAGGCGGTGTATTGTTGGCGACTTCAAAACCGACCCGGGATTCTGCAGCGAGGTACTTCAGCAGACGCGCCTTGTTGTGGGTGACACACCAGAAAAAGCGCCCATCCCAGCGGTACCACAGCGGCACCACCGCTGGATAACCCGCTGGCGTCAGGCAGGCAAGACGCAGGGGGCTAACGGTCGTATCCAGATACGACTGTAACCGTTGCTCATCCCAGCCACTTTGTTCGAGCAGCATTTTCATCACTTTGGCTCCTGCAAAAAAATATTTGTACAATTTGCTTGACTTGTACAACCTTATACCAAATAATTATGCACATCAAACATTTTGTACAACTTTTTTTGAGAGGCACCACAAAATGAAATTTACCTTCCACGCCACAATGTGCCCCCCGGAGCACTATTTACCGCTGGCGCGAACCGTACAGGAACACGGTTTTTTCGGTTTTACCCTGCCCGACAGTATTTGCTACCCGAAAGAGGCTTCAACCCTGTATCCCTATAACGCCGATGGCACACGGCAATTCCTCGAGGATGTACCTTTCCTTGAGCCACTCACTGCCATCCCCGCCCTCTCCGCTGTAGCCCCGGAACTACGCTATTCCACCAGCGTAGTTAAGCTCCCGATACGCAACCCGGTGCTGATGGCAAAGCAGGTCGCTACCGTTGCAGTAATGACCAATAATCGCTTCGCATTTGGTGTGGGGCTGAGCCCCTGGTCGGAAGACTTTGAAATCTGCGGCGAACGCTGGGCCGGACGCGGCAAACGTATGGATGAAATGATCGAAATTATCCGCGGTTTGCTCAGCGGCGAGTTTTTTGGCTACGACAGTGAGTACTACCAAATACCCGAACACAAAATCTGCCCGGTGCCCACACAACCGGTTCCTGTTTTAATTGGCGGTCACTCCGATGCTGCGCTCAAACGCACGGCGAGAATTGGAGACGGCTGGATACATGCCGGTGGCGATATAGCAACGCTACAATCCTATATTGAGCGACTCAATGCTTATCGCCGTGAATTCGGCACCGATCACAAGCCCTTCGAAATACACGCGATCTCCGCTGAGGCTTTTACCCTCGACGGCGTAAAACAGTTGGAAGATATTGGTGTAACCGAATGTATTGTCGGTTTTAGAGACCCCTACGCCGGTGAAAAAGATACGACATCCCTCGAAGAAAAAACCGATCAGATCAAGTGGTTTGCCGACAACATAATCGCTCTGGCTACACCTTACCCGGAGGCTGTGTAGGCCATGCACCTGATCCGCATGATATACGCGAGCAAAATATCATCTCGTTTTACTGGCGAGGAGGATATTGAGAGCATCCTTGCCAACTCCAGAGATAATAATCAGGTCATCAATATCAGTGGTATTTTGTGTTACAGCAACGACTACTTTTTGCAATGTCTGGAAGGTTCCCGTATCAATGTAAACCAGCTTTACCACAAAATTCTACTCGATGATCGCCACTACGACCCGGCTATTCTCAAATACGATGAAATCGTCGAGCGGGATTTTGCCGAGTGGGGTATGGCCTACCTGCCCCCCAGCAAAATTACCGGCACACTAGTTAGCAAGTATTCCGGTGACCGCAAGTTCAATCCCTATAGCATGAGTGGCGATTCATGCTATGCGATGCTCAAGGAAATGGCGCTATTTAATATAGTGAAACAGTAATGCAAGATATAGAACTCCCAGACAAACCCCGCCTCGGTATAAGTTCATGCCTGATGGGCAATAATGTACGCTACGACGGTGCGCATAAACACAACCGTTATTGCACAGCAACGCTTGCAACCCTGTTTGATTTTGAAGCCATTTGCCCGGAGCTCGAAGCAGGCATGGGTGTGCCCCGCCCTACTATCCATCTGGCAAAAACCAATGATGGCAACACCATTGCTATTACACGCTCCGGGGAAGATGTATCTGAGAAACTTGAACAAGTATTTGACAAGCGCGCTGAACAGATTGCACAACTGAGTGGTTTCATCTTTACACATAAATCACCAAGCTGCGGGGTTTTTCGTGTCAAAACCTACAATGAAGCCGGCCATATAGTTGCCAGAGATGGTCGCGGCATTTTTGCACAGGCGTTGATTAACGCGTACCCCGATCTACCAGTTGAAGAAGCGGAGCGGCTCAACGATGCCTCCCTGCGGGAAAATTTTCTGTTGCGTGTGTTTGCCTATCATCAATGGCAACAACTGATGAATGAATCCGCGACCAAATCAGATGTTTTAAAATTCTACACCCGCTACAAGTACGTGATGCTGTCTCACAGCCCTGAGCACTATCAGAAAATTGGCAAGCTACTATCCAATCTAAAAGAGCTGTCACCTACAGACTTAAAGCGACGTTTTATTCGCCTGTTTATGCAAGGACTATCAAAACTCGCTAATCGCAATAATCACAGTAACACACTGTTTCATCTACTAGGCTACTTTAAAAAATACCTAAAAGCCGAAGAAAAGACTGAAATTGTAGATTTAATCAATGCCTACAAACAAGGTCAAATACCACTGATCACGCCGGTTACTCTGCTTAAACATCATTTAAAAAATTATCCTGATATTTATTTAAATAGTCAGGAGTATTTTGATCCTTATCCATACCGGCTTGGCTTAAGAAGTAGCATACAGGGCAAATAAACAATGGCGAGCAACAATAAAGAGCAAATCACTGAAGACGAGGTTATTCCGATACGGGACCTGTCATCTATTACCGGAGTTAATTCTGTCACGATTCGTGCATGGGAAAGGCGTTATGGCTTACTAAAACCCAGACGCACACCAAAAGGTCACCGCTTGTATACTCAGGAACACGTTGACATTATTAATGAAATTAAACGACACCTGAATCGTGGCATTGCTATTAGCAAAGTAAAGGATCTATTACATAGTGAAACGCATAGTTTCAAGCCAGATGACGAATGGCAACAGCACAGTGACCAGATTATTGAGGCACTCAACAATCTCAATGAGCATAAACTCGATGCCATCCTGCATGAACTGACGGGTAGTTACCCGGCCTTAACCATCTGGCAGCATTTAATTAAACCGCTAACCGAGCAATACTCTCACCCGGATGCAAGCTTTGGCTCGCACAGCAAAATCCTGCTGTGGCACAAAGTGTTATCGGAGCAGGTGGCGCGCCAGGTTAAAAAATTCGCACAGGGTAGTGAAAAGATTATCGTGTTATCCCACCTCGAACCACATTCCCTTTATGTTGAACCATTGTTTATTGCTTTGCAGCTCGTTGAGGCCGGATTCAAACCAGACCTCACCTACACAGACCTGACTCTGGAAGAAATTCCGTTTGTTATTGAGCAGGTCAAAGCTAACGGCTTGTTGCTATTTGGCAATAACACTATTACGAAACAAATCGTTAATCGTGAAATTGCTGGGCGTCTTGGCAAATTGAACATTCCTGTCATGGTAGCTGGTAACACCGCTGCCGTAAGCAAAGATTTTCTCGATGAATTTGATGTCAACAACAGTGCTTCACATGAAACCATTATCGATTTTTTTAAATCGATTAAAAGCTAAAGGCTCAAGAGGTTAAACGCTTAAAATGACACAAAATACTTTACTGGAGCGCATCAAGGCACTTTATCAACAATTTGGCAACGACCAAATTGAACAACTCGACGATATTTATGCGGACGATGTACAGTTTGTTGACCCATTTCATGAAATCAACGGTATTCATGACCTCAAGCAGTATTTCACCGGTCTTTGCCAGAATCTCAACCACTGTGAATTTATTTTTCTAAATGAATGCAACAATAGTGACAATGCATTTTTTCAGTGGCAAATGATTTACAGCCACCCGCGCATAAAAGGTGGCGCACAGCAAAAAGTCAAAGGGGCAACGTTTCTTGAGTTTAATGAAAAGATAACCTTGCATCGCGATTATTTTGACAGCGCAGATTTACTATACCGCCACCTTCCGGTATTTGGCCAGGTCATCAAATTTATTAAAAAGAGGATGGCATAATGAATCAGCCATCTGTCTCAACTCCGGTTGCCTGGATTGTCGGTGCGAGTTCCGGGATTGGCCACGAGCTGGCTTGCCGCTTTGCCGAAGCCGGTTATAGTGTCATAGTCAGCGCACGCCGTGAGTTACAGTTACAGCAATTGCAGCAAAAATACCCCGAGCAGATCATTCCACTACCGCTGGATGTTACTGATAGCGAAAGTGTTGCAAAGGCGTATCAGCAACTCGACTTTATTACTGACCATATAAACCTGTTTCTTTATAACTCTGGAATTGCCAAATACACCTCAAGGCACGACGACAACTGGTTTCAAATCACACGCAAAGTTTACGACGTTAATATTCTGGGATTTACACGCTGTCTTGATATTGCCCTGCCAAAGTTGCGCAAAGCTCAGGGGCTACGCCATATTGCTGCGGTAAGCAGCCTGTCCAGCTACTTAGCAATGCCGCGCGCCGAGGCCTACGGATCATCGAAAGCTGCTATGCAATATTTCCTCGACGCACTGCGCACCGATCTCTACAGCGAAAATATAAAAGTCACTGTGATTAACCCGGGGTTTGTCGATACTCCGATGACGCAAAAAAACGACTTTCCTATGCCCGGACTGTGGAGCAGCGAAAAAGCCGCTGACTTTATTTTTCGCAAACTCGCCAAACAACCGGCAGAAATTCGTTTTCCAACGCTGTTGATTATGGTGCTACGACTGGCCTCCTGGTTGCCAAAGGGATTTTTCTCCCGCCATGCCCAATTCCTGGTTAAGGACTAATTGGTGGTGGCTATTATGGAAACTAAAAAAGATATCGCAATTATTGGCAGCGGGATTTCCGGCCTCACCTGTGCCTGGCTGCTATCGCGCAATCACAAGGTTACTATATTCGAAGCCAATGACTATGTCGGCGGCCATACGGCAACAAAAGATATTACACTAAACCATCAATCTTACAGCGTTGATACCGGCTTCATTGTCTTTAACGACTGGACCTACCCGAATTTTATCAAGTTATTACAACAACTGGATGTAGCCCGTCAGGCAACCGAGATGAGTTTCAGTGTGAAGTGTCAGAATACCGGACTCGAATATTCCGGCAACAGTCTCAACACACTATTTGCCCAGCGTAGCAATCTGCTGAAGCCCGGCTACTGGTTATTCTTACGTGACATCCTGCGTTTTAACAAGCAGGCGGTGCAAGATCTCGAGCAAGGCCGCATCAGCCCAGCTGAAACTCTTGGAGAATATTTGCAGAAAAACCGTTACAGCGACGCTTTTATTCACCATTATCTGGTACCCATGGGCTCGGCCATCTGGTCGGCGCCTGAGGTGTCGATGCTAAATTTTCCACTGGCATTTTTCGTACGCTTTTTCAAAAACCACGGCCTACTTAGCGTTAGTAATCGCCCGCAGTGGTATGTCATCAAAGGCGGATCCAGGGAATATGTCGACAAGATGCTTGAACGCTTACAGGCAAATATTTATCTATCAACGCCAGTACACTCTGTAAAACGTCACAGCAGTGGCGCCACAGTGACAACTCACCGTGGCGATGAGAACTTTGATGCAGTTATTTTCGCATGCCACAGCGATCAGGCCTTAGACATGCTCGACGACGCCAGTAGTGACGAGCAAGAAATACTTGGCGCACTCCCTTATCAAGTAAACGATGTTGTATTGCACACAGATGCCTCACTACTACCACAGCGTAAACTGGCCTGGGCCAGCTGGAACTACCATCTCGGTCGCAACCCGGAACAGCCGGCAGCACTTACTTATAACATGAATATATTGCAGGGCATTGACAGTCCCGAAACCCTATGTGTCACACTTAACAACACAGACCTTATCAACCCCAAAAAAATTCTTGGCCGCTATCGCTATAGCCACCCCTGTTTCACACTTGAGGGAATGCAAGCACAACAGCAGTGGCGGCGTATTAATGGCAGTAATCACAGCTGGTATTGCGGTGCCTACTGGTTAAATGGCTTTCATGAAGACGGTGTTAACTCCGCGCTACGCGTCTGCGAAGATTTTGGAGAAACATTGTAATGAACGCTTCCGAGCAGACGTTTAACAGTGCTATCTACAGCGGCAAGGTACGACACCGGCGCTTTTCACCTAAACATCATGCCTTTGAATATCAGGTATTTATGCCTTGGCTTGATCTCGATGAAATTGACGAACTGTTCAAACTCTGCCGCTTCTGGTCAGCAGAAAAGTTTAACCTCGCCAGTTTTTGTCGCAGGGACTTTGCAGACAAACCCGATATCAACCTTAAGCAGCGTATTATTTCGATTGCCGAGAAAGAGTCTGGCGCACTCACGACAGACAAAGCAAATAAAATAGATAAGGTGTTTTTGCTGGCGAACTTGCGCTACTTTGGTTTTTCTTTTAATCCGATTAGTACTTATTACTGTTATAACCGGCAACAGCAGCTGATTTGCACTGTAGCAGAAGTTACCAATACACCCTGGCACGAGCGCCACTTTTATACCATTCCGAATCCGCAGCCCTCTGCACAGAAAGTTGCTCACCGCTTCAAAAAGGATTTCCATGTCTCACCTTTCCTGGACATGGACTATACCTATCATTGGTATAGCAACGCTCCTGACAAGAAGCTCTATATTCATATGGAAAACTACCAGCAAGGTGATAAAGTCTTTGATGCCTCGCTTTCCATGCAACGGGAAGCCCTGACACCAGCCACACTCGATAAAAAGATACTGGCATTTCCGTTTATGTCTTTAAAAGTTGTCGCAGGTATTTACTGGCAAGCGCTAAAGCTCTACCTGAAAAAAGTACCGATTTACGATCACCCCAAAAATAACACTTTAGACATCCACTCTACTGTTAACCGACAGGAGCCTTACCATGAGTAATGTTTACGAAGCTCGCTTCTCCACCATGCCGAAAGCATCGGCTTTCGATAAATTTTGTAAAAAGCTGTTGTTTCGGCAATTGGCAAGCCTCAAACACGAACAATTGAAAATCATTGACGATGGCGAAGTCCACACGTTTGGCAACACCGACAGCAATGAAATTCACGCAGAAATCTATGTTCAACAGCGCAGTGCCTATCGGCAGGTGTTGCTCGGCGGCTCTGTCGGGGCTGGAGAGGCTTATATGGCCGGCGGCTGGACCACTCCAGATCTCACAGCGGTGGTGCGCTTTTTTGTGCGCAATATGGAAACACTCGATAACATGGATACTTCGTTCAACTTTTTGCAACGCCTGCTGGAAAAGATCAACCATCATCTTAATGCCAACACCATTCGCGGCGCACAAAAAAATATCTCAGCACACTACGATCTGAATAATGACTTTTTCCGTTTGTTTCTCGATCGCAATATGATGTATTCATCCGCCATATTTCGCAGCCCGGATGAAACACTGGACCAAGCATCGATCAACAAGCTCGCCGCTGTATGTGAAAAGCTACAACTGCAAAGCGATGATCATTTGCTTGAAATCGGCTCAGGATGGGGTGGCCTCGCCATCTTTGCAGCACGACATTACGGATGCAAGGTAACCACAACGACTATTTCACAGGAGCAATTTGAGTTCGCTCAACAACGTATCAGTGATGAAGGTCTCGAAGACAAAGTGACGATACTACTCGAGGATTACCGCAAACTTGACGGCCAATTTGACAAACTGGTATCTATTGAGATGATTGAAGCTGTCGGTCATGACTACCTCGAAGACTATTTCACAACCTGCTCAAATCTGCTTAAACCTAACGGGTTAATGCTATTACAAGCCATCACCATTCCCGATCAACGCTATGATTACTATTGCCGGGAAATTGACTTCATCAAGAAATATATTTTCCCGGGCGGCCATCTCCCATCACTGCATATTATTTTTGAGAATACAGCAAAGCATACTGATTTCCAGCTGGTTGATTTGCAGGACATCGGCTTTGATTACGCACGCACTATCAATCACTGGCATCAACGTTTTAAATCCTGTCGTGACGAGCTCAAAGTGCTTGGGTTTGACGAATCGTTTATGCGCATGTGGGAATATTACTTTTCCTATTGCGAAGGCGGTTTTATGGAGCAAAGTATCTCAACTTCACAAATCCTGTTTAGCAAGCCCCAGGGCAAAAAAATATTTGCCTGAGCCAATCATGATCTCTGAACCGAAACTAAAACTCATTGCCAACTTTCTGATCTTTCAAATCGGCTGGCTGATTTGCATCCTCGCACCTCAGGGATACACATTTCTGTTTACGGCTATTGCACTGACATTGCACTTTACCTGGATAGGAAAACTTGAGGAGTGGGCCTTATTCGCAAAACTCGTACTTATTGGCTTTGTTCTCGACAGCGCCATCCAGGCATTACAGATTTTGGATTTTCGCAACGCTGAGCTTCTACAACCGGCATGGCTGTTTTGCCTCTGGCTGCTGTTTGCCTCTACCATTCGTCATTCACTGGCCTGGCTATTTCAACACCGTATTACCGCTACGATTGCTGGAGCGGTTCTTGGCCCGGTCACTTATATAGCTGGCAGCAAGCTGGGTGCAGCAGAAGTTATTACCGATTCCTATTTTATCGCTGCGTTGGCGCTCGCAATCCCGTGGGCGGCAATTATGTATTATCTGTCCTGGGAAAAAACTTCACATGAAACCCATCTCAAGAATCATTACGGCACTGTCTAGTTCGCTACTGCTTGCGCTGATTATTAACATATCAGCCTTTGCAGACAATATGACATTTTCGGCAAAAGGCACTGCTTATGCTGCTTCCGAACCATTGGAAACGGTACTTTATGTTGCCCAGCATCAGCTGGACTTCACCACCCGAAAAGGCAGCGTCGACTATATTGACCGCGAAGGCACTTTGATCGCCAACAAACAAATGGACTTTTCTGCCAGTTTGTACTGCCCAACATTTTCTACTGAACTGATCAATCACAGCCAGCGCTACGGCATTCGCCAGCAGAACACTGAGTTGGTTATGTTTCGCAATGACCAGGACAAGGTAATACCTGCGCAAGATAGCAGCATGCCATTAATCTGTGATGGCGGTTTTGATTATTTTGTAAAACGTCAGATACTGGATTCAAACAACACAACGACCTTTCATTTTGCTGTGCCCTATAGTCAAGCCAGTCTCGATATGCAAATCACGTTGTTAGAAAACAAAAAGGTAAAACCAGGGGTCACTGCGGTTGCCGAGCAATCCTGCAATTGTTCAGACATTAGCTACTATATAATCCAACCCAAAAGCTGGCTGTACCGGATGTTTGCACCCCCGGTTGTTATCGGCTATCAAAACAGTAGCAAGCGACTTGTGGTGTTTAGCGGCCAGTCAAATATTCTTGACGAGAGCGGCAAAAATCCAGATGTAATTATCGGCTATACGTACTAGCTCCTGGACTGTTTTAACTGCTCTTCCAGCTCAACCTGGGTCGTGATATCTTTTTGCACACCAATAAAATAGGTTAGCTGATCTTCTTCGTTAAAAACCGGTGTCACACTTAGCTCATTCCAGAACATTGAGCCATCCTTGCGATAGTTGCGCAGGCGAACACGGCAGGGCTCACCTTTATCAATACTTTCTCGCAAAATTCGCCGTCCTTCCTGATCACGATCATCCCCTTGCAGGAATCGACAATCCTTGTAGAGAATTTCCTCATCTCTGTAGCCAGTCAGACGTTCAAAAGCCTCGTTAACGTAGATCAAAATAGTGTCATTACCTTCCTGTTCGGCAACCACAACACCATCGTTCGAGGCATTAACCATTTTCAGCAACAGTTCTGCATCAATCATTTTGTTTTTATCCATCATAGTGGTAGCTCTCGTCAAATAGCAAATGCCTGTATTAACCCATTCATTATACTTTACTTTTCCTGCCAGCCGTTTTCCATCACATAGTCGTTTAACTCGCCGCGCTCGGCCCAGTTCTCTTTCTGCAACATGGGCTCATCATAAAACTTCTCGACATGACCAACACATAAAATCGCTATTGGCTGGCTACCTTCCGGCATCCTGAGCAATTGGCGCAATGCCTCGGGATTAAACAACGATACCCAACCTACCCCGAGCCCTTCCGCCCGTGCAGCAAGCCAGAGATTTTGTATTGCACAGGCGACAGAAGCAAGATCCATCTCCGGCAGGGTACGGCGACCAAAAATGTATTGCTCGCGCTGCGGCATTAACGTAGCCACCAGCAATTCTCCACAATCCATCACTCCCTCTACCTTGAGGCGCATGAACTCTTCACGCCGTTCATTGAGTGCGTCCGCAGTTTGCTGTCGCTCCTGCTCTACCAGTGCATGGATATCCTGACGCAGTTGTGAATCCGTAATACGGATAAAGCGCCAGGGTTGCATAAAACCGACACTCGGACCATGGTGGGCCGCCGCGAGTAGTCGCTGCATCACCTGCGGGTCTACCGGATCAGTCAGGAAGTGGCGCATATCACGGCGCTCATAGATAGCCCGGTAGATTGCGGTAATTTCTTCGTCAGAAAAACGATGTTCAGACATTCAATAATCAGGGTGTTCTGAAAAGGCGGCTATTGTGTCATGTGAGCTGTCGCTTGCAAACTGTGTTTTCAGTGCACCAAGCCTTGTTATCACCAATTTAACGGGTAGAATGAAAAATAACAGGGCATTGAGAAAAGCGGCTGATAACGAATGAGTGATAGCTTTAGCATTATTTTTCGCGGCGACATCCTGCCCGGCCACAACCTGCCGGAAGTCAAAGCTAAAATGGCACAATTGTTCAAACTGAATGATGCCAAGCTCGCGACGGTTTTCAGCGGCAAACCGGTTGCACTCAAGCAGAACTGCGACGCAGCAACCGCCACCAAGCTCAAAGCCGCACTCAACAAGGTTGGCGCAGATGTGCAGGTTAAATCCAGCACCCCACCCCCGGCATCATCAGCGCAATCAGCTGCCGCAGCAGCACCGTCCAAACCGGCAAGCCCGGCACCGCAAGCACAATCTGCACCACCTCCGCCGCCCTTGCCGGAAGTTAACGAAGACCCTGTTTCTCCGCCGCCTAAACCTGTAGCACCTGCGGCCACTCCGGCACCACCCCCGACAGCTTCCAATCCGGATGAGGCAGGCATCGCACCGATGTCCGGCGACCTGATGAGTGAAAGCGAAAAGGCCGCCATGCGCCCTGAGCCTGTGGATATCAATACCGACCATATTAAAATGGAAAAACGGGTCAGTACCTTTGCCCTGCCGGACGATGAACCGCTACCCGGCGAGGAAGCACAGGAAGTTGATGCACCAGACTTCGGCCTGTTTGAAGTCGGAGCCGACCTGCTCAATGAAAGTGAAAAAACCACTTATGAGGAACTGGCCCTCGATCTCAGTGCCATTAGCATGGCGGAGGTAGGTGCTGATGTACTCAATGAAGATGAGAAGCAAAAGTTGCCAGAGGTAGAAGTTGCTGATCTTGAAGCGGATATCGCACCCGCAGGATCCGATATGGGGCAAATCAAAAAAGAGCCTCCTCCACCGCCACCCAACACCGATCACCTCTCCACCGAGTAGCTAACTCCCTGGACAGATTTATAACGGCCGCTTTGTTTAACCGACCACCTCTGCAAGGATCCTATTTATGTCTACTTCTCTGAATTTCGGCACTATTGATCAGGTTGCCTATCTCACAGACGATATTGAGTCTGCAATTAATGCGTGGATGAGCCAGGCCGGTATTGGCCCCTGGGTACTTTATAAGGGCCTGAATTTTCCCGCCTTCTATAAAGGCGAACCGACCCAGGTGCTTATGGATGTGGGACTATCCTATCGCGGTGATACCCAGATCGAATTGATCCAACAGCATAACGATGCCCCTTCACCCTACCTTGCTTTTTTCCAGCAGAAAAACCTCGGCATGCACCATGTTGGTTATACGACCGACAATATTGATGCTGTTACCGAGCTTGCCAGCAGCCGTGGCTACGAGATCATTTTCAATGGTGGTGATGAAACCATGGGGCGCTATGCCTATGTTACCCATCCGCAATTACCCGGTGTATTCCAGGAATTTCTTGAGATGAACGAAATGTTGCAAGCGGTGTGGAGTGATCTCAAAGAGAAAGCCAATCGATGGGATGGTACTCCTGATATCCAGGTGGTTCAGTTCTGAAATAGCTCAGTATGCACCCTGATACCGCAGTTTTTAACAGGTTTTACAGTCCATTAAATTTCTAGTAAGGTGGCCAGCTTCTCACCATTAATACAAGTTTCAGAACCAGTTGAGAGCACCTTATGACTGACAAGTTTGTTGCTATTTTAATGAGATCCGATTCCGACTTGCTCCAACTCGAAGCTGCATTTGGTGTGCTCGACAAACTCAACATTCGTTATGAAACCAAAGACCAGGCTCTACAGGAACAACTCGGTAAATAAATCGGTTACCTGTTCTACCTTCAACCTGCCGCCATGACCGAATTTCGTATTCAACGTGCAGTCAAGGCCTTGCGTGCAGGAGGCGTGATTGCTTATCCCACAGAAGCAGTCTGGGGACTTGGCTGTGACCCCCACAATCTATCTGCTCTGCTGACACTACTCGAGCTCAAGCAACGAGAACTGGAAAAAGGTGTGATTCTTGTCGCCGCCGACATTGCACAGTTCGAGCCGCTGTTACATGACATCACTGCTACACAACGCCAGCAACTTGAAGATAGCTGGCCAGGACCAAACACCTGGCTCGTACCCACCACCGCTGCACCGGCCTGGATTACTGGTGGCCGTGACACCATCGCGCTGCGGGTCAGTGACCACCCGGTCGTACAAAAACTCTGTCGCGCGTTTGGCGGGCCCATTGTTTCCACCTCGGCAAATCCTTCCGGTCAACGTCCCGCTGTTTCGCGCCTCGACATTGAACGCTACTTCCATTGCTCATCCCATAGCCTACGCCACAACCAGAATTCATTTGCCGCGGGTCATGTCACAGTAGTGCCTGGCAACCTCGGTGGCCTGAAGCGCCCCACCACGATTAGAGAACTCTGCAGCGGAGCTGTGCTGCGTGACTGACACCTCAACTAACAACAATACCGATCGCTACGCCGTCTTTGGTAACCCGATCAGCCACAGCAAATCTCCGCGCATCCACAGCCGTTTTGCCGAACTAACCGCAGAACAACTCACCTACACCGCAGAGCTGGTACCGGAAGGCGAGTTCGCAAGCCACGCGCGTAACTTCTTTGCCAACGGTGGCAAGGGTCTCAATATTACTGTGCCTTTCAAACTCGATGCACTGGCGTTTGCCGATGAACTGACGCCACGCGCAGCGATGGCCGGTGCGGTTAATACGCTGTGGGCCGATGAACACGGCACCGTTACCGGCGATAACACCGATGGCGTTGGCATGCTCACCGATATCACCATTAACCTCGACTGGCAGGTCAGCAACCAACGTGTTCTGGTACTCGGTGCCGGTGGCGCGGTACGTGGTGTGCTTGGGCCCTTACTTGATCAACAGCCACAGCAGCTGGTTATCGCCAATCGCACCGTGAGCAAAGCGGAAACCCTCGCACAGTTTTTTGCCGACCAGTATCCATCGCTGTCTATTGCCAGCAGCAGTTTTAGCGACCTGCCCGAACAACCTTTTGGCCTGATTGTTAACGGCACCTCTGCCAGTCTCGGCGGCGATCTGCCACCATTGCATCCCACTCTCGTCGACGCACAAACCTGCTGCTACGACATGATGTACAGCCCGGATCTGACAGTTTTTTTACAGTGGGCTAAAGACCAGGGCAGTACACAACTTTCCGACGGTCTCGGCATGCTCGTGGAACAGGCCGCGGAGAGTTTTTTCCAATGGCGCGGCCAACGCCCACCAACCAATATTGTTCTCGACGAAATAAGAAGAAACTCCTGAGCGAAAGCGACAGGATTGCAGTAGAATGGCTGCCTGAATTCAGACACGGTCCAGGGCCTGTATACACGAATACAATGAGCAAGACTGCCAAAACCACCCAAAGCATGACCGCGTTTTCAAGCCGCGAAGCGAGCTTCGACTGGGGCACCCTGTTGTGGGAAATTCGCTCGGTTAACCATCGCTACCTCGACGTCAACTGTCGTTTACCAGAGAAACTACGCTCCCTCGAGCCGGTAGTACGCGATACCGTGCGCAAGAAGCTGCAACGTGGCAAAGTCGATTGCACATTACATTTTGTGTTGCGCAGTGAAGCCAACGAAGCACTGGAAATTAACGAGGTAGTTTTACAGCAATATCTTGATGCAGTCGCCGCAGTCAACAAGCGTCTTGACACACCGGCAGCTACCAGTAGCCTTGATTTGCTTGCAAAGCCCAACGTGATTGTGGAATCGGAACTCGACAAGGAGCAACTCGTTAGCGAAGCGACGCAGTTATTTAACACTGCGTTAACCGAACATGTCGAAGGCCGCGAACGGGAAGGAAAAGAAATGGCGAACTTTATCTGCCAACGCCTCGACAAGATCGACGAGCACGTCGCGACTATTCGCCCACGCATTCCGGAAATTATCGACCAACAAAAAGGCAAGCTACTGGCACGCCTTGAAGAGCTTAAAAGTGAGCTCGACGAAAGTCGCCTTGAACAGGAGATTGCCTACCTTGCACAGAAACTCGATGTAGACGAAGAACTCGATCGCCTTGTTACCCATGTTAACGAAGTAAAACGCGTGCTCGATGAAGGCGGAAGTATTGGTCGCCGCCTGGACTTTCTGATGCAGGAGCTTAACCGCGAAGCTAATACACTATCGTCAAAATCAATAACTTCAGAGACCACACTGGCAGCAGTAGAGCTAAAGGTACTAATTGAGCAGATGCGGGAGCAAATCCAAAACCTGGTATAACCCCGTTTATCAAGCTATCCGTAATGGACCTGATAGTTATAGAAAATAGAGAGGTGACCACACCATGAGAATTATCTGCTGTAGTATTTTACTATGTGCCATTGTTGCAAATGCCTGGGCAGATATATTGCCTTCCTGGCAAGCGAATAGCCAGAGCCGCCAGGAGATTATCACCTTTGTACAACAGGTAAGCGAGCCCGGACCGCATTTTGTTCCTGAAGAAGATCGCATTGCGGTTTTCGATAATGACGGCACTTTATGGGCAGAACAACCTGCATATTTTCAACTTTTCTTTGCTATTGACCGCATCAAACTCATGCAGGAACAACATCCGGAATGGAAAACAACGGAACCATTCAAATCAGTTTTGTCAGGTGATTTAAAAACCGCTTTAAGCTCAGAAGAAAATATCAAACAACTGATCGTAGCAACACATACGGGCATGACACAGGCTGAGTTTCACCAGCAAGTTTCTGACTGGATAGATGCCGCCAGACACCCCGAGACAAACAGGAAATACTCCAGCATGATCTACCAACCCATGTTGGAACTACTTGAATATCTTCGCGCCAATGGCTTTAAGACTTATATTGTTTCCGGCGGCGGTATAGATTTTATGCGCCCCTGGACAGAGAGCGTTTATGGCATTCCACCAACACAGGTTGTTGGCTCGCGTGTGAAAAAAGCCTTTGTTATTGAAGACGGCAAAGCAATGATTAAACGTTTACCTGAAATGGAATTTATAGATGACAAGGCCGGCAAACCGATAGGCATTGATTTACATATCGGCAAGCGCCCAATTATGGCTGTTGGCAATTCCGACGGCGACTTGCAGATGCTGCAATACACTATGGCAGGCAATGGTAAACGCCTGGCTGTATTTATTCATCATACTGACGGTGAGCGTGAATGGGCTTATGATCGAGATTCGACAATTGGCCGCTTTGACGAAGGGCTTGACGAAGCGAAACAACAAAACTGGGTGGTAGTCGATATGGCTAAAGAGTGGAAAACTATCTTCCTGAAATGATTAATTTTTTATCACTTTGGTAGCAACCGGAGTGGCAATTCGCCAGCTTCCGGGATCTGTAAATCATTGTATTTCCAATAGATTCTCAGTACACTCAGCGACCTGTCCACCCCCTGTGGTGGACATCAGACAAGTAAAGATTTGCCAGCCATGCCCCACCGCAAAGAGCTCGCAGCAAACCGGAATCAGGAGTGTCTATGGACCCCAACAGCCTTTACGATCAGGGCTTTTATGCTACCCATATGAGCGGTATGTCCGCTTCGGGCAAAAATGTGCTCGGTCTGATTTTTGATCTGTACAAACCGGAAGCCGTCATGGATGCCGGTTGTGGCCAGGGGGCCTGGCTCGCCGCGGCGGAATCCCACGGCGCCACCACCCTGCAAGGGTTTGATGGTCCCTGGGTAAATTCGGATGCGATGCAAAGTGAAAAAATCAATTTCACTTCCGCCAACTTCGACCAACAGATGCCTACGCCGCCGCAGAAATTCGATCTGGCGATTTCCCTTGAAGTGGCTGAGCATATCTCCGGGGCCAATGCACAGAATTTTGTTAATTTCCTCTGTGAAGCATCGGACATTGTCTTATTCGGTGCGGCAACCGCTGGCCAAGGCGGCGAAAACCATATTAACGAGCAGTGGCAGACTTACTGGATCGAAAAATTCAAAAACAATGGCTACGAGTGCTTTGACATTATTCGCCCGAATTTCTGGAACCACCCGGATGTGGAGTGGTGGTACAAGCAAAACGCATTTTTATTTATCGGTCCGAATGCCACAGCGATTGATCGCGACGCTGCACGCAAGCTGGAACACCCGATTTTCGATATTGTGCACCCGGATCACTTCAACAAGAAACTCAAGGCCTCGATTATGCGCTTCTGCCCGAAGTTCCTTGTGCGTATTCTGATGGCGATCAAATACCGCAGCTGATCGCTCTGGCAGATAGACCGGCATGAGCACATCTGAAGTCACCAGCGGCACGTTATTTGTTATTTCCGCACCGTCCGGTGCCGGCAAAACCAGCCTGGTGCAAGCTCTGCTCGAGCAAACTGATAACCTCAAGGTTTCTGTTTCTCACACCACGCGCGCGATCCGCCCCGGGGAAATTGACGGCGTTGACTATCACTTTGTCGCGGAGGAAACGTTTCAGGCCATGCTGGAACGGGCCGATTTTCTCGAACAGGCGCGGGTATTTGACAATTTCTACGGCACTTCCCAACCCTGGGTAGAAGAACAGCTCGCCGCAGGCTGTGACATTATTCTTGAGATCGACTGGCAGGGCGCGCAGCAAATCCGCCATCTGAAGCCCGACTGCGTGTGCATTTTTATCTTGCCACCCTCCCGCGAAACCCTGCATGAGCGCCTCACCAATCGCGGCCAGGACGATGAGAGCATTATCGCCGGACGTATGGCAAAAGCGATCAGCGAAATGAGCCACTACGGTGAGGCAGATTTCCTCGTGATCAACGATCATTTCGACACCGCACTCGCAGAGCTGCAAACCATCGTGCGCTGCCAGCGCCTGCGTCAGGACCCCCAGGCTCATCGCTACCGCGAACTCATCACCGACCTGCTTTCCGAGCAGAACTAATCACACAGACAGCAAATCGCCCCCCGGGCTGGCTAAAACCTGAGCATTTCGGTAAACTAGCGGGTTCCGAGCGAAATCGTTGTTTTTCAACGATTTTTTGCGTTAACCCGTGGAGATTTCGGGCCCAAAGCAGCACTGATTACCCGACCCACAAACTGTAAGTAGATAACCAGGTAGATAGCAAATGGCACGTATTACTGTTGAAGATTGTCTCGATTTTGTCGATAACCGCTTTGAGCTTGTAATGGTGAGCAGCAAACGCGCACGTCAACTCGCCACCGGTGGCAAAGACCCGATGGTTCCCTGGGAAAACGACAAGCCCACGGTTGTCGCCCTGCGTGAAATCGAGGAAGGTCATGTCGATGCGAGCATTCTCGACGAGAAAGAAGAAGTGGATATGGAATTTGAAAGTGAGGAATTCCAGGCGAGCATGAACGAGATCGTCAGTGAAATGGGCGATGTTGTCGCCGAAGACAATGCCGGTTTCGACAGCGCACCCGCTGCCCAACCCGATGTTGATGTGAGCTCCGACGCCTAAGCTGCTTACACTTACACTCATACCTATACAAGAGGAGGTCAGTTACCACGTTGCACACGATCAACTCGCTTTGTGACAAACTGACCTCCTACCTTGACCATAATCATATAAATCAAGTCAGACGGGCCTACCTCTACGCCGAGCAAGCCCACGACGGGCAGGTGCGCCGCAGCGGCGAACCCTATGTCTCTCACCCGCTGGCTGTTGCCACAATTCTCGCCGATATGCGCATGGACTATCAGAGTCTCATCGCGGCGATGTTGCACGATGTGATTGAAGATACCGGCATCAGCAAGGATGCCCTCGGTGGTCAGTTCGGCGACACCGTAGCTGACCTTGTCGATGGCGTGAGTAAACTTACCCAGATTGAATTCGCTTCGCGGGCCGAAGCCCAGGCCGGCAACTTCCAGAAAATGGCGATGGCGATGGCGCGCGACCTGCGAGTGATCCTCGTCA
Organism: Pseudomonadales bacterium; assembly: GCA_028280345.1. Classification (GTDB taxonomy): domain Bacteria; phylum Pseudomonadota; class Gammaproteobacteria; order Pseudomonadales; family UBA7239; genus JANQLY01. The sequence goes on along the minus strand of JANQLY010000005.1, from coordinate 148,814 downwards.
AACTCGCTGACCGCCTGCACAATATGCGCACCCTCGGTGTACTTGCCCCGGAAAAGCGCCGGCGTATTGCCCGGGAGACACTGGAAATTTACGCTCCAATTGCCAACCGTCTTGGCATGAACGATATCCGTATCGAGTTACAAGATCTCGGATTTTCTGCTCTGTATCCGATGCGCTCCGATCGCATCGCCGCTGCCGTCAAAGCTTCCCGTGGTCATCGCAAGGAGATCGTGGAAAAAATCCGCGATGCATTACAACAACGCCTGCTACAGGAAAACTATGTTGCAGAAGTCCTGGGGCGTGAAAAGCACCTGTTCAGCATCTATCACAAAATGAAAACCAAACATAAATCCTTCTCGGAGATTATGGATGTGTATGCATTTCGTATTGTGGTGGATAGTGTAGACAACTGTTACCGCGTACTCGGTGCAATACACAGCCTCTACAAACCCGTGCACGGTGAATTCAAGGATTATATTGCGATTCCAAAAGCTAACGGCTATCAATCCCTACACACTGTATTAATCGGCATGCACGGTTTGCCGATAGAGGTGCAGATTCGCACCCGTGAGATGGAGGCTATGGCGAGCAGCGGTGTCGCTGCACACTGGCTGTATAAATCCGATACTGACGACTCACCCAAAGCCAATCAGGTGCGTGCACGGGAGTGGGTGAAAGGACTGCTCGACTTACAGCGCAGCGCAGGCAACCCGCTGGAATTTATCGAACATGTTAAATTCGATCTGTTCCCCGATGAGGTTTATGTGTTCACCCCGAGTGGCGAAATCATCGAACTGCCCACGGGCGCTACCCCGGTAGATTTTGCCTATGCCGTACATACTGATATCGGCAATACCTGTGTGGCCTGCCGTATCAACCGTCGCCTTGCGCCGTTAAGTGAACCCCTGCAAAGTGGCCAGACTGTATCGATTATTACCGCACCAGGCGGACAACCCAATCCGGCCTGGTTGAACTTTGTTAAAACCGGCAAGGCGCGTAGTGCAATTCGACACTTCCTTAAAACCCAGCGCCACACAGAATCCATTGAACTCGGCAAGCGCCTGCTTGATAAGTCTCTGATCGCCATGGAGACTAATCTTGATGCAATTACACCGGAGCAGGTACAAAGCTTGCTCAGCGACTACGACGACAAAACCTTTGAGGAAATCCTTGAAGATATTGGCCTCGGCAACCAGGTAGCCTTTCTTGTCGCACGCCGCCTCGTGCACCAGGATGGCGATCCGGAAGAACCACTGATTCCGGACAAACAGTCACCGTTAATGATCGACTCAACCGAGGGACAGATCATCAGCTTTGCTCGTTGCTGCCACCCGATCCCCGGCGACTCAATTGTCGGTTATCTGAGTCCTGGCAAGGGTATTGTGGTACACACTGATAATTGCAGGAACGTTGCCGATATTCGCGACAATCCGCAGAAGAGTATGCCGCTGAACTGGTCGCCTATTTTTGAAGGGGAATTCCCCGTCGAACTACGCGTGGAAGTGGAAAACGAACGCGGCATTATCGCCACACTCGCCACCAAGATCGCTGAGGCGGAAGCAAATATTGAAAAAATTAATATTGTCGAAAAAGATACCGGTTACAATATCATCAACCTGACCATCGCCGTACGCAACCGTGTACATCTGGCGGAAGTTATGCGCCGTGTGCGCACCCAGCGCTCTGTTTACAAAACTACCCGGGCTAAAAACTGATCGATCTGACGTTACTGGATTTGTTAAAGGACACTATATATGACCAACAAAGCTGTTATCCATACCGACAACGCACCACAAGCCATCGGTACCTATTCACAAGCCGTCAAGGTTAACAACACGGTTTATTTGTCAGGTCAGATACCCCTCGTGCCAGAAACTATGGAAATGGTGGAGGGTGATATTCGCGCCCAGATTACTCAGGTGTTCAAAAACCTGTCCGCTGTTTGTGAGGCCAGTGGCGGTTCGCTGCAAGACATCGTCAAACTGAACATTTTTCTTACCGACCTCGGTAACTTTGCTACAGTTAATGAAATCATGGCAGAGTTTTTTGACGAGCCCTATCCGGCCCGCGCGGCCATCGGCGTTGCCTCCCTGCCAAAAGATGCTGCCGTGGAAATGGACGGCATTATGGTGATCTAGGCAACGCTCAATATGTCTGTAACACCGCAGGGGGAAACCCCGTCGTTTGATCTGCTGCCACGACAGCACCCGCTTTTGCTCATACTGTTTGCGTTGCTATCACTCGGGCTGTATGTACCCTACTGGGTCTATACACGTAGCACCCTGATTAACCGCATTTGCCCGGAGCAACCGATACCGACAAATATAACAGCGATGACCATTGCAGGTTTTGTCATTTATCTCGTTCTAATGTTTACCTTGCCAATTGAACCCGGTGCACAGCTGGATCAGGAATACATCAAAGCGTTACAACAAACCCAGCACTATCAAATCTGGAACAGTATTGGCCTCGCGCAAAATATCCTGATGTTTTTCTGGGGATTCTGTTTTTGTCGCAGCCTGAATACAATCACCGGCTCCCATAAAGGCGATGCGTTACAAGCGCGCCCGCTATACCTGTTTATTGTGCAACTGTTTGTTGTCAATATTGTGTATCTGCAATACAAGATTAACCAGATTCTCGACAGCCGGCGCCCGGGACTTATGTAGCAGCATGCCCGCGCAGCAACACCTTGATAATACCCCCGTCACCGCCATCAAGGGGGTCGGCCCACAAGTCGCACAAAAGCTCGAACGCCTCGGTCTGTTTACGGTACAGGATTTGTTATTTCATCTACCCTACCGCTACCAGGACAGAACCCGTCTGACACCACTTGGCGCCTTGCAGTTACATAGTGATGTGTTGATCGAAGGGGAAATTCGCGCCAGCCAGATTGTGTTTGGTCGCCGCCGCAGTCTTGTCTGTCGTCTACAGGACAATACTGGCACTGTCACCCTGCGCTTTTTTCATTTCGGTGCGGCACAAAAAAACCAGTTAGTTGCCGGTACTCGCCTGCGCTGCTTCGGCGAAACCCGTCGCGGCGCATCAGGCCTTGAGCTCTATCACCCTGAATATACGGTTATCGATACAGCTACTGACAACAAACTCGCTCTCGAAGCGAATTTAACACCGGTTTATCCCGCAACGGAGGGTATCCAGCAACAGCGTCTGAGAAATATTATTACCCAGGCGCTGAATTTGTTAAACGATAATAATCTCTCCGACTTGTTGCGCAACTTACCCCTGCCACAGCACTTTCCGGAAAGCTTTAAGCTGCGCGAAACGCTCGCTTATTTGCACCGCCCCCCACTCAACGCTCCTCTACATCAACTCGCTGCAGGGGAACATCCGTTGCAACAACGCCTTGCGTTTGAAGAACTGCTCGCTCACCACCTGAGTCTGTTAAAAAGCCGCCAACAGCTTAAGCAGCAGAATGCTCCAGCATTGCCACTGAATTCATCAAAGCAAAACGCCTTGCTGGAAAACCTTCCGTTTGCACTGACAGGCGCACAGCAACGTGTCGCCGCCGAGATTGCAGAAGACATTGCACAACCCCATCCCATGCTGCGCCTCGTGCAAGGAGATGTCGGCTCAGGCAAAACGGTTGTTGCAGCACTTGCGGCGGTACAGGCCATTGCCAATGGCAAACAGGTAGCACTGATGGCGCCGACAGAAATACTCGCCGAACAACACTACAACAATTTTCGCCAGTGGCTTGAACCCCTCGATATCCAGGTAGGCTGGTTGACTGGCAGTCTCAAGGTAAAGGAACGCCGCGAACAGTTGCAAGCAACCGCCGATGGTCGTAATCAGATCATTATCGGCACCCACGCCCTGTTTCAGGATGGTGTTGATTACTGCGACCTGGGACTGGTGATTATCGACGAGCAACACCGTTTTGGGGTACAGCAGCGCTATGCTCTAACTGCCAAAGCACAGCAGAACCAGCAACCCCATCAGTTAATTATGACGGCCACACCGATTCCACGCACACTGGCGATGAGCTTTTATGCCGACCTCGACAGCTCAGTCATCGACGAGCTGCCGCCGGGGCGTACACCGGTGAATACCGTACTGATTGAAAATGGCCGCCGCGACCAGGTAATTGAACGTGTCCGCGCAGCCTGTCTTGAAAGAAAACAGGCCTACTGGGTGTGTACGCTCATTGAGGAATCCGAGGAGCTACAATGTGAAGCAGCTGAAAGTAGCGCACAGATGCTTGCTGAAGCGCTACCCGGCATCAGTATTGGCCTCGTCCACGGCCGGCTCAAAGCCAAAGACAAGGCAATGGTTATGGATGCGTTCAAGGCCGGCAATATCGACTTGCTCGTAGCCACCACCGTGATTGAAGTCGGCGTTGATGTTCCCAATGCGAGCTTGATGATCATCGAAAACCCTGAGCGGCTTGGCCTATCACAACTGCATCAATTGCGCGGGCGTATTGGCCGCGGCAGTCTCGAAAGTCACTGTGTGTTGCTCTACAGCACACCGCTGTCAAAAGACAGCAAGGAGCGACTTGCGGTGATGCGAGAAACCAGTGATGGCTTTATCATTGCGGAAAAAGATCTGCAATTGCGTGGCCCGGGAGAGGTGCTCGGTACACGCCAGACTGGCGATATTCAGTTTCATATCGCCGACTTGCAACGGGATGCCCACTTGCTCAACGACATCAAAAGCGCCGCTGCACACTTGCAACAGCAACCACAGCAAATACAGGCGCTGATTGATCGCTGGCTCGGTATTAATGAGCAATATGCCAAGGTCTGATTTCTGTTGACTTTGTAAGTATGCACTTTAGACTAAGCCATTGATTTTACGGGCCTCTTTGAGGTTTAGCACAATTTATGCCACAGGACTTCCCCGCCGATTCCGTCGGTCTTGTCACACCAGCCAGCGTTGAATTACCGCAAGCGGTAACGCTCGCCTGTGGCCGCACGCTGCACAATGTAAACATTGTTTACGAAACCTATGGCGAACTGAATGCGCAAAAGAATAACGCCGTACTGATTTGCCATGCTCTAAGCGGCAACCACCACGCTGCAGGCTTTCACAGTGTCGATGATAAAAAACCCGGCTGGTGGGACTACTATATCGGCCCAGGCAAACCCATCGATACCAACAAGTTCCATGTCGTGTCTATGAACAATATCGGCGGTTGCGCTGGTAGCACTGGCCCAATGAGCATTAATCCGGACACAGGCAAACCCTGGGGTATTGATTTTCCCCTGCTGCGGGTACGCGATTGGGTAACCACCCAAAAAATGCTTATGGATGCGCTTGGAATACCACAGTGGGCTGCTGTTATTGGCGGTAGCCTCGGCGGTATGCAGGCCATGCGCTGGTGTGTAGATTTTCCCGACCTGCTGCGCCACTGTGTGGTCTCCGCCTCGGCACTAAAGCTCACCGCACAAAATATTGCGTTTAATGAAATTGCACGCCAGGCAATCACTTCCGACCCGGACTGGTGTGAGGGACACTTTTTGCAACACGGCAAGTTCCCAAAGAACGGGCTGGCGGTTGCGCGCATGGTTGGCCATGTCACCTATTTATCCGGTGACGCCATGGGCGAAAAATTTGGTCGCGATTTACGCTCCGGTACCTTTGCCACCGGCACCGATGTGCCCGTGGAATTTCAGGTGCAAAGTTATCTGCGCTATCAGGGAGAAAGCTTTTCTACCAATTTTGATGCCAACACCTACATTCTGATGACCAAGGCGCTCGACTATTTTGATCTCGGTCGCGAATTTGATGACGATCCGGCAAAAGCGTTTGCCGCCACCGACAGCCAGTTTTTTATTACCGCGTTTACCAGTGACTGGCGCTTTTCACCGGAGCGCTCGCGGGAAATCGTACAGGCATTGGTACGTGCGAATAAATCTGTCAGTTATGCAGAGATTGAGGCCAGCCAGGGTCACGATGCATTTTTGATTCCGATTCCACGTTATCTCGAAGTATTTGGCACTTATATGCAGGAGATTGATACCTGATGCGTACAGATCTCAATGTGGTCAAAAGCTGGGTTCAACCCAACGCCCATATCCTCGACCTCGGTTGCGGAGACGGCACACTGTTATCTGAACTCGCCGCAGAAAAAAATTGTACCGGATACGGCCTGGAGATTGATCCGAAAAAAATCAACGCCTGCGTCAAGCGCAGGATCAATGTCATTGAACAAGACCTCGATACCGGATTACGTAACTTTGAATCACAGAGTTTTGACGTGGTCGTCATGTCACAAACCCTGCAAGCAGTAAAATACCCCGACCTTGTTGTTGATGAAATGTTGCGTGTGGGCAAAAAGTGCATTGTCTCGTTTCCAAATTTTGGTCACTGGCGCTGTCGTTTACAGTTGGTGCTACGCGGGCGTATGCCGGTATCTAAAACCTTGCCCTATCACTGGTACGACACACCAAATATCCATTTGTGTACCATCAAGGATTTTCAGAAAACCTGCTTTGCCAAAAATATTTCGATTATTAATCGTACGGTGGTGAGCACATCTGCGCTCGACCAACTGATAAAAAAACCGGCCAATTTTTTCGGCGAGACCGCCATCTATCAACTGGAGCGCTAATCGTGTACCGCTTACTATTAAGTCTATTTCTGGTTTGTTTTAGCGCTTTCACCTGCGCGGATGATTTCAGCAGCCAGGACTTTGGTGACTATCGGGTTCACTACTCTACCTTCAACAGCATGCTGGTTACACCAGATATTGCCAAAATTCACAAACTGACTCGTGCCAACAACAAAAACTATATCAATGTAGCGCTCACCCGCAAGGAAGCTGGCAGCGATATGTATACACTCGGTTTGCCCGCCACGGTTACCGGACAGGCGCGCAATTTGCTCGGACAATCGCAAACGTTGAATTTTCAGAAAATCGAGGAAGGCGAAGTAGTTTATTTCCTCGCATTAGTCGAGTTTGATGATGAAGAGATTTTTCATATTGATATACAAGTAAAACCTCTCGAAGAAAAACGCCGCTTTGACGTGACCTTCACGCGCAAATTTTATTTCGAAGAACCATGAAAGATATTGTACTGGCAAGCGGCAACCGCAAAAAAATCCTTGAACTCGAACAGCTGCTTGCTCCTCTCGACATGCGCATTGTGCCGCAAAGGCAACTCGATATTGAGGATGCCATCGAAGACGGTTTGAGCTTTGTTGAAAACGCACTGATTAAGGCCCGCCACGCCAGCAAGCAAAGCGGGCTACCTGCAATTGCCGACGATTCCGGCATAGAAGTCGATGCACTACAGGGGCGGCCCGGCATTTATTCTGCACGTTTCAGTGGCGAACAAGCGAACGACGAGAGCAACAATGCCTTACTATTAAAGCAACTCGATGGCATCGCTACGCAACAACGCAGCGCACGCTATCAGTGTGTGCTGGTGTATATGCGTCACAGCGAAGACCCGACGCCAATTATTTGTCAGGGCAGTTGGGAAGGCACTATTCTGACAGAGCCGACCGGTAATGGTGGCTTTGGCTATGACCCGTTATTTTATGTCGCCAGTGAACAGTGTAGTGCTGCCGAGCTCGACCCTGAACGCAAGGCGCAGTTAAGTCACCGCGGCAAGGCAATGCAATTATTGCTCGCGCAATTACAGAATCTATAAACCTCTGAGGAATACACCATGCTACAAAAATTTGTTTACTGGACAGGTATGTCAGACTTTCTGGTCGGTGCCGCCACCTGGGCAGGTATCTTTGTCAGTTTTAATGCAGACATGGTAGTTGCCCTTGTCACACTCGGCACTTTTCTCATGATGGCTGCCGCATGTCTGATGTGGGCCTCTTTTGATATAAAAAATCGCTCACCGATAATTTTCTGGCAAGGTCTGGTACGCCTCAGTGCAGCAATTGCCGTTGTGGTAATGGTTGTTCAGGGCTTACAACATCCGGGCTTTCTCGGGCTTACCGTGTTTGATGGCACAATTGGACTGGTCTATATCATTGGTTCGATGAAAGTCACCGGCTTAAGCTTTTTTGAACAGCTAATGTGCAAGTCACCCGCTAACTAGAAAGCCCTGCTTGTCACCGTAATAAAAACTACCCGGTGTGAACAGTTGCCTACCAGGGCAGCTGTTCACCATTGGAATGCCAGAAGCTGCCACTGTTATCCAGATTTAAGTCTTCAATGCGCGCGGCTATTCGCTCCGCTGCAACAGTTGAGCTGATATCCCCGTTAAAACCAACCATCTCTGTTTGTACAAAGCCCGGGTGTACAATGCCTACAGCAATCTTGCGCGCTGCAAGGTCATGGGCCAATGATACCGATGCCATATTTAACGCCGCCTTCGACATACGATAACCATAGCGCCCGCCAGAGGTGTTGTCATCAATCGAACCCATACGACTGGTGACCATCATAATTTTACCGCCGGCTTGCATATTCGGTAGCAATGCCTCGGCCACCCGCAATGGCGCAAGCGCATTAATCTGAAACTGTTTTTCGATAGAATCGTAATCAATATTGCCAAGCACTTCATCGGAGAGTAACCCGGCATTATTAATCAGCAGATCAATTGACGTATCAGCAAGTTTATTAACCAAAGTGTTGACACAAACAGGATCTGTCACGTCAATCCCGTCTATCACGGTTACTCCTGGCATTTGAAGATCATCAGATGCATTGCGACAAACTGCAAACACCTGCGCATGCTGTTCGTTATAGTACTGACACAGGGATAAACCAATACCCCGATTTGCTCCGGTAATCACAATATTCATGCCTATAGGTTACCTCGTTCGTTAAAAGTCATTTAAGACCTGCTTCTGCAAATAAAGAATATAGCCACCCCACAGCCAGCTTAGCACCATGAGAACAACACCAATACCAAAACTGAAACAGGCAATGGTCCAGTCGTAATTGAGCATGTCGAGCATGGACAGCAGATTGCCCCAGTCATGTGACTCTTCCCCCATACCCGCAATGAGTGGCAAGGTACGAAAACTCGCATCGGCAATATAAACAGATACATCCATAAAGCTCTGTCCAGCCCACCAAAGCATCACTGATGCACCAAAATTGTCATTCATTTGATAAACAAACGCCGCTGCCAGACCTAACGGTAGTAATACCTGAAACAGGCTACCCCCTAATATTGTCATAAAACGCCCGAACGGACTGAACAACACATGACCAAATTCATGGAACGGCAAAATGATACTGTGCATAAACGAACCCATGAGTTTTTCAACACTAATGCCCGCCAGAATAAAAGACCAACCCCAGATAAACAGTGCCACAAACAGTATTGCTCGCCCCCAAAACGCCACACTGTCAACGCGGTCGGGCACATAGGTTACAGCATCAACAAGTCGTGTCCGGATATTCTCGGGCGCAATATCGTCATCATCATCTTCGTAGATATCATCGCGCTCAGCTTCGGGGAGATTTTGCGGCGATGTTGTTTGATCAGTTTCCGGTCGCCACTTGGCATAGGCAATTCCACAAGCCGGACAAATGCCCTCCATAACATGGCTATCGTAGGCCTGACGTTGATACTGGCATTTCGGGCAGACAGGTTGTTTCATTATGGTGAAAGCGAAATCCCTGCCGATCAATCAGGCAGGCAGTGGTAAATCCAGCAGTGTATGGCTCTGGGAAAAACCACTGTCGAGCAGGCGCTTGCCTTTTTCAACCTCACCCTGGGCGATCAACAAACGTCCAAGTTCAAAACTCGCCTGTTGATTGTCACCTTGCAGCAGACAGTTTTCGTAGTACTGACGCGCCTTGTCCCACTCCTGATTACGCAGAGCCAGACGCGCCAACGCCAGTAACAGGGCTGAAGATCCAGGCCGTTCCTTGAGCCAACCTTCCGCCGCAAGTAACTGGCGTTTTACATCCTCTCCACAAATTCTGCCGTACAACACGACCAGCTCGTCGCTCCAGTTACGTTTTAGCGTAGTACGCAAAACCTGTTCGGCAGTTGCTTCTTTACCAAAAGCAATCAATCCGTTTGCGTATTGCAACGACAAAGTACGGCTTTTTTTGGCCGCGGCAGGTAACTTGTCCCAGGTCTGCTGCAATTTCTCCAGTGGAATCTCACCTTTACCTGCGCCACTTACTGCTTCAAGCAATAATTGTTTGTTGATTTCGCGGTCCAGCTGTTCCAGTTGCTCCTTATCCAATACTCGATATTTGCGCAAGTCGGGCAACAAGCTTTTTAGTTGCTCCCAATCACCAAGTTCTGTATACACCTGATTGAGTAACGACATGACAACGGTATTTGCCGGGGCCTGGCTTTTCAGCCGAGTCAGTACGGCAAGTGCCTGTTCAAACTGCTGATGCTGTACATGCAATTGTGCACGGGTTAGACCCACCGCAAGGTGGTTTTGTGGTGCTTTTTCTTCGGCTTGTTTGAGATAGCTTTCTACCTGCTCAGCTTGCCCTGCTTCACTGCTTGCGCGCGCTGCCATAAGATCATTGACAAACGCGACTTCGATGGCCGGCTTTGCTTTGGCAAAGGTTTTTGCTGCTTGTGCCCAGCGCCCCTCAAGATATTCCACCAAACCTTTACTTGTCTGGTTCTGCAACTTCGTCCACTTGCGCCGCGACAACCAGAACCCCGAGCGATAGAAAAGATGTGCCAATACAGCAAGCATCGCTAACACCAGCAACATAATCAATACAGCCATCCACAAACTCATTTCGATAGACGTCTGGCGAATTACAATCAAAACATAACCGCTATCTTTGCCCACAAACGACAAAGCCAGCGCACCAACCAGCAGAGATAAGGAAAAAACAACTAATAACTTCTTCATTATTTATCGCTCAACTTTATTTACCGGGCAACTTTGGTCAGTCGTTTCAGTTCATCCAGCGAGCCACTGATATCCGGCAGCGGCTCGGCAATGTTGTGCTTCTGGAAACTCTCTACTTCAGCAAGAAGTTTTTGCTTCTTCGCCGGGTCAAGCTGAAAATATTGTTGTATCCACTGCGCTGTTTTGCGCAGACTTTCTTCATATACTGCCTGACGCTGCTGCAAAATTGCCAATTGCGCCTGTTCTAACATAAAGCGGATATTTTGTTTCAGATAAGTTTGATCTGTGGGTGAAAGCAACGGTCCAACACTGACATCGTGATGTTGCACCTTGATGTAACCGCCAAGGTCAGAAAGAATTTTTGCAAAGTTATTTTTTAACTGCTCAGTAAAGCCGACATCCTGAACCACCGGTTCAGCCGCTTCTGTGCTTTCTTGATTAACCAGACTATCGAGATTGACCACAGCAATCTGATCTATTTGATCGGCAAACGCAGAAATCCTCAGATACAAACCTTCGCGATCCATTTCGCCGTGTAACTTGAGCGCCGCTTGCTCTGCGGCAATTTTGCGGCGCACTGGTAACCAGGTGGTATCGTTCAGCTCTTGCAGCACCTTGTCAGCGCTTTCAAGCAAGGCAAGTGCTGCAGGAATATCACCGGACAGCTGCGCATGCTGGTTAGCCAGACGCAACAGGTATTCCACCTCGGCCAATAACCAGTCGCTACGATCTGTAGTTTTTAATGCCTCGATGGTTTCATTGAGTGCGTGTCTTTGCTCTTGCTGCAGATTGAGCATTTTGTCAAAGCTCTGATCAAGTTCTGCCTGACTGCTATTGAACTGCTGCTGCAAGCGCTGTTGTTGTTTACGGGTGTTCTCCAGCTCCGCCTTCAGATTGTTAACCTGTTGTATCTGCACTTGCTGGTATTGCCAACCGTAATAACCGGTAAAGCCCAGTGCAGCAGCTACCAACAAAAACAGGCTGAAACCGAGCAATCCGGCACGGCTGCCTTGCGCAACAGGCTTGCCCTGTGCGGTATGTGGTGGTGTCGCGGGTGGCTTATTACTTTCGCCACTACTATCAATGGCTGTGCCGGATTCACTAATCTGTGTCACTGTCGATCCTCAATCTGTTGGCAATCAGACACTGCCTCTCAGGTTTGCGCCCACTCTACGATCTGGTTAAAGGTGGCGTCATCCGTGGCATTGTCTGCGACTATTATATGCTGAAAGCCCCGTGTTCTGGCCAGTTCCTCAACACGTCCCCCGGGTACCAGCAACGTCTTATCATACAGCGCCGGTGCCACTGTTTCCGCTCCGCCAAGCAATGTCAGCAGGTTATCAAGCGACTCACCACTATTTACCTGCAATAAGTCACAGTTAGGCCAGTACTGACTGAGCGCAGCCGCATTTTCCTGCGGTGCAAAGCGGCGATAAAGTGCGCAGCTTTGCACCTCTGCACCGCGCTCACGCAGTGTATCGGCCAGCTTTTCCCGCCCGCCAACACCGCGCAATATCAGAAATCGTTTGCCCGAGACCTGCGACAACTGCATGTCAGGCAAGGCGAGCAGTCCTTCACTATCCATACGCTGAGCGGGATGAGTCACTTTAATACCGTGTTCCTCACAATATCGGGCGGTGGTTTTACCAACACTGTAATACGGCATTCCGGCTCGTACAGGGTATTTGGCAAACCAGTGCAACGCCTGCTCTGCTGCATTCAGACTTACCATAATAACGGCATCGTAATCATTAATGCCGGCAAAACAGTCTGCAATCTGCTGTTTTTCCCCGTCAGCGAACAGCCCTTCCACAGCCATTACCGGTACATGGGTCACTACAAAACCGGCCGTGGACAGACGTTCACACAGCTTTACCCCCTGGCTAGCCGGGCGGGTTATCAGAATACGTCTAGTGGCCATAGACCTCGGCGAGAATGGCATCTGCTCCCTGGGCAAGCAAATCTTCTGCTACAGCAACGCCCAATTGCTCTGCTGCGCCAGTTTCTCCACGCTGTTCAGCGCGCAACACACGGCTACCATCAAGAGAACCCACCAGACCCCTCAGATAGACCTGATCTTCCTCCAGTTGTGCATAGCAGGCAATCGGCACCTGGCAACCTCCCTGTAGATGCCGATTCAGAGCACGCTCGGCGCGCACACAAATATCACTATCCGTGTGGTGCAGGGGCGCAAGCAAATCAATCACAGCGCTGTCTCCAGTGCGAGCTTCAATCCCCATTGCACCCTGCCCTCCGGCGGGCAAGCACACTGTATCAGACAGGGCTTCGGCAATGCGTTGCTCAAGCTGCAAGCGCTTCAGTCCGGCGCTCGCCAGTATGATGGCATCATATTCACCACTATCCAGTTTATTCAACCGGGTTTGTACATTGCCGCGCAAACTGACAATTTCCAGATCGGGACGTTGCTGTTTGATCTGACACTGACGGCGCAAGCTTGACGTACCAACTACAGCACCTTGCGGCAAATCCGCAAAACATGAAAATGTATTCGAAACAAACGCATCGCGTGGGTCTTCGCGTTCACAAATCGTGACAAGATCGAGCCCATCGGGAAACTCCATCGGCACATCTTTCATCGAATGCACAGCAATGTCTGCTTCACCATTGAGCAAGGCGTGTTCAAGCTCTTTGACGAACAGACCTTTGCCGCCAATTTTTGCCAGTGGTGTGTCGAGAATTTTATCGCCGCGAGTTGTAAAACCGAGCAATTCCACTTCAAGCCCCGGGTGACGGGATTCCAGTGTGGTTTTAACAAATTCTGCTTGCCAAAGTGCAAGCGGGCTTTGTCGGGTAGCGATACGCAGTTGCTTGAGCAAGGGTAGAGTCCTGAGCGGTGTAAAGGGGATTATTTTAGAGCCCTGGCAAAGACTTTACCAATAGTGTTTTTCTGCTAAAAAGTGATCAATTGCATCCGCCGCGAGGCGGTGACCTTTCGCATTCCAGTGGCGATCACTGGGAAAATGCCAGTCTTTTTCTTTCTTTTTGAAGGTTTTGTTCAAATGTAGACAGTCGATACTGTGCCCGCGGCATTGTTCCGCAATTACCTGATGTTTGACTTTGCTAAGTGGTGTTTGCACCACCACCACACGACTACCTTGCTGCTCTGCTGTTTTAATCAGCTGATCAAGTGCAAAGCTGGTCGCGGCAAATTCATCAGCAGGTTCAAACGAGACTGGTGAGGCAAACAAATGGTAAATACCGTCGAGCACCATACCCAGATAGGGGTAAATTCCGCGTGCGAGATAAAAGTTACCGAGAATATAACCGTCAATTCTTTGTCGTAAGCTTTGCGGCGGTACCGGTAAGTCCTCAATATACAGTTCGGCTTCACCATCAGTGGTTTGAGCTGCCGCAACAAAGGGCTTGTTATACCAGTAGGAACTCAATCCAACATTGTCCCTAAAGTCATTATCGTAGAACAGTAGCAAGATAACATCGGCCTGATACTTGCCCCCTTCCTGCTGCAAGTACAGCTCCTGTTGCACAGTACCGTAGCCACTGACCGAAGCATTGATAATTTCCCAATCTGCATAGCGTTGCTCCAGCAGCGAGCTGAATATCTCACTGTGTTCAACACCAAATCCCCAACCGTAAGAGTCACCGAGCACCAGCATGCGTTTTTTCCTGGTACGCACATAGTCGTATTCGTTATCTCGCAGTCCTTTGGAATTAATACGCACATCGACGGCAAAATCCGGGTGTTTAAACACAGCTTGCTTGTCAGGGATATGATGCCACCCCCACTGGTCATGGTACTGCCAGAATACCGCACGCTCTGCGGTCATCGGTGCCCAGGCTGGCACAAAGGCACGCACCGTCATTTCGGCAACAAATAGTACCAGCAACAAGCCAACAAACGTCGACAGTGAAAGCGTTAAACGAGGATGGCGCTCAAACCAGTTGTTATTGTTATTTTCCTGCATTCAGCCGGTGGTCACACCACTTGGGTAACTTATAACTCGCGCAAGGTCTTGCGCAATTCAGTAACATGACGGCGGCTAACAATCGGTTTATGCTCTATGCCTTGCAATCTTACCGCATACTGACCCGGTGGTACCCGCTCCATACCGTCAATATACTCAATCGATACAAGGCAGTTGCGGTGAATGCGAAAGAAACGTTTACCAAATTCTTCTTCAAGGTCTTTCAGAGTGTCATCAATCAACACTTCGCCGTTAACATGATAAGCGGTGACATACTTGTGGTCTGCCTGAAAACAGCGCACATCTTCAATTGCTACAAGCTCAAGTCCCAGTCGGGTTTTGGAACTGATATGTTTGCGCCCGGACTGCTCATCGTTTTCCGGTATGGCATCTTGCAGCGTATTGAGTTGAACTTTGGTTAGTTTGCGCGCTTTTTCCAGTGCATTTTCCAGTTGTTCGGATTTCACCGGTTTCAACAAATAGCCCACAGCCTGGGCATCAAATGCTTGCAAGGCATGTTCTTCATAAGCGGTACAAAAAATTACTGCGGGCGGCGTATCCAGCTGTCCAATATGACGTGCCGCTTCAAGGCCGTCCATATCTGGCATACGGATGTCGAGCAGGACCACATCGGGTTTTAGACTCATCACTTGCTCTACGGCGCGGCGGCCATCGGAGGCTTCCCCAACAACCGTATAACCATCAAGGTTTCCTACCATTCTGCTCAGGCGATCACGTGCCAGCTTCTCGTCATCAACAATCAGAATATCCATATTAATCTCTCATTCATTTCTCATCTGTCTGTGATATTAACGGATAGCTGAATGATACCGTAAAAATGCCGTTATCATGCATAACTTCAAATGTCGCTCGGTCGGAATAATACGCATGTAGTCGTCTTTGCAGGTTTTCCAAGGCCATTTTATTGCCTTTGTGGCGACTCTGCTTAACATTCCCGGGAAACGGGTTGCTCACCTTAACTCGTATGTTATCGCCATCCTGTTTGATAACGACATCAATCACCCCACCTTGCGCCAGTGGCTGAATACCGTGATAAATCGCATTTTCCAGCAGCGGCTGTAAACTCAAATGGGGAATCATGACCGTACTGCCAAATTCATCGAGATCCCAGTTCACTTGCAAACGATCACCGAGACGCAGTTGTTCAATATGGATATAACTCTGCGCCAGTTCAGCCTCCTTGCTCACAGGCACCAGATTACTCACATCTGTCAGTGAAGAGCGAAACAACTCCGACAAATCTTCTACCACTTCTTCGGCCAACTGCGGATCACTATCAATCAGGCTGGCGATAATATTCATACTATTGAATAGAAAGTGCGGGCGAATACGTGATTGCAGTGCCTGAATACGCGAAGCGAGTTCGGCCTGCTGCTGAATATGCAGTTGCTCTTGTAAATATAGATAACGCAGTGCGACGCCGGCGAGAATCGCTGTAATCAGCACATGCTGCACCACCAGCCAGCCCCCTTCTTCGAATTCATAGCCAACAAACATCTTAAGTGCCCAATTGGAAAGCAGGCTGATTGCACCGGTGATAAGAACGATCGTGCCATAGCTGACAATCAGACCCTGTATCAGGGAAAGCTTTGTCAGCCAGTCACGCATGCGACACAGGATTCCAGTACAAATCAGAATGATCCAGAGTACAAAGATCACGATCAAGGCAAACTTGTGCCATTCAAACCCGGTAATGCCATAGGACAGTATCGAAAACATGAATGAGAGCAACCCGCCGGCGAGAATCATAAATAGCAGGGATTGCGGTGTACAAATATCAGGCAGATAAAAGCGTTCGCTGCCGGGCTCCCACTGACCAGCATTTTCCGAGTTCTGACTTGCCTGCTTGTCTGACACTGTAGCACCTCTAAAATCAGTCTAACCAGAAACAAATCCGGCCACTCCACCTGACAATCCCGCAAGGAATTCCCGGATACCGCTGACAGGTACTGCTATAATGCCTCACTTTCGACCAGATTGAACAGGCTATAGCGCACAAAATGACTGATGACTCCGATAAGGCCGCAAAACCCTGGGGAGGCCGCTTCAGCGAAGCCACCGATGCATTTGTTGAACGATTTACCGCGTCGGTAACCTTTGACCAGCGTCTGTATCACCAGGATATCAGCGGTTCACAGTCCCACGCCCGTATGCTCAGGGAAGCCGGTGTGCTCAGCACAGAGGAGTTTGAGCAAATCAATACCGGGCTCGAAGCCATTCGCAAGGATATTGAAGCTGGTAACTTCAATTGGTCGGTGAGTCTTGAAGATGTCCACATGAACATTGAGGCGGCTCTTACCGAGCGTATCGGTGATGTAGGTAAAAAGCTGCATACCGGACGTTCCCGCAACGATCAGGTCGCAACGGATATTCGCCTTTACCTGCGCGATGAAATTGATCGTATTTGCGCCGAAGTCACACGTCTGCAACAGGGCTTGCTCGACCAGGCCGACCAGGAAGCCGATACCGTTATGCCCGGCTTTACCCATTTACAAACTGCACAGCCGGTAAGTTTTGGCCATCATCTGCTGGCCTGGTTTGAAATGTTGCAACGCGATTACAGCCGACTTATAGACTGTCGCAAGAGACTCAATGTATCACCGCTCGGTGCCGCAGCGCTCGCAGGCACTACTTACCCGATTGATCGTCACCTGACTGCGGAACTACTCGGCTTTGATGCCCCGACTGAAAACTCTCTCGATTCTGTCAGCGATCGCGACTTTGCCATTGAATTTTGTTCCGTATCTGCTCTGCTGATGACCCACCTGTCGCGTATTTGCGAAGAACTTGTGTTGTGGACATCTGCCCAGTTTGATTTTATCGATCTGCCGGATCGCTTTTGCACAGGATCTTCTATCATGCCACAGAAGAAAAATCCCGATGTGCCCGAGCTGGTGCGTGGCAAAACCGGGCGCGTTAACGGCCACTTGATTGCGCTGTTAACGTTAATGAAGTCCCAACCACTGGCCTACAACAAGGACAATCAGGAAGACAAGGAACCGCTGTTTGATACAGTTGATACTGTGTTTGACTGCCTGCGCGCCTTCGCCGATATGATTCCAGCAATCTCTGCCAAACGAGACAATATGCAGGCAGCGGCCAGCAAGGGCTTTTCAACTGCCACCGATCTCGCTGACTATCTTGTACGTAAGGGCATTCCGTTTCGCGACGCCCATGAAATAGTCGGCAAGTCCGTTGCCTTTGCCATTGAACAAAATGTGGACCTGCCAGAATTGAGTCTTGAACAACTACAACAGTTTTCCACCAGTATCAGTGCAGACGTTTTTGATGTACTCACACTTGAAGGCTCTCTTAATGCGCGAGACCACTATGGCGGCACTGCACCCGCTCAGGTACGTGCAGCGATTGCGCGCGCCAGAGCACAATTACAACAGCGCCAGGCATAAAAACGCCGCATAATACGCAAGGTAGTATGTTATGACTGATGATCTGCTGTTTAACCAGGTGCTTATCGGCGTTTTTATCGCCGCGGTTCTTGTCACTGTTATTTTGTTACTAATTGATGCCCCTTATGGCAAGCACGACCGCGATGGCTGGGGTCCAGGTATCAATGTTCGCCTCGGCTGGTTTTTGCTTGAACTGCCTTCGTTCGCGTTTTTCCTCTGGTTTTATTTAAGTGGCGATTTTCGTTTTGCCCTTGTACCAATGATTCTGTTTCTAATGTATGAGATACATTACTTTCATCGCACATTTATTTATCCACTACAAATTCGCGTTAAGCCCGGCGCCAAAGAGAAAATTCTCCTGCTGGCTATGGGCATTCCGTTCAACGCGGCAAACGGTTACCTCAACGGCTCCTATATTTCCACCTATGCCGATCACTTGCACACGATCGCCTGGCTCACCGATCCGCGCTTTATTATTGGCGTGCTAGTGTTTTTTGCCGGTTTTGCACTTAACAAACAGTCTGACGCTATTCTTAAAAACCTGCGTAAACCCGGAGAAACCGGATATAAAATTCCCTACGGCGGCGGTTTCAAATTTGTTTCTTGTCCCAACTACACTGGTGAGCTGTTGCAGTGGACGGGCTTTGCCATTGCAAGCTGGTCGCTCGCCGGGCTCGCATTTGTGGCGTTTACTGCTGCAAATCTTGTACCCCGGGCCCTGTCGTCACACCGCTGGTACAAGGAAAAATTTGCCGACTATCCGACGAACCGCAAGGCCGTCATTCCCTATATCATCTAGCATATCTTCCAAAAGTACTTTTAAATCAATAAGTTGCCTTCGCACTCCGAAATGCAGCCTATCCGTTGAACGGCTTGTTTAGACCCGCCAATCTCCTGTCCAGCGTTGGGACAATATGGTAAATTGCGTGACTTAAGTTTGCCGTGGAAGATATTCAATACAAATGCAAGACGCTATAAATATTGTTTATAACATCAAGTTCAACGACGATGTGACCGAGTTTAACTTTAAACTCGACGGCTCCAATTTTGAGTTGATCACATCTGATGTTGAAGACTTGCCAAAATGGACCCGGCTTGAACACAACAAATGTTCCCACTGTCCACTCAGCGAAGAGAAACACCCGCACTGCCCTCTTGCTGTTCAGCTACACAGCGTTGTAGAACGCTTCCACGATACACGCTCCATTGATGTGGTTGAAGTTGAAGTCATCACCGAAGAGCGCAAGGTGATACAAACCACCGCCATTCAGCGGGTTATCGCCTCCATGCTCGGCTTGATCTTTCCCACTTGTGGCTGCCCGAAAACGGCTTATATGCGACCTATGGCGCGTTTTCATTTACCGCTTGCCTCAGAGGAAGAAACGGTTTTTCGCGTCACCGGTATGTATTTGCTTGCACAGTACTTTCTCAGTATTACCAATCGCACCGGGCGTATTGAATTCGATGGTCTGACAGAAATTTATGAAGACCTGCATATTCTCAATACAGCCATTGCGGGCCGAATTAAACACGCGACCAGCTCGGACTCATCAAAAAACGCAGTGACACTGCTTGATATGTACTCCACACTCGTGCCTATGCTGCTGGAAGACCAATTAGTGGAAATGCGCTGCTTCTTTGAAGCCTACCTTCCCGAAGACGCGCTTGATACCGGCTCAAGTAATCTGCTGGAAAAAGCCAAGGCATTTACACTAGAGCTCGTACCCATTGAAGGCGACAACAGTGCCCCCGGCTGGCTTGACGGAGAGCCATCCGGCAAGGCAGTTTACAGCCTGCCCGATGACGACGAGCCTGCCGTTATACAAAGCAAACACAGCGGCAAGGCAACTTTTACCCTGCCCGGTGATGAGCAAAATCCGCCCGTACAGGCAGATTCCGATTCAGGCGGACTCAGCCTGCAACTGGAAGAAGTTGAAGAGAAGCCAAAAATAGCAGGCAAAGCAACATTTGCACTACCTGATGAGGAACCACTGCCTGGCTCGACTGAACAAAAGGAAACAGAAAAAGCTTCTTTTTCACTGGCAGATGAAGATGACAACAGCGATGGCGGTTTGAAAACCCTCGACTTCGAACCCTGATATTTTCCTATAAAGCTATCCTGGCAAAAAGCAGCCTCAAGCCTTATCCCAGCTCGTTATCAATACGCTGGATTTCTTCCTCAAGAAGGTCATCAAGCTCCATGCGCTCCAGCTCTTCATTGAGTAAATCATCCAGTCCGCTCTCTTCATAACTCATATTCACATTTTGCGGTGCAGCAGCCGGTTTTTCCAGTTGCTCCAGAATCTCCAGCAACTCCTTCATAGAGCTCAGCCGGTCAGACGGCTTTTTAGCCAGCATCTTTTCCAGCAACCACTGGTATCGGGAAAATTGCGGAGCAAGCTGCGGTACTGCCATCTGAATATGTTTTATCGCGGTATCAATATAGGTGTCACACTTGAAGGGATTCTCACCAGTCAGCATTTCGAGAAACATCACACCGAGACTGTAAATATCGGCGCGTTGATCCAGCTCCTGACCCTGTGCTTGCTCTGGGCTGCTATACGCCGGACTACCCACTGTCATTCCCGCCTGGGTCATCGTGACTTCATTGTTAACCTTTTTGGCAATACCAAAATCTGTCAACACCAAAGTACCATCGTTACGGAAAAGAATATTCGCTGGCTTGATATCCCGATGCACTACATCCTGCCCATGGACAAACTTTAGCGCTATTGCAAGCTCTTTGATGATATTAACCGCATCCGTTTCTGTTACACCTGCCTCAAGACGCTTTTCCAGATCCCCGTTAGGCAGGTATTCCATAATCAAAAATAGCTTGCCGCTCTCAAGCGAACCGAAGTCGTATATCGTAATAATACCCGTATGGTTAAGCCGGGCGACAAGTCTGGCTTCCTGCAAAAAACGCTCTGCAAATGTGGCATCACTCGACTGCGGATCAAACACCTTGATTGCCACCTCACGTCCAAGCGAGATTTGCTCAGCTTTGTAAATAACCGCCATACCACCCCTGGCAATCACTTGCTCAATATCGTAACCCGGTATGGTCAATTCAGTGGTCATGGTTATTTAATTCATTACTGTAAGCTGACGTCGAGGATGAATTCTAAGCAATGCCCCGAAGCTTGAAAAGCAAGAAATACCGTATTTCTCTGTTTTATTCTTTCCCCATAGGCTCTATGGGCTCCAACTGCCACTCATTTGCAAGCTCATCGACAATACGGTCAATCATGATGCCCGGGGCCTCGGAAGTCTCCAGCAAATGAATACGGTCTTTATAGGCAGTTCCCGGATAATCAGCAAATACATCCAGCAGAGAGTTCATTTCAATCCCTTCATTCTGTAATGCCATCAAATGATCAGCCATCACCAGATAATTCTTGCGATAGCGGCTGCCTTTACTAAAGCGTTGTTTCTCTTCCGCAGACAAAGGCTTTCCATGTATCGGGATCGGCTGTAAAAAATAACTGAATTTCAGATCACTATCTTGTGCTATAGCGTGCATATAACGCACATGTTGTAAATAGGATTGCATGTAGTGCTCCATGCGCTTGAGTTGATCCCAGCCCTCAGGAAAGCGAAACAACGCATCGATATTTTCCATGCCGGTCATTTCTTCCGCTACTTTCAATTCTTTTTTAGCATAGCGCCGAATTATATCCAACAGAAAGAAAACTGCTTTTGACCGACGCAGGATGCCATTATCTTCAACCTTTTCAAATAAAGTATTTACTCCCCACATCAGTGAAATCTGTCTGTGCGACATCAGTCCAGGGTTAGCTTTTTTATAAATTGGAAAAACCGGGGCATTAAACTGATATTCAAAACTGTGATGACGGCCGAACGTAAACTCATTGTAGCCTTCAATAGTGACAACAGCGTCAATCACATCGGCATACAGCAACAACATGGTTAAT
The DNA here is from genome assembly GCA_028280345.1 of Pseudomonadales bacterium. Taxonomy (GTDB): domain Bacteria; phylum Pseudomonadota; class Gammaproteobacteria; order Pseudomonadales; family UBA7239; genus JANQLY01. Next base: position 126,734 of record JANQLY010000005.1, on the reverse strand, counting down.
TGCTGGGGTTGCTTCCAACCATCAATAGTGCCGCTTAGAACATGTATTTTCTTGCCCTGAAAATGGTAACGATTTGACAGGGCTTCTCCGAGTGAGGGTTCAACTTTTTCAAGCAGTTGACGTGGTACTGACGCGCCAGTCACAAGCACAGTAAACACATCACTATTTTTTTCCAGCGGAAATTTCAGGCCATTATGACCGGCCTGCTTATCAAAAGATTTGCAATAAGGTTTGGCTAACCAGGAATAGCCGAGATAAGGGTGTGATGCGAGACTGCGAGTGGACGTACAGGAAGAGAGCTTATGGATATAGCGAGGTTTAACTTCACTAAGCTTATCTTCGGCACTGACATACATCCCGTCATGCAAGTAATAAACCGCTATAAAAAAAACCTCCAGCAGTACAATAACAATCAGGCAGTTAAATAGTATGGATACGGCTTTTGTAAAGAAACGAAACATACGTTTGGGGAAATTATTTGACATGGTCTACCCTGATTTCTGAAAAGTCCTGAAGCTTGTATATGTTGTTCTCTTTATTTTTCTGAATCTTCTAAAATTGGCTGTATCGCCTATATGCATATTACCTGATCTGCGCTCTTAAAAACACAAAGACCGAAAAAATCGCTTGAAGATATTTTCCACAAATGTAAGATAAAGCAATATCAGGGTGGCTCATCGGACTTACTCTATAAAACCGGTTATAGCCGTCAGAATAATGCAGTTAATAACAGACAAGAACGGAAAGTCACAACAAATAATATTAAATAGATCGTCAAACATCATCTGATGTTTTAAAGGGTATGAGGCGCAAATTTTGAATCACCCCACAAGTGACAAACAGCTGGACTTTTCCCCGGATTTTTCGTCCCGTCTGGTTATTTTTATGGTGCGCTGGCGCTCGCGGCTTCCGGGCTGGAGACTTGAAACTATGGGCCGCTTAACTACTTCCGAAATTGAAGGCATCCACGTTATCGAGGATGTTATCCACCAGGTCTCAGATCGCCGTATTCGCAAAATGCTCGACAAGCACCTTGATGATGAAAAACGCCATGCCCGAGTGTTCGGCGAGCGTTATAAGGCCATGCAGAAGGAAGCCGGGATTGATATTCAGCCACCGCCATCACCCGCTCCCCGCGAGCAGCGCTTTAACTTGCTCACACTTGTTGCCTACCTTGAGACTCAGGAAGCGAGAGCCATCGCCCTGCTTGAAGCTTATAAGGAACTGTTTGCTGGAGATGAGGAAAGTGTGAAATGGCTTGAACGCAATATCAAGGACGAGAAATTTCACGCCACATGGACACATATGCAACTTGAACGCTGGATCAAGGAAGGCATGGCAGAAGAGGTCAGACAGGCCCGGGTTCAGGCCCAACAAACTGATCGTCGCGCTTTCTGGATACAAGTATTTTCATTCCTGCGCGTCATGCCCCGGCTAATTATACGAGGGCACTTGCCACCCCTGTTCAGCAAGCAACCGGCACCAATGTGAAAATGAAAAGTAAAGCACAAATAAAGCAAAAAAATATTTCTAATCACCCATAAGTACAGGTAACCCTTTGACAAACTACCACCACGAAAAAGCCGCTGCAAAAATTTGGAACTGGCAACAAAACCAATTCAAAGTTGATGGTCCCAATGCTCGCCAGATGCGCCTAAAGGGAACTTTACACAGCAGCATTGCTTTTTGTGCCAGCGCCTTCTTCTGGTACTTTGCGCACACAACATTGGCAACTGTCGTATTTTGCATTGGCACTCTGGTACTTTGCAGTGCATGGTTCTCTCCCACCGGATTATTTACTGTTATTGACCGCGGTGGACAGAAGCTTGGTCTACTTGTGAGTAATAGCATTAAGTGGCTGTTGCTTCCATTGCTATATTTCCTGTTTTTCATACCTTTTGGCAAACTCGCACGCCGCGGAAAAAAAGACACTATGAAAAGATTTTATGACGAAAACTTATCCACTTACTGGATAAGTCGGGATGAAGACCTACAACAGGGAAATAGAGAGAAGCAGTTTTGAGCAAACGTATTTTAGGTATCAGCGCGTGGTTTCACGATGCAGCAGCCTGTCTGCTGGTTGACGGAAAGATTATTGCCGCTGCAGAAGAAGAGCGCTTTAGCCGAAAGAAACACGACCCTTCTCTACCACTTAATGCTATCCGCTATTGTCTTGCAGAAGCCGGCATTGAAGACAGCCAACTTGATGCTGTTGTATTTTATGACAAACCAATACTGAAATTTCATCGCATTCTCGAAAGTTTTCTCTGCGTTGCACCATCCGGCCTTAAGTCTTTTGTCAAAGTGATGCCTAACTGGTTGCGAGAAAAACTCTGGCTACCTCCGGCGTTGCTTCAAGCACTTGATGAGTGCGGCATTAAAGACGCTGGCCAGTTGTATTTTTGTGAGCACCACGAGTCCCATGCCGCAAGTGCCTTCTATCCTTCTCCATTTGAGGAAGCTGCCATTCTGACGATTGATGGAGTTGGCGAGTGGGCCAGCGCCACGATTGGTTATGGCAATGGCAACAAGATGGAATTAATCAAGGAGCTGGAATTTCCTCACTCACTCGGCATGCTCTATTCGGCGTTTACCTATTTCACCGGCTTCAAAGTGAACTCCGGCGAATACAAGCTCATGGGGCTCGCCCCCTATGGCGAACCCGTATACCGCGACACCATACTCAACGAACTGCTCGATTTAAAAGATGATGGCTCATTTCGCCTCAACATGGATTACTTCAGCTTTCTCGACGAGCAGGTCATGGTTAACGAAGCGTTTAATCGTCTTTTTGATGGCCCACCGCGTCAACCGGAAACCCCCTTTACCCGGCGAGAGATGGACATTGCCCGCTCCATTCAGGAAGTTACCGAAGAAATCGTTTTGCGCATGGCAACACACGCCAAAGACGTTACTGGCTCACAGAACCTCTGCCTCGCCGGAGGCGTAGCTCTCAACTGCGTTGCTAATGGCAAACTCGCCACATCAGGTCTGTTTGAACATATCTGGGTACAACCTGCCGCCGCTGATGCCGGCGGCGCACTCGGCGCAGCATTAAGCGTGCATCATAATGAATTTGCCCAGAATCGAACCGCCCGAGACAACATACAGGACGACATGCAGGGCAGCTTGCTCGGCCCAGTGTTTTCCGACACACAAATTCAGGATTATCTCGACAGTCAGGAAATTGACTATGAGAAGCTTGACGATGAAAATCGAGCTATCACTATTGCTCAATTAACTGAAGCCGGCAATGTTATCGGCTTGTTTGATGGCCGCATGGAATTTGGCCCACGTGCACTTGGCAATCGTTCTATTATTGCCGACCCACGCAACACCACCATGCAAGCCACACTTAACCAGAAAATCAAATTTCGCGAGAGTTTTCGCCCGTTTGCTGCATCAGTATTAAAAGAGCGTGTTAGCGATTATTTTGATTTTCAACACGACACACCCTACATGTTGATGGTGGCAAAATTGCGCAATGAGTTGCGTCATAGCGTGGCCAATGACCGCGAACAGGATATCTACCAACGTGCCAATACCGTACGCTCGGAGTTACCAGCTATTACTCATACTGACTACTCCTGCCGCCTGCAATCAGTCGACAATAAAACAAACCCGCGTTACTATCAAATTATCAAAGCGTTTGAAGCGATAACTGGCTGTGGCATGGTTATCAATACCAGCTTTAATGTACGTGGCGAACCGATAGTCTGTACTCCTTCAGAAGCCTGGCGCTGTTTTATGCGAACGAATATGGATTACCTTGTGCTCGGGTCATTTTTATTAAAGAAGAATGACAGCGCGCGCTTGAACGACACCGATATTTGGGATTAACGAACTGCCAAAGCGATATAAACAACCAGGACGATATGAGCCCCAAAACAAAGTATCAAGACAATGAAAATAATGAGAGTAATAAACCATGAAACGACTTCGTTATAGCATGCGTCTCGTGCGGGAAGTCAGCGAGTTCGCCCTGCGCCGTAAAATCTATTGGCTGATCCCTCTGCTGTTACTAATGTTACCTATCGCACTATTAGTTGTTGGTGGCGAAGCTGTATCACCGCTCATCTACACTATTTTTTAGTGCATAAACATGACTGACTCGACTAATTGCATTGAATTTGCATGCCCTGCCTGTACTTCATTGCTACAGCAAAAATCACAAGGTCTGGAATGTAATCACTGCAACCATATATTCAATAATAGCGAGGGTATTGAGCAACTTTATATGGCCAATGACGAAGCCAGTCCTGCGCATGATATCACCGACAAGGTTAAAGCGTTTTATGAGGACAAACCCTTTCCAAATTACGACGACTTCGACAGTGTCACCAGCCTGATCAGCAAAGCACAACAAGGCTATTTTGCCCGATTACTTGACGAGCAAATTCCTCCAAACGCGAAAATTATTGAATGTGGTTGCGGCACAGCACAACTCAGCAATTTCCTCTCTATCAAAGGGCGTAAGGTGATTGCCGCAGACTTATGCTTAAACTCTCTGCGCCTCGGCAAGCAATTTGCTGACTCACAGCAACTCACTAATGTCCGTTTTGTGCAGATGAATCTGTTTAAACCCCCGTTTACTCACGAACAGTTTCATCTGGTGATTTCCAACGGTGTTTTACATCACACAGGGGACCCACAGGCTGGTTTTGAAGCTATTGCAAAACTGGTAAAGCCTGGCGGCTATATTATGATTGGTTTGTATCACTACTGGGGCCGACTGATCACAGATTTGCGACGTTTTATCTTTAATGTCAGCGGCAACCGATTTAAAGGGCTCGATCCAAACTTGCGCAAGGCTGGCACAAAAGCCAAACAGGAAGCCTGGTTTAATGATCAATATAAACATCCGCACGAGTCCAAACACACTATTCGAGAAGTTGCCGGCTGGCTTAAACAGGCCAATATTGAGTGGGTGAGAAGCATACCGGATACACATCTTTTTCGTGACTTTAGCCACAGCGAACAATTGTTCAACCGTGAACCGATAGCGAGCAATAGTGAAGCCCTGCTGCGGGAGATGGCAATGGTTTTTAAGGGCAGTCAGGAAGGCGGTTTTTTTACGATCATCGGTCGCAAACCATCCAGCCCCTAATGCTGCATACGCGCCTGTAACTGATTGAGTTGTTGCTGATAAATCACCGGCCGCTTTTGCAAAAACTGTCTGATGCTCTCAACATCCTGCTGCCATGCATTGATATCATTATTAACAAGGCGGTTCTTTAACTGATCATCAGTGTTACGCCCATAGGACGTAAGAAAATTTTCTTCCATATGCCCGGCAAAGTAATCCAGTTGACGGCCATCTTCACCCTTGTCTACTTTCAACTGGTCATATCCCCACAGGTGTAAATGGCGCGGCATTTCCGGTTCAATATTGGCGGCGAGTTCATCGAGTAATGCGATCGCTGCCTCTGGCTCAAATGTACCCTGCAAATGATATTCAGAACGCTCAAAGAACAATTCACTAAACTGCCTGTTTTCCATTAGCCTTGAGAACAGAAATGCCGAGCCACTACCTTTTTCATTGGCAACGTATTTTAACAAGGTAGGATCTTCAACCGTCGAGGTAAAATGCGCGATATTTGCTTGAAATAACCCCGGTTCATACAACGCAAATGCCAGATCCATATCAATCAAAAGCCAGCTCCACAAACCATGCCGTTTGTTTCGCCAGACAATTTCATTCGAACTGGGCCAATCCGGATTGCCCAGATAAGTCTCAATAATTACATAGTCAATAAACGCCAGCAAATCAACTTTGTTGGCGATCTGCTGATAATTGGCATCATTGTCAAGCCGGTGTATGGAGATATAGCGTAAGATGTTCTGTAGCTCCTCCATATCTCCGTATTTCGCTTCACCTTCCTCTACAAGTTCAATGTCTTTTTTATCAGCACCGTGCAGATTCTTGAAATACGTTTTGTCATAAGTCTCACGTAAATTATGAATGCCGCGATATTGACCATTAACATACACCACCGTGGGCATATAGGCCTGGGTTCCGACATATTCCTGAACAAGCGTATGGGCGAAGCCATCCCGCAACATCGTATTGCCCCAGTCATTACCGGAATTTCTCAGGCGCAGAGACTTAAATGAAGGCTGTCGTGATGTTTCAAAAAAATGGTTTTCAATATTTTTAACGCCGTAGCGAGATTTCGCCACTAACCTGAAACTTTTCTGTGGGTAGGCCCGATTGGAAAAACCAAACAGGCGCACTCCAATATCCGTAGCCATCACCAGCCGCGACGAACGATCAAAAAATTCTACATGGCCAAAAACCTCGATATTCGGCTCCCGGTTTGGCTGCGTTGTATCTCGCTGAATCGCCTTGATATAGTTCCTGGCTAGAATACCTTCATCCTGAGCCCACAAATCTTCCGGCTCGGCAATAATAGATACGACTGGCAATTGCACCCGATCAAACAGGAACGAAGCACTTGTTACGCTCCCTGATATAGCACTGGCATCAAAAGCTCTCGCTCTGACAATTGCGTTTTCACTAATCGTAATCGGCCCGGTATATTTTGTCGCCTGTTGAGTCGGGACACGACCATCCAGTGTGTAATAAATACTGCTGCCAACCCTGCTATGGGTCATCTCAAGCCAGGCTCGCTCTCCCTTTCGGTAGTAACCTGCCGGCAATGAGAAACGTACTGGTTCACTCAAGTTGTTATAAGCTTGTTCAGCGTTTTGTTGCTCTGGTGTCGGCGTATCAAACCACGCGAACACACCGGTTCCGGATCGACCATAAGACATATTAGTCGGCATTGGTGGCACTTCTACAGAATCCACAAGTTCCCCATCTGAATCAAACAGGCTTACGGTTTCACCTTTGCTACTGATTTTAAAATCGGCGTAGAGCAAACCTCTGCTATCGCGCAGTTTTGCAGCTTGCTTTTTTCCCACCGCTGCAATTAACAAGTAGCCCCGAGCCCGGATTTTTATATCCGGCAACAGCCAGCGGTTTTCAATATCACCATCAGAAAGGACAAAACCTTCAAGTTTAATTGATCGGGAGGATGTATTATGTAATTCAATCCAGTCAAATCCCGCAAGCTCACCCTTTTGAGCAGATTCATCACTGGAACTCACCACTTCATTAATCACAACAGTATCTACTGAGGAGCGGTTTTCAGCATATGCGCCGGACATAGCCATCACAATGCTCAGTAGGCCAAATCCTATTTTGAGAAAATATCCGGATAATTTCATATGATTCATTGATCTATTCTTGCCATGTGTATTCATGTCTATTTGTATACTTTACAAGATTGACTTGTTTGATATCACAAGGCCACCTATTATAGGCAAGTTAGTGTGATAATTATATCCGGCAAGCCATTCGGGCAGAGCAAAAAACGATAACCAACAGTCTCAAGCGGAGCAAACACTTTATGAATGATGAACAAAACTCGGTAGCCAGCTTTTTGGGTTCCGGTCTCGAGCCTTTCGGGCTAGTGGATTTCACTATTAATCTGTTCATGGTCGCCCTGTTTGCAACGCTACTGGCAAAATGCTATGTCAAATTCAGTTATACGGTTTCAAACCGGGAAGTCTTCTCAAAAAACTTTGTTCTTATCGCCACGACAACGATGATCATTATTGCCATAGTAAAAACCTCGTTGACGCTATCACTCGGTTTAATTGGCGCATTGGCATTGGTCAGATTCAGGACTCCAATCAAGGAGCCGGAGGAGTTAACCTTTTTGTTTCTCAGTATCGCAATTGGTGTTGGTTTCGGTGCCAACCAGCGTTTACTAACTTCTGTTGGCATAATCTTTATTCTTACTCTAATTGTGCTGCGCAATTTACACCGCAGCAGCACCCATGCCGAACCCTACGATACTCGCCTGTCTATCAGCATTACCAATCCTCCTGCCGATTGTCTGCAAACAATAACTTCTCTGTTAAGTAATTCTGCCCACCAGGTGGCGCTACAGAGACTGGATGAAAGTGAAAACCTTTTAGAATGTGATTTTATTGTGGAGTTTGATGGCTTTTCCACATTGAATAGCACCAGAGAATCCTTGCGCAATACGATTCCCCACATTAATGTCTCTATTCTCGATAATAAAAATATTCAGCTATGAGCAAATTACTCCAGCTCCTGTTGTGTTGGCTAACTATTTCTTGCAGCAACAGCCTGGCCGGTTATGAGGATTTTTCCACAACCACACTACACAACCCGCATAACGAAGCCTTGGAAAGGCGCTATAAAGCCGTACAGTCCCGGCGCAACGACAGAGAATATAGTGACAAGATTGCGTCAGCTGTGTTTCCATCCATCAGTGAACATAATAGCTCGCTACTACAAGCATTAGTAGACGCAGGTACTTTGCAATTCGATAAAGCATCTTGCCAATATTCATTTACTGCTGGCATCCATACTATTGATGAGATGCTGGTCTTTCCTGGTGACTGCGCAGTTTATATTCAGGCTGGCACTACGTTAGTTCTTGAGAAATCTGCTGCGTTAATCAGTTTTTCACCTCTCTATATAGCAGGCAGCGCCGAACACCCGGTAACTATTGAATCTAAGCATTCCGGAGCAGGTATTGCCGTTATTAACAGCGCAGCAACATCGGCAATCTCTCACACTGTATTTCGCAACCTGCACAATATTGATTTTCCTGACTGGCAATTTGGCGGTGCCGTAACTTTCTTTCGCTCTGATGTACAGATCGCCAATTCCCATTTTGAAGATAACCATGCAGAAGATATGCTCTGGGTTGTCGATACCCATTTTTCTATCACACACAGTACTTTCAAGCAGTCATCATCTGATGCACTGGATATTGACTATGCCTGGGGCACGATCGAATACTCTGTTTTTAGCCATTGCGGTAACGACTGTATTGACTTCTCCAATTCCGTAGCGCTGCTTAAAAATATTGAAGCCAACGCTGCAATTGACAAGGCAATCAGTGTCGGTGAAGCCAGCGATGTGGAAATTGACCAGTCTTCTATTTCGTCGTCAAGCACCGGGGTTGCAAGTAAAGACCTTTCTGAAACACTCATCAGCAACTCCACTCTCACTAATAATTATTCCGCACTGCGCGCATATCAAAAGAAAACCTACTATGGTGGTGCAACGCTTACGTTGCTTGGCTCTAGTCTGTCAGGAAACACAGAAGATTTTTTCCACGATCAATTTTCCTCTATAACTATTGATGGCAAGCCACTTATGCCTATAGCCGAGGAGAATAGAGATTGAGCACAGAGCAGCTTGAAGAGAATAACTACCGCTATGAGCGCAAGTTTGTACTGCCTGCTTTAAGTCTTGCAGAGATTCGGGCATGGATACGTAGCCATCCTGCACATTTTGTTACTGAGTACCCGGCACGTCAGGTTAATAATCTTTATCTCGATAGCGACGATCTCGGCAATTTTCAGCAGCACATTGCCGGCATTCCGCAGCGCAGCAAAACCAGGATTCGCTGGTACGGATCACACTATGGCAGTATTTCTACAGCCTGTCTTGAAATCAAACAAAAAGCCGGGCAACTGGGTAGCAAGCAATACCATCCGCTTAAGCCTTTTGAGCATCACGAAGAGTGCCACTATGGGCATTTGGTTCGTCAGATAGTCAAGGATAATCATCTGAGCGTCCCGACAAGTACACAAATTCCCCAGCTACTAAATTATTATACTCGCGCCTATTGGCGCACAACCGATAACCACTTTCGTCTCACCGTAGACAGTGGTTTGTGTTATGTGGATGTTCGTTTTCCCCTTAAGTCACATAAAACGACATATCAGGATAACGCTATTATTCTCGAGTTAAAATATTCAGCTCAGCACGAACATGAAATCGAAGCCATTACCGCGCACTTTCCCTGGCGCCTCGAGAAAATGTCAAAATATGTTAGTGGTATTAACTGGATTAACCACAACAACAATTATTAAACCTAAAAAAACAGTCCCACACTCGGTGCTTCGATAACATTCCAATCCAGTATCACTTCACGGCGCGCAACAACAAGCTGTCCATCATAGTCCCGTAGTGTGTCGTTGCGCTGGCCACTATAGATAAAGTTGTCGTTGCGGTGACGACTGTAATAGAGAATAAAATTGCTATTAACGCTATATTCTTTTTCATTTTCACTGACTTCAATCATAACATTGCCGACAATGCGCCTGGTGCGCGCCGGTGGATTAAAACCCCAAGCATTGGTTTTATAGGCACGATCGGCACGCAGAGCAATGGTAAAGATATTTTCTTCACGCATCGGCGCTGTCGCTGGTGACGGCGATTCAAGCTCATCTTTCAACGCCAGAAATGACTCCTGTCCGCGCTTTTCAATATCGCGCTGTGGCGAATAGCGCGATGGCATCACATAGTGAATATCCTCGGCGAGCATTAATAACCACTGCTGATACTCGCGCTTATCCAGTAGAGCGGCTTCACGGTAATAAAACTGTTCAATGCGATGTTGTAGCTGTATATCTATGGTCGACATCGGCATCCCTCACTCTACGTTTATTTTATCTATGTCATCCATTTCGTCACGCCAGCGTAAGTAGAACTGCCGCGCGTAATGTTCGTTAAAACAACTGCCGACCAGCCCAGGCAGATCCGGATGGTTACCGTCTTCGCCAAGCCCCATACCGTAGTAATAACGCTGGTCGCGCGCATCGGGAATGCGGCTACCAATGTATTGCTGTGTCCAGGCCTCGCTGTCTTCTTCCTCCAGCATACCCGCCGGACCAAACAGCAGGTTGTAGTTAATGCGCAGGGCCTCTTTCACATCATCCGGTGCATCTTTGGGCACCACCCACCAGGACCAATACTCCACCTGTCCCGGCCCACGCGGATGACTGACACGCAATGTAGAGTTTGACCAGAGAAAAGAGAGATTCGGATACACACCGAAGGTAAGTCCTTTGCATCGCGCACCAATTTCACCGATACGACTCGCAGCACTTTTCTGTACCTCCAGCAGGTACTGTTCCATACCCGGGTTCATCACCATACCAAAGCCTTCCAAACCCCAGGCAATATCTTTCGGGTCGCTATCTTCAGGCATAAAGCGCAATGCCGCACCGTGTCCAGCTTTCGCAACGCAATTGAGTCCGTGGTTGTTAATTTCATGCACAGCGTCGGAATCCTTCTCAATCAATGAGTTGTGCAAATAGGGGCCGTGGGCTACATCACCGAGCTGATTCTCCACCGGCAGCTTCCAATTGGCGTTGAGCAACCACTTGTGTGGCTCTCCGATAACTTCAATGCCTTCAGGAAAACGATTGAAGTAGAGGTCGAGATAGAATTTCTGATCGCCGAGATAATCGTCAAGCGATTCTATGTGCTCGTTAAAACTACCAAAGATCAAACCGCGATAGCTCTCGAGGCGCGGCACTTTTTTCAGGCCGAGCGAGGATTTATCTGGCGGGTTTTGCAAATACTTCTCCTGGGGCACCGCCGACAGCTCCCCTTCCACAGTGTAAGACCAGTTGTGATAAGGACAAACAAAGCGCTTTGCATTACCCGAATCTGTGCGACACACCGGTAAACCGCGATGGCGGCAACTGTTAATCGAGGCATGCAGTTTGCCATCGTGCCCGAGGGCCACAATGATCGGTGTTTCTCCCATGAACGTGGTAAGAAAGTCCCCGGCTTTCTGCAGCTGGCTCTCATGGCAAAGGTAAAGCCAGTTACACGAGAAAATTCGCTCAAGCTCACGGCGGTAAACACGCTCATCGGTAAAGACACCGCGATGGATATAGCTTGCGTCGTCGTTAACGTAGTCGCTAACAGTGAAATGGTGGCCAGTTGCCATAGTAACTCCCTGATTAAAGTAAAGCTCTCGGGTTAACCGGCAAAAAAGTTATCACCTATTAAATTTTTTTACAATGTGGAATATCTCTTTATATAAATCAATGAGTTAAGCAAAGTCAGGGACTTTCTCTTACGCACCTGGCCGCAGATACCACCAGGCAATATCGAGAATCAGGAAGATAAACGGTGTGGCAAGCATGAACGCCATCCATCTTCTGATTTTTGCATCGTTGGCGGGTGGCGGAACCTCATTGCCGAGATCATCGACGGTCATGCACATATTGGTTTCCTGTAGAAATGACCGCTGGAATTCAGGTAACTGCCGGCTATTGGCAAGGTATTCTTCCACGCCTTTTTTCTTATAGCTCACCGCAAGGAACCACATAAATGCCAGGCTCGTTACAAACACATAGATACACCAGGGGATGTTGAGCAGACCATACTTCATCCACAAACCGAACCAGCCATCCTCAATATGTTTGAAACCGTTATAGATTTCACCGGTGTAGAAGTAGAACTGCCCCCAACTCAGGCACGCGCCGAGAATCAACGCCAGCCATGCCGCCTTGATGCGATAACCCTTGAAATACAGGTATACCGCGAACACTTCGAGAAAGGCGATAGAACCGTCCATCACTGAAATGCTCAGCGTAAGATCGTGGTGCATCAAATAGCGCGTGTCAGCAACGCCGTAAGCCCACCAAGGCCACAACCACTTGTCTGCTTCGGTGACATTGCCATACATGAGTACTTCCTTGAGCAGTACCCATGGCATTTCCCAGATAAACTGATAGCCCGCATTGGCGAAAAACCACAGCCAGGCGAATTGCAAAATCTGATCATAGAAAGAGCGTTTCTCACCCTTGTTATTCACAAAAGCCAGCAGCGGTGCATAGACCGATAGCAATACACCGGAAACCGCCACATAGTCATGGGGAAAAACCTCACGAGTCGCACCAAACAGCACAGCAACCCAGCACAGCGCCGGAATGCCAAGGCCAAAAACGAAAAAAATCTTGATCAAGGTTTCCCGCAGCTTGAAAGCTTCCGGGTTTAAAGTGGCTGCCGCAGTTGTCATGGTTGGAGTCCTCAGGCAGTTGCCAATTATTCAGTTATTAATTTGAGACAAAAATTATAATTGTCTTGCCTATCGAGTCAAGACATATTTATAATTTGTCCTGCTATGAGTACTCCAACATCTTCAACTACCCCTGCAAACACAGCCACCCACTGGAAGGCCAAACCGGCCAGTGCGGATTACGATGAAATGCGCACGCGCCTGGTGAGCGCTGCGGCCCGCCTGATCAGCGAAAAGGGTATCAGCGCCCTGCGCCTCGAGCAGGTCGCCGAACAGGCAGGCTGCGCGCGTTCCTCTGTCTATCGCTACTTCGATAGCAAGGATCAGCTTGTGCTTGCAGTGATTGGGCGGGATTTCACGCGCCTGACCGAGATTATCTACAGCCAGGTGGAGGATATGAGCGACCCCGCCGAGCAACTCGTAGAAAGTACTTTTTTATGCATCCAGGCCATGCGCAACAACCGTCACATGCAGGAGCTGTGGGATCCGCAAAAAAGCAGCTCCATGAGCATGGCGACGATGATCCTAAAGGGCATTCCCAATACCATGGCCGACAGCATCGGTCATATCTTTCTTCGCGAAGCACGAAAGCGCAATCTGGTGCGGGATAATGTTTCCAACAAGGAAGCTCTACGCTGGCTGCTAATGATTATTACCTCTCACGGTGCATTCGGCTTTAACGTGATGAAAGAACAGGAAGAGAAGGAGTATCTGCGCAAGATGTTATTGCCCTCGCTATTTAAACTCGATGTGACAGATAAACCGTGACGTCCACCGCTCATAACAAGCCGCCGATTACCCTGCCACTCCAGCTCAAGGCACTGAACGCTATCGGACCGTTGTTGGAAAAAGTCGATTTGCTGAATCTCAGCGAAGACCCCGAAGTCTATATGCGCCGCGCGCAGAAAAAAACCGACCTCGAAAACTTCGGCCCTTACGATCTGCGCGAACCGCTGCGCCGTATGCTCTACACGATGAAGCACGATGCGCATCTGAATCTGTTTGGCCGTATTGGTGCAATACAGATGACGATGCGCAATCTTATGAATAACCTGCTGCTTGAACACGAGTTCCAGACCAATCCCGCTGTGCGTGAAGTGGATGTCGAAGAGCCGATTATTATTATCTGTACCCCACGTACCGGCAGCACACTGTTACACAATCTGCTTAACCAGCATCCGCAGGTACGCGCAGCAAAAATGTGGGAATTGCATCGCCCCTGCCCACCGACACGCCCGGAAAACGAGTTTAATGATATTCGCATCAAACAGAGTGACCGGGAATTCGGCATGTTCTATCGCCTTGTGCCGGAAATGCGCGCGATTCATTTCTTTGCACCGGAAGCGATTGAAGAGTGCACCCATCTGTTTGGCAATATTTTTACCTGCCGCTTGAGTTTTTCCACTCTTGCCAACTCCAGCTCCTATAGCGATTGGGCTTTTGCAACACCGATGGATGACGCCTATCGCGCTTACAAACGCTATTTACAAGTACTTAAGCTCAACTATCCAGGTACTTTTCTTGTGCTAAAAAGTCCTGGGCATATTTTGCAACTTGAAGCACTTGAAGCGGTATTTCCACGCGCCAGGATTATCCATCTGCACCGCGACCCGGCTACCGCAGCAGGTTCATTTTGTAGCCTGACAGAAGCTGTACAGATTGCCATGCGCCAACATGTCGACACACATGCGATTGGCGATATGTGGAAAACGTTCTGGACACCGGCCATGCTTAATAGTATTAGCTGGCGCCAGCAAACCGACATGCAGGTTATCGACATTGATTTCAAAAGTCTGGTGAAAACGCCTGTAAAAACCATTCAATCTATTTTTGAAGCGTTTGACAAAAACGTTCCTGAGACCCTTGAAAACGATATCAACCAGTATCTAAACGATCATCCAAAAGATGAATACGGCATACATGAATATTCCCTCGAACGTTACGGACTCAGCCGCGATGTTCTCTACCAGGATTACAAAGCCTATATTGATTATTACAATGTGACTCTGGAACAACAGGCGCTATGATGAAACTATTCAAACGCCTTTTGTTCATTACTATCGCTCTTGTTATTGGCGCTCCAGCCACCATCAGTTTTATTGCATTGTATCCACCCTCTGTTGATCCGGTACCGATTGCCGGCGCCAAAATTGTAAACACGCGCTATGAAGGCCAACCGGCAGTGGCAAACCCTATTGATATCGTGATTGCCGAACACCCCCATCTTGCCAACGGCGGAATTAGTACTATCCACAGCGGTGCATTTAATTCTGATGTACATTTCCCTCCCGGGCCTCTCGGTAAAAATCTGAAAATGGTCACTCGCAAGGGCCCAACATTAATTGGTGGCATGTGCAGTACAACCGTATTTGGCAAACAGGATGTACTCATCACGTTTTGTGGTTCTCTTGCAGGCTTTGAATTTCAAATGCTCGAGCCGCGCACATTGAAATTACTGGCCCGTTATCGACTGCCGCAGCGACCTTCAACTTTCGAAGGTCTGATAAAAGCCAACTTCGATATCATTATGTCTGACACTTCCGGCGGTGCGTATTTTTATCTTGATCACGAAGGCTATGTCATCTTTGCTGACAGCCAGCAACAGGTACAAAAACTTGGTCACCGCCAGAACGACGATGGCAGCTGGGAGTTTTATCTCGCCGATAGTTGGGACTTGAGCCACTATGTACCACTGGAATGCTTTTCCCTGCTTAACTGGTTTCCCGACCGCGACCGCTGCGATCCAATTACTGCGGTCACACCAGATCATAACGGTTTAATCTGGTGGGTTACGCGCAAAGGGCGTATCGGCACACTCAATACCACAACAGAGGCAGTTGCCACGATAATGCTTGATAGCGAAGAGATTCAAAACAGTTTTGCAGTGGATAGCGATGCGGTTTTTATTGTATCTGACCACGCCATGTATGCACTTGAAGCCAGCGATCAAGGGGAGCCTGTAATCCTCTGGCGTGAGCAATACGATCGCGGCACAGAAAGAAAACCCGGTATTGCAACTCAGGGTGCCGGCACCACACCAACACTGTTTGGCGATAACTACCTGACGGTTACTGACAATCAGGATGCCCAGGTCAATCTGCTGGTTTGGAAACGCGACCCTGCATACAAAGGCGAGCGACTAATTTGCAAAGTACCGTTATTTAATCCCGGCTATTCCGCTGCAGAGATATCCATGGTTGCCTACAACCGCAGTATCATTATTGAAAATACCTACGGTTATTGGAACGCTTTACAACAAACCGAGTGGCACGATGTAGTTGGCGGTATCAGCCGCATCGATGTACGCAAAGATGAAAGTGGCTGCGACATTGTCTGGACATCCCCGGAAATTTCACCATCCGGAGTTGGCAAACTCTCGGCAGATAACGGTCTGATCTATTTTTATACTTTTACCCCGCAAACCCTGCCTTCCGGTAAACGTGGAGCAAACGCCTGGTATATTACCGCGCTTGATGCGCGCAGTGGCAGAACTGTTTACAAGCACTTAACCGGCGCCGGCTCTAACTACGATGTAAACTGGGGGCCATTAACTATCGGTCCAGATGGGGCTCTCTATGCCTCGGCACGCGGTGGTTTTATTTCACTTTGGGATGGTCAGTGACGGATTGCTTTGCGCTGTTTCAAACCACTGCCGGATTTGTTCAAACTCTGTATCAGAAAAAAATTCCCGTGGTAAATAATAGGCGTAATAACTGGAAATAAAAAACAGCGCGTAGTCTTTTGATTGCGTGACCCGTACAACACTATCCCAACCCAGCTCCACGTTATAACCTTCTCCCTGGTTGGTTAAGCCTTTTTCCGAAAAGCTATAATGTTGTTCTTTTTGTGCACTGGGTGTCGTTTTTAACTGTTGCGAAACCTGAAAATACTGCACCAGCGGAATCATCACCAGTGCGATAAACAATATCATCGCCACCAACGACCAAACGGGCAGTGCACCAAACATCAAATGATTCACCCCCGGAGGACCCATAAGGTGAAACAACAATAAAATAACCAGTGGCAAGGCAACAAACAAGCCATAGTACCAACGAATTGCCGGAAGACTATGAAAGATTTGCCGCGTTGCTCGGTAGTGATGCCGGACATCGGTTTTGAAACTTTTCTCAATCGCCATGATGTCGCCCGGCATCACACAAACTATGCCAATTACTGATTACATTGGGACGCTGTATCGTGGGCAATTCTTAAATCACCGAGTACTTCTTTAGAATGATCAAGCTTCTGCGCCGCTTCTTCTACTGTATTCACATTTGGGTCTTCTTTAACCAAATCCGGGTAGAGCGCTTCTGCTTCTGCTTGCTTGCCTTCACCGCTATACACAAGTGTCATTAGCCATAAACCAGCCAACGCGTGCTTTTCATTGCTCGACTTGCGCGCCACTTTGGCATTCGCCATCGCCACTTCGTACTTGCATTCAGCCAGTGCCACAGCACCGGCATACGCATCTTCGCCAATATTTCCTCGCAGCTCGGCAATATCCTGCTGACGTTTTTGTTCAGCTTCTGCTGCATCCATTTCTGCACCCTGCATGCCGCCTATCGCTGCACCACTCGCAGCACCGACAGCAGCGCCTTTCACCGCACCTTCAGCCGGGTTTCCACCCCAGACTAATGCACCGACAAAACCACCCACCGCGCCAGCAACCGCACCGGTACTCGCCCCTTCACCGGCTTTTTCGCCCGCATTATTGGTACATTGAATCAGTGCCAGACACAGCACGCATAACAGCAATTTCTTCATCGGAGATTCCTTATTACAGAGAACTAAAACGTCCAGTGTAAAAGAAATTGACTGCAAAACCAAAGCCTGACTAATTTCCCAGGGCTTATCGCCTGGCGAGTCACAGCAACAATAGCTTATTTACCCGATGTTATAGATCGCTTACTATTAAACCGCTTTATATTAGCCCCATGACAAAAAGAAGTAGAAGTATTCACACAAACACTAAAATATGGACTGGATGACCCACTATGAAAATGAAAACACCACTGCTTTTTCCGTTACTGTGCCTGACGATAATCTCACCTGCTCTACTCGCCGCCGATATTGATAATGACGGTTCCAGTGATGTCGAAGAAGGCTATGCCGGCACCTCGGATAATAATGCCAATGAGCGCCCCTACTGGCATATGACGTTTAACGGCTCAGCCAATGAACAGGCTGGTATCTGTGTCAGCGGTAGCGGTGATGTAAACAACGATGGCCACGACGATATTCTTGTCGGTGTTCGCAACGGCAACGGCGGTACCGGCTCTGCCATTGTTTATAGTGGTGTCGACGGCAGCACTCTCCATACAGTAAATGGTGATTCAAACGGCGATGAGTTTGCTCAATCCTGTTCTATGATGGGCGACTTGAACAATGATAACTACGATGAATTTATCGTCGGCGCACCTCAGGCGGATGTCGGCGGTATAGCACGAGTGTACAGCGGCATCGACGGCTCTGTGTTATACACCTTTAGCGGTGCTTTCGGCGACAAACTTGGTTACCGCGTTAGTTCTGCCGGCGATGTGAACAATGATAATTATGATGACGTTGTTGTCGGAATTCTGGAAGACGAAGGTCGCGCAGAAGTCTACTCAGGTCAGGACGGCACATTACTCTACACCTTTGATGGTGATGACTCTGGAGACTGGTTCGGTCTGGGTGTCGCAGGTGCCGGTGATGTCAACGCCGATGGCTATGACGATGTGATTATTGGTGCCTGGCTGGATGATAACAACGGAGCGGCAAGCGGCAGCGCGCAGGTTTTTAGTGGCGCTGATGGCTCTGTACTCTTTACATTCGATGGGAATGATGCGGGTGATCGTTTTGGCTACGCGGTGAACAAGGCTGGTGACGTGAATAATGATGGTTACAGTGACTTGATTGTCGGTGCAAGACAGGATGAAAATAACGGCTCTGAAACCGGTAGTGCATGGGTTTTTTCCGGCAAGGATGGCTCCACACTCTATACTTTCTATGGCGATGAAGATCGTGATTACTTTGGCTTTTCTGTCAGTTCGGCAGGCGATATCAATAACGACAATTATGATGATGTGATTGTAGGAGCACGCCACGATCTTTCTGCGATTGGTTATGCGCGAATTTTTTCCGGCAAGGATGGTTCGATTCTCTACACATTAAATGATAGTGATACCGGAGATTTATATGGTCACAGTGTTAGCTATGGCGATTTTGATAACGACGGACAACCCGATGTATTAGTCGGTGCTTTATGGGGCGAACATAACGGTTCAAAAAGTGGCTTTGGCCGTGTCTATCTTGCCTCTGACTTGCTTAATGATGTAGACACCGATTTTGTACTTAATAGTGCTGAAACCGATGCCGATAATGATGGCATGCCGGACAGCTGGGAAACACTGTACGGTTTGAACCCACTATCAGCCAACGATCGTTATAGTGATCTTGATGGCGATGCGATTATAAACTTTCGTGAATATCTCGACGGCACCAACCCCTCGGTTACCGATGCGATGCCGCATGATCTTGACAATGACTTCGACGGCGACCTGATTTTTTATGACAGTTCAAGCGGTGATTTTATTTATTGGTTACTTGAGAATGCTGACAAACAAAGTGCCGTATGGATTACCAGTTTCAGTGGACAATCCGTTAAAGCGATATTTGATATTGATAATGACAAGGATGCGGATGTGTTTTTACAAAATCCCACCAACAGTGTTGTTACCGTCTGGCAAAGTGGTGTCAACGACAGTGCCAGCTTCTATGGCCTTGGCTATCAGACTGGTTACAGCATTGTTGCCCAAGGTGATTTTGATAACGATAACGACCTTGATCTTCTGCTACAGGATAGTTCCGATAACATTGTGATATGGATCTTGGAAAATGGCAGCAAAGCATCCTCATACTGGATTGGCAACTGGAGCCAGGACATAAAAGCCGTTGCCGATATCGACAATGATGGCGACAAGGATATTGTCACTGACGATGGTGCGGGCAATGTTAATGTGATTGAAATTGAAAATGGTCAGAAAGTCACTGCTCGCTGGCTTGGTGTCTGGTCTGGCCGCAGTGTTGTCGGTGCCGGCGATGCGGACCGGGATGGCGACGATGATATTTTCCTTGAAGATGCCGGCGATATTATGGTGGTCGAAATGGAAGGCGGCAACAAAGTGGTTGGCCGCTGGCTCGGTGTCTGGAGTGATACACAGGTACTGGCCATTGGCGATATTGATCGCGATGCCGATATTGATCTCATTCAACAAAATACGTCAACAGGTTCTGTGCAGGTTGTGGAAATTGAAGACGCAAACAAAGTTACTGCCCGCTGGCTCGGTACCTTTGCCTATACCATCAAAGGCGCTGTCGATGCTGATAATGATGGTGACATTGATATCCTGATGCAAGATGGCTCTGATAATGTCGGGATAATCGAGTTAGAAAACGGCAATAAGGTTGGTGGTGCCAGATGGCTCGGTATTAACAGCAGTGAATTGGTGTTATTCCCGTAATTGCTTTACTATCCATGCTGGCTGTAACTATTTGATCGTTTACATTACGTGTCCGTTGCTCTTACAGACAAACCACCGGAAAACAATCAGGGTATAAACTTCTGCCCTGATAAAGTTCAGGCCACACTGGGTTTTACTTCTCCTGCGGATGTTTCTGCTGATCATGAGCGGTCCGGCTTGCTGCGCGCGGCGACTCTGCCACGGGACGTGGATTTCTCACAAGTGCTTGATTTTCACACCTGCCAGATCAATGACTGGTCTGCCGCTGGCGCAGAGCCTCTCAATCTTGAGACCATGGGGTTTGATACGATTGATCTGTCCGGCAATACAGCGTTGCAAGCACGGCTTGAACAGGTTCGTCAGGCGGGCAAGCTCAACGAAGCTGATATTAAAGCTATTCGCCATCATCTGCTTGGCAAAGCGTTCACGTTGACTACGGGCAAGCGCCTGCGTTTACTCTATATCGCTCCGGAAGGTTTTATTATTCGCAAGGCGGGACCAAACGGTCTCATCGTTGACCCCGATGAAGAGATGACCGAAATGAACGGCCACGATGGCGCACTGGCCGTACACGGCGACCAGGATGTTTTCGGCACGCCTGTTAAACAAATTCTCAAGGGCTTTGCTCCTATGCTGTTTCGCCACAACACACCGGACGGTTGCAATCGTCTCTCACCGTTCTTTCTCGTGAATATGTGGATTCCGCTACAGCAGATAACACGCCCGTTAACACTCATGGATCGGCGCAGCCTCGATAGTCGCAAACATCAGTTGCGCTATGCCCTGCCAATTGACTCGTTCCTTGAGCGTGATGAAGATCGCCAACTCAATGATATCTGGACGTTTCTGCATAGCGAGAACCAGCAGTGGCATTTCAGTTCTGAAATGAATGCAAAGCGTGCCTATGTCTTTGATACCCTGGGCCTCGCCCACGGGGCAAGCATTTTGCCTGGTGAAGATATTGCTGAACAATTTTATAAACAGTTACAAGCTGTACAGCAAGCAATTCTTACTGGCGACAAAACAGCAATCACGGCCGCAGCAAAAACAAAACCGTTTGATTTACCGGCAGATTGCACTGTACCGTTACGCCATGCTGTCGAATGCATGCACAGCTTGCTTGCTGAAGCTCAAAAACAGGGAGAACAGCTGATTAATGACACCATCTGGCAACAAAATGCTGCACAGGCCATGGATCGTGTTATCAGAAAATCAATTGAAATGCGTGTTGTGGCGTTTATGCCACCAAAGTTATTTTAACTTTTCGCATTAGCAGGGTTAGGCACTTAACCACTGTTCATTTGAGCAACGCCAGGGTAGCGGCCCATCTGCTGTTGTCGGCACAGCCACTGTGACTTCCGCTTTGGTTTTGAAATTTTCACCGACGGTTAAAATGACTTCGACACTGATCCAACTACCACAATCACCGCCATCTTCAATCGCTGTCACTTCACCGTTAACCGCCAGTTCGTCTCCCGGACAAATCGAATCTTTCATTTTAAAGCCAAGTTTTTTTATCCGCGCTGCGGGGCCTGTCCAATCCGTAATATAGCGGGATATCCAGCCCGCCTGGCTCGGTGCATTAAGAATGATATTGCGCAACCCGGACTTTTCTGTGGCAAATTTAAAATCGTGGTGAATCGGCTGCCAGTCGCGAGTTGCTGCTGCTGCAGAAATAATCTGCTGTGCACGCATCTTGCGTGTCAGTTCCGGTAACTTGTCACCAACCTTAATATTCTGTGCAGTTAATTGCGTCATTGATGGTACCTGTTAGCGGTCATAACCAAAGAAACTGACCGACTCTATGCCAACCACCTCATCGCGCTGGTTTTTATAAGTAACGTCGATAGTCCAGTTACGGCCAGTACCAAGTTTATTGGTCTTCTCTTCGCTCACTTCACGCAGTGACTGCTCAGCACGGATGCGATCGCCGGGCTGTACCGGAACACCAAATTCATAACTCTGATTTGCCACAATACCGCGCGGCAGTTCCAGCGTATCCTTGACGCGAAAATGTAACTCCAGCGGACGATTTTTTGGTTTATCACCGCGCTCGGGGTTCCACGGGTGCGGGCGATTATAGGCAGACAACATGCCCGGCGGCGATAACACCGTTGCAGTATCATCGCCAAGCAATTCACGAGCCTGTTGTTCATCCCAGTACAGCGGATTACCATCTTCTACCGCCGAACAAAAGTTTTCAAACAAACCACGCTCTACGGCGACTTCAGCTTCGTCAATAACAACGACCTTGCCAAGCCAATCCTGGATTTGTTGTGGTAATTCAGACATTGATCAACAACTAGATTTGTAAAGGTAAACCAAGGCCTCTACGCGCAATAATATTTTTCTGCACTTCCGAAGTACCACCGCCAATCGTATCCAGTGCAGTAGCGCGATAGGAATGTTCCCACTTGCCATCACACGGTGCATGTTCAACACCTTCGTGCAACATGCCGGCAGGACCAAGAATATCAAGTGCGGCATTGGCCAGACGTTGGCCCAGTTGTGTGCTGTAAAGTTTGCACTGTGCCGCTTCAACCGTAGGCACGCCGCCTTTAACTGCAGCGCAAATTACACGACGCTGTAACATCACAGCTGTTTCGACGTCTGTGGCCAATTGCGCAACGGTTTTGCGTACAAGCGGATCGTCCTTAAGCGCTTTACCGTTGCGTGTTTCGTTTTTAATCATGTCGACAAACACATCAAATTTTTTCTGGATTGGGCCAACGGTGTAAAGCGTAAAACGTTCGTAGTCGAGCGCCTCACAGATATAAACCCAACCTTTGTGTAACTCACCCACCAGTGCATCCTGCGGTACAAATACATCGTCGAAGAAAACTTCATTGGTGCGATGGTCGCCCATGGTTTTAATTTCGTTGATCGTAATGCCTTCGGAATTCATCGGAATTAAAAACAGGGAAATACCTTCGTGCTTGCGTCCGTCGGAATTAGTGCGTGCCGCAAGCCAGTACCAGTCGGCAAAGTGTGCCGACGTGTTATAAATTTTCTGGCCGTTGAGTTTCCAACCGCCGTCAACTTCCTCAGCTTTGAGTTTGAGAGATGCAAGGTCGGAACCCGCACCTGGCTCGGAATAACCAAGACAGAATTCAATATCGGCATTGAGAATTTGCGGCAAAAACTCCGCCTTGTGTTTTTCGGAACCGTGGCGGATCAGGGTCTTACCCACACAGCCAACTCCCTTACCAATCAGTGGCGCACCCACAGAAGCGAGTTCCTCATTGACGAGATACTCGTAGATGCCCTCTTTTGCCTGACCACCGAATTCGTCAGGCCAGCTCATACCAAGGTAGCCATTGGCAGCAAGTTGTTTGTTGAATTCGCGCCGCTCCTGGCTGTCAGCAAGCATCGAGTCTGCCTCACGCTCCGGGTTCATTACCTCTCTCGCGTAGGGCTTTTTGGCTTCCTCGGCGAGGAAGGCCTGAACATTTTTAATAAACTGCTGCTGCTCTGCGCTGAACTCAAAGTCCATAAAATCGCCTCAATAAACTACTCTGAAAATGAGTCGCTATTTTACCTGGCTGGCGCCACAGCGCCACTGTGATTTGCACGGAATGATTTGCCTGGAATCTCCCTGTTTCTCAACTGGATTTCGCCCCCAAGCCCCCATGATATAAGGGCCCGGGCTGTTAGCTGCAAGGCTTGGCAAGCCCGGCCCTTTCCGCTAATCTGTCTGCCTCTTTTAGCCACCACGGATGTCCGCTGTAGCATATGGGTTCCCACCTGTTACTCGTTGAAGACAACTCTCTCAATGCAAGAATTTGCCAGCAAATCCTTGAGCAGCACGGCTACAGCCTCGACCTTGCCATTGACGGCAAAAAAGCCCTGACACAGCTCGCGAAAAGAAAATATGCCGCCGTGCTTATGGATCTTGAATTGCCCGTGATGGATGGCCTCGAAACCACCCGCTCATTGCGCGCGGGACTATCGGGCTCGCTGAACCAGCGCACCCCGGTGATTGCAATCACCGCTCACAGCCTCAAGGCTCAGCGAGAGGACTGCCTCGCGGCGGGCATGGAAGGCATTGTCGTTAAACCGTTTGATGCCACCTCACTGCTTAGTGAACTGGCTCGGCATTTACCGGAATATCAAAACTGAAATAGATTCAGAGGATTTAAAGACTGGCTAATTGGTATGTAGCAAATTGCGGCCAATGCCTTTCGAGATCAGCGTTTCCTTGACGTACTCTTCCACTTCACGGGTCTCTTCCATTTTCAACACCGCTTCGAGCATCTGCTTGGCGTCCTTGAGTGTAATCTGCTGAATCACTGCCTTGACCCGCGACAGGTTGTTTGCGGTCATGGAGAGAATGTCGTAACCCATTGCCATCAACAATACTGCCGAACTCGGATCACCGGCCATTTCACCGCAAATACTGATCGGCTTGTTCTCACGATGACATTCCCCAACTAACCAGTTCAACGCACGCAACACAGAGGGATGGAACGCATCAAACAGACCCGCCACCCGCGGGTTATTGCGATCCACCGCAAGCAGATACTGGGTCAGATCGTTGGAACCTACCGATAGAAAATCGACACGTTCTGAAAGTTCGTGTACCTGATACATCAACGCGGGCACTTCAATCATCACACCAATTTGTGGTAACTGTAGTTCGTGCCCTTCTTCAACCAACTCGCGAAACGCACGGTGTACCAGTTTCAGTGCCGATTCAAGTTCTGTCACACTCGCAATCATCGGCAGCAAAATGCGCAGGTTGTTGAGACCCTCACTCGCTTTTAACATGCCGCGCACCTGAACCAGGAAAATTTCCGGATGGTCGAGACAGATACGAATGCCGCGCCAGCCGAGAAACGGGTTTTCCTCCTCAATGGGAAAATACGGCAACGCCTTATCACCACCGACATCCAGTGTGCGCATCGTAACCGGGCGCGGTGCAAATGCTTCCAGTTGCTCGCGATAAATCAGCCGCTGCTCTTCCTCACTCGGAAAACGCTCGCGCAACAAAAATGAAATTTCACTACGGTACAGGCCAACACCCTCTGCACCGTGCTCAATCGAGCGCACCACATCGGTCATTAACCCTGTGTTCACCCAGAGCGTCATCGGGTGATTGTCCGATGTTATACAAGCCTTGTCCTTGATCGCATCAAAGCGCTCGGTGAGGCGAATATCCTCGTCGATTATACGCTGGTATTCTTCCTTGAGTTCTTCGGATGGATTCGTGTGAATCTTGCCGCTATAGCCGTCGACAATAATTTCGCGGCGCTCAAGGCGTTGGTAGGGCAGTTCCTGCACCCCCATCACTGTTGGTATACCCATGGCACGGGCGAGAATCGCCACGTGAGATGTGCGCGAGCCGTGTACCGACACCAGACCAACCAGTTTATCTTCCGGCACTTCACCGAGCATAGACGCGGTCAGTTCCTCACCAACCAGAATCACATTGTCCGGGTAGCTCTGCTGACTCGTATCTGCTTCATCCAATGCCGCAAGCACACGCAAGCCGAGGTCTTTTACATCCACTGCGCGCTCACGCAAATAATGATCATCCATTGATTCAAACGTACGCACGTGCTCCATCACTACCGCACTCAATGCAGAGCGCGCCAGTAATTCATCGGAGACAATTTTATTAACGACTTCTCCACCGAGAGCATTGTCTGCAAGCATGCGCGCATAGACTTCAAACAACGCCTGCTCTTCTTCATTGAGGCGGTTTTCCAGTTGTCTGCCAAGACGGTGAATTTCCGAACGCACCTTGACGAGTGCGTGATGAAAACGAGCCATCTCGTCTTCAACATTATCACAGTGTTCGCGCGGAATGCCGGCAAGGTCAGCCACCGGCGTCATCACTTTAACGGTACCAATCACTACGCCCTGTGATGCACTGATCCCCTGGAATGCCTTGCTCTTTTTACTGCGACTGGTTTTACCTTCGCCGGTTATCGACGTGAGCGCACCAGTGGCTTCGGCATGGGCAATCACTCCGGCCAATTGAGCAGACAGCGTAACCAGAAACGCTTCTTCCTGTTCTTCGAAACGGCGCGACTGTTGCTGCTGCACCACCAGCACACCGAGCACCTGGCCGTGATGAATAATCGGCGCACCGAGGAAGGTATCAAACGCCTCTTCGCCAGTTTCGGGAAAGTAGCGGTAATGTGGATCAGAGCGCGCATTGACCAGATTGATTGGCTCTTCGCGGCGCGCCACCAAGCCAACCAAACCTTCATCAAGGGACAAACTCACCTTGCCCACCGATTCCGGCTTCAAACCATCGGTAGCCATCAGGGTATATTGGGTTTTTTCAGGATTCAGCAAGTAAACCGAACAGACCTCTGTGCTCATCTCCTGCTTGACGCTGGTCACAAGCGCCTGCATCGCCTGCTCCAGAGACTGGGCAGCGTTTACGCGTTGTACCACTTTTCGCAATGCGCCAAGCATGGCTTATTTGTACTCCTGTACGAAACTGATTCAGAATGAATTCTTTAAAGCTGCATTAAGAAGAGGTAGCGGCCTGTGAATTCAACAACTGGTGCTGATAGGGTGCGAGCTCCTTGAGTGCCTTGCGATAGACATCCCGCTTGAAGGAAACTACCCTCGTCACCGGATACCAATAGCTGACCCACTGCCAACGATCAAATTCCGGCGGCTCACCAGCATTATCAAAGCGGATACTGTCGTCATCTGCCATGATCTCAAGCAAAAACCACTTCTGTTTTTGCCCGATACACAGTGGCCCCTCATCCCGCGGTCTCACGAGGCGTTTCGGCAGACGGTAACGCAGCCAGCCGCGGGTATTACCGAGCACCTTCACCTGCTCGGGTTTGAGGCCGATTTCCTCTTCAAGCTCGCGAAACAGCGCCTGCTCAGGCTCCTCATTCTGCTGGATACCACCCTGAGGGAATTGCCAGGCATCCTGCCCACCAACACGGCGCGCCCACAACAACTGTCCTTGCTGATTTGCAAGAATAATGCCGACGTTTGGCCGAAAGCCATCCTCATCAATCACAATAGTGCCCCTTCTACAGACCGGCTATTGTTCCATGTAAGCCGTTGATAATCAAAAGGATATTTAAGAAGTGCAAACAAGTACCACTTGTTATCGGACATTATCGACAGTATGCTGCGCTCACCGCCCTTCCGGTGTACCCATTTAATTAAGGCATACACAGACATGACACTGGCTATTTTCGACCTCGACAATACCCTGATCGCCGGGGACAGCGACCATAGCTGGGGAGAATTTCTCTGTAACAAGGGCTATGTGGATGCTGATCACTACCGCAGCACCAATGATCGTTTTTATGACGACTACTGCCGCGGCGAACTGGATATCTACGCCTACCAGCGCTTTGCCCTGGAACCGCTGAAAGGCAAAACCCCGGCCCAAATGGCGGAGCGCCACGCCGAGTTTATGCGCGAAGCGATTGAGCCGCTGTGGTTACCCAAAGCAGAAGCACTACTACAACAGCATCGCGACGAGGGCCACTTTCTGCTAATTATCACCGCCACAAACCGTTTTATTACCGAACCAATTGCGCACAAGCTCGGTGTCGACGATTTGATTGCCACCGACCCGGAGCTGGTGGATGGCATATACACAGGGGAAATCAGCGGTACGCCCTGTTACCAGCATGGCAAGGTGGAACGACTGGAGCAGTGGCTAAAAGATAACACTCACAATTTAAGCGGCAGTTATTTTTACAGTGACTCGCATAATGATTTGCCGTTACTCGAACAGATTGATCATCCGGTGGCGGTTGATGCAGATGAAAAACTGGCTACAGTTGCGCGGGAAAAAGGTTGGAAGTCTATTTCGTTAAGAGTTTAGGCCAGGCTAACGACACATTTACTCCTCCGGTATTAACTACAGTGAAGTAAATTCCTGCCAAAGTTAATTCACAAGCAAAGTCATTACTTTTAATAAGTATTTAAACTCGACAGGAACTTAAAAAGCGATCACGACTCTATTACACTTCGAGTCTACTCTCAGTTTGTTTCACGGAAGCCCTGCCTTATGAAAGCCTTGTTATCCTATGCTCTTGCCGCTCTGGCTGTCTTCTCGCACCTTGCCCATGCGACACAGGAACAAGGTTTTTCCGGCAAAGTGACTGCTATCGGCAGTTACCATGATGGACAGCAGAGCTGGAGCAATGGTGGTCTCGGCCGACTCTATAGCGGTGATGCGGATGACGACCAATATAATGCTTCCGGTGAGCTGCAACTGGGCTACCGACAGTTTATTGGTGAGCGCTTTGAATTCGCCGCCCACGTACAGGGGCGCACCGTAACTGACGAGGACTACCGCGATGATTTCGGCGTTATCGAACTCAAAGGCCGCTATTTGCAACCGCTCAATGAGAATAACCGTCTGTTATTTACTGTGGGACAATTTTTTCTGCCGACCTCAATGGAAAACAAGGAAGCATTCTGGGACTCCCCTTACACTATCACCTATTCAAGCCTGAACAGCTGGATCGGTGAAGAGTTTCGCCCCATCGGACTCGACCTTGATTACAAATACAAATTCGATAATGGCAACAGCTGGCAATTTGCAGGTACCGCTTTCCAGAGTAATGACACCATGGCAACCTTGTTAGCCTGGCGCGGCTGGTCCTATAACCGGCACCGCTCCAGCTACGATGAAGTACTTTATTTGCCAGATCTGGTTTCATTGTCAGATAGCGGTAGTTTTTATAAACAACAGGATGTCGGTACTCGCCCTTTCGGCCAGGATCTCGACGACAACATCGGCTATTCCGTACGTACTATTTTTACTGCTCCCGGTGCATTCCAGTTTAAATTAACCGGGGTTGATAACAACGGGGACCAACTTCTCTACGATGGTGAGTATGCATGGAATACGCGCTTTATTATTGCCGGCTTTGAATGGCAGATAAGCGAAAACTTTATCGTGTTATCCGAAATAGCTGATGGTAATTCGCTAATGGGTCCAAATGACGAAGTTGATATCGATTTTTATAGCAGTTACCTGATGGGTTCCTGGCTCGCAAACCATTGGCGTTATAGTCTGCGCTATGACACTTTTGAAGTTGAAGATAACGATTCGACCCCCGACGACAACAATGCCGATGAAGGAGACAGTGTCACATTTGCCGTATTTTATGAACCCGCTGGAAAGTCCTGGAATATTGGTGCTGAAATCATGCATCTGCAAAACGAGCGCTACCGCGCTACTGTCGGTGGGCCTTATGTCGACGAAGACATCACCCAATTCAGTATCGCTGCCAATTTCAGCTTCTGATAATACCCGTCTTTATTAAGGATAAACCTGATGAATGTTATTACTTACCGCCCTGCTTTAAAACTGTGTGCAACCGCTATGATAGTAGTTGGCAGTGTGATTCTTGTCGGCTGCGCGTCTGAATCCACAGAGTCTCAATCAGAGTTCCAGGCTGAGACTGTAACACCCGCTGCCGCAGAACTTGTCACTAAAACTACAACCACTGAAGTTGACACAACTGCTGAAATCACGGTTTCTGAAACACAGGACGAACCACTTTTATCTACACCCGAAACAACTACTGAAGCTGAGGTAACTACAACCAGCTTAACCACGTCCGGCATAACTACACCCAATACCACCACATCCAATGCAGTGACAACCGAATCAGCAATGTCGGCACCAGAACCCGTTGCTGTTTCCGCAAATCCGGAGCCCGCTCCGGTTACAACCTCAACACCGGAGACTGCGCAAGCTGCCACCCCGACTATCACTGCCAATACGGAAGACGTACAACTCAGTGGTAGTTTAACCGGTAAAGTCAGTGTGCTGGGTAAAAATGGTTCAACCCTACCACCTGAAAACACTATTATTACTCTGCACCCCCAGTTTGATATAGCACTGGAGAAAAATAGCAGCGATCAACTGATTGATATGGCCGACAAAGCTTTTGGGCCCCGCTTTGTCACTATTGCCACCCACGATATGGTCGGTTTTAAAAATAGCGACAACTTTAAGCACAATGTCTTTTCATCATCTTCTGACAACTCATTTGACCTCGGCACCTATGGCAGTGGTAAAACCGCATCCCACACATTTGATCATGAAGGTCTTGTTAAAATTTATTGCAATATTCACCCCAACATGGCCGCATTCGTCGCTGTCAGTGATTACAATATCTCTCATATACTCGAATCCGATGGTGTCTTTGAGTTTAAAAATCTACCCGCGGGTATCTATCAGCTGAAAGTATGGAATATTCGTGGTTCTATCGAGGAAACGGTAGAACTTTTTCCCAACCAGGATATCACTTTTAACGTTACGCTGGATACCGCCAGTTACCAACACACCCAGCATAAGAACAAGTTTGGCAAGGATTATAAAAAGTCACTACTGGAGGATGAATTTTATTAAACTATCCTCTATTACTTCTCACTCCTGAGCATAGATAGTCATTATGTTTAGTCTGCGTACAAAATTATTCGCTCTGGTTTTTGTCGGCTTCACCGCGCTGATCGCGGCCATCGTCTGGCAAATTGGTATACAGGCGAATAAGGTCGCCGGCAACTCCGTCAAAAAGTCGCTTGATCAGACCAGCCGCATCCTCAACAAGAATATCAGCACTCGCTATGAAACCATTTCGGAAATTGCTAACAGTCTAACCAAGGATGGCCGTATCCTGCCGCTGGTTTACGAAGCAGACACGGTAACTCTGCAAGATCTTTCGCACGAATTCAAACTCGCACTGGATTTTAGCATTCTGTTTTTCACTGATGGTGCCGGCACAATACTCGCTCGTTCTGACAAGCCGGAAGCGATTGGCTTTTCGATGGCAGGGAAATCTCCGCTATTTGATCAAGCCCTTGAAGGCCAACAGGCCCAAGGCATCCTTGCTTCCCGCAACAACATCTACCAGATTATTGTCAGCCCGATTCTCGACAATGTCGCTAACGATATCGTGCGTGGCACGGTTGCCCTCGCTTATGACCTGTCACCCGCCATTGCCTATGAGATTAAAACCCTGACTGACAGTGATATCGGTTTTTATGTTTTCGAACGTAACAGACAACGGGAAATTACCGGTGTTAAAAGCTTATACAATACTGAAAACACTATTCAAAAAGTACTCGGTCAGTATTTTTCCGATGAGAACAGCTGGCGTGAACTAGCCAACAGCAAGGAAGCCGTTATCAGTATTGAGATTCAGACAGACAGTGACATACTCCATGCAGCAATTCATCCACTCGCAAATAATACCGGGGATAATCTGGGTTTTGTGATTGCAACCCGTTCCCGCAATGAACTGCTCCTGCCATATCAGCGATTGCAGCGACTGGTGCTTATCTTCGGTGTGATTTCAGTATTAATTGCATCACTGCTGGCCTGGCTAATCGCATCGCGAATTAGCAAGCCTATCGTTGAATTGGTTTCAGTGACAAAAAATATAGAAGCCGGCAATTATCCCGATACCGTTCCACCAAACGAGCAAAAAGATGAAGTCGGCATTCTCTACGGCGCTGTGATGCGCATGGGGAAAAACCTTAAAGATAAATCTGATCTTGAAACCTATCTGGCTGCACTATCGGATGATATTGGTGATGATAGTGTTGAACTTGACGAAAGTTTTTCACTACCGGACCCAACGGATAACGATTTGTCGTCGATCAGAATGTTTAATGATACCGGGCTCTATGTTGAAAAGGACATGACCGAAAAGGGTACTGTCGAGAAGGAAGTTAGCTCAAGTGAGCCCACTATAGATCAGCATAATCTCTCTGACCCACATAGCGATACAATGATATCAAAACCGGATTTATCAGCGTCATCGTTGGGGCCTATTGTCGGCGAAACCGTCATCGACAATCGCTACAAAGTTATCCGCCTGGTTGGCGAAGGCGCCATGGGTTATGTCTATCTGGCTCAGGATCTTGAACTCTCAGAGCAAGTGGCGGTAAAAATGCTGCGGCAAAACACCTTTACCAGCAATGACGCCAAATCATTCCGGGAAGAAATTCGCCTCGCCCGTAAAATCACCCACCGCAATATTTTGCGCACCTTCGACTTCGGCAAATGGGATGATTTTTATTACATCACCATGGAATACGTCCATGGCTATGACCTTTCCACACTGCTACACAAGAATGGACCACTTGATGTCAATATCGGCATTGTCATGGCAAAGCAGATTTGCTCGGCAATTGATGCCGCCCACGAGCAAAATATTATTCACCGCGATTTAAAACCCGGCAATATGCTCATTAACCGCCAGGGTATTCTTAAAATTATGGACTTCGGTCTTGCCATGCAAATCGAAAACCAGCAACCCAATGTGCTGTCGCCTTCCGGCCAAACCCTGATTGCGGGCACACCAAATTTTATGGCGCCGGAACAATTTACCGCAGGCGAGCTGGACAAACGCACCGATATCTACGCGGTGGGCATCATTATCTATTTCCTGCTGAGTGGCAAGCCGCCATTCAGTGCCGATGACTATCGAGAACTCGGTATGAAACATATTAAAGAACCACCGCCAAACCTGTGTGATGCCGTGCCCGGGGCGCCCACGGCACTCGCAGAGATTATCAACAAGGCACTCGCGAAAAAGCCGCAGGATCGCTATAGCGATATCAAGGAAATGCTTGAGGCCTTGAACACATTGTAAGTCTTACTGTTAAAAACTCTTCAGAGCTCTACAAAGATCGCGCGAACACCGCTTTAAGGTAGTCTGTTTCTACCATTGCAGGATGCACTGGATGATCTACTCCCTGCCCGCCCTGATACACTACTTGCAATTGTCGATCAATGTGGCGGCCTGCCACACGTACAACATCCATAAGCTCCTGGCGTTTCAAATGCATCGAACACGAAGCGCTTATTAATAGTCCATCACGGTTTAACAAGCGCAATGCGAGTTGATTGTAATGATGGTAAGCCTCAAGGCCTTTTTTATGATCTTTTTGCTTTTTAATAAACGCAGGCGGATCAAGAATTACCACATCAAACTTTTCCTGTTCTGCAAGCAACGCCTTTAATACTTCCAGTGCATTGCCCTGATAGCTTTCCAGCTGTTGATCGTGATTATTTAATGTAGCATTTTCATGAGCCAGTTCCACTGCCCACTCGGAGCTATCGACACAGGTCACCGCTTTTGCACCGGCTGTCAGTGCCTGTACGCCCCAGGCACCCGCGTAACAAAATACGTCGAGTACGCGTTTATCTTTTACCCAGTTTTGCATCTGGCGGCGGTTTTCACGATGATCATAGAACCAGCCGGTTTTTTGCCCTTGCACAAGGCTCGTTACAAAACGTGTGTTGTTTTCTTCAAGCTCGATAAATTCCGGTATCTCGCCGCTCACCACATCAATCGCTTGCTCCAGTCCTTCCTGAGATCGGCTTGCGCCGTCATTGCGCAGCACAATACCTCTGGGTTTAAACACCTGCTCCAGAGCCTCAATAATTGCCTCACGCACCTGCTCCATGCCCGCGGTATTGATCTGTACCGAAAAATAATCGCCAAAACGATCCACCACCAAGCCAGGCAAGTAATCACTTTCGCCGTAGACAAGACGGTAATATGGCGCAGAGAAAATTCTTTTTCTCAGTGACAACGCGATATTCAGGCGATGCACGAGCAGGGACTTGTCGAGCGGTATTTTCACATCGGTACTGACAAGGCGCGCGCAGATCAGCACACCGGGGTTCACAGTCGCAATACCAAGGCTTTTGCCCTGGGCGGTCTCCACCACCGCCTGATCTCCCGGAGCAAAAGACTTGAGCGGGCTCGCTTGATTGTCGACCTCGTTGGAATAAATCCACAAACTGCCGGTTTTTAGACGGCGTTCCGCACCTTTTTTGAGCTTCAGGGTTATCATAATTTTAGAGTTTTCAGCATGTTCGCAGGCGATGGCCGCGCATTATAGTCCGAATCGCCAACCTTTGTACTATTTGTACGTTGGGTAGTGCTTTGAACCCGGGCTGGATTTAGTAGCGTCAAAATTAGTGTTAGCGACCTGGACAGTAATATAATGCGCAGCAGGGATCGTAGTTAAAAATATATGACTCAAGTACCTGACATACCCGGCTTTGTAATACACCGCTTGATAGCTTCCGGCGGCACGGCGGATGTCTATCTCGCACGTCAGGAGTCCCTGAACCGGGATGTAGCGCTGAAGATTCTCAGTCCGCGTCAACACGATGAAAGCTTCTCGGAGCGCTTTTTAAAAGAGGGGCAATTGATCGCCTCATTGCGCCACCACAATGTGATCACGATTTTTGATATCGGAGTGCTCGACGACGGTCAGCACTATATCGCCATGGAATATCTTGAAGGTGGCGATCTCGAATCACAATTGACTGGCAAACCGATGCCGCCGGTTCAGGCACTGGTTATTCTGCGTGAGCTCGCCAATGTGCTGCAGTTTGTTCATGAGCAGGGCATTATCCATCGTGACATCAAACCCGCCAATGTGCTATTTCGCAAGGACGGCTCTCTTGTACTCACCGATTTCGGCATTGCCAAGCTGGTGGAAGACGATGTCAAACTGACCCAGACCGGTGCCACCGTGGGCAGTCCGGCCTACAGTAGTCCGGAACAATCCCAGGGTCTGGATCTGGATTTGCGCACGGATATCTACAGTCTCGGCGTTATGTTTCTCGAAATGCTGCTTGGCCACAACCCTTACAAGGCTGACACCTACGCCACCACTTCGATTAACCATATCCAGATGGAAATTCCGCGCCTTGAGGGAGAATTTCAGCGTTACCAGGATTTGATGAACCGTATGCTTGCCAAGGATTCGCACGAACGTTTCCCGAGTGCCGAGGCGCTGATCGCCTACCTCGACAACCCGCCAAAATCCCTGTGGGGACCGTTCGCATGGCTCACGAGAATGTCTTCACCGGGCAAAACGACTATTGTCGCAGCCCTGCTCGTACTAATCATCGTCGGCGGTATTGGCGGCCTCTATGGTTGGCAAAACTGGCAACAGGACCAGGAGATCGACCAGTTGCTGACACTCGCAGAACAGCGCGTAGCAGATAATCAACGACTTGAGCCCATCGGTGACAGCGCGCTTGACTACTACGCACAAATTCTCGATATCGACAGTAACAATGCTGCGGCACTGACAGGCAAACAGGGCTTGATTGATTATTTTCTCGACAAGGCCCGCGACGCCTATCGCAACAACCGCCTGATGAAGCCGGTGGGGCGCAATGCTCACTATTATTATGGGCAAGTATTGCGCATTGATGAAGACAACGCCGATGCCAAACAGGGCATTGTTGATCTCGCCGCACGGTATATTAAACTCGCCGAAGAGGCCGTGAGCAAAGACAAACTGATGCTGCCCAAAGGCGACAACGCCTATTATTATTACACCCAGGCACAGCTGCTCGATCAAAACAGTGTGGCGGTAGACCGCGGCCTAAAAAAACTCGTCACCCGCTATCTTGAACTTGCCGAAGAGGCCAAAGCCGAACACAAGTTGCTCACGCCAAAAGGTGAAAGTGCAATTGACTACTACAAACGTGTACTGGAAATCGATGCACAGAATCCATCGGCCAAACAGGGTATAGAAGATCTCGCCAATCACTATGCACTGCTTGCCAAATCTGCGCGGCAACGCGGCGAGAGCGAGAAGATGATGCTGTATATCAATCGTGGTTTAAGTGTCGACCCCTATAACACAACGCTGATACAGCTGAAATCGGAAGTAGAAGCGAAAAACGAACCGGGCTTTTTTGATCGCCTGTTTAACTAACCCCGCCCATTACTGATTTCATGGCTGTATCTCTCGAATATGTTAAAAGAACTGCGTTTTGGGCCGGCCCTCTACTCGGTCTGATCTGTGGCCTGCTGCTATCCGCCGCAGGATGGTCTACCGCCGCAAGCCTGACCGGCGGTCTCGCATTACTGTGTGCGATCTGGTGGATTTTTGAACCGATACCGATTCCCGCAACCTCGTTGATTCCTCTCGGTGTATTTCCGCTGCTCGGCATCCTCGACAAACACCAGGTAGCCGCCGCCTACGGTAGCCCATTAATTCTGTTATTGCTTGGCGGCTTTATGTTATCAAAAGCCATGGAGAAAAGCGGTGCACACCGCCGCGTGGCGCTGGGCATGGTTAATCTGTTTGGTGGCAGCGGCGGGCGGCAACTGATTTTCGGTTTTATGGCTGCCTCTGCGCTGCTCAGCATGTGGATCTCCAATACGGCCACCACCCTGATGTTATTACCTGTCGCATTGGCGGTGATCGAACAGGCAAAAGACAAACAACTGGCAATTCCCTTGCTACTTGGTATTGCGTTTGCGGCGAGTCTCGGCGGTATGGGTACACCGATTGGCACACCGCCAAATATTATTTTTATGAAAGTTTACGAAGACAGCACCGGAGAAGCGCTCAGTTTTATACAGTGGATGAAATGGGGCGTACCAGTTGTGATTGTGTTCCTGCCGTTGATGGCACTGTGGCTAACACGTCGTGTTACAAGCAGCGAGGTGATTGAGATACCAAAAGCCGGCGAGTGGCGTACAGCAGAAAAGCGGGTATTTGCCGTGTTTGCACTAACGGCTATTGCATGGATGACATTAAAAGAGCCATTTGGCGGCTGGGGTCAATGGTTGCCACATGCAAACCATGCAGCGGTGGCGCTGACTGCGGTTATTTTTATGTTTGTGATTTCCGATGGCAAAGGTGGACGCCTGCTCGACTGGGACAGCGTTAGCACGATTCCCTGGGGCGTATTGATTTTATTTGCCGGTGGTATTGCCATTGCCAAGGCGTTTGAAATAACCGGTTTAAGTGTGGCGATTGGTAATCAACTTTCGGGGCTTACCGACATTCATCCGTTGTTACTGATGTTGAGTATTTGTCTGTGTGTCACTTTTCTTACCGAGCTCACAAGTAACACCGCGACCACCACCCTGCTTATGCCGATTCTTGCCGCAACCGCCATTGGTGCCGGCATTGATCCAGTTGTGCTGATGGTACCTGCAGCCATGAGTGCCAGCTGCGCGTTTATGTTACCGGTGGCTACTGCGCCCAATGCGATTATGTTTGGCACCGGACGTGTAACTGTCAAGCGTATGGCTCAGGAAGGATTTGTGTTGAACCTCGTTGGTGCTGTAGTTATCAGTGTTATTTGCTTTCTATTGCTCTGAAATCACTGATAATTAATTGCGCTAATCAAAAATAATTAATAGAAGTAAAGGCAATATAAAAGCCTTTATATTCCATCTCTGACTATAAAAAGATATTGACATAAACAACTGGTTTATCAAATCGCGTCTGTTACCCATAAAGTTATCTATGCTGTTTAAAGGCCATGCCTGTTTTTTACAGGTATCACAATCATTCTGACCACCTTTCTGCGGGGGAGGAATAACCATGAAACGACTCTATTATCTGACCGACAATATTGACAAAGCCGAGAGTATTTCCAATGACTTACATCGCTCCGGTATCAGCGACTGGAATTTCCATGTAGTGTCCCAGGATGAAGCCGGGCTGTATCGGCACCACTTGCACGGTACCAGTTTTCTTGGCAAGACAGATTTAATCCACACCGCCGAGCGCGGCGCCTTGCTTGGTGTCGCCGCCGGTGTCATCGCTGCGCTTATACTCAGCATGTTTATCACAACGAATCTGCTAATTGATGCGCTTGTAATTTTGTTTTTTGCCTGTTTCGGTGCCTGGCTCGGCGGCCTGATCGGGCTCGGTATGACGAACTACCGCCTCGTGAAATTTGAGGGACCATTGTCTGAAGGGCACTATTTGTTGATGATTGATGTCTCCAAAGACAATCACGATGAGGTAGAAAGAATCATGCTCGCGCACCGCATGAATGCAATCAAGGCTGGCGAGGGCTCTTCGTTTAATAATCCATTTCAGACAGCGCAAAGCTATATGGGAAGTTATCAGTAGACTGTCCATCTTCTGTTTTATTTACGACGCAACTTCCCGGGTAACATTATCCCGCGGCAGCCAGCTGTTAAGTAACTCAGATGACAATGTGTGTTCGTTCGAGACATACTTCATACAGTATGGGTTAATCCATTGGGACTTGTTGGGGCCCGGCAGATGACTGCCCGCATGCACGACTTCCAGCGAATGGGTAGCAAATAGTCGATCCAGAATGCCGTGAGTTATTACTACGGAAACTACTTTGTCGAGATCAATCGTCGCGATCTGACGGCCTAATACACCACTTTGAATACAGACACGTTCATTAGTTACAACAATCCAGAAGTTACGTACTCGCAGCCAGGCGGCAACCACACCCGAGATAACCAGTGTCAGCACACCAAGGATAGTCAATAGCAGTGCACGGCTTTTATTGAGTAGAAATTCCGGTGCCTCTTTAGCAGGTGGTTCTGCAACAGTAGTTTCATACGCTGGATTCGGAGTTAACATGATTGTGTCAAAGTTGTAGAAAAACCAGAAGAATCCAATCATAACAAGGATATTGACTACTGACATCAGCAGTATCATGACAATACCACGCTTTGCAGAACCACCTTCCCATACCTTGTATTCACCAGGTAGTGTATTAATCTGGTCAAACAAATGACCTTCACCAAGCTTATTCATAGGCATTTTCCTCCATCACATCAATCATATTATGTTCTTCGTACGATGGCTGCACAGTAAACCAGTTGATTTTTGTACCCCACCAGGCCAGTAGTACACCGCAGACAAAGCCACCAACATGAGCCATATAGGCGATATTGCCAGAGCCATGAAATGCACCGTATAAGTCCCATAAGAACCAGCTACCGATCACCCAACGCGCCGGCATTTTCCACGCCTCCATAAAAGCGGCGTAATACATCGACCAGACCACATGCACTTTGGCATGTGGCGCGAGTACAAATACCATGCCCAACACTCCACTGATCGCGCCGCTCGCACCCACCGCCGGATCACCGTCAAACCACAGATGAATAATCGCCGCGCCGATAATCAGTGCAAAGTAACAGGCAAGGTATTTCACTGCACCTATATGGGAGCACAATACATTACCGAACAAAAACAGATAGAGCATATTTCCGAGCAGGTGCATCAGGCTGCCATGTATAAACGCGTGAGCTAACAAACCATCCGTCTGATATAGCACAAATCCGTTTATCGACAACCAGCCCACGGCCACCAGCGCATACAACACCAGATTGATAACAATTAGCAGATAGTTAAACGTAACCGGCCAGGTTTCGTGACTATCAACTTTCATTGGGAAAAACACGTTCTTTCACTCCTACAATAAAGTAACCAACCCATACACCGGCACGAGTACCAGCAGATCCAGCCACGCCATGAAACGACACTCTCTCACTCCCAGACCAGGCATACCGAACCATGCGGAGTCGGCAAGTTCCTGGTCGCCACCAAACCACAGAATCCAGATGCAAAATGGCACCGTTGCGAGTAGATAAGTCATGAGTTTTCTCCTGATAAAACATTCACGCCCGGTTTAAGGCATAATGCGCACTACTGCGCCAGACAATGCAAACAGTATCTATCAGAAGGAGTGAACACGATGAGACTGGCCAAGAGACCTGTACGCACATACAGTGACTGGAAACCCCAACCACTGTGTATTCTTGAAAAGCACTACAAGCAGTCGATCAAAAATGTCGGCAAGGCCACTGTTGTGGATCGTGCCGTACTCGCTTACTTTGCAGACGGTGGTGATATTGATACCAACTTTAAATCCTTTAAGACTGAAGCCGAACACGCCAAGTGTCTGAAAAGCTGGATGGACAAGGTCAGCAAATACTTCGACCCGTATAAATCCACCCGTATGCCATTTGGCTTTGGTTACTACTTGCTCAATGCACTCGAAGAGGAAGATCGCAAAGCCTGCGAAGCAGAGCTGTATGAGTGGCTACACAGTAAAGAAACGTCAGCGAGCGATAAAAGCTTGCTGCAATTAATTAGCGATGTAAACAAGGAAAGCGCCGAAGCCGTGCAGCAGGCATTAGAGCTCGCCGAGAAAGGTTTGGCAAAACACAAACAGCGCGCAGTCAAAGAGATTGATGAGGCAATTAAATCACTGGAGAGGTTGAAGCAGGAGTTAGGGTAGCATGATCAGACATGCCCCAAGATTTTATTTATTCTTATTTGCTTGCTTCGCAAGCAGAATAACTTGTTTTCCTAACACTTCTTTTAGTTTTAATAGTTTCTCTATGTGCCAAATTTTTATATTCTCCAGATCCTGTCCTGAACTTTCAATTGACCCATCAATATAAAGCGCCAATCTGGAAGCTCTTTTATTGTCTAATCTTTCCCAGCTAATCTCTTCTCCCAAGTTACTTTCAATATCTTCTTTGCGCTTTTCAAGCTCATTAAAAACAAATCTATTTTTTTCTTTACTACCTAGATCAATATATAGCTCGGCACGTGCCTTATTATCCTGTGTAAAATTAGCCCCATATACAATCCCGCTTGTGCCAGATGAAAATGAGTACCAATTCTGCGGCTGCCCTGCTTTGGCTGAAGTAAACTTATGTTTTTCTCGTAAGTCATCAATCAAAGACTGAAAATATGCTTGGTAATTTCCACCTTTTATGGATGTTTGCCGTTTTTTATTCTTTTGCCATTCATTTGGGGATACCACAAGTTTAAAATTGAAAGCTGGTCTGGAATCATCAATTCGAATTACTTCAACAACTACACCAAAAAATGCTGTTTCACTATCCGTTCTTTGATTCAGCCAATCCAAAGCTTGTCGATGTTCATCTCTAATTGACTCACTAATCCAAATCACTATTGATGCATTAGACCCTGCAGCATACGTAAGAAGCTTTCCTAAATGATCATGATCTGTCTGAGTTAATTGATTCTCAATAACAACTGATTTTGAAGAACCTAAATCTTTTGCCAGAATATCCAGAGAAAAATCTCCTATATCTGCTTCACGCTCTATAAGCTCCAACTCCATTCCTAAAGCTTTGGCCAGCTCCTCGATATTATCGGCCAACCATGGCGTAAAGTCTGAAGCTTCTCGAGGCCATATCTCTCTTAAAGCAACATTTCGGATTTCACCAAACATTCTCATACTCCCTGTAATTTTTAACTTTTTACCTTTCCCGGACCTTCATTTATCAATAATATTTTGGAAAATCCAAAAGGTCAGCATTATGAACAACTAGGCTCCTTCTTCTTCCTCCAACACTTGCTGCAACTCATACGGCAACTCAAAGCTTCCGTCTCCCTCCACCGGCAAATCGTATTCCTTGACACACGCCTCGTGAGGCACCGGGCCTTTGACATGGGGAAACAACTCATTTCCGCCCTTGAGGTTTTTATCTTCCACCTTACAGCCGAGTTTGGTTGGATCAAGCTCAAGCAGTACAAGGCCGAGCTCACCGTTGTAGAGGAAACCCGCAACATACTCGGTCTGGTAGAGATAGCACGCATATACATGGCCTTCACGCTCCAGCTCAGCGGGCTTGAAAAAACCGGTTTCTTTCACAACACCCCATTCTTCCGGGGTCATAATACGGTAAAGTTTTTTATCCATCGGTAAACCTGTTTTTCTCATGGCTAAATAATTGAAGACGCTATTTTTAACATTGAAAGCTTTGTCCTTCAACACAAAAACCGTGATAATAGTCGCGTTTTTTACCAGGAGCCTGTTATGCGTTTGATCTCTGTGCTTTTTGCTCTGCTGCTCGCCAGTTGCAGCTCGACTCAGCCTGAACCCCATCCGCTGGAGATGGCGTTTGTGGGCAATACGGTAATGGGCAAGGATTACGCGACATATTTTATCGACAGCAAGACCGCCATTATGAACTGGCAGGGCAAGACCTCGATCAAGGAATGGTGGATCGAGAACGACCAGTTTTGCCATAAAACCGAAGACGGCTCGGTATGTGAGGAAGTGACCCTAACCGGCGAGGACAGCTATGAATTCTGTGGCCGCTGGGGCTGCTTTCCCGCACAGCTGGTGCAGGGCAATCCACAAAAACTTGCAGCTCCCTGAAGGACAGGAAAGCCGTTAGCGCTTTTTAAAAATCTGTCGACAGCGTGTTTTCATAATAAACAGCAACACTCGCATAAAGGTCGCCACATTGCGGTAGCTACGGTTCTGCGACTGGCTGCGATTGAAATAGTTGACGGGAATTTCCAACACACGCTGACGCTTGTTGAGCGAAGCAATCACCATTTCAGCCAGAAATTCCGGGCCTTTTGAAGTCAGGGATGGGTCAAGTTCCTCGTAGGTGGTTTTCCATAGCGCGCGAAATGTACAACCCACATCGGTAAAACGACCCTCGCGTTTCCACCATAACAGTTCCAATAACATACCCAGTGCCGTATGTGCGGCGCGTACCACACCGCGCATCGTGGAGCCCTGTTCAATCAACTGGCGTGTGGTGCGTGTACCCACCACCATGTCCGCTTCCTTGAGATAGGACAGTAATTTCTCCACATCGCGCCCCGGAAATGAGTAATCCGCTTCCGTCATCACAAAAATATCCCCCGTCAAGCGGGCGAGTCCATAATGCAGGCGCTCACCAAACTGTGTAACTTCTGGTGGGCAAACAATGCATTCGACATCCAGCTGTTGCGTATCGATACTATGATTATGTGGCAATAGTAAGGCAATTTGTTCAAACTGTTTTAGCTCGCGATAACGATCCACGGTAAACGCTACCTGCTGCTCATTGCCCTCAGAAAATATCAGCAGTGATGATGTATAGGAAGAAAACTGGTTAATGCGATCGTGGTACTTCGCCAGTTGTAGACTGTCGCGGTCATTGATATTGACATAAGTGCCGGCAAGCTCAAAAAAAGCAACCGATTGCTGTTGACTTATCTGCTCATTAAGCAAGCTAACAAGGTCTACCGTTTTACTATCCGCAAAAGCCTGCTTTAAAATTGCAAATAGCTGCGGACTGAAAACAAAGGTGCCACTGCCCATCAAGTCATTACTCACAGACTGTGGCTTTTCGATAAGCGCAGTAATATTCTGTTGCTGCTTTTCAATGGCGTAGTTCTTTTTAATCAACAGCGCATCATCTACATGCATGCCAGCACATACAGCGAGATGCTCTGTATAGGGAAAGCGCAGTAGTTCGCAATGATTTGAGCTGATATAACACTCATCGCACAGCATCACACAAAAATGCCGATCAATATGAGGCTCAGCAAGCAACACCGACCAGGCCCAGCCACGTTCAAGATCAGTATTGTCAATATAAGTAATAGCAACACCATAATGCGAGCCATCACCGAAGTGCTGCTTGATACTGTCACCGAGATAACCCACCACAATCACGATTTCCTTAATCTTCAGTTCATCGCGCATAATGGTAATAATGCGTTCCATATTGGGTCGGCCGTTTATGTCAAACAGACCTTTATGGATTTCGTGGGTATAGGGCCGCGCACGCATACCCTTGCCTGCAGCGGGTATGAGGCCAACAAGTTGTGTATTGTTATTTGGCTGGTCCGGCGTACTCATGTTTTGTG
The DNA here is from genome assembly GCA_028280345.1 of Pseudomonadales bacterium. Lineage (GTDB taxonomy): Bacteria > Pseudomonadota > Gammaproteobacteria > Pseudomonadales > UBA7239 > JANQLY01. The sequence goes on along the minus strand of JANQLY010000005.1, from coordinate 82,936 downwards.
CGATATTAAAGACCTACAGCTTACCAGTTCTGAAGCGGCGCGCATATCGCACCAGCCAATAAAGGTATTTTAGTGTCTCTGAAACATGGCTCATTTTTGAACTGCCGGTTATGCGCGCACGAAACTCTACCGGCACTTCACTGATATCATGGCCCTGTGCAACCATTTGTACCGCAAGCTCCAACACATGTTCAAAACCTTTTTGTTGTAACTCAAGTTTTTCAACTGCGGCTCGCTGTAATCCCTTGCAGCCGGTATATAAATCTGTGGTTTGCTGTTTGAACAAATGATTGAACAACCCGGAGATGATTTTATTGCCGAACATTTTTAGCCAAGGCATATTGGCAGCGACGGCTGAATCGCGATGCAAGAATCGGCTAGTGTGAACAATGGGGTTGTCCTGCGTCGCTTTTAGCAATTCGGGAATACATTCCGGCGGGTATTCGCAATCTGCGTCGATAATAATAATATAGGGAGACTCGCCCGATTCAATACCATCCAGTATAGACCCCCCATAGCCTTCGTTTTCTGCGTGCTCAATTACTATGGCTGCAGGAAACGTTTCCAACATGGCCAGTGAATTATCGCTGGATGCATTATCGATAAAAATCACTTGCATAGAAACAGCCTGATCAAATACCGTGGAGAAATCCAGCGCCTGAATGCGCTGAAAAAACTCCGGCAGGCCCGCTTCCTCATTATAAACCGGCACAACAAGATCAACTTTCAACGTAGTGGATGGTTCAGGAGAAGAATCGGGCATATCGGGTATTACAGCAACTATTGCAGAGACGCTCAAACAGTTTCTTCATCAAGTATAGCTTCTTCATAGGTCATTAATTGACGCCGCGGCAACAAACAATGGTACGGCCTGATACAGGCTTCCAGTACCGCAATACCTTTACCGAGCCACAGCAACAGAATCAGGGGATAAAAGATCAGTTCTGCCCTGCGATCAAAAAGTAATGGCTTACTATTCAGTACCGAACCCGCCAGTGCAAATAATGGCATTAAAGGTAAAAATAAGGCAAAAAAGCCGGCACGGTAAACCGGATTAAAACAGCGCGGCGATATATCTCCCCCAAGTTGAATAAAATACTGGTGGTGCCCCCAACGGTAGTGATGCTTAAAAACCCCCACCATATCTTCACGGTCAAAGTGATAAATCTTCGGCGTTACAGAGTAATACACGCCTTTTTTTTCGCGACGCATTTCACGAATCAGCAAGCAGTCTTCACCTGTGGCAAGCCTTTCGTCGAATACAAAATCCCGCTGTGGTAGTTGTTTGAGTTTGACACTGAAATTAGTTGTGGCGAGATGATAGGGATGATCGACATAGCGGAAATTTTCTCCTGTCTTATGGGGAGATGCATGTACCCAGGAAGTCAAGCCATCCAGCTTTGCCCACAGCCCCTTACCGCGACCAATAATTGTACCGCCAATGCACACCGCTTCGGGGTGTTCGCGGTGTAAGCGCAAGTGTTCATCAATAACGTTGCTTGTGGGCAAACAATCACTGTCCATCATAATGACAACATCGATATTGTTTTTACGACACCAGTGTAACCCTGAGTTACGCGCAGCAGAAACGCCATAATTGTCACGGTGATGAATCAGATATACTTGCGGATGACAGAGAATAGGCTGCATCGCCACACTATAAAAACCGTCAGGGGTACTGCCATCATCTATTAACAATACAATTGTATTAGGCTTTAACTGATTGAGTAATTCACCTACGCAGCGTGTTACCTGATCGATTCGATTCAGAAACGGCACAATCACACAGTGGCTCGGTATCACAATGGTGTCGTTGGTATTTGCTGAGTCGTCGCTGGTAACCACGGCTGTATCCACCCGACTATTCGACACGCTGATATAAAAGATTGGGTAGATTAACCGGGTTATAAAAAATACTGTCGAGCATTGCGCAATTATGAGTGCAATGACATTTTTTATCCTTGATAAACTGTACCTGCTCTTGCCAGGCATCACTGGCAATAATATCCGGTAAATCCTTTTCTTTGAGATCGCCAACAGCCGGTAGCAGTTCACATGCAGAGATCTTACCATCACCCCACACGACTAACTGGGTTTGGCCTGCGAGACATGGAATCACCTGGGTTTCCTGTTCGAGTATCTGCAGCGAGGTATTCCACAGGTAGCGGTGGAAGTTTTTTAACACATACGCCGACATTGAGGATTTGCCATAATCGTAGCGATTAAGAATATCGAACATCTGCGGGCCTAGTGCTTTTAAGTCATCAAGCGGTGGTAGAGTCATCGTAGGATCAAGTGTTTCACCGCGCAGCAAAATGACAGAATGAAAGTCTACACCGCGTTTTTGCACCTCTTCCATGAGTGGAATAATTTCATGCAGATTTTTATTATTGATCACGGTACAAACCTTGATCGACACATTGCCAAGATCACGCAGTGCCGCATAGGCATCCCACACCTGGGTCCAGCTATCGTTTTCCTTGCGAATCAGGTTATGGCTCTGCTCCATGCCATCGAGGCTCAGGCCGATGATGATTTCCCTGTCAGATTGCGCCTGAATGCGTTTGATCTGCTCGATCATTTGCGGAATCAGTGAACCATTGGTGGGGATATGGACAATCTTGCTATCAAAGCTCAATACGATCTCAGCGAGGTCCTTGCGCAAAAATGGCTCGCCACCACCGATATCGAGCCACATCAGGGGCGGGCTCTGCTCGCCAAGCTTCTGGAAGTACGGCAACTTCAAGTCGCGCTTTTCGGATTCGAAGTCGACAAAACAATGCTCGCAGCGGAAGTTGCACGCAGTAGTCACATGGACAATCATGTGTTTCATCTTGCGTTGCAACAGCCAGCCCCCGATGGAGGCGGCCATATCCAGCGGTCCGCTCATGGTAATTTTCTATCTATTTATGTCTATCTATTCTGGCAAGCTACCGAAAGCCACACTGTTTGGCAAGTCGCACCGTGATCATTCTGTAACCTGACAGGGGTTATTGTTTTCCGCTAACGGCTTACTTATTTGCGCTGAAAGCTTGTTTATGTGCGCTGAAGGCTCATTTATTCGGGACTTTGAGGGATTGCAGCCCCTCTTTCATTTTATACAGATGCCCTTGCAGACGACTGCCCTTACGCTGTGCAACACCAATAGCCAATACGTCAATAACGGCAAGGTGAGCAATGCGGGAAGATAGCGGCGTGTAAATCTCGAATTCCTCTTCCACATCAATACAAATCGGTATCGAAGCTGCCTCTGCCACCGGAGTACCACTCGGTGCAAGTGCGATAACCGTACCTTCTGTTTCCCGTACCAATTCCATGGTATCTACGAGTGAACGGGTACGGCCCGATTGGGAAATCGCCACAACCACGTCTCCCTTTGACAGTGACATTGCGGACATTTTCTGAATATGGGAATCCGAATACGCGGCGGTAGCCAGTTGCAGGCGGAAAAAACGGTGCTGGGCATCTGCCGCTACCGCTGCCGAGGCGCCGAAGCCATAGAATTCCACACGATTTGCATTCACCAACGCGTCTACCGCCTGATAGAGTTTGTCGGCATCAAGACTGTCGCGCACATTGAGCAGAGTATCCACCGTGGCATCAAACACCTTATGGCTGAAATCCTCTACCGAGTCGGAGTCGGTAACTGCCACCTGCCCAAAGCTCGGGCTTGAGGCGAGTTGTTGAGCAAGACTCAGCTTGAAATCCTGAAAGCCGTCACAGCCAATCGCACGACAAAAACGTACTACGGTCGGCTCACTGACCTCTGCCTCGGACGCCAGATCCACAATACGCATATTAATCACTGCCGTGGAGTTCTTTAGCACGTATTCCGCCACCTTGCGCTCGGATTTGCGCATGCTTTCTGTGGCATTACTGATTTTCTGGGTCAGCTCGGCAGGTTTCATGTTCTACAACAGGCGCTCCACACGGTCAGCGGGCCAGCTTTCGCAGCCCGACATATTTTCAATCTGGATAGATGATAAAGCATTGTTTTACTAAGGAAAACCGAAAGTTTCCCAGCTGCACAGCTGGCGCGCAATCAGGCACCGTGTCAGGTAAAATAGCGCCCCATGGATGTATCACCAATTCTGAATTCCCTCAACGACGCCCAGCAGCAAGCTGTGTGCGCAGCCCCGGGTCACCAACTTGTGCTGGCTGGCGCCGGCAGCGGCAAAACCCGTGTGCTGGTACATCGTATTGCGTGGCTAATTCAGGTGGAAAACCAGTCACCCCACAATATTCTCGCCGTGACCTTTACCAACAAGGCAGCACGAGAGATGCGCAGTCGCCTTGAGGAACTGCTGGAGATGCCAACTCGACAAATGTGGGTTGGCACATTTCACGGCCTCGCCCACCGCTTGCTCAAGCAACACTGGAAAGAGGCAAAGCTACCGCAGCACTTTCAGATTCTCGACAGCGATGACCAACTGCGACTCGTCAAGCGAGTCATGAAGGCACTTAACCTTGATGAGGGGCGTTGGCCGCCGAAACAGGTGCAGTGGTTTATCAATGGCCAGAAAGACGAAGGCAAACGCGCCCGCTATTTACAGGAAAGCGGCGATCTGTTTCACGACACAATGCTGAGAATTTACCGCCACTACGAGGAGGCCTGTGAACGCAGCGGCCTCGTGGACTTTGGTGAGCTACTGCTGCGCTCTCACGAGTTGTGGCTCAACAACCCGGAGCTACTCGCCCACTACCAGCGCCGCTTTCACTTTATGCTCGTGGACGAATTCCAGGACACCAACACGATTCAGTATGCCTGGCTGCGTGTACTCGCAGGTAACAGCTGCTATGTGTGTGCAGTAGGCGATGACGACCAAAGTATTTATGGCTGGCGCGGGGCACGCATTGAAAATATTCAGCAGTTTCCTCAGGACTTTGCCGATGCCACGACGATTCGTCTGGAGCAGAACTACCGTTCCAGCGGCACAATACTCAAGGCAGCCAACGCGGTTATTGCGAACAACCTCGGGCGTCTCGGTAAGGAACTGTGGACCGACAGCGGTGATGGAGAGCCTATTTCCCTGTATGCCGGCTTTAACGAGCAGGATGAAGCACGTTTTATTGTCGAACGTATTCAGGAGTGGATTAAACAGGGCAATACCCGTGCTGATGTCGCTATTCTCTATCGCTCCAATGCCCAGTCCCGGGTATTGGAAGAGGCCTTGCTGCGTGAAGCGATACCCTACCGTATTTACGGCGGCCAGCGCTTTTACGAACGACTTGAAATCAAAAATGCGCTGGCTTATTTGCGCCTGCTTGCCAACCGCGATGACGATGCAGCATTTGAGCGCGTGGTAAACACACCGACGCGCGGCATTGGAGAGCGCACAATTGATGCGATTCGCCAATGCGCAAGAGAGAACAACACTTCACTGTGGCAAGCCGCCAATGCTTTGCTGGAAAACTCGGGACTGCCCGCAAGAGCCGGCAATGCCGTCAACAGCTTTCTCGAGCTGATAAGTCGCCTCGACAATGAGTGCAAGGAATTGGAACTGTTTGAAATTGCCGACCATGTGATTGCCCACAGTGGCCTTGTTGAACACCATAAAAAGGAAAAAGGTGAGAAAGGTCAGCAGCGTCTTGAAAACCTCGACGAGCTGGTTAGCGCATGTAAGGCATTTGAACCTGAAGACGATGAACTGTCACCACTTGATGAGTTTCTTGCCAGCGCCGCGCTTGACGCCGGAGAACGTCAGGCGGACGAATACGAGGACAGTATTCAGCTAATGACCCTGCACTCTGCAAAAGGCCTTGAGTTCCCAATGGTGTTTCTCGCCGGTATGGAAGAAAACCTGTTTCCGCACCGTATGTCCATTGACGACCCGGGCGGCCTCGAAGAAGAACGTCGCCTATGTTACGTGGGTATTACCCGGGCAATGGAAAAGCTCACATTGACCTATGCAGAAGTGCGCCGTTTACACGGCAATGAAAACTTTAACTCGCCGTCACGATTTATTCGCGAAATTCCCAAAGAACTGCTGCAGGAAGTCCGTTTGAAATCGGAAATCACCCGGCCTGTGAGCTTTTCATCAAGTGCGCCTTCTTCTTTTGTGGAGGATGAACTCAACGATATTGGTTTTAGCCTTGGCCAGCGAGTGTTTCACAACAACTTTGGCGAAGGTGTGATTTTAAATGTAGAAGGCAGTGGTGCTCGCACTCGCGTGCAAATCAATTTTGATTTTGAAGGCACCAAGTGGTTAATGCTTTCCCATGCCAATTTGCAATTGGCCAGTTAAGTGTTAAAGGAAGCACAAGCATGACTCAGAACAAAACCCCTGCCATTATCCTGCTACTGCTCGCCAGCACCGTACTATTTTTCGGACTCTATGTACGTCAGCTCGCCAGCGATCAAAGTACAGCATCGGCGATGATAAGCAATTCCAGCGAATCCACAGCGGTAACATACCAGTGGCGCATGGTCACCTCCTGGCCTAAAAACTTCCCAGGCCTAGGCTCAGCACCGGAGTATTTTGCCGAGCAGGTCAACCGTATGAGCAACGGCCGCTTTGTGGTTACCGTACACGGTGCCGGTGAGCTTGTACCTGCGCTAGGTGTGTTCGATGCTGTCTCCAACGGTAGTGTTGAAATGGGCCACAGCGGCGCCTATTACTGGAAGGGCAAAATTCCCGCCTCACAGTTTTTTACCGCGATACCTTACGGCCTTAACGCCCAGGAAATGAATAGTTGGCTCTACTATGGTGGCGGCATGGAATTGTGGCGAGAAATCTATGCACGTCACAATCTTGTACCGCTGGCAGGCGGCAATACCGGCGTGCAAATGGCCGGCTGGTTCAATAAGGAAATTAACTCCGTCGAAGACTTGAAAGGATTAAAGATGCGTATTCCGGGTTTTGGCGGCGAGGTACTCACCCGTCTCGGTGGCACTGCGGTTAATATTCCCGGTGGTGAGTTGTTCACTGCGTTACAAACTGGTGTAATCGATGCTACCGAATGGGTTGGCCCGTATAACGACCTTACCTTCGGCTTTCATCAGGCTGCAAAGTACTACTATTACCCCGGCTGGCACGAACCCGGCCCTGCACTTGAATTTACGGTTAACCAACAGGCTTGGGATAGCCTGCCACCGGATTTTCAGGCAATTGTTGAAGTCGCAGCGCGCGCAGCCAATCAGGATATGCTGGATTTATATACGGCAAAGAATAACGAAGCGCTTGAAGAGCTTGTCAATGTACATGGTGTTGAATTGCGCCGTTTGCCTGACGATGTACTCGCGGCATTTCAACGCACTTCACAGGAAGTACTGCAAGAAACAATAGCGGCTGATGAGGATGTAAAACGCGTCTATGAATCATTTTCCAAGTTTCAGCAAGGTGCAAAAGCGTATCATCGGATTTCCGAGCAAGCTTACTATGACGTAAGGGATCAGGCAGCACAGGATAAGTAAGCACCGGACAGATTTTATTTTACAAGGCAATACACGAAATGAGTAATGTAATTCCAGTGATTTTATCCGGCGGCAGCGGTACCCGACTGTGGCCACTATCACGTAAAAGCTATCCGAAGCAGTTATTACCTTTAACTGGCGGTGAACATTCCATGCTGCAGGAAACTGCGCTGCGTGTCACCCATCTCGGCGCACCGATTGTAGTTTCAAATAATGACCATCGCTTTATGGTGGCCGAGCAACTCAACCAGGTACTTGATAACAAGCCCGATATTATTCTTGAGCCTGTGGGAAAAAATACGGCACCGGCGATTGCACTGGCCGCGTTTGCCGCATTAGAACGTAGCTCTGATGCAATTCTTGTGGTGCTACCTGCAGATCATTTGATTCCTGATCAGAAAGCCTTCCACGCTGCATTGGAGACTGCTGTCAACGCCGCAAGTGAAGGCAAACTGACGACTTTCGGCATCGTGCCAGATTGTGCCGAGACCGGTTATGGCTATATTAAAGCCACAGAAGAGCACAATGGTGTTTTTGCACTGGAAAAGTTTGTTGAAAAGCCTGATGCCACTACCGCGCAACGGTATCTCGACAGCGGCGAGTATTACTGGAACAGCGGCATGTTTGTCTTCAAGGCTTCCACCTACCTTGAGGAACTCAAAAACAATCAAGCGCAAATGCACAGTATTTGCCAACAGGCTTTTGCAAAGTCGGAACATGACCTCGATTTTATTCGCGTTGACAAAATCCTGTTTGAACAATCACCGGAAGATTCTATCGATTATGCTGTTATGGAAAAAACAGCGAATGCGGCAATGGTGCCACTCGATGCCGGCTGGAGCGACCTCGGTTCCTGGTCATCACTGTGGGAGGTTATGGAGAAAGACAAGGACGGCAATGTGATGATTGGTGATGTGATTGCCGAAGACTGTCGCAATAGCTTTTTTCAGGGTGACGAACACCTCGTCGCTGCCATTGGTATAGAAAACCTGGTAGTTGTAGATACTTCAGATGCTTTATTGATTTCCACAAAAGATCGCGTGCAGGACGTTAAAAAAATTGTCGATAAGATCAAGTCGTCTGATCGTTCCGAGCATTTGTTACACCGCCAGGTATTTCGTCCCTGGGGCAGTTACGAAGGCATCGGTGAAGGCAGCCGCTATCAGGTGAAACGCATCATTGTAAAACCCGGCGCGAGCCTTTCGTTACAGATGCATCATCACCGTGCCGAGCACTGGGTAGTTGTCGTCGGCACCGCTCAGGTGCAACGCGGTGATGAGGAAATCTTACTTTCGGAGAATCAGTCGGTGTATATACCACTTGGAGAGAAACACCGACTCACCAATCCAGGCAAAATGCCACTGGAGCTTATTGAAGTACAAAGCGGCGAATATCTCGGTGAAGACGATATTGTGCGCTTTGAGGACACCTACGGCCGCTCTTCATCTGACTAAACTTCGGACTCCATAGCAATGAGCAAAACAGCACTACGTACCGACGACACCTGCTTTGATAACCTGCCAGGGTTTGATTTTTCTCCCCAGTACACAGAAGTTCTACATACAGATTATGCGCCTTTACGTATGCATTATCTCGATGAAGGAGAACGCGATAATCCGGTTGCCACTGTACTACTTTTACATGGCTGCCCGGCCTGGTGTTATCTCTATCGCAAGGTTATTCCTCCGCTCGTTGCAGCGGGTTGTCGCGTGATTGCGCCGGATCATATCGGCTGTGGCCGCTCTGACAAACTGCTTGCCCGCGAAGACTACAGTTATAATTTCTATGTCGATTGTCTAACACAATTAATCGATAACCTTGCCCTCAATGACATCACACTGGTGTGCCAGGACTGGGGCGGACCTATCGGTCTGCGCACCGTGGCAAATCAACCAGCGCGTTTTAGCCGGATTTTATTAACCAATACTTTATTACCCAATAGCGAAGCACCCCCGGCAGGCATTGCAGATTGGCCCGGCGAAATGATCACCAACTGGATATCATTTACTGCGAATGCAGACGACCTGCCGATCGGGGGTATTATCCAGGGCGTAACGGTAAGTGATTTAAACGATGAAATTGTCGCTGCCTATGATGCACCCTACCCCGATGCCACATATAAGCAAGGCATTATGAACTGGCCAAGTCTGATACCACTCCATGAAAATAGTGTCGGCACTTCAGAGAATCGCAAAGCCTGGAAAATACTTGAGCAACTCGACTTACCGTTTTTAACGGCGTTCAGCGACAGTGATCCCAGCACTGCTGACTGGGAAGCCGTTTTTCAGCAGCGTCTTAACGGTGCCAGTGGGCTCAATCACGAAAAAATCACCGGGGCTGGCCATATGGTGCAGGAGGATAAAGGTGAAGAACTTGCCGCTGTGATACTCCGCTTTATAGAGTCCAGTCAGGCTCTATGACTCACATGCTGGCAAGCTAGCAAAATCTGCGATGTTTGACGATGTTCGCACGGAGAACTTTATTACCTGTACGCGTTTAAACTTCGTGCGGCATTGCGGTGTATAGTGCTCGGCCAACAATCGCAATCTTTTTGTGACCATGTCGTTACGCTTTGGCACTGCAGGCGCCTCGAGAAAATAGAACGTTTCCAGTTTATGTTGTATAACCTGTAAATTAAGCTCTTCAATCTTTTTGGGGCTGGTAAAAAACAACAGCGATTGGATATTACCAAAACGCTGCAAATAGTGATCAAAAAACCGCGTACTACTGATAACCGGAACATTCTGCCGTGCAACCAGATCTGCTGCCTCCCGGTATTCCGCTTTAAAATGTTGTGCCCGGTAATAGTTCTTTTTAAACAACACACCCGTCTGCCCCACAGTAATCAACAACACAATCAACAGAATGACAGCATTACTTAGCCCCGGTTTAAACCGCATCCACCGCTGTAGCACATAGACGATCATATAGCCAACCAACAGACTCGCGAGTGGAATGGCGTAGAGGAAGTGTCGATGGTTATAGGCTGACTGGGATAGCGAAGACTTTATAAAGAACAGTGCAATCGGCAATACAAAAGCCAACAAGGTAAGCAATATTAACCCAGTTTTTTCTGGCTCCCTGTGTTTCAACATATTGACTATAACCAGGGCAACCGCACCAGCCAGGGAAAGGGTATACAGCACCATAGTGAAACGTTCCGGGCCAAAAAGATACCAACGGGTTTTTTCCAGTGTTGCAAGATTCACCGGGTGTTGCCAAGCCTCAGGCGGGCTGTTTACAAGGTGTTGCCAGGTTCCCGGTAACCAGGGTGCATAAAGTAGCAATACTGGCAGAAATGCCTTGATAAGCACCTTTATATAGTCAGTATTATGAGTTTTTATCCAGCGGGACAAGAGATAGCCACAACCAATTAATCCCAGGCAGGCAATAAAAATCAAACCCGAGTAATGCAAATAGCAGCTTCCCACAGCGGCAACCCAGAAAACAAGGTAATTCTTTTGGCTGGTATCACCTTCGTGACAGATAGCTCTGAAATAATGAAATGACAACAGACAAAACAGCGCAAGCAGCATATTGGCCCGCGCTTCCTGGCTGAAATAAACCATTTGATAACTGGTCGCCACAAGCGCTGCGGCAATCAATGCCGCCTGCATCGTATAGTGCTTGCGACCCACAATATAGGTAAAGAAAACCAGCACAATACCCGCCAGCACAGAGTGCAATCGAATGGCGAAGTCCGATGAACCGAGCAGCCATTGGCTCACTCGCATCAGGATGTAATAACCCGGCGGATGGTTATCATCGTAGTACACTGTTTGCAGCATTTGCCACAGTGAGCCCTGTGTGCTATCCATAACAACCCACAATTCATCCGCCCACAGGCCAAGGCGGTCGAGCTGATAAAAACGCAGCAGCGCTGCCAACCCCATAATGGCTAACAGTATAATTAGATAAATTTTTTCCTGTTGGCGAGCCTTGCCATTTATGTTGTGACTATCGTGCATCATGCAATTGTAATATAACCCATTAGCCCCGTTTTCATGTGTTCGATGACATGACAGTGAAACATCCAGTGGCCTGGATTGCTCGCCTTGAATGCAATTCTTACCCGCTCATTACGAGCCAATAATACTGTATCTGCCTGATGGGGTTTAATTTGTTTCTGATTGGATGACAGGACGGTAAATATTTCCCCATGCATATGGATGGGGTGCTGGTGCGGTGTATTGTTATATAGCTCAAGTATGTAGCTATTGCCAAGCCGAAGTGTCGCCAGTGGTTCCGGTATACTGTTGGGCCCAGCTCCCTCCCAGCTACGCCGATTAATTGTCCAGAAAGTATGCTTTACCTCACCTTCTTCATTTGCTGGTGACAACGCTCCCTCCCATTCAAAGACAAATTTCAACAATTCTGCATTGTTAAGGTCAGGTACGGGCAAGGGGTTGGCAGGTAATGTTGGCAGCTGTGTAGCAGGTTCCCGTTTGTTTTTATTTTCCACGATTTTAAAACGACAGACTTCAAAATGGAAGTTGCCACGTTTGTCATAAAGTATGACTTCCTCATCGGGGTTGTATGGCGCAATAAACCCAATATCCATACGCATACCAGCTCCAATGCCATAAACTTCGGATCTTTCATGCAATAACTCTGGCTCAGCCAATGGCATGCCATCAGTAGCAAGTAGCGTTGCCCGAATGCTTTCATCTTTGACAGCCAACCTGAAAACCCGGGTATTATCGAGATTCAAACAGCGCACGCGGACACTACCGCCCGCCGGTATTTCATAGACTGGCTTTATCTTGCCATTGACCGTTTGTATATTACCCAACGTACCCATACGTGCTGCATTGCGCGGTGTGCTAAAACGATCAAAACTGCCATCGGGTTTGAGGTGCCAATCCTTGAAGCCCAAAATAACTTCCCGGTCAAACGACGGAACTTCGGCCTCATCAACAATCAGCACCCCCACCAGACCCTTACTCAGTTGTTCGAGGCTGTTAAGGTGTGGGTGATACCAAAAAGTCCCTGCGTCAGGGCAGGTAAATTCATAGATAAATGTCTCGCCCGGTGCAATTGGCTTCTGGGTTAACCAAGGTACGCCATCCATGGCATTGTCTATACGTATACCGTGCCAGTGTATGGTCGTTGGTTGTTGCATACGGTTTTCTACCGCAATACGAATCGGCACACCCTGCTTTGCACGCAGGATTGGCGCCGGAAAGCCATCATTAAATGTTAAAGCCTGTGTTTGTGTACCAGGGATAATCGTTATCGGCGTCTCTTCCATCACGAGGGTATAGTCAATTCCCGGTTTGGAAGACATTGCAAGACTGAGGCCAGGCAAACCGGTAGCCAGCATTGCACTGTATTGTAAAAAATTGCGGCGCTTCATAATCTCATCAGCCCTTTTGACTGTGCAGTGTTAAATGATTATCCCAGCGTGGCTTAATGGGCGCTCGCCACGACTTCGGTTGTAATGCCACATACTGTCCTTTTTTAGGGTCGCGTTTACCAGATAACTGATAAAGACGGCCCTGACCATTACTTAGCAAAAAAGCTTGTTGCGAGTCATCATAGGCCACACCCGCAACATCAATCAGTGTATAGCTCGCAAGATTTTCCCCACTGCGCATATCCCAGAGACTGGCAAGATTACCACGCGGCGAAGTTGCCAATGCAATTAAACCATCTGCTGACACAGCAACACTGGCAATATAGCTATTGTGTTGTTGCCAAAGCCAGCTGTCAGCCTCAAACGGTAGCAGCTCATTCGATTCATTAATTGAATGTCGAAATAGTAGCGGCGCTGTCAATTCATCATCCTGCGATTGGGCACCGACAACTATATCACCCGTATTAGTAACCGCCAGATGACGCAGGCTAAGCTTTTGTGCCGGCGCCAACACTTGTCCCTTTAATTCACCTGTCGCAGTATCAATATAATTAACGGAAGACTGCATGCTATCCAGATTAAGCTTTTCCCGCCCACGTTGAGGGTGTGTAAGTATGCCTCCGACCGCCACTACCAGCGTTTTACCATCAGGTAGTATTTGCAACTCATGGGGACCAATACCATGAACAGGCAATTCGGCCACTCTGCTAAATTGCTGATCAGATGCATAGACACCGACCACACCTTTCGTTTTAAGGGTATTAGCAAAGCGGCTCTCTGTAACATAGAGATAATGACCATCCGGTGAAAACACACTATGCCCGAAAAAATGAGTACCGGCTTTGGCCTCCAATTCATACAGTAGCTCACCGCTGTATCTGTCAACGATATACATCACTGTTCCAGGGCGCCGCGCAGCAAAGACAACATATCGTCCGAAACAGCTTGCTCCGTGACAACGTTGAGCAACCGGAATTTGCCATTGCTTGTGCTGCTGCGCACACCAGCCATAGATGAAATGTTGCCCTTCGTGATTATCACAAGCGCTGAACAACCACTGCTGCATATATTGCGATGTCGCCATCGACAGCTTTGGCAACACAGCATAACCCGCTGTACCGCAAAGCACACCAGACAACAACTGTCGCCGACTCAACACCTTTTAATCTCCATCGTTGGCGTTAAAGCCCAGTTTGATACCCAATGCTTCAGGCAGGTCGTGACCCAAGCTGACAGTAAAAGCCCATAGCTGCTCATCCTGTTGCTCAAAAAATACTTTATGCTCCGGCGCATTGACCGCGGTAAACAATGGGGCCGGCGAATTGGCAAAGGATTCCCTGATTTTTATAAAATCCTGTTCCAGTTGTTTGTGCAGCTCCCGGTGTTCCGGCCGGGCCTTAAGATATTTATCCAAACCATAGCCACCGTTACCACCACGGTAGACTGACTCCATCGCGTCTATCTGTGCCTCCCAGACGCCAAGCGTATAACCGGAACGCCAGCTTTCCAGCTTGTAAGGATTAACGCGAGGTGTTTTTAATTGTCTGCCAAAAATTGGCCGATATTTTTTTTTGGTGAGCTCATATACCTTTGCCGACAATGCACCAATGTAGACAGTCATCGCCTCATCGAGCGAGGCATAGTGTTCATTCTCTGGACCTGGATTGAGAAAATATCCGAGATAGCTCTGCTGCCAGTTATCAAGCAACTCCATACTAATGCTGTTGAGATTTTCAGCAATAGAAACAAGTAATACACAGCGTGAAGGGTCAGCATCGTAGCGCGATGGATCCGCTCCTTTTTCGTCAAAGAGCAAATATTCAATTGCCGGAAAGCCCTGCATCGGAACACTGGACTGACTGACAAATTCTCGATTGATCGTCTCTCCACTTTTCAGTGCTGCTTCAACTTTTTTGGCAACAAGATTTTTCCGGTCATAATAAAACTGAATGCGCCAGGCCAGGTTTTGTTCTACCAAAGGCCCAAAGTGCACCATTTGTACACCCTGCCAAACCTGTATGCTTTTGCGCCAGCTGTTTTGTAGCTGTTCCAGATTTTCCTCAGTACGCGCTGTGCAGTACTGTTGTGCTACCTGAGTCAGTTCAGCAGTAGATGATACAAAGTCTTCGTGGATTGGAATAATGTAATTATTCGCCATCGACCTTATAAGCTTTTCTTCATCGCTTACCGATTCACATGCACTGACAGCAAGGAGAACCACTGCCAACACAACGCAGCGCAGCAAAATCGGTAGAATCAGTTTTCGCATGATGGGAAACCTGCCGGGGTGTGAAAAGCATCGGCATCATGCGCCAAAGCCCTGAATTGTGCAATGACTTTAATCAAGGCTACTATCGGATACAGAAAAAGAAAAAGGCGTGTGCAGAGGGTGCAACACGCCAAAAAGTATGAAGTATCAATAGGAGAGGTCATAGTACGCAAAATCATTGTTAAAAAATACTACCCCTTGGGGTAGTTTTGGCCCGTATTATAGAAAGATTCTGCGCTTTACACCATGCCCGGTTTAGCTGGAGGGCAGGTTATCAGTAATTAGAAAAACAGTTGCGAATATAGCGGTTATAAAATTGGCCGTGGGAGTTTGCACACATCAGGCCGACGTAAAGCCGCGAGGGTACTCCCCAAAATTCATAGGTATCACCTTGCTGGAAGGTGATTTTCAAGCACCGCGTCTCAGGGTCGAAACCAATGGATCGAATAGCCGTCGATATTACCCGAATCATTTTCATCATATGCTCCTTAATCTGTTGATTAGATACCGTGTCACAAATCATACTGCAATCCCGCTGCCCACCTTTACAGAACTTTAATAAAAAAACAGGCAGCTTGTGAGTTCCATGCACAAGCTGCCTGTCCAATTGCCTAAAGCAGTCTGCAACAATCATTGTTATTTGCTTCCATGTCTTTGTGTTTTTTCCATATTCCATATTTCATTTTCCATAAATTTATGGCTACTTAGGCAAACAGGCAAAACGAGCCACTGCCCTGATATCAGGGACACAAGCAGTATTAGGTTATTAGTTAATCAAATCGGCCAGGCAGTTAGAGTGTCCATGTACGCGCCTGGTGTGACTTTTCTTCCGTGCGATTTACTGTATAAGTATACAGTGGTTTTATAAGATGGCAAGCGTTTATTGAGTTAATTTAATCAGTCTGGCCGCATACCTCGCTTATCCTCCAGTAACAGATCATAAACATAGAGACAAATTACAAGCATAAGAACCGTGATAAACCAGATGGAGGCGGACAGGTAGGGCAGGATTTCCACAGGCATAATTTGTAACAGTTCAAAGCCCGTAGCATCAAGCAATATCAGAATAACGCCGGCAACAAAAACCAGCACTCCATTGTACAAACCTTCCTGCCGCCCCCCGATCAGGAAAGCCAGCACTGGGCTACAAACCAGTATTTGCTTGACCGGTGATGAATACCCTCCAGTGAGTACCACTGACACAATGACAGCAATAAAAAAACACAGCGAGTACAACATGCCCGTCGCGTCAAGTTTGCCTGTTTTGATATAAAACAGATAAATCAGCATAACAACCACAAAGCAGGTGCCAGCAATAATTAGCGGATTCGTAAAATCATTCTCTGTCACAAACTGTAATATGGAAAATAAGATCAGTGCGAGGACGGTGGCCGCCACTGAACAAAAAAGTATACTGATTAATACGCGTGAACGAATCAGTTCTTCCAGATTCAAGCTGGTGTTTTCACGTGCTGACTGCGGTAACAATGTATCAATTTTTTTACTTAGACTACCCATACACTATAAACTATTAATCTCTATTGACATTTTATATCTTTACTATGTTGGTTATGTTGGTATAGCCCTGACCGTTTTTTACTATCCTGTTTTTATTGTCAGGGCTATTGATTACGACGCACTAGGAACGTTGCAAGGTATTTTCGTCGGTATGGTCAAAAGTCTTGCCATAAATATCCAGTACCGTTGTTTCTGAATAAGCCAAGGTATCGCCTGAAACCTTAATATTGTGACGAAATTCTACGGTGCGGGCGTTATCGCGCATAAACGGCGATTGAACAATTCCCCAATCCCTGTCTCCATCTTTTGCACTGACCTGAAATTCAACTTCATCACCATTTTGCTTCACGGTACCGCCCGCCAATACACAAACTGCGCGAGGTATCGTCAGTGAATGAGCAACGGTTTCACTATCAGCATCCCAGTACCAATAGCCAATCTCATCGTGAAAGACTTCGTTATTAGACTTTCTGCTCACTACTTGATGATAGCGCACCACAACCAGCGTTTGTTTTTTCGCGTTGGTTACATCACCAACGGCTTCAATCTCAATTGTTTCAAAAAATGGCGTTTCATCCTTGCCATCTGGCTCAGGAGCCACATCAGTACCACGGTCTCCTTTCCATGTTCCAATCAATACTTGTAATGGACCAAAATCTATCTCAGACATTTTCATTCTCCTTGGTCAGGGGGTTGTTGGTTCAGGGGGGGGGTAATTAAAACTCGGTGGGTCTTAACATCGCATCAGTACCACCATCGACGAACAGAACAGAACCACAGATAAACTCAGATTGTGGCCCGAGTAAAAACAAAATACTGTCGGCAATCATTTCCGGTTGGGCGACAGAACCATAAGGTGTCATTTCACTAAACTCCTTAATTGCACTGCCAAACGTTTCATCATTAAATACACCATCTGTCATCGCGGTTTGGGTAACACCTGGCGCAACGGCATTCATTCTTACCCCGTTGCGCATATACTCCGCTGATTTCTCCCGCATCCAGATGGCCAGTGCACGCTTGGAGCCACCATAGGCAGTCTGGCCGTCCAAAGTATCTATCAATTTACAGGCCTGCTCTTCATCACCTGACAGCAGCTTCTTAATAAAATCCTCACTGTATCCAGGCAGCGGTGCAGAATTTGACGAAATAACTACGATGACGCCTTTTTTCTTTTCCAGCAAAGGTCGCACGCCTTCTATCATTGCTGTAGATCCAAAAAAGTTAACCCGGGCTATCAGGGAATACGGTTTGGTATGTGGTCCAAGCCCGGCACACGGAATAAAACCATCAAGACCATCCGGTGCTTTTTCTTCAAGTGCACGCAATGCATTGGCCCGACCTTCTGTAGTTGATAAATCCGCGACAATATCAGAAGCTTGAATATCAATTACAATGACCTGGTCACCGCGATCAATGAGTTGCTGCTTTACCGCTGCACCAATGCCGGTTGCACCTCCGGTCATAGCATAAATTTTATTCATAACACTTTCTCGCTGACGGCCTGATTGTTATACCGCGCTTAACTGCGCCATAACCTGTTGCAAGTCAAAGTAATCGCGCCACTTTCTAACCTTGCCATTATCGATTTCGTGAATGCCCATTACTGCAAATTCACACCAGATATCGTTAACCCGGTAACGATCTGTTCTCTCGGTATACACACAACCTCTATCGTCTGCTGTCATATTATGTACCTGCCACTGAATGCCTGTGCAAATATCGTGAATCGGTGCAAACGCCTGCCAGATGGCTTCGTGACCCACTGCCTCTTCCATGGGCATATTGTGAAATACTGCATCTTCGTGAAAGTGTGCGAGTATTAAATTGCGGTCGTTCGCCTCTATCGACTTAAACAGTGAATTAACGGTTTCTATCGGTGTCATGGTTTGTTCCATTTCTGTCAGTTATAGTCCAAGCCAACTTCTGGCGATATCAGTTAGCAATCTCTTCTGTTTTTCAAGTAAGTCCGGATCCTGGGCACCCTTACCCACCAGGCGAGTTAAAACTATCTCGGATGAGAAATATCCTGTGCATAAATTAAACAGGTTCATGATTCGCAAAGCTACTTCATCGGCATCAATCGCACTTTCCGCCAATGGTGCCATTTCCACAAGTGCGCTGCCCTTGCCCAACAGTTCATTTAGCCATTGATTGAGTTCTGTTTGCCGTTCCGGTTTTGCCATAACCGCCTGTTGAAACAATGCGGCAATGTGGGGATGCCGAGCCAATAGATCAAGCATAATAGCAGGCAATTCTGCAATCTGTTCCAAGGACGGTCCCGCACCAATGCGCTGCTCCAGAGTATCGAGTAATGGTTGTAGCGAGCGCTCGAGTACTTTTCGATACAAAGCATCCTTGTTTTCAAAATGCCGATAAAGCCCAGGCTCCTGAATTTCCACTGCTGCAGCAATTTCCCGCAGGCTGGTTCCCTCATAGCCATTCTGTGCAAACAAGCGTTCCGCCGCATCCATGATACGTTGGGCGGTACGCTCCCCTTTGGTCATTTTTTTTTCTGTCATAGGCTCCTCAACTGCACAGCTACGCGCGAAAGCGCAGCTTGCCTGATTATAGCAAAGCCATGGTAAAAATTAATAGCTGATAACTTTAAGACTGCGGTACAAGAGCAGGGGCACCCTTGCGGAAAATCTGAAACAAGCCGATAGCAATAAATACAACAAACCAGACCAGTGTCCAGCCCGGAATACTGAGTCCGAGGAAGGTCCATACCACGTCAGCGCAGTTGCCATCTCCCATAAATAACAATTCCAGCGCCTGCATAAATGGAAAATTGCTGAACATATACTCAAGCCCGGGGCCACAACTTGGCACCTGATCTTCAGGCAAATTTTGTATCCAGACATGGCGCCCCGCCACCCCGGCTCCAGCCCCGGCAGCCAGTATCATCAGTACAGCATAGATATATCGGCCAGTTTTCACAGGATTATGAAGGCAGGCAGCAAGTGCAATGACGCCAGTTAACATGATAAAGCCCCGCTGTGTAATACAAAGCGGACAGGGGTGCATGCCCAGAAATTCCTGCATTACGAGAGCCGTAATCATCAGGCAGCAACTGGCAATGGCCACGAGGCCATAGGTGAGTCGTATGGAAGGTATTCTCATAGTTCTTTCCCGCTTTTATATCTACACTGTCGAACTGCCACCGACATGAGTGCTGCATATTCTATTAAACCCGTTGCAAAATAGACACCGGAAATTGTCAGGAGTTTGGTGGCGCGGGTAATTTATTACGCCTGGCGAGCAGATAACATGACTTTTAACAAATTTCTGCCATCAAAAACAACTAGTGAAAGCTCCAGGTATTTTGCTCGATAAAAGTATTATTGTGTTGAAATATATCGAAGTGAAAAGCTGATATCACATCAATCAAACCGATTATATGCTGATTGAGTTTGTTAAGGTCTTCCACCGGTATCCTGTACTCGCTCTGATCATCATAGGCAATCGACTGCAATTCGTATTGCTCAATAAAATGCTGCTCAATCTCAAGCTCGGCCACATAACCTGCCGAGTACTTTGGCGCACTCCACATTTTTGCCACAAGGTCAGCATAGTTTTTGTTAACTTTTAAATAGAAATTTTTTTGGCTTGGGTGATCAAGGGAAAAACTACGCCACCCTGATTCAATGACCGCAGCCAGTTGTATCGGTGTTAACGGCTTATAAAGTGTCAGAGTTTCTATCATCATTGTGTTGTACTCCTGCTATTGGTTGAGGTGGTTTCGGTTTTGCCGTGACCACATAACGCATTGGCCCACCCGCCTGCACAGCATCAAACGGGTAGCAAGTGACTAGTATCAGTTGCGCCTGTTGTTGATCCACCTGTAGTGGCTCTGTCAGGCTGTTTACAATCTCAATATTTGTAACTTCATAGGTTAGTGTTTCTGTGTTGCTTGCGGTGACGAATAACTCATCTGCAAGCTCTATATCGCGCAGAAAGCGAAAATGAGTATCGCGATGTCCGCTTACAATGCTTGTTTTCCATGCATTTGAGAGATCCCCGGGTATTGCACTACCGTGTACATACCCGGGGCCGAAGGCCAGCGCACTTCCATGGGCGCCGTCGAGAACATAGAGGTCTACCTGTTGTTCCGGCATTTGCAATCTCGCCACTGGCCACATATCAGCCCAGCCCCAGGGTTTCACCGGATAGCCTTCCCGATGTGCTTCCAGCCAGGCATCACGGATAAGATATTGCGCAAGTTGTGCCTTGGCGTGTATCCAGACTGCGTCAAATAATTGCCAACCGGCCAGAGCGAGCAGTAGCGCCAGTATCAGGCGTCGCGCTCTGTGTCCTTGCGCAAGTTCAGGTAACCAAGCCATATTTCTCTTCCTCGCGCAGGCTCGCACGGAAAATCCAGGCCATAAGAAGCAACATCAGACCAAAGACCAGACTGCGTGTCGCTCGTGTTGCAGTTTGCGGGTAGGCGTAGGTCTGGGGACTTTGCCCTTTCGGTCGTGCATTGACTACTGCTTTGCTATCAAGCTTTTCATTGAGGGGGCGACTCGGTGTTTTCTCAACTGCAACAAAGCTTGTGTAGGGGCTAACCAGCTGGTGTGTTAACGCCACCGCAAGAACATCATCACGCACCAACTTCTCATCTCTTCCAGTCACCTTCTCATCCAGCAAACTGGCAATTTTGTTGCGCGCCCAAAGTGTGGAAACACCTTTATGATTATTTGACTGTTTTACTGTCAGCGTTTTCTGCCAATGCTGTGCGGCGGTTTTACCACTAATTTCTATATCACCTTGCAACACCTCACCACTGTGTCTTGCACTGAGCAACACCGGTTCTCCGCGGTAGAGGTCCGGTAGTGGCTGCGGATAGGCTTCAACCTGATAACCAGCGGGCCAGTCAACCTGCAAGTTACTTGCTACCGGGCTTTCGAGTTTGTTAAATAGTGCTGACATTTTTTCCCGTACTTCATTGACACTGCCGATATAGGTAAATGTGCCGCGACCAAATTGCGCTGCCTTACGCATGAAAAAAGAGTTGGGCGCGGAACCAATGCCGACGGTAAACAGGCGATTTTTATCGAGTTTTTTATCAATCAGTTCAAACAGTGCTTCTTCGTTACCCACAGCACCATCCGTAATAAAAATAATCTGGCGCAGGAAGTTTTCATCCACTGACCCTTTGAAAGCAGCCTCCAACGCGGAATACATTTCTGTACCACCATTGGCCTTCAAGGACGAAACTATTTTTCGCGCCTGATTGAGGTTATCTGCTGTCGCATAAACAGACTGTGAAAACTTCACATCGGTATAGGAGTTAAATTCGATAATGTTAAAACGATCCTGAGGGCTTAACCGATCAAGCGCCATCAACACACTTTGTTTTGCCTGCTCAATTGACACTCCAGACATAGAACCGGAAGTATCAATGATAAAAATCATTTCACGTGGCAACAGTTGCGCTGTATTCGTTTGCTGCGGAGGCAACACCATGACAAGGCTGTAATGTTTACCATCCACATCTTCATTAAAAATTGCCGCCTGCGGCTCACTGCCAGTTACCGGCTGCCAAGTCAAAACAAAGTCCTGCTCCATGGACACACTCCCACCCACCAGCTTGATACCGTAACGGTTTTCATCTCGGGACATCACAATGTCGTGATAGGCACTATCAACACTATTCAGGGGCAAACCGGCATCCAGCTCCGCAGTAATCGTAATCGGGTTAATTTTTTGCTGGCTCGTTGCCATCTGCGGATTCAGATGCGGTGTGATGCGGCTTGCATCAGGCACTTGATCGGTATTAACCGCCCAACCCATGCCCGCATCCACAACAAGCGGTTGTTCTTCAACACTGTCCACAGGCAATGGTTGTCCCGGAATATAGCGTGGTGTAATCGTCATCGGAAAACGCAAGCTAAAGTGCCCTCTGTCATAGGCAATGGTTTGCAAGTATTCAATTTCCACGACAACGGTTTCACCCGGGCCGATATTAGCGACCGAGTTAGTAAACATATTCGGTCGCTCCTGCTCCACCAGGCTGGCTTTCTTGCCTGCCTGTTTCGCCGCCTGATAAATCTTCTTCGCCTGTTTTTTCTCGTGAATCTTACCTTCAATAATGCGTTCACCGATTTTCATGCGCATTTTGTTCACAGCGGCATCTTCCGGCAGAGGAAACACATAGATTCCCTCAACCCAGTCTGTACTGTCATTGCGAAACGATTGCTGGAGTGAGACATGGCTTATCATGCCGCTAATGCTAAAGTGAGCACGGCTTTCCAGAATTAATGCAGGTTTATAACGTCCGCCGGTATCGGTTTTAAATAGCAGTTGACCTGCCTCTACATTGTCGAGTGTCAGCGTGTCTCCTTGCTCTGTTTCAAGGTGTGGCTCGGCATAGGCCTGCTCATAGGCCATGAGCAACAGGAATAACAAACAGCCGCCCATAAGAATGGTCAGCACTACAATGGGCCAAAAACGGTGTGTATGACCCTGACTGTGGTCGCAGTCTTCCAGAATCAGGTCTCTTGGAATACGTGATCTTCTGAACATGGTTTGCCCTCCCGAGTTTGCGGCGTGAGTCGTTCTAACAGGCTTTATTAAAGCGGTCGGACAGGGCAAAGCCGTGGCGCAGATATGGCAAACCCATGAGCAATTGTGGCGAATTGTGGCAAGGCCTTTTTTCTGTGGCGATGTTGCGTAAAATAGCCCCAAGCTGAAGGACAATAATGGAACAGACATCATATGGGCCGCCATATCGCCATCGTCGAAGATGAAAAGACCATCGCTGAGAACTATCGCGACGCCTTTGAAAAGCAGGGTTACAGTGTCAGTGTCTACCACGACCGGGTCTCGGCCTTTGAAGCTTTCCAGCAAACCTTGCCAAACCTGGCGATTATCGACGTAGGGCTCGGCGATGAAGTTGAAGGTGGCTTTGATTTATGCCGTGACTTACGCAGTCGCGCTCCTGAACTGCCAATTGTCTTTCTCACTGCCCGCGACAGTGAACTCGACGTTATTTCAGGCCTGCGTCTCGGCGCTGATGATTATCTCACCAAGGATATCAGTCAGGCCCATATGATGGCGCGCATTGTGGCTTTGTTTCGCCGCGTCGAAGCTCTACAAAAACCAAGTCAGGCCGATGACGTGATTGAGCGCGGCAAGCTTTCTCTTAATCGGGAGCGCATGACGGTTAACTGGAACGATCAACTTGTCGACCTAACGGTCACCGAGTTCTGGATTATTCATGCCCTGTGTTTACACCCGGGACATGTGAAAAATCGCCAGCAGCTTATGGATGCCGCAAACGTGGTACTTGATGACAACACGATTACTTCTCATATTAAACGTCTGCGCAAGAAGTTTCTTGCCGTTGATGACAGCTTCGATGCGATTGAAACCGCTTATGGTATGGGTTATCGCTGGAAATCTTCCTGATCTGTCATGAGACTGCAACGCCAGTTACTCTTTGTCAGCCTGTTACTGCTAAGCCTGCCATGGGCCGGCTGCCAATATATCCGTGAAATTGAAAGCGCACTACGCGCGGGGCAATCGCAATCTCTTGCGGCAACAGCCGAAGCGATTGCCACAGCAATGGCCACAGACGAACAGTTGATCTATCCCTACCCGGAAAGAATGCTGGATGGCAGTCAGAATCACGATAACCTGTATTTTCATACGACAGATATTCCCATTATCGTTGACGGCTATAACAACGAGTGGCTTTCCATACCTCTACAAAAAATGGGTGACGATAACGACCCCTTCCAAGTCAGCTATCGCAGTGCTTTATACCAGGATACGCTATATCTGTTCTTTGAAGTTCGGGATAACAATATTGTTTACCACAATCCTTCCCGCTCGATTCTTGGCAACGGCGACCGCATCGTGCTTGTCAATGCAAAAGGTCGTCATTTTGTACTGGCAACCTCTGCACCGGGCAGCTTGTCTGCCCATTATCTGAAAAGTCGCGACTATGCAAAAGAGGAACCCGCTATCAAGGGTCAATGGCAGGATAGCGCCGAAGGTTACAATGTGGAGCTTTCCCTACCCCTGTCTCTCGCTAAAGGACGTCTGGGTTTTTATGTGATTGACAAACACAATGATCAGAGTGAACGCTGGCTCGGTAATGCAACACCACAAACCACATTGCCTCCATGGATGATTTACCCGCCGAAACCATTACAGGAAAAACTCGCTATTTTTGATAAGCCCGGTTTACGCCTCACTCTTACAGATTCACAGCAATGGCAACTGGCTAATATAGGCTCTATCAACAAACAGCAAAGCACTGAAGTACACTGGCTGGTACAAACTCTCTATCGCGCCATTTTAAAAACGCAGTTAAGCGAATCTATACCTGATGAAAAACCAGGCAAACTGACCCGCAGTGAAGTAAATGCCGCCTTACAAAGCCAGACTACGGGCTATTGGTACCAGCACCCCGATTTCTCCAATCAAAGTATTCTCAGCGTGGCGGCGCCAGTTACTGCGGATCAAGGCGTCATCGCTACAATTGTTGCCGAGCAGAGTAGCGAGCAGTTTCTCGCTCTCACTGACAGCGCATTTAACCGCTTGTTGTTATATAGCCTTGTTTCTCTCGGTGTTACCGGCATCGGCCTGCTCGGCTATGCGAGCTGGTTATCCTGGCGTGTACGCCGTCTAAGCCGTGCAGCTGAAAATATTCTGGAGGAAGATGGCACGATCAGTGACACTTTTCCAAGTAGTAATATGAAGGATGAAATCGGTGACTTAACGCGTAGTTACAATGAACTACTTTCACGCATTCGCGAATATACAGAATACTTGCGCACGCTTTCACGCAAGCTATCCCATGAATTGCGCACACCACTTGCCATTGTTCATTCTTCTCTCGACAACCTCGAACAACAACATCTGGATGACAACAGTCAAACCTATCACCAGCGCGCAAAAGAAGGTGCAGCGCGCTTGAGTCATATTCTCTCGGCTATGAGCGAGGCAAGCCGCGTAGAGGAGAGTATTCAAAGCGCGGAGCTAGAGCTGTTTGATCCACAACCTATGCTTGACGATATTACCCGGGCTTACCAAGACGTCTACACCAGTCATCACATCCTGTTTAATTGTCCTGAAAAAGCAGCAACGATTTACGCCGTACCTGAACTTCTGGTGCAAATGCTCGACAAACTGTTTGATAATGCCGCAGACTTTTGTCCACCACAGGGGCGCATTCAACTGGACTATAACGTCACTGATAAATTTGTTGAAATTCGTATCAGCAATGAAGGCCCACTACTACCGGAAAAAATGGCCCATCAGTTATTCGACAATATGGTGTCGATGCGCGAAAAAGACACCGGGGATAATAGCACCCATCTCGGACTTGGCCTGCATATTGTGCGCTTGATTGTGGAGTATCACCGTGGCCATATCAAAGCCAGTAATCTCGCCGACAGCAGCGGCGTGTGCTTTATTATTACTTTACCGGCTGCAGATCATGCATAGGATTTCTTTGTTATGGCTGTTGTTGTGCTTTGTGTGGCCCTGCCATGCAGAACAACGCTGGATCATGGTCGTTGGCCAGTCGATGGAGCCCACTTTCTATACCGGTATGCAAATACTAGTTGATGAGCAGTATTATCAGTATCATGCTGTTGCACGAAACGATATTGTCACTATGCAACACGAATCCCGAATCTCTATGATTAAACGAGTAGTTGCAATTCCCGGTGACAAACTACATCTCGATAAAAACAATAAACTTTACGTGAACGATGTATTTCTTATACTTATTAACCCACCCGTCTGGGCTAACACACTGAAACAGCTAAAAACGTACCGGTGGATTATCCCTGAGGGGCATTATTTATTACTCGGTGATAACTACAGCAACAGCATGGATAGCAGTAGTTTCGGTCTTATCAAGAAAGAGAATATCCTCGGCAAAGCGATTCAACTGCGCCCCAAAATAAAAGCCCCGGACAATGCCGGGGCCAAACAATAATATCGAGTGACCTTACAACTGATCTTCACAACCGGGAACACCCATGGACTCCAGTTGACCATCAGGGCAAGTCGCTCCTGTCCAGGTAATACCCGCTAAACTCTTCGCAGCTTGTAAATTTGCGCCACTTAGATCAGCATTGGTGAAATTAACACTGCCCAAATCCGTATTCTGGAATTCAACACCCATCACAAAAGCACCGGTAAAATTAGCGCTGGTTAGCGTTGAATCAAAGAAATAAACCCCACCACTAAGGTCGCTACTTGAAAAATTTGCTGAACTTAAATCAACATTGTAGAAATCACTGGCGTTGAGGCCAGAGCCGTTAAATTTGGCACTGGCCAGTTTGGAGAATTCAAAACGCAACCCGGAGTAATTGGTATTACTGAAGTCGACATTGGTGGCATCAAAGATGTCACGAAAAATTACATTATTGATAGCACCTTCATTAATACCTGAGAAACTTGCGTTTTTCAGGTTAGTCTGAAACCAGTCCACGCCAGTCAAGCTGCCTACCGCACTAAAATCAACACCGCTAAAGTCTGCGAAAGCGAAACTCGCATAGTCAAAAGTTACACTATCAACCGTCGCCCCACCAAAATCAGCGCCTTCCAGAGAAACATTGTTAAATACGGAACCCGTCAAATCCAGACCACTAAAATCTGCATCTTGCAGCTGACTGCCTTGCCAATTCACGTTTATTGCTGAACTCAAGCCGGAAAAGTTTGTACCACCAAGATTGGAAGATATATAAGCATTATCAATTGTTGCACCACGCCAGATAATATCAATCATGCTGAAGGCCGACAGGTTGGCCCAACTTAAATCCGCATTGGAGAAATTAACGCCGTCCATATAGGCACTACTAAAATCAACACTCTGCGCAGTAATGCCTGAGAAATTTACAGCGGTTAAATCCTGGCCATTGAAGTTAATACCGTTCAATGTTGAGCCACTCCAGTCAGTAATGCCTTCCAGCTGGGCATCACCAAACGTCGGGTTATTGGAAAGGTCTACACCCTGAAACGCCACATTAATCAGTTGTGTACTGCCATCAAAATAAGCCTGTGTTAAATCTTCGTTTTTAAATACCACATTTCTCAAAATAACCCCGGAGAAGTCATAACCACCAGCAACAAACACGTTATTGGTAAAGGCCACATCATTGAGTTCCATCGGCGAATCAATCGGGTCGAGGAAGGCAACAAAGGAAACTTGCCCATCATAAAAAAGATTCTCAAACGTCACATCATTGAGTGGCGAATCCTGAAACGAAAGTGACAGGGACGAATCCTTAAATGTTACATTATTCAGACGAGAGTCCAGAAAATCGAAATGTGCGGAACCAAAACCGCCTGTACCTACTACACCGGTAAACGTTACAGAGTCCAGTTTGGCTTCTGTCCAGTCTGTATATTGGTCATGGAAGGTATTAGAGAAGCTCACATTGGATAGTTCGGCATTAATAAAATTTGTTGGAAAACCAGACAAGCCCGTCAAATCCACATTCTTGAAGTCTACCCAACTCATAATCGAATTGGTAAAGTTGGTACTATCCAGTTGCGTACCGGCCTCAAACAAGGCATCCACCAGCATCGCGCCAGAGAAGTTGGTATTGGTAAGAATAGTCCCGGTGAAGTTCGCGCCGAGAATAACACCATCAAAGTTGGCACCATCCAGATTTTGTCCGGCAAATACCTCAATAGAAAGATAATTACCACCGTAGCGCTGTGTCAGTGCCGGCGTACGCGTAGACAGATCAACACCCGGGCCAACCAGTGCATAATAGGTGGTTGGGCCATCCTGATAACTCAGACAAGTCCAGTCAAAGGGTAAAGAGGCAGGGCAAGCTGTAAGCCTACCTGCTGACAACCCACCAATAGCCGCACCACTAAGATCAAGGTTGCTCGCATCGAAGTCCTTGAACACTGCACCCGTTAAATTAGCGCCACTCAAATTGATATTGCTGTTAATCGTTACGCCATCAAATACTGTAAAAGACAAATCCGTATTGGTGAAATCTGTGGCATCAAAGGTTACATCTTTGAAGGTTGTGCCATGAAAATTGGCGTTTTCATATTGGCCGTTGACATAAAACGAAGCATTACTAAAGTTTGCACCATCAAACTCTAGTTCAGAAAAATCTGTTACGCCAGCCAATGTTAAAGGGTCAAGATTACTCAGATCTACATCACCCCCGGCACATTTTTCCAGCTCCGCCAGCCAGCGGCCCTCACTCGAAACACAGATGCCTTCAAGGATATTGTCAAAGTCAGAAATGGATTTATCGCCAAGTGCCAGTGCGAGAGTTGCAGTATAGGCATGGGGAGCGGACGTCAGCTCATGTCGAGGAGTTAACGCTTCACCATTTACCTCCACTTCCAGAAACAGGTTGTTAAGATTGGTTTGCCACAAAGTGACATCCCAATCGCTATCGCCCGCAATTTTCGGGCCATTACCCAGTTTGATCGCATAAACACCATCATTAACCGTTACACCGTTAAAATCTTCCTGATACTTCAACACCCCATTAGTCAGGGCATCATAGACCTTGAGTTTAAAATTGTAGGATCCGGTAACGGGCACACCGTTATTGTCCAGCAAGCGCCCCTGGTAGTTCATCGGACCAACCGGGGTAGCCATCGCTATTACCGGAAATAGCAACGCTAACAAGCAAAGGGTTATCTTTTTCATGGGGTTATCCTGTTTACTCACCAATAAATCAAAAAATGATGTCACAGTGTTCTTTCTCAATAATGAGTGACATCAGAAAGCTTTTAAAATGTACGCTTCTGCCTGCTCAAAATACAGCCAGAACGTTGCAATCTCTTGCCTATATGTTGCAGAGCTTCCAAGCTATTGATTATAAAGCACTTTTTTAAAGAAAAAATAAGGCAGAAAACTCAACTATCAGCTATATAGGCATTTTTGCCCCTGCCCAATTTAGACCCAAGGCGGCCCCTACAAACGCTCAAGAATCGTGACGTTAGCCTGGCCACCACCTTCACACATGGTTTGCAGGCCGTAACGACCACCGGTGCGCTCCAGCTCATGCAACAAGGTTGTCATCAGTTTGGTACCCGTTGCTCCAAGCGGGTGGCCCAGCGCTATCGCACCACCATTCACATTGGTTTTGCCATGATCGTAGCCCGTCTCCTTGAGCCAGGCCATAACCACAGAAGCAAACGCCTCGTTAATTTCCACGAGATCAATATCGTTGAGGCTCATTCCAGTTTTCTTCAGCGCATATTCTGTCGCCGGAATTGGTGCTGTAAGCATCCATACCGGATCATCCGCACGTACAGACATATGGTGAATACGAGCGCGTGGTGTCAGGTTGTAACGCTTCAGTGCCTCTTCAGACACCACAAGCACCGCCGAAGATGCATCACAGGTTTGTGAGGAAACCGCTGCGGTAACCTTGTCGCAGCCAAACAGATAATCAAGCTCTGCCATTTTTTCCAACGAGGACTGACGCGGTGTTTCATCCATAGAGCATGTGCCCTTGTCATCCGTATACGGAATAATCTCTTTATCAAAGCGTCCTTCTTCAATCGCACGCAGCGCTCGTGTGTGTGATTCGAGAGAGAACACTTCAAGGTCTTCACGCGAGAGCTCCCATTTGTCAGCAATCATCTGTGCCGAATTAAACTGGGTCGGTGCCACATTGCCGTAGCGCTCTACCCACCCGGTGGAGCCGGTAAACGGATCAGAAAAACCCAGGGGTTCTGCCGCTGTCATCGCGGAGGAAATCGGAATTTGTGTCATAGTTTGTACACCACCGGCCACTACGACATCCATCGTGCCACTCATCACAGCCTGCGCTGCAAAGTGAACGGCCTGCTGTGAAGAACCACACTGACGATCAACTGTAGTGCCAGGCACTTGCTGGGAAAGCCCGGCACATAGCCACGCCGTACGTGCAATATCACCGGCCAGTGGACCAATCGTATCAACACAACCAAAAATAACATCGTCGTATTCGTTATCGGGAATACCGTTGCGCTCTACAATTGCCTTGAGTACGTGGGCGCCGAGATCGGCTCCGTGTACATGACTTAGGCCACCCTTACGTCTGCCAGTGGGGCTACGAACTGCATCTACAATATACGCTTCTGCCATGGTTTATTATTTCTCCCGAACTTTTCTGCTTGCCACTACTGCGTTATTTCCCAGCTCGCAATACTCATGTATTAGCATATACACTCCGCTTGCTCGCTGAAAAATGCCTTGTCCTGGCAACGCAGAATACGTTCTCTATTCCGATTAAATTTATATTAAGCCAAAAATAATTTGTTAAACCCTCGGTTTTACGAAGGTGCCTAAATGCTTCTACACAAACGTTGCGCCGGCACCGATTTTTTCAGCGCCACTCAGGGCGAATTCCGCGACGCGGTTTTTGTGGAAAGCGCTATCACCCCAGGTGTTGTTTAACACCCAGGCTTTTTTCATAAAGATATGCATATCTACTTCCCAGGTGTACCCCATCGCGCCATGAACCTGAATACCATTCTTTGCACCGGCAAGTGATGCATCACAGGCAGCTACCTTGGCATGGCTCACATGCACACCCGCGTCACTGTGATTATTGGCAATAGAGCAAGCTGCACGATGCACCACGGCTTTTGCATATTCCAATGGCACCGCCACATTCGCCATGCGATGTTTAACCGCCTGAAAAGTACCAATCGCCACACCAAACTGTTGTCGGTCTGCTGTGTACTGTACCGACATCTCAATCATACGCTGGGTTAAACCTAGTGCCTGGGCTGCTGCACCAAGTGCACCGCGATTTAGTGTCGCAGCAATTAACTGTTTTGCTTCATCACCGGAAGCGATCGCGTTGCTCTCCTCCGGTTTCCACTCCACATCAAACAATCTGCGCGAGGGATCAACACTCTCATTTAAGGTCAGCGTCACATCCTCGCGTGCTACTGCATGCAATTCGTCACCGTATTGCAGAATCAGCAAATCGGCGATATGCGCATCGGCAACCAGTTCGTTTTGCATCAAACCTGTTGCAACTTTCATTTCACCACTGGCAATAGCTGCAAGCCACTCACCCTTGCGATCATCATTCAATGCATTAATTAATGGCACTGCAACCAACACAGTCTCAACCAGCGGCTCGGGTAAGGCAACAAAACCACACTCCTGAGCAATCAGCACAAAATCTACTTCGTTCATGCCAAGGCCACCAAACTCTTCCGGTGCCGTCATGCCAAGCAAACCGAGTTCGGCAAACTGTGTCCATAACTCGTCACTGCGGCCACTTTCCGTCTCCCACAACTCGCGGATTTTTTCCGGCGTGACTTCGTTAACGAGAAATTTTTTAATCTCGCCCTGAAACAGGAGCTGGTCTTCTGTAAAAGTAAAATCCAACTTTTTCTACCTCTGTCTGTATTAACACTAATTTACTTAGCCTATCTCATTCCTGAGACCAGGAATAATTACCCTCCGAAGAAAATAAGCTATAAACTGATTTTCCTCGAGTAGATGCAAGGCGCGGCTGAAAGCCGACGCGTAGCGTACTTGAGCTGTACGTGAGCATCGGAAGTTCAATCGCAACACAGCAGATACCGAAAAAAATCATGTTTAGACTTATTTTCTAGGCATGCCGAGCATCCGCTCCGCTATGATATTGCGTTGTACCTCATTAGTACCCGCATAAATCGGCCCCGACTGGCTAAACAAAAAGCCATCGAGCCAGCTACCGACACCCTGTGCCGCTGGCGCGTGTGGCAATAATTCCGCTCTCGCACTGAGAATGCTCATCGCCGTTTCATGCATCTTTTGATCAAGCTCTGACCAGAAAATTTTATTAGTGGAAGACTCCGCACCAATCTTGCCACCTTTATCCAGTCGGCAAGCCGTTTGATAGGTGGTTAACGCGTAAGCTTCCGCATCCATATAGGCACGAATAACAGCATCCTTAATTGCCGGATCGCGGTCTGCACTTTGTTGATTCTGTTTATAGAGCTCAACCAGTCTTGCCGCTGTAGTCTGGAAACGCGCCGGGGAACGCAACATCAAACCACGTTCAAAACCGGCAGTAGCCATCGCCACGCCCCAGCCTTCACCTTCACCACCAAGGCGACGCTCAACGGGAACCTTGACGTTATCAAAAAAGATTTCAGCAAAACCAGGCAAACCGTCAAGCTGCGGAATCGGCCTCACTGTGATACCTTCGAGATCCATCGGCACCAGAATAAAGCTCAAACCCTTGTGGCGTTGCGAGTCCGGATCAGTACGGAACATACCAAAACACTGGTCAGCCCATACCGCGCGCGTTGACCAGGTTTTCTGGCCATTAATGATGTAATGCTTGCCGTCGTTGGTGAGCTCCGCTTTGGCACGGATCGCTGCCATGTCGGAACCCGCACCGGGCTCTGACCAGCCCTGACACCACACTTCGGTACCGTCAGCCATCTTCGGCAGAATATCCGCTTTCTGTTCATCAGTGCCGTATTCCATCAAGGTGGGGCCGAGCAAAAAGATGCCGTTCTGGTTCACGCGCAGTGGCGCACTGGCACGCCAGTACTCCTCCTCAAAGATCAGCCATTCAATCAACGTTGCATCGCGACCACCGAGCTCACTTGGCCAAGTCACCATACCCCAACGTCCCTCATTGAGTTTGGCTTCCCACTCGCGATGCTGCTGAAACCCTTCTTCGGTATCAAAAGTCTTCAGCGCTTGTTGCGGGACATTGGCCGCAAGCCAGTTGCGAATCTCATCGCGAAAGGCTTTCTGGGCGTCGGTATAGGCTAGATCCATAACTACGTCTTCAGTTGCTTGAAAGGTTGCCGAGGGCGCGGAGAAAACGGGCCCAGACGGCGTGATTCGGGCTGTGCATACTAAGAGCGAGGGGGTGAAATGTCAATGAGTGGAAACGCCAAAAAATAAAAAATAGCCTTATTTTTCAACAAGTTACATCTTTATCTCAAGCCGCTAAAAAGTGTAGCTCATACCAAGCCCGAGCAACCACAAATCCCGGTCGTAGAACGTCACATTCGCGTCTTCAATGCTGTACAAACCCAGCACATCAAACGACACATTTTGCCAGTTGAACGGTTCTTTATAACCGTAGGTTACAAAACTGCCGTAACCATCGCTATCAATGATTTGATCAAACACTGGATGAATATCATCATGCTCGGTTTGTTCATAAAACACATTGGCACTGACACGGTGCTTGTCGGTGTTATAGAACAACGTAAGTTGTACACGCAGCGCATCATTGGCCACCGCTGCTCCATCTGTATCCTCAGATTGCCAGCGCAAGCCTGGTGTTAAAAAAAGATTACGCTGTAACGGAAACGTAACACCGAGCTTTAATTCCTCGAAATCGCCATTGCGATTCAGTGCCGCAATATCATCGACACCGAGACCCGCACCCTGTTGTTGTAACCACAGTCCGCTGCTTTCTTCATTAATCTCAATATCACTGTAGCGATAGTCAATGCCAATTCCGTAGTTAGCCAGATTTTCCACACCCAGTTTAAAACCGGTGCGTTCTTCATCTACGGCACGGCGAGGCTCATTAATAATATAAGGGTCCGCCCAGGCCTCACCACTTACCGGCGGTGTTGGCACATAGGCCGCCTTGAGTATAGTGCCACCAGGTAACTGCTGCCTAACCCCCGCTTCAAAAACAAATTCGCCTTCGGACAGATTTTGCGGCGGTAGCCCTGCGTAAAACTGCGTGCGCCATTGTGGCTGTGTGTATCTGACAATACCTAGCGGCGCGAGTTGATTGGCACTGACCGAACTACCCGTGCTATTAAAACTGTCTGTTACGCGATTATCATCTTCCGTACTGAACTGACTGTCAGTATTAATATTAACTGCCTGTAACCCGATATAACCGGACCAGCCCTGTTCTTCAGGCAAGCCACGCTGTGCAAGTGACTGCGTTGCAACACCGCTGAGCAGTGCAGCAACTGTCCAGTAAAAAAATCTGCGCTTAAAATTTTGCATCGCGTTTCTCAACAAACGCATTACGAGCTTCACCAGAATCTTTCTCATTGTAGGCTTCAAGTGTAAAGCCCTGTTCAGAACGGTATTTGCGCTCAAGATCACCGTCTTCAATTCCAGTCAGCGCTTCTTTTGCAATGGTAATCATTGCCGGGGATTTTTCGGCAATCTTTTCCGCAATTTTCATTGCTTCAATGCGCAGCTCTTCAAGCGGCACCACTTTTTCAACCGCGCCGAGTCGATAGGCTTCCTGGGCATCAATCGCTTCACCGGTAAAATACATATAGCGTACTTTCTGTACCGGGAACATGCGTTGCAAGTGCGCACCACCACCCATCGCACCGCGATCAACTTCCGGTACCGCAAACGTCGCACCTTCTGCCGCAACAATAATATCTGCTGCACCGCTGATACCGATACCGCCACCCAGCACGAAGCCGTGTACCGCAACAATCACCGGCTTGGGGTTCAGGTGGATCGCTTTAAACGTATCGTAGTTGCCTTTGTTTACTTTTACGATCAGATGATCATTGCCTGCCAGTTCCTTGATATCGACGCCGGCACAGAAGCCGCGCAACTTGGAATCGGCACGAATCACAATTACTCGCACGTCTTCATTTTGTCCAAGTGATTCAATTTCAGCAGCGATATCTGCCCAACCTTGTGAGTTAAATGCGTTAACCGGTGGGTTATCAAAAATCAATTCAGCGATATAGTTTTCAATCTTGACTCGAAAGGGCTTGCTCATAACAGTTCCTGTTTAATCTTTTCTATAGAATAAATTAGGCACCCAACGCGTTAAGACGCTGCTGTGCTTCTTCAACGATGCTATTAATTAATTCTTCACAGGTCAGCAGTTCATCAATAACACCTGCCACCTGACCGGACGGCAACACACCTTCCGCAGGTTTGCCATCTACCATCGCTTTTTGAATAATCATTGGCGCGTTAGCTGACATTATCGCCTGCGCCGGAGTCAAACCATCTTTGGTTTGCATTGCAATTGCCGATTTTAACAAACCAAAAATACTTGCACCGGTAAACTTGCGGAACGCAAGGCCGTTCTTCAGCGCAATAATCAATTTCTTAAGTGCACTGGATTTTTCCAGATCGGCAAGTAGCTCATTCATAATCATGCGCTGTGGCAAGCCATCCATTGCTTTGGATACAATAATATCTGCAGGATTTTTACAATCGATATAGCGCTGCAAGGTTTCGTTTGGCACCGGTGAGTTCTTTGTCATAAGAAAGCGCGTGCCCATGGCAATACCATCCGCACCCCAGGCCATAGCGGCAACCAGGCCGCGCCCGTCTTTAAATCCACCTGCGGCCACAACTGGCACCCTGTCACCCACCGCATCTATGACTTGCGGTATTAGCAACGTAGTCGGCACCGCGCCGGTATGCCCGCCGCCTTCACCGCCCTGTACGGTAACCGCATCGGCACCCAGTTCAATCGCTTTCACTGCATGCTTGGGCAAACCAATGGTAGGAATACAGACAACACCGGCATCCTTGAGTTTTTTAATAAAGTCAGGCCCCGGTGAGCGGGAATAGCTCACCGCTTTAACACCGTGCTTGATCACCATATCGACAATCTCGGCTGCATTGGGTTGATACATATGGAAGTTCACGCCGAAGTTGTTTGGTGTCAGTTCTTTGACCTTGAGAATGTCAGCTTCCATCTGCTCCGGCGGTATCGTCGCACCGGCAAGAAAACCAAAGCCTCCGGCATTGCAGGTGCCCGCCACCAGTGTCGGGTCTGCCACCCAGCCCATCGCAGTCTGGATAATCGGGTATTTGCAACCGAGTAACTCGGTCAGGCGGGTATTCAGGTTATCGGTGCTCATCAGGAAATTTCAATACAGCATGGAGGGTGGGGCTGGCATGTTAATTAACAGCCCCGTTGATGTCAACGCAGACACACCGAAATAAAAAATTTTCTACTTATAAAACAAAGAGTTACAAAAATTCACGACAACAACAATCACTGTTCGCCAGCATTATCATTAACATTTGCGCCCGTAAAACCGGCATTCAATGGCAAGCTGGTTTCTGCCGTATTAGCGTCATCCAGCGGATCAGCATCAACGACATCCTGCACACCATCACCATCGTCATCACCATCCAGGCCATAACCGTTACAACTAGGGCCGCTACAACCGGAGCCGGGTAACCAATCATCTACCAGGCCATCATCGTCGGTATCAGTATCTGCAACATTGGATTCAGGAACAGCATCGTTTTCGTCTGATGTACCATCAAGGTCATAGTCATAATAAGCTCCGCCCCAGCCGATATCACGCATCAGTGCAACGGTCATAGCCATGTCCCACGGTGTCGCCAGCAGGTACTCCATTAACTCGTTGGCACCGGAATCGTAAGTAATATCAACATCCCAATGAGCTACTGATGAACCTACTTCCAGGACGCCTGGTGCATACATCTGCGGATAACCATTCGTAGTACTGGTTTCTGTGCCGCTGAGTATCGATAGCAAATGTTGTACTTGAGGGCCCGTCCACACCAGATCATCACTGTCTATTGCCGATGCCACACGTTCACCATCAGTCATTGCTGGCCAACTTTTATCAAGGCTGTCATCACGTAAAAAAGTCATAAATACGTCATCAAAACCACCAGCCTTGGCGCCCGTAGCATTATCAACCAAGGACACAAAACCAATGCCATGTGCCAATTCATGCAACACAATCGTTAGCAAATCTGCCTGATTAACACCCGCATTGCCATCCAGACCGTAATACCAGGTCAGCCCTGTCAAACACCCTGAGGTACCAATATTGCTATTAAATGATGAACCTATTGCTGATACACCATAATCCACATTGCGTAAATGTTGCGCCAAAGCCATTGGATACCAGGTACCTGGTAAGGGCACCGGAGTCGGGGTTGTCCAGTCACGGTCTATGTATTGCGGCCCGGCACTGCCCACTGGACCAAGGTCCGGCTCACAAGGTGTCAGGGCTGTAAATTCAACATCAATCGTGACATCGGCGGCCGGCTGGACTATCGATGCCCAGATAGTTGCCGCTTGCGCAAAAACAATAGAGCGCTGTTCACCAATAGTGGTGCCCGTATTGCCACCGACAGGAGAAACAGGCGTTGTATCATCAAAGCCGCTAATCTCATTAATAAGAAAGCTTCCTGCATTCGCTGACATTGCAGTAAACAGTAACAGCAAACCCAACGCATATTTGTTGACTACTCCTGACATGTCTTATACCTCTACCACTATATTTATTTATTAATTCAGTTCGACCCCGCTCCCGCGGTGCTGTCCGGTTCTACATTATTTAAAAAATCTCCGCCATGGCGCATCACAACATTACCGTTTTCATCGATTACCGCCACCGTCGTCGTACGAAAGCCACTGTTGATTTTTGCTCGCACGGTTCCATCCGGCAATGTTGTCTCTTCTACATTGCTCCAATCCTTGCTTTCAAGGCGACGAATTTCTTCAGCCAACTCTGCTGAAATTGGCGGCAACTGCTGTTCTTCGTGCTCATGCTCTTCTCCCGCCGGCGGATGTGGATGCGGATGTGTTGGTGCAGCAGTGCTGGCCCCTGCGCCCTTTTGCTCACCCATCAGAAAACCAACCAACCAGCCACCTGCCACAGCCACTAATGCCAATCCAGCCACTAGCAGGGTTTTTTGCCTCTTTTGCATTGCCATTCCCTGATTATAGACAGCACCTGACCTCAATAAAAGGCTGCGACATATCTCTTAACGATATTCCGCAAGACACAGGGGTCTGCTTTTAGTACATTATGCGCCTCGATTTCTCGCCGTATGGAGCCGCAACATGAGTGACAGCCCAAAGACCTCCCCGATCAAGCCACGCAAACTCAACGAGGTCACGCAGTGGGATATGGAAACCGATGTGGCCGTTGTCGGATTTGGCGGAGCCGGTGCCTGTGCAGCGATCGAAGCCGCAGATGCGGGTGCTGATGCGATCATCTTTGAAGTCACCAGTGCAAGCGGTGGCTCTACCGCACTGTCGAGCGCAGAGATTTATATGGGCGGTAACGGCGGCACCCGTGTACAGCAAGCCTGCGGTTACGAAGATAGCACGGAAGATATGTTCAATTACCTCATGGAAGCCAACGGCGCACTCGCCGATGAAACACGCATTCGCGCCTACTGTGAAGGCAGCCTTGAGCATTTTGACTGGCTTGTGGACAAAGGCGTGCCTTATAAGGATACCGAATACAAACAGCGCGCAATTATGGCCCCCACCGATGACTGTCTGCTCTATACCGGCAATGAAAAAGCCTGGCCATTTCGCGACAAGGCCAAGCCCTGCCCGCGCGGTCACAACCTCGAAATTGAGGGTGACAACGGCGGCCCGCTACTTATGAAGATTCTCACTGAAAACGTGGAAAAGCGCGGCATTCGCGTTGAGTACGATGCCCGCGCACTGACTTTGATCGCCGATGAAAACGGCGAAGTTCACGGCCTTGTGGTGCGTATTGACCGCGAGGAAAAAGCCGTTAGGGCACGCAAGGGCGTCATTCTCTGTGCCGGTGGTTTCTGCATGAACGAGGAGATGGTAAAGAAATATTGCCCCCTGCTGGAAAACGGCAATATGCCGATTGGCAATCCTGGCGACACCGGCTCGGGACAACTTATGGGTGCCGGTGTAGGCGGTGCACTGATCCATATGAACGAACACTTTATTACCTTGCCTTTTTATCCGCCAGCCAATCAGACCTACGGGATTTTTGTGAACTCCCAGGGGCAACGCTTTATTAATGAAGACTGCTATCACGGCCGCGTGGCCTACCACGTAATTCGCCAGGTAAGTCAGCGTATTTATCTGGTTCTCAGTGCCGAGGGTTATGAGCACTCGAAATACCTCAATGCCGATATTGCCGGAACCGGTGAAACCGTTGAGGAGCTTGCTGAAGAGCTTGAACTCGATGCAGACCAGCTGCGTCATACCATTGAGTTCTATAACAAGCATGCAGCAAACGGCGAAGACCCACTGTTCCACAAAGGTGAGGCCTGGTTAAAACCGATAGAGGCTCCCTATGCCGCACTCGACTGCACACCGGGCCGTGGCGCGTTCTTTCCGTTCTTTACCCTGGGTGGACTCGATGCACTACCCAGTGGTGAAGTACTGCGTATGGACAAATCTGTCATCAAGGGCCTCTATGCTGCTGGCCGCACCACCTGTGGTATGCCGCGCACAGCTGCGGGCTATAGCAGTGGTATGTCGGTTGGAGACGCTACCTATTTTGGCCGCCTCGCCGGCAAACAGGCAGCAAACCGGGCAGAATAGTCCTGTAAGAATAGGTAATAAGGGAGGAGTTTAATAGTACCGTCTATTATAAGCCCTCTGCTTTGCCTGCATACCTGTAATCTTTATTTTCCGATAGAGCCTTTTCATTTCCGGCAAAATAGCGCTATGATGAACAGCTCTTTATAAAAGCTATAAAACAGTATTTCCACTGATCGTAGACAAAAATAAACCACATCGCCGCCAGTTACACTGGCTGCCAGGAGGAAGAGTGATGAAGTTTTTTGTACGTTTTTGTTTATTGATATGCCTGACTGCATCCGCAGTGGCAGTGCCAAATTCCATCAATTACCAGGGCCGCCTGCTTGATGACAACGGCGTTCCGGTAACCGGTACCTACACATTCAAAGTTACCCTGTGGGATGACGAGACCGCCTCAACCGGCAAGCTCTATGAGGAAACCCATGTGGTGACCGTTAACGACGGTGTCTATTCCTTGAAAATCGGCACTGGCACACCGGTATCCGGCAGCTTTAGCGGTAGCTTATTCAGCTCCGGTGGCGAAGTCTGGCTCGAGTTGATGGTTGATGCAGAGACCCTGACGCCACGCCAGGAGCTATTACCTTCACCTTTTACTTTTCAATCGGATAACAGCAACAACTTTGGTGGCAATCCCCCTTCACATTTTGCCACATCCTCCGATCTGTCCAATGTGCAATCTGACTTGCAGTTTATCTGCGAACAGAGCGGCAACTACTGGGACGGCACCAGTTGCAAGGAAGGACTACAAGTCATTCCCTATCTGGGCAAATATATCCCGGTTGCTCAGCCCTATCTTTTCCTGGCCACACCGGATAACTGTGCTGATAATCACTATCACTCCTATGGCGTAGTAGAAGACTGTGATTTCAACAGCTACCCAACGGACCCTGCGCCAGATGGTTGCGGTTTTGGCACTGAACCAAGTGTCATGATTATTCTCAAAAGTAGTTGCAGCAATCCATCGCCCAATCCGGCTGGACAGTAAGTGCTGTAGTTATAGGCAAACAGATATAAAAAAGGGGCTGAAATCAGCCCCTTTTTTATTATTGGTTCAATGATGGTGTGGTGTACTTTCTACATTCATCGGCTGTTCAATCAATTGACTGTGTTCTATAAGCCGCCCTTTATAGAGCAACGGCGAATGATCATTGGCATTCAGAGATACCGTAACCCGGTGTTCACCCTCCGCCAGATCTGGCAAATGAAACCAGTGCCCATATAAACGCGCATATTTTTTACCGTCAACATAGAGATGGGCGTGGCCTTCACCCATCACATGGTCGGTATTAGCCGCCTCGGGATTAAAAGCAAAATGTTCTGTTATAACCTGTATATTCCAGCCGGACTTAATATCTCTGGTGATATGTACATCGAGTATTTGTGGCACATCTTTCTCAGCGCTGATATCCAGTGGCAGATGCCCGCTAACGCCATGGCCGGTATAACCGGATGGCATGACCAGAAACAGCAGGGCAAACAGCGGTAAAAGCGTGTATTTCTGCATGGTTTGTCTCCACATTGCTGTGGCAGATTCTAGCAATTTTTCATAACACCACACCAGAAAGCCGTGCAACCTGGGGTCAAGCAATTGCAACTTGCAGACAAGCGTATCCAGGCTATGCTCTGTACATTAGAAGTGTCAAATAGCCATAAAATTCGGAGAGTGTCCGATGAAAAAGATGAAAAGCCCACTTCTTGCCAGTCTGCTACTGACTCTCTCGAGCCTTGTGTTTGCAGTTCCCTCTGCGATTAATTATCAAGGCCGACTACTGGATAATAATGGCGTGCCCGTCACCCAAAATGGCATGGCATTTACAGTTGGTATCTGGAGCGATGAAACCGCTACCACTATTGGCTTCAAAGAATACGAGGAAACCCATAGCGTCAATGTTAACGATGGTGTTTATTCCTTCAAAATTGGTAATGGCTCAGCCACTCATGGAAGCTGGGGGTCGGATATTTTTACGAATAATGACAGCCTCTGGATCGAAATAACTGTCTCCAGCGAAACCCTTACTCCACGCCAGCAAATTCTCAGTGCCCCGTTTACCTTACAGGCCGAGAATAGTGACACCCTTGACAATAACCCCGCGAGTTACTTCGGCACTGCAGCCCAGGTGTCTACGCTGCAAGGAC
This sequence comes from Pseudomonadales bacterium, assembly GCA_028280345.1. Lineage (GTDB taxonomy): Bacteria > Pseudomonadota > Gammaproteobacteria > Pseudomonadales > UBA7239 > JANQLY01. The sequence continues at coordinate 41,009 of JANQLY010000005.1, read as the reverse complement.
AAACCTCGTCACTACAATCCTCGGTGATATCACTGCAAAACCAGATCAACTCGATCAATGGCCTGATGGAAGAAATCTGTACGAGTGGCGGCGGTAAATGGTCACAAAATAATGGTTTTTGTGTTGGTGGTTCTACCCAGCAATGTACAGAGCAGGATTTTTCCTACGAAGACTTCGGTTATCTGATGTTAAACGGCGCCAATTGCAAAAGCGCTGTGTTTGATGGCACCAACCTGAAAGGTGCTGTGATCTGGAATTCCGATTTTTACAACGCCTATATGGATACGGCAATTTTTACGGATTCAAAATGGTACAACACCATTTGCCCGGACGGCACAAACTCCGATCAGATCGGTAACACTTGTAACCCGAACTGGTAATGGCCATGCCAAAACAGTCAAAAAAAATGGGGTATCGATATGGGCAGGAAATTACACAACGAAGACAATGCCAGCTGGCCTGGCCATCACCTTAGTGATGAAACCTGCGAACAAATCCAGGAAAAACATCACAACCTGTTAAATCCTCAGCGACATCATTGGCCCGTGATTGAGGACATGTTGCCGTGGAACAATATTGCATTGCGTTCGGCACTCAGCGAACTTAATGCCGAAGAGAAATATTTTTTACTACACCGCTATCCACAGGATTGTGAATTCCTCGGCGATATTGATGATGGCTACGAAGTAAGTGGCGACGAGTTGAAAGATTTTTTGCAGAATAGAATTATTCCCGGGCGCTGCTGGGGCATGGATGTCAGCATTCTTCCAGAAAATTTCAGCTACTGTCTGGTGTTTAGCAACCACGCCGATATCTGCAGGCTGGATTAACCAGCCTGCTCAGGCAGGTACTGGTAATTTCATCACCGGCAGCTCTTCTGGTAAGCCGCCCATAGCAACCGCAAATTTTGAAAAACTCATAAATAAACTCAAGCCTGTGACCAGTGTCACAAGCTCGGCAACACTAAATTCTTTTTCAATACTGTGATGATCTTCATCACTTAATGGTTTGCCATAATTGAGAAATGCTTCTGTTATGCGAATAATCCATAACAACCTGCCGGTTTCCGCAGTACCTGCCAGCGCCGCACTTGCTTCTGCTTCCTGTAAACCATCATCAACGGCAAGATCAAATCGTGTCGCCTTGCAAAATGTACAGTTAACTAACGCTGCATTACGCAAGCGCGCCACTTCGAGTTCCGCTGCACGTAAATATGGGTTGTGCCAAAGTTGCTGGTAGAAGGCGAGAAATGTTTCAAGCGTTGTTGGCACAAGATTTAATGCGCTATCACGTACCATGCTGCCCGTATTACTTGTTTCTGCCTGCACTCTCGGTACCGACACTTTGGTAGCTGCCGGTCTGTTAATAATCACTGAGTCATTTACTGCACGCGCGTTACAATTTGTTATTGAATCTGACGCCACATAACCCAATGCCTCTGTAGCCGGACCACAACCCAGCTGTAATTTGAAACGGCCACAACCATCAAAATGACCGAGTGCTTCAAGCAATGCAACATAACCCGCATCACCATAATGAGTAATCACATCGTCAGCGAGTTCGTCGGTAATACAGGAAGGGTCTATAACAAACAGTTCTGCCAGCTGCAACGAAGCAATCTCACCTGGAGTGAATAGATCTTCTCGCTGGTAGTGGGAAAGCAAAGCAATTTTTTGCTCAAGGCTTTTAACATCCGCGTATGAGGGTGCCAAGGTATATATCGACCTCACAGATAGATCGGATGCCGAATTATGTAATTGTGCAATGCGCAGGCGGCATAACTCCAGCAAATCTACCGGGATATATGGCTGTGCCCAGATTTGCTCTTGGAAATCTCTAAATGACTGATACAGCTCCGGGCAGTGTTGCAAACAGGTATCAAAACTGCCAGCAGATGACAGAATCGCCACAATATTCCCCCTTCTAAAACAGATTCGACAGGGATTGTAACAGTATGTACCACCGAATGCCGGGGATATGGGTGGATAAAAGGTAAATACCAGGGTAGATTAATTATTCCCTTGCAGGTAGAACAATATGGCAAATAAAAATACCGCTCGATGGATGACATTGGTTATATGCCTGGTAGCGATGAACCCCGTCTATGGTTTGCTCTATGAAGAAGATTTCCGCTTCCGACACTGGGGCACAGCCGAGGGTTTACCCGACAACACAGTTACCAGTATTACTCAAACCGAGAATGGTTTTCTCTGGCTTGGAACCAGCCATGGTCTGGTTCGTTTTGATGGTCATCAGTTCACTGTTATCGACTTGTACAAACTGTCACGAAAAAAAACCAGTAACGATATCACTTATCTGCTCAGCGAAAGAAATAAACTCTATATAGGAGACCGAAACGGTTCGGTCAGTCTATTTAGTAATGGTCAGATAGAAGTTGTTAATGATCTTCACAGCAAAGATGGCGATGAAATTTACGCCATTCATCGTGAACAAGACAACACTCTACATGTTCGCCGTAAACTCAGTGGCGGCTTTGTTATTCATATCAATAACAAACAGTTCAGCCACAGCAAGGTTGAGATCATAGCTGATTTTGTGCGCAAGCCCGGCCCCTCAACCCCCTTGCTTGATACTGGAAACTCACTGTGGGTTGGCACGATTGAAGATGGACTCGTTTTGTTTTTTAAGGAACAACAATTTTATTGGACAGAAAAAACCGGTCTGACTTCAAACATTATTGTCACACTCTATGAAGATGCAGAAAATAACATCTGGATAGGCACACAAAATGGCGGTTTGTTAAAAGCTGAATTGATTGTTTTTGCCAACACTCACACAACACTGAGCGAATATAGCGTAAGCACAGATTTGCAAACTATTCTCGCCAATCGCAAAAAAACTTATCCATTTTCTGTACATATCAAGAAAGTTTCAAAAGATGATGATGTTCCATTCGATCTGTCACGGAAAGATCACGCTTTCACTTTTACTCTGCCCTACTTTAATCAACCAGAAGACGTACAGTTCAAATATCAATTAAGTGGCTATGATGAAGGCTGGGTTGAGGCCGGCGGTGCACGTTTTGCCCACTACAAAAAGCTGCCGCCAGGCGACTATACATTTAACATCGTGGCGATGGATAAACAGCAGCAGTGGCAAACAAAAACCGTGCAGTATATGTTTACTGTCAAGCCCGGCTTCTGGCAAAGCATCAACTGCCTGGGGTTTTGTTAGTCTGACTGCTGCGCCAGATAGCTCGTTAGATTTTCCGCTGTACGATTCCAGAGTTTTTGTAAATAGCGTCTGAAAAAAGGCGCCATAAGAATTAACAGCCACTTTCTATCACAGGCATAAACCCAGATCAGACGTGTGCCGCTTCCCTCGTCCTGTAAACGGGTTGATTCAAGCTGGGCATGGGCGATCGGCACTGTCGCGCGATCAATACGGTAGGCAAACTCTTTTTCCTCATCCCAGACCAACATGGTCTCTTCGTAACAGGCCTTGCCCACTTTCGCATAGCGCCGTGTACCAACGCCATAGGGCTTGGGTGAATCACCATAGTGCGCCTTGATAACACCGGGAAACCACTGGTGCCAGTTTTCCGCATCCACGATGGCTTGCCACACCTTGCCGCGGGAGTGTGGCACAAAGGTCTCCAGGATATAGAGGGTTTTAGCTGTGTTAATAAAGTCCCGCTCAACCGCGTGAAAGGTATACCAGTTCATGCGAGCAGGGAGACTGCGTTATTTCTTTACAATCACCGAGGAACCGTGGCCGAACAGACCCTGGTTTGCTGTGATGCCAACTTTTGCACCTTCAACCTGGCGATCACCTGCGGCACCGCGTAGCTGCCAGGTTAGCTCACACACCTGCGCAAGCGCCTGGGCCGGTACAGCTTCGCCAAAGCAGGCCAGGCCACCGGACGGGTTAACTGGCAAACGACCACCAAGCCTCGTAGCACCATCGCGCACAAGCTGTGCCGCTTCACCGCGACCGCATAGCTGTAAGTCTTCGTACCAGTCCATTTCAAGCGCAGTAGATAAGTCATAAACTTCGGCAACATCAACATCTTCAGGTCCAAGGCCAGCTTCCTCATAGGCTTTAACCGGCAGTGCTGCGCGGAAGCTTTGTGCTTCAACAACCGCTGCGGAATCTGTTGCAAGATCTGGCATTTCAATAACACCTGAAGCGTAGGTCGGGGTTACGGTTGAAATAGCCGCCACTTTAACCGCATCTTTTTTACCGATTTTTTTCGCATAATCTACAGAAGACACGATCAGGGCTGCGGCACCATCAGACGTCGCGCAGATATCCATTAAACGCAATGGATCTGCCACCATCGCAGAATCTGCCACATCCTGGGCTGTGAATTTCTTTTTATAACGTGCATTCGGATTGGTAAAACCGTGCTCGGCATTTTTTACTTTAACGAGAGCAAAGTCGTCCTGGGTATCTCCGTACATTTCCATACGGCGGCGTGCGTAGAGTGCAAAGTAGCTCGGGTTGGTGATACCGAGGCGAAAGCGCACCCAGTCAGGATCATCCGGGCGTTCGCCTTTCTGTGGCGCAAGAAAACCTTTCGGTGTTGTATCAGAGCCAATTACAAGTGCAACGTCGCACTGACCGGAAAGAATTTTAGTTCGAGCTGCTGCGAGCGCCTGCGAGCCCGAGGCACACGCCGCGTAGGAGGTGTTCACTTCCGCTCCTTGCCACCCCAATGCCTGGGCAAACGTGGCGCCAGCCACATAGCCGGGATAACCACAACGCATGGTTGCTGCACCGGAAACAAACTGCACGTCTTTCCAGTCGATACCCGCATCCTTGATCGCATCGCGGCCAGCTTTTACGCCGTATTCAACAAAGTTTTTGCCCCACTTACCCCACGGGTGCATACCGATACCTAGGATGGCTATTTCCTGGCTCATAATCTCTCTCTTAATTAATTTCTACTACATTCGTGACCGGCAACGTACCTGTATCAGGCAACCGGCTTCCACTTCCACGTGAGCTTTTCAGACTCTTCGTCTTCAAACAGGGTTTCCAGTACAAGCTCCATTTCAAGACCTGCCTTGAGGTCTGATACGTTGACGCCTTCTACCGCCTGACCCATCACAACCATTTTTTCCTTTTCCAGCTCTACCGCTACAATCGTGTAGGGCTCAAAAGGGTCTGGCGAAACATAGGGCTCCGGCGGCTGATAGCAGGCATTGGTAAACGACCATACCTTGCCCGTACGCGACAGCTTTACCTCTTCAAAAGTCTCGCCATTGCAAGCCGGGTTTTTGCAAAAGACACTTTGCTTGGGAAAGTAATAGGTACCACAGGATTTACATCGGGTACCCAGTAGGTGGGGCCGGTCGTCAATGGTAAACCACCCCTCCAGAACAGGCACTTGCTGTTTTGCCATAGGAATTCTCAGAGATACAACAGGGAGGCAAATACTAGGTGTTTACCGAAGGTATGTCAATGGCAGAAAAAGTCAGTTTCCCGGGCATTAGAGGTTACTCTATGCAGGGTCCAGGGCAGCCGTAGGGCCCGCCCTGGAGATTTTGTTTTCATATCTGCTTTACCAGGATACCGCACAGCTACCACCACCATCGGGCCCCTGTGACGTGGGCGCGCCGCCAGCAGGGCAGGTTCCATACCAGGTCAGGCTTGACGATGTATTACCCTGTCCACCCAATACGGCGTTGTACCAGTAATAGCCCATATCTGTCCATTGAAAATCAGACTCGCTCCAGTCTGAAAGATAGAAATAGCCATCCAGCCTGGAGTGATAGACTTCAACCGCAACAAAGTCCCAGTTGTAGTAACGCCCAGTGAGTTCAGCCTGGCGGATAGACAAGCCATCCACATAACTGCCACTGTGGTAATTATCAACGGTGAATTTACCGGTAATCTCACTGCTTTCAATCAAAAGAGTACTCGCATTCACATCAAGTACAGCATTGTTAAAGACCACATCAAAAAACGGCAGTTGAGTACCACCCCCACCGGTGATGCGCGTGTTTTCAAAAATCGACCCATCAAAGCCATTAAAGACATATTGCGGGCTACCGGGATTGATAATCGGTAATTGCAAATGCGAATAATTAAAATGCATATTTTGGAAACCCATTAGATGGGACTCATTAGCCGTCGGCAATAACAATGAGCTGCGCAGCCAGGTTGTATTATCAAAGTTAATGCCCAGCATATAAGAGCCGTTGGTCACTGTTACTCGAGCTCCTTTAAAAGTTGCGTTATCAAAATTGGCACCTGCCATATCATCTGTCTGGATATCCTGGGTAATGGTTACACCCATAAATTTTGCGCTGCTTAAATCAACATTTTTTAACGCATTGTTATCAAGATCCAGATAGATACCATCTTTGCCTTCAATAGCAAGCCCCGAGGTTGACGACAGGTTTGCATAAGGGCCGACAAGAAAATATAAACCGCCACCAAAGTGCATTTCCTTACATTGCCAGTCTGCCGGCAAATCCTCCGGACATCCGGTCAGGTAAGACGCAGATAAACCTGTCAGGTTAGCGCCTGACAGATTCCAGTTGCTTAAATCCATATTTTTTAATACAGCACCCTGGAATTTTGAATTAACCGTTACCGGATTGACCTCTGTCGTAATTACGCCATCCATATAGACGTCATCCAACACGACCTTATCAAGCCCTGCCGCAGACACGGTGGTATTCTTAAACGTCGAACCTTCAAAATTCGCACCATTCCAGTAGCCTGTCGCGCCACTAAAACTGGCGCCACTGATATCCGCGTTGGTCAGATCAAGATTCTTATAATCATTCTGATCCGCACCACTATCAAGAGCTGTCCAAACACCCGTCACTACAGAGCCAACACCCATGCACTGCTCTTCAACATCGAGCCATTTACCGTTACCCGATGCGCATATATCTTCAAGGATTGTATCGTAGTCATCTGCACTTTTGCCGCCTAGCGCCAGCGCATTATTTGTTGTTAATGCCAGATTTGCCTGGAACGCATAAGGTGCTGCTGCAATACGCGTACGCGGCGACAGTGTTTCACCCGCAACCTCTAGCTCCAGATAGAGTTCCGGCTGATTCCAGAGATTGATATCCCAGGTACCGTAAATAACTGTGCCAGTGCTAACAAGAAAGGAGTACACACCGTCGTTAACACTAACGCCGTGTTTCTCCTGAAATTGCAGAACACCACCATTCGACGCATCCCACACGGAGACCACGAATGTGTAATTACCGGTTACCGGTACACCATTATCATCAAGTAGACGCCCCTGATAGTTCATCGGCCCGATTGATGCGTGGCTGACAGCTGTGTACAGCATACAAATCGTAGTCGCCAGAAATACAATTTTTCTCATTGATCTTCCTCTCAATACCTTCACGAAAAACAAAATAAAAATCGCCAGAAAGCTTACTATTTACTCAAAATATCGGTTGATATTACTCTCAATTGTTGGCGCACACTTGCCCATGTGTCGTAATTCATTGCCCTCAGGTTGCAATATCAACAAGAAGGCCTTTTTGGCAGCAAATTCGTCAAGGAGCAGGCTGCCAACTAATTGAACATGTACTTGAATTATCATCAAGTGCAATCGCTGTACCATCCGGGCAAGTCGCCCCGGCCCAGCTTACGCCATTAAAACCGCTACTACCGTACGGTGTGTAATAGAACGTTGCGCCGGTAAAATCAGCCCCCTTGAGGTCAGAGCCACGCCAGCTCACATCCTGAAATACGAAATTGGTAAAATCACCGCGCACATTGCCTCCCACAAAGATCGTCTCATGCATACGCAGATAGCAGTAAAGTTCGATAATCGGATTGACACACTCATGGTACCAGTTGGCCGGATTAATCAGTGCATCACCATAAAATGTTACACCATCAAAGTCCCAACTTGCACTCTCGTTATCGTGATCGACATAGTAAAGCAGGTTTTCAAACACGGCATTGTTATAAATTGGCGCATCAAATACATAAGAGCCGGTTTGCATATTTTTAATACGCGCACTCGACAGGTCGAGACCCGTTGCGCCAACAAAGAAAGTCGCACCATCAATGACTGACGAATGATATACCGTGTTATTAAGAACTGTCGCTGTTTGCAGAATTTCACCAATAAAATAATCTATAAACGTGACCTCACGCAGATTACTGTAACTGAAGTCTGTATTAGTTAAATCTACACCGGTAAATGCAGTATTAAAAATTGTAGTGTAGGTAAAGTTGGCTGATGACGCATCTACTTCCAACAAGTTCAGTGTCATGGTATTGCCTTCAAAGGTTGCGCCTGAAATATTCTCACCATTAAAAACATCACCATCAACATTCAGATGTGGTGCGCCCCAGCGAGTTTCTGTTGCCGCCGAGTTTGCAGAAAAGTTTCCACCCGGACCCACCAATATATAGCGGCTGGAACCGGAGCGCTGCTCCTTACAGGACCAGTCTGTTGGCAGTGCCGCGGGACAACCGGTTAACTCTGCCGCAGAGAGATTTGTCATCGTCGCATTGCTCAGGTCCCAACCGGTCAGATCCATATTTTTCAATGTTGCATGGCTGAGGTTAATAGCCGTAGCGGTCAAGGTTGTATTACTGGTTACACCATCAAGCGTTGCCCAGGTAAAGTTGGCATTGGTAATACTACCTGCGGATATTGCGGTATTTTTAAATAACGTGCGGGTGAAGTTAGCGCCATCAAATGCGGTACCCGTCATATCTGCAAAACTTAAATCGAGAAAGGTATAGTCCAGATCAGATGCCATCGTTGCTGCGTTTTCATTTGTTACTACCGCAGCAACACCAAGACAAACCTCAATATTGTCGAGCCATTTACCTTTACTCGACGCACAAATGTCGGCAAGAATATTATCGTAATCATCCGCACTACGGCCACCCAGTGCCAGAGCGTCATTGGTCGTCAGCGCAAGATTGGCCTGAAACGCATAAGGCGCTGCCGCAATGCGTGTGCGAGGTGACAGTGTCTCACCATTAACTTCCAGTTCCAGATAAAGCTCGGATTGGTTCCATAGTGCAATGTCCCAGGCCCCTGTTTCGTTCACACCCGTGCTGACAAGAAAGGAGTACACGCCGTCGTTGACGCTAACGCCGCTATGCAGTTCCTGAAACTGTACAGAACCATTAGTTGCGGCATCGTAAACTCTGACACGAAAGTTATAGCTACCCGTTACCGGCACGCCGTTATCGTCAAGCAGGCGCCCCTGATAATTCATTGGGCCGATGGTGGCATAGGCAGACGTGATAAACGTGAAAACAAACAATACTGTTATGAAAATTTTTTTCATCGCACTATGCTCCAAAAGTAAAAATTGAACATTGCCAAGGGCCTCACACGCTATAGAAATATGGGGAAAGGCCTATGAATGTAGCTCCTGCCAGAACGCGATTCTAGCGCAATCTTCTATTTAAGTTTTGTCTGTATGTTGTAATCTTCTGTCCGCAGGTTGCACACAAAAAAGGGCCCAAATAAAGGCCCTTTTATTAAGTTAAGGAGGCTGCCCTAACTTGGTATTGCACTCGCCCGGACACCATGGGGGTCGAGCTTGTTGATAACCTCTAATTGCTCCGCTGTCGGTGCCGGTGTTTCCGGAATATTGTCGGGAATCACAATCTCAAAGCCGGTATTCTCCTGCACCTGTTCCGCAGTCACCCCGGGGTGCAACGAACGAATCCGCATCTGCTTGTTCGGAGTTTCAAAATCCATAATACAAAGATTGGTGACAACCCAACGCAGGTCAACATCGTCGAGGCTATAACCTTTGGGTAGCCGCTCCGGGTTGTAGCCAATAGTAGACACCATATCCACTTCGCCCTCCACAAAGCACTTTTTGTTGTGTTGCGGGAAGAAATAGGAGTTGGCATGGCTAATGGAGTTACCCGGAAAGCCGCGCACTCCGAGCATCTGCACTTTAGGGTTCGCATAATCAGAACCAATCATGGAAATATTTGCCTGACCATACTTGTCGATCTGGGTTGGGCCGCCCATCAATTGGCGTTTGCCGCTCCAGACATTATCAAAGATGCGTGAAAAGCCCATCCAGGTTTCCGCCTTGATTTCATAGTCACCGCGTGGCCCAACCGGTACCGGCTCTGAAACAATATAGGCTTCGGAGTCTGTCATCATAATATCGGTGTTACTGGTGAGCATAGCCAGTGACGCCGCAAGCCGCGGCACAACACCAATACCTGTAACAAGAACCTCACCATCATCTTTAAACGCTTCCGACGCAGCGCAAATGACCAAATCGACTAAATCACTCATAATGTTCTCCGCTGCCTAGAAAGTGGGTTTCGGTAATTGTTTGATAGCTTCTGCGCCACCAACTTTTTCGAGATACTCGTCTTGGGAACAGTTAACAAATTCGTTAACATAGTTTTCCCAACCGTTCTCTTCTTTTGCCGAAGCACTATATCCTTTGAAGTGTTTCACATCAAAGCTGTATAGCGGCCAGCACGATGTCGGATGCGCACCGTAAGCCACATGGCATACGCCCGTGGTTTGTGCACGTTCCCAGAACACATAACGCGCTTCTTCCTGATCGCTAAAGTAACCATCTTCAACCAGTTCATCACAGGTCACATAGGTTTTGTTAGCTGCACGTACAAACAAATCATCCATGTAGTGATCCGGCCCCTTGATCTGGCAAACACCGCGGGAATTCGCGCGATCCACATGAATCAATGCAGCATCAAGATTCAACGCCGGCATCGCCACCCACTCTTTATCATCGTAGGGCGAATCGATAACCTTGATATCCGGGTTAACGTCGGGATTAATCACATCCGTACCGAGACCAATTTTGGTAGGAATAAACGGACAACCATAACCGGCCGCCTTCAAACCCAGCACCATCATACCTTCATCGATTTCCATCACTTCAATCGCGCCACTCTGACGCGCTTTGCGGAAGTAAGGCTCGAGAGGAATAAAATCGAGAGAGACAAATGCAAAGATCAGTTTCTTCACCTTGCCCGCCGCACACAGCATACCGACATCGGCACCGCCGTAAGCAACAACCGTGAGATCCTTGAGATCCGAACGCAGAATCTCGCGAATTAACGCCATGGGCTTGCGGCGTGGACCCCAGCCGCCAATACCGATGGTCATACCATCTTCGAGTTGTCCGACAATATCGGTCAACGTCATCTCTTTATTCATACAATCTTACCTGTCAGAAGCACTGAAAATGGCTGCGCATAGTACCGGCACAGGCCTGCAAAATCAATGTGAAGCCCCGCTAGCGCAAGTTATACAAGCACCGAGATCGAATAATAATTCTTTTAAAAACAAACTGTTATCCGTATTGCCATTTTTTAACGATAACTTACACTAGCCTTTTTCAGTAGTACGGAGCTCTATACCATGGGTGGCATTGTCTGGCTCGCCTCCTACCCGAAGTCCGGTAATACCTGGACACGCAACTTTTTGCATAACCTGCTTTGTGAAAGCAGCGCAGAAAGCGACGGCCATAACCTCAATCAAATGCATATCAAGACGGCATGGGATAGCTCGTTACGTTGGTACGAACCATTCACCAATATCAAGGACTTCGACACAATGACCGCCGAAGACTGTGCTGCAATCCGCATGCAGGCAAACGAGGAGATTGCCCGCACTGCGGGTGACGGTCTTGCTTTTGTTAAAACACACAATGCCATGATGCTTGATCATGGTGTGCCACTCATTAATCCTAAAGTGACCGCCGGTGCGGTTTATATATTACGCAACCCTCTCGATGTAGCCGTTTCGTATCGCCACCATATGAATACAGATCTCGACGAAACTATCGAAATTATGGGTGCCAGTGGAGTGTTCAATCGGGCTATTGAATTGATGGCTTATGAGCGTCATGGCAGCTGGTCAGAGCATGTTAACAGTTGGACGCGCAAACCAAATCGTTCACTGTTTATTATGCGCTATGAAGATATGCTGGATGACCCCGAGCAGTCTTTTACCGCATTGACCCAATTTTTAAGGATTGAAACGACATCGGCACGAATTCTCAAAGCGATTGAACTATCCTCTTTTGAGAAACTGCAACAAAAAGAAAACCAGCAGGGCTTCCTCGAAAAACCGGCCAACAACGAAGAGAACTTCTTTCGCAAAGGTACCAAAGATCAGTGGCGTGATGAACTTAGTGAAACCCAGATCCTTCAAATTATTAGTGACCACAGGGAGCAAATGGTTCGCTTTGATTATATTCCGGATGAGTACTGTTAAAGGTGTTTTTAGTAGTTATATTTTGCCGCATTAAAAAAGGAGCCGATGGCTCCTTTTTTAATTTTTGTATAGAGAAAATAAATATCAAACGATTAAAATAACGCCTTTAACTCAATATACGGACCACTGGCATCTACGTGGCTGGTTTGCCTTGTAGCAGGATTTAATAGTAAGTCATACATGCGGTAGAAATTATAACCCATAACAAGCTCAAGGCCGATTTCGTCAGTGTCAGCTGGCGTCATCAACCAGTGAATGGCAATATCCGCCTCAAGTGCTTCCAGAGACTCCGAACTACTACCTGTGGTTACAACACCGTTGTTGTTATACGTATATTCTCTATCACCGGAAAGCAGATCAAACGCAAAGTCAGTGCCAAGGCTCCAGTTACTGTTAAACGCCCATTCCATATTCACACCAACACGGGCACCGAGCGCGTCATAGGTCTGACTACCAATTACGAGCCCCGTTTGTTGTGCAGGGTAATAAGCAGGATAAAGGGCACCTACATCTGACCAGAATTGCGCCGGCATTGGCGTACGACTAATCATTAACGCAGGCACTTCAAATTCATAGTCACTAAGGAACTGGAGCTGGCTTGCGGCTGCTTCTGCGGAAAGATCCATATAGCGCAGCCCGCCTTCGAGAGTCATATCAAAGTTACCACCTAACGCCAGGTCATACTCGGCAGTAAAATCAATCAGCTCGAAATCCATATCTCCTTCGTTAACAACACTATCGTTATAGTTAAACCAGACATTCGCCGGGAACGTGGCCGGAGGAGGCGATGGATTTGTCAGGGAAACGCCGGATGCATAGCCCCCTCTTTGAACAGTTGTTATCGACTGCACCTCCTCACCATCAACGTCCGTATAAGCAAGATTCACCCGCCATTTTTCACCCACTTTGAAACTGACATAAAACTCAGTGCCATCTGCTTTATCGGGCAATGCAATATTGCTTGCATCCAGTTGATAGCGGGTACGTTTAACACCAAGATCCAAAACAGAATCATCTTTGGCTCTTGCGGGCATGCCGTACACGCCAATGAGTACCGCCGAGACAGCACCTGCCAAAAGCTTTTGAACCGGTTTTACAGATTGTTCTTCACGCTGTTCACATTGGCCAACCGCATCATCGGCCTTGTTATTAACTTTATATTTTATTGCTGGAGACATCTTTTCTCTCATTCCCCCTTTACCTACCAGACCAACGACTATATAGACTAATCCTTTGTGATACAAGGGCTAGTTGCACGAACTTAATAAATTACTTTAGTTTTAAAGGCGCCTAAATTGACTGAAAAGTAAGTATTTACTTACATGTTATTCTGATTGCCAACCCAACCCGCGCAAGGCCGTTTCAACCACCTGTTTGAGAAATTCCATATCCGCCGGATTATTGGTAAAGAAGATACGCATCACCAGAGGGCTCATCACCATATCCACCGCCAGTTCGATATCGGTGGAACCTGGCAGTTCACCACGCCTGACCGCCCTTTCCAGCATCTGTTTAACCGGTTTACGGCGCTGTCGGGTCGCCTTGTCGAGATAGTCAGACAACTCAGGGGTACGCGCCCGCTCGCCCGCCAGGGTCGGCAAAACACCCGCTAGCGGCGTATTTTCAGTGATGGTGAGGAAACTCTCGAGCACCTGGATCAAATCCGTGCGTATTGCCCCGGTATCCGGTGACGGCAACTCCGGTAGCTGACTAAATGCTGCAATCACCAGGTGAACCTTGGACGGCCAGCGCCGATACATGGTTGCCTTGCTGACCTTTGCGTCTGCTGCCACCTTATCCATGGTCAGGCCGCCATAGCCGAGCTCGGCCAGCAGTTTCAGTGTGGAATCCAGAATCGCCTTTTCCGCGGCTTCACTTCTGGGTCGTCCCGGCCCGCCTTGAGATTTTGTCATATCAGCCTCTTTTAAAAATCATATTATGCCGATTTATACCTGTTTATACTTCTACCGCCACCCAAGCAACGCCGGCATACGCGGGGACAGCCTGTCAGGCAGCGGAAATAAACTCAACGTAGTTGCCATCCGGGTCCTGAATCTGGGCGCAGCGTACGCCGGGGCGCAGATCGCGAATATCGACCGCAATATTGCAGCCAAAATCCTTGCAGGCATTAACCACATCTTCAAGGTTATCAATATTCAGCGTCATATAGCGAATACCATTGCGCGACATAAAATCACCGCCTGCAACATCTTCCGGCGCCACCTCAGGCACCATAATACGCAGAATGCTGTCACCACAGTTAAAGCGGTGAATCGTGCCATAGTTCGGAATCGTCACATCTTCTTCCTGCTGCATGCCGAGCACGCCACCATAGAAGCTCACCATTTTTTCACCGTTGGTAGAAATGATGCCAACATCAATCGCCGGCTTGCTTAACGTCATAGTCATGATCTTCACTACCTTTGAATTAAACACAGTTGGGCGTCATCTTAACTCCATTCATTGGTTCAGATAAACTGCGAACTATGACTAAAGTATTCTACGAAGAAATTCCTGTTGGCTTTACATCCACAGCAGGCCCTTACACGGTAAGCGAGGAAGAGATTCTCGAATTCGGACAGCGTTGGGATCCGCAACCTTTCCATACCGACCCTGAAGCTGCCAAAGCGTCGGTTTTTGGTGGCCTTGTTGCACCCGGCTGTCTGGTTTTTTCGATCCGTTCCTGGCTGGTCAATAACCTCGAAGCCAGCCCCGACTATCTCGCCGGACTCGGCCTCGAAAATATGGACTTGCCCAATCCGGTACGAGCTGGCGACCAATTATTTCTGCAACTCGAATGTACTGACAGGCGCGATTCAAAGTCGCGGCCCAATGCGGGGCTGGTATTTCTGCAAAACACCATGACCAATCAGAATGGTGACATCGTTTTGACAATGATTGCCAAAACGCTGGTGAAAAAACAGGAAAATAGCACCTAGTCTTGAGAATTGCGGCTTTGTATTTTTTCGACAATCGCGGTTGTTGAGCAGTTATCAAGGAATGACAACACTTCAACACTGCCACCATAGCCCTGCACAATCGGTGCACCGACAACCTGTTCAATGGTGTAGTCACCGCCTTTTACCAGTACATCAGGCTGCAGCTTTTCCAGCAGGCGCTCGGGCGTATCATCTTCAAATGTGACCACCCAGTCCACCGCTTCAAGCTTGGACAATACAATCATACGTTCCTCTGCAGGATTAATCGGCCGCCCTTCTCCCTTGAGCCGCTTCACCGAAGCATCGCTGTTGATCGCCACCACAAGACGGTCGCCAAGGTTGCGCGCTTCTTCAAGGTAGCCGACATGGCCAGCGTGTAAAATATCAAAGCAGCCGTTGGTAAAGACAATTTTTTCACCCTGCTTTTTAGCATCCTGTAGAGCAAACAGTAATTGCTCCTCGCTCATCACACCACGTTCGGAGCCGCGCTCGGACTGCACCGCTTTGGCAAGTTCCGGCGCACTAACCGTTGCTGTACCGAGTTTGCCAACCACAATACCCGCCGACAAATTGGACAGGGCTACCGCAGCAGGCAGCGACTGGCCCGCAGCAACGGCGGTTGCAAGTACTGAAATCACTGTATCCCCTGCACCAGTAACATCAAACACTTCCATCGCACGTGCTGGCAAGTGCAATTCCGGCTCTCCCCTGCGCAATAGCGTCATACCACTTTCGCCACGGGTTACCAGCAGAGCTGTCAAATCGAGCTGTTCGAGCAACTTCAACCCTTTATCAACCAACACCTGCTCACTGCTACATTCACCAACAACCGCTTCAAACTCACTGAGGTTTGGAGTTAACAATGTTGCGCCACTATAGCGCTTAAAGTCTGTTCCTTTGGGGTCAACAAAAACCGGTATTTGCAACTCGCGGGCTTTTTGAATCAGCGCTTGTGGTTCTTCAAGTGCGCCTTTGGCGTAGTCTGATAGCACCACTGCGCCGACATGTGGCAATAGCGATAACGCTCCATCCACCAGTTGTTCTGCATCATTGCGATCAAAGCTCTCCTCAAAATCCATGCGAATCAGTTGTTGGTGACGGCTGATAACACGAAGTTTGGTAATGGTTGGGGCCGTACCGGAAATAATGAAATCGTAAGCGACTTGGGCCGCGCGCAGACGCTGTTTAACCGCCTCGCCATTGTCATCATTACCGACAATCCCAACCAGCGAGGAACCGGCGCCAAGCGCGGCAATATTTAATGCCACATTGGCTGCTCCACCGGCACGGTCTTCAGTCTGTCCCACCTTGACCACTGGAACCGGTGCTTCCGGTGAAATCCGCGAAGTACTGCCATGCCAGTAACGGTCGAGCATTACATCACCCACTACGAGGACCTGGGCCTTGTCAAAGCGGGGCATGGAGAGTTTCATCGTGGTGCATTTCCGATTTGCATGGGATGTGCATCATAGCATACCTGACCTGTTATCAAGCCCCGGATGGTTTTCAACGAACAAATCGTGTACGGTGGCCACCCTGCAATTATCTATACCGCGACAGGTGAATAGCATGACGGTAACGCTGCCAATCGAGATTGATAACGTTAAAGGGTTTCTCGCCGTTGACGAGGGCGAAGCCCTGTATCGCTACTGCGAGCAAAGCGCAGCACTTGGCCCGTGCCTTGAAGTTGGCAGCTACTGCGGTAAGTCAACTATCTACCTAGGCACAGCAGCCAAAGCTGCGGGCGGCCTCGTTTATGCTCTTGATCATCACCGCGGTTCAGAAGAGCACCAACTCGGTGAGGAATATCACGACCCCGATTTATACGATGCTGATGTAAAGCTCATGGATAGCTTCCGTACCTTTCGCAACAACATGCGTGCCGCTGACCTTGAAGAGATTGTAGTACCGATCGTGTCGTCATCAGCGATTGCCAGCAAGCAATGGGCAACACCACTTGGCATGGTTTTTATTGATGGAGGTCACAGCTGGGAAGCGGCTCTGACAGATTATCGCAGCTGGATTAGCCATATCGTACCCGGCGGTATTCTCGCAATTCACGATATTTTTCCCAATCCGGAAGAGGGCGGCCAAGCGCCCTACGATATCTGGAAGCTCGCCAAAGCCTCCGGTTTATTTGAAGAGCTACCGATGGTCAACACCCTCGGCGCATTCAGAAGAATCTAGAATTCTGCTACCAGGCTACATTCCGTTCATTGAGCATTCCAGCTCACACTCACGGCGATCCTGAGCACAGACCTTCTCACCTGCAGGTGATGATGCTATGGATAAGCAGTGGTTGTAGTTATCTTCACAGGTCTGACGGCAATCCGCCGAAACTACTAATGACAGGCTCGCAATCATTGTGAACACAAATATTTTTTTTAACATTGCTTTTTCTCATCATCTTATTCAATACTGAACAACAGTATAGCAAAGCGGCTTTTTATAAAAATACATCCTGCCTCACAAAACGGTCAGCAAAGCGTTATTGTAATTTGTTGTAAAAGCTAGAGTTGATATTGCTCGAAGTAACTACTGAGATAAGCTTCAAAACTCCCTTCAGACTGCGCTTCTATTTCCTTCTGTCGACGATGAGAGCTTTCATTTTCTGCGTGAAAGTACTGCTGTCGTTCTTCGCTCAGGCTTTGCTGTGAAAAGTACTCGCTATGTTGTTTTGATTGTTCAATAGCAAAGCGGAAAAATGATACATCGTGTTGTTCCATATACTGCATAATCTTTCCGGAAGATGTTAGCGTTGCATCGGCAAGTTTTTGTTTTTGCGGTTCAATAGCATTGCTGTAACAATCACTCTGATAGGCTTTGTCAAAAGCACCGGCAAGTTCAGCAATTTCACTCAGTAACTTTTCACCGCATCGGCGTAGGCTTAACAAATTACCGTGGCAGTATATTTCCAGTTGTGGATCACGTCCCTGATTGACAACACGGTGTTGATTTTCTGCTATTTGCTGATACTCAGTTTCATCTGTTGGCGGACTTTCTTTTAGCAAACAAAACATCAAAAATAACTCAATAAAACATGCCTGTTGCTTATCAATACCCAACGGGCTAAATGGATCAACATCGACACTACGAACTTCAATATATTCCACGCCTCGTTCGTGCAAGGCACGTATTGGCGTTTCACCGCTTTCTGTCACCCGCTTGGGCCGAATAGTGCTGTAAAACTCGTTTTCAATTTGCAAAACATTAGCATTGAGTTGCAAATATTCACCATCCTTGCAAACACCGATCTCTTCATAGTCTGCATGTGAAGTTGTCAGCCCTTTTAATAGTGAATGGATATACCCTTGCAGAGAATTATAGTCGACATGTAACTCAGCCTGTGCCTTGCTTTGATAACCCAACTCTCCCATACGCAAAGAGGTAGCGTAAGGATAGTGGTAACTGTGGTCACCCAACAGATCAAGTTTATGCTTGCGCCCTTTAACAAAAGTTCGGCATACGGCTGGTGCCGCACCAAAGCAATACAATAGCAGCCAAAAGTAACGACGATAGTTGCGAATCAGGTCAAAATAGCGCCGGGTTTTAAAGTCCTGCATACTTTCTCGTCCGAGATCGTTACCGACTTCCTGCTTGTAAAGCTTTTCCCAAAACGTATCCGGCAAAGAAAAGTTGTAATGAATGCCGGAAATGGTTTGCATCACACGCCCATAACGGTGCCCCAGCCCGATGCGATAAACTTTTTTCATGCGCGCTACATTCGAGCTGCCATATTGAGCCACCGGTATCGCATCATCCCCTTCAAGAATACACGGCATACTCGCCATCCAGAGCATTTCCCGTGAGGCATCAATCGCATGACATGCATAACGATGAATATCATCAAGCCATTCAAATGCTGAATCAATTGACTCACATGGCGGCGTGATAAATTCCAGCAGCGCTTCAGAAAAGTCTGTTGTAATGTGGGGATGAGTTAAAGCGGAGCCCAATGTCTGCGGGTGAGGCGTCTGGGCCAGTTTGCCTTCTGTAGAAATACGCAGTGCTTCTTTTTCAAGGCCTCGGCGTATTCCCTTGAGCGTGTCAGTAACAGCAGCCTCGTTAAACCACTGTAACCGTTGAGTGAATGCTTCCAATAACGATACCTGTCAGGTTGAAACCTGATCCTGGCTCTCGGCTTGTTGCTCCTGATTTTTTACCAATTCCAGAACCGGTTTATCTGCTTCGCTGTTACCGCCTGAACTGTCATCGCCTTTGTCTGCTGCATCTTCTGCCCGTGCTTCCGGTGGATCGTCAGCCAACACTTCGACAACCGGGTGGTTATGTTTATCGACCTCACATTCCACCAATTCAAGGCGTGCCAACACATCTTTGGCATTGGTTTCAATCAACTCATTAAGTGCAATATCCTTTTCCGATGAGCGAAACAACACGCTGTTGTCCACGCCACTACGCCACTGCTGTTTTTTAGTAAGGTAGCGAAGATCCTGATTTCGGATAACAAAAACGATTTTCTGTTCGGTGCTCTTGCTCATATAGACTGCAAACTTCCAACTATTTCACAAGGTTGTAAAGTGTACCCCGGATGCCCAAACCACGCCATAGGATAAATACATGATATGGTAAAAAAAGGCCTTGACGAGCGGATCGCCCGATTAGCGACAAACGGATTTTACCAATAGCTATTACCTGCTATTGTCATAATAATTTCTGCTTTCTTAAATAAGGTTACAGCTATGCCGCTTGATCTCAGTCCCTATGTAGACCCGAATAGTACCGCTATTATTGTTTCGGAGTGCCAGGAATCTGTTATCGGTGAAGACTCACCACTCGAGGGGCTCAAACAGGTCGTTGCCAACAATAACATGGTCGCCAACCTGTCTACCCTGCTCAATGCAGCGCGCAGCAGGGGTATACGCATTTTTCATTGTACGGTCGAACGGCGCGAAGATGGCTATGGCGACCCGCTTAATACCCCCCTTACAAAAATGATGGTACGCCACGGCGGTCCCTCTTCCGGCATGGCACCGGGCTCCAGAGGGACTCAACCGGTTGCTGCACTAAGCCCGCAGGAAGACGATATCCTGATGCCGCGCCTTTATGGCATCACTGCATTTCACGAAACCGGTCTCGACCATTTTCTGCGTAACAGCGGCGTTAAAAATATTATCTTTACTGGCGTATCATTAAACCTCGCTGTATTTGGCGGTACACTGGAAGCCGTTAATCGCGGCTACCACGTTGTTGTACCTACCGATTGTGTCGCCGCTGATTCAGCAGAGTATGCAGAAATGTTGATTAATCACAGCTTGCGCAATATCGCTTACACCAGTGACAGCCAAACTATAATGTCCTTTTGGAAATGAGCAAAAACAAAGCGGAATAAACCATGACCACCACAACCGAAACTATTACTTACGAAACACTGATCTACGAAAAAAGTGACCACCTTGCCAAAATCACGCTGAACCGCCCCGATCAGGCCAATGGCATGAACATGCAAATGGGCAAGGATATTTATGCTGCTGCCCAGGTTTGCCAACAAGACAGCGATATCCGCGCCATCCTGCTCGCCGCCAACGGCAAAATGTTTTCTGCAGGCGGTGACCTCAACGATTTCGCCAGTTATAACGAGCGCTTGCCGGAAGCACTCATTGAACTTACCGACTACCTGCATGGCGCCATTGAAATATTCGCCGGCCTTGATGCCCCGCTTGTAATCGCGGTTAACGGTGCAGCAGCCGGTGCCGGCTTCAGTCTCGCAGTAAGCGGCGATCTCGTGATTGCCGGTGAAAGTGCATCGTTCACCATGGCCTACACAGCGCTGGGTTTTTCTCCGGATGGCAGCGCCAGTTACTACCTGCCACGCCTGATCGGTTTACGCAAAACCCAGGAGCTTATGATTAACAATCGCAAGCTTTCCGCAAGCGAAGCACTCGACTGGGGGCTCGTCACCCAGGTCGTTAGTGATGAAGAACTCATGGCCAGTGCCGAAAAGCTCGCAACCCGATTATCCACTGGCCCCACCAAAGCCTTCGGCACCGTCAAGCGGCTGCTCGCCCATACCTATGACCACACTTTGCCACAACAACTACAGCTGGAAGCCAAAGGTATTTCCGGCCTTTCTGCTACAGATGATGGCAAAGAAGGCTTGCAAGCTTTTCTTAACAAGCGCAAACCGGAATTTAACGGCTAATCTGTTAACGGCATTGATTGCGTTACCACGCCTGGTGTAAACCAGGCTAAAATTCACCTTTTACCAATTTGATAAGTTTACATTCATGTCTACAAACAGCAGCCCTCTCGATTTTTCCAATCAAACCGTTATTGTCACTGGTGGTGGCAAAGGCGTCGGCCTTGGCATCACTAAAAGTTTTCTCGCCGCCGGCGCCAATGTGGTGATTTGCGGACGCAGCGAACTTGAAAGTTTGCCCGAAGTAAACGGCAACGAAGCTGTATTTGTAACCGCTGATGTACGCGATGTCGAACAGGTTAATCATGTTGTCGACGTAGCAGTTGAAAAGTTTAAAAGCCTGAATGTACTGATAAATAACGCTGGTGGTGCACCCTATGCCGATGCGGCAACCGCGTCACCACGTTTTTCGGAAAAGATTATTGGCTTGAATCTGATCGCACCGCTGAATTTTGCCCAAGCCGCTAACCGTGTTATGCAGGAGCAGGACAGTGGCGGTTCAATCATTAATATCGCCAGCGTTTCTGCGACACGCCCTTCCCCGGGAACCGCGGCTTACGGTGCTGCCAAAGCTGGTTTGCTTAACCTCACCATGTCGCTCGGCGTGGAATGGGCGCCAAAGGTTCGTGTTAATGCGGCTATCTGCGGCATGATTAAAACAGAACTCGCTCACCTGCACTACGGTGATGAGGAGAGCATCAAATCTGTCGAAGCAACTGTGCCTCTTGGTCGACTCGCCAATCCGTCAGACATCGGCGACACTTGCCTTTACCTCGCGTCACCACTCGCCAGCTATGTAACAGGTTCTACCATCACAGTGCACGGCGGCGGTGAAAAGCCTGCTTTTCTCGATGCCAGTGAAGCCAATAAATAATCTATCAGGCTATCGCTGTAAATGAATCAATTTGCAACGATATCCGACAGTCTTTCGGTTTTGACGTTTGACGAGCAACAGGACAGCACCGTACAGACACTCAATAAAATTGCCACGCAGTATTTACAGCATTATCAATTGAGCATGCCTGCGGATTTATGTCGTTTTCACGCCATGGGTCTGCGTCAATCACAGGGCTTCGACATTGTCTGCCAATACTGGTTGCCCACTGCAGAGTGCAAAGGCACCGTGTTTATTAATCACGGCTACTATGATCACACTGGGCTGTTTTTTCACCTGGTTATTTTCGCACTCGAACAGGGATTTGCAGTTGCTGCCTACGATTTACCAGGACATGGTCTATCCAGTGGGCCACGCGCAGGCATCGATAATTTTGCTCGCTATAGTGACGTACTTGAAGATATTCTCATGGCTGCACAACCATTACCAAAACCCTGGCATTGCATTGCCCAAAGTACCGGTAGTGCAGTTGTTATGCATTATTTGCTGGCGCAACAGAGAAGTAATCCGTTTGAACGCCTTGTGATGCTGGCACCACTGATTAAACCTCATAACTGGCAGCGTGGTATCTGGCTGTACCGTGCCTTACGCTTTTTCGTCACCAGTATTCCGCGTCACTATGCCGATAACTCCAATGATCCGGCGTTTGTCACATTTTGTCGCAACGACACTCTGCAGCCGAGCCGTCTCGCCACAAGCTGGGTGGGCGCAATGAAACAGTGGATTGAGGAATTTCCCCAACTGCCAAAACAAAGCTATTCGGTACTGATTATTCAGGGCACAAACGATGATACAGTTGACTGGCACTATAACGTCCCGGCCATTAAGGAAAAGCTCCCGCAGACAGAAATTATCTATCTCGACAAAGCCCGCCACCATCTCGCCAATGAAAGCGAAGCGATACGCACACAATTACTGACACATATCCGTGATTATTTGTTAGCATCAAATTCCACGTAACGATTATTACAACTATTTTTACACCATGCGCAAACCCATCTGGAACTACGTCACCCTCGCGCTTGAGACTCTACCTATTAACGAACCAGTCTATGAATTTGGTGCTTATCAGGTGGAAGAAGCGCCGGAGAACTGCGACTTACGCCCACTGTTACAGGGCAAGGATTACATCGGGTGTGATATGCGCGATGGCCCCGGCGTCGACAAGGTACTCAACCTGCACGATATTGATCTGCCGGACGAGAGCGTTGGCACCGTTATTATGATGGACACACTTGAGCACGTTGAGTATCCGCACCAGGCTGTTAATGAAGTACATCGTGTGCTCAAACCCGATGGTATTGTGATTATGAGTTCGGTGCTTGATTTTTTTATTCATGCGACGCCGAATGATTTCTGGCGCTTCACTCCGGATGGATTTCGCTCACTACTCAAACCGTTTAACCATTCCCATGTCGGCTTCTACGGTCGCGAAGTATTTCCCCATTCACTAGTTGGTGTTGGCTTCAAAGGAGCTGTGCCCAACCTTGATGATTACCTCGCACGTTATGAAAAATGGTCAAAGGAGCAAAGCCGTTTTGTTGAGAAAGTAACTTTGCAACTAATGCGTGAAGTCGTTGCTGCGGCAGACAAGGCCGGTGAATAAAACTCCTGATGTTACGCGGATTCACTCTGTTCTGGCATCCATCCTTGATGACGACAGCCTGCTGACTGATAACGATGTAGCGCACTATAGTCATGACCGCACCGCACTACCCGGCAATGCCAGTGCGGTTGCTTTGCCTCGCAACATTGAACAGCTTCAGACCATTGTTCGTTGCGCTAACCAACATCGCTTTCCACTGGTTCCATCTGGTGGTAGAACTGGCCTGAGTGGCGGTGCCTGCGCTACACGAGGTGAAGTGGTTGTGGCACTCGACAGAATGAATCGCATCCTTGAAGTTGATACAGTAGACCGCATGGTCCGCTGTGAAGCCGGTGTTGTCACCGCACAGTTGCACGAGCTTGCGCAACAGCACAATTTATTTTTCCCGGTGGATTTTGCTTCCAGTGGCTCAAGTCAGATTGGTGGCAATGTTGCTACCAATGCTGGCGGTAACCGTGTGATTCGCTATGGCATGTTTCGCCACTGGGTGCTTGGCTTGAATGTGATTTGCGGCAACGGTGAACTATTGCATTTCAACAAGCTGCTGAAAAAAAATAATACCGGCTATGATTTGCAACAACTGTTTATTGGTTCCGAAGGCACACTCGGCATTATCTACGAAGTCACCTTGCAATTAACTTCTCCTCCACAAAGCACAGTAGCGTTATTCAGTTTTGAAGGTTTTTCTCAGGCTCTGGCCTTTGCCCAACAGGCGCAGCAGCATTTTGATGTGCTTGCGCTTGAATGTTTCAGCCGCCGTGCTTTTAGCTATGTAAGCAAACATGCCAGGCTACGTGAACCTTTTATCATCGGCGAACAAGACCGTTACTTTTTACTACTCGAATGTAACAGCCGTACTCCTGAACAACTTGCGCCACTGATCAGCGCAACCCAACCAGTTAATGCCATTGTCGCTAACAGTTTGCAACAAGCCTCTGAATTGTGGCGCTATCGGGAAAATATTTCCGAAGCCATTGCGCCGCATCAACCGCTGAAACTCGATATCTCGGTCAGGCCCTCACGACTCGATGAGTTTTATCAGCGGTTGAACGCCCTGCTCTCTCAACAGTATCCTGACTGGGAGCTTGTCCTGTTTGGTCATCTCGGCGATGGCAACCTGCATGTTAATCTGCTCAACGACACACTTTCCGGCGAACAACAAAAAGCAACTCTTGAACAGGCGATCTACTTGCTTGTGGCGGAATATGATGGCAGTATCTCAGCGGAACATGGTGTGGGACTGACAAAAAAACCATTTCTCGGCATAAATCGCAGCGAAGAGGAAATCGCACTGTTTCGCCAGATCAAGGCTATTTTTGACCCGAATCACATTATGAACCCCGGTAAAATATTTGATGATGTTTAGAAGAAGTTCTCGATAGTATGGCTAAAAAACTAACCCCGGAAGAACAACGAGAAAGAGATCAATTACTACTCGACTCCTTTGACTACGACGTTCCGAAATACTCAAAAGAAAACACGCCGTTTTTTATTCTCGGCTGTGTGCGCTCCGGCACTACCTTGCTGCGAGATTTATTACGTGATCACCCGCGACTGGAATGCCCGGAAGAAACCCACTTCTTTCGCTGGGCCGATCCCTTTGCCTCACCGCGCTTTAACAATTACTACCGCACCAAACTATTCAAGGAACATCGTGAACTCGACGGCATAGAACAGTTTGGCTTTTCCTTGATTATGGACTTTGCACAGTCCCGGGAGCATTTGTCTTACCGCTATGGCCATGACTATTTGCGCAATCTTGGCAAACCGGATGCACGACTGTATGACAAAACACCGCAAAATGTTTACGGCATGTTTTTGATTAACGCCATTTATCCGGAAGCCAGGTTTATTCATATTTACCGCAACCCACTTAATGTTGTCACCAGCCTGCTTGAAGGCAAGGTGATGCCAAAGCATTCATTGCGCGGAGCAATCAACTACTGGACTGAAAGCATGATGCTATTAAAGCAGTTCAAAGCCTTTAAGCCAGAACTGTTACTCGAGATTTGCTATGAAGATATGTGCGCCGATCCAGATCCTTATGTAAGACAGGTACTGGAGTTTGTCGATGAAGACTGGCAGGTGCTTCCCTCTTTAAGTGGCAAAACCCATAAAGAGAAAAACAAATACAAGAAGAAGCTTAGCAAGCGCGAGATCGAGATTGTTATTGATCAATGCGAGCCGTATTTCAGCGAATACGGCTACAAGCGCGATTCATTTATGGATTCTGTTAAGGGCTTCTTTGCCCGCTAAGGGCTTTTAGAATTCTTCCGGGCTATGCTTGCCCGGTTTTAATATCTGAATATATTTGTGCTGCGCATCTTCGTAGTCAGCAGTAATCGGATAGCGCCATTCCATATTCGAGCGGATATTGCCAATACGATTACATTCAGCAACGTAAATACGGTTCGCTTCGCTCACCGTATATTTTTTACCGAATACAGAACGAGCACTGAATTGCTTACGTCGATTGTCGAAAGTCTCTTCAAATGCATCACCCATATCAAGAGGCTGCACATAGGTAAATACCTCTTCCGGAATACTGTTGAGCAGATTTTCCGTATCCGACACTTCCGGAATCCACGGTGCGATACTCAGACAGACATTGACACCTTTTTCGTGGAGATAGTGAATTGTTTCTATGCGTTCCTGTGCACTCGGTGATTTGCCATCAATCTGTTTCACCTTCTCTTCGTCGGTCGTTGACAGCGAAATAATTGCCTTGGCCTTCTCACCACAAGCTGCAAGTAGCTCGGCATCGCGCTTAACGAGCGTGCCTTTCGTACAAAAAGTAAACTTGAGATCTTCTTCATGCAACACTTCAATCAGCTTGCGTGTCAGCTGCATTTCTTCTTCAAGTGGAATATAGGGATCCGATGCCGGGTTTAATACAAACAGGGTATGTTCTTTTGGGCCGGAAATATAAGGTAATTCGGCACGAAAAATATCGGCAATCTCGTCGGTTTTAAACATCGCTGTGCCTTTGCCCTGACTTTCCGTAATACAGTACACACAACGGAAGTCACACAAATTGTAATATTCAGGGCCCGACAGCCAGAACATATCCGAGTACTTGCGTTCAAACGCCAGCAGTTTCAGTTGCTGATTTTCGACACGCGGGATAACTTTCATGTTAAATCGATAACCGGAGAATTAGCTGATATTGGTTTTCTTCTGTTGTTGCTCTTCACGGCGCATAATACCGAGATCCACCAGATTGCCATAGTTTGGCTTAAGATAATCCGCATCATTAAGATAGGGGTTGAGCAGGTTATGGTCTGCCCGATACTTCGGATCTGCCGCCATTTCACGAATCTTTTCCACCGGCATATCCGTGCGGGTGAGATCGTAGAGCTTAAAGTAGTAAAGATAAACGTCCTCGCTAAGCTTTTCAGAGGTAGATAGCAGATTATCATCCTTAAACTTATCCTGAATCGGATAATTCGGAAAATATGCCATCTTGTTATAGAACGTATTATCAATTTCCTTGGGAATCTGCAGCATTACTTCAAGGGTTTCCTGCAAGTCCGCCTCGGTATCAAACTCGGTTTGGGGAATCACGTCAAAGGTTGCTGCGGGAATACCGGATGCTGATATTTCCTGGGCAGCTTCCACTACACGCCCTACTTTTGTTGGGCGTGTATAAATCTCTGTGAGAATACGATCACTTCCGGACTGCACCCCCATGGTAATCGCATGACAGCCAGCATCCTCAAGCATGGCGAGCACTTCCGGTGTGTGCGTGGTCGGATAGGTATAACAGAAAAACGGCAAGCCAATCTCTGCTTTGTAGATCGGCAGAAATTCCCTAAGCCAGCGTGGATTAACCGTAAATACATCATCCATAAACGTAACGGTTTTATAACCAAACTTTTCCTTCGCAACACGCAATTCAGCAATCGCCTTCTGCGGAGACATACGGCGCAGCGAATCTTTCTTGCCAAACTCATTCTGATAAAAGCTTTCTACACAGAACGAACAGGAAAATGGACAGCCACGCTGCGTCATAATTTGATAGGACTTATCAATGGATTCCTGATCCGGCATAAAAGTGCGCTCAAAGCGCGGCCCGTTAATAAATGCATAGTGTTCCGCATCCCAATTCGGCACTGCGATTTTGTCCAGATCGGAAACTGGACGTTTGGGATTTTTTTGTACCGAACCGTCTTGATGACGGAACCAGGTACCGGGAATATCTTCAAGGCTTTCGTTGCGATCAAGCTTTTCACAAATCTCGATCAGCACCTCTTCACCCTCACCAACACACACAAGATCTGCATGCTCTATAGACCTGTCCGGCTCTATAGTTGGGCCTGTGCCACCCCACACAATGGGAAGGTCAAACTGCTCGCGCAAATATTCTGTGACTTCCGCCGCCAGCGTCATGCCCAGGCTCAACGTAGTAATACCAATCGCATCCGCTTCAAATTCACGAATCATCGTCGCAAGGTGTTTTAATTCCTGCGGTTTGGTTTTTTTCCAAATTGAAGTCTCAATCAGTTCAGAACCGGTTTTGCTCACCATATAGCTCTGCATCGGCACATCACCAAACTGATATTCCTCGCTATTGGCTTCTTTCGCCTTGACCACTTCCTGGCGCTTGAAATAAATCACTTTCGGCTTATGGCCATGGGCCAACAGTTCACCGGCCAGCTGTGCACCGGTTATCGTCATACCGTAAAACAGTTTTATAAAGGCAATTTTAGCCATCTCGGCACCTGCCTAGAAAGAAATGCCGGTAAACGACATATATTTTTCATCGGATAATAATGAATCAAGTAGTGCAGGATTGGTTTTGTACTTCGGATCATCACCAATCGCTCGAATTTCTTCTTTCGGCATAGGCCCACGCGTCAGCAGGTACAACTTGTGATAATAGTCATACATTTCTTCTGTGACTTCTTTATTGTGCTGCGCAATCAACTCAGGGCTACTTTCTACATCCTTGGTAAAGCCATAGTCCGGGAAGCTTGTCATCTCGCCAAAGCCAACGGTTTTAAATTCCTTCGGCAAATCCAGCATAAGGTTAAATGTTGCCTTGAGATCATCTTCGGTTTCAAACGGCACCTTGGTAATCAAATCGAAGAAGCCTTTAACGTCGGTTCCGAGGTCGACAATTTCCTGTGCTGCTTCAACTACACGCTTCATCGCTGTCGGGCGGTTAAAGTGTTCCTTGAGAATACGTTCACTACCACTTTGTACCCCCATCGTGACACTCATCATGCCGGCGTCTTTTAACATACGCAGCATGTCCGGGTTGTGGGTAGTCGGATAGGTATAACACCAGAAAGGCAAACCAATTTCCTGTTTATAACGTGGCAGGAACTCTTTCAACCAACGCGGGTTTACCGTGAATACATCGTCATAGAACAGAATCGAAACAATATCGAGATTGTTTTTCGCCCAGTGCAATTCTTCAAGTACCACATCAATATTACGGCGGCGCAGTGAATCGTGCTTGCCAAACAATTCCTGATAGCGGCTTTCAATACAAAACGAGCAGGAAAACGGACAACCGCGCTGTGTCATTATCGGATATTCCTGACCGAGGTTGTTCGGATACAAGCCTGTGCGCAGACCTTTAAACGCATTGATGTGCGCGTAGTTATCCAGGTTCCAGTCGGGAATTGCAATATCATCGAGCTTCATCAGCGGACGTTTCGGATTTTTAATCACCTCACCATTCGCCGCTCTTGCCCAGGTACCATCAATCGTAGTGACGTCATCACCAGCATCAAGCCTGTTTGCAAGTTCGACAATAACTTCTTCGCCTTCATTAATACAGATAAGGTCGGTGAGTTCGATACAACGGTCCGGCTCCAGCGTCGGCCCAGGGCCACCCCAAATAAACGGCACATCAAAATGTTGTTTGAGTAAGTTCGTAATATAAGACGCTTCGCGGATTGTGCCAGAAATGACACTTAGGCCAATCGCATCCGGATTATAATCCTTGAGATAGTCGATCAGCAGATTGTTTTCTTTATCGTTAAACGGGTTGTAACAATTCCAGACTTTTTTTGAACCATCCGCCGCAAGGAAGATGCCCGGGTAGTCCGTGATTGCATAGTTGTCTTTTTCATCAAACGGAACAATTTTGTGATCCTTGAAATAGACAATGCGGGAATCGTGACCCGCACGTTGCAATTCACCGGAAAGCTGTGCCGGAGCCAGGTTCAAACCCGTGAATAGTTTAACTAGCGCAACTCTGGCCATGATTACCTGTTAACCTCAAATGTTTTTTTCATCAATCTCTCGAGGCATCGCACTACACCCAGGCACCTGCCTCTTTTTACCTCTATATTTGTTTTGGTGACAGAAAGGATTTACCTGCCACTTTTTGTTGTGTCAAATACTGAAAATACCATATCTGGCAGTTAAAACAACCAGATACGGTGATAATTAATCCCGAGTGGTACTTTTCCAGCCCTCTAATACCCGCAAAAGCTGGCAGGTCTTTAGCTGTTGTTATCATTTGACTGCGCCCTGCGGTGAAATTAGACTCCCGAGAGGCATGGCCAGAATCGCGCAATCACACTAAGATAGCGATTATATTATTAAGTGAAATAGTGCACGCTACATGTACTATTTCCAAAGCTCACCGAGAAACATGACAACTGACAAAATAACAATATATCCGGTTTTACTCTCCCGTCGCGGTGATGATGGTTTTCTCGCCGATGGCTCGGCCCTGCCCATGGGCTGCCTTGTGGCCTATTTCAAAGTACATGCCAACGGCAAACTCAACGATTATTTTGAACTCGACGACTTTGTGCAACGCTACGAGCCGGACTGGAGTTATTACACTGACAAGGCTGTGAGTGAACCACCTGGAGTCTGGCTGTTTTCCTGCTACGCCTGGAACTTTGACGACAATATGCGCATTGCCAAACAGGTCAAGGAGACCTCACCTGACTCCCTGATTCTCGTCGGTGGCCCGCATATTCCAACCTTCCATGGCGAAGCCGAGCAGTTTTTTGCCGACTACCCTTACGTGGATATTGCCGCACGCGCTGAGGGGGAAATTACCCTTGGCGAAATTCTTGAAACCATCGCCAACAACAATGCCGATGGCGGTAATAAGAATTTGCATGTGGACTTTTCTGCTATCGAAGGCATTACGTTCCGCGAAAACGGTGGGCTGCACCGCACCGCAGACCGCACCCGCACCCGCGACCTCGATCAGTTTCCTTCACCGTTTCTTACTGGCCTTTACGAGCATACGTGTTTTGAGGACGCACCAGCGGTAGTGCTCGAAACCAATCGCGGCTGCCCCTACGGCTGTACTTACTGTGACTGGGGTGCAGCGACGTTATCAAAAATTTCCCATTTCGACTTTGATCGCGTGATGGAAGAGATTGATTTAATTGGCCAGAAACGTGCCCGGGCGATTCATATTGCCGATGCTAACTTCGGCGCGTTTGAACGGGACATTGCGATCGCACGCAAAGCAGTAGAGACCTATCAGAAATATGGTTTTCCAAAGGAGTTTAATTGCAACTATGCAAAAAACGCTTCACCCAAGGTGGCCGAGATTATTAAAATTCTCAACGAAGGCGGCTTGTTAACCAGCGGTATTATTGCCATTCAAACCACAGACAAGGATACGCTTGAAGCAGTTAAACGCGACAATATTAAAAATAAAAAGTATGAGCAGCTGATTGATATCTTCAAAGAGGAAAACCTCTATCTGTCTTCTGAGTTATTAATCGGCTTACCCGGCCAAACCTACGAAAGCCATCGCGAAGATTTGCAGTTCTTCTTTGACCGCAAACTCGTTACCAGTGCTTACGATGTACAGGTGATGCCGAACGCGCCGATGAATGAACCCTCATATAAAGCACAATACGCGATCAAAACCGATGAAGATGGCTATGTAATTGCCTCATCCACCTTTACGGAAGAAGAACACCACGAAATGCACGAACTGTTTCTCGCATTTCAGTTTTTTTATATGTGCGGCGTATTGAAATACTACCTGTACTTTATACAGGTGGAACACGGTGTACGTGCGATGGAGTTTGTCGATAAGCTGTTGCAGACGGCTCTCGCTAACGCCGAGCTTTATCCTTACAACCACAAGATCAAAACTTTCCTGCTGAAAAAAGTCGACAAGAAATTTAAAGGTATTCTGAAATTACAGTGGCGCACCGAAGATTCAGAATTTTTATTTAATCACCTTGATGAATACTATGCCGAGGTATTCAAGTTTGCACAAAACGAATACGGCATCAAACCGACTGATACAGAAACCGCCACACTACTCGGCGTACAAACCGGCGTTATGCCAACTCTTGGTAAGGAAGTACCTCAGGAATACAACCTGCCCCATGATTTTGTGAATTACTTTGAGCAGATCAAAGAGATTCGTAGCCTTGACAAAATGCCCAGTGAATTTAACAAGCTATCGAGCTATGGCCATGGCAAGTTGCGTGTGCGCGCATTAAAACCGAAAACCATCGACAACCTCACGCTGCTGATTAAAAACGTCAAGATAGGCGCGGGCTGGGAGCTGCGCTCACCATTACAGTTTGTTAAAGCACGCAACCGTAAAAAACAACAAGCGGCGTAACAAGCAGTTATCCTTATTAGACAAACATTGAAAATGCTTTCAATGAACTCAAGTATATTTATACAATAGTCTATTGTAGCCTTACGTATTAGTGAGGCGCTCATCATGATAACCCCGATTTATGCATAGTTTTGCATCAAATTATGAGAAATTAAAATGAATAGTCTCAAGTTTGCCTTACTAGCCTTGGCAATGAATATAGTCATATTGCCATCAAAAGCCGATAATTATTTGGTAATTGCTTCTGATGATATTGAATGGGGTCTATTGAACCCTCTTAGAGGCGATGCAAGTCCAAGAGCAGCCGACTTGTGGGGGGATCGCACCAAAGATATGGCAACAGGTATGTTAGTAAAATTTGAAAAAGGTTTTTCTTCACCACCGCATATACACAATACTTCTTACCGTGGCATTGTTATTGAGGGATTAATGCACAATGACGATCCCGCTGCGGAAAAAATGTGGTTGCCTGCAGGTTCTTTTTGGACTCAGCCGGCAGGCGCAAACCATATCACAGCAGCAGAAGGGAAAGATAACCTCATCTACCTGGAAATCGACAGTGGTCCGTACCTTGTACTTTCTGCAGAAAAATCTTTTGATAACGGAGAACGCCCAGTCAATGTAGATGTACGTAATCTGGTTTGGCTCAATAACAAAGACATAAAGTGGCTGCCCGAAAGCACGATAGAGATCGCGTATCTTTGGGGCAAACCTCATATGAATCATGGTAGTTTTGTTAAATTACCAGCAGGCTACAAAGGTAAAATTGAGAATAAATATGAGTTAAAAGTTGTAGTAGTACAAGGCAAAGCTTTCCATCAGTGGAACAACGAACAAACGAAGACTGCACTGTCACCAGGTAGCTTCTTTAGCTCCAAACTGGAAGGCGAACATAACATTAGTGCCGAGACCGAAGTCGTTCTTTATATTAATTCAATTGGCAGATACAACATAGAGTGAAAACAATTAAACACTAGAGAGAATATCTTGCTCTTTACCGCTTTCTTTCTTGTGCTATGCTTGCCAGCTCTTGCTATTTCAGAAATTTAAAGGGAATTGGGTATGTCCAGGGAAAGCCGCAGAAAAAGGAAAAGGCCCCGCTCTCCTTCGCCATCATCATCTTCAGATTCGGAAGCGTCCTCTTCATCGGCGGCAGGTAGAGCATTTGTCGATGCAGAAAGCCCCTTTTCTACCGGAGCTGCTTTTGGTGCTGGTACGCCCTGGCCACATCACGATGACTCCGATGATTCCGATGCCTATGATCCTGAAGACCTCCCTCCACCCCGCCGCGGACATGTTCGCGTTTACAGAGCGCTTAGTGACCACGACGAGCCTTTCAGATCGGGCATAAAGGCCGCGGCTCCCAGGAGAACATCCCGAACTGTCGCAGAGCATGTTCAGGGCGGCGGCCGCTCTCCGTTTGTGTCTTTAACAACCAGCAAACGCAAGGCAGCCAAGTGGGCCTTAAAGTCAAGACGGGATAACAGACCACGCATTGCAACGATCGACTTATTGGCATCAACACCAGCTGTTGATTTTAGCGACCCCAGAGCTGCCCGCAGAGCCAAACTCGGCAGAACCGGTGAAAACTTTGCACGCTCATCTTCCGAAGTGGTAGTCAAAGGGCCAATTCCTAAAGCGCGGATACGACGCGTAGAGTCATTAAGTACACCCCGAAGCATACCTGCCGATAGCCACAGTGTCAGAACAAGAATTGCAACCGGGTTGAAAAAAACCAGCGCAAAACCCCGAGCCGTTTTATTTACCGCTGACCTCCCCAAACCCTCTCCCAGCAAACGCGCTCGCAAAAGATAATCCTCTTATAGCCGGACTATATTGGTGTAAGATGTCGGCGTATTTAAACTAAAGTAGTGCTATAGGACTCCCAAGTATCAGACTTATAAAGCAATCATATCTGAATCTGCAGTTGGGTGTGTCGCCAGCATAGGAGAGGAAAATGAACGGAGATTGTACTAGCAAAATCCACTGGAGCTTTTGGGCAATCACTGTATTTATGTTTATCTGGAATCTAATGGGTTGCATCAACTTTGTCGTACAACTGAATCCAGAAATGGTCTCCTCGTATCCGGAATCAGAGCAAGCAATTATTCAAGGCCGGCCTTTGTGGGCAACCATAGGGTTTGCAGCTTCAGTTTTTGGTGGCGCGATAGGGTGTATTCTTCTCATGCTCAAACGAGCGTCGGCGATATATTTATTTATTGTGTCTTTAGCAGGCACCGTCATAGCCACCGCCCACTCTCTTACTCTGGGTATTGATTTTAGCCTCGGTCAAATCATAGGCATACTATTAATGCCCGTTGTAATATCCCTGTTTTTAATTTGGTATACAAAGTACACGCAAAATAAGGGCTGGTTACCAGTATCATAACAGTTACTTTAGATAACAGATGATCGCAACGTTAAACCTGAATATACCCGGCGCGCAAATAGACAAGTGGTACAGTTGCGACGTTAAACATTTAGATAATGGAGGCATCCACTTTACTGCCCTGGTTCCCGATGGAGATGAGCTGTTTGGCGACGGCATTCGCCTTGAGATGGACTCTCCAATGAAACCCGGTAGGCATAGAAATAAAATCACCGAGAATACTCAATTTGGATGCCTCTATTTCTGGGATGAGTATCGTTTTGTATACGGCTACTTACTCTCTCTTGATCAAGGAATCATCAGGATCCATCTCACCTACGAAGACATTTCTAAAGACATCGGCGAGCCGTTCAGTATCAGCATCGAGGTCAAAGATGATCCCACCTGGCTAAAGACATTAGAAAATAGTGATTAACGTGCGGCTAGAAGTGTTTAATCCTGAAACTCGACACGAGAAAATTGATACACTTAGCCCCACGGTTTTTTAGCCTTATTTATATCAGATACTAAAAGAAAGAAGGTATTAGTCCATGGGCAAACGTTACACTCTACCGATACCATTCGGCTGGTATGGCATCGCATTTTCAGATGAGCTTAATGTGGGTGATGTAAAAGCGCTTCACTATTTTGGTCGCGATCTCGTGTTATTTCGAACCGAGTCTGGTGAAGCTAAAGTGCTTGACGCCTACTGCCCTCACCTGGGAGCTCATCTTGGTATTGGCGGTACGGTTAAAGGAGAAACTATTGCCTGTCCATTCCATGGTTGGCAATTCAACGGCGAAGGTTATGTCGAAGAGATACCTTATGCGGAAAAAATACCACCCCGAGCCGATGGCAAGCAATGTATTAGATTTTATCCCGTGGTCGAATTGAACAAGGCCATCTGGTGCTGGTATCACCCGGATGACATAGATCCGTTATTTGAGGTCTTCAGGATTGATGAACTGTATTCCGATGAATGGGACGACTTCATTCATCGCGATTGGGTCGTGAACGCGGCCATACAGGAAACCGCAGAGAATGCAGCAGACAAAGCTCACTTTGCCTTCGTACACCGCTCACAGGATGTGCCTTTCGGCGAAATTAAGCATGATGGGTATCAACGGCATGCCCATCTCACAGCGACAAGCCCGGCCATGCTGGAAGACGGTACGCTGGATGAGACGGGGGAGCACTGGTGCGATTTCTTTATTGACACCTCTAACAATGGCCCCGGACAAACCTGGCAGCGATTTACTGGCATATTCGATACCCTGATGATGGGCCTGGTTATACCGATTGATGATGACCATATTCATCTGCGCTTTGCTTTCAAACAGAAAAAAGACCAGAACGAACTGCAACAGATTATGGCTCAGGGCTTAATCGATGAGCTCTCCGGCCAGGTGGAAGAGGATATTCCGATCTGGAATAACAAAGCCTACCGCGCTCAACCCCTACTCTGTGACGGTGATGGCCCTATTAGTCAGTTTCGTAAGTGGTTTAGCCAGTTTTACGCCGAACCCCTCGTCGAAGAAGAAGTCATTAAGGGTAATGAAAAAGCTCCGGACATTGAAGAACTCAAAAATAAAATAATGACTAGAGAAATCAACTCAGAGCAGTAGATCAAAGCACAGGCACAAAATTCTCTACTCAACGCGCACTGGCTCGTTGAGTGAAATCTTTTTTGCTGTAAGATATTGGTTTATATAAAATTTAAAGTTGTTATGCACTAGTAATAAGTTCGCTATGATAACTCCAATTTATGCATCACTACTGACTTTCATGTTCATCTTTCTAAGCTTCAGAACGCTTGGCTTACGAAGAAAGTTAAAAATTGGCATCGGGAATGGTGAAGATGAAAGCTTGCTTAGAGCTATCAGGGTTCATTCAAATTTCATTGAATATACGCCTTTAGCGTTATTACTTTCATTAATGCTGGAACTCGCTCAAACTTCAACATTATTAGTTCACTTTGTCTGTTTAATTTTGCTGCTTGGTAGAATTATCCATGCATACGGCGTATCCAATACTGATGAGAATTATAAATTTCGAGTTACTGGTATGACCTTAACATTTACCAGTTTGATTACATCAGCGGCTGTTTTACTTTATTTAAGTCTGTTTGGGCATGCATAACCAGGTGCTACAGCGGACTGCGCCACTAAAAGTGACATTAGCTGCCAAAGCGGTAAATCATGATTTTTAGTTTAGCATGAAGTTTTTAATAACCTCAAAGCGTCTACGAATTCGTCAATTCAAAACTGACGATCTTGAAGAATTTATTAGTTTTATGACAGATCGCGGATCGACAAAATTTCTTACCTTTGATGATGATCAAAAAACTCGCAAAGGTGCAACAGATCTTCTAAAGGCGACTATAGATTCGTACGGTTCTGACAATCCAATGATGGCATTTGCTGTTGAAGATAACGAAAGTAAAGAATTTATAGGGTTTTGTGGTCTAACCCCACGCGAGAGCGATAGCGTTGAAATCATGTATGCAATAAAGACCCGTGCGCGTGGCAATGGATATGCGGCAGAGATAGCGAGTGAGCTGGCCAATCACGCTATCAGGCAGCTTGGTTACAGCCGAGTGATTGCCCCAATATCACCCAAACACAGTGCCTCAAAAGCTGTGGCTGTGAAAGCAGGCTTTACGGATCGTGGACTCCAGCAAGTTCCAGGCTCTGCGGACGATATCCATTTGTTTGTTTATGAGAATAATTAGAGCCAGACAAAAAATAATGACGCACAAAATGTAGGGAAGAGAATAACGATTGAACAAATTTCTATAGGTTAGTAAAATTTTTCCGTTCACAGGAGTGTCTTATATGCTCAAAGCACTTTTTCTATTCTTACTTTTAGCCACTTTTGCTCACAGTAGCTGGGCCAAGGTCGTACACAAGGAAACCACCGAAACAGTAAACATTCAGGTGGAGCAGATAACCGAAGGCCATGGCGTTATCTGGGGCATGGCTTTTCTCGGCCCTGATGAAATCCTGTTTACAGAGCGCGGTGGTGGCATGGGCATTGTTTCATTGCAAAGCGGACAGGTACAGAACCTGCAGAATACCCCTGAAGTACTAGCCGCTGGGCAAGGTGGCTTAATGGATGTTGCCGTACTGCCTGATTATACAGACGGTGACCAGGTGTACTTCACCTATGTGAAAGATAAAGATGACGAAGGTGTCACCACACTGGCCCAAGCCAAAATAGCTGATGGTCAGGTTGTTGAATGGCGCGATCTATTTATCTCTGACTCTGCTACGGGAAAACACAAACACTTTGGCAGCCGTATTGCCTTTGATAACGATGGGCATCTATTTTTTACCGTAGGGGATAGAGGTGTTCGGCCAAGTGCCCAGGACTTGATGAAGCACAATGGCTCTGTCATCCGCTTGAATCTCGATGGAAGTGCTCCAGACGACAATCCTTTTTTGGGTAACTCGAAGGCATTACCTGCTATCTGGAGTTATGGCCACCGTAACCCTCAGGGTATTACTTACGATGCTGACAATGACCGGCTCTGGGTTATTGAGCACGGTCCACGGGGTGGTGATGAAATTAACCTGGTACTGCCCGGGCGCAATTATGGTTGGCCGGAAATCTCTTACGGTAAGGAATATTGGGGGCCGGTTGATGTGGCCGATGACACCCATAAAGACGGCATGGAACAGCCCCATAAAGTGTATACCCCTTCGATTGCCCCAGGGTCGCTGTTGCTTTATCAGGGCAAGACGTTTCCCGACTGGCAGGGTAATTTATTGTCTGGCGCGCTGAAGCAGGCACATATCAACCGGGTGAGTGTGAGTGACGCGGGAGAACTGGTTTCCGAAGAGCGTTTGCTGGATGATTTTGGTGAAAGGGTCAGGGCTTTAATCGAGGGACCGGACGGGCTTATATATTTCTCAACCGATAGTGGTAAAATTTTTCGTTTAAGCCCTGTAGTCAATTAGTATGACTATGGAAGCTGAAATTACAGAAGGTCTTACCTCTGAAGAACCAGCGGCAGACATCCTGACTATAAACCACTTAGAGACCAGACTTTATGACAGACACCACCGATTTCTACTTTAAAAATTTTGCAGAATGGCGCCAGGCACTTACAGAACGTTGCAAGATTAATCTGACGCCAGAGTATGCCCGCTCCCGGATCACTGCACTCCAGGACCCACAGGATAAGTCAACCCAGGAATTTAAATCCCTGTACGGCGAGGCTTATTTACAACAAGTTATTCAATGGTTTGAGCAAGCGGAACGAGGGCAGTAAATAAATCCAGACAGAGTCTGATAAAAGAGAAATTACTGAAAACGCAGAAGCAGTTCCAGGCAAGTATTTTTTGCACCGTTTGACGTAACCCTGGATTGGTAATTCCGCCAAATTACTCTGTACGAAAATCTTGCAAATAGAGATTACTTAATACTTCCTGGTTTTCTGATCCTGAGTATAAGACTAAAATGGAGTCAATATGAATATTGTCAAGACTACAAATAGAATTGCACTATTTACTGTAATTCTTTTGGTTTATTGGGTTTTTATATTTGTATGTATTACCGTATTTGGCTTTAAAGTGTTTCGAGAAAATATGACCGAGGCTTTTTTCCTAAGCATATTTGGCATCTTTTCAATACTCGGTGGCTCCATAGTCCTTAACATCATGTACAACCTGACAGCAATTGCTGAAGGTAAAGAGGCCGCAAGTATTACCGGAACATATAAAACAAAAAATGTAATTGCTATTTTTTGTGTATCACTAATTGCTATCTTTGCTTTTCTATATATTGCTGATGAAGCAACCTCAAAAAAGAAAGAACAATACCTGGTATCTGCAGCCAGCGACCTCATTAGCGAGCAAAGTGAGATTATTGATTCACTGTCCAGATACAATTTTTCAAAGGACTATATAAATAATGCAAGTAAAAGCATTAAAGTTCTTAGTAAAGTAGAAGAGAAATTTCCAAGAGTCACTGTTATTGTAAGAGATCAGTTAAATAATAAACCGTTACTGCTGGGTTTTAGTAGTTATTCCAGCTTAGGTGAAGATAGTGACGCTCACAAAGAGAATTACATATTGAGCACCTCTAGCGAGGAAAGAGAATACTTAAATCTTATATTTGATAATAGATCTATAGATCATAAATTTTCTTCCCATAATGGCAGGTATGAAATTTACTATCCCGTTAAAACAGCGTCCGGTGTAATTGTGCTTCATCTATCACAGCACAGCAGATATGGAAAACTTGGCTCATAATAAACTGCTTGATATCGCGGGCTGTCCAGGCAACCCGCGACAGGAATATTAGCTACCTGAAGTAACCGTCTCTACCCCACTCTCCCTGCCAATAATCAGAACATCTGCAGGCTTTAACGCAAACAGCCCATTGCACACCACACCGGTAATGCCGTTAATCTTTTCTTCTATCTGGCACGGCACCGCAATATCAAGATTGTGTACATCAAGAATAATATTGCCGTTATCGGTAGTAAAACCTTCACGCAGTATCGGATTGCCACCAAGCTTGACCAATTCGCGGGCCACATAAGAGCGCGCCATTGGAATCACTTCTACGGGTAATGGGAACTCTCCTAGCTTGCCGACCCACTTGCTACCATCGACAATGCAAACAAACTCTTTAGAGGCTGCTGCGACAATTTTTTCCCGGGTCAGTGCCCCACCGCCACCTTTGATAAGTTCCAGTCTTTCGTTGGTTTCATCAGCGCCGTCCACATACACAGCAATTTCATCCACGCTGTTGAGGTCGTAAACCGGAATCCCATGGCCCTTGAGGCGCTCGGCGGAGGCTTCCGAGCTTGCCACGGTGCCCTGAATTTTGCCCTTGTGCGCAGCGAGCAGGTCGATAAAGAAGTTTGCTGTAGAGCCCGTGCCAATACCGACGATAATGTCGTCGACAAGTTTCGGCTGGATATAGTCTACCGCTGCCTGAGCCACTGCCTGTTTGAGTTCATCCTGGGTCATTGCCTGGGTCGTTGCCATTGTTAATCCCGCCCGCCTGCTGTGAAAAATGCGCATTATATCCTGCCAATACAGCAGAACCTATACATAGCACTGGTGTAAGTGGCCAACAATCATTAAGATGCGAACTGTTTCAACCCAAGGCAGCAACACAGAGCAATGCCAAAAACCTATATCAAACGCATCCTGGATGCCCGCGTCTACGATGTGGCACAGGAGAGCCCGATCGATCCGGCGCCGCTGTTATCGCAGCGGTCTGGTAACACTGTGCTGCTAAAACGGGAAGATTTACAGCCGG
>JANQLY010000016.1 GCA_028280345.1 Pseudomonadales bacterium | reverse complement strand
AAAAACCGCAGCCGAACTGGCAGATCGCTATATTAACGAACGCTTTTTGCCAGACAAGGCGATTGATGTAGTAGATGAAGCGGGAGCCTATCAACAATTGCTACCTGAGTCGAAACGCAAGAAAAAAATCAATGTGGGTGATATCGAGAATGTTATTGCCAAAATGGCGCGCATTCCACCGAAAAGTGTTTCGGCTTCTGATAAAGAGGCGCTGCGCGATCTTGATAAAAACCTCAAAATGGTCGTGTTTGGTCAGGATGAAGCGATTATGTCGCTTTCTACAGCGATTAAGCTTTCTCGTGCTGGACTCAACGAGCCGGAAAAACCTATTGGTTCTTTCCTGTTTGCCGGACCTACCGGTGTTGGTAAAACAGAAGTGTGCAAGCAACTCGCAAAAATTATGGGTGTGGAATTTGTGCGCTTTGATATGTCGGAATATATGGAGGCGCACACGGTATCCCGATTGATCGGAGCGCCGCCAGGTTATGTCGGTTTTGATCAGGGTGGTTTGTTAACCGAAGCGGTTACCAAAAATCCGCACTGCGTAGTGTTACTTGATGAAGTAGAAAAAGCCCACCCGGATATCTATAACCTGCTACTCCAGGTGATGGATCATGGTACATTGACAGACAATAATGGACGCAAGGCAGATTTTCGCAATGCGGTACTTGTCATGACAACCAATGCGGGTGCTGATGTGATGAGCCGGGCTTCTATCGGTTTTACGCCCCAGGATCACTCGTCAGATGGAATGGAAGCAATCAAGAAAACCTTTACCCCGGAATTTCGCAACCGTCTTGATGCGATTATCCAGTTCAAATCCCTTGATATGGAAATTGTGAAAACCGTTGTTGATAAGTTTATTGTGGAACTACAGACTCAACTTGACGATAAAAAAGTCGTGCTGAATATCGATGACGAAGCACGCGATCTGCTGGCGGAAATTGGTTACGACGAGAAGATGGGTGCGCGACCAATGGCTCGTGTTATCCAGGAGAAGCTCAAAAAACCGCTTGCTGAAGAGGTGCTGTTTGGTGAGCTTGCCAGTGGCGGCGGGGAAGTAGATATCTCCGTTGAAGATGGTGAGATTGCAATTCGTATTTGCGAGACTGCCTAGCGTTGTTTATAAGTTAGTGGAGGTTGGGTAAGGTTTGTCCAGCTTCTCTTCTAGCCAGCCATTGATGTGACGAGCTTTTCATAAGAAAGCTTGATGCAGTCTGTATGGTTTTGGTCAAGGCTATCATGTAGATCCT
Source organism: Pseudomonadales bacterium (assembly GCA_028280345.1). GTDB lineage: Bacteria > Pseudomonadota > Gammaproteobacteria > Pseudomonadales > UBA7239 > JANQLY01. Next base: position 96,771 of record JANQLY010000016.1, on the reverse strand, counting down.
CTGCACTATAAAGTCGATACTGCTGGTGGTTATTGCGCGCTTCATGCAGTGCTTTTCTTGAAGTTTTTAATATAGTACTGCTGTCAGTTGAATAGTCTGGCACCATCACGGCTCCCATACAGGCCCGTATACCAATATCACCAAACTCCTTGATAAGTAGGGATTGCAGCATAAGTAGCTGCTCCTCGGCGAGGCAGTGGTCATCAACCTCTTCAAAAATAGCCATAAAATACAGGCCGCGACTGCGTCCAAGTGTGAGGTATTCCGGAAACGCGCCGCGCACGCATCTCACAACATCCTGCACAAGGTGGTCTTCGACACTACGCGACAATGTTTCGCTAGTGGTAATTTCAAAGTCGACAAACAGAAATGGCGAGGCATTGTCCTGCCTGATATTGGCAGTTTTGTTGCGCAGTGTGTCGATAAGAGCCTTGCGCGTATAGGCGGCACTGAGGGTGTCGTAGGTGGCCCGTGTAACAAGGTTTTTCCGTTCTTCACTCACAGAATCGCTCAGACCCCGGGCGAGGTTGTTATACAAAGCCATGCCTGCAAATAGCACCATCCAGGCATAGATCCAGGAGCAGTACGTCAGCCAGTCGAGCAGATCTTCCTCAATTACGAGTGGCATCTCAACACCGAGTTTATACAGAACGAAGAACGCCAGATAGTTGAGCGCGATAAGGGCAGACCACCACAGCCCCGGGCGTATGCCACCCATTAAAAAGGCGATCATTGGTAGACAGAACAGAGTCACCATCACCGACGACTCCCAGCCATTGGTAGCAGCAATAAACGCGGTGGTGCCGAGAAAGCTGGCAATGATCATCACATTGGTGGCCACGAGATGATTACCTGTGCGTTTGAAGTAGAACAGCATGGCGGTATAGATAGTGGCGGTGATGCCCGAGGTGGGTAAGGTACTAAGTACTTGCAAGATACCGAGTAGCGACAATGTCAGAAATAAAAGCACCATGGAAAATAGTGACACGCTGTACATCAGACAAACCGCAACCAGCACACGGGAGCGCATAAGAATTGCTGGGTCCTGGTTTTCAAGAATATGGTAAGGAATAAAACGATCAAGTAGGGCAATCAGCGCGTTCACTCTTCCAACCTCATAAACAGACTGGTATCACCTTCGCGGGCATTGGCTACGGCGGCATCAACAAAGGTATCACTACTGACTCGTCCTTCAACGACGGCAGCACCGACAAGAATTTCAAATGTAATAGCATCAATAGTTTCTGTACTGATCTGCTGTGAACGAATTGACTGCAAGCGGATCAATGTGCTGATAAAGGCACCGATATCGGGAATTTGCGGGCAAAACACCAGAAAGCTGTTTTCCGAGTAACGGGAAATCGCTTCGTGATTGCCAAGTGCGGTGCGGATCAGTTGTTGTACTTCCTTTAATACTCTGTCGGTTATTTCAAAGCCAAACAGCAGATCAATATGGCGCAGATTGCTGATTTCTATATAAACAAGAGCATCTCTTTCTACTCGAGTCGGATCCATCAATGTATCGTTAAGCAGGTCGAGAAATGCCTGCTGGTTGTAAGCACCGGTCAGGGAGTCGTAATTAGCATCGAATTCAAGGCGCGCCTTGTCGGCATTAACGGAGCGTGACAGATCATTGGCAGAGTAATTATAGAGAAATAGACTGCCGGCAATGGTTGCGGCTGTCGATAGCCAGAGGCTGATCTGCCACCACTGCGTGGAGTCTTCGGTCATCATCTGGACAAACTCGTAACCGTTGAGGTGCAAAACAAACATGGTGCTGTAGATGGCCAGTGTGAGTACAGCAAAGGCAAAACCCTCCCAGGCGCTGACCACAAGGCCAATCATAATGGGCATCGTGAGCAGGAAAATAGCGATGGGGGAGTGCCAGCCGCCGGTGACCACTGTAGCAAAGACTACTTGACCCAATGCCAGAATGGCATAGACAACACGCGATATATAGAGATTAGCTGATCGATAGAAATAAAACAGGCACAGGCCCTGAATCGTTACCGCAACCAGTGCAACGAGGGTTGGTAACCACAAATCCATTATGCCGAGCAGTGAGACAGACAGCATAAGAATGCTTACCGGCCCGAAAATAGCGATATTGACTGCGAGTAAAAACAGCAGGATACGCGCCTGCAATGCGTGCCATGGGTTATCAAGGCGGCGCAGCTTTTCCGGAAGAAAGCGGTCGATAGAGAGCAGGGAGTGGGCCGGAGACTCTGCCATGCTCAAATATCACCGTGCAGGTGGCAGATATAGGGGATCTGGCAAGATTTGCCTTGGCCTCTGTTAGATACTTCTGCCTCTTTTAGAATTGATACTTCAACACCTGGCATAACCGAAATGCTACCGAGTTTATTTTACGTTACAGGTAGCGCTGACTACCTATGCAGTCACCAACCGATGCGAGAGCACAGCAGCGCCATTTATTAAAATGGTTGGTTCTTAATGTAGCGAGTTCAGTAAGTGGCTGTCAATTATTCCAGGGAAGATAAGGGGGGCTCAAACGGTATGTAAATTGAGAGTGGCGACAAATTCGGAACCTTCACCCGGGGTCGAGGTGACTTCTATGTTGCCATCCATGATCTCCGCGAGCTGTTTGCAGATGGATAGTCCAAGCCCGCTACCGCCATAGCGGCGTGCATCTTCAAGGTGAACTTGCATAAAGCTTTGGAACAGGTGCTTCTGGTCCGCTGTGGAAATACCGATGCCGGTGTCTTTGACAATAAATTGCAAACTGGCAGTACCCATTTCTGATGACAGAGAAGGAACTGTTCTCACCTTGAGTGTAACAAGTCCGGTCTCGGTAAACTTGAATGAGTTAGCGAGCAGGTTTGTGAGTATCTGATAGATGCGAATACTGTCGCCAATCAGCGTGTTGGGAACATCATCGGCAACGATAATAGTAAACGAAAGTTTCTTTTCATGGGCAATGTCGGTGAATAGGGTGTTGAGTTCGGCGAGTAATTTATTGAGTTCAAAGGGCTCTTCCTTGAGTTCCACTTTGCCAGCAATGAGTCTTGAATAGTCGAGAATATCGTTGATGACCGTGAGCAGGGTTTTACCGGAACTGTCGATAACATCAAGATAGTGCTTTTGCTCTTCATTGACCGGGGTGTTTTTTAGCAGTTGTACCATGCCAAGCACGCCATTCATGGGTGTGCGAATCTCGTGGCTCATTTTGGCAATAAATTCATTTTTAGCTTTGCTCTCGGCTTCGGCGAGCAGCGCCGAGGTGGCCAGCGTGTTGATCTTTTTCGAAATCGCCCAGGTAAAGAACACCGCTTGCCAGCAAAAGCCGATTTCATAACCGTGCACGATAAGCCAGTCGTTTGAGGTAATAAAGCCGAGAGCGGCAAATGTGGAGAGGGCACCGGAGAGCGTCAGGCCGATATTGCCGATCGCGAACAGCATTACCTGGGTTTTTTCACGGTACCAGACATAAATGCTGATACTCGTTAAAACGATAATAAACTGCGCGACAAACATCAGTTCCAGCTGTACCAGCGTGGTATAGCTGACAAAGGGCAGTAATAAAAACAGCAAGCCGGTAATCACGAGACAGATTAACAAGTAGGAGTGAATACGCGGGTATTTATCTGCAGTGTGGAAATAGCTTTTGATGACATTGATAGTGCTGCCTTGCAGGCACAGTTCCAGTATTAGCCAGAGCCTCGTGGAAAACCATTCACCGGTAGGTAAAAGCGGCATCAGGAAGCCATTCGAATAGAGGGTTAGCAGAATCGCGAACGTGACAAAGCTGACAAAGTGCCATAAAGGCTTATTGTCCGGAGTGCCAAACGACAATACGATCAGATAGAGCAGTACACCAAATAATAAGCCAATAAACAGATGGCTTGAAGCAAAATTCACCTGGTGATTTTTCATAAAACTGACATGGTCAGATAGCGAGGGATTAAAATGTAACTGGAACGGTGTATTCACCTTGAGATAGTAGACGTGTGTGCTGTTCGGAGGCTGAGTAATTGGAAATGCAAAGTGATTGTGTGGCAGGGGGCGGCTACTGTAGCTGTATTTTAGGCCTGTGCGTTGCAGATGCAGATGCCCATCCTGGTCGAGACTGATTAGCTCGGTATCAGAGACCATTACCTGCTCCAGATCAAGCACCCAGCGCCCTTCCGAATCGGAAGAGTTGTGTATGCGAATGCGAATCCAGTTGTCTGCCCCCTGGAAAAGCTGCGATCTTTCAACGGGAATGAATGAAGGGTCATATTTGCCGCTGATAAGCTCTGCGTGGTTGACCGGGTTTTGGGTGGTCCAGAACGTAGCGTGGTCCATGATGCGAGCATGGCCCATGGAGAATACCAGTACGGGACTGTCATCGGCACTGGTGGTAGCGTTGGCAGGTTGAACAAATACAAGCAAAAGCAGTAGTGTGGACAGTACTGTTCCGGGATGCCACCCTGGCCCTGTTTTTCCGATCACCTGCATCGATTTCCCTGTTCATCAAACCGTGATGAGATTCCAAACCACCTTAATACAGATGCAAGCGCGAGTGCAATGCCGCAATGTGTAGTGAATCAGCGTGCTGTAATCCCCTGTCTCGCGTTCGGAACAGGGGATTACAGCGATTTGTGCGCCTTTAATAAACAGTGTGTGCCGATTATTTATTTGTCTTCGAGCATCGTACTGAGGTAGTGCTCGAAATCCCGGTTACTTTCGAGATTGCCGCTGATATCGCGGTGCATCTGATAGTAGTCATAGACGGGAGGGATTAACGCGTGGTGTACCTGATGCCTTTTAGCGAGAATTGGAGCCCAGAGTACGCGGTCACGCATTAGCATGGCAACCCCGATACTAACGATAGCGAGTGTGAAAAAAGCCAGTATTTCCATAATTTCCTCCTTAAGTGAATCTACCATTGAACGGTTTTATGGTATGTCCGGAGGAGGGGTGGCGGCGATGGCAAAATGGTTGGCATTTTGCCCTGTCAGTTCAGAGTGATGCCCTCGCTTTCCAGTACTTCACCAAGAATATTCTCCATAGTGCGGCGTGCCAGAGCGGTTTGTTGATAGATTTTTGCGTGCAGAGCGGCATCATCATCATTTCTGTTCTGGCACTGCATGCTGTATAGCTCAAAGGCTTCTAGACTTTTGATGATTTCCGAAATATGGCGGGGGCATTCGCAGTTAATGTTGTAGGGCTGTTCCGCAAGTTTGTCGAGTTGTTCGCGGGTAAAAGTCCTTGCCGTATCGATATTTTCAGGACTGAAATCGATGGTTTTAGGTGTGTTTTTTATGCGTTCAACAAAGCGGCTGATAATATCCTCAATTTCCAGTGCCTCGATCGGAGCCCGCACCGTGCGTACACCGAGGTTTCTGATACGCTGCAGATCGTTGCGGTTGGCGAGTCGATAAATAAACAGTATCAGGGCTGGATTCAGGGTAGCTTTAATGCTCGCAACCTGATTGAGCATCTCTTCGGTAATAAACGCAGAATCGATGATGACGATATCGGCCTTATTCACTGGCTCGCGTAATTTTTCGAGCAATGTAAAGTGGGATAGCTGATGAATATCGAGGTTACTGAGTCGTTCTTCATTGAGTGGGCAGGGGCCGGCACTGATATAGGCGAGGCTTAGTGATAGATTTTCCGTATCGAGTCTGCCGAGGTCGGCATTGCTTAGATCGGCGAAAATTTGCCGAAGTTCCTGCTCATCAAGGTTTGCCAGATGGCTAATACTATGGCCAAGGTCAATACAGCGTTTGATCAGGGTTAAACGATCAATATCCGCCTGACTGAACAGACGTCGGCCGCTTTCTGTTCTACCCGATGCACTCAGCCCATAGCGCTTTTCCCATATGCGCAGGTTGTGGACGGTAATTCCTGTCAGTTTTGCTGTAGCACCAATACTGAATTCAGACATGTTGAACCTCTATGACTATCTATTGAATACAACTAAACAATTTTTTGTATAGGAAATGTATAGATTATAGCGTCAATCATTATTTTTGCAACTGAAATCTCTTTATCGTAATAATTTACTTTATAAAGTATTTATAAATATATGATTATATTGAATATATAGAAAAATTATCACGAGGTATTCAATTTATACCAGGTATATCTCACAGTAATATTGTTTAGTTTTAACATAAACAAAACTTGTTATTTGTGAGGTTTGGTTCTATATTGTCTTCAACGAATCGAGACATTTCCAAAACAAGGAGATCATCATGACCGAGACAAGCTTTAAAAAGATCCAGGCTAATACCCGTGTGGCCAAAAACTTTGCGGTGCTAATCAGTTTGCACCTGTTTATAGGCAGTGGCGCTCTGGTGCTGGCATTGCAAACCAGACAGGCAGTGCTGGGTGTCTAGCCGGCAATAGCCTGGCGAGAACCATAGCGAAGTTAGCCTTTGAACGTTTAACAACCTGATTAAGGAGCATGATTGTGAAACAGCCAAACACTATTGTGACGACAGCTTGTGAGCTCAGCGATCTACCGGAGCCTCGGGTCTGTTCACTATTGAATGGAAAGCTGGATATCAGCAAGGGAGTTCGCTGGCGCGATATCGAACGTTGGGCGGCTGAGCGCCAGGCGATGCGCGAACAGCGCTCTGGAATTCCTCATTTATAGAGCCTTTAACTTTTTTGAATCTCAAGCCATTTTTATTTTATCTATCGGAGACTAAATCATGAAAACCATGCACAACTACATTTATGCGCAAAGCCAGGATAGCGAATTTGCTGACCAGGATTTCTATGAGCAGAGTGCCTATCCCGGTACACGCCTCAGCGCGAATGCTGGTGGAGAAATTGATTTGCCATCGCAGGATGATGAGTACATGCAGCTGGACCACCCATTAATTGGTTATTACGGGTGCTAGATAAAGTTTAATCGGCTCCTCGCCCTGTGCTTTTCCTGCCCCGGAAAAGCGCCCAACTGAGGGGATGGATTCCCTCATTCTGCAGATCAGGCCAAACCTTCCCACGCCTGATCTGCTTTTTTAATTCTCTTCTTCTGCTTTAACACCAGCTATCTAGGCAGTCCTTCTGTTTATGCGTATAGTAACCCTTTGCAGGGTGCAGGTAATCGCTGGCACCTGAAGCTTTATATTCGAAGCAGCATACATGATAAAGCTAAAAGGATCTTTGAAGTTGTTGGCAGGGGGCCACTGATTTAAACGACAGGCTGACAGGAATGTCTGTGCTACGGACGCATGGTATCTATCGGTGGTGGCAGGGTTCATGAAGCATCATTTTGATTCAGGGCCGAAATGCGCTGTGCTGTTTCTGACAATGCTGGTACTGCTGGCAGCATCTCGTGCTTTTGCGTTTTCAGCGCAACCTGATACAGAGGTTCCTGAAGTGCTCGATGTTGCCTCGATTGAGGCAGGCGAGCATGTCGCTATTTCCGGAATGGCGATGTACTTCCATGAGCAGCCTGATAATCCACTTACTATCGAAGATATATTGAGCGCGCCTCGGCAGCAGCCGTGGCAGCCGGCGCGCGAGTTCAAGCGCCCGTTTATGACTATTATTCCCGCGTGGTTCCACTTGCGAGTCGCTAATAGCGCGGTGCAACGGCAGATTTACCTTGTCAGCGAAGATCCAATGATTCATCACATTGAATACTATCGGGTAGTTGATAACAGGCTGTATAAGCGTCACACAACCGGGAGCTTGCACCCATGGAAGACGCGCCCCTATGATCATGAGTACTTTGTATTGCCCTTGACTGTCGAACCTGAAGCCGTTGTTGATTTGTATATTCGGGTTGATGGTCGGGCAGATTCTTTTCTGCCGAATACCTTTGTTGAAGATGAGGCCTATTTTGCTAGTGATACACGCAGCCATGTCTATGGAATGTGGTTGAGTTTTGGCAATCTGGAGTTATATCTGGTCGCAGGGCTTGGCCTGTTGATCGCAACACGGCGGTTGAGCTTTTTCTACTTCCTTGGTTATGTCGCTTCAGCAACCGGGTTGTTTTTTGTTAGAAGTGGTTTCTTTGGGCGCCTCGTTGTACCTGATGCTCCACAGTTGCAGATGGCCTTTGAAACAGGCATGTTTGTTTCGTTATCAATCTTTTCCATTTTGTTTGCAAACGCCTATCTATCGATAAAGCAATACAGCCCTAAGCTTTACTGGTTTAACAATCTGGTAGTGGCATTTCTCCTGTTGGTTCTTGCGCTATTTTTTATCATTGATTACCGGATCGTGGTGGCCTGGTTAACGGCTGCTTTTATCGTAGCCTCACTCGTTCAGTTTGCGAACTGGATTTTGTCAATTTGGCTGTGTGCCAATCGCATTGATGTCAATGGACGATATTATTCAATCTCCTGGTCGATGTATTACCTGGTGTTGTTATTTGCGTTCTTCATGGGTGTAGGTCTGATTGACCAGGCGTTCCGTATTGATCTTGTAATGCAAACAGCGATTGGTCTGCTGATTCTGTTTCTTTATATTTCGCTATTAATTAACTATAAACAAATGGCCGTGGAAAGTGCCGAACTCCATGCTATCAGCAAGGCGAAAAGTGATTTTCTTGCACGCATGTCCCACGAAGTTAGAACGCCGCTTAATGGTATTATCGGGATGTCACAACTGTTAAAAGATACCGAACAAAACGAAGAGCAGAAAAGATTAACGGTTATTATTAATGAGCAGGGGCGAGAACTGCTAGGCTTGCTCAATGCTGTACTTGATTATTCAAAATTGGAAGAGCGCCAGTTGTTTGTTGAGCAGGTTATGTTTGATGTGCGCAGCAGCTTTGAGCGGGTAGCGCAGGGTTTTGCCATTATCGCGGAACAAAAAGGGCTTGAGTTCAATTATGTGGTTGCCGATGCGGTGCCTGAACAGCTGATTGGTGATGAAATACGCCTCAAACAAATCGCGAATAATTTGCTCAGCAATGCGGTGAAATTTACCGAGTCTGGCGAGGTGGCTTTTGAAGTGGGCTTTGATGCTATGGGTTCCTGTCTGATATTCGAGGTAAAAGACAATGGCCCTGGTGTGCCAGAACAACAAAAAGCGGAGCTGTTCAAGGCATTTTGGCAAAGTGATTCCACGACGACGCGTAAATACGGTGGTACGGGTTTGGGACTGTCAATTGTAAAGAGTATTGTAGAGCTTATGCAGGGCAGCATCGAAGTGCGTGAGAATAAACCCTGTGGTTCAGTTTTTTCTGTCAGTATTCCGGTGCAATTGCCGGAATAGCATCAACTGTCATACAGGCCACCGCTATGGCGCGACGCCTGTATGACTATTGTTTGGTGGAGTTTGGAATTGTCAGGATTCTTGTGCGCTGATTTCCACTGACTCGGCAACATTCTCGGTTTCGGTTTTGATTTCTCCGAGTGACGTATTGATATGACCTGCAGCGCCAAGAGAAGTATTAATTTCGCTGAGATTGGTGTTGATATCTCCACCGCCGGATACCGCATTATTAATCTCGGTGAGGTTGGAGTTGATATCACCACTACTGGCCACGGCATTGCTAATAGCATCTGCTGCTTGCTGGATGGCGGCTAATGCAGCATTGATTGCTTCGATATTGTTGCCCGGATCTGCTGACACAGCGTCTGAAATGGACTCGGCGGCAGTTTTGATGTCTACCAGGGTCGTTGCTTCATCGGTGTCGGTATCTGCGTCCACATCCTGATAGCCAATAATGCGAATTACTTTCAGTGTTTCGTCATTCCAGGTAACAATAATGCGCTGGGTGTCCAGTTGCTTTTTTATTGCTTCTATATTGACGTCAGGATTGAGATCAATATAAGGCTGGCGTGGAATCCATGGCCAGATAAGGCCGCCGCCTGCTGGCGGTGGTACTTCCACATCAAAATACAATCGCGCCACACCGATTCCCGGGGCGCCAGTTAATAATACCGGCGGTAGCCAGGAGTTTGAATCCCATTCGTAAGCACCGGTTTGATAATCAATACGATAGCCGTCTATCCATCCACTTGTTTGCATGATTTAGTCCTCGATTCGTTGCTCACTATTTACTCGCCCCAAAGCAGGCGTGCTTCCAGTTTTTTCAAGGCAGCATCGCCCATTCTTTCGCGCAGCTTGCGTCGGGTTTCCGACTCTGCCATGCGGTGCTGACTTTTCGCTGTTTTTAGAACCTTCTTCTGCAGGCTTTTAAGACGCTTCTCGCCAAGCTCTTCAAATGCAATCTGATCCATGGGCTTGGGGGTTTTCTTTTTGCCGGTTTTGCGTTCATCCTTGTTCGAACTGACAGCTTTTTTGCTGACTTTCTTGCCAGCTTTCCTGGGTGCTGCTTTTTTTACTGCAGTGGTGCGTTTTTTTGCAGCTTTCTTCCTCGTGGTTTTGGGAGCGGGTTTTTTCCTGACTGACTTTTTCCTGGCGGTTGTCATATTCTCTCTCCTTTGACGAAAGTCAATATACTACTGGCAAAGTTGTTGAAGTTGAAGGCCATAAACAGAATGGTTGTGTTGAATTAATAACCAGGCATAATGACGACTTGTAATCTCTATGGAAGTCGCCGCTATGACCAGGTACGAAACCATTCTCGAAACTGTGGGTAACACGCCGGTTGTAAAAATCAACAAACTTGCTCCGGCTCATGTGAACCTTTATGTAAAGATTGAAGCATTTAATCCGATGGGGTCAGTCAAGGATCGCCTCGCACTCGGCATCATCGAGCATGCAGAACAAAGCGGTGCCTTGAAGCCCGGGCAGACGGTTGTGGAGGCGACCAGTGGTAACACCGGTATCGGGCTTGCGATGGTCTGTGCGCAAAAAGGCTATCCGCTGGTGGTGACGATGGCGGAAAGTTTCAGTGTTGAACGGCGCAAGCTGATGCGTTTTCTCGGTGCTCGGGTGGTATTAACACCGGCTGCGCTAAAAGGTAGCGGTATGGTGTTAAAGGCCCGTGAACTTGCTGAACAAAACGGCTGGTTTTTATGCCGCCAGTTTGAAAACGAGGCCAATGCGGATATGCATTCGCGTACTACTGCACCCGAGATTCTTGAGGCTTTTGGCAGTGAGACACTCAATTACTGGGTTACCGGTTATGGCACTGGTGGCACTCTCAAGGGCGTAGCGCGTGTATTTAGCGAGCAGAGCCCGGAAACTGCGATTGTAGTTTGCGAACCGGAAAATGCCGGATTGATCGGCAGTGGAATTAAGCAGGCGACCAATGATGATGGCAGTGCTGCCGAGAGTCACCCGGGTTTTAATCCGCATCCTATGCAGGGTTGGACACCGGACTTTATCTCCAAGCTCACCGATGATGCGATTGAGGCGAAGTGGATTGATCAGGTGCTGGCGATCAACGGACCAAAAGCGCTCGAGTGCTCAAAGCGCCTCGCGCAGGAAGAGGGTATTTTTGTCGGTATCAGTGCCGGAGCAACTTTTGCCGGCGCATTGGAAGTTGCGCAGAACGCCCCCGCGGGCAGTAATATTCTGTGCATGTTGCCAGATACCGGTGAGCGTTACCTGAGTACACCATTATTTGACAGTATTCAGGCAGATATGTCCGAGGAAGAAATGACACTCTCTCAGTCCACACCTTCAGCACAGTTTTAATTTTTGCTGCTTTGATATGGCCTTTTGCCGGAATGGTTGCAAAACCGTTAGCTGATTTATAGATGCTATTGGTTTTACAAAAGCCAAGTATTCAGAAAAGCTGATGACTAAACCTCTGGTTTTATTTGCCTGTAGAGGGTATTAGCGAATAAAATCAGTAGATATTTCAAATTTTCCAAACCCTTAATACTGCTGATTCAAGCGGGAGGCTGAATGGCGGGCAAGTTGACACTGGAAGCCCTCGAAGTGCTTGATGCGATTGATCGCAAGGGTAGCTTTGCCGCAGCGGCGGGAGCCTTGTACAAAGTGCCATCTGCGGTTACCTATACCGTGGGCAAGCTTGAAGAAGACCTCGGCGTGGTATTGTTTCGCAAGGAGGGGCGCCGCTCCGTGTTGACCCCGGCGGGGCGAGTATTACTTGAGCAGGGGCGCGATATCCTGGCGGCGGCAGAGCGTCTGGTGGAGACCACACGCCAGGTGGATACGGGTTGGGAGTCCTGCCTCAACATCGCTATTGATACTATTTACCCTTTTACGCGTGTCTACCCGTTGATCGGGATATTTGACGAATTGCAGCCCGGTATTGAAATTAATCTTTATGAAGAAGTGCTTGGTGGTGCCTGGGAAGCGGTGATCGAAGGCCGGGTTGATCTTGTGGTCGGCGCAACCGAGGCACCTCCTAATACCAACACACGCAGTTTGCGCGTTGTCGAAATTGATAATACGCAGTGGCAGCTGGCGGTAGCACGGGATCATCCACTGGTATCGCTCAAACGAACCATTACTGAACAGGATTTACTGCCTTACCGTGCTGTTGTTGTCAGAGACAGTGCTCATAGTCTGCCACCATTAACCCGACGGGTTTTTGACCGCCAGACTGTGCTGCGTGTTGCTACACTTGAGCAAAAAATAACCGCTCAGGTGCAGGGGTTGGGTGTCGGATTTTTGCCGCTGCAGCGCATTCAGGGTTTGCTTGCAAGCGGGGATCTTGTTGTATTGCCGTTTGCAAGTGATCAAGCACAAAGCCCCTTGCACCTGATCTGGCGCAAGGGGGCAAAAGGTAAAGCCCTGCGCTGGTTTGTTGAAAATATTCAACAAACCTCACTGGTTCACTGATAGCGATACGTGAGTTAAGTAATTGATATTTGGCTATTTCCAGATAGAATTCCTGCCATTTACAGGCACGGCGGAAAGCGATGAGTAAACAACCCTCAAAAGCTGCAGATTTTATGCAGCGTTTTATATTTGAGGCCTTTGATATTCGCGGTGAGTACATCGCATTCGATGATGGTTTTGCCCAGGCGCTGGATAATCACGCCTACCCGGAGCCTGTCGCTGTGTTGCTCGGAGAGTTTCTGCTCGCCAGTGCCTTGCTGAGTACCTCTATCAAATTTGAAGGGCGGCTGGTTTTACAGATAAGAGCAGAGGGGCCGGTAACGCTGATGATGGCTGAAAGCACGCATACACAGCAGTTGCGCGGTATTGCCCGTTACGACAGTAAGGCTTTTACCTGTGTCGATGGGAGTTGTGGATTTGATTTCAAACAGCTGTTTGCGACAGCGACTCTTGCGATCACGATAGAGCCGGAAAAAGGGGAGCGCTATCAGGGGATCGTACCACTTGCTGGTGATAGCCTGGCAGATAGCCTCACATACTACTTTGAGCAAAGTGAGCAGTTGGCAAGCCAATTCAGTTTTGCGGTTGATGTCGATCAGCGCAGAGCGCGGGGCTTTATGTTGCAGCAATTGCCGGTGACAGCGCAGCAACGTGTCGCCGATGTGGATGTGCGCCAGCAGCAGTGGGGCTATGCGATGCAGATGTTGCAGACGTTAACTGCGCAGGAATTACTGGAATTGTCACCGATGACCCTGCTCAAACGGCTGTATGTGGAAGACGATATTCGCCTGTTCGATGAAAACCCGGTTGCCTGGCAGTGTTCCTGTTCCCGGCAGCGCTACCTGGAAGCACTTGAAACCCTGGAGCCTGCCGAAATTGACAGTGTTCTTCTTGAACAGGGCAAGTTAACGGTAACCTGTGAGTTTTGCTTTAGTCGTTACGATTATACTGCCGATGACTTCAACCGTTAAAAGAAAATTCAAAACCTGTTGAGGAGTTGTTGACAATAAAATGAAAATCAAATAACTTGCCAGCTCTTGTTGAATTCAGAGCGTCAGATTAAAAGCCACTGACATCTGTTTTCCATTTCCACCAACTGAACACAGGTGGCACTTCAAAGCACAGGGGTTTATCAGCGGCGCAAATTGCCCTGATAGATGCAAAGGGAGAGTAAGGGACATCGGCCTGGCAGTTCGGGCCTTTGCGGAGAATATGTTAGCAGTTGATTTATTGCGGTTAACTATTATTGGGGAGTCTCCAGTAATAGAAGGGATGCGGCAACTGATTCTTAAAGTTTCCGGTTTTGACGCGCCAATACTGATTTCAGGCGAAACGGGTACCGGTAAGGAACTCGTGGCGCGCGGTATTCACTATTGCAGTGAACGCAGCGATTCTGCATTTGTACCGGTTAACTGCGGTGCTTTTAATGATGAGCTTTTCCTCAGTGAGTTGTTCGGTCATGAAAAGGGGGCGTTTACCGATGCGCGCCGTAGCAAGACAGGCCTGTTAGAGCAAGCTGATGGCGGCACGTTGTTCCTTGATGAGGTAGATAGTTTGTCGCCCAAAGCGCAGGTTTCTCTACTGCGCTTTTTGCAAGAAAAAGAATTTCGCCCGATTGGTAGTGAAAAGATTAAAACCGCCAATGTGCGCGTGGTTAGTGCGAGTAATAAGAACTTGCAGGAGCTCGTTAATAGCGGCAGCTTCCGTCAGGATTTGTTCTATCGTCTTGATGTGCTGAGTGTTTCTGTGCCGCCGTTACGCGAACGTGGTGATGATATTGACTTGCTCGTCAATCACTTTATCAGTCAATACTGCCGACAATACAGGCTTGATGTAAAAGCGTTGCATCCATTAACACTGGAGTGGATTAAGGATTACGCCTGGCCCGGCAACGTTCGAGAGCTGGAAAACTACCTGCATCGAATCTGTATTCTCTCCGATGGTCAGGTCATTCATGTCCGGGAACAAAAAGGTAACCCGGATATTCTCACAATGGTTAACGAACAGCTCGAAAAGCTGGAAAATCTATCGATACTCGGCGATTTTCGTGAAGAAAAAAACAAGGCGGTGCAGGATTTCGAGCGTCAGTATGTGCATGAAATTCTCAAGGAGTGTTCCGGTAACATTACGCTCGCAGCAAGGCGGGCAGGTAAGGACCGACGCGCGTTTGGTCGTTTGGTCAAAAAATATGGTATCGATCGCGAACAATACATTATGTGACACCATATAGCATCGGCTGTATTCGTATTTCGTTTTAACCCTCTATAACTTTGTTTGTAACAGCAAAATATTTTGCTGTTTTTTGTTTTGTGGTTAAAAAATGTAAAAGCTTTTCAGTTGGGATAAAAGCATCCCGTGGGTAAAAAGTATCCCGTTAGTTGAAAATCTCTATGCTGTTGTTTTATAAAAGAATATAAAAAATACAATGGGTTGTTTTTTACCCGCATAGTTTTTTATTCAATAAAGCAAAAAATACTTAATCTATTTAAAACAATCACTTACAGATAAAAATAAAAACTGGCACGCCGGTTGCTCTAACAAGGGTACGTCGAATTAAAAGGCGAGGTCCCGCTAGGGTTCTTTAATTGCGTCACAACAGGAGAAGTTTTGTGGCTTCATATGCAAGAGAAGAAATTGTCTCTACAGCAGAGGCAATCAAACGATATCTAGTAACGAGACCTAATGCGTCAGAAACAATCGATGGTGTCGCCAAATGGTGGTTATTGCAACAACGGTTTAACGACTCTATCGAACACGTCCAACTGGCATTGGATATGCTGGAACGGAAGGGAGAAGTCATCAGAGTTCATTTGAACGATGGTAGAGAAATGTATAGGAAATCCTGATGCAGCGGATGATTGCTAAAAATTTCCTAATGATTAAACGTACAGGAGCATTTAGAAATGGCTGAAAGTACACAACACATACTGAGTAGAGTGCGCCCGCCACGTGTGCAGATCACCTACGATGTGGAAATAGGCGACGCGATTGAGCAAAGGGAATTACCGTTTATTGTTGGTATTCTTGCTGATCTAGGCGGCAAGCGTGATCCTGACAGGGATATACCACCGCTCAAGGACAGAAAGTTTGTCAAAATTGATCGCGATAATCTTAACAAGGTGATGGCCGGGATTAAGCCGCGCGTTGTGCTCCAGGTAGAGAATGTACTGCCTGGCGATAACAACGGGCAGCCGCTTAACGAAATCCTGCTGCTTGAGTCCATGGATGACTTTGATCCGCTCAGTATTACGAAAAAGCTGCCGGCCCTTAATGAGCTGTATAAGGCGCGTTGCCGCCTGCGGGATTTTGTTGCCAAAATGGATGGTAATGATCCGCTGTATCAGATTGTCGAGAAACTGGTTGTTATCAAGAAGACGGCGGACGAGCTGGATGCAGAAATCAGTGAAATCGATACGGAAATTTCCGGTCTTGATGCAACTGCTGACGCAGACAAGATTGCCAGCCTGAACAAGCGCAAAGATGCGCTGACCCAGCAGAAAGCAGAGCTTGGCTGGCGCAAGGAACTCACCGATGCGTTCAAGGACAAGAAGCCGGAAGAATGGAAAGATGTCGCACAGACTGACACGATGAAGGCGATGATCAGTGGTGAAGGCGCTATGGCGCTGGATGAGAATCAGCAGTCCTATGCAATGGAGATGATCGGTCAGTTCACAGCCAGTGTTTTGACCACTGTTGCTGATGATAATGTCAAAGATGGCCCGGCGCTTATGGGTGAGCAGATTGTCAGCATTGATAAGGCGTTGGGTGCGCAGTTGAATCTTATTCTACACGATGAGGGATTCAAGGAAGTTGAGGCTGCATGGCGCGGACTTAGCTACCTTGTGATGAATACAGAAACGAGCTCAACCCTGCAGTTGAAACTGCTTAATGCGACTCGCGACGAGTTATTTAAGGATCTGGAAAAAGCGGTTGAGTTTGATCAAAGTGCACTGTTTAAGAAAATTTATGAGGAGGAGTATGGCACTTATGGTGGCGACCCCTTCAGTATGTTGGTGGGCGACTTTGAATTTGGCCGTCATCCAGAGCATATTGCCTTACTTGAAAGGATTTCAAATGTAGCAGCTGCTGCGCACACGCCGTTTATTGCATCCGCCTATGCCAAATTGTTTGATATGAACAATTTCAGCGGTCTTTCCAAGCCCCGTGATTTGTCAAAAATCTTTGAAAGTGCCGAGCTGATCAAATGGCGTGGTTTTCGTGAAACAGAAGATTCACGTTACGTGACGCTGACCTTGCCCAAGGTATTGATGCGTCAGGTATACGGTAAAGACTTTACTGTAGTTGATGACATTACTTTTGAAGAAGATGTCAATGGCATTGATGCAAGCAAATACCTTTGGGCAAATGCTGCCTATGTGTTGACCGAAAGAATTACCAACGCGTTTGCACACTACGGCTGGACGGCGGCTATTCGTGGTGTTGAAGGTGGTGGCCTTGTCGAAGATTTGCCGATTCACACCTTTAAAACAGCAGATGGCGATACGGCAATTACCTGTCCGACTCAGGTATCAATTACTGATCGCCGTGAAAAAGAGCTTAACGATCTTGGTTTTATGACAATTTGTCATTGCAAGGGTACTGACAAGGCAGCGTTTTTTGGTGGTCAATCCACCAACAAGCCGAAAAAATACAATACCGACTCTGCGAATAACAATGCGCAGATTTCTGCGATGTTGCCCTATGTGCTCAACGCTTCGCGCTTTGCGCACTATATCAAGGTCATTATGCGTGACAAGGTGGGCAGCTTCCAGACGCGATCAAGTATTGAGGAATACCTCAATAACTGGATTTCCAAGTACGTATTGCTTGACGAAAGTGCCGGACAGGAAGCCAAGGCGGCTTATCCGCTGCAGCAGGGTCATGTGGTGGTTACAGAAATCAATGGCAAACCTGGCGCTTATAACGCGGTGGTATTTCTGCGTCCACATTTTCAACTTGAAGAGCTCACTGCATCGATTCGTCTGGTTGCAGAGATTCCGGGCTAAACCTTTATCAGTACTGTAAGGAGTCAGATATGGACTTGATTTTAATGCAGCCCGGCGATCCGGGTGCGGTTGGGCTCGGTGACAACGACTGGGCAAAAGGTGGCAGTTTGATCGATGGTGACAAGGGAACCGGTGATTTGCCATGGAATAAATTTAATGAAGAATATTCCAAAGAATCGCCGGCCTTTCCATTCGACGGCAAAAACTGTATCGAGCTGGTTTCGGTAAACCAGGGTATGAAACAGCAGGTAACCACAGATGTGAGTAACTCTGCACGTACCTCGGGGCGTCCGATTATTACCGACTTTACCTGCGTTAAGTACGTTGACAAGTCATCGGTAAAATTCAATGAATTGTGCTTGCGCGCCAAACCGCTTGGTGTGGGCACAAAGCAGCCGACCAAGATTTATATTCTGCGCAACTCTGGTGACCGTATTGCAAACATTATGACGATCAGCTTGCGTGATGCGATTATCAGTGAAATCCAATTCCAGTCACATCCTGATGATATGCCGACAGAGCAATTCAAGCTGAATTTCACAGAGATTACGTGGACCTACAACGTACAGCGTGCCGATACTGTTAACGGTGGTCAGTTCCACGCAGGCTGGAGTGTGGCGAGAAACCGCCCGATTGGTAACTTTACCTAAGCGATTGGCACGGAGCTGATCAGATGCAACGGCCACTGTTTTATCGTTTGAGTGATCCACACGCGGGTCGGGATATGCTGACCAATGAGATCATCAAGCAAACAGTGATTGCCGATGTGCAGCGACTGCTTAGAACCCGCTATGTGGGAGAGCAAAGAAAGTCGCGCAATATTCTGAATTACGGTCTGCCAAGTGTTGTTAACGTTGGTAGTAACAGCAGTAACGATCTGGCAGACATGATTCGGAATATAGAGGAGATTATTGAGGAATATGAGCCGCGGTTGCGGAATGTTGAAGTTCAGCTGGCAGGAGGTAAAAGCTGGAATACACGCTCAGTGCAAATCACAGGTGATTTGTACATCGATGAAGAACCCGAGCGCTTTGTATTCCACGCACAGTTGGACGATTAAAAGATGAGAGACAGTTATGTCTATGCCGGATGTGCAAGAACAGGGTATGTATGGTTATTTCCTGAGGGAACTTGACTACCTGCGAACCCGAGCAAAAGATTTTTCAGAGGACTACCCTCGAGTTGCCCATGAGCTGCAACTCAGTCAGGGAAAATCGTCAGATCCTCATGTTGAGCTGCTATTGCAGGCGTTTGCCTATCTAACGGGTAGCTTGCGCCGCGATATGGATGCGGAAGAGAGTACACTTCCGAATCAGTTGCTCAGTATTCTTTATCCCCATCTTGTTAAACCGTTACCGTCGATGTTTGTTGTGCAGCCGGAGGTGATTCCCGATGGCGCCAATTTTGAAGGCGGCTGGAAACTGGATGTTGGTCGTGAGCTTTACGCTAACGCTGAAGGCAGTAAAGGTAGCCGGGTGCGCTGCAATATGCGTGTTTGCTACGAAACAATTCTGCGGCCATTGGAAGTCAATGATGTGTCATTTATACAGGCACAGGATGTGGTGTCGGAAGAGTTGCCCGATGAAGTTAATGGCGCACTGGAAAAGGCTCATTCCATACTCCGGGTTAATATTAACAATACCGGCCCGGATCCGATTCACGCCTATGGGCTTGATAACTTGTGCTTCTTTATCAGTGGTATGTTAAATAAGCCGGAAAGTGCCTACGCAATTTATGATCTGTTGGCAAACGATTTGCTGAGTGTTGCGGTAAGGAATAAAGCTAATGGTGAGATAACAATTCTACCGGTGGATAACCTGCAGTGGCGAGGGTTCTCTATGCAAGAGGCAGCCTTGCCATACCATACCAATTCCCACCACGCCTACCGAATCTTGCAGGAGTATTTTTCTTTTCCTGAGAAATTTCTGTTCTTTGATATTGAAGGTATTGAAAGCAAGGGCTTTACCCGGGAATTCGAATTAATGTTTTTGCTGGATCGGGTACCAGGCAGCAGTCTTGTGCCGGATTCACATTGTTTACGTCTTAACTGTATTCCCCTCGTTAACCTGTTTCGCAAGCAGCTAAATCCCGTCAGGCTCGATGAGCAGCGCCATGAATACCGTTTAATTGGTGACTCGCGTAATCATGCTTATTGTGAGGTGCATAGTATTCTCGATGTGCAGGCTGTGCCAAAAGAGGGAGCTCCGGAGCGCCTACATGCCTATATGGGGATTGACTATGATCTGCTCAATGAAGGCGAGTCCTTTTACAGCACGAGACTGGAACTTAGCGAGTTAAAAAGTGTACCAGGGACAGAAAGCTTTATCTCAGTGCATCGCAATAAATTTGATTTAAATGACACAGTGGACGATGTGCTGTCAATTTCATCATTGTGCACCAACCGACGTTTGCCGGAATCGATGCGAGTAGGGGAAGCCTTGAAATTACAAGGCCCGGGACCAATCCGTGCGGCGCGTATCGTAACCAAGCCTTCCATGCACCAGGCGCCGCGTTTAAATAAAAGCAAAAGCTGGCAGCTGGTATCTAATCTGTCACTGAACCATTTATCGCTGGCAGAAGACGGTCTGGATGCTTTTAAACATATTTTGCAAATCTATAGTGATGAGCGTTCTAAAAGCCACTACGTGCAAGTGGCAAGTATCAAGGATCTTTCCTGTCGTCGTATCGTGCAGCATATCGGCAAGGATCAGTGGCGTGGTTTCTGTCGCGGTATGGAAGTCAGCCTGTCAATAGATGAGGATATGTTTGACGGCGGTAGCATTATTTTGTTCGGGGAGGTGCTCAGGCGTTTTCTCGGCATGTATGTCAACGTAAACAGTTTTACCAAAGTGAAATTGTTCACCGAGCAAAGAAAGAGTGTATTTAAAGAATGGCAAGCATTAGCTGGCGAACAGATCGTACTCTGAAGGAGTGCGTAGACAATTATGCGCAGCATTTTGGCTTTTATCAGCTGGTCAAATTGCTCCTGATTGAAAAAGGCGAGCACGATCATCGTGAAGATGAGTGTGACAGAATTGATCGTGCCTTTACTATGGAGTCTGACGTACGCTATGACTTTCCGCCCAGCTATATCAGCTATCTGCGTAGAGCACAAAATGAAGACAGGCCACCGAATTTGGGTACAGCAGAATTTGGTTTGATGGCGCTCAATGGGCCGTTGCCCCAGCCTTATATTGAATGGGTCACTGATGACTTGGCTGATAGCAATGCAACGATTCGAGATTTTCTCGATATTTTTAATCACCGTCTGCTGGCTCTGCGCTATCTTGCAAGGGATAAAAACAGTATGTCGTTAACGACAGTGACACCGAACAAGTCAAAAATGGCTGGCAAGGTGGATTCTATTGCTGGATTTAATAATAAAGAGCTGTTCGAGCGCATCGCACTGTCACGCCGGGTTATTCAGACCTACGCAGGGCTGATTAATAACCCGAGAAAATCCACAAGCTACATTATTAATCTTGTGATCTCCCTGTTTAACGTCAGGGTGGATATCAAACAGATGATTGGACAGTGGCATCGTTTTGACAAAGAAGACTGTCTGCGGCTTGGAGATGCCAGTGCCCACCGTTCTTTGGGTGATAACACCATTATTGGTCGCCGCTATTGGGATCAACAGAGTCTCATCAACATGGAAATGGGGCCGATGGACTTTGCAACGCTGAACAAATTATTACCCGGTGGTGATTACTATGCGCAACTGGTTTCTGTGATTCATTTTGCCAGCAATCAGCAGTGGGATTGCCTTGTGAGTCTGCTGATTAATAAGGATGAGATTCCACGATCTCGACTGGAGCACGATAGTGAATACGGTTTTAGACTTGGGCAAAATTCCTGGCTGAAAGCGCGGGATGGCGCAGATGGCTGCAGTGAATATGTGATAAGGATCTGACATACTTATGGGAACGTCAAATATTGGTGATCTGGTTGTCGAAGGCGTCAAGATAGAGAAGTCGCCGTTATGGGTTACCATCAAAACAACAGGGAAACAATCACAAACTATCGGTGAGGAAACTCTACGTCTGGATTCCGTCCAGGGAAGTGAAAGTATTTCCCAGCCTTTTGAATTTCAGCTTGAAATGCGCGCAAATGACTATTCTGCGGGGCGTAAAAAGTTTCATGTGGATGATATGCTTGGTGCTGAAACGACTATTACCTATGTTCGCCCAAGCAAGGAAAAGAACGCCGGTGAAGAAGTCAGCGCACGCTATTTCAACGGTATTATCAGTGATTTCTCCTATGCAGACCCCGGTGTTTACCAGGCAACGGTAAAACCGGTGCTATGGAAAGCCACACTGACAAACCGCTACCAACTCTATACCAATAAAACTATTGAAGATGTGATTTCCGAAGTGCTTGGCTATCACAATATTGATTTCGAAATGAATGTTGATACCTTCGCGATCGACCGCCAGCAGGACTGGTTGCAAGCCGGTGAGACCGATTTTGCATTTATTCAGCGTTTGATGCAAAAAGCCTTCATTTGCTATTACTTCTGTCATACAGAAGACAAGCACACCATGGTCATTACCAATAAGAACTACTATAAGATTCTGAAACGGACTGTTGGCAAGCAGAAACAGGATCTTGTGCTGAATTATATTGAAGCTAATGAGCAGGCACAGAGCTATGAACAGGATACAAGTATCACACAGTATCAATTCAAAAAGTCGCTTGCGACATCCGGAGTGCAGGCATTGGCAGTACGCAGTGAAGCCGCCTGGGAGTCAGACAGTATCGCAGGCTTTGTACCTTACCAGGGTGAAATTGAAGGCAAATCGACGCTGCCGTTCCACGATTATAAAGTTTACCAATACGGAGCCGGGGATGATTCAGAGCCTCTGACAGATAAAAACTGGCAGATGATTAACTCAGCGGCGAGTGGAGTAAGTGGTTCGTCTACCAGTCCATTGCTCAGTGCCGGGCACACATTTAAAACGATTTCAGATGCGACGTTTGACTCGCCAGAATACAGTTTTGACAAGGGCAAGGTGACGAAAAAAACAACAGAAATCAGACCGGAACTTGATAACCTGGAACTGGTAGTTACCCAGGTACAACACAAGATGAGTGCTACGGAGTTGTACAGCAACAGTTTCCAGGCAACAGATCCTTCTCTATTGGTTACGCCGTTTAATATCCAGGATACTCAACAGGGCGCAGTGCTTGGAACCGTGTTGGCCACAGGTGGTGCCACCCATCCCAAGGGTTGGAAGTACCGTAGAAAAACTGATTTCGAGGTTGAAACAGAAGATGCGCGTTATCTCGATAACAAAGCTCCGGAGGACTTTTCCGAAAGGGGAATGCTGATTGATCTGGTAACCGGGGATATGGCCGGGCAGGGGCCGGTGTGGATCAAGCTGGCTCAACATATGCAAACAGTACCGGAAGTAGGGTCAACCGTGATTGTCGGGCGCTCTAACGATGAATCAGAAATGCCTGAGGTACAAAGCATTGTACAAACTAATGGCAATATGGTGATTATGCCCAGTGGCTGGCTAGCGAATACCACAGTTGGTAGTAACTATTCCACGAGTTATGGCGATGGCATCAGTATTCGCTTCGGGCTTAACTCCAGTGCTGATCTTGATAATGCGATCAGTATTGTAGAAGGAAAATATAATACGGGTAAATATCGCGACTCGAGCTACTCCCAGGGCGGTAGTTACAGCTATTCGACGGCAGATCAGGGCAAGGATGGATTGCTCAGTACCAGTGATACCTATGGTTGTACCGAAAGCACGTTTTATGGTGGTTATACCACGAGTTATTCTGAAATTGGCACCAGTACAAGTGTTTCGAAAATAGACACCTCAAAAAACACCTCGACAATAGGTTACAGCTATAATAAATCAACCATTGATAATTCCGACAGCTATACCACGATAAATGACAGGAGTTATTCAGAGTCGACAATTGGCAAGTCCGAGAGTTATACCACTATCGAAGGCGAAAACATCAGTGAGAATACAGTCAATGGCAAGACGACAAGCACTTCTACAAATAATGCCGATATAGACAGTACCAATACCGTTAATGGCAATACAACGAGTACTTCAACCAATAATGGCAATATTGATAATACTAATACGGTTACTGGTACTACCACGAGTACGACGACAAATAATGGTGACATCACCAGCACCAATACTGTAACTGGAAAAGTAACCAGTACGTCGACAAACAATGGTGATATGACCAATACCAATACGGTCACCGGTGATACCACCAGCACTTCAACAAACCATGGTGATGTAACCACTACTAATACGGTTAACGGTACAGCGACAAGTACATCAACGAATAATGGTGATGTTAAGAATACCAATACGATCAATGGCGATCAGACTATTAAGCAAACCACGACTGGTAATCTGACCAGTCACTCAACGACGACCGGTGCGCATAGCTCCATATCCACATTTTTGGGTGCGAAATCCGATATTAATGCAAGTCTCGCAGCAACAAGCAATATTTCGACGTTCCTTGGAGCGCGATCAGATATTAGTACGAGTCTTGCCGCAGCGAACAAAATGGACCTGAATCTCGGTGCATTTACTAATGTGGATATTTCCGCGGGTATCAACTTTGCCGCAAAAATTGATGCAGTAATGACAATTGGCTACGAAAACAAGGTATTTGATTCAAAAACCAAAACTACACCGCTCGAAGTCATTACCGAGCCGGCCAACGTCAAAATGCGTATCGGCAATATCGACGTTGAAATGATGACTTTCAAAATATTTATGTGAGCGGGAGGATTATGCGTTGAAAATTATTAAACCATCCCACTTGTCGTTGCTGCATAAAGCTTATCGCTTCAAGTCACAGGACTATCTTGTTGTGGTGGGTGTGGCGATGTTTTCATTGCTCGGCAAAAATCGCCTCTATAAGGAAACAGAGAAAATTGCCGATTGCTATAAGCAGACGGGACACGGCCTGTTTGATTTTTGCATGCCGAAAAAACACGCAGAGTTTCTCGCCATGGGTTCGGCCTATGCACCGGAGGGAGAACCTTTGACTCGTATGCAGGCGTCGATAAGTTTAGGCAAGAAAAGCAAAACCATCGAAGTCCGTGGTGACAGTATTGCTACCGGTTTCAAACGCTTCAAAGCGATTAAGCCGTTCGTTGAGATGCCGCTGGGTTACGATCGTGCCTATGGTGGTAAAGGTTGTGATGAAAACCCGGTGGGCACAGGTTATGCGTTCCTGGCTTCGGATAAGCACCGTGCCATGCCGAATCTGCGCTATCCTGGGCAGCGCATCAGGGCAAATCGTCGTTTATCCTACAAGCCGGCGGCATTTGGCCCACTCGGCGTGGACTGGCCCGGCAAAATTAGCAAGGCAGGTACCTACGATAAAAAATGGCTGCAAAATGATAACCCGGGCTTTCCCGGTGATATTGATTGGGCCTATTTTAACCAGGCGGCGGAAGATCAGTTTTACAAACAACCATTTCACGGTGATGAGTCATTTGAAATTTGTGGTATGCACCCGGAGCATCCGGAAATTAAAGGCCGTCTACCAGGAATCAAGATACGCATTTTTGCTAATCAGATTGCGTCCTATGAGCCGGGTAATCGCAATGGCGAAACTGTTTTCAGGGAAGTTGATACACAGCTGGATACGGTATGGTTTTATCCGGATAAGGATGTAGGTGTTATTTTGTATCGCGGCGAACTTGAAGTGGCGGACAGTGATGCGCTCGATGTTGAGGCTTTAATGCTTGCTTATGAAGAAATCGGTGAAAATACGACAACGCGTTCCCTGGCGGATTATGAAAAAGTGTTCAATTTGCGTACAGACAGGGAGACAGCAATTGCTCATCTCTTTAATGAAGCTCAATTATCTCCACCAAAGAGCGCCGAACAGAAACAGGCGGTTATCGATAAGCGTCTGGAGCATCAGAAAAAGCAGCAGGAGCAAAAGCAGGCAACACATAAGGCATTGAGCGGAGCCTTGGCGAAAGAGCTGGCGAAGGATGCATCGATGCCGTCCATAAATGCAGACTCCTTGTCGGCTGTGGAAGAAGAAAAGCCCTTGATTAATCCTGCGGATATGTTGACGCCTGAAGAAATGGCTGCAGGGGACTTCGACCTCACGCCTTATATGGATGCGATTAAGTCTTTGTGTGATGACGTAGAGCAACAAAAAGCGGAGGCAGAAAAGCATGCCGCGCAGCGCGTGACAGAACTGAAAGCAGGGGCAGGAAAACAAGCAAAGGCGAAAAAGGCAGAAAAGGAAAAAGATGAACAGTTGCAAAAAGCCGGTGAGAAAACACAGCAGGCTGTAACCGGGCTGGCCATCGATGATATTGCTGCGGTTGCCCGGGACGGGGAAACAGCGGATGAACAACGCGCCACTATTATTAAAGAAAAGGCTGAGCGTATTGCACGCAAAATGACTGTGCAATCAGAGCAGGGCCTCTACGAGGCAGATTCCAGGGTCGACAAACACCTCCGCACCATTGTAGTTGATCTGCTGCGCCGACATAAAAGTCTGCGTGGGCGTGATCTCGCAGGTGCAGATTTGTCGGGGCTTGATTTCAGCGGTATGGATTTGCGTGAGGTTATGCTGGAAAACGCAAATCTAAAAGCCTGTAATTTTAGCGCTGCAAACCTTGAGTCAGCAGTTTTAACCGGTAGCTGCCTGGATTCTGCTTCATTTGTAAGAGCTCGTCTGGCAGGTGCAAACCTGTCTTCAGTTAATGGAGAGAAAATCAATTTCTCATCGTCGGATATGGCGGGCGTGAGTTTTATCAAAGCGTCCATAACTCAAAGTCGCTGGCAGGGTGTTTCGTTAGCAGACAATCAGTTCGTTGATTGTGAACTGATTGAAAACGATTTTACCGGGGCAAACCTCTGCAACCTGATGTTGGCAAAATCGCACTTACAAGCGGTCTGTTTTGACCAGACGATATGGCGAAAAGCCAATATTGTCTCAAGCACCATTGTGGAGTCATCTCTTGGTAAAGCAGATATGCAGGGTGTCTCTGCAGTGGAAAGCGGTTTCGAGAGAGTAGATTTTCAATCTGCGCTTATGCAGCGCTGTGTGTTTGGTGAAAGTACGCGGTTTATTCAATGCAATTTCGACCAGGTGGTAGCCCGGGAAACCGGCTGGCGTGGCGTTGATTTCTCCGGCTCCAGCTTTGTTGCGGCTACATTTGCCAAAAGCGATCTCGCCAACGCAGATTTTGACGAGGCAAATCTCAAGGATGCCTGCATGTATCAGTCACTGCTCAATGGTGCTAACGCCCGCGGAGTGGAGGCTGCAAATCTTGATGCCTGCAAAGCGATGTTGCGTAAGGCAAATTTTTCCAAAGCGAATCTGAAAAACTCTAATCTCGTTGGTGCAGATACGTTTGAAACCCGTTTTATAAACGCAGCGATGCGTAATACCAGGGTGAGTGCGCCGATCAAACAGGAATTTCTGAGAGAGTAGACTATGCTAAATCAGGAAAGCTTACAAACGCAGACCAATATTGTGCCGCTTATAACGGCCGCACAGCAGCAGGGCGATACATTCACAGGTATGCAGCTCAAGGATAAACTGTATGAAGAAGGTGGATTCGAGAATTGCACTTTTGATAATTGCACGATAAGCCACTGTGTGTTTATGAATTGCGATTTTCGTAATGTCCGCTTTATTAATTGCAAACTCGACAATTGCACGTTTCTTAAAAGCAATCTAAACGCTGCGAGTTTTGAACATGGGGAATTCAGGGAGTCGTCAGCACAAAATTGCGATTGTGTGAAATTATCAATTATTGGTACGACGATGGATAAGTCCATGTTTGTAATGTGTGATCTTGCGGAATCACATTTTGCCAGTATGCAGTTGCAGAATTTCTCGGTTACTCGCTGTCCACTTGGTGGAGCTGTATTCGAAAATATTGAACACCGTAATGCTTGTTATGCAGAGATTGATTTTACGGGCTGGGTACTAAACGATGTAACGTTTAGCAAATGTCTGTTTCTTGGTGCTGAAGTCAGAGACCGTGATTTTTCTGCTGCGAGCTTTGAGTTATGTAATTTTCAATCCGGCCATTTTGAACGGGTCAATTTTTCAGCGGCAAAGCTTACCCAGGTCAACTTTTCATCGTCAATTTTGCTCGACTGTGATTTTAGGGCAGCGAAAATTCCCCATGGGATGTTTGTAGAGGCTGAAATTAAACATTGTGATTTCACTGGAGCTATACTCCAGGCAGCCAATTTCCAGCAGGCACAGATTGAAAATTGCTGTTTTGACAAGAGTGAAGCTCATAGTGGTTGGTGGTCAAAAGTCAATTGCAAAAACTCATCATTTCGCAGAGCCAATTTTACCCTGGCCAACTGGACACATGCTCATGCCGAGCTCTGTGACTTCAGACGTGCCAGCTTTTCACAAGCAGATCTACACGAATTTAAGCGCATCAAATGCAAATTTCTTTTCGCCAAACTTCGCAGTAGCAAAAAAACCAGTAAAACCTTACAGCAGGCGGAATCCACAGCTAAACAGAGAGGTGTTATCTAATGGCCGCACAGTATGCTCATCATTTTCGCAGCTTCGACAGAGGCAATTCCATACCGGGCACGATTGAACCGATAGCGAGTCAAATCGGGATTTTGTATCGCTACATTGACAGTGTTTGCGGTGACAGTTATCTGCTTGACGACGGGCTGCGGGCCAAGGTTGCCCTGAGTTGTTTGATTCAACCGCAAATAGGCGACAAGGTCTGCGTGAGTACCGATGGCCGTGGTGGCAATTACATCACTGCAATATTGAATCGCGCCGATGCTACTAAAACCACATTGCAGGTGAGTGGGGGAGAGAAGTTAACGATTGCCATGCCAAAACTGGAACTCTATGGCGATCAGTCACTGGAGTTGTCAGCACCAAAGCTGAATCTGACAGCAATGGGTGGAAAACTGGTGATTAGTGCCCGACAGGTGATGACCCATGCAAGCGACTCGATTGTTGAGGTGGCGCGCAGCTATTTTGGAAAAGTCTCGCACTATGGTGTTCAGGCAGCAGAGCTTATGCACCTGAAGAGCCGGCAAAAGATTATTGTAGCCGAGAAGGATATTCGCCTCGACGGCGAACATATCAATATGGGTTAGCCTGATAGTAGATCGAAAGATAGAGGAGCATTACAAATGTTTGTGGTTACTCAAACCGGCGCAACAGCTTTTGGCATTGTTGATGTGTGCAAAACGCCGCCACTTGCGACTCCCATACCCTATGTGAATATTGCAGTCAGTACCATGGGGCTGGGTTTCGTGTTCAACGTCACGATTGAAGCTAGTCCGGTACACAATTTGTTAACTACGATCCCGTTAACCAACGGTGATGAGCCGGGAGCGATGGGTGGAGTCGTTTCCGGAATCATTATGGGGCCATGCAGTTATATTCTTGGCAGCTTTTCGGTTATAGCCGGTTTTGCACCGGTTGCGAGGCTGTTGGGCACGACGCTACAAAACGGAATTAATGCTCCGGGTATTGTATTGATTATGTCGCAGCTCAAAGTACTTGCACTTAGCTAGGAAAAACGTGATGTCGGTATTGCAAAAACAGGTTTGTCTGCTACTGCTCTGTGCTGTAACGCTGGTAACAGGTGCCTGTAGTTCGTTCAGCTTTTTTGGTCTGGGCGGTGACAAGGAATACAAAGCGACACTGAAATCTGTTGCGATCGCGCGTCAGAGCGATAGTAACAAGGGACGTTATGTCCGGGTAGATATGGTTTATATCTACAGCATGGATTTTATTAACAATTTTTTGCCAAAAGATGGTAAGGGCTGGTTCGATGATCGAGCAACGCTTGTGGATCGCTTTCAGACTCAAATTGAGGTGAAAACCTATATGCCGATACCCGGTGATGAAATTGATGATGTTTATATACCAAAGAAAGTCAAAAAAGTTAAAAAAGCGATGGTGTATGTCGCTTATTACGACCTGCAGGCATTCTTTGCATTCGATGTCACCAAATTTAAAGAGCTGACGATCAGCCTGCTTGCTGAAAAGGCCGCAGTGTCAGAAACGAACAAATAATTGAAGGGAAGAGTAATTATGGCTAATGCAACAACTGAGATGTCTTATCCAATTCAATGGTCTGAGGGAATGCTTTTGTCTCCTCAGCATTTCCAGCAAAACGATGTTTATTGGGAACAGCAGATGCATGCGAAAACATCCATGACGCAGCCTTATAGCTGGGGGATCAGTCATGTGGCAATTGATGAAACCAAATTGCTTGATGGTACGTTATCAATTCTTGAGCTTGATGCCTTGTTACCTGATGGTTTGGTGGTTCGTTACCGTGCGAGTGAGCAGGATTTACCACTAGTATTTTCCATCAAGAAAACACTAAAGACAGTGGGTAAAACGTCGTTGACGGTTCAGCTTATGGTGCCGAGACGCTCAGAAGGGGCGGCAAGTAATACCAGTCCGGTACAACGCTTTGATTCTGTGGCCGGGGGCATGGTAGTTGATGAGAATACCGGCGAGGGAGAGATTCCGATTAATCGCTTGCGCCCGAGAATTCATCTGAGTGCTGATGAGCCACTGCCGAAATACGCATCAATGCCATTGTTTGTGGTCAAACAAGGTAGCGAAGGAGGTTATCAATTGGGTAACTATGTGCCGCCAATGTTAAAGCTTGCGGCCATGAATCAGGTTGATGAGCTTTGTTTGCAAAAGAAACTGTCAAAGTTGCTGAGCAAAATACGTAAAAAAGCCATTCAGCTGTCTGGAGTGAATGCGGGGCAGGAAGATTTACCTGGTTTGCTGGTCAGTGAACAACATGCGGCTATTATTCGCCATATGGTTGCCTGTTTGCCTGAGCTTGAAGTCAGCTGTGCATCGGGAGAGGCCCATCCTTTTGATGTCTACAAATCGTTGGCGGCAATGATTGGCCAGATCAGTGCGATTAATCAGCGTGACATTGTGCCGCCATTATTACCGGACTACAGCCACGACGATCTTTATCGTGCGTTTTACGACGCACTCAATGAAGTGTACAAAATTGTTAATGAGATCAGTCTGGCTTACAGCTCAGTGAATTTCAGTGAGCAGGAAGACGGCACATTCTCAATTCCTATGGATAAAAACTGGTTGAGCAGGGAATTATTTATTGAGCTGGTCTTCAAAAGCGGGCAGAGCAAGGAACAGGTAAAAAAATGGATGAAGCAAGCTCGCGTGGGGTCCAGTTCCGTATTGAAACTACTTGGCGAGAGGCGTTTGCCTGGGGCCAGCTTGGCCCAGGTTCAGTCATCAGAGAAACTGGGATTGAAAGAGAAAAGTAACACTTTGTTGTATTCGCTGGAGAATGCGGTGCTGGAAACCCGCGACAAGAAAGTGCCTGTTATTAAACCTGGACAGAAACTCTATGTAAAAGGTGAAGAGGGTACTGGAGCACCAATGGCTATCATTTTACATATTGCCACTGATATTGGGATTGGAGAGTAATCCCTATGACGACTTATATGCCAGAAAAGCTGTTATCGAATTGCTTTTTTGAGTTTTACGAGTTGATTGCCAATTGCAAGAAAACCTTGCATTCGGATGATCCCCAGTCGGTTTTGCCTGAGAAACTGCGGCAAGAGGGGGATGGGGATGTTGACTACAATCAGTTGGCGGCATTTCTGAGTCGTAAAATTGAATTGTTCCTGGCAAACAAGACAAAAGAAGTTGAATCACTGTGTACATCCTTTGAAATAAAAATGTTTCGTCACGCTCGCTATGTAATGGCGGCACTCGCAGATGAGATATTTATTCTTGAATTCGAGTGGAAAGGCTCTGAATACTGGCCCCGATATTTGCTGGAGAAACGCCTGTTTGGCTCTGATACATCGGGTACCGGATTCTTTGTCAAACTCGATAGTTTGTTGGCTGATCGCAGTGGTCATGTGTTGATCAAGGATCTTGCAGTGGTCTTTCTGATGTCACTGCGGCTGGGCTTCTGTGGTCGTTACCGCGGTACTAGTAAGAAAAAATTTCTCAATGAGTACAAACGGAAGTTGCTGACATTTATCGGCGAATCTGTAGGTTCTGGAGAAAGGCTGTTTAGAAAGGCCTATGAGTTTACGGTTTCGGAGCTGGAATCACTGCGTCTCGCACCCTTTCATCCAACTGCAAAGTGGGCATTGATTGCTCTGGCACTTTATCTGGGTGTGGCGGCCTATGTCTGGTACGGCTCACTGGCAGACCTGTGGGCAGCAATGCAAGAAATGGATAATTGAAATAGATAGTTAAAGTAATGACGGATTTGGCAACTGAAATACAACCGGCTGTAGACTCGTTAAAGAGTCTTTCCAGTTCGGGCATAGCAGGCGACGCTCTTGTGTTGCTCACTGCGCTGCTGGTTGCCGCTGCGGGTTGGTTGTTAGTGAAAAAAGTGCTATGGAAAAAGCGAGAGTCGATTACTAACTACCTGCGCTCCATCTGGGCTTTGACGAGTATGTCATTCCGCGGTTTATTTGAAATGCTATTCTATGTGTTTACTTCAAGAGAGTGGCGTTACCGATCTCCATGGGTATTGATGTTGCACTCGCCGCAGGCAGATAACAAAGTACTCGGGCAGTGTCTTGAGAAAAATCTTGGCCGCAATGTTACATACCAGGAGAAACGACTGACGATAGAAGGGACACAGTGGTACTTTCTGAATAATGGCATTGTTATTGATCCGGAAGCGGATCCCGATCACGAGGCTGATTCGCTGGAGAATATTCAGTGGCATACCACACTGGCTAGTATTTCCCAGCAGCGTTCGGAAAAACCGGTAGACAGTGTGCTGCTTGTCGTTTCTCTGAAAGAGCTTGAAAAAGATGTCAATCACATCTCCAACCGTTTCTTTCAGCAACTCTATGATGTGCAGAAATGCTTTAGTTTCGTGTTGCCGGTGTATGTACTCATAACAGACTGCGATGAAGTTGAAGGCTTTTCTGATTTCTGGGCGATGCAGGATGAGCTTAGTTATGATCAGATGTTTGGCTGGTCGTCTCCCTACAAAATGTCCAGTGCATTCAGTGTTAAATGGTTTGACGAGTGTTTTTCCTATATTCGATCCTGTCTGCGAAGAATTCAGTTGTCAACCTCCCAGGCAAAAGAGATGCCGGTTAATAGCGACGGCTACTTCCTGTTTCCCTCAACATTCTCACGCTATGAGAAGAGTATTCGCGAATTACTACAAAAAGTATTCGAACCGGGCAAATATCACACGGACTTTGTGTTTCGCGGTTTGTATTTTTCGGGCAATGTAAAAGCAGGTAGTGATGCCTCTTTCCATGATGAGGAAGGTAATACTCCAGGGTTTGTTAATGAGCTGATGGACAAAAAGATATTCTCAGAACTTAACCTGGCAAGGCCGACTCACAATGGCTTCCTGTCTCGAGACAATACTATTCGCCGTTTCCAGATAGGTGTGATGGCTACGTTTACCTTCTTATTTCTCTCGTTGTTTGTCACAAACTATTTACTGGATCGTCAGATTAATACCATTGTTTCTGTGATTCAGCATGTGGATCGCTGGGATAAATCATCGCTTTCACAATGTCAGCAGAGCAGCCCGCCAGAAGAAATTTACAGTTTGCTAGGTGATGTTGCGACGATTGATCGCGTGCCATCTTACTGGAATCTGCCTTTTTCCTGGGGTGCGCTTAATAATTCGCCGCAGCGTATTGCCTCTCATTTGTCAGAAGATGCCTTTGGTGAGATTGTTTTCCCAAATATTAATTGCTATATGCAAGATAAGGCCGAAGAAGTTGCAAATATTAACAATCTTGATCCGGCACTATCTCCAGGTGAAAAACTTAAAACCTATGTAGATGATGTACTGGAGTACGACAAAAATCTTGCGTTATTCGACAGGGTAGCACCGCGTCAACCCAAAGTATCGGTAGTTGAAGATGTGAAAAATATTTTCTCACGTATTGGTGGCGCGATTACCGGTTTATTTTCCTGGTTAATATCGCAAGTTTCGGACAATAGCAATTCAGCAGTGGCAGATGCTCAAGCAGGGAGCTCGCAATCGAGCACTGCCCAGCTCAGTACAATGGAAGCATTTATTGCACTTAATGAATACCTGTTTTCCATGAAGGTACCCTCTGTATTGCACAATAATTCGGGGCAGCATCAGACAGCGTTGAGAAAAGTCGCCTATACACCCAGATGGGTGGAATATACAGAAGTCAATTTCAAGGAGAAAGACTACCCACTCTGTATGGATAAAATAACACAGCCTCCGTTGTCGAAAACACCGCAGCGGCCTGTGACCTATCAGTATATTGCGCAAAATATCTGCGTGCTATCGGAAGATGTCAGGCAGACTATTGAGAGCCGCTCACTACTGCAAAATTACAATTTTGCAGTACAGGTAGATACAAAAAGAAAGCTTGAGCAGGCGATTATCGAGCAGCCGCAGACTTCGCTGCAGGCTATTAATGGCTGGATAGCTTATGTCACAGATAACTGGATCGACTCCAAAGGTTCTCTTGGCCCTTGTGAAAGAGCGGACAATGAGATCATTGAGTACCAAAATAGTTTGCAGGGTAATTATCCCTATCCGGATAAATTATTTGAACCGATTACAGCACTGTTCTCTGATAAAAACTGCCACAGTCCTTATATGGCAGGCATCACAGCCCAGCAAATACCGCCTTATACCCAGGTGTTTTCTCTATCAGAAACAGATACGAACAGTGCAGGTAAACAGAAGCTGATTTTTTCGGATGATTTTTCCGGGGAGCAAAAGCGCCTGAAAAACCTTGCCGATAGACCTTTTATGCAAGCGAAACCTGCGAGTGCGTTTGTCTGTGAAACGAAGGCGACACAGTGGAGCGGCAGCGTGGTCAATCAGGCAATTGCGTTGTATAACGATTATGAAAATTATCTTGATGCCAATGATCTTGCCGGAGTGGCCACCAAAGACAGTCTGGCTGCTAACCTGGCGTGGAACCAGTTGCGCCAGGCAATCAATTACTCCCTGAACAGTGCTCAGCTTAATACTAATGCCAAAGCCAGCGGCAGTACTACGTCTGGCAGTTATGAAGCAACAATTGCCGAAGAGTCAAAACAGTTCGATCAGGTTAAGAGTGACTTGCTGCAATTGTTAACGGTACTGCGACAACTGGAAATGCAATCAACTTATACCGCGCTGACCCAGTGCTCAAGGCGTTCGGCGATTTCTATTCTCAATGATATTGATACGTTGACATCCGGTATTCGCTTATATCAGAAGGTGCCTGGCAAATTCTACGGCTATGCACCTTTCGCAGATTATCAGTTCCAGATTACGAGTAAAACCGACCTCAGCAAATACATTAATGATCAGCACAAGCGTATTGCAATTCTTGCCGGTTATTTGCAGCCTCCTGTGACTTATTTGATGAATACAGACAGTATTGAGTCCTCAACCTGGTATGACGATGATCTTGAGATTAATTTCTGGGGGAATACACTCGGCGAATTCAACAAATTCACGCTCGGAGTAGATCAGAGTAACCAGTTGCAATTGCTTGACGATTATCTCGAAACCATGCTGTCAGATGTTGATCTGAGCGACTGTGGTAATAAAAGCAATACAGCACCGTCGGATTTTGGTAATGACCTGTTTTCATTGAAACGTTTTGAGCTTGAAAGCAAGGTTGGTGTGAGTTGCAGTGAAAGTCTGACAACGACGGTTGAAGAACAGTATGCTGAGATCAGCAAGGTATTCAATGAGCAAATTGCTGGACGTTACCCGTTTGTTGGCAACGGGAAGCTGTCTAATAATGATATTGCTCCTGATGTGGTGGCGAGCTTCCTCTCACAGTATGGGGAGAATGTCAGCACACTTGCAGAGAAAACCGCCTTCCTGGCTAAATCCGCGCCAGACAAGTGGAGCAAGGTGGCAGAATTTCTCGCTGACCTTGATAGTCTGTCGAAGTTCTTCTCTACCAATTTGCTGGTGACACCCAACCCCGAACCGCTGCAGCTTGCAGTGAAATTTGATCTCGATGTGGGGCAGGCACCGAATAGTTTACTGGATCGGCAAACTTCAGTCTGGCAAATCAGTAGTGACACCGCGGATGTCACAAATACCATGAGCACCAACCTGATGTTGTGGCGTTATGACGAAGCACTCAACGTTACGATTAACTGGTCGGGGAATGCAGACTACTTGCCTGATGCAGGTAAGAAAAATACCGATGGTTCGAAATATATGCAATACGACGAAGCGAAAAACTGGGCGCTATTTAAACTGCTTGACCAGTACCCGGCCCAGAGTCTGAATCCGAAAACCCTGACAAGTTATGGTGAAAATATTCTGGAGTTCAATGTTGAGGTATCGCCGTTAGCAAAAACTTCAGATAAGCCCGATAGTCAAACAGGGGGCACTGCAAAGCTCTTTATGTCAGTGACCGCCTATGTGAAAGACAGTAAAACCAAAGCCTACGTACCCGTTGTGTTGCCGCAATCATTTCCGGCAATAGCGCCATCGATTAAACAGGAATGAGCATGTATACCGTAACTCCCGAAGATATAGAGCATTGTTTCCAGAACTATTTTGGCGTTGATCGTCAGACACTGCTACAGCCAGTTGAAGGTGGTGATCCCTGCGGTGAATATCTGAAGTATAACGGCGTTTATGAAACGATCAGGCAGTCGCGACTGGAAGATGATCCAAGTCTGCCGCAGGGTGTCTGGACCCATGATCTGAAACGGGCCGATTGGCCGGAAGTGGCTTCAGTGGCCCTCGATGCACTGATTCACAAGAGCAAGGATATTCAACTTGGCATCTGGCTACTCGAATCGAATATCCAGATGAATGGCTTTCAGGGTATTGCTCCGTGCTGCCTGCTACTCGCTGAGTTGTGCAAGGAATACTGGGAGGGTATTCATCCGCGCATGGTGGATGATGATATCGAGTTCAGGATTAATCCGTTTATCTGGGCGAATGAAAAACTTGTGCCGCTGTTGCGTTTGATTCCATTGACGATCACTGACGATAACCAGCCGGGCTACAATTTTTCTGACTGGCTGTCGTCACAAGCAAATGAGAAATTACTCAGTGGTAAAACTGTTAAAAAGGAAGATATTGAAGGCTTGCTCGCCGAGGATTTTTCCCATGCGATGTCAGCAACATCAACCGAGTATTTTGCATTTGTCTACCAGGTTATCGACGAGGCCATGATTGGCATTGATTACTTGATGCAAGAGCTTGATGAGCGTTGTGGCGATGAGGCACCAGGCTTCCATAATCTGGTCGAGGTGCTCAGGGAAATACAGGGATTGGTTAGATCGGAACTGGCACAACGCGGTATTTCGGCAGATGAGAATCTGCAGCAAGGTGATACCCCGGCTAATAATGACGAGTCATACAGCGGTGAGACTGTGACAGAACACGCTGTGCTCAGAAATGGTTTGAGTGAAATGCAGGCGGCAAGGCAGGGAGCAGGACAAGGTAATCGCTATGAAACCTATATTCAGCTTGAGCAGGCAGCGCATTACCTGATGCAGATAGATCCCCACAGCCCGGCTCCCTATCTGATTTTACAGGCTTGTCGCTGGGGGAATATGGATACACGTGAGTTGTATCGCGAACTGTTTGTCGAGTGTCAGGGGCAAATCAATATTTTTGAATTACTCGGTGTTGGGGCAAATCACCAGGAGCCACAGGAAGCAATGATGTCTGAGCAGGAAATGGCCTGATAAAGCAAGTTTTAACTGTAAGTGATCAATATGAATAGTAACCCGATCAGAGTTGGTCGGCAGGGAGGAAAACCATGAGTGCAGAGCTACAAGTAGATGATAATGGGCTGGATACAGAGCACGCTACATTAATCAAACAGCTGGGCCTACATTTGCCTGTAAAGGGGCACAAAAATTACTACCGTTTTAGTGAGTCACCGCTGTGGCCGATACAGCGTCAGTATTTTAATCGTATGGGGGTTAATGCAACACGCCGTTTCACCAGCTCGGCAGCCTGCCTGACAACGCCGTTTAATGCAGAGCAATACGCCGCTATGGTGATCAGCTATTGGGAGGATGCATTAAATAATGGCCACCTCAACCCTGACAAGCCGGTTTATATACTCGAACAAGGTGCTGCAAGTGGACAATTTGCCTGGTTGTTTATCGCAGCGTTGGTGGAAAAACTTTCCGCTTCTGCGTTACCGCCACTGCAATGGACATTTCTCGTTTCTGATATGGTAGAAGCGAATCTGGATTTTGTTGCACATCATCCGTCCATGTCGGCCTATGTAGAAGATGGATATCTTGATACCGTATTGCAGGATGTAGAATCCAGTGCGCCGCTTTACCTGCGGCATCAGCAGAGGCAGATTGAAAAGTTTGACAATCCCCCTGCTGTTATTGCTAATGCGCTGTTTGGTTGTTTGACCCAGGAGTTGCTGCATATTCATTTCGGAAAGCTGTTTGAAGGCAGAGTGGCCTTAATTGAAAATCCGGAAGACAGTTTCGCCAATATGGAAGACGGGGTGACTGATTCTGTTTTTCTAAAAAAACAATACCGACTGGAAAATCCGTTTGAGCATCTGACACTGGACTATGACTGGCGCGAGGTAGAGCAGGCAGATTGGCTGAGCCCTCAGCATGTGATGCTGTTGCCAAATTATATCCAGCGACTCGACAGTACCTGTTTTTCAGTTCCCACTGGTGCATTGCGTGCGATTGATCATTTATTACATCTGTCGCAGGGGCGCCTGTTTTTACTGATGGCTGATGAAGCTTTATGTTCGGAGCAGGACTTGCGCAATGTAGCTCCGCCACAGTTGCATGCTGAAGGTGGTTTTTCTCTGCCCGTTAACTACCACTTGCTTGAACAATATATACATAGCCACGGCGGTTTGATGTGGCAATCCCGCTGTGAAGAGCAGCGCTATACCCAGGCAGCAGTACTGTTTGCCGAAGATAAGGACATCAGTGGCTATGGCAACACTCAGTCCGAGGTGCATAAGCGACTTGGAAAGCTGCAAGCTGCTGATATGTTTGAAATTAGTCAGGTCTGGACGGAGCAGGCGGAACTATTGAACCCGCGGCAAATGCTTGCGTGTCTGCGACTGTCGAACTTTGACATCAATGTGCTCGCAGCTTTTTTACCACAATTGCTCAAAGAACCATTATTAATCACTAGTTATGAGCGGTTGGCCTGGTGTGAGGCACTGGAGAGGGTCTGTCGCAATCATTTTTACCTCGGTGGAGAAGAGCTATTGCTGTTTGATTTGGGACTGCTGGCCGTTGAACTTATGCATTGGCCTGTGGCTGAGGAAGTATTCTCTTTTCTCGTAGAATTATCAGATGAGAATATTGCTGCATTGTCCAATCTTGCGTTGGTCTATAGCCAGTTAGGTGAGCTTGATATGGCGAGTCGATTGCTGGACCGCGTACTGGCATTAGATCCTGAGTGCGAAATCAGCGCACAGCAGAAAACCATACTCGACAATCTACAGCAACAAAATGACGCTCTGCTGTGGAATCTCCGTACTACAGACGGAGAGTTATGCTTACAACCTTTGTCACATCTGGATGCTC
The DNA here is from genome assembly GCA_028280345.1 of Pseudomonadales bacterium. Lineage (GTDB taxonomy): Bacteria > Pseudomonadota > Gammaproteobacteria > Pseudomonadales > UBA7239 > JANQLY01. The sequence continues at coordinate 57,601 of JANQLY010000016.1, read as the reverse complement.
GAGCATTTTATTACCAATATCGAGACCCGAACATTGCAGCATTGACCCGCCTACCGGATTTTGAAAATCAGGACATGCTGGTTGAGTGGATAGAAAAAGAGCGCACTGTAGAGAACAAGGCAACCTTTGCCATCGTGCATCAGCATTATGGTTTTATCGGTGTGGTGAGTTTACGCTATCACGATGGTGCGGGTTATTTCTATTTCTGGGTCGGCAGCGATTTTCAAAATCGTGGCTTTGGCCAGCATGCGACAAAACTTCTGTTTGAGCACACAAAAAAACTGGGAGTCGAAACAGTATACACATCAGCTTACAAGGATAATGTCAGATCAAGACACGCATTGCTGAAGTGCGGTTTCGAACAACTGGATATATCGGCAAGAGAGCCTGATGAACAATTGAATTTTTATCGGTTGCCAACAACCAATAGGCAGAATGCAGTAACTTCACTGGATTATCGCAGCGAACTTGCAGCCTTGTTAAGCGCGATTGAGTCTCCCATCATACTTGAGTAAGCAGGAGAGTAATTAATGTCCAGTCATGGTGGCGGCAGAATTGAATACGGTGGTCGTTTTTCCGATCCCGATAGTCGCCTATCTGAAGCCTTTGAGGTTTTTCGTGAAGCAGATAGAAGAAGCGGCAACAATGTTATGTCGCTATTTGATAACCGGACCCGTTTGGTATTGAGTAGCAATGAAGACCGCCGAGCTTACGGCTCAACCTCCATGCATGTTTATCACAGCGGGCAATGGCATAACGTCGATTCTGCAAGTCCTGATGTCTGGTCCCGTGCATCACACCGAGCCCCGGTTGAAGTCAGGATGAATATCTCCCGAGATCTTGAAACACACGAAATGCATGAAACCATTTCCCATGAAATGACACTACACGCCGAGCAATTTGCCGACTTTGCCCGCCGTGAAATTCGTGATCGGGATAACAGCTCAAGTGCAATAGCACGGCGCTGGCGGCGCTGGAGTCAGCCGGGTGGCTGGCTAAATGTAGACAATCAGCATGGTGAGCTGGTTGATAATAATAGTCATTCCATGCGTAACAGTATGTTAGAGGTATCTCGCATTATTCGCCATGGAGATCGCGGCATCCATAAAAGAACTTATGACCGGTCAAGGAGACGCCGGCATAAACTGGCCAGAAAAATACAGGAAGAATGGCATACTGATCGCAAGCAACATCGAAGACAACGTCTTGGTGGTCGTTCGCCATCTCCCTATGTCTATCGTCACCGTGGCCGTCAGCAACGCCTGCGCGCAACTAACCCTTACTGACAGCAGCTATTAAATAGATCAACCAATTATTGAACAAGGAGTAAACGATGGCCGAATCCCCGGAGACAACCCGCAAGCGTTCTGCATCGGCATTCAAGTACACAAGCCCGCTACTACAAGGTGCTACTGCTGCCACGTTGTTTGGTGAAAGTTACCTGCATGGCGCATCGTTTCCCCATGTACTTCATGCCGGCATTGGTTATGCGCAGCGTACCATTGGCCTCGGTGGTATGGGCTACTATGGTTATAAAGCCTACAAGAAAAGAGACTGGAAGAGCACAGCCATGTTTGCCGGTTACACTGGTTTTACTCTGCATGGACTGGCCCGAATGTGGGAAGCGCATGAGCATCACCAAAAACATACACCTCGATTCGGTAGCTTTGCTGCCATGAGCAAAATGGTGGCGCCAAAGCCGGAATATGCTCCGGACCTGTTTGCAAATATGGTCGAATGGAGTCATGCGATGCCGAAACCCTCAGCCAGCGCAAGAGATTTTCGTAGCACCGGCGTAAGGATGCTGCAAAGTTTCAAGCCGGAAACGTTGTTACGCTCACAACGTTGGGGAGCGGCATTACTTGGTGCTAGCGCTTTGTACTCGGCTTTTGAAGAACATCGCAGATAGGAGGTCGAATGCATCCTGCATAACGCTGCGGGATAAAACAGACAAACGTCATGCCACCTTCGCCGCTGCCAGCAAGTCCCGTCTCTAAATCAGGGGCTTCGAAGCAGCTGGTTGCGAAGTCTTCTGCTGTGCTGGGAAAAGTACTGGACCCGGGAGGTGGAGGTAAAGGCAGCTCATCATTCTCTGCACTTGCCATGCAGATGAACAGGCATGGCATGAGTGTGATGTCGAAACAGAATGGCCGCGAAGCACGTATGCAGGCTACGGCAAATATGCTCAACATGGCGATTGGTGGTGGCAAGGGAGGTACGAACACGGCCTCGTTTGATTTCAAGAACAAGTCATTTGAAATAAACGCCAACGGCACCAAATTCAGTTTTCAAAATACCAAAGACGGTTTCAAGGCATTTGCCTCCGACAGTAAAACTGGCAAGTCCAGTGCGTTTAGCCTCGCAGGCAGCCAGGTAACGCGGCACGATATTACTCCGCAGTCTAACAAGAAGAGTGTGTATAAAGACAAACGCCTCGGTGAGCTGCGCGGACAAGGGCAGGGTATGCAAAGCATGAATCGTAGCCCGGGGGATGCGGCGCGGGACATGTTTAACAGCATGCCCCATCTAGGCAAAGGGGACTTTGATTTCAAGTATGCCAGTTTTTCCGGTGAACAATCCCATACCGATGAACATGGCACACATACGAAACGTCAGGCACAGTACAGCAAAATGGCGTTTGAGCACAGTAGCTATGGCAATACTGGTCGCAGCAGTGATCAATCAGCAAAATACCGCCATGTAAACGAGAGTTTCAGCGCATTTGAGAGTACGGTTTCAGATGAATTTGAATCGAGAAAAGCGATGCGCGGTGCCTTCCATAAAACGTCTTTCAAAGGGCGCGATGTTGACTCAATGTTTTCTAGTATGTCCGGTATGTTTCAGGCCTCGTCGCGCAAACGACGCCGCGACGAGCTTTAGCTATTACAAAGTTCTACAAACGTTATATAGATGTATATAGACCGGCTAGCGCCGTGGGTTGTTAATAGTTGGATAACTTTCCACATTTAGCACCACATGATTACGACCGCGGTGGATACGTTCTTTGGTACCCGGCACCATATCGCGACGTGTAAGCGGGGCACTGTGTTGACGGCGGGTTAACAATTCCTGGTCGTGATCATGCAGATCGTGAAAATAGATGCGCTGACTGCGCCGTGGCAGGGGTTCAGCTGTAGAGGGAGGTTCAGGTTTGCGTGGGGACTGGGCTTGTATACCCCATTGGTCGAGGATGCGACGGCGGCGCTCGGTATTGTCGACAGGTTCAAATTCGTTGCCATAGGCGGTGCCAAGGCGATAGGGGTTGCGTGGATTCTCTTCCTTGATCATGCGCACCATATGGCGATTGTGGCGTAAACCCATATGGTATTTCATGTCTATCTCCTGTCCCTGTTATAGCTTCAGTTTAGCAAGCTGATTCCAGCTTAGCCAGCGGGTAGTTTCAGTGGTACGCCGTCAAGTTTCAGGTTATCCCTGAGCTTGTCCGTGAGCGTCCATGCATCGGTCTGGCTTTTGACCTCGCCGACGGCAATAACAAACAGCGGCACACAATCAGTATTGCGTGCATTGATAACCTGATACTTGTAACCCTCGCTAGCAAGCTTTTGCGTAATTGGTGTGGTATTGGCCTGCTTAAAATACTGACCGAGATTGACGGCATATTTACTATCTGCGGGATCCATTGCCGTGATAAAGAGCTGTTCGACAGGGATAAGTTTTTCATTACACGACGCTTTGGCTGTCTGTTCACTATCAGTGGTTTTTTCTCCCACCAGTGCCTGCGGCAATAGCCCGTTCACTGTTTGTTTGATAGTTTCAGGGGAGGGTAGTTTTGATTTGAGCTCCGGTGGCGCATAGACTGTGCCGACAAAGCCGGTTACGACAAGCAGCAGGGGTTTGAGAAGTTTAAAAAGCTTTTTCAGCATGCTGTGGTTGTTCACGTTCCTGATTGTGGTGCCTGATGCTGTAGCGACTACTATGATTCAGCCATTCCGGTTGTGCTACTATTAATAGTCTCAGCGGAAGGGAAGCATACTACTATATGATTGTTGAGCAAACCTGTTTGGCCAGAATTGTTATGGAGTTGCGTGAGGCTGCCGAAACCTGGCTCGCGCCAACGGATTTTTCCGCGGAACTCACCGCAGAGCCGGAAAAGCTGCTGACCCACTTGTTGGCCCTGATTGATCAGGACTATCTTGCCCTGAGTCGAAGTGAAGACAACGCAGATATTGTGCGTCTGACGGCCAGTGGGCACGAATTTGCCAATCGGCTGAATAATGAGCAGCTTAAGGAACAGGCGATTCGAGAGATTTCCAGAGTGATTCTCGACCGCCCGCCTTACCGTGAGAAAGAACACCCGATGCCCTATGAAGCTTTCGAAAGAATCGCTTTTGAGATTTTGGAACGCTGAAAAAAGGCGCAAACAGCGTGGTTTTAACGGCCTTTTCAAGTCTCCGAAACAGGCCCGCAAAGTGACTTTTTAACCCCCGATAATTATCTTCCTAAGTCTTTGTTTTTGAATCACTTTTCAGGTAAAAAAAATGCCTGAACCGGGCATTATTATGATACAATCCGGGACTTGATTTACAGTGTCATTTGCACTGTTGGGGGAAACAGCCTTTTCGGGCATAAAACAGGTGGACACAGTTATAACTGTGCTGACGATGACCTGGGGGATAGCGTCAGGAAAAACACCTCAAAACGGCCAAAAAGCAGTTTTTCCGGGGTTTAACATTTGAGGAAGTGCCGTCTCTATGGGTGATATCGCTAAAGAAATCCTGCCCGTCAATATTGAAGATGAATTAAAACAGTCCTATCTGGACTACGCGATGAGCGTTATCGTGGGGCGTGCCTTGCCCGACGTACGCGATGGGCTCAAGCCTGTTCACCGTCGTGTGCTGTTTGCGATGGATGTGCTTGGCAACGACTGGAATAAACCGTACAAAAAATCTGCCCGTGTGGTCGGCGATGTTATCGGTAAATATCACCCTCACGGTGATACGGCGGTCTACGACACGATTGTGCGTATGGCTCAGCCTTTTTCGCTACGTTATATGCTCGTCGATGGACAGGGTAACTTTGGTTCCATTGATGGTGATTCGCCGGCCGCAATGCGTTACACCGAGATCCGCATGGCGAAAATTGCCCACGATCTGCTTGCCGACCTAGACAAGGAAACCGTGGACTACGTGCCAAACTACGATGGCACGGAACAGATTCCCGAGGTATTGCCAACCCGTATCCCGAATTTGCTCGTGAATGGTTCCTCCGGTATTGCCGTGGGCATGGCAACCAATATTCCACCGCACAACCTTACCGAAGTGGTTAATGGCACATTGGCATTAATCGAAAACCCCGATGTGACCATTGATGAACTCATGGAACACATTCCCGGGCCGGATTTTCCCACTGGAGCAATCATTAATGGCAAGGCCGGGATTGTGCAAGCCTATCGCAGTGGTCGCGGTCGCATTTATGTACGCGCGAAAGCTGATATTGAAGTAGATGAGAAGAAGGGCAAGGAAACCATTATCGTCAATGAGATTCCGTATCAGGTCAACAAGGCACGTCTGATTGAAAAGATTGCGGAACTGGTCAAGGAAAAGAAAATAGAGGGTATTACTGAGCTGCGCGATGAGTCTGATAAGGATGGCCTGCGTATTGTGATTGAGCTGCGCCGCGGCGAAGTGGGCGAGGTGGTACTGAATAATCTCTATGCCCAGACTGCATTGGAAAGTGTATTTGGTATTAATATTGTTGCGCTTGATAATGGTCAGCCGAAAACCCTTAACCTCAAACAATTACTTGAAGCATTTTTACGTCACCGCCGTGAAGTAGTCACACGCCGTACGGTATTTCTATTGCGTAAGGCACGGGAACGCGGCCATATCCTGGAAGGGCTCGCGGTAGCAATTGCCAATATCGACCAGGTGATTGAACTGATTAAAGCGTCTCCGACACCTGCGGATGCAAAGGAAGCACTGGTGGCCAAAGGCTGGTCTATCGGTGATGTGAAAGAATTTCTTGAACGTGCCGGCTCCGATGCCTGTCGTCCGGATGATCTTGAAGATCAATACGGTGTGCGCGATAACGCCTACTATCTGTCGCTGGAACAGGCACAAGCCATTCTCGATTTACGCTTGCACCGTCTCACCGGTATGGAGCATGAAAAATTGCTCACGGAATACAATGAGAAACTTGCACAGATTGCCGAGTACCTGGAAATTCTTGGTAGCTATGAGCGCCTGATGGAAGTAATTCGCGAAGAGCTGCAACAGGTAGTGAGTGACTATGCCGACGAACGCCGCACGGAAATCACCAGTTCCAAACGCGATCTGACTATTGAAGATCTGATTACCGAAGAAGACCGTGTGGTTACTATTTCCCACGGTGGCTATGCGAAGACACAACCGCTTAGTGACTACCAGGCCCAGCGCCGGGGTGGTATGGGTAAAGCTGCAACGGCAGTGAAAGACGAGGACTTTGTCGAGCATCTGCTGATTGCGAACACCCATGATACGATTTTGTGTTTCTCAAATCAGGGCAAGGTGTATTGGCTCAAGGTGTTCCATATTCCCGTTGCGGCACGTACCGCACGCGGACGCCCCATGGTGAACCTACTGCCGCTGGATGAAAACGAACGTATTACGTCTATATTACCAGTGCGTGATTATGTCGAAGGTCACTATATCTTTATGGCGACAGCCAATGGCACCGTAAAGAAAACAGCCCTTACAGACTTTGCGCGACAGCGTTCCAGCGGTTTGCGCGCGATCGAACTGGAAGAGGGTGATGTGCTGGTTGGCACAGCAATTACCGATGGTACCCGTGAAGTTATGATGTTTGCTTCGAACGGCAAGGCGGTACGCTTTAAAGAAGGTGATGTGCGTGCAATGGGGCGTACTGCAAAAGGGGTGCGCGGTATCAGATTGGTAGAGAACGAGCGAATGATTGCACTGATTGTGCCGCAGGATGATGGCCGTATTCTAACCGTAAGTGAAAATGGTTACGGCAAGCGTACGCCGGTTACAGAATACCCAACACGTGGCCGCGGCGGTAAAGGTGTCATTGCGATGCAGTGCAGCGAACGCAACGGAGCCATGGTCGGTGCGGTACAGGTATTCTCAAGTGATGAGATTATGCTGATCAGTGACCAGGGTACGCTGGTGAGAACGCGCACCGATGAAGTGTCCGAGCAGGGCAGAAATACCCAGGGTGTGCGCGTGATTCGTCTGAAGAACGACGAACACCTTGTCGGAATTGAGCGTATTGAAGAGAGTGTTGAAAGCGAAGATGGTAGCTCCGATGTAACGGATGGAGCTGAAACACCGGAAGCGTAACGACGGTCACTATGAATGATCAGTTATAATCATCCACCGTGTAATAAACCCTTGTAAATAAACCAAAGTGCCACTACCCGGGTAGTGGCACTTTCTAAACAGGTTTTCAAATGTCTCGACGTTATAATTTTTGTGCAGGCCCGGCGGCTTTGCCCGAAGAAGTACTTTTACAGGCCCGCGATGAACTGCTTGATTGGCAGGACGCGGGCTTGTCGATTATGGAAATGAGTCACCGCAGCAAAGAGATCGTTGCGATTGCAGAACAGGCAGAGAGCGACTTGCGTGAGCTGCTGGATATTGGCAACCATTATAAAGTGATTTTTACCCAGGGTGGTGCAAGCACACAATTTGCTGCTGTGCCGTTAAACCTCACGGGGAATACTCGAGCAGTGGACTACGTGAATACCGGCCAGTGGTCAAAAAAAGCAATTGCTGAAGCAAAACGTTATGCTGATGTGAATATCGCTGCAAGCTCTGAAGATACCAATTTTTCTACGATTCCTGCCCGGGATAGCTGGCAAATCAATAACGATGCAGCCTATTTACACTATACGCCGAATGAGACAATTGGTGGCGTAGAGTTTAACTGGTTGCCGCAGACTAAAGCACCACTTGTGGTGGACATGTCGTCGACGATCCTGTCGCGCCCGATCAATGTAGATGACTACGGTGTTATCTATGCCGGTGCACAAAAGAATATTGGCCCGGCAGGACTGACGCTCGTGATTGTGCGCGAGGATCTACTTGAGCAATCCCGCGATGAGCTGCCGACGATGCTCAACTGGAAAACTCTGGCCGACAACGATTCCATGTACAACACGCCGCCAACCTATTCCCTGTACCTGGCAGGTCTGGTATTTCAGTGGTTGAAACAGCAGGGCGGTCTGACTGCGATGGCACAGATCAACGAGCGCAAGGCGCAAAAACTTTACGGATATATAGATGACAGTACATTTTATGCGAATCCGGTGGAAACGGTTTCCCGCTCCTGGATGAATGTACCCTTTACGATCGAAACGCCGGATAGTGCAGAGCTCGAGAAAACTTTTGTTGCCGAGGCGGACAAGGCAGGACTGTTGAATCTCAAGGGGCACCGTTCGGTGGGCGGTATGCGCGCAAGTATCTACAATGCGGTCCCTGAAGCTGCGGTAGATACGCTGATCGATTTTATGCAGGATTTTGCCTCGCGCCACGCAGGCTAGAAATTGGGAAAGCGCTGGTGCAGGCTTTACCTGACCAGGTTTTCCCGTTAGGCTCAAACAGCAACAGATACCCATTTGGTTAATCATGACAACACTTGACGAGCTGCGGAAGAAAATAGACGAGCTGGACTCTGAAATCGAACGTCTGATTTCAGAACGGGCAGATTGTGCTCAGCAGGTGGCTCATGTGAAGCAGGAAGCCCTCAAGGGTACGGACGAAGAACCGGTTTACTATCGCCCCGAACGCGAAGCCCAGGTATTGCGCAATGTGATGGAGCGTAATAAAGGACCGCTGGGGGATGAGGAGATGGCACGGCTATTTCGTGAGATCATGTCAGCCTGCCTTGCGCTTGAGCAGCCAACCCGTGTTGCATTTCTGGGGCCTGAAGGCACCTTTACCCAGCAGGCGGCGATCAAGCATTTTGGTCATTCGGCTGTTACCGTGCCGATGATGGCCATTGATGAAGTTTTCCGTGAAGTCGCCGCAGGTGCCGTGAGTTACGGTGTGGTGCCGGTAGAGAATTCTACCGAAGGTGTGGTGAATCATACGCTCGACAACTTTCTCGAATCGAATGTGAAAATTTGTGGTGAGGTAGAACTGCGTATTCATCACCATTTACTGGTTTCCGACACCACTAAATCCGATGGCATTACGCGTATTTATTCCCATGCCCAGTCATTGGCGCAATGTCGCAAGTGGCTCGATTCCCACTATCCAAGCATTGAACGTGTCGCGGTGAGTAGCAATGCAGAGGCGGCAAAGCGCATTAAAAGTGAGTGGCACTCTGCTGCAATTGCCGGTGATATGGCTGCCGAACTGTATGGTTTGACAAAAATTGCCGAGAAAATTGAGGATCAACCGGATAATTCCACGCGCTTTTTTATTATTGGTGCTGAAAATGTGCCTGTCAGCGGTGATGACAAAACCTCGATTATTGTTTCCATGCGTAACAAACCCGGTGCCTTACACGACCTGCTTGCACCATTTCACAGTGCAGGTATTGATCTGACCCGTGTGGAAACCCGTCCTTCACGCAGTGGGCGCTGGAGCTATGTCTTCTTTATTGATTTTCTCGGGCACTGCGACAATGCAGAGATCAAGGCTGTGCTTGATACCATCAGTGAACAGGCTGCTGATCTGAAAATTCTGGGCTCCTATCCCCAGGCCGTTATGTAAAAACTGTAAAGTGAAAGCACAGAGAAATAGTACAGGTGAATAAACCGGTTAATTTTTCCGACCTTGCTGTCGCTGGTGTGCGCGATCTGCAACCGTACCAACCCGGCAAACCAATTGAAGAGTTGGAGCGCGAACTCGGTATCAGCGAGATTATCAAACTTGCGAGTAATGAAAATCCGCTTGGCCCTTCACCTCAAGCACTGGCTGCGATGGAACAGGCAATGCAGGGTATTACCCGCTACCCGGATGGTTTTGAACTCACAGCAAAATTGGCGGCGTTTAATCAAGTAGATGCCACACAGATTACGCTGGGGAATGGCTCCAATCAGGTGTTGAATTTAATTGCCCAGGTGTTTTTAAGCCCGCAATACAATGCTGTGATTTCACAACATGCGTTTATTGTCTATCCCCTGGTAGTAAAAGCACTCGGTGCCGGCTTGAAAATGGTGCCGGCCAAAGACTGGGGGCACGATCTCGACGCTATGGCTGCGGCGATTGATGAAAATACCCGTCTTGTATTTATTGCCAACCCGAATAACCCCACCGGTACCTGGAATAAATTTGCTGCGGTTAAAACCTTTATGGAAAAAGTACCCGCCAATGTGATTGTGGTACTTGATGAGGCCTACCTTGAATATGTAGAGCACGATGATTATCAAAGTGGCCTGACATTGCTATCTCAATACGACAACCTGATTGTTACTCGCACATTTTCCAAAGCCTATGGCCTGGCCGGCTTACGTATAGGTTATGCGGTATCAAATCCACAAATCGCCGATTTATTAAACCGCTTGCGCGAGCCGTTTAATACCAATTCACTTGCGCTCGTTGCGGCCCAGGCGGCACTTGATGATATTCCTTATCTGGAAAACAGCCGACGTATTAACCGCGAGGGTATGGAGCAACTGGAAGCAGGTTTTACACAACTCGATCTCAAACATATTCCTTCCATTGGCAATTTTATTGCGTTGCAATTTGAGCAGGATGTGAATGTTATTTATGAGCAACTGCTACAACGTGGTGTCATTGTGCGGCCGGTGGGTATTTATGAAATGCCACAGCATTTGCGTATCAGCATCGGGTTGCCCGAAGAAAATGAATCACTATTGCGCGCCCTTAAAGATATCGGTGTCAGGTAAGAGCTATGGGTAGCGAAAATAAAATTATTGCAAAACAGGTACTTGTTGTTGGGCTCGGTCTGATTGGTGGTTCGTTTGCAAAAGCCTTAAAAATTAGCGGAGTCTGTCAAACTGTACTCGGTAGTACACGCTCGGCAGAAACGCTGGAGAAAGCCATTGCTAATGGTGTCATTGATGCTGGAGACAATGACCTCGCTGCAATTGCTGCAAAGCTGGAAGAGGGGGATGTAGTATTGATTGCTACGCCAACGCTTTCGGTGCCGGACAAACTTGCTGTACTCAAGGACGCCCTGATGCGAGGTGTGATTGTCACTGATGCTGCGAGTGTCAAAGGCGATCTTGCGCACAAAGCTCAGGAACTGTTTGGCCGTTTACCGCCGCACCTGGTGCTCGGGCATCCGATAGCCGGTTCCGAGCAGAGTGGTATTGATGCGGTTAACGAAGATCTCTATAAACATCATTGTGTGATACTCACGCCGACGCAGGAAACCAACCCGGCAGCACTGACCAAAGTTCAACAACTTTGGGAAAGTGTCGGTGCTCTGGTATCACAGATGGGTATTGATGATCACGACCGTGTTCTCGCAGCTACCAGTCATTTGCCTCATGTGCTGGCCTATGCACTCGTGGATGCGCTGGCAAAACGCTCAGAGCAAAAGGACATTTTTAAATATGCAGCAGGTGGGTTCCGTGATTTTACCCGTATTGCCGGTAGTGATCCGCAAATGTGGCACGATATTGTGATTGCCAATCGCGATGCATTACTTGCTGCACTGGATACTTTCGATAAAAGTCTTGCCGAGTTGCGCACCGCGATCGATAGTGAAAACAGTCAGCGCTTGCTGGAAATTTTTTCCGATGCAAAAACTGCGCGGGACAAATTTGCTGAACAGTTGGCAAATCGACAGACAGAAAAGTAATAGCTTATACCGGATAACAGAGTCGGAGTTTAAATACCTTGTCAGATACTCAATCCTTGCGTTTTATTGCCAAACCCGCTGCTGATATTTGCGGAGAAATACGTGTGCCTGGCGATAAATCCATTTCCCATCGCTCGATTATGTTTGGCGCACTTGCCGAGGGCACAACACATGTCAGCGGTTTTCTGCAAGGCGCTGACAGTCTGGCGACATTAAATGCATTCCGCGCGATGGGGGTCGATATTGAGGGGCCCACGAGCAGTGGTGAAGTGACAATTCACGGAGTTGGCATGCAGGGTTTGCAGGCACCGACTGGAGAACTTGATCTTGGCAATTCCGGCACCTCGATCAGATTGATGTCGGGCTTGCTCGCCGGGCAGAATTTTGACACGACACTTGTCGGAGATGCCTCGCTAAGCAAAAGGCCGATGGGGCGTGTTGTAAATCCATTACAGCAAATGGGTGCACAAATTGACAGTAATGATGGTTGCCCTCCGCTCAGGATCAAAGGTGAATCTACCCTGAAAGGCATTCATTATGACCTGCCGATGGCCAGTGCCCAGGTTAAATCCTGTGTTTTACTCGCGGGCCTCTACGCTGAGGGAGAAACCTCGATTACTGAACCGGCTGTAACCCGCGATCACACCGAGCGTATGCTGCGTGGTTTTGGCTACAACGTGGTATCAGATGGCAATCGGGTCACATTGCAAGGTGGTGGCAAGCTAATGGCAGCCGATATAGATGTGCCCGCAGATATTTCTTCGGCGGCATTTTTTCTCGTGGCGGCATCTATTACGCCAGGTTCAGATTTACTGTTGACCCATGTGGGCCTGAATCCGACCCGTATCGGGGTGATTACCATTTTGTCGAGCATGGGAGCCGATATTGAAATTCTTAATCGCCGTGAGATTGGCGGAGAGCCGGTGGGGGATATTCGGGTGCGCTACAGCCCGCTAAAAGGCATTGAAATTCCTGCAGAGGTTGTGCCGCTGGCGATTGATGAGTTTCCGGTGCTGTTTGTTGCTGCTGCCTGCGCGGAGGGGACAACCACCCTGCGCGGTGCAGAAGAATTGCGTGTAAAAGAGAGTGATCGTATCCAGGTGATGGCTGATGGCTTGCAAGTACTGGGTATTCGCGCTGAGCCAACCCCGGATGGTATGGTGATCGAGGGTGGTGAGCTTACCGGAGGTACGGTGTACAGTTGTGATGATCACCGTATTTCGATGTCTTTCAGTGTCGCTTCACTTCGAGCAAATGCGCCGATAATAATAGAAAACTGCGAAAATGTGGCGACATCATTCCCGAATTTCGTCGAACTCGCCAATCAAACAGGTTTTGATATCAGTCTTGAAAAAGGTGCCTGAGCTGTGTCGGATACGGTTCCGGTTATTACGATTGATGGCCCGAGTGGCTCCGGCAAGGGGACCATTGCGGCGTCAATAGCAGGCCAATTAGGCTTTCACTTGCTCGACAGTGGTGCGCTATACCGCCTCGTGGGTATTGCCGCCGTTGCCGGGGGCATTTCCCTTGATGATGAAACGGCGCTGGCACAGCTCGCGGAGAGCCTCGATATTGAGTTTAACCCTGCCAAAACACCGGATCGCACTCTGGATATTCTGCTCGCGAGCCGTGATGTGAGCGATGAATTGCGTCTCGAAACCTCCGGCATGTATGCTTCCCGAGTGGCGGCTAAACCCGCCGTGCGGCAGGCCTTGCTCAGGCGCCAGCGGGCAATGCGTAAAAAACCAGGCCTCGTGGCCGATGGGCGCGATATGGGCACAGTCGTTTTCCCTGACGCGCAGGCAAAAATCTTCCTTACCGCCAGCGCAGAAGAAAGGGCAGAAAGGCGCTATAAGCAGTTGATAAATAAGGGGGAAAGTGTTAATCTGCGCGCCCTTTTGGCGGAGATAAAAGCCCGCGACGAACGCGATTCACAGCGTTCTGTGGCACCGCTGAAACAGGCAGAGGGGGCACTGTTAATCGATAGTACATCGATGACCATCAAGGATGTTGAAGCGGCGATTCTCGCCCACATTTGTGCCATGGGTATTTCTGTTTGAGTAGACACATTTTTTGAACCGGGCGCTGGTCGATCACAACCAGCACAGATTGGCAGGCGCTCATTGACTCACTGGACCGTACAGGCTGGGGTACGGATGAAAGACAGGTGGTATCTATGAGCGAGAGTTTCGCTGAATTATTTGAAGAAAGTTTAAAAACCGTTGAAATGACACCAGGTGCAATCGTCACCGGTGTGATTATCGACATCGACAACGACTGGGTGACAGTTCACGCTGGTCTGAAATCCGAAGGGGTTATCCCAAAAAACCAGTTCCTTGATGAAACCGGCGAGTTCAGCGCTCAAGTTGGCGATGAAGTGCAGGTTACACTTGAAACTGTGGAAGATGGTCTGGGTGAAACCCGACTTTCTCGCGAGAAAGCACGCCGCTCCGAAGCCTGGAAGCGCCTTGAAGCAGCAAACGAAACAGAAGAAACAGTGATGGGTGTGATTAACGGCAAAGTCAAAGGTGGCTTTACTGTTGATGTTCAGGGCATCCGCGCTTTCCTGCCTGGCTCACTGGTAGATGTGCGCCCGCTGCGTGAAACCACGCATCTTGAAGGCAAGGAACTCGAATTTAAAGTGATCAAGCTCGACCAGAAACGCAACAATATTGTTGTTTCCCGTCGTGCTGTGATGGAAGAAGCCAACAGCGCAGAGCGTGAAGAACTGCTCGCGAATCTGCAAGAAGGCTCTGAAGTTAAAGGTATTGTTAAAAACCTTACCGACTACGGTGCGTTTGTTGACCTCGGTGGTGTTGACGGCCTGTTACATATTACCGACATGGTATGGAAGCGTATCAAACACCCGAGCGAAGTCGTTGCCGTTGGTGACGAAATCGATGTGAAGGTTCTCAAGTTCGATAAAGAAAAGAACCGTGTATCTCTTGGCATGAAACAACTTGGCGATGATCCATGGGCTGAAATCAAACAGCGCTATCCGGAGAACACCAAAGTCAAGGCAACGGTTACCAATCTTACTGATTACGGCTGTTTTGCTGAGCTTGAAGATGGCATTGAAGGTCTTGTTCACGTTTCTGAAATGGACTGGACCAACAAGAATATTCATCCGTCCAAAGTGGTACAGCTTGGCGATGAGATCGAGGTAATGATCCTCGACGTTGACGAGGAGCGTCGCCGTATTTCCCTCGGTATCAAGCAGTGCCACGGTAACCCCTGGGATCAGTTTGCCAAGGATCACAGCAAAGGTGACAAGATTTCCGGCAAAATCAAATCCATTACTGACTTTGGTATCTTCATTGGCCTCGACGGTAACATTGATGGCCTGATTCACCTGTCTGATCTGTCGTGGCAGGAAAGTGGTGAAGATGCTGTACGCAACTACAAGAAAGGTGATGAAGTTGAAACCGTTATTCTTGCGGTTGATCCGGAACGAGAGCGTATTTCCCTCGGTATCAAGCAGTTACAGGACGATCCTTTCTCAAACTACGCCACAGCGAATGAGAAAGGTGCTATCGTAACAGGTAAGGTAACGTCACTGGATGCTAAAGCTGCAGTGATTACCCTCGCGGAAGATGTTGAAGGTGTATTAAAAGCTTCTGACGTTAGCCGTGAGAAAGTGGAAGATATCCGCAATGTGCTTAAAGAAGGTGATGAAGTAGAAGCGAAAATCGTTAGTGTTGATCGCAAGAATCGCCAGATTGGTCTTTCTATCAAGGCAAAAGATGCTGCTGAAGAGAAAGAGGCAATTAAAGAGCACAAAAACAAAGAAGCTGAACAGGTTCAGCCTGCCACAATCGGTGACCTTATCAAGGCACAGATGGAGAAGTAGGAGACTGAAACTGAATTGGTTGTTAGGGGTTAGACAAGTTAATAAAGGATAGCAAATTGGCTTTGACTAAATCTGAATTAATTGAGCGTATCTCTGCAAAACAGGAACAACTGCCAGCGAAAGATGTAGAGTTGGCAGTCAAAACCATACTGGATCATATGTCAGAAGTCCTTGCACGGGGCGAACGTATAGAAATCCGTGGTTTTGGCAGTTTCTCCTTACACTACCGTGCGCCGCGTGTGGGTCGCAACCCCAAAACCGGCCACACAGTGGAGTTAACGGGCAAGTATGTGCCGCACTTCAAACCAGGTAAGGATTTGCGTGAGCGAGTAAACGAAAGTCTGGGTGCGAGCACCGAAACAAGCGTTTAATCGCGGAGTTGCCAATTAATAAACGAAAATAAAACGGTGTAGTCATTGTGGCTACGCCGTTTTTTTTGCCAAAATGGCAGTCATGCTGCCGTTATAAATTGATGGTTGTGGATTTATGAAAGCATTTAAAACTCTGTTGCTTATCGCATTCATCCTTGTCTCGATGTTGTTGGGCTTTTGGCTCTATTCCGATAACAGTGAGCCAGTGGCTCTGGTGTTGTTCGGCTTTAGCCTGCCACAGCAGCCACTGGGTCTATGGATTGTGGCTACCTTTGCTTGTGGTATCTTGCTTGGCTTGCTGGTAAATGTAGTGGCGATGTCTTTCCTGATGATGAAAGTCCATCGTTTGCAAAAACAGGTGGATACGAAAAAGCAGGGGGGCGGCTGACAATATGGATCCTTCATTCCTGTTACTTGTTCTGTTTGTTCTTGCGGTCGCCATTGGCTGGTACCTCGGTCGCCACTCCATGCACAAACAACAGCAGGCAGAAACAGAAGAAAGCCGTCCGGAATCTGTGCCACGTTATCTTAAAGGCATCAATTATCTGATGACCGATGAGCCTGACAAGGCTGTGGACATCTTTCTCGATGTGCTTGATGTTAATGCTGATACCCTTGAAACCCATATCACTTTGGGGAATCTGTTACGTCGCAAGGGAGAAGTGGATCGGGCTGTGCGTATTCACCAGAATATTCTATCCACGACAGGACTCGGTGAAGAGGTCAAGCACCTTGCCCAACTGGAACTCGCGCGCGACTATCATTCTGCCGGTTTGCTGGATCGCGCTGAAAACCTGCTACAAGAAATGGTGGAAATGAATTCTGCTTGTCGCCGTGAATGCCTGCTATTGCTCGTGGAGATTTATCGTGATGAAAAAGAGTGGGAAAAAGCTATTCACGCTGCCAATCTGTTGCGTCGTCGCTTGCTACCGCTCGCGAGCAGCAAAGATATTGACACATTGATTGCCCAATCGCATTTCTGCTGTGAACTCGCTGAAGCTGCATTTGAACAGCGTGATTATCTTACTGCCAGGCGTTGGATCAAGCAGGCATTTGGCTATGACAAATCCTGCGTGCGGGCATCACTGATTTGGGGGCGCCTGCAAATTGAAAAAGGCCGTTATCGTGATGCCGTCAAAATACTCAAACGCATCCCACAGCAAAATAGAAAGTTCATTCCCGAAGCACTCAACCTGCTGGCGAGATGTTATCAGCAACTGGGTGATTTCAAAGGTTACCAGAAGTTTCTTAAGCAGTGCCTCAGCGAGACCGACAGTGTTTCTGTTATGCTGCAAATGGCTGACAGTATTCACCAGGTAGAAGGCTACGAAGCTGCTGTGCGCTTTGTTGGTAATGAGTTGACACGTCGCCCCTCGATTCGTGGCCTTAGTCACTTTATTGAAATGCACGAGCCACATACAAGTGGGCGTGCACGGGAAAACCTGACACTGCTAAAGCAGCTGGTAGATCGACTGATCTCTATTAAGCCGTCCTATCGTTGCAATAACTGTGGTTTTTCTGGAAAAAAACTGCATTGGCTGTGCCCAAGTTGTAAAAGTTGGGGAAGTGTTAATCTGATTCAGGGTGTGGAAGGGGAGTAGGCTGTGAGTGTAACACCGAAGGTCTTTGTCGCACTGGATTTTGCTTCGGCAGAGCGTGCTTTACAGCTGGCTGATGAGCTGAGCCCTGAATTATGTGGCCTTAAGGTTGGTAAACAACTGTTTACCAGTACGGGACCCGAGCTGGTGCGAGAACTTGTAGCAAAAGATTACAAAGTATTTCTCGATCTTAAATTTCACGATATTCCAAATACTGTTGCTGCAGCTGTACAGGCAGCGGCAAAACTCGGTGTCTGGATGGTCAATGTACATGCAAGTGGTGGATCCGAGATGCTAACGGCAGCGCGTGAGGCGCTGGAAAAAGAAGCCAATAAGCCACTATTAACTGCCGTCACAGTACTGACCTCAATGAACCAACAGAATATTGACGAAATCGGTATAGATCGCAAGCTTGAAGAACAGGTGGCTGCGCTTGCCTTGCTTGCCGAACAGAATGGTCTTGACGGTGTAGTATGCTCTGCCGCAGAAGCAAAGATGCTGCGAGAACAGGTTAGCAAAGACTTTTTGCTGGTAACACCGGGCATTCGGCCGCCTGGCGTAGCAGCCGGTGATCAGAAACGGATTGTCACACCACCCGAAGCACTATCGCTTGGGGCCAGCTACCTTGTAATTGGCCGCCCGATTACTGGCGCCGATGAACCACGTAAGACATTGCTGACAATTAATGAAAGCATTGCTGACAAACTTTGACGTTCAGGCGTACAGACACCTCACCTCATTTTTCCTACACTGCATTTCAACAATCAACGCCCCTGAACAGACAGGCAGTCGTTAAGCGGGCCTTACTCGTTATGTAACCAGTAAAGATTGTTAAACAACATGGATGATTTAAAGGAGATTTATTATGAAAGGAACTCAATCGCTTAACCACTTACTCGCCGCATTTTTCTGCTCACTGATGCTCGCTTTCGCAACAGTACCTGGAGTCTTTGCCGATTCTGACGCTGGTGTCGACGGTGATATGTCGTCTTTGGCAGAGAGTGTAATTAATATTAATACTGCAAATGCCGAGGAACTCGCGGATATACTCAATGGTGTGGGTTTGAAAAAGGCACACGAAATCATTGCCTATCGCGATACCTACGGCAAGTTTAGCAGTGTTGATGAGCTGGCGAATGTGAAAGGTATTGGCAGTAAAACCGTCGATAAAAACCGCAATCACATAGTGGCACAGTAGGGCTTTTATAAAGTCATACAACTATTGAAAGCGGCGGGATAGTATCTGATATCCCGCCGTTTTTATTTAAGTCTCAAATATTTCAACGGTAGTTAACTTTTCACTCTGTAGAAATACGTCAAGTGCTTTACGATGAACAGGCTCTACTGTAAAAACCATCTTGTGTGATGAGATATCTTTATTAAGCTCAAGTCCGAGTTCATCAAGCCAGAACTGTACACGTCGTGCAATTGCCGCACCGGAATCCACCCAATGTTCGATATCAGGCAGGGCCTTCTGTAGTTCTGTCGCAAGTAGAGGAAAATGTGTACAGGCGAGCACAATCGTATCTATTTTTCCCTCGGCAAATGGTTTGAGTATGCCCTGTAACGCGGCAGGATCTACCGTCTGGCCATACATTTTTTGTTCGGCGATTTCCACCAGTTCCGAACTGCCTACCTTTAGCCATTCTTTCCCATTGCCAAATTGTTCTATTAGCTGTTGGGTATAGTCTCTTTTCACCGTGCCTGGTGTGGCAAGCAAGCCAACGCTATCAGTCTTGCTGATTTGTGCTGCGGGCTTGATGGCAGGTACAACGCCAACAACCGGTTCGGAAATACGGTTACGGATCACAGGTAGAGCTACTGTGCTTGCGGTATTACAGGCGATCACAACAATATCTGCCGCTTCTTGCTCTACAAGAGGCAGCAATACCTCACTGACCCGCGCAATCACCTCGTTTTCAGTTTTAGTGCCATAGGGGAAACCCCGGTTATCCGAGCAATAAATCAGTTCGCAGGCGGGGCAACTGTGTCGGATTTCGCGCAGTATGCTGAGCCCGCCAAAACCGGAGTCAAAAATCAGAATTTTCGCCATGCAGTGGTGCAACTGTAAAAATGCCTATTATAAAAGGATATAGCAAAGCGCAACAGCTCCCAGGCTTTATACGCTCTGATTTCAAAGACAGGGTGCCAACACTTTACACACTTATGACGTTGACTCCGGTCGGGGTTTTAATGATCATGTACCCATGCCACTGAAATCGTTCTCATTTCGTATTCCGGAGCGCTTTAAAAACCGCTCACGTATTCTCCTGCTCATTCTCGTAATGACAGGCGCGATTCTTATTGTCGGCGGGGTGACGATCATGTCGTTGTTTGTTACCACCTCCGAAGGCAACAAACGCCTGATGCGCAGCTATGCTGAAACCCAGGCGAGTTTAATTGAGGCGGTTGCACAGCGCACCAGTGAACAGGGCATCGGTGCTGCGCCGAGTCTCGCCGTTCAGGAGCATATCCGCTTTACTATCGAACAGATTCCAGCGATTACCGAGACCGCCGAATTGCTGTTTGCCTACAAGGATGGTGGGGATATGCACTTCCTTGAGGAATTCCGTTTTGCCAATAGCCAGACATCCCAAACCTATGCCATGAGTGAGCCGGCATTTGAGCCGATGCGTCGTGCTCTGGTTGATAAAACCGCCGGACATATGATTGTAGAGGACTATCGCGGCCATAGAGTGCTGGCGGCTTATTCTCCAGTGGAGGGTATGAACCTCGGGGTTGTCGCCAAAATTGACCTCAATGAAATTCGTACCCCATTTGTGGTAACGGGAATTTCTGCCGGTGTGGCAACGTTTATCCTCGTAGGTGTGGGTGTGGTGCTGTTTCGCCGCATCGGTAATCCACTCGTGCAGAGCCTGGAAGAAAACGAGATGAAATATCGCACGCTATTCGAAAGCGCGAATGAAGGGGTACTTGTGCTCGGCGACTATATTGAGGAGTGTAACGACCAGGTTACCCACCTGCTCGGTTATGAAAAGCATGAGATTATCGGCAGTACCATTGATGATTTCACGCCACAGCCCCAACTGGAGGGCTTGAAATCGGCGGAAGTGGCGAAAAACCGCCTCGAACTTGCTCGCCGTGGTGTGCCCCAATACTTTGTCTGGCAGAGTCTGCGCAAGGATGGCACCCTTGTGGATATCGATGTCATGCTCAAGGCTGTCAGGGTCGGGGATCGTCGCTTTGTTCTCGCGACCCTGCTGGATATTACCGACCGGCGTCGCGCCGAAATTGAGTTGCGCAGGGCGGAGAAAGAGGTTTCCGAAGCCCGCGAGCATTTGGCACACGTCGCAAGGCTGAGCACGATGGGGGAAATGGCTGCGGGTATTGCCCACGAGATCAACCAGCCGCTTGCAGCGATCAGCACCTATGCCCAGGCTTGTAAACGTATGCTGCAGCAACCCTCGATTGCTGCAACAGAATTTGCCGAGCCACTCGATCGGATCGGTACCCAGGCCATGCGTGCCGGCGAAGTGATCCGGCGTTTGCGCAGTTTTGTCAACAAAAGCGACAGCGGAATGGAACTGTTGCAATGCAACCAGTTGGTCAGGGAAGTGGTCAAATTGTCCGATGTGGATGCTCGAAAATACGATATCCCGGTAGAGCTGGATTTACAGGAACGCCTGCCTCCACTGCGGGTAGACCCGGTTCAGATCCAGCAGGTTATCCTCAATCTGATTCGCAATGCACTTGAAGCGATGGAGGATACCCCGCGAGACTACGCCAAAGTGATGGTAAAAACAGCACTTTCGGCCAATGGCCAGGTAGAAATCAAGGTATCGGATAAAGGCTCCGGGCTCTCTGAAGAGGCATTAATGCACGTATTTACACCTTTTTTCACCACAAAGCGCTCAGGTATGGGCATGGGGCTGTCGATCAGCCACTCGATTGTGCTTGCCCATGGCGGCGCATTGAATGTGTACAATAACACCTCTATCGGGGCCACATTTGTAGTAGTATTACCTCCCGCTGTTGAGAATCAAATGGCCCTTGGGGGATAATTCGGGGTCATCTGACCGAGTGTAGAGTTTGTTCAGGCTGATCAAAATGTGTACAGTAAGCGCGGCCGCCACGGGCGTGGTTTACTGGCATTTCAGTCGTTAAAACAGGTTATAAAGGTTTAAGGTTTATAGGTATAGGAGCTGTTATGGCAGAAACAAAAGAAGCAAAACCGATTGTTTTCATTGTGGATGACGACGATGCGGTGCGCGAGTCCCTGGAATTCCTGATGAAATCTATCGATCAGCCGGCAGAAAGCTTTGCCTCAGCGCAGGAGTTCCTCGATGCCTACGACCAGGACAAACCTGGCTGCCTGCTGCTCGATATTCGCATGCCCGGTATGAGTGGCCTTGAGTTGCAAGAAAAGCTCGATGAAATGCATGCCGTCATTCCAGTGATCTTTATTACCGGCCACGGTGATGTGCCGATGGCGGTCAATGCAATCAAGGCCGGTGCTGCCGATTTTATCCAGAAGCCGTTCCGCGACCAGGAATTGATCGACCGCATCAAGGAAGTGCTCGAAGACGACGCAGAGAATCGTGCTGATCGCCTTGAAAAAAGTGAAGTGATCAAGCGCATGGAAACGCTGACCGAACGTGAAAACGAGGTTATGGAGCAGGTCGTTGCGGGCAAGGCAAATAAGGTTGTTGCGATTGACCTCAATGTGAGCCAGCGCACCGTGGAAATTCATCGCGCCAATGTGATGGAAAAGATGAAAGCCAAGTCACTGGCCCAACTTGTACGCCTGGTGATGAAGGCCCGCGGCGAGATTCAATAGCGCGGTTAAGCTTCCGGCCCCTGCATGGCGGCCACCAGGTATTTGGGCGTTTCATTCTGAAATAGCTTGCTACCACCATTCAGATAGGCCTGTTCGAGATGTTCGCAGGCCTTTTCCTTATTGCCAAGTTCGAGCAGACACTGCCCCAGACGCAAGTGGATAAACGGATTTCCCTGCATGGATGGGCAGTGTAACGCTGAACTCAGCGATTCCCGGCCCTGTTCCCATTGTTCGGTTTTAAAATAGCAGTCACCGATAGCCGTCAGTACCCAGCCCGCCTGCTCATGTTCCGTCTGGGGTTTGGGCAGGGCAGTCCAGGCCTTGTAAAACAGGCGCAGTGCTTCCTTGAAGTCATCCTCATCATAGAGGCGGTAGCCTTCACGGCAAAGAGCTTTGATTTTCTGTATTTGCGCTGGTTCCAGTTCCTGCATAAACGCTATTTTGTCTCCGTGAAGATGGCAGTGAGAATGGGCTAATAATAACAAAAGATGCGATAATGCGCCGATGACTACGACGGAAATTCTCTATCTTGGTGCCGGGTTCTGTACAGGGCTGATCGCAGCATGGCTACTTTTTCAGCACAAATTGCAGAAGATTGCCCTGCGCCTGAGCAGCGCGGAGAGCGAGAATCAGCATTTGCAAAATGACTTACAACATAAACAGTCAACCGAGACTGAGCTGCAACAGACTCAGCAACAACTCGCCGCGCTCAATGCACGCCTTGAACAGGAGCAGAAAGCATGGGCAGAGAAATTCAAACTATTACAGGAGGCAAAGGATACGCTTGGCAAAGAGTTCGAAAATCTTGCCAACCGCATCTTCGATAGCAAGCAGGAGAAATTCCACGAACAGAGCCAGATGAAGCTCGACAGTGCCATTAACCCACTAAGGGAACAACTTGGCAACTTTCATAAAAAAGTTGAGGATGTTTACGATAAGGAAAACCGGGAGCGCAGTTCTCTGATCGGAGAAATCCGTGTATTGAAAGAACTAAACCAACGTATTAGCGAAGAAGCCGTAAACCTTACGAATGCGCTTAAGGGAGATAACAAAGCCCAGGGCAACTGGGGTGAAATGGTGCTTGAGAGCATACTGGAACGTTCCGGTCTTGTGAAAGGGCGTGAATATGAAACCCAGGCCATGTTCAAGAACGAGGAGGGCAGACGTCGCCAGCCCGATGTAATTGTGCATCTGCCGGAAGGCAAGGACATTATTATTGATGCAAAAATGGCGCTCGTTGATTACGACCGATACTGCGCAGCAACAGACGAAACAGAAAAGGAACAGGCACTTAAAGCCCATACTCAGGCGATTAAAAACCACATCAAGGGCTTGAGCGTAAAAGCCTATGAAGAACTGGAAGGGGTGCGCAGTCTCGACTTTGTATTGCTGTTTATTCCTGTGGAAGCCGCGTTTATGGTGGCTTTGGAAAAAGAACCGGAAATTTTTCGCGATGCGTTTGACAAGGGCACGATTGTTGTCAGCCCGACAACCTTGCTCGCCACCTTGCGCACCGTACAAAGCATCTGGCGCTACGAAAAGCAAAACCGAAATGCCGAGAAGATCGCGCTTGAAGCGGGCAAACTCTACGATCAGTTTGTACTCGTGCTGGAATCACTTAATGATATCGGACGTCATATAGAACGCGCCCAGGGCTCATACGATGAGGCCGTTAAGCGCTTGTCCACAGGACGCGGTAATCTGGTTGGCCGGGTACAAAAGCTTGAAGAACTTGGCGCAAAAACCAAACGGCAAATGCCTGATGAATATCAGGATAGTGATGAATCTTCAACCAATGTGCACACACTAAATACTGATAGAAAAGACTAAAGCGGGTACAATTGACTTTAGGGCAAAAAATATATGGCGTACTCTGTGGCTGGCTATCAGGGTTTATTTTACTAATCAATAACTTGAAACAATACGATCTTGATGAGCATTCAATTAGAGTGCTTTACAACCTGGTTGTCGAGCCTCTTTTTCTTCTGATTGGTGTGTACATATCTCATTACATCGTGTTTCATTGCGCTAAAAATTTTTTAAGGTTTGATTTTTTTACACCCTATGCTGTTGTTTACCTCTATTCTGTTTTTGTTACGCACTATGGTTTTTCGAGTTATAGCGGATCGGCTTTTTTCGCTGTTTTTCAATTTACATGGGTGTATGCAATGCTTTCTGGTGTGTTTATTTACATGATTCTTTTGTTTGTATACAAATACTATAAAAATACGACTATTTCGTAGCCTCTATGGAAAAGAAATACCGGGCTAACTTATAACTCACTAAAATGACCTTCCGAGGCAATCTTTTCAACATCCTTGCTTTTTAGATTGATAAAATCACTGAGAATATAGGCGCTTTCCTCAAGCAGAAAATCATTCTCCACATCAATCAGATTAACGCCACTACTTTTCGCCGCCTTGTCATCAAGATCCTGTTCCAGTGCTTCAAAATCTGCAAATAACTCGAGACCCTTTTCTTCACGCAAGGCATTATTAAGGTCAAGCATAGTCTGATTAAACTGCTCAGTGTCTTCACGGCGTACAGACTCGTTCAGGGAGAGAGTTTTAATTTCGCTGCGCTCATTTTGTATTTCAATACGCTGTAGCAGGAAATTGTAATCCGGACTTTCTGCCATACGGCTTTGGTGATTTTCCGTCAGTTTCCCAAGGTAGGGTCCAATATCGTTGTACTTCAAATGGGAAATAGAGTGAATCTGATCCCAGGGCAGGGCGTAATCCAGTGCACTTTCACCAACCTTTTCAAAGTCATAAAGGGAAGGGTATGTAATATCCGGCACCACACCGCGGTGCTGAGTACTATCACCCGAGACACGGTAGAATTTTGCCGTAGTCAGTTTCAATTGACCGCTAGATAATTCGGAAAGTGTTTGCACAGTGCCCTTACCATAGGTCTGTGCGCCAACCACAAGACCGCGTTGATAATCCTGGATCGCACCGGCAAAAATCTCTGAAGCGGAGGCACTCAGGTGATTCAACAGAACTAACAAGGGACCGGTATACAGCGGGGGACGCTGGGAACGATAACGACGGGAAATCTGGTCATTTGCATTGCGAATTTGTACCACCGGACCGCGATCAATAAACAGGTCAGTGAGGGTAGCTGCCTCACGCAGGGAGCCACCACCGTTGCTGCGCAAGTCGACCACAAGGCCATCGATACCTTCCTGCTCAAGCTCGCCAATCAGGCGAATCACATCGCGTGTTGTGCTCTTGTAATCCCTGTCACCGCGACGAAATGCATCAAAATCCATGTAGAAGTTTGGAATATCAACAACACCAATCCTTTTGGCGCCATCGTCTGTCTTAACTTCGATAATGGTTTTCTGTGCCGCCTGGTCTTCAAGTTTGACCTTTTCCCGAACAATAGAAACAACTTTTGCTTCCTGATCTGAACCCTCAATCAGTAAACGAACCGTGGAGTCTTTTGGGCCGCGAATCAGCTGTACCACTTCATCCAGACGCCAGCCAACCACATCCTCTATATCCTCGTCACCTTGGGCAACACCGGTAATTTTATCTCCGGCCTTTAGTTCACCCTGTTTGAAAGCCGGGCCACCGGTAACCAGCCGCACAACCTTGGTATGTTCGCCATCCTTTTGCAGTACTGCACCGATACCTTCAAGCGAGAGTGACATATTGATTTTAAAGTTTTCCATCGTACGAGGAGACATCCAGCTCGTGTGTGGGTCGTACTGACGAGAGAGATTATTGATAAAAATATCGTACACATCTTCAACCTTGCGTTTTTCCATACGCTCCAGGCGGGTTTGATAACGCTTGCCGAGCGTTTTGAGAATTTCCTCATCCGTTTCATCAGCGAGGCGAAGATTGAGTACATCGTTTTGTACCCGCTTATACCACAATGCCATCACCTCATTTTCATCAGCTGGTGGCTCAGCACTTTCCCGATCCAAGCTAATAGCATCCTTTGTATTCTCAAAATCAAAGTCCTCCAGCATGGTTTCAAGGTTATCCACGCTGTAGCGGAGCAGGCGAGTGCTACTCGCATAGTAGCGATTGTAGATGGTGGCTATAAGCGACAAATCCCCGTCTATGATCATATCGTCCAGTTCTGTGCGATATTTATGAAACTCCTTGATGTCAGCTTGGGTGAAGTAAATTCTAAGCGGGTCGAGGCTCTCAATATAGCTATCCATTAAATTGATCGAAAACTGATCATCCAGCTCCAGACGGCGATAATGTTGATTTTGCAGTTGCTCGATGATATCCAGGGTAATTCGGGCATCAGCTTTCGAAAACTCAAATAGTTGCTCAGTGGGGGCTGTAGCTTTGGCATTGGCAATCTGCCAATTGGAAGTAGCAAAAGCGATCAGTAATGCCGCAGTAAGTGACAACAGAAAATAGACAGATTTATTCAGAGTTTGCGTAGCAGTCCTGGACATCATGGTTACAACCGATGGTATGAATGTTGTTTATTGTTTCTGCATTTCCGGAAGTACATATTTTGGAACACAGTGTCGATATTACCACAGGGGCCAGTTTTCTTATCGAGGTTTTTGTACGGGCAGGAGAATATGCCGATGTAAGGCAATTCCGGGATGCGAGCTTTTATAAAAGAGAGCTTAATCTGAAAACCCTGAAAGTACGGGGCCTGTAGCTATACGCATAATTTAACATAATATATATTATGCGAATATAATGGTGTTGATGCGGTGCCATTCTGTAACTAATCAGAAATGCCTCTCATCTATGCTCTGGCGCCAGTTTTACCCGTGCCCAAGCGGAATTTAAGCATACAGGAATCTTCCGGGAGGCGCCTAAGGCTTCGATCTCGTTGATGGTTTTTGCCAAAAAAGTAACTTTAAGCCACAGCTAGATTTTTATAATAGAGTGAATAATGCCTTTAATGTGCTCCAGAGTTTGAGCCCTCGTTTCTTCGTCATCTAGTGTTTTCCCGTAAATTGCGAGGTAATGCTCCTGAACCAGGATGTGATAATGCAAAATTCCGCCAATTGTCATCATAAATAGGCCAGCATCGACATCTTTACCCAGAGAAATCCGAGTGGTATCCCCATTGATAAAACTGAGCCAACTGTCTTGTTTGAGGTAAATGCCCTCCTCACGTGTTAACCCGGTTGCAGCCATGGTTGTCACGATAACCCAGTTTCGCTTTTCCAGTAAGAATTCAAAAACTGTATCTATACCAACATCAATAAAGTCCTCGATATCCGTCAGACCCTGTGTTGCCGCAACAAGCGTCGCCTGAATTTCATCATCCCAGCGCGTGAGAACAGCCTCAAACAGAGCTTTTTTATTCGTGAAATGGTGTTGGACTGTGTGGTGATGAACTCCACTGGCCCTGGCAATCTGCCGTAGAGATACACCAAACCCCATGCGCGCAAAGAGACTTTCTGCCTCATCAAGAATGCGACTGCGCGTCTGTAGCGCAACCTCTTGCGAACGCCTTCCCAATTCACTATTATTAGCCATTTGGCTAGTAAATCAGAAATTCACTCTTTGCACAAGCTTCCAGGGCATGCCCATGATTAACCAACATAGAAAGCAATTCATGCTTTTCGCAGTGTTGACCGTCTTTCCCTTTCTCGCTCTTGGGGATTGCAAAGTCTTAATTGTGGTTGGGATGCCTGATGAAGCTGAAGCCGCACTATCTGCAAATACTGAAAGTACAGAAATTGTCATTGGTACAGGCAACTTCAAAGTACTAAGGAAAAAGCTGAGTGAAGTCCAACTGGACAATATAAAAGCAGTGATCAGTTTTGGTGTTGCTGGCGGTTTGAACCCTGAAATTAGCGAAGGAAGTATCGTATTGGCGACCAGGTCACTTTATCGCGATCAGGTCATAGAGGCGGATGAGCGGCTAAGATTATTTTTAACGCAACAAACCCAGGATACAGAAGGCCTAACTGTAAGAAATGGTGTGTTTCTTTCTGACGATCAATGGCTTGGCCTGGAGGCAGGAGAAAGTTCAACCCTCTTTAAAACCACTTTGGCTGACAGTACAGATAATGAATCTTTTTTTGCGGCGGAATTTGCCCAACAAAAAAATTTACCGTTTGCAGGTATACGCGCTATTAGCGACGGCCCCGATGTGACCTTGCCACCTGCAGCATCACTCCCATTCAATGAAGACGGCAGCCCCGATTTATCGGCTATATTTGGCAGTATCATAACCGAACCTTCACAGCTCCCCGACCTTTGGGAACTCTCAAAGCGTTACGAAAAAGCGTTAGATCAATTAGCTCTTTTCATGAAAAGCGTAGATTTCCAGGAATATCTACAGGAGAGCTTTAATGAGTGTCAGTAACAGCGTGGTTAAAAAACGAATCGCGATACTCGCCGCAATGACCTCAGAATTAACCCCTATCATCAAGCGGCTTGCCTTAAAAAAAGAATATAACAAAACAAAGGCCTATCACTATGTTGGACAATACAAACAATTGGAAATCCTGGCAGCTGTAACAAAAATGGGCCTGAAAAATGCCGAAGAAGCTACCCGTACTCTCTTTCAATCTGAAGAGATTGACCACCTAATCCTGGTTGGCATTGCGGGTGCAAATATTCCTGAATTACAAATTGGTCAAGTGGTACGTACGCAATATGTTATTGATGAACGCAATGATAACCGTGCACGTATAGAGTTTTTTGATTTAGATACATTGCCGGGCGTGTTATACAGCTCCGATGAATTAAACTACGATAAAGCCTTTAGGGCAATGTTAGAAAATAAAAGCGTAATTGCTGCTGATATGGAGGCAGGCCCAATTGCCAATATATGTGAACAATTTGGGTGCCCATTTACCGCAACCAAAGCCATTTCTGATCGCATTGGAAAATATACAGAACCTTACGAAGTCTTTGAGCTAGCCCATGAAGACGGCTCACCAAATTATCCGAGAGCCATTAAATATGTATTAACCAAACCTTATCGCTTGGGATATTTAATTAACCTGACGATTGGTACTTATAAAGCCATACAAGCATCTGCAAGGGAAGCAGAAATTATTTTAGAAAAAATTATTGAAAACAATGAAGTAGCGAAAAGCACATCCACATCATATCAATCATTTGCGTAAAGACAATTGCTTATAGAAATGAAGTGTACGATTTCAAGCATGGGAAAGTGCTTCAAGTTTTGAAACATGTGGTTTTGGTGGTGTTATGGATCTGTGCGAGAGATTTTTTTGTATGCATATACCTCGCCAGATGTTTCGCCCCCCCTCTCCATCGGTGCAGGGTGACATTTCTAACGAGGAATCATAGGGACATCTCTAGTTAGCTTTAACATATGATTGGTTTGAGTTAATCCGATCAGGGCTGCTTGCCGGCGGTCTTGCCTCCTGAATAAGTCTCATCTAATGGTAATACACCATCACTGGCATCTGCTGGATCAAGGCCTTTATCAATCTCGGTAATATTCGGCAAGCCATCTTTGTCACTGTCTTCAACCGGATCCAGCACGCCATTGCTATTACTATCGTTATTGTTCGCTGAAGTATTTAACTGGTACTCATTAATATTTAACAACGCATCGTTATCAAGGTCAGCCATACTGTCATTAAGCAGCAGATCCATTCCATTAGCAGTTTCGTACCAGTCAGGAACTCCATCAGCATCACTATCAACCAGCAGCGTGACTATATAAGCACCGCCTGAATCTTGGCCAAGATTACGCCATGTCCCGACAATAATGTCGCCATACCCATTGGCATTCACATCTCCTGCATAAGCAACCCGGAACCCAAACAGGTTAAACGCTGTGGCATAAAAGGTATAAAGCACTTCGGAATCAAGGCCTGAATGAATGGTCACTTTACCCGCGGAAGAATCTCCAATAGCAAACTCATCATATCCATCACCGGTAATATCGGGCAAACCGGCTACAGCTCCAAACTGGCCCAACTCAGAGATTTCATCGAGGATAGCGCCATCGAAGCCGGAATATATGGTGACTTTGGAATCAGTCTCCCTATCACCAACAAGGATATCGTCATAACCATCGTTGTTAATATCCACGCCACTGGCGACTCGATTGCCAAAACCCTCGTTCATTGCAGGCGCAACAAAAGTATATAAAACACTGCCATCAAAACCGGAAAAAACCCTTACATAGCGAGGGTTAAGAAGATCAAAAATATATGCCTGACCAACAACCAGATCCGGATAGCTGTCGTTATTGATATCACCTACAGCCAGCTGCGCCCCAATCTGGTCGCCTGATTGATCACCTGTAAATTCATAAAGCGTGCTGCCATCCTGACCGGAAAAAACAAATACCCGACCATTATCCTGAGCTGAACCACCGAATCCCCACGCGCCCACCGCTATATCCGGATAGCCATCTTTATTGACATCACCAGCTTCGGAAACACTACCTCCCATCAGCTGATTTTCATTGCCTTCAAACGTATAAAGCACTGCGCCATCAATACCTGAATAAACAGTCGCCTTTCCAGAATAAGTTGCATCCCCATCAAGGTAGGCCTCACCCACCACGAAATCATCATAACCATCCTGATTGACATCACCAACGCCACTACCTTCTGCACCGGCCCCCACATTATTAGATAACAATTTCTGATGTAACAAAGACCCATCTCTACCCGAATAAACATAAACAGCGTCTGTACCGGGTGTATCAGCCCAGTCACCAATAATCACATCCGCATAGCCATCCTGGTTAACATCTCCGGCACCATCTACAGAAAAGCCAAAATTGTTAGCTGTTGGAGTATCATCTCCACTAAATACACCCAATCCATCTGGTAATACTCCAGGCCTGAGCGGATCATTTGGGAATAAATCCACCGAATCTGCAAAGCCGTCATTATCAGTATCGGCGGCATGGCAAACGGGTAGCCAGCAAAATAGCAAATACAAAGTACAGAGTTTTTTATTCGGCATGTTTCTTAAAGCTTATTATTCGCTCTATTCTCAAAACGCGAGGATAATAGATATACAACCCGGGCTGCAACAGCACTATAAATACACCCTGTCCATCATTTTAAATACCAGCAGAAATCTATAAAAAACTTTTATTTATCAAAAAGATAAAGATAAAACTTAAAGCCGGATAAGAAATTACTTTAAGTTTGCCGGGGCGCTTATATCCTTCATTATTCAGACACAGAACAGCCTGCGCCCGCCTGAACGATTTCACTTTCGAGGCTTATATAAATGTATATAGATTCGCTGGTCTACTGAATAGCCTACAAATAACCAAGCACTAATAATGGTTATTACTCAGTGTCGAGAATCTGCCTGATGGCCTTTTTCACACTATCCGGACTCGCTGCCGGGCTAAAACGTTTGATCACTTGTCCGTCGCGCCCGACAAGGAATTTAGTGAAATTCCATTTGATCTTTTCACTGCCAAAAAAGCCAGGTTTTTCCGCTTTAAGGAACTGGTAAACAGGATGGGCGCCCTCTCCGTTCACCTCAATCTTCTCAAATAACGGGAATGTCACATCGTAGCTCAATGTACAGAATTTGCGGATTTCTGCCAGATCACCGGGTTCCTGCTTGGCAAACTGGTTACAGGGAAAGCCTAACACCACAAGATCATCCTGAAATTCACGGTACAGCGCTTCAAGGCCCTTGTACTGAGGTGTCAGACCACATTTGCTCGCAGTATTCACCACAAGCACGAGCTTGCCCTTATAACTGCCCAGGTTCACCGGATTCCCGGTAATGTCGTTGGCACTGAAATCGTGCAAGGTCTGGCTCATGAATCACTCCTGTACTGGCTAAACAAAATGCCAATATACAGAATCTACTGTGCAGATTACATGGGACAGAATGTGCGGTTATCTTTCAGGCTTTAACCTTAACTATTCAGCCACCTCTTCTAACATTTCCATTTCCTGCTGATACAGTTGGTGATTCTCGACAGTGGTTTTGAGCAAGGCGTTATCCCACTCTTTAAAATCAAATGGCACCGGATCAATGACCAGGTCGTTGCGCGTCGGCATCAACATAAGCGGAATATTCAGCTCCTCCGCTTCCATATTCTCACACAGGCTGCCACCCTCCTGGGTTGGTGTGGATTCCATATCCAACGTGCACTGCATAATCAGATTAATCAGGTCCGCTGACGGGAAGCAGGCCATCCAGGTAGCCGGATTACTGCCTATGGGTGACGGATCAGTATCGGAAGGTGGCTCTGGCAAATTGCCGAGTATTTCATCCTCACACTCGTCAAGACCGGCAAGATCCGTTCCCTCAGGGTTGGGCTGCTCCTGATTATCATCCCTTTTATACCACCAGTTGCCATAGTTGCAGCGGCTATTACTTCCTTCTGTGCACTCTTTTTTCGCCTGCTCAGCATTACTTTTTTCCTGTTTTGCTTCAGCAGCGTCGCCATCCAATGAGCCACTCCAGAAGCGAAGCCGTTCAGGGTCAAAAAATGCCATATCCTCCTCATCCATTTCGGCACTGTCCTCGGCGCTGCGATTGCTCATTTCCTTGCCAACGGCCTTAAGTTCCTCAGCTTTCTCTCCCAGTTCCTGATCATTTGTAGCTTCAGCATCTGCCGCCATTTGATCGGCCAGTTCAACTATTTCCTTGCCAACTTCGTTATCACTGGCGCCATTCAGGTGCTTTTTATAAATCGCGTCCATTTTTTTAGAATAACCGTCTTTCCTTTTTGCTTCTTCAACAATCTCTGAATAAGGCCGACCTTCGTAATACCATTCCCGATCTCTACCACCGGACTCTTCACTGGCTATATTGCCCAGATCCACACCAAATAAATCTGGCTCGCCAAAGGTATTTACAAAGGCTCCCTCGCCCACAGCGCAAGCTACTTCAGCATAAACACTGGCAGCAGCATTGGTATCCATAGCCATGCAGCCAAATAAGGATTGGCCATGTAGTGCTTCAACAGTTACCAAGACCGAAGAAGATGACTGCTTCTGCTCATCAAGCTGGGTGAGTAGCCAATTCTCAATATCTGCCCCGAAGGAAATATACTGCTGGCCTTCCTGCTCTTCTTCATAGGGATAGTAACCTGTAAGCAGGATCATCGATTCGCCATCGTAGGCGGTATTGTCATACTTTTCGGGCGGCGGAGAATCATCCGGTTCATAAGGGTCGCTGGCGCAACCAAAGAGTGTGGAAAGAATAATTAAAGACAATAAATAACGTAAGGAGAAAAGTCCCTGTGACATAGTAAATCCCTGTTTTGGTTAAACAGGGATTATATCACTTTATTTTTGTGTTCCCTTGCAAGTATAAGGACTTCTCTGCAGAATTTCAGCAATTTCCCTTTCCCTAATTTTCTTCCATTCAGGATTCAGCACCCCTAGCAGCTCTAGCTGCTTCTCAAAAAGTATTTTTCTAGAATCCTGATCTGGCACTCGACAACTTATTTCATAATCAGTGGCTATTCTCTTGGTAATTCGACTAAATATCAAATACAAAATTTCATCCAGACTATCAGTTTCAACTCTAAATATTTCATAACCTCTTTCTGATGATATGTAAGAGTATCGTTCATTTGAAATTTCCAAATATGGCGTACCATCGCTATTGGGTTTATCATGCAAAACAAGTAATCTTTCTGGTGTAGAAATTTTTTCTCCCAAGGCTAAAACATCCGCCCTTATTTCTTCTATGCTCTGCATTTTCATAGCTCTCTCAAATAACCTTCATCAATCAGCCACTCAATATTTACTCTATTATCAAAATTGGGCAAATACTGTGTTCCACCTCCTGGCTTTCCAAATGCAGGAGCAATTTCTCCTTCAAGTACCGGTAGAGGTTTAATAACTTCATATTGCCTATATTCTCTTATCCCATCACCAGGTCCTAACGCACGCTGGTCAAATGGTACGCCCTCAGGCGACATAAATGCGCCACTATTATCACCAAAACGGTCAAGTACCGTACCTTCTGGAAGCGTATTTTCAATTGGGTCATCTGCGAACCCGAGATTTTCTGGCCAATAATAATCACCATCTGGTGTGGTTTGATAAAAATCATCTGTTTCACCTTGTGAATGATTTGCTCTGTCGTTTTTGTCATTTTTCTTATTCTTTGCAGCTGCATCTTTCATTTTTTCCCATGAATTACCGCCCAGGGATTTGACATAATTACGGCACTTCGGTACCGCCAGGCACGCTGCTGCCGCTGACCCGACAGCAACAACTTCTTTATTATCTTTAACCGCCTGAACAATATCATCTTTTTCATCCCACATTTCAACAGCATCTTTAACCATGCCTGGTGGGGTAAACGAAATTACTGTATCTGCTGTTTCCCCCATATCTTCCAGTGGAGCAGAGACATTATTTTTATGACGTTCTTCCCTCCTTGCGAGCTCTTCGCAAACAGTTGGACCGGCGTCACAGGTTTTTTGGCCTTCTCCCGGTTTTGCTTCTGTCGTTAGCCCTTCTCTATCCTTCTTGGCAGCTTTTTGTCCTAAATGTTCGTCATAGGCGGCATTTGTACAATTTTCGACACCATTGCTTTCACACCAATGATCTCTCGATCTCTCATAACCACTTCGTTCATCCTTCGGAGCATTAGCCTCTTCAACTTGTTTTTTATGCGGTTCATAATGGTTTTGTTCATTGCCACAACCACTTGAAACATCGCTGTAACATTTGTACCCATAAAGATCCATATAGACAGTTGGATTATTGTAAGCATAAAGATATCTATGTAATGATGGTGGCGTATTAGGCTCACCCAAATAAGAGTCCTGGGTAATAAAGCGTCCGGTATCCGGGTCATAGTATCTGGCGCCAAAGTAAATCAGACCGGTTTGTTCGTCGTGTTCCTGGCCAGTAAATACCTGGCGGTTAACTGATTCGCCTTCCTGGTTAGTAATATGACCCCAGGCATCACTTCGATAGGAGACTTTAGTCGCACCGGTATTATCGGTAAGGTTGGTGGTGGTCCTCAGTGCCGAATAGTGATAAAACTGCTCATCAATCGGGGTTTCGAGGCTGATTAAACGGTCACCATAGCGGTAATGGGCCAGCAGACCAGAAGAATCAAGGTCACGCTCTTCAAGAATAGTTTTTCCATCATAGATATATTCGATATTGCCACGTTCGCTATTCAGGTGGCGAACACGCATGCCGTCGTAGTTATAATCATATTGGCCAAGACTGGTTGCTGATCCAGGTGGACCGCGAATCGTTTCGGTCAATTGATTCTGGCTGTTATATTCAAAATAAATCTCTTCAATAACACCCGCAGTATTCGTGGTTTTACTCAGCGTATTACCGTTATTGTCGTATATATAGTCAATACGGTCGCTATTATCATCTTCCTCAATATGAGTTAGCCAATTCAAGTCATTGTAGTGCAAAGTGCGGTTTTTCAATATTGAGTCTATACCGCCAATCGTTTCAATAATCGTTTCGTGGGTGCGATTATAATTTGCATCGTAATCATAACTCGATACATGTTGATAGCCATCAAGACGACTGATAGCAATTGTTTTTAGCCTGTCAGCCGTATCAAAGGTATAATCTGTAGTTTCCAGTTGGTCAATGGTGAAGCCATTCTGAGTTTCAATCTGGCTGGTACGATTACCATTAGCATCATAGGTATATTGATAAGAGGAAATCAGACTAGCTCCACCCTGCTGCTGATTGGTAACGGTAAGCATACGATCTGCATCATCGTAGGTATACAGAGTTTCGGTTCCATTTGGATAAGTCACAGTATCCAGTTTGCTATCATCAGTATAAGCCCAATAACTAATACCCTGCGTGGAATGACTTTCAATTAAACGGTTACGACTGTCGTACACATAGGTAGTGCTGCCTCCTGGTGCGCTATGACTGGTACGATTACCGTTATTATCATAGGTATAGGAGACTGCATGACCACGCTGATTATTTGTCAGCATACGATCCAGCGTATCATAGGTAAAAGTAGATAAATCCGTAAACGCACCTTGCAAGCCGAGTTTATTCTCGGTCAGAGCCAATAGATTATTGTTCCCATCATAGGTGTAAAGAGTATCCACCGGCTTATAAGTAGCAGTATTTATCGTATCAAATATCGAGCGAACTCTCCGATTTAACCCATCATACTCAAAACTGAATATTTGTCCTTCAGGGTCAGTAATGCCTACAAGATTATTATTCTTGTCGTAACGCATATAGGTTATAAGCCCCTGTGGCTGGCGATGCTCAATACGGCGATTGTCATCATCGTAGACATAACTCACCAGATTGCCATTGCCATCCTGTTGAGTGAGCAGATTATTATTGCCGTCATAGCTGTAAGATGTCGTTGCTACAGGATCAGTCACACTAACCAATCTATCCAGTGTATCGTAATCCAGAGTTGTGATATTGCCTTTTGGTTTCGTAACTTGAATCTGATTGCTATTCAGATCATAGGTAAAACTAGTTACTTCATTGGCATAATTGCTTGATGTTATCAAGCGATTGGCACCGTCATAGGTATTTGTGGTAACCTGGCTTATCTCATCGGTTTCACTGGTAATATTACTGGCACCATCATAAACATAAACTATTGTAGTGCCATCAGGGTTGGTTGTAACTGTTCTGTTATTTCTACCATCATAATCATATTCATAACGGTGATTATTGGCGTCAGTTATCGCAGTAACATTATTTTCACCATCAAATTCATTGGTGAATAAGCGAATACCACCACGCACACTTTGTATATTCCTGTAGAGGCTGTCATAGGTATTTGTAGTTAGAATATTGCGCTTATCATTGATAGTTAGCAAATTACCTACACCATCCCAAGTGTTAGTAATCGTCTGATTTAATACATCCCTGATTGTAACTATGCGATACAAATCATCAAAAATGTTCGTAACACTATTTCCTTTGGGGTCTTTAA
Source organism: Pseudomonadales bacterium (assembly GCA_028280345.1). Lineage (GTDB taxonomy): Bacteria > Pseudomonadota > Gammaproteobacteria > Pseudomonadales > UBA7239 > JANQLY01. The sequence goes on along the minus strand of JANQLY010000016.1, from coordinate 20,408 downwards.
TAGATAGAACATTACCTACATTGTCGTAAGTCGTTTCAACTCTATGGCCGAGTGAGGTAACACTTGCCGTCTGGCGATAGAGGTTATCGTACTCATAGCGTGATGTATTATTGCGAAAGTCAGTATGGGTCAGGGCATTTCCCATATTGTCGTAGGTCCAGCTCTGTGAGCGTACCCCACTACCTTGACTTTCATTAGTCATACGATCCAGTGCATCGTATGTTCGCGATGTTACATTACCTTTCGGGTCGGTAACCTGAACAATATTATCATTTTCATCATAAAGCCAAGCCGTTGTTGCACCGATACTGCTAATCGTTTCACTAAGCTTGCGATTTAGGGAATCATAGTTGCTGTTAATATTGTTACCTCGACCATCGGTATAGACAGTAACATTACCACCCGCATCATAAGCATAGCTCTGAGTATAACCATCTGGATCTCTTTCAGTTTCCACCCGATCCATACCTTCATAAGTGTAAGTAGTCGTTAGATTACGACCATTGGTATAAGTCAGTGGATTGCCATTTGCATCGTAAGTCCAGCTGCGATTGATCGTACCTGCAAGTGTTTCTGTTAACTTACGATTTTGGCCATCATAGGTATAGGTGTCGGTACGCCCCTCTTCATCAGTAAAGCTCAGGGCATTACCGTTATTGTCATAAGTCCAGCTTGCGGTATCCGATAATGCATTAGTGCGACTCTCTCTAAGATAGCGACCATTATAGGTATAGCTTGTGGTGTTACTTTCGTAATCCGTCTCGCTCAGAATATTATTGGTATTATCATAGGTATATGACATGGTGTCGCCATGAGCATTGGTGACTGTGAGCACATTATCCAGATTGTCATAGGTATAACTTGTCGCGTTACTCTCATAATCAGTTTCACTGAGTTTGCGATCAGCCAAATCATAGGTATAGCTCATGCTATCGCCGAGACGATTAGTCGTATCAGTAAGACGGTTCAGGTCATCATATTCATGAGTTGTGGCGACACCCTTCCAGTCCGTTTCTGATTCAATATTACTATTGGCATCGTAGCTATAGCTCATCGAACCAGAGGCACCATTGCCCGAACGGATAACAGTCTCAACCCGGTCACGCGCATCGTACTGATAACTGAAACTTAAACTGTTTGGTTGACTTTCACTGGTTTTATTACCTTTCGCATCGTAGTCATAACTATGACTGCCATCTGGGTCTGCATGCTGGACAACTCGATCGAGGCTATCGTAAGACCAGCTAAAGCCATTGCCGTTGCCATCGGTCATCGTCAGACGGTTACCGCGATTGTCATTGGTATAATTGATACTGGTTCCCGGACGGGTTTCTCCATCCAGATTACCATATCCATCATAACCATAGCCGTAGGTATTACCGTTCGGGAACGTTGTTGAAGTTCGCAATCCCCTGCCATCAACACTATGACTGGTATTCTTTCCATCACCATCGATCTCACTGACCAAATTACCATTACCATCATAGCCATAGCTGACAGTAATACTGTTCTGATCTGTACGGGACTCCAGCAAGCTGAACTCCTGGTTCCATGTCTGGCTAATCGTATTGCCATTTGGATCGGTTTCTACAATGACATTGCCCAGAGTGTCGTACTGATATTCCCAGTTACGCCCAATACCGTCAGTTTTCTTGCGCAACAGGTTATCGTCTTCACCGAGATCAATACTCCACACCATCATGGTGGTCCTACCCATCGGCTCGACAATTTCTATTGGGCTACCAAAGCTATTCAATGTATAAACGGTATCATTACCGCGCAAATCTGTTACGGTACGTTTGCTCCCGGAAAAATCGTAACTGATATTGGCAGCTTCACCATCAGGGTAAGTGACATCGGCGACATAATCCCAGTGATTGGTACCCTGAACCATCGTATCAACATTTTCCGGAATACCACTGGTATGGTATTCATAATGGGTTACATGATTATTTGGATCATAGACCGAGACTAGATTAACTTCGTCATCACCATCGGCAAGTTCATACTCATACTTTTCAACAAAGTTGTCGCGAGAAAATTCCCTGAGTACACCAAACTCCGGATCATCGTGATTGTCATAGTAGTCAAAATCGAGATCGATACCAACCGAACTTCTGACACTCACGAGCCGGCGCACGAGGCCTACTTCGCTATCGCCAACTTCCTCATAGAGGAACTCCATATAGCGGCCGCTATCATCTGTAATGCGCTTGACCGTACCCGGTAGTTCTTCCGGGTCATATTCATAAGTTAGCGTATTGCCATTGCGATCGACAATTCTGTTTATATATGCCTTTGGTAGTGAACCACGATAGCCATCTTCCGGCTCCAGAAAGTTCGGTAATATAAAGAAGTACTGCGTGCCATCCTTGGAACGGAATACAACCTCGGAACCAGGTTCAGCGCCACCGGGGAAACTGATTCTTCCATGATAACCACGCTGGTTATACCAGGTGCTGTTGAAATTCAGGAACATCCCACCGCTGGTGACGGAAACAATTTTAGGTACCAGGTTATCTTCAGGAATATCCGCCGGATCGAACAGCTCAGGGTTGGCTGGCCCACGATGATTAAATACCCAGACAGGGATATTATGATTATCAACATCAGCATCCGAGCCATTGGTGATTTGCATAAAGATATTATGGCTATGGGTCCAACCCGGACCAAGGTCAGTAACTTCATTTACTACCTTGTTCTCATTGCTATAGCTGCGGGTAAAGCTCAATTGTGGTCCTGCTCCCTTGAGCTGCATATCTTCGCGACGCAAAGTCAAGGCACCGCGGTGAATCAGGGTGTCATGCTCGATTACATGACCAAGATCCGCACTCTCGGTTTGATTACGGATATAGCCAGTGAAGTTACGTTCAGATATATCACCATCAACGTCGTAGGTTTCTCGCAGGTAAAAGTCGATACCTGGCTGGAATAGCACACTCGGAGCCACATCTTCATAAACAACGGTATAAGCATAATTGCCTGCCTCCAGATCTGATTCATCGATAAGTGTGTCAACCACCCCACGGTTATGGTCCAGTAGATCCACTTTAAAATCTGTCGGTTCAGTGATATTAAACGTAAAGGTACGGTAGCTATCTGTAGTGGTTGGCACTTCATCATTAAACTGGCCGATACTTTCGGTACGGGAAAGATGAAAAACCTTTTCCAGCTCAAACGCGTATTCCCAGAGAATATTGTCCGCATCACTATTGTTATAAAGACGCATTGTCAAATAATCTGACGCACTTAAATAAGCCAGTTGCTCGAGATTTTCAATTTCTACCGTGTCGTTATCAAAACTGAGTACAAATTCTTCCTCACCCACTGCCAGGATCAGCTCTTTTTTCTCGGCATTAAATAATTCAAGCGGATCACCCACCTGATCAGCCAGATCATAGATAAAGCTGATCAGTTGATCCGACGACGAAATAATCGGTGTTTCTTCCTCAAGTAAATCAACCGGATCAAGCATCAACAGTTCATCGTCATTTGGTGAACGCCAACGCTCGATGGCTGAAACCTCGAGATCGTAAACCGAGAACTGGAATTCTGGGCGGTAGCGCCAGTCAAAAATGGGTTCCGGCTTTAGTGGTGGCTCTTGGCCACCCGCCTGACCACTGCGCATAAACGCGTTGTAGCTTAGTTGTGCCTGTAGCGAAGCCTCTTCGTTCCATAGCGGCGCGAGGAATGGCACATAGTGCTTCGGACGATACTGTAATGCCCCTTCGCCAGCACCGAGGGTATCAAAATCTGGCCCATCCGGTGCATCGGCATCGCGCTCCTGGTTCTTTTCAAACTCAATGTTCGGCTCACCGGAGAAATTTGGACTGCGGATAAATGGCTCACCATTCACCTGCACATAAAGGTGCTGGGTACCGATATTTTCTTCACTGACTCTGATTAACTGAATATGACGTCCTGGCTTGACTGGAAACTGGGCCAATGCATCCCCTTCCTCATCCTCGGAATCAATTCCCGCAGCGCCTACCGTGTCCGGGCCGGTTAACTTGCCGATGCGTCCAGTAAAACCAAATTCTTCCATATCATCCGGCAGCGGCGTACCATCCTGGTCATACCACTCAGTATAAATGCGCACGGTAATATCATCACTCATACCGCCGCCTTCATTACCAATTAGATAGGAGCGCTCTTCGCCGGAGGTGAGACCTTCTTCAACAACGTAATCCCGCTCTGCCCAGATGCGCAGATTCGGTGGCCCCATCACAATATCCGGAATAATCCACGACAGGTGGCCAAGCTCGAGTCCTTCGCTGTGTTGCGCAACCGTTTTTACCGAGCCGACATAACCGGTTGCGCGGTTAATCGCAAAAATACGTAACGGCTCACCGGAACGAATATGATCCGCTTCGCGTTCATGGAAATCAGGGTTCATGCCACTGGTAATCTGCCAGCGCTTGAATTTCTCATCCGGGCTGTCGCCGTAGTAGTTGGAAAACTCAGAAGAAATACGGAACTTGCCTTCGTCACGGCCACGTAATTGCGTGCGATAGAAAAAGAACGGCTCCGCATCCGGATTGTCCGGATCTTCTTCTACACCGATGTTTTTGATATAGCGCTCGGTTTCTTCCTGCGCAAGACCGGAACGCTCCGCAACCAGCTGCCCAGTTGATTCACGGAATACATAGATATCGGTATTGCGCAAATCCTCCAGACTCAGGCTTTTTAGCAGGCCTTCGTGGGCGCGATTGTGTTTATAGTCGAGTACACGCACGATATCCGGCTCATCGCTCATATCTATAGGGCCATAAGGATGCGTCGATGATAGGAATACCCCCTGGAATTGTTCAGACTCCGGACGTTGATCCACATCTATCCAGGTAGCACGTTTTGTTTCGTCCATGGGGCAAGTGGCGTTACGCTCGGTTGGTGTCAAGGTTTCTTCCTGAGTTGAAGGTTCTATATAGACACAGACATAGTGGACTCGAAGTGAGATGTCAGGAATACCATCCTGATCCAGATCAAAATTACTGCGGCGTTCCTGTTTATATGGTTCGGAACCTGCAGGATCTTCTTTGCTATCTTTAAACTCAAATTCCGTTTCTGCATAGACGGTTTCTGTACTGCCCGTCATCTCAATATCCCGCGTCCAGTCCTCTACCTCCGCCCGTATCTGATCTCCGGTAATATTTACCCCATAAATCGGTTTCGGGTCATAACGATCCGTACCGTCATAGGTAACCATTTCATTTTTTACGGTTGCCTTACCAGACAAAATCATCATATCGATAATAAAATCGAGACTGTAAACCGCAGGCACTGCAATAGTAGAAGCAGCTGCGAGGGGCGCGGTTAAACTACCCCCGGTTTGTCCAGATAAGCCGGAAACACCAAAGAAACCTGGCAATACACTTGGGTCACAGGGAATATAGTAAGGCTTGCGTACATAGTAAGGATAAAAGCCGTTCCAGCTACGTGGGTTAAAGTTCTTTGATTGCAGCTGTGCGACTACTCCGGTACTCAGGTCTGTCATAATGAAACAGGCCGGGCCGCGCCCTTCCGGTATCGTATAGTAACCTTCCTGGTTGGAAACACCGTGACTCTCTTCTCCCCACATAATCGGCATTGAGAGTGGCACATCCGAAATAGGCCCCCAGATCTTGTCATCCTGGTCTCGCAACCAGCGGTTCCACTCATCTGAAGTTGGGTCGTATTCGTTTACGTCACCAAAGTAATTGGTATAGAAACCGATATTATTTTCCGTCTCGCGCTCGATTTCACCGCTTTCACGACTTACCAGTAACGACAAAGTACTGTCATTGATGGTCGTTTCCGGATCAATCGGCATTTGTGCGAGAACAATCAGTGTCGGATCGCTACTCGCATAGCGCCAGGTATTGTTATCTTTTAATGATGGTGGGCGCAGTACCAGATGCGTGGTACTTTCATAAATCAGACTTTCCGGATAGTTGATTGGCTGAGGCTGAGCTGACAGGGTTTCAAACGTAAGACCATCAAACTCATCCCTTGTGACGACTTCAGGTACCGGCGCATCTGTATTTGGGTCGTTGTGTAAGTCTTCATACTGCTGTTTGAGGCTTTCATAGGTATCAATGTAGCTGTTATAAGTAACTGCACTGATGACCACTACCTGGGTTTCTGCAAGCGTGCCAGTCGCTTCAAATGGCTGCCCTTCGAGCTCTCCGGTCTCCGGATTGTATTCTGCCCAGTATTTATTACCTCCCTCACTTTCTACAAAAGCGCGGGAGTATATATAGCCGCGGACAGCTTCGGCTGGTTGTAACTGAAAAAAAACCGCCAACAAGCAAGTGATATATAAAAATTTTATTTTATTAATTTTTTTCATAAACACTCTCAAAGCAATATTATTCCTGATTTTTCTCAGTTATAAAATTTTCAATAGTTTTTATCTGTTCTGCACTGGGTGCTTCTCTATCCAGAGAATCAAATGAAGGCAAAGACGGATATCTTTTTTTGAAAGCCTCATAAGCAGCCACGGCATAGCCACCCTTACTTTTTAGCCATATCAGCAAATAGCGATCATCACACTCTTCACAACGATAAAGCTTATCCACAGCCTTAATTCTAAAAGAGTCATCACTTAACAATCTTTGTGAGAAGAAAGATTCGTAATCTATTATTAGCTGCTCATACTGCCCCGGATAAAAGCGCGTCGATAATATGTAATTCCACTCCAGCCAAACCTCTTCAGAAATATCGTATTGCAGCCATACATCAGACAAAACATAAAAACTCTCTTCACTGCCAATATCGAAAAATTCTTTATAAGCATCAAAAGCTCTGGCTTTATTTGAGGCTCCACCAGCTTTAACAAGAAGCAATTCGCTTCTTAAATATTCATAGTCAACACCTGAAGCAAAGCTGCTAACAACATTCATTATCAAAAAAAAACTCAGTACTTTCTTCATTTTATTTTGGAGCAACTACAAAGTAGCTAGTTACAGTATTATCTTCATCTGGAGAGTTATGGCGGCCTCCTTCAATGAGAACTTTTCCACTCGCATAAAGTGCAACTGAACTACCCCCATCAGTTCCAAGAGCCTGATCAATACCCGAGGAAAAAAGCAAATTCTGATTAGAGAAGAAGCTCTGGTAGGCCTTATTCTCTTTTGATAAAAAGATAATCATACCACTATCTCTATCGACGCCAATCATTCCATGCCCATACAAAGGCCCCATCATGCCGGAGTACACAGCAAGGTCAGCATCCATGCTTTTATTTGTTTTTGTTGGATTTCCACCTGAATCCGGCCAAATAACAGATATAAGACCACCGATCGCTGCGTCAAGCGCAGGTGGATTTCCCTTGCCACCAAACTGGAAAGAAAGCGCCTGATTATTGTCTGCCACTCCTCTATCCTGGCCAAACCAATATCTTAGTTTTGCTACTTTATAACTATCTTTACCCGCATTAGTTGAAGTTGGCTGGACAGACTTATTTCTGAAAACAACACCTGTTGTCACAAGAGGCTCCTTGTTTTTATAGTTAAAAAGAGCTCCGTTAATAATAGCTAGCGCATCCGGATTGGATGCAATAGCATTTGCGATAGTTTTTCCTGCTGTTGCATGTGTGTGCGTTGACAAGTTAATATCTTCGGAATTCAACACAACATAGGAAGAATTGCCATTTGCACCAACATAGGCATTTTTCCCCGTTGCGCCCATCCAGGTTTTAACATCATTAAAAAAGTTAGCAGTCCCAAGCTTCGGTATCGGATATGGGAGGCTTGGTGTTGAACCAGCTAAAGCCATTGGCCACAGGCTGCTTCGAGACGAAATATTGTTAATTTCTTCATAAGTCGGATACATTTTAAAAACCGGCACAGATGAAAAGACCAAACTGTTTCCATCCTGGATTTGTCCAATAGCTTGATCAAAAACACCGATTGTGTAACTGCTATTCGGCAATATGACGAAGGTGACACTTTCGTCAATCTCTGCAACATTGTCATTATTAGGCACGGCATAGAGAATAACATCCTCTTCGTTTGAAGGTATCAATACAGAAAAATGGAGTTCACCATCTTCCTCAGCCACCACAGGCAACTCGGCAGTACTCGTTATCAGAGTATAATCGTCGCCGTAGATAGCACTGCCTTCAATTTTTAGAAGCACTTCCAGTTGTGAGCTATTTACAATTGGTCGCGATATAAGAAAAGCCAGCGGTTCCTGTGTCTGCTCATTGGCAATTTGTTCCATAGCCAAAATATTAATACCCGTAGCAGTTCCTCCTGATCCACCACCGCCACCAACAAAACTTGCCCCCAAGGCACTAAGGGCTTTCTGCGTCCGCTGATTATTCGTTGTAACTAAAGAATCAAGTCGCTCACTAATTTCACCAGCAACAGTTTTATCCTCAAGAAATGTCGACATCTGATACATTCCTATTGATACCTGTGAATCCATCTGATTCATAAAAACTTCCGCCGCCTGATTCCCGGACAAACCTTCATTCTCTTGTTTCCATTTGGACATAGAGCTTGCTTCTTCTATGCTGACCCCTATCCCTTCAGAAAAGTTTTCAACACCAAGCTCAGCTTGATCTGTATATTCCGCTGCGTGCTCAAAGCGCAACACGCTATTCCCGGCAAATGAAGAAACGCTGGGTACATCCAAGCCATTAACTACTACATCTATTGCTCCTTCTTGAGTATTTGAACCCTCGGGAGGTGTACAATAAAACACATTTGTATCGTACTCATCCTGTCTAACCTCATCACAATCATCACCATTAAATGTGATTTCTGGCATATCTTGCGGATTATCTATCATTGGAATATTGTCAGATTTAGCTCCTATTCGAATTCTTGTTCGAGTAACTCCATCAAGTGGCAATGGATTTGGGTAAACTTCGAAAGCCCCAAATGCCCATTCCCATAGAATATTTTCTGAATCATTATTCAAAAAAATACGCATTGTTAAAAAATCATCAAAATCCAGATAAGCAAAATGCTCAAGATTTTCTATCTCAATAGTTTTATTTGGTTCTAGAGTAAGTCTTATTTCTTCTTCCCCGACAGCAAGTATAAGCTCTTTCATTTCTGAAGAAAATAAAGGTAATGGTTCAGCAACCTGATTTGTAAGGGAGTATAAAAATTTAACCAAATAATCCGCAGTAGAAATTATTTTATTATCTGCATTTAACAAATCAAATATTTCAAAGTTTTGACTATTAGCCAATGGATCACTAGAAGGATGTCTCTCTATAGCTGAAACAGCAAGTTCATACACAGAGAATTGGAACTCCGGCCGATAGCGCCAGCTGTAAACCGGGGAAGGCTCAATAATATTGTTTTGTTGCATGTAGGTCGCTTTATCAAAAGTACCTCCAGAGGCGATTGCCTGCTGCCTGGCCTGATGAATTAGTGCATTGAATCCCATCTGTGCCTCAAGAGTCGCCTTTTCATCCCAGGTTGGCACAAGAAATGGCGCATAGTGTTTGGGACGATATTGCAAGTGCCCTTCGCCAGCACCCAGGGTATCAAAATCCGGGCCATCGGGAGCATCATCATCACGTTCCTGGTTTCTCTCAATATCAATCTCCGGAGTGCCTGAAAAGTTCGGACTGCGAATATAGGGCTCACCATTAATCTGAATATATAAGTGATTGCTACCAACACCACTTTCACTAACGCGAATTAACTGGATATGGCGACCCGGTTTGATCGGAAACTGTGCCAGAGCATCACCACTTTCATCCTCACTGCTAATACCCGATGCTGTCACCGTATTATCTGCCGTCAGCTTGCCGATACGCCCGGTCAAACCAAATTCATCCATATCATCTGGCAACGCAGTTCCATCCTGGTCATACCATTCCGTGTAGATACGAATCGTGATGTCATCACTCATCGCACCACCCTCATTACCAATCAGATAGCTGCGCTCTTCCCCCTCGGTTAACCCTTCAGCAACGTTATAATCACGCTCCGCCCAGACTTTGAGATTGGGCGGCCCCATCACAATATCCGGAATTATCCAGGAAAGGTTTTGCAAGCGGCTGTCACTGCCACCATGTTGTGCCGCCGTTTTTACCGAACCTATATAACCGGTCGCACGATTAATCGCCACAATACGCAGAGGTTCTCCAGCGCGGATATGGTCTGCTTCACGCTCATGGAACGCCGGATTCATACCACTGCTAATTTGCCAGCGCGTAAAGCGTTCATCAAGGGTTTCCTGAAGACCCTCCGGATGGCGCTGTGAAAACTCCCCGGAAATTCGGAATTTTCCTTCCTGACTGCCGCGCAATTGGGTGCGATAGAAGAAAAACGGCTTGGCATCCGGATTATCTTCATCAATCTCAGCACCAATATTTTTGATATGGCGTTCTACTTCTTCTTTGGCCAAACCTGATCGTTCGGCAACCAACTGCCCGGTTGATTCACGAAATACATAGATGTCAGTATTTCGCAGATCTTCAAGACTCAGGCTTTTTAATAGACCTTCATGATAGTTGTTATGTTTGTAATCCAGCTGTCTGACAAGATCCGGTGGCGTTTTCGGATCAGGTGCAATACCACCACCATGTACCGATGAAAGATAAACCCCCTGATACTGTTGCGCCTCCGGGCGCGACTCAGCATTTTCATAGGTGGCTTTTTTGGTTAAATCATTGCCGCATGTAGTGTTTTGATCGGCATTGCCAATCAGTGTTTCTTCTCCGGTTTGTTCATTAATCTGTACACAAACATAATGAACCCGAATTGTGGCATCCGGCGTTCCATCACCATCGAAATCATAACTCTGCTGGCGCGTACGTTTTACTTCATCCGATGCTGTATCACCATTCGGATCATCAAACTGAAAATCAGTCGTTTGATATTTGGTTTCACTACTGCCAGTAATTTCAACCTCCGAATTCCAGGATGTACCCGCCTGATCTCCAGCTATATTAATGGTTCTGATCTCCTTCGGGTCAAACGGGTCCAGCGCATCAACACCAACCACTTCATTTTTTACCGTAGCTTTGCCGGATAACACCATCATATCGATGATAAAGTCCACACTGCCAAATGCCGGATAGGCGGTAGAAACCGCTGCAGCCTGCGCGGAAACATAGGCCGCTGCTGCACCGATGCTGGCACCACCAAAGCTCCCGCCAAAGTTTGCCGGATGAGTTGGATCACAGGGAATATAATAAGGCTTACGCACAAAGTACGGATATCGTCCATTGAAACTGCGCGGGTTAAAATTCTTTGACCACAGCTGTGCTACAACACCGGTACTTAAATCTGTCAATACAGAACAAGCTGGACCTGGGCCATTCGGGATAAAGTATTTGCCTTCCTGATCTGTAGAAGCATAGTTATCAGCACCAGACATCACCATCATCGACATCGCTACATCGGGAATTGGGCCCCATATTTTATCTTCGCGCTGTCGCAACCATCGATGCCAGTCATCACCGGTCGGATCGTATTGATTTACTTCGCCAAAGTAGTTGGTATAAAAACCGATATTGTTTTCACTCTGTCTGACAATGTTACCGTCTTTACGATCTATCAACAGGGATGTCACATTATCGCCTAACGGACTGCCACCACCGGCCTCCGGATCAATCGGCATTTGAGCGAGAACCAACTGGGTATTATCTGAGCTTGCATAACGCCAGATATTGCCATCTTTTTGTACGGGCGGTCGCAGCACAACATGAGTGGTACTTTCATAGAGCAAACTTTCGGGATTTGAAATACTTTGTGCCGGCTGTACCAGAGTTTCAAATTGCATAGTCTCAAGATCAGACCTGGATACTACTTCCGGTACCGGAGCACTGCTATTCGGGTCGTTGTGTAAGTCTTCAAACTGCTGAGTGATACTATCAAGTATTTCCAGATAGTTGTTATAGACAACGGCACTCATCAGGACAACCTCGTCTTCCGCAAGATTACCTGTGGCTTCAAACGGTTGTCCCTCAAGATCTCCAGTTTCTGTATTGTACTCCGCCCAATACTTGTTACCGCTCTCACTAACAACGTAGGCACGGGAATAGACATGACCAAAAACAGCTTCTGAATATCGCGGCAACAGACCCGCCACCACTGCAACAGCAATGGTAGCAAGCGTCATTATTAATCGCGAATTTCTCATACCCATCATACTTGCAGGAGCCCTTTCCTATTGGCCGCTCTCAATCTCTGTTCTTATTTCCTCGAACAGCTTGTCGAGTTCCATACGCAGTCTGTAGAGCGGTATCTCACCATCCACATACCGTTGTAGTAATTCCTGAGCACTCAGCGGAACCATGGCATAGCCAATCTGATCCAGGGAGCGATATTCGGACTTGAGACTGTGTATGCGCAGATTCTCAACCTTACCCACACCGACCGGTTCGATCACATAGGCATCCGGGTTCAGGCCAAGCAGCAGTACCAGCGTGCCATCGGCTTGAACATAATTATAGGTACCACCCAATGCCGGCAAGGCAAAGTCAAAGTGAATTTCGCCACTAATACCCACTTCGGTAGGCTGCATGCTGTACATAAAGAACGGTTGATAATCTGCAATAAACGCATGGCTCAATATACCCGCCGGGGTAAACATCGCCATTGCCATACCATTGCTGTCTGTACCGTTGAAGTAGAGATCTGCCTCACTGACATCCAGCATCAAGTCACCTTTTGCGAGCGACGCGACATTACTCTGTCGCGAGCGCAGCGGCGTAAACGCATCCTGGGTATTGATGACCGGCACACGGATATCATTGAGGTTATTGTTCACACCCTGCTGGATATTCGCCCACAACGAAATCGTACCGAAAGCCGGATTATCGAGGCCCGGGTTAATTACCACCTTGTAACGTCCAGCTGGCAAGGTTTCTTCAGCGGTATCACCGTAACCAAATGCAAACGCGCCATCCTGGTTGGTTGTGGTACTGCGACCCAGTTCAGGAATTGTTACTGTCAACCCGGGGATGGACTGATCAAACTGGTCACCGACACCACCGTGCAGGAAGGTCGGTAGCGGACGGGTCTTGAAGGTGCTGCGCAGCATCTCTTCGCCGTCGTAAACCACATTGACAAACACATCAGCGCTATAGGCAAACTCATCATCCGGATAGAACGCAATCACCTTGTTGCCAGGCAGTAATGACAAGCTACCCGGTACAACTTCGTAGTCCACATTGATAGCTCTGAGTTTGTAGCCCGCCTGACCATCGGAACCCAGCGCATCGGCATTGTAGTAAGTCAAACCATGCGCCGTCTGACGTACCTCAACACTGAGCAGACCTATATCGATCGGCTTGTTGAAGAACAATGATATAAAGATATTCGGTTCTTCATATTGAGCTTCATTGGCTGGCTGGATACGTGTCAGATTAAGCGGCACATCGGTTTCTGCGACAACAGTAATATCGCGAGTCGCACGAGCCAGCAGACCACCACCACTACTAGTCACCTCAACTGCAATTGTGTATTGCGCTTCAACAGCCGGCAGTTCTACAAAACCACTGGCAAGACCACTACCAATATCAAGAGCGTGGCTGGACAGTTCCGTATTGTCATCAAGTACTTTTGCAACCGCCGTGACACCGCTCAACGCACCCTCAAGTCTTACCGCAACCTGCTGATTAATTGGCGTACCACTGTGAATTAACGTGACATTCTCTGGCGGTACAAGGTAGTTAACTGTCACGGTAGCGTCGAGCTGAAGACTGTACTCCAGCGTTGTGCTGTTTCCACTGAAGTCACTCGCTTCAAGCGTTAATGAAGCCGGACTGTCTACGCCTGGTAGAACAAGCACACTAAAACGCCAGGTTGTACTATCGAGCGGTTCAAGCCCCACACTCTGGCCGTTAATTGTAAAGCCATTGAGGCGCTCATCGCTGACTGTACCAGTAATTTCATACGGAGACTCAAGCACAATATTTTCTACTGGCAGCGGTTGTATACCACTGGTCACCGTAATCTGCGGTGCCACACTGTCGCGATAGAATACGAGGTCTCTGCTGGTTATCTGACCCAATGCGTCACTCACGGTGACATTGACAGCAAGTTCATTTGCACCGGCAAAGCTGAGCAACGCATTGAAACTACCTGCCTCAGTCTGTCCTGACTCCAGTGCCACACTCATACCGTTGACGGTAACGTTAGCATCACCAACAAAGCTTTCTACATAACCACTTAGGGTGAACGTATCTTCCGCCAGGTAGCTGCTATTAAGTGGTGAAATAATCAACAATGCCGGCGCAGGCACTTCTTCCTGTCCAGGTACATAGCTCACAATCACATTGCGTGTCAGGAATTCAGAGGAGCCATCGGCAAATTCAAATGCCGCAGTTACCACCAGTGTATTGCTACCCTCTGACAATTGAATCGGACTTGACGCAAAATCAAACAGGGTAACCTGTCCTGTATCGCTGAGCGGTACAACATTACCCTGTACACGTACTTCAATATCCAGTGCAGCCTGATCAGAACGCACCTGACCGCTAACCACAACGAATTCACTATCGGTCACACTACCCTGCTGTGGCGCCAGGATATCCAGTCCCACTTCACTATTTGCTGCCTCACGGGTGACGGTAACTACAGATACGCTACTGTTACCTGCCTCATCTGTCGCAGTGAGCGTAATCACATTATCTCCGAGCTCAAGCGGCAATGTGACATTCCAGCTCGTGCCACTAATCGTGGCACTGAAGTTGATACCCGGAATCAGGCTATTGCTCGCAATCATGGTGACAGCGGACATATCATCAATCACGCTACCATTGAGAGTAATCGTATCCTCCTGGGTTACCTGGCTAGCACCACCACTGACGGTGATAACCGGTGCCGTTTCATCCTGGATCGGGAAGTCATTCGGGTCGTTCGGGTCAGTGCCCTCTGCAATTTCCTCGGCATTGCTATAACCGTCACCATCACGGTCCGGATCTGCATTATCGCCAATACCATCGTTATCGAGGTCAGACGATTCATTCGGATCCAGCGGGAAGGCATCACTACTATCAGCAACACCATCATTATCATCGTCCGTGTCGACATTATTACCTATGCCGTCATTATCGGTATCAACCGTTTCTGTCGGGTCATCCGGGAATGCATCCGAGCCGTTATCAACGCCATCACCATCGCGATCCGGATCACTGTTATCGCCGATACCGTCGCCATCGCTGTCTTTGCTTTCTGCCGGATCATCCGGGAATGCATCCTGATCATTGTTGACGCCATCACCATCGCGATCATCGTCAAGCACATCCGGAATCAGGTCGCCATCAAGGTCAGCTGGCTTATCGTTGCCATCATTCGGATCAGATCCCGCTGCAATTTCATCAGCGTTGCTGTAACCATCACCATCGCGGTCAGTATCTGCATTATCACCAATACCATCGTTATCGAGATCCGAGGTTTCGTTCGGATCGTTCGGGAAGGCATCATCAATATCCGGCACGCCATCCTTATCTGTATCGCGCTCTTCATCAGTACAACCATCAGCCCCAACATCACCGCCAGCCGGTGTACTCAGGCAATCATCATCCTGATCTGCCACACCATCTTCATCGATATCAAACGCAACGGAAATAGCTGCCGCACCATTATTTCCGGCGAGATCGCTAATCGACGCACCCAAATCAAGCGGTGCATTATTAAAGTCATTGCTAACGGCACAGGTTACACGGTTCGCTGCCCAGCTACAGCTAGCTGCCAGTGCACTGCTATTGGCTGTTAATCGCAAACTGGTCTGATCCACAATACCGCTGTCGACAACATCAATCACAATTGTTGGCTGCAAGGTATTTACAAGACTATTATCAGCCGGTGACACGAAGTTCAGCTGCGGCGCAGTTTTGTCAATGTTTAATCTCACATCCACTGATGCTGTATTATCCGCCAGATCTACAACCGAACCACTGATTAGCTGTCCTGCACCTTCACTGCCAATAATCTGTGCTTCTTCACAGGTTCTGATACCACTACCACCAGCATTATCACTACAGCTATAGCTCACGGTAACATCGGCGCTATGCCAGCCTGCGGCATTCGGTGCCGGTGTGACAACCGCATTGATTTGCGGCGCAGTGAAATCCAGTTTAACGGTAACCGTTTCACTCGCAGTATTTTCTGCGCGATCTACAATGTTAACCGTATCGGAGAAGATTCCCTCTGTGTTATACATCTGATCTGCCGGGCAGTTCTCCATGCCACTCAGGCTATCGTCACAAGTGAACGTAACCGTCACGGGCTGATTCGACCAACCATCAGCATTCAGGACCGGGCTATACATCACAGAGAGGGTTGGCGCCGTCAAATCAATATTCAGCACATCAAGCACAAAGCTCTGATTACCGGCTACATCACTAACTTCGGCCTGAATATTCTGATCAGCACCTTCAGAAGCCACCGTCTGCAAGACAGGACAATCCACCACACCACTGGTGTCATCGTTACAGGTATAGCTGATATCTACTGCTGTATTGTGCCAACCGGCAAGATTGGCTGTCGGAGTCAATGCACTCTCAATCGTCGGTGCCTGTTGATCCAGGTTCACAGTTACATCAATACTTTGCTGGTTACCGGCATTATCCTCAATTGTGCGTGATACCACCTGGGCCGCACCATCAGTGCTTACAGTGACATCCGCCGGGCAACTAACCACTCCGCTCAGGTTATCGGCACAGGTAAACTGGATCGTAGCAACGGTATTGTTCCAGCCCGCTGCATTTGGCACCGGAATAATCTCTGCACTAATAGTCGGAGCTGTGCTATCAAGATTAACAGTCGCGCTGGTATTTGCTGCATTACCAGCCTTGTCAGCTGCCTGACCGTCAATCTGCTGAGCGGCATTTTCTGCTGTAAGCGTTTGTGATTCACTGCAAGTATCAATACCACTCAGCGCATCGTTACAAACAAAGTCGATGGTTACTGCACCGGAATACCAGCCATTGGCCGACAGGTTTCCACTAATAACCGCATCAATCGTCGGTGCTGTCAGGTCAACATTGAGAATCGTGGATGAATTAGCGGTATTGCCCGCCACATCTACTGCACTACCCTGGATAACCTGACCATTACCTTCAGCGCTAACCGCAATACTCTCACTGCAGCTTGCAATACCACTTAGGGAATCAGCGCAATCGAAGCTGACGGTGGCAGACGCATTGTGCCAGCCGTATTGGTTCGCAGGCGGCGTGGTAAGTGCAGTAATCATCGGCAGCCCGGTATCGAGACTGACATCTATAGTTGTAGTTGCCTCATTGCCCGCATTATCAGTGACCGTACCGGCAAAGCTCTGGTCCGCACCATCCTGGGTAACAGCAATATCTGTCGGGCAACTTGCTACACCGCTGACACTATCCGCACAGTCGAAACTGATCGTTGCAAACACATTGTGCCAGCCAGCCGCATTTGCCACAGGCGCAACACTTGCAGTGATTGTCGGCAAACTCTGATCAATATCGAGTGTGACGCTCGCTGTTGCGGTATTACCTGCCATATCAACAGCTTCACCACTGATAAACTGGTCTGCACCATCAGCTGTAATGTCAATCGGGCTCGGGCAAACGGCGATACCACTGATCGCATCATCACAAATAAAGGAAACTGTTACACCCTGCTGATACCAGTCACTGGCATTTGGGTTTACTGGTTCTACCACCACCTGAATAGTCGGCGCTGAAGTATCCAGGCGAATAATCTGATCCGTATTGGTGCTATTGCCAGCATTATCTATAGCGCTACGGGTTAATTGCTGTTCACCTTCAGCTGCAATGGTTTCTGTTGCAGGACAACTGTTAATACCACTCAATGTATCTGTACAGGTGTAAGTCAACGTAACTGGCGCATTTAACCAGCCCACTGCGTTCGGCTGTTGTGACAGATTAATCACCAACTCTGGCGCGGTCATATCGATATTCAAAGTCGCGTCAACGGTACTGCTATTACCAGCAACATCCGTTGCACTACCAGAAACTGTCTGACCAGAACCTTCAGCACTTATCGTTTGCGTGGTACTACAGCTATCGACACCACTGAGTACATCATCACAACTAAAGGAAACCGTCGCATCACTGTTATGCCAGCCCTGGGCATTTGCTTCCGGACTAATATTTGCTGTTATTGTCGGCACCGTCTGATCGAGGTTAACCGCAATAGAAGCTGTTGCTGTATTGCCCGCGAGGTCACTGACAGTCTCGGTGAATTGTTGATCCGCACCATCAGTTGTAACGCTAATGTCCGCCGGGCAGCTTTCCACGCCACTGAGGTTATCGGCACAGGTAAAGCTGATTGTGGCTACCGTGTTGTTCCAGTCCGCGGCATTCGGTACCGGGATAATTTCTGCACTAATCGTTGGTGCGGTGCTATCCACATTGAGTGACAGATCTACGCTGGCCGAGTTACCCGCTACATCGGTGGCTGCACCGTTAATCGCTTGAGCTTCGGTATCACTGTTAATTGTGACTGCATCGGAGCAACTCGCCACACCACTGAGGCTATCGGTACAGGTAAAGTCTACGGTTACGACACCGCTATACCAACCGTGGGTCGACAACGTGCCGTTAATCACCGGCGTAATCGTCGGCTCGGTCTGATCGAGGTTCACGGTGACTGAAGCAGACGCGGTATTGCCCGCGAGGTCACTGACAGTCTCGGTGAACTGTTGATCCGCACCATCAGTTGTAACGCTAATGTCCGCCGGGCAGCTTTCCACGCCACTGAGGTTATCGGCACAGGTAAAGCTGATTGTGGCTACCGCGTTGTTCCAGCCCGCGACATTCGGTACCGGGATAATCTCTGCACTAATCGTTGGTGCGGTGCTATCCACATTGAGTGACAGATCTACGCTGGCCGAGTTACCCGCTACATCGGTGGCTGAGCCGTTAATCGCTTGAGCTTCGGTATCACTGTTAATTGTAACTGCATCGGAACAACTGGCCACGCCACTAAGACTATCCGCGCAGGTAAAGTCTACAGTTACGACACCGCTATACCAGCCGTGGGCCGACAACGTGCCATTAATCACCGGTGTAATCGTCGGCTCGGTCTGATCGAGATTAATCACAACCGTACTCGGCTGTTCATTCCCGGCAATATCTGTTGCACTGACATTAAATGTTTGTGCAGCACCGTCATTTGCAACAACAATACTTTGCGGACAGCTCGCAATCCCACTGAGATTATCCGTACAAGTGAAATCAACTGTTGTTGAACTGTTATTCCAACCTGCTGCATTGGGTTGCGGTGTAATCGTCACATCCAGGATTGGCAAGGTGGTATCGAGATTAATCGTGACCGTTGTATCCGCTGTATTGCCAGCCCGGTCAACTGCCTGACCGGAAATCTGCTGCCCATCAATATCACTGCTGACACTAACTGGTTGCGGGCAGATTTCGATACCACTCAAATCATCACTACAAATAAACGTTACAGTAATCGCATCGGTATACCAACCACTTGCACCAATCTGCGGAGTAATCTCTGTAGTAATTTGCGGCGCCGTTTTATCCAGCGATACTGTGACAGCGGTTGCAGCGCTATTTCCTGCAATATCCGATACCTGACCGTTAACCACCTGGCCAGCACCCTCTGCATTGACGGTAATATCATCTGTGCAAGTCGCCACACCACTCAAACTATCCTGACAGACAAATCCAATCACAGGGTCCGTATTGTGCCAGCCGTGTTGATTAGCCGCTGGCACAACACTTGCGGTGATTTGCGGCAAGGTTTTATCGATCGCCAGAACAACATTTGCAGTTACAGTATTATCAGCATTATCAACGATCGTACGCTGTACTTGCTGCTGGCCTTCTACAGAAAATACCTCTGTATCCGGACAGGACAATACACCACTGAGCGCATCACTACACAGGTAGGAAACTGTTACATCACTATTCATCCAACCATCAGTATTTGCAGCCGGAGAATACTGGACTTCTACGCCAGGCGCCGTTGTATCGATATTCAGCGTCAAAGTGGTTTGCGCAGCATTACCAGCAATATCAAATGCTTCACCACTAATAATCTGATTAGCGCCCTCTACTGTCAGATTCTGAGCTGCAGGACATGTCGCAATACCGCTCAAACCGTCACTACAGCTAAAGTTAACGACAGCTGCCCCATTGTGCCAGCCGCGCGCATTCGCAGCTGGCTCAGCAGCTGCCGAGATTAGTGGTGTTTGCTGATCCAGGTTAACGGTTACCGAAGTAGATGCGGTATTACCGGCGAGATCACGGATTGTTTCAGTGAATTGTTGATCCGCACCATCAGTTGTAACACTGATATCTGCGGGACAGCTTTCCACGCCGCTGAGATTATCCGTACAGATAAAGGTAATTGTGGCAATGGTATTGTTCCAGCCTGCCACATTCGGTACCGGAATAATTTCTGCACTAATCGTTGGTGCGGTGCTATCCACATTGAGTGACAGATCCACACTGGCCGAGTTGCCCGCCACATCGGTGA
>JANQLY010000007.1 GCA_028280345.1 Pseudomonadales bacterium | reverse complement strand
AGTCCGGCGGTTTCCTCGGTTTGGAGTAGAGCCTGGAATAGCTTCAAGTCCAGTCAATAACGTAAATTCTGTTGCTACCTGTTAATAATAACGGACGAGTTGTCCAACGGCGGTCTGCCTTGGTATTCTTGGCGCAACCAGGTATCTGTATGAGGTGGATATGTCGCTGAAGGACGTCAGCAATTCGGACAATCTGAATGGACGCATACGTTGGCTAACGCTAGCCTTTCTATTGTTAGCACCTTTATCTGTGCTGTTACCGACTTTTGATCAGATCAATAACCTCTATACCGATACCCTGATTGCCGGTAAGGCAGCACATAATGAATCGGATTCACGCATTGTTGTTATCGACATCGATGAAAAATCCCTCAAGGAGATGGTACCTGTTGCCGGTCGCTGGCCCTGGCCGCGTGCTGTACATGCCCAGTTGCTTGATCAATTGCTGGCACAGCAACCGGCAGTTGTTGTATTTGATGTTTTTTTCAGTGAACCGGATAAATACCGTCCTGATGACGACGCCTGGTTTTCAGAAGTGATTAGATCATCTGACCGGGTATTCCTGCCGATACTACAGCAACAGGTGGCGGCGGGCAGTGTCGCGCCACTGCTTAGCGAGTATCCGCAGCAGGTGGGTTTTATCAAAACAGCACAGGCGCTGCCGACTGCGCGTGGTTTCTTTTTGCTGCCGCGTGCTGTTGATCGCCAAGTTTGGCAGGTGGGTACCATCAACTTTTCTGAAGATCACGATGGTATTGGACGCCGCTATGATATTTATCGCGAGCTCGATGGTTGGCTGGTTCCCTCTCTACCGCAGAAAGTAGCAGTGTATCTGGGAAAACAGCCCGACTATGATCAGCGCCACTTTATACTCGACTGGCAAAGTAATACGACCCGACCCTATGAGAAAATTTCCTATAGCGATGTTTTGCTAACGGATCAATATAGCGCTGACTATTTTCGCGACCGCATCGTTGTGATCGGCAGTACGGCGGCAGGGTTGCATGATATGCGTGCCACGCCGATTGGCAGTCAATATCCGGGTGTGTTTATTCTGTCTACAGCGATTGATAACCTGCTCAACGCACAGCGCTACCGTGAACTGACAGGCGGGTGGGTGGTTTTATTGCCGGCACTATTGATTATTGCTCTGGCAGTTTTCATTACCGGGCGCAAGCTGGTTGTACGTCATTTTGTAGTACCACTTGCTATGACGGTGGTGGTTTTGTGTCTGGCATGGTTGCTGGTACAGAACAACTGGCTGATGCCAGTGGTGGTGCCATTGCTGTTTGCCTGGGCCTTTTTTATTGCGGCATTTGCCATGCACTATCTGTATAACCAGCGCGAGCTACGGCATACGATTAGCACATTCCGGCGCTTTCTTGATCCACGGGTGGTTGATAATCTCGTCGGTGGGGACGCTATGCAGGATGTTCTAAAAAGCCAGAGTTGTGAGGCAACGGTGTTATTTTCCGATATTCGCAATTTCACCACGATGTCGGAGCAGCATGAAGCCCATGAGATTGTAGATTTGCTCAATGGCTATTTTGGCAAGCAAGTGGATGTGATCTTCAGGCACGGCGGTACGCTGGATAAATTTATCGGCGATGCAGTAATGGCTTTCTGGGGAGCGCCGATAGAACAGTCGGATCATGCCGTGATGGCGGTCAACGCGGCGCTGGATATGGTGGATGCCTTGCTGGATTTTCGTGAAGAGTATGGTTTTTCCGAGCTGGATATCGGTATCGGTGTGCACACAGGGCCCGTGGTTGCCGGTATGTTAGGCTCTGAGCAGCGCTATGATTACACGGTTATTGGCGATACGGTCAATGTAGCCAGTCGCATCGAGGGCTTGACGAAAAATCGTGCCCGCGTACTGGTCTCGGCGCAAACGCGACAGGCGTGCGGCGATCAGTTAAACTTTATCGATCACGGTGAGTGCTCGGTAAAAGGGCGTGAGGAAACGGTTCATATTTTTGAGCCCGTGCGCTAACGGTTTTGTCCGAATGGGGTATTGGACGTTAGCAGGATGAACAGGTGAGTTGAGGATACGAGAATGAAAACTTTTGCAATCTTTCCAATGCTGATATTGCTATTCAGTATGCAGGTTTATGCACAAACAAACGCTGTGACGGTTAAAGACACGGCATTAATGGCGGAGGCGAATCGCGATGCACATGTGCTGGAGAATTTGTCAGAAGACACAGAGCTGACCTTGCTCAAGCGTATGGGAGGCTGGTATCTCGTGAAAACCGGGGAAGGTATCGAGGGCTGGGTGCCGATGCTTGATGTACGTTATAGCGAACTGGCGGAGAAAAAGTCCCTGTCGGAAGACCTTGATCGTTTCAGTGCGGATACCGATAGCACGATAGCGACCGGTGTGCGTGGCCTGGCGGATGTAGATCTGGATGCAGATGAACCGGCTGAGTCCGGGCACAGTACGGTTGAGGTCATGGAGAGCTATGGTGCTACGGAAGAAGAGGCTAAATCCTTTGCTGAAGAAGAGCAACTGCGTAGCCAGAACCTGGAATACAGTGAAGAAAACTAACGAGAGAATGATGATGTTAAGTAAAAAGATAAAATCTGATTTGCTGCGAGTTGTCACCTTATCCCTGTATTTATTGCTAGTGGGTTGTAGTGGCATGGAAATACAGGGGGTAGACGTTGGCGGCCTTATGGATGCTGCGGATGCGATGATGGAAATGGGCGATAAGGATATTGAGGAAGAAATTGAGCTTGGCCGACAAACCGGCGATTTGATTCTCGCAAAAGTCCCACTTTCCGATGATGAAGAAGCACAGCGTTATGTTAATCATGTCGGGCGTTGGCTTGCGGTGCATACCGAGCGCAACGACATTGACTGGTATTTTGGTGTACTTGAATCACCGGCTATTAATGCCTATGCGCTGCCGGGCGGTTATGTGTTTGTAACAACAGGTATGCTTGATAGATTGCACAATGAGGCAGAATTGGCGGGTGTGCTGGGCCATGAAATTGCTCATATTGTGCGCAAGCATCACCTGGAAGCGTTGCAAAGCCAGGCGCAGATGGATCTTGCCATGAGCCTTGGTATGGTTGCGGCTTCAGCAGTAGATGATGGTGACAGTAATATGCTCACAGACCAGGTGATGAATGATGAGCTCAAAGACTCCATTAACGAACTGTATAAAAATGGCCTTGATCGTGAGGATGAGCTGGAGGCAGACCGCATGGCGGTGATTATTGCTGCACGGGGAGGTTATGACCCATTTGCCTATGCAGCGGTACTACAAACCTTGCAAACGATTCACAGCGAGCATGCATCAATAGCCGCCTTGCTGAATTCTCATCCGAATCTCAGTGACCGCCTCGCGGCACTGGAGCCGGTTCTCTACCGTGAAGATGTGATGGAAGCCGGTGGTAAATCGCTGTCACAGCGCTTTAGCGGTCATATTGAATAAACGTTTTTTGTTTTAGGGCGAGAGATATTCGTGAAGCGGTTTATACCCGGTTTGTTGTTGAGTATAGGGTGTTTGTATTCGATGTTGGTACAGGCAGAAACCGATTGGTGGGGGCTGGGTGAGAAACTGTTTCGCGAAGTAACAGATGAGCAGAGTGTCGAGGAAGTGGTCTCGAATGTTGCCAGCGGTTTTAGCGAAGAAGAAGCGATCGCCGCATTTAAACAGGCACTTGAACTTGGTTCGCAACAGGTTGTACAACAGCTCAGTGCTGTTGGTGGTTTTGAAGCGGATCCCAAAGTGCATATTCCACTGCCGTCCGAATTGCAGGAAGTGGCACGCTGGCTCGACAAGGTAGGGCTCGAACGTTATGCGGAGGAGCTCGAAGTCAAACTTAACCGTGCCGCTGAAGCTGCGACGCCAAAAGCGAAACAATTATTTCTCAATGCGATTAATGAGTTAACCTTTGATGATGTAATGCGCATCTATAATGGTCCGGAAGATTCTGCGACTCAATATTTGCATGAAAAAATGTCCGGGCCATTAAAGCAGGAGATGGTGCCGATTGTGGAGCAAAGCCTCAGCGAAGTCGGTGCGGTAAAAGCTTACGATGATCTGATTGAGGAATACAGGGAAATGCCGTTTGTGCCCGATGTTAAAGCTGACCTGACAAGCCATGTAGTAGATCTCGGGGTGGAAGGTATTTTTCTCTATCTCGCTGAGCAGGAAGCGCAAATTCGCCAGGATCCAATCAGACATACCACGGAATTATTGAAAAAAGTGTTTGGTGATTCCACATCAAACTAGTGTTGCCGGAAGAGGGGCTACCTGATGGAACAATTCTTTGAACGAACAATGTACGCGTCGCGTTGGTTATTGGCGCCGATTTACCTTGGGCTCAGTGCGGCGATTTTTTTGCTGGCCGTCAAGTTTTTTCAGGAACTTATTCATGTGGCACCAATTATTCTATCGATGACCGAGTCTGAATTGATACTGGTTATCCTGAGCCTTGTGGATATGGCGCTGGTGGGTGGGTTGTTGGTGATGGTAATGTTTTCCGGTTATGAGAACTTTGTGTCGCGCCTGGATATTGGTGAGCACGAGGATAAACTTGGCTGGCTTGGCAAGCTCGATTCGGGCACGTTGAAAAACAAGGTGGCCGCATCGATTGTGGCAATCTCTTCCATTCATTTGCTGCAAATATTTATGAATGCGCAAAATATCGATAATGAAAAAATCATGTGGTATATCATTTTGCATTTGACCTTCGTCGTCTCGGCATTTGGTCTGGGCTATCTTGATAGAGTGACCCGCAAAAGTGTGGGGAACTAGTTCCTTTTACTGAGGGTGCACTGTAGCCGATATAACGGTTGGCCGCTGTTATAGTACTTTTGTTCAAACGGCGTGAGTGGTTCGCTGAGTTCATTTTGTGGAAGTTGTGCGAGGGTTGCCTGCTCGCCGGCAATTGTTAACGCCGACTGAAATTCCTCCAGATACAATTTCCAGTTGGAGCGTAATTCCAGCAAGCCACCGAGCTTTACTATTGAAGGAAAAACCGCAGAGCCATGCCAGCGTCGTTGCAGATGCTTGCTTTTCGGCCAGGGGTTCGGGTAAAGCACATAGTGCTTGAACAACTGCCAGCCAGCCTGTTCGGCGAGACGCCAAAAGTCTACCAGATCGGCTCGTAGCAGCAGGTAGTTATCGCAGGGATTGAGGCGGTGCGCCTGATGTTTGTCGAGGCGGTGGGACGACTGGTCAATACCGATCACAATCGCATCGGGGTGTGTCAGGGCAATACGGTTAGTGCTGGCGCCGACACCACAGCCGCTGTCGAGGATTAACGCGGCATTGGCGTGTTGTTTGATAAAATCTTCTGCGCGGGCGAAGGCCGAGCGATTAAATTCGGCAACGGGTTTGCGAAACGGTTGCTGCAGGTGTTTTGTGACTGTTTCCTCAAGCTTGTTGTGTAGATGTTGTTGTGCATCGACAATCGCACGGCTGTTTCCGTTACCGGAGTTGTCTGTGGAACGCTGCGAGCTCATAAGGCAATTATAAAGAAGTTACAGGTATAGAGAAGTCACAGGAAACAAAAACAGGTATGACATTAAAGCACGAGCAAATTTATCAGCAGGTAAAACAGATACCCCGTGGCTGTGTTGCCACCTACGGACAGATTGCCGGGTTGGCCGGGTATCCGCGTCATGCGCGTCAGGCGGGTTATGCGTTGGCTGCATTGCGCGACAAACCGGAATTACAGGTACCCTGGCATCGCGTGGTTAACGCAAAAGGGGAAATCAGCATGCGCTCGAGCGGTAGTGGCTGTGACGAATTACAACGGATTATGCTTGAAGACGAAGGGATTGTGTTTGACGGTAGCGGGCGAATCAATTTAAGCGAGTTTCAATGGCGACCGAAACAGCCGGGGTAGCCAGATGCCACCCCGGTGTTGGTGTATGCTTTGTATATCTCTGGAATGTTATAGCGCAGCGAGAATGGATTCGGCGCTGGAAACATCCAGTCCACCTTCCTCAACCGCAAGATGACTGACCACGCCATCGTCAACAATCATTGCATAGCGTTGGCTGCGTGTGCCCATACCGAACTTGCTGCCGTCCATGGTTAATCCAATCGCTTCGGCAAAGTCTGCATTGCCGTCGGCGAGCATGAGGATTTCAGAAGCATTCTGGGCCTTGCCCCAGGCACCCATCACAAACGCATCATTAACAGAGATACAGGCAATGGTATCGACGCCTTTTGCCTTGATCTTGTCTGCATTGACAACAAAGCCGGGCAGATGGGCTTCAGAGCAGGTCGGGGTAAATGCACCAGGTACGGCAAACAACACGACTTTTTTACCGGAAAAGATTTCATCTGTTGTGATAGGGGTTGGGCCGTCACCCATAGTCGTCAGATTGATTGAAGGGATTTTGTCGCCGCTTTGAATGCTCATAGTGTGCTCCTGTAAAAGATAAAATCGTGCAAGTGCAGCGAGACGTGTGCTGCAGGCGACAATAGTGTAAAGTCTGCGCAGGAATTTGGCTATGTTTTGCAATGTAATCCGCAGGAAATTTATATGAGTATTGAGGCACTACTGGAAAAACTGAAAACCGCTGCAGAAACAGTTGAATTTGATGAGGTAATGGCGGTCATAGCAGCACATTATGATTATGTACCGGGTCGTTTTACCAATGGTATCGGGGAACACAAACTGGTGAATGAAGCGGGAACAAACGAAGGTTCTTGCAAAATATTTGCGTTTGCCAAATCGCATAATCTGGATGAAGCCCAAACACTGGCCTGTTTTGGTCATTACTATCGCGACGAGGTGTTAAATAACCCCCACGGTGCAAATCACAGTAACATCCGCCGTTTTATGCAATTTGGCTGGAATGGGATCTGCTTTGATGAGGCAGTGCTAACGCTGAAGTAGTGCTGTCGGAAGCTAGTCGTGTCTGGGGCGGTGGTTTGAAATACTTTTACGGCTGACCAGTACTGCATTGTAGCTGGTGAGCAGCATTAGCAAAATGGTCAGGGCAACAAACCAGGTAATTCCCTGAATATAATCTGCATTTTCCACAGGCATTACCTGCGGCAGGGGAATACCCTTCAGTTCGAGTGCAAGAAAAACTGCCCCGATAACCCCTACCATGTACACCATAAGAATGCCTTCGCGGCGCCCGGCAATCAGAAACGTAATCATCGGTGCGCAGAAGACCAGCAGCATCACCGGGGAGTGCCATCCGCCACTGACACTGGTAAGAAAAATGGTCATCACCGCATAGAGTACGGAATAAACAGCTGCGGTGAGATAAAGATTGCCATAGGAATTAAACGTGAGTTGCAAGGTCACCATGCCGGCGAGAATGGCGCCAATAAAAATCATGCCAAGGGAAAAATCACGCTCGGTAAACAAATGCAGAAACATCACACAGAACAGTAGCAGAATCGGTGCGGCAATCGAGAACATCATGACAATCACCATCGTGCGCGCCCGTATCAGACCAATACGGCTCAGCTCGGGATCTGACAAAATATTTTTCGGAATAAAGTCATCGACAATATGTTTCCGGTTGTTATTTGTCATGCAATGACTCCCTGGCTTGCTCCGTTATTAAACGATGGTAATTAGCTGTGCCTGACAAGGGTTGTATAAAAGCCTTGTACAAAAAATAGACACAGCCGCAGCAACCAATGCAGTTTTATCATATAGCTTTGCCCCGTTTCGAGCTACCACTGTGGTACATAAAATAGCCGCGGGGCTGTGCTAGAATTTCGCACATTTTCACCGGGAGCTGCAATGACAAAAACCGCATTAATAACAGGGCCAACAAATGGTATCGGGCGTGAAACTGCGCTGGAGCTTGCACGCCGTGGCTATAAACTGTTTTTGCTCTGTCGCAACCGGGAGTTGGGAGAGCAGTTGTGTGAAGAAATTTCCGCGTTGCCGGAAGCGCCACCTGCACCGCATTTGCTAGTGGCAGACCTCGGTAATCTTGATGATGTCAGGAATGCTGCCTCGGAGTTTCTCGACACAGGTGAGCCGCTACATGTATTGATTAACAATGCAGGCATTGTGAATATGAAGCGGCAACTGGTTACTGTTGCGGGTGAACAACATGAGCAGATGTTTGCTGTTAATCACCTCGGACACTTTCTTCTTACGCAACTGCTGTTGCCCCGGCTCAAGGAGTCGGCGCCTGCGCGTATTGTGGTGGTCTCTTCCGAGGCTCATGCTTTTTGCAAGAGCATCCAGTTTGATGATTTAACCTTTGAAAAAAATTACGCGACGTTTAAAACCTATGGTCATTCCAAGCTGGCAAACATTCTGATGGTCAAGCAACTGGCAAAACGGTTGGAAGGTAGTGATGTCATGGTGAATGCGTTGCATCCAGGAGCGATCTCAAGCAATCTCGGCAAAAACAATGCGGCCTGGTATACCCCGATTATTACCGGAATACTCAAATTCTTTTTTCTCACACCAAAGCAGGGTGCTGATACCTCGATTTATCTTGCCACGACGGATGAGGTAAGTAGCAGTGGTAATTACTATTACAAACGCAAGATTCATCGTTTGAAGCCTTGGGCTGAGGACGACAGTGCAGCGGAAAAACTTTGGGCAGTCAGTGAACAACTGGTAGCCAACTAATACCCTAATATATTCTTCACGAGGAAAACATGTTAAAAGTTAACGAGTACTTTGATGGTAACGTCAAATCTATTGCCTTTAATACCGAAACTCTGCCAGCAACCGTTGGCGTGATGGCACCCGGGGATTATGAATTTAATACCAGTGAAAGGGAGGTCGTGACGGTGATTAGCGGTACGCTTGTGGTCAAACTGCCCGGCACTGATGAATGGGCAATGTTTAATGCCAACGAAAGCTTTGAAGTTGCCGCGAATCAGACCTTCCAGTTACAAGTGGCTGGTGATACTGCCTATCTTTGTGTTTATGGTTAATTGTGTCTGCGCCTCATAAGCATATTTAACCGGGATTATCCGGGTTTCCGATACAAAAATGTTGCCGTTTTTACTATAATGCCGCCGCGTGAGGGCCTGCACCTTACAGGGTGTGGCCGACTGTTTATTTACAGGTCAGCGATCCTGACCTCAACCTGGAGTCAAAACCGTGAAACAACCCGTTCGAGTGACCGTGACCGGAGCTGCCGGTCAAATTTCCTATTCCCTGTTATTCCGTATCGCTGCCGGTGAAATGCTTGGCAAGGATCAACCGGTTATCCTGCAAATGCTGGAAATCACACCAGCCCTCGGTGCCCTGAAAGGGGTGGCGATGGAGCTGGAAGACTGTGCCTTTCCGCTGCTGGCCGGCATGGTGCAAACCGATGATCCAAATGTTGCGTTTAAGGATACCGACTACGCCTTGCTGGTGGGCGCACGCCCCCGTGGCCCAGGTATGGAGCGCAAGGATCTGCTCGAAGCGAATGCGGCGATTTTCTCTGTACAAGGCAAGGCGATCAATGACCATGCGAGCCGTGATATCAAGGTACTTGTAGTTGGTAACCCGGCTAACACCAACGCCCTGATTGCCCAGCGCAATGCCCCGGATATTAATCCGCGCCAGTTTACAGCGATGATGCGCCTCGATCACAACCGTGCATTGAGCCAGTTGGCGGAGAAAACCGGTACCCATATTAATGACATCACAAATATGACGATCTGGGGCAACCACTCCTCAACCCAGTACCCGGACTTGCACCATGCCAAAGTGAATGGTGAGAGCGCCATCGACAAGGTGGAGCAGGACTGGTACGAAAGCGGCTTTATTCCGACTGTCCAACAGCGTGGCGCGGCGATTATCGATGCGCGCGGTGCATCTTCTGCCGCTTCTGCGGCCAATGCGGCAATTTTCCATATGCGCGACTGGGCACTTGGCACAGCCGAAGGTGACTGGGTCAGCATGGGTATCTACAGCGATGGCAGCTACGGCATTCAGGAAGGCCTGCTGTATTCCTTCCCATGCACTTGCAAGGACGGCGACTGGACAATTGTGCAGGGCCTCGACGTCAATGACTTCTCCCGTGAGAGGATGACGGCCACTGAGACTGAGCTGCGTGAGGAAATGGAAGCGGTATCCCATTTGCTGCCGTAAGTTGTACACAGCAACGGATCAAAAGGTCGGCTTATGCCGGCCTTTTTATTGCTTTTCTATTTAAAATAGAAAGTCTAAGACAGAAAGATAAAGTACTTTAGATATTAATTATAACTATTTGATTTATCTAGAAAATCCCCATACCAATACCTGCAGCCAGAGTAGCGCCCAATTCCTCACAGCGCGCAACACAGGCTTCATCTACCTCCTTGACGCAAATCACCGCTTCGAGCACCGGACGCATCGGGTAGCCCTTGAGAATTCGGCCAACCTCGCGCACCGCACCGGTGCCGTCATTGCCCGCGCTGACAAACATCGCATAGGGCAGATTGAGCTCCAGCGGCAGTGCATCGTCATAGGTGCGGTCAAAGAAATCCTTGAGGGCACCGCTCATATAGCCAAAGTTTTCCGGTGTGCCAAAAATAATTGCGTCACTGTTCGTGAGATCCTCAAGTTTTGCGTCAAACGCGCGAATCTTATAGGCCTCTACATTTTCTTCCTGGCTTGCGCCGCGCAGCACGGCTTCCGACATGGCTTCGGTATGGCCTGACTGACTGTGGTAGATAATGGCTAGACGTTTTTTCTTCAAGGGTTTGGGGGTTGGGCCGCTTGCGGCACTAACAGCATAAAAGTGCATTTTAGCCCATGCTTGCAATCGGCAGGTGAAAGTTTTACTGTCGATACAAACTAAAGCTTTAACAAAACAGGATGTTTTGTATGCGAAAAGGACTCTTCGCCATGATTGCCGGCTTGTTCTGCGGTAGCTATCTGCCAACCTTGCTGCCTGCTTTTCTTGTTATTTCCCTGGTCTTGCTGCCTGTTCTTTGCGTCTTGCCTGCGCGCCATTTATCTATTCGAGTTCTTATCAGCCTGTTTGTGGTTGGTGTTGTCTGGTCGCAGTGGCACGGCCAGCGTCTTTACCAAAACACCGTGATTGCTATGCAGGGTGTGGCGGGGCAGACATTGCTCGTTCAGGGCCGGGTGCGGGGGTTGCCTGAAACGACTTCCGGATCTCGAGCAATTATCAGGTTTGATCTGGAAGTCATTGAAATAAAAGGTAAAAAGAACTCGCTACTGGAAAAACAGCGGCTGCGTTTGGCCTGGTATCACTCCTCACGGGAACCTCTGCTGGAATCAGGGTTAGAGAGGTTTGAGCCCGGCCAGATCTGGCAGTTACAGCTGCGCCTGAAACCACTGCGGGGTCTGAGCAATCCCGGTGGCTTTGACTATCACGGCTGGTTATTGCGCGAGGGCTACAGTGCCCGTGGTTATGTGGTGAATTCAACGCTGAATCAACGGCTTCCATACGAACCTGTGACGGATATGGGTGGCTATTTCGAGCGCTGGCGTTATACCTTGCAGCAGCATCTTGCCGATAGTGGGCTGTCTGATACCTCCCGCGTCGTCGTACAGGCCTTGTTGCTCGGTGATAAATCCGGGCTTGAGCGCCACCATTGGAAAACCTTGCAGGCAACCGGTACCCACCATTTGCTCGTGGTGTCGGGTTTGCATATTGGTCTGGTTGCCACGCTGGCCTTTATGGTGGGCAGTTTGTTATCGCGCCTGTTGTGGTTGCCACTAAAGGTCTGGCCTGCGCCGCTGTGGGGCGGTGTCTGTAGCGCATTGTCGGCTTGGGCTTATAGCGGCTTGACCGGGTTTTCGTTACCCACGCAGCGCGCATTGGTGATGGTGCTCGCGGTGTTACTCGCTCTGTTGTGGCGAAGAACGGTGCCAGTATCAGTGGCCTATCTTGCCGCGATTTGCGTGGTACTGTTACTCGATCCGCTCGCAGGTTTTAGTGCCAGTTTCTGGTTATCGTTCGGAGCCGCTGGTTTATTGCTGTACGGATTTTCCGGGCGGGTGCCATTCCGGGTCGATAATCGCTCCATCACCTGGAGAGGTTTATGGCTGAAATGGGGCCAGGCGCAGTGGCTGATCAGTGTCGGCTTGCTGCCAGCTTTGTTGTTCTGGAACGGCGAGACATCAATAGCTGCGCCGCTTGCCAATATACTCGCCGTGCCCTATGTGAGCTTGCTGTTGTTACCACTGGTGTTTGTTTGCGGTGTGGTTGTGACGTTATCTGGCAGCAATGAGTTCGGCCTATGGGTGATACTGTTAACCGATCATGCGGTGCAGCGATTGTGGCAGCTGTTGTTGTGGTTTGAGCAGTGGCCGGTTGTGTTTACGTTTGGCCAATCTGCAACGTTATGGATACCCGCGACAGTACTGGCAGCCATCGGGGTATTGATCCTGCTTTCACCGCGTGCACTTTGGCCGCACTGGTGCTTCAGGCCTGCTGGCAAATCACCGAAAGGCGTACCATTAAATATATTCCCGGCTTTGTGTTTACTGTTGCCGCTGCTATTTGCGACAGAGGAAAAGCTGCCGCCCGGTCAGTTGCGTCTGACAATAGTGGATGTAGGGCAGGGGCTCGCCGTGTTGATGGAAACCACCAGTCATGTGGTTATCTATGATGTCGGTGAACGCTTTTCGGATAATTTCGATACCGGTCGTGATGTACTCGCACCACTGCTAAAACGCCGCAACCACAAACAGATTGATACGTTGGTGATCAGTCATCGCGACCGCGATCATGCGGGCGGTTTTGCCGGCTTGCTCGAAGAGGTTTCTGTAAAACGTATTATCTCCGGTGATGCTGCATGGCTTAATAAGCAGAGCCATCACGAAAGGAATGATTACCCCTGGGTGCAATATTGCTACCGCGGGCAATCCTGGCAATATGACGGTGTGGTATTTGAAATGCTCAGCCCGACAGCTTTGCTGCCGTTGGCGCGTGAAACCAATAACCGCTCCTGCGTGCTGAAAGTATCAGGCAAGGACTGGTCGGTATTGTTGCCCGGTGATATTGAGTCGATTGAGGAGCGGCGTTTACTTCGGCAGCTATCCCCTGCAAATGTTCAGGCTGATATCCTGATCGTGCCACACCATGGTAGTGCGAGTTCTTCATCAGCGGCGTTTCTTGCCGCCGTGCAACCACAACATGCAATAGTGTCTGCAGGTTATCGCAACCGCTTTGGCCACCCCCGGCCCGAGGTGCTCGCCCGTTACCGGGAAAAACAGATACAGGTTTGGCGCACGGATTATCACGGAGCGCTTATCGTAAGCAGCGATGA
The DNA here is from genome assembly GCA_028280345.1 of Pseudomonadales bacterium. Taxonomy (GTDB): domain Bacteria; phylum Pseudomonadota; class Gammaproteobacteria; order Pseudomonadales; family UBA7239; genus JANQLY01. The sequence goes on along the minus strand of JANQLY010000007.1, from coordinate 9,216 downwards.
AAATGGTGAGCCTGCGGTAGCGGGGCAGCGAACCCGGGCGCTGGCTTACTGGCAGCGCTGGTAGCCGGGGCGTAGCAGCCTGTACAATTTATAGCACCAGGGTGTTGGCTAAAACACAAGATTTTGTGTCCGCGCACGTTTTCGGGTGGGCTAGCAGCGGCGGGATATGGTAAAGTGCCCGCCACTAGAAGACCAAATTTCCGGGGGGAAACTGTGTTTGATATTGTCGCATCCGGTGGCTGGATGATGGTGCCGATTTTGTTGTGCTCCGTGATTACGCTGGCAATCGGGGCCGAGCGCTACTGGAGTCTGAACCCGCAGCGCATTGTGCCAAACTACCTTGTGGCCCAGGTCTGGAACTGGATCAAAACCGACAAGCTCGACAGTCAGAAAATCAAGGAGGTGAAATCCAGTTCACCACTGGGTCAGGTACTCGCTGCGGGTCTGAGTAATTCCCATCATGGTCGCGAAACCATGAAAGACAGTATGGAAGCGGCGGCAAGTCAGGTACTACACGATCTGGAAAAATACCTCGGCGTGCTCGGCACGATTGCGGCGATTGCACCGCTCATGGGTTTGCTCGGCACGGTATTCGGGATGATCAAAGTATTTACTGCGATTATGCTCGAAGGCACTGGCAACGCAGGTGTGCTGGCCGGCGGTATTTCCGAGGCGCTGATTACCACAGCCGCAGGTTTGTGTGTGGCGATTCCCGCGATGGTGCTGCACCGTTATTTTGAACGTCTTGTCGATACCTTTATGGTCAGCATGGAACAGGATGCCACCAAGCTTGTCGATGCGTTACACAGTGAGCGTATGGTGGATGTGAAAAACGGCAAGAAAGCCAGCAAGAGCTGATCGAACCGGGAAACGATCACGTGCAATTTAAACCGAACCGCAAACAGGAAGATTCGATCAACCTCACACCGTTGATCGATGTGGTGTTCCTGTTGCTGATCTTTTTTATGGTGACCACCACCTTTACCGAGCAAACTCACCTGACGCTCGACTTGCCCGAAGCGGAAGGGGAGCCGAACCCAAACCGCAAGCCTGATCAGATTGAAATCGTTATCAGCTCCAACGGCAGTTATGCGATTAACGGTCGCAGTCTGATTAACAGTCAACCGAAAACCCTCATGAAGGGCCTCAATGAAATGGCTGGAGGCAACACGGAACTGCCGCTGATTATCAGCGCAGATGCCGATGCCTCGCACCAGTCGGTGGTTACCGCCATGGATATCGCCGGGCAACTGGGTTTTGCCCATTTGAGTATTACCACAAGGCGCAATACCGACGAAGAGGCAGGGCAGTAGCCCCCGATGCTGGAAGCTGCTTGGTATCGACCTGCCTGGTGGATAGTATTGTTGCTGCCTTTGTCATGGCTGTTTCGTTTTATTGCCGCATCACGTCGCGCCTACTATCGTCTGTTACCTCCAGCAAAAAATGCTGTTCCGGTGATTGTGGTGGGCAATATCTCTGTGGGCGGCACCGGGAAAACCCCGCTGATATTGACGCTTGCACAACGCCTTGAACAAACGGGTTTACGTGTAGGAATTGTCAGTCGTGGCTACGGAGCAACAACGCACCCGCCTTATCCACTCGTGGTTGATGATCAGACACCGGCAAATGTCTGTGGTGATGAACCGTTTATGTTGTGCCGGCGCTTGCGCTGTCCGGTAGTGGTTGACCCAAAGCGTCGTCGTGCGGTGGCGACACTCGTGGAACAACAATCCTGTGATGTGATTATTAGCGATGATGGTTTGCAGCACTATGCGATGGCGCGGGATATTGAGCTTGTGGTGATTGATGGCAAGCGCGGCTTTGGCAACGGACACTGTTTGCCTGCGGGGCCGTTGCGCGAACCGATCAGTCGCCTCGATACAGTGGATGTGGTCGTGGTTAACGGCGAGGATTCCGGTTTGCCGTCAAGTGTGCGGCAACGGGATTTGCAGGCCATGACCCTCGAGCCGGAGCAGTTTGTTGCGGTGAGCGGCGATAATGGCAGCAAGGAAAACAAAACCCAAGCAATTGAGGATTTGCTTGCAGAGCATGGCGCAGAACCTGTGCATGCGGTGGCGGGCATTGGCAATCCGCAGCGTTTTTTTGACAGTTTGCGCCTGTTAGGGTTTGATGTGATAGAACATCGTTTTGCCGATCATCATGCCTATACAGTGGCGGACCTGGATTTTGCTGATGATTATCCTGTGTTGATGACCGAGAAAGATGCAGTCAAATGTGAAACGTTTGCTCAGGGCAGCATGAAAGGCAGGATGTGGTATTTGCAAGTGCAGGCAGTATGCGGTGAAGCGGTTATTGAACGTATTGTTGAAAGATTGCAAACTCTGAAACAGCTCAATTAGACAGAGTGAAATAGGAAATTGACAGGTAAAGAATAAATCTATGTCGAATGATTTTGTTGTTGTAATACCAGCGCGTTATGCCTCAACCCGTTTGCCAGGCAAGCCTTTGCTGGATATTGCCGGGCAAACCATGATCGAGCGGGTGTATCACCAGGCACAGCAAAGTGACGCATCCCGTGTAGTTGTCGCCACCGACGATAAGCGTATTGTCGAAGCGGTGCAGGCTTTTTCCGGCGAAGTGTGTCTTACCCGTGATGATCACACCTCCGGTACCGATCGTTTGCAGGAAGTGGCACAACAACTCGATTTTGCTGCGAGCACGATTGTGGTGAATGTGCAGGGGGATGAACCGTTGATTCCTCCTGCAGCAATTAATCAGGTGGCGCAGAACCTCGCTAATAACAGCGCAGCAGGAATCGCTACGCTCTGTGAACGTATTCACTCGCGCGGTGTGTTTGAAGATCCGAATGCGGTGAAGGTGGTCTTTAATGAACAGGGCATGGCTCACTATTTTAGTCGCGCACCGATTCCCTGGCCCCGTGATGCCTATAATGGCCCGCTGGTTAATGCCGTTGAGTTACCGGAACACATCAAGTGCTATCGCCATATTGGTATCTATGCCTACCGCGTAGACTTTCTTAATCGCTTTGTGACCTGGCCACCAGCGCCGCTTGAGCAAACGGAAAGCCTCGAACAGTTGCGTGCACTGTGGCACGGTATACAAATACATGTTGCCGAAGCGGTAGAAGATGTACCGGCGGGGGTGGATACGGAAGAAGATTTACAAACAATTCGGCAGTTGTTTGATGATTGATTCAAGTCGGCAACTATCCATATATGGATAGTTCCGGCCATGTGCACAAGCCATCTTGTTATAGATAAATCAGGTGAGTCACAAAAGCGAATTGATAAAGATCAATAAGAAGGCAGGAATACTACCCTTTGATCCTGTGGGTAGTATGACCTCTTTGAATAATAGGTTACGCTTTATCTGTTTGCTGATTGGTTGTTAGCGTTACAGTGAAAGAAGGCTTCAAGCGCTATATATTTGACGGATTTTTGATACATTACAAAACTTGTGGAAATTACGGAATACATAATGCATTCAAGATTCCATAAAATGATTCTTAGTGACACTCAGCAAGATGCTCCTAAACCAATAAGGGAGAATGTAACAGGCAGGAAAGCCTTATAGAGCATCAAGACAATGAACACGAAATTTTCAATTTTAAAAATCCAGGATTATGGCACTTATGTACCTGTCAGTACGTAACGAGATTGTGTGCCAATTCAAAATGTCGTGGGTGAAAACTTCCGACTAAATTAAGTATGAGGAGCCACACATATGGCTTTTGCATCTGTACAAAAAAAAGAGGTTTAGAATATGCGCCTGCCTGTTAAGAAACTAGCCAGCTTTATTTTATTGATATTCTTGCTCCTGCCATTGCAGACTTTGGCTGCTACTTGGGAATGCTCAATTTGTATCCCGAACTCAAGTTGTACTTATGGCTTTAGTTCAGCCAAAGAGGCTTGTGGGGGTTCTGGCGTCCCTATTTACACGAATGGTGGGCCGGGCTTTCGCTGTGAAACCAATAATAACAAGTGGGGTGGCTGCGGCGGTACTTGTGATAGTGGAAATACTGCTGATGCGACTGGCTCGGGTACTTGTGCGAATACAAATACTGAACCGGATTGTTCAAATGCCGGGAATCCAATTACCACAAGTTCAGGTGCGAAACGCGAGACGCATGTTGATTACAAATATTCTGGTGGTACATCGCTGGAATTAAAACGTACTTACTATTATCAAGGGGGAGAAGCGGTTTGGCATTTTCCTTATCGTCAGCGTATTGAAAAAACACCTTATGCAACTTGGCATAGTACTTACGGTTTTACCCAGTTCAACGGCCTGTATCTGACTGCGTATCGTGATAATGGTGTGATGTACTACTATGAAGGTGGTCTGGCAGACAGTACCACCTACACCTATACGCCGCGCCTGACATACTCACCGTTAAAACTAACTGTAGACTTTGCGTCCAATGCGGAATTAGGTGGTCATGTCACGAATTATCACTTGACGCTACAAGATGGGACTGTGGAGAAATACGATGGTCAAGGCAGATTGGTGCTTGTTACAACTCCTCAGGGGCTGACACAAACAATTACTTATGGCACAAATGCCATTACGATTACGGATTCTTCAACAGGCATAAAGCTCGACTATACACTGGATACGTCGGACCGAGTCACGCAGGCCGTCGTGACATATCCCTCGACACCATCGGATATAACGCTTACATACAGTTATACCTATGACAGTGTATCGGGGCTTATTGATGTGGTTACGTACCCTGATACGACAACCATTGATTACGGTTATGGAGAAAACTCAGCACCTGATCAGGCCTTAACCAGTTGGAAAGATGAAGAGGGGATCACTTTTGCCTCTTGGGAATACGATGCCTCCGGTTATGCGAAGCAGTCAAAGCATGGTAGTAATGCCGAGAAAACCACGATTTCTTATAACACAGATACCAATGGTGCTGTACTGGATGCCACGATCACTAATGTAGATGGCAAGCAGAAAAAATTCCATTTTGCGGATCTGGGTAGTGGCGTTCGCAAAATCGAACGGGTTGAAGGGGTAGGCGCAACAGGTTGTATGCCATCGGATTCCTATACAACGTATGACGTGGATGATCAAATGCAAACGTTAACAGAGGGAGTGGATTTACTGGTTACCCCGAAAGACGAAGGTGTTGTGACCCGTTTTGTTTATGGTGATGCAACGCGTGACCATCTGATTACCGAAAAAATTACCGGTCTTGTCTGGGGTGATGATGATGCCAGCAGGCCATGGAATACAAGTTCGCCTGTTCTTTCCAATCTGGATGAGCAGGCAGAAAGCCTTAAGGTGGTTACAACCTGGCATGCATCCCGAGAACTGGTTACCAAGCGTGAATACTATGGCAGAAGGTGGGCATCCGGTCAGATGGAGTGGTACAACTATCGTACTCTGTCTTATAGCTATGATGATGGCACCACGAATTGCGATGGTGAAAGCAGTGCGTCGTGGCGAGTGTGCGAGATAGAAGATATTGATGAAGTTTATGGTGTATCCCGGGGTACACAATATTCATATACTCACCATAGCGGTACGAAGGTGTTACAGCAGAAGCTCGTCAAGCGAGTGGACAACTACGATCCGGTAACCACCACGACTCTTACCACTTATGCTTATAACAGCAAAGGGCAAATGACCTCGTCCACCAATGCGTTGTCTCAGGTCACGAGTTATTCCAATTACAACGAATTTGGTTTGCCTGAAACGATTACTGATCCCAATAATGTGGTTACAACGCTGGCTTATGATAACCGTGGACGTTTGACGTCTACTGAAGCTGATGACGGCGGGCTGGATGTAGTTACCAGCTATACTTATTACGATAATGGCCTGCTGGAAAAGGTCACGCTTGCCGATGGAAGCTGGACAAAATATACCTACGATGCCGCTCGTTACCTGACCAATATCGAAAATAATCACGGTGAGCACATTGATCTGGTGCCATCTGATCATCATGGCCAATGGGAAAAAATGACCGTGTGTAATGGCACCTGCCCATCCAGTGGTGACACCGGTGTTGTCAGTCGAGCTTATCGGGAGTTTGATAAGCTGGGCCGTCTGTCGAGTGTAAAAAATGCAGCCGATGAAGAAAAGATGGTGTACGGCTATGATCGCGACGGCAACCGCACCACACAAGTTCGCCGTGGTGATAACACGCAATCCGATGGTACTGACCCTGATATTGCTCGCCTCTATGATGACAATGATATTGCGACCCTGTGGGAATACGACGACAGAAATCGCCTTACCAGAACCTTGGGCGGTTTTAACTGTACCGGTCTTGAATGTACGCTCGATAGCTACAACAACCTTGATGAATTGCCGCCCTCCGGTGTTGTCGATGTCATCTACGCCTACAACGTTCTTGGCCAGATTAAATCGGTCACCGATGCCAATAATATTGTTACGACTTACCATTACAACGGTTTTGGTGAGGTGATCCGGGAAAACAGCAAGGATCGTGGCACGATAACCTACTCTTACGACGTTTCCGGTAATGTCAGCCAGAAAAACTATTATGCCTATATTGATCCGGGTTCTCTTGTAACTGGTACAGCGGTCTCGACGATTTGGTATGCTTATGATGATCTGAATCGTCTGACCAGAGTTTATTATGATGATGACACTGGTTCCACAAATCATGTAGAGAATGTTGTTTACACTTATGATGAAGATGACGCCGCGCATGGCAAGGGCGAGGGCCGATTAACCTCGATTGCCGATCATGCCGGTGATACGGATTACAAATACGATGCCCTGGGTCGTGTTATAGAAGAAACCGTGGCGCCGGCGGGAACAACGACCAATCTTGTCACGGCTTATACTTACAATAGTGTCGGGCAGGTGCTGACAGAAACTTATACACCGGGTAATTTTACCTTTAATCACAGCTATACCAGCGGGCGCTTTAGCAAGCTGGACTTTACCGATCAGCTTAGTACCAGCCGTGATCTGGTGACCAATGTCAGCTACAAGGCTTTCTCAGGTATGTCAGCCTACGAAAGCCCGATGGCAACGACTTCAAATTCGCTGGAATTTACCCGAAGTTACGATCTTGATGGGCGTTTGTCACAACTTAACGTCTACCTGCACAGTACTGCCGACTTTGATACCGACTATGGCTATGATGATTACGGCAATATTCATAGCATTACTGACGAATGGGCTGGGTCCTCGGCAGACCAATCGTTTGAATATAATGCCTTGCGGCATTTGACACAGGCAACCGGTCTTTACGGTCAATACCGTTATACCTATGACGATGTAGGCAATCGCCTCAAAAGAGAGTTGTATCGCATTGATCCAAATACAACAGAAGACTATGGTGATACTGGTACCGAAGTCTATACCGAAACCTATTACTACGAAGACAGTGGAGGTACTGGCACCAACACCCCGGCCAACTTTGTCAGTAACCGCCTGTTAAAAGTGGATCGGGAAAATGTAGAGGACAGTACCGAACTGCGCGAGCGCACGTTTGAATACGATGAGCGCGGCAATATCGACAAGGATATTCGCAAGGATCAGACCACCACGCCGTCTGCGACAACCATTACTGTCACTCCGGTCTACGGCAAAAGTAACCGTATGACCAGCGTTGATGAACAATAAGGGGAGGAGAAGATCATGAAACTATTAACTATCAAAACACTCCTCCTTTTGGTGGTTGTATCTGCGGGTCTGATTGGTTGCAAGATAGAAGTTGATGTTACCGGTGATGGTGAGGTCAATTCAGGCACAAGCACCAATATTGATAACTGCACGGAAACAGGTGGTGATTGTACCCACGAATATGTGACTGATCCGGCCAATTGTACTGATCCGCTGAACTGTACTGTGGTGACTACCACAATTACAGAAACGCTAGTCGCCACGCCTGAAGAAGGCGAGAACTTCAGTGGCTGGGGCGGTACCTGTGCCGGGGCCGGGGAATGCGGCAAGGAAATTACCACGGCGGATGCGAATGATACGACCACCTGGAATATCACCGCAGATTTTGAGCCGGATCCTGATCCACAGGATGCAAGCTATACCTATAACTACCTCGGTCAGCGGGTCAGCAAAACCGTTGGTACCCTGACCACCTGGTTTACCTATCGCAAGGATGGCAAGCTGGCGCGGGAGTATGATACCAATGGCTATTCGCGGATTTATATCTATACAGTTAATGAACTAACCGCGATCCACGAGTATGATGGAACCGATGAGATGGTGTATTTTCCGGTCAAGGATCATCTGGGACAGCCAAAATCCCTGCTGGCGATTGATGAGACACTGAGTCAGGAGCGTTATGGCACACCTTTTGGTGAGACCTATAGTGAATATAAACTGTCCGGGGTCGGGGAACAAAATCTGCGGTTTCCGGGTCAGTATTATGATGAAGAAACTGGTTTTCATCAGAATTGGTTTAGGGATTATGGCTCAGATATAGGTAGGTACTATCAGCCCGACCCTTTGGGCTTGTATGATGGTATGAATCCATACCTGTATGCAGGTGGCAACCCAATAATGTATGTTGATCCAATGGGGCTGAAAAAGAAAAAACCAAAACCTAGAGACTTAATGGAAGATATATGCTTAGAGGATGGTGAGACCTGTCAGGAAATGATAAATCGAAAGCATAAACAATGTGTTGAGATGAAAGGGGGTGATGCTTGTAGAGCGAATCAGGGAGCATTACACTCATTGTGTACCGCAGATGCTGTAGAGCCGTGTGATGAAGAAGATTCTACAGATAATGGCCAAGGAGGCGGCTCCCAGCAAGAACAGCCCAGACCACCCAAACCTAGCTCATTTACTGACGATGCTGGATGTAAGTGGGATTACAAATGGAATGATTATGGCTTTTGGGAAATCTATCGACTGAATTGTGGGGGTGACACAGCTTCTACTGCACCCTCAGGATCAGGCATGGCTGGTTCGTGTCCATCTTATAGCTCGCCACCTGAAACAGGTTGTGAATATGTACCAAATCTACAAGGAGGGTATGATGCTGTTTGTCCATTATAGTTCTGAAAAATTATGTTGCTTTACAATGGAATTGTTTATGAAAAACTTTATTAAGTGTGCGATTGTTTTCATGAGTGGTTTCTCTTTGACTGCTTTGGCAGCAGAAGAAGAGTGTGCTCCTGATATTACTAAGGAATCTATGGTTGTCTCAGGTTATTATCAATTTTATCTACCCTCGTGGTGGGATGATGTGGAAGTGTTATTGCCTCAGCATGCTAA
>JANQLY010000023.1 GCA_028280345.1 Pseudomonadales bacterium | reverse complement strand
TTAAGGTAATGAAACCCTGGCGGGCAGTGTTTCGAAATAAAGAGGAATACGCTAAAGAGCTCAGTGAAATTGAAGAGGGCAGACGAACATCAATTGAACGCGAGATACTATCGCTTGCTCCTTCTATGAAAGCCAATATAGTGGTTGCTTCGGGGATAGCCTTTATCGAAATCATCAAACGCGTCATCCATCATCAATACGATTTGGTTATAAAATGTGCCGAGGACATGGATTGGATGGATCGTATGCTGGGCAGTGAAGATATGCATTTGTTACGCAAGTGTCCCTGTCCGGTTTTAATGCTGAAGCCTGATCAAGAACATAGCCTTCGGAAAATACTGGCAACAGTCGATGTCAATGATGATTTTGATGAATTGGAAGAAGTGCGGGTGCAACAACAGTTGAACCAACAGGTAATGGAATACAGTGTGGCGTTGAGCCTGCCTGAATTATCAGAATTGCATATTGGAAGTGCCTGGGAGGCTTATGCTGAAGATTGGCTTCTTTACGGCCCTTTCTCTCATCAGCCTGAAGATGCGGTCGATCGATATGTTGAGCAAGAGCGCAGGGAGGTTACAGCCAGACTGGAAGTGCTTATGAAAAAAATGGATAAGATGCTTGGTAAAGAGGCGGCTCAATATCTTAAACCAAGATCACATCTGGTAAAGGGTAATGCATCAAAAGAAATTCCGTTGATGGTGGAAAACTATGATATCGATTTGATCGTCATGGGGACTGTTGGTCGAGTGGGTATACCCGGTTTAATTATTGGAAATACTGCTGAGTCTATTTTAGAGCAGACAAAATGCTCTGTGTTGGCCATCAAACCCGAAGGTTTCAAAACCCCAATTGAATAAACATTGATTGTTAACGTCAGATGCAATTGAAATCAATGTGTTACATAGCTTTTCTATTCAGATAGAATCAGCTTTGACCGGTGAAAGTAGACTGAAAATTATTTGGAGTGTAATTAAAGCGAGATGGCAACAATCAGTTGGATAAACGAAATTAACACTACCAATATTCGCGGGGATGTTTTTGGTGGTGTCACCGCTGCTATCGTATCTCTTCCATTAGCGCTGGCATTCGGGGTTGCTTCGGGGGCGGGGCCCGAAGCAGGTTTGTATGGGGCCATATTGGTGGGTTTGTTCGCCGCGATATTTGGTGGTACTCCTACCCTTATCTCTGAGCCGACGGGTCCCATGACTGTAATTATGACGGCGGTTCTCACTACCATGATAGCGGCAAATCCGGAGCATGGTTTAGCGATGGCATTCACGGTCGTCATGATTGCCGGTGTGTTTCAGATATTACTGGGTGTACTTAATCTCGGAAAATATATCACTTTGATGCCATATAGCGTGATATCTGGCTTTATGTCGGGTATTGGAGTGATCTTGATCATACTGCAATTGCCGCCTCTACTGGGCCATGAAAATCCTGGTGGAGGAGTGATTGGCAACCTGCAGGCCCTGCCGGATTTGCTGCGCAATCTGCGTTGGTATGAAGTGGTGCTGGGCGTAATCACCCTGGCGATATTGTTTCTGTTTCCGAAGAAATGGGCTAACCGGATTCCGCCGCAACTGATTGCGTTGGTTGTGGGTTCGGTGCTGGCAGCTACATTTTTCAGCAGCGTTGGCGTCAGAACCATTGGTGAAGTGTCGCTAGGCTTACCTAACCTGGTTGTTCCTACATTTACTGCCGAGCAGTGGACGCAAATGGTATTGGACGGCATTGTTCTTGGCACTCTCGGGTGTATTGATGCGCTGCTTACAGCTGTCATTGCAGACAGTCTGACCCGTCAGGAGCACGACTCGCGCAAAGAGTTAATTGGTCAGGGAATAGGGAACCTGGTTTCTGGCATTTGTGGGGGGCTGCCTGGTGCCGGTGCGACAATGGGTACCGTTGTGAATATTCAATCGGGGGCGCGCACGGCTTTATCCGGTATTACGCGGGCACTGGTACTCATCGTATTAGTAGTGTTTGCTGCGGGATTGACGGCCTATATTCCTCTGGCGGTGCTGGCCGGGATTGCTATTAAGGTAGGCATGAATATTCTCGACTGGAGTTTTCTTAAGCGTGCGCATCGGGTTTCTATATCGGCAATGCTGATCATGTATGGTGTCATGTGGCTGACGATATTGGTCGATTTGATTGTGGCAGTAGGTCTTGGTGTCTTTATTGCCAATATCCTGACGATAGAGCGACTCAGTCGCTTGCAGGCAAAAAACATTCTCTCCATCAGCGATGCTGATGACAGCATACCTCTTACTGAACACGAGCGTCTTGTATTAGATAAAGGCAAGGGTAAAGTCATGCTGATGTATTTTAGTGGGCCAATGATATTCGGTGTTTCACGTGCTATAGCACGCAAGCATGATAGTATCAGTACTCACCAAACCATTGTATTTGATCTTACGGATGTGCCATTGATTGATTCTACAGTCTCACTTGCTATTGAGAATGCTGTTAAAGATGCTGTTGATCAAGGCAAGAATGTTTTTATCGCCTGCCCATCGACGGATACTCGGCAGACTTTTAAACGCATGGGGCTGACCAGACTGGTCGGTTCGTCGAACATGGTTGAATCACGCAGCGAAGCGCTTGAAAAAGCGGTAGCAGACTAGCGTGCGACAGGAGCAATCCGGGTAGTACTAAAAATTAGCATCTTCCAGGATTGATTTGACTTTAAACGCAGGGTGGTGAATGACATTGTGGCAGGTGATATTGTATGCATCTCAAGCTCACGATTATATGTCTATTGTCTAAATGAGATGAACTGTTATAGCCTTAATAAAATCAATAGAGTGTTAAGCAACTGCCCGTGGGCCTTTTACTCTAACCTTTAGATCCATCGGCTGTGTAAAGGGCGCTGCTACGATTCTGGGTTTGTCATTACCGGGAACTAACTCCAGATCAAAGTGGTTAATCCAGTAAGAAACCATTTCTTGTGAAAACAATGGGCCAACCATGGCGCCAGTGCAGCGATGAGCGCCGCTGCCAAAGGTGAGTATCGTGCGTTTGAGCTGAGAGGTATCGTCTTCAAGAAAACGGGTTGGATCAAACTTTGTTGGATTTGGGAAAAGCTCTTCATTCATATGATTGCTGGAAATTTGAATAATGACCTCACTGCCTTTACGAATGGTGTAGCCCTTGAATTGAAAGTCCTGATTGGCATAACGAATCACCAATGCACCGGGAGGGTTGATGCGTGTTGTTTCCATAAAGATTGCACGTAACACTTTTTGCTTCATCGGGTCGACTGAGCCATCTGCAGCTTCCCTGGTTAGCTCATTGTATTCATCCCGGACTTTCTGTAACCACTCCGGGTGAGATAATAATTGATACAGCATAAAAGCAGCTGCCGATGCAACTGTATCGTAGCCTGCCAAATAGGCAGTGATGGGTACAATTTTCAAATCTTCGTCTTTCCACTCGCCAAGATCATCTTTGGGAGCAACCTTCAAATATTGGCCCATTAGAGTTTTTTCTGCGAATTCGGGGTCTTGTCGCACACGGCGAACCAGTTTCATGGAATTCTCGTCCATCTTTTTTGCAACTTTCAAGAAAACCGGGTTGTTCAATGCCAGCCATAACGGTACATGGCCATAGGTTGCAAAAATAACGGTGTGAACCATCGTGGATAATTCTTTACTGGTAAAGGGGAAGGGCTCGCCATTAAGAATACGAGACAGTACATCCACCGTTTGTGATTGTGATTCTTTTAAGGGATCAAAGGTATGGCCAGGATGCCAGTTGTTAACGTGCTCGCTGACTGTTTTAACAATTTCTTCACGTCTCTGTCTTTCAAGTTGTCGGTTTAACCAACTGGTGTGAATCTTGCGGTAGTATTTATGGTTTGGGCCAGAATGCGTCATGGGCAATTTGCTTTTCAGTGCTCTTGCCAATATCTCCTGGGACTTATAGGTGTCCAAAAGTTCTTCATGTTCCAGCAAGGCGATAGCATCGTCACCACACAGTACGGTTAACTCATTACCCACAAGCGGAAAGCGGAAGGCTTCACCGTATTGCTTACGGGTTTCTTCCAGCCATGGTATGACATCGCCAGTGAATTGTTTGATAGGCCCAATAAATGGCAGGCACTTTACCTTCGGAGGGCGCTGACCATTACCAGCACCAACTTTGATGCTGCCGGGGCTGGCACCTGAAAACGGGCATTTTGGCTCACTGAGCCCGGTGGAGGCGGCTAACGGTTCGGTCTGCATACTGTTGTTCCTCCATGTTGCATTTCTCGCAATCGAAACCTACAACATATTTTTAATTTTGTTGTAGGTATGGTAATGTGGCCACCATTATCCGTCAAGGGCGAGTCTGGAGACTTTTACTGGCCATAAAACGCTGTAATGGTCGCCAATAATCTCTACTGGATGGTATATCAATCAGGCTTTGGATCTTATACGTATTCAGGCAATATCCAGATGATTCTTCTTCAGGGTAGGCTCTCGGTTTGTATCCAAAGCCCAACAAAATGATTAAGAGTGAAGAGTATAGAAAATGGCAAGTGCAAAAGGTGTTCCCTACGAAGAGTATGTTAATGAGCCGAACAACCAGGATTTTAGTTCTATCCCGGGTGATACGGGACTACCATTGGTTGGCCATACATTTTCTTTTTATAAAGACCCATTTGAATGGGCAAGGGAAAACTCCCCCAAATATGGTCCGGTCATAAAAGTGAATCTGCTTGGTGGCGGAGGGGTTGTGGTTTTGGGCCCGGAGTTGATGGAGCATATCTATCTGGATCCTGGCCGTAATTTCTCTTCCAGAATGGGCTTTTTGGATCGTGTGGGCACTTTCTTTGGTGGCTCTGTGATTATGGAAGACTTCGAGCAGCATCGTCACCAGCGCCGTATTTTACAAACCGCATTTAAAAACGATTCGCTCAAGCATTACACCAGTGAAATAAATGGTATTTATGAGCGTGCCTTGAATGAGTGGGATGCGGATGAAGGAAAAACCGTTCCGTTTTTTATGTATGTTAAGGAACTTCTGCTGGAAGTCGCTGCTGAAATATTTATTGGGGAAAAAGGGCGCGGCTCGCAAATGAAAAAGATTAACCAATCTTTTATCGATTGCGTGAATGGCACGATGTACATCGTGCCATTTCCTTTTCCAGGTAATACGCTATACAAAGGTTTAAAGGGCCGAAAATTTTTGGAAAAAACTTTCCGTGCCCTGGTGCCTGTTAAGCGTGCGGGTAACGATAAAGATATGCTCAGTTATTTCTCTCGTGAAAAAGATGAAGAAGGTAATTACTATAGTGATGAAGAAATTGCCAACCAGGCAATTTTCCTGTTGTTTGCAGCCCACGATACAACCACAGCAGCCATCACCCATACGATTTATTATTTGACCCGTTATCCGGAAGCAAAAGAGAAGCTCTATCAGGAATGTAAAGCTTATTACGATAAAACGGGTAAAGATCAATTAGATTACGAAGATCTTGATCAGGTGCCATACATGCAGCAAGTGTTTTTTGAAGTACAGCGTATGCGCACCTCAACGCCACTGGTTCCCCGCCGTACAATTCGTGAAGAAGAGTTGGCCGGAGTAAAAATACCGGCCCACACCATGATCCTCACGGTGCCTCGTTACACGTGTCATATGGAAGAGTACTGGACAGAGCCATTCAAATTTGATCCGGATCGTTTTTCTCCCGAGCGTGCCGAGCACAAACAGCATGCATTTCTATTTCATCCGTTTGGCGGGGGTGCACACAAGTGTATTGGCATGCATTTCTCGCAAATGGAGTATAAGTGTTTGATCTATAAGTTCATGTTGCGGTATGAATTTGAAGCCCGGCACAAGAAGGAACCCTTCATGCAAAGCCTTCCTCTGCCAAAGCCCGGGGATGATATGCCTATTGTTTTCAAAAAGCGCACCTAGGATTTCTGGCAATTTGAGATAGCCATTAATGGCGGCATGAATGGACCTCGATGGCTCTTTATATTTGTTATTTTGCAACGAATGAGTGCGGATTTTTACGTTAATGAAGCGGGTCGTCAGGTAGGGTGCCAGTAAAATTCCCATGCTAATACACTATAAAAATCAATAAGTTATATAGATGTGGATGAAATGATGTAAGTCATGTAGTCTGTGGTTTCGCTGTCGTTTTGACAGCTGTGAAGTGGGGAGTCTTGAATAAAAGCGGTCATGCCGGAATGCCAGTGCCATAGCTATAAGTAGTATCAATAATAGGCAGTAGCAGAGAGTGTGTCCGACAATCCCATAACAAAAATCATGTTTGAGTGAAGCAGGTAGTAGTCATGACAGCAAATTTTCGTCCGCGCCGTTCGGTATTGTATATGCCAGGCTCGAATGCCCGGGCGCTTGAGAAAGCCAGGGGGTTGCCCGCAGACGGTTTGATTATGGATCTTGAAGATGCGGTGGCACCTTCTGAAAAAGCCCAGGCGCGCCAGCAGGTTCTCGATGCGGTAAATGCCGAGTCCGGCTACGACGGCAGTGAAGTGGTGGTGCGTATCAATGCGCTGGACAGCGAGTGGGGCAACGACGATTTGCAATCAGTGCTCTCAGCTAATGCAGGTGCGATTGATGCAGTGTTGTTGCCGAAGGTAGAGCGCGCCGAACAGATTATTGAGGTGGCAGAGCAATTGCCTGATGGTTTAAAGGTCTGGGCTATGATTGAAACGCCGCTGGCGGTGATTCAAGTAGAACAGATTTGCCGCTCTCACCCAAAGCTCGCTGTGCTGGTTATGGGTACTTCGGATCTTGCAAAAGACTTGCGCATCCCTCATACACCGAAGCGTGAGGGTTTTCTTTATAGCCTCAGCAAGTGTGTGCTTGCCGCGCGTGCTTATGGGCTTGATATTATTGATGGTGTACATCTGCAACTTGAAGATGATCGTGGTTTTGTCGGTGTGTGCGAGCAGGGTCGGGAGCTGGGCTTTGATGGCAAGTCCCTGATTCATCCGAAACAGATTACAGCGGCAAATCGCTTTTTTGCGCCAAACAAGGGCATGATTATTGATGCCCACGAAGTAATTGATGCGTGGGAGAATGCAGAAAAAGCTGGCAGAGGTGTTGTGGTATTAAACGGCAAGCTGGTTGAAAACCTGCATGTGGAAGAAGCGAAACGGATTCTTGCTGTGGAGCAGGCGATTGCGAAACGCGAGAACAGGGAAGCGCTGTAATTTTTTACCTCTGGTATCAGAGCTGTTCTGAAAATTGTAGTAGCTGTTCTGGCGAGTCCGAGTATTCCTTTGTGGTGCCCACAAGGTGGTAGGCCTCATGCATTTGCGGCTCCTGGCGCGCATAGCAAATGCCTTCCGGCATAAATGTATTGACGAGATTGGTACCCTCAATATTACTAATATCAATACGCCGTGAGTTGGCTACAAAAATTGTGCGAATCATAACGAGAGCGGTTTCCCGTTCATCACCTTTAAGGTTTGCCATCACCCAACGCGGGAACCCTTGTTCAATGCTGATACCTTGGCATGGCCCTTCGTTCTGAATAGTCTGGTTTTCTACTGCCCAGTGCATAAACTCAATATCGTTGATCAGCGCGTGAACGTTTAACACGCCGTTTCTTTCGTCTTCCACAATCACATCGTATTGGCGCTGTTGTTCGTCGCGCGCGGCATGAGTGAGTGCGAGGCTTGCGAGGTCAAATAGATGGGTGCAAAAGTTGCGTGGTTTCGCCACGGCGCCAAGCGCATGAGGGTTGTCAGATAAGGGTGTGCCAATAAGCTGTTGCAGTAAATCAATCGAGCCCGGGCAGACATTAAGTGGGTGGCGCACGGCTTCACCTTCCATTGCAGTGATTGCCTTGCCGTCGTGAAACAGACGGATACGAAATGCGTGTTTATTATCTTCAAGCTCCGCAATAACCTTGTTTCCTTGCTTGCGCAACAGAATACGGCGACGCATGCGGCCGGTGCCGTAGTGCGGGTTCGGTAGCAGCGGCTCCGGTAGGCCGTGATCGACTGCTTCTGCGGGTTCGCTCATACAATTCTATAAAGGTTTGCTATTGTTGCTGCGCTATTTTACGGGCATTGCGGTAAAATCGCCCTTCGTTTTTCGAATCTCGCTGCGGTAAATGACCATAGGGTTTTATGCTGCAACTTGATAAAACCGCGATTCTGCCTAACCTGATAATCGATAGACATTATTTGATAGAAGCTATGACTGAACACGACAATGCAATGCAGGCGATGTACAAGGGGCTTAAAGAGCGCTTTGATTCAATACCGTTTAATAAAGCGATTGGTATGGAAATTTCTCATATGGAGCCGGAGAAAGTCGAGGTATCGATTGAAATGCGTGATGATCTGGTCGGCAATGAAAAACATCGCATGTTACACGGCGGTGTAATCTGTGCGGTGCTTGATGCGGCAGGCGGTGCAATGACCATGGTGGGGGCGTTTAATCGCATGCTTGAGCGTCAGGCAAGCGAGGAAGAGTTCGGTCGTTTGATGAGTATTGGTACGATTAATTTGCATGTGGATTTTTTGCGCCCAGGCAAGGGAAATCACTTTGTCTGTACCGGCAGGTTGTTACGCGCCGGTGGCAAGGTGCTGTCGATCAGGCTGGAGTTACACAACGAAGAGGGTGAGCTAATTGCCTCGGGAAGCGGCAGCTTTTTGCATTGATACAATAGACAGGAAAATGGCCTGATCTGCTATGAAATGATGCCAAAACGGTCGTTTTGTAGTACATTCTCATTTAGAGATTCAATAAAAAGAGAAAAAGATGAGAATCGGCTCAGCTACCACGAGAACTATTATTAGCAAGGTTTCACGCGCTCACCCGCTATTGTCCATGGTATTGCTATTGTGCCTGTCGCCCGGTGTGGGTGCCGATAGTGTCAGAGGTGATGGGTATATTGGTTGCAGTATTTATCCATTGGGTCAGGCTGGGAATACGCTTTTTTGTGAATACGATGATTTGATCCTGGGGCCTTCTGTCTATGTCTACGATGAGGTTCAGTCGGGAACATCCGTTGGCTCCTACTTCACCTTTGTCAGAATTCAGTATCGCGATGGTACTTTCCCGACGCCGGTCTGTGCCTGGGAAACCTATTTCACGGGTCATATACTTTTTCCAACCATTACTAATGAGCATATTCTGTGCTGGAATTTCAGCACCGGGGGCTTGAGTGCTGCGACTATAGAGGCGGACACAGACGGGGATTACATTGTTGATGATTATGATAACTGCCCATCTAATAGTAATGGCAGTCAAAGTGACCAGGATGATGACGGGATCGGTGACCCTTGCGACGCTGACCGGGATGGTGATGGCCTGGATAACGTTGTCGATAACTGCCCGCAGGTGATCAACCCTGATCAGCTTAATTTTGATGGCGATAGTTATGGCGATCTCTGTGATTACGATGATGATAATGACAGCGTCCACGATGCAGCAGATGACTTCCCGTTCAACGATGCTGCGGCACTGGACTCGGATGGTGATGGTATGCCGGATGACTGGAATGCAGGTTGTGATTTGTCCTGCCAATCGGCTTCAGGGCTGATATTGGACGACGATGACGACAATGATCTGTTACTGGATATTGCAGATAATTGCACCACGGTCGCTAACCCGGAGCAGGAGAATTACGATCTGGATGCCTTGGGTGATGCTTGTGATAGTGATGATGATAATGATGGCGTCAGCGATAACGATGATGATTTTGATTTTAATGAGGCGGCAGCAGTTGATACCGATGGTGATGGTATGCCGGATAACTGGTTGCCGGGTTGTGATACCACTTGCCAGAATAATTCCGGTTTGACGCTGGATGACGACGACGATAACGATGGTGTAGTTGATCTGGAGGATTCGTTTCCGTTAGATGCGACGCGCAGCGGTGGTAACACCAATATCCTTTATATGATCTATGGTGATGTTCCCAATATTGATTTCGGCAAGTCGGTCAGTGGCGCCGGCGATGTCAATGGTGATGGTCATGCGGACTTTATCGCCGGGGCGAGACGGGGTGTGAATGATACCTATATGGCCCGTGTTTATAGTGGTTATGACGGATCACAGCTTTATTCCTTTAATGAAACAGTAATAGAGGCGCGCTGGGGTATTTCAGTGGGCTCGGTAGGGGATGTCAATCTGGATAACTATGATGATGTGATTGTTGGTACCTGGAGTGATGGCTCATCGGGTTCCTACCCGGGTTATGCCTATGTCTACAGTGGTGTTGATGGAACGATACTCTACAGTCTGCAAGGCAATGATCCTTTTGATGACTTTGGTTTTTCCGTTGATGGTGCGGGCGATGTGAATAATGACAATTATGTAGACTTTATTATCGGTTCACCGGCAGATGATGATAATGGCTATGACGCGGGTTCGGCACGAGTTTACAGTGGGCTGGATGGCAGCGAGTTGTATGTATTTTATGGTGTGAATAGCCAGGACCTGGCCGGATATTCTGTAAGTGGTCTTGGCGATGTAAACCAGGATGGTTATGACGATGTGATCGTTGGTGTAGTTTTTGATGATACAGCGGGTAATAACGCCGGTGCGGCCCGTGTCTACAGTGGTTTTGATGGTACGGTCATTTACACCTTTTATGGTGCCCAGGCGGATATTCTGTTTGGTTATTCTGTGGATGGTCCGGGCGATATTAATAATGATGGTTATGTCGATATGATTGTCGGTGCCAGGGATGAAAATAATACCGGTAGCGCAACGGTGTTTAGCGGTATGGATGGTTCAGTCCTATTCAAGTTTTTTGGTGATGCGGCTAATGACAAGTTTGGTGCCGCTGTAAGTGCGGCGGGTGATGTGAATCGGGATGGTTATCGGGATTTTCTGGTTGGTGCATTTGGTGATAGCAATCAGGGGAGTGCATCGGGTAGTGCGCGGGTTTATAGTGGCCTGGATGGTAGTGTGATTTATACGTTTAACGGTGATGACTGGGCTGACTGGCTAGGCATTGCTGTAGGTGCTGCCGGAGATGTCAATGGTGATGGTTACGATGATGTGATTGTCGGGGCGATAGGTGATGATGATAACGGTAGCCGTTCGGGCACGGTCAGAGTTTATAGTGGTCGCGGTTACTGGATGGATAGTGATGGCGATGGTTTAAATAATGCGGTTGATATTGATGATGATAATGACGGCATACTCGACCTTGTTGATCTTGAATCACTCAGCGGAGATAGCGACAGGGACGGACTGCTCGACAGCGTTGACTGGGATGATGACGGCGACGGTGTGCTGGATATTATTGATGCAGCACCGCTGGATAATACAGTGACTACTGAAGTGTCACTGCCGCTGAACAGTACTTTCAAGGGTTTGAGTCACCAATCTCGCGATTAAGCTTGTTGTAAAACACTTTCTATAGTGAACTCATGTGAATAGCGGTAGTCAATACCTGCACTAATGATAAATAAGTGCAGGTATTGAAAATGAGAAAGATAAACAGATTAAAAAAAACGACAGGTTTTACTTTGGTTGAAATAATGGTCGTTGTTGTAATTATTGGTGTACTGACAGGTTTAATGGTGCCGAAAATAATTAAACAGGCGGATAAAAGCACCTATGAGGCAGCAAAAGCAGATGTCCGGGCGATAAAAACGGCACTGGATCTATATCGACTCGATAACCGTAACTATCCTTCAACAGCTCAGGGTCTTCGGGCTCTGGTCGAAAAGCCTGATGGAAATCCTTCTCCGGTAAACTGGCTTGAAGGAGGATATTTGCCAAAGTACCCAGTAGATCAATGGGGTAACGAGTATGTTTATATTAGTCCTGCTACTGATGAGCCCTATGAACTCATCTCCCTGGCTGCTGATGGAAGACAGGGGGGTGAAGGTTATGATGCAGATTTAAACAGTATGGGACTTTAATCAAATAGCGATTGTGTTTTATTACGCTCAAACGCTTTTACATTTTTGATTTTATTATCCATAACTTCTACGGTTTCAAAACAGTAGTCACCAATAGAAAAGCCTGTTGTGTGGTCGGGAATCGAACCCAGATGTTCAGTGATTAAACCATTCAGGGTTTTTGGTCCGTCAGTTGCGAGGTTCCAGCGCAGCAGGCGATTGATATCGCGAATATTTGCACTGCAATCGATCAGTACGGTGCCATCGGCATAGCGTTTGATGTCTTCCGAGTCGTCGGTCATGTTGGTAGTAAACTCACCGACGATTTCCTCAAGAATATCTTCGAGGGTCACGAGGCCCTGCACGTCTCCGTATTCATCAACCACAATACCAATGCGACGTTTTTCTTTCTGAAAATTTAACAATTGAATATTGAGTGGCGTGCTCTCGGGAATAAAGTAGGCGTCGCGCATATTGTCTGTGATGCAGGTTTTATCAGTAGGCAACTGTCCGTCTTTCATAAAGCGCGTGACTTTTTTCATGTGCAACAGGCCGATAATATTGTTGATGTCGTCGTCATATACTGGCAAACGGGTGTATTCGGCACGACCGATCTGCTTCATCAGTTCGTCGAGATCCTTGTTGATATCAAGGCCTTCAATTTCATTGCGCGGAATCATAATGTCTTCCACAGTCATATCCTCGAGGTCGAGGATATTAACGAGCATATTGCGATAGCGCGGTGAGATTAGCTGCCCGGATTCGCGCACCACGGTGCGCAGTTCTTCGGGTGTTAATAAATCGTCATTGCTTTTCTCGGGATTAATGCGAAACATCTTCAGCAGGCCGTTGGAGATTGCATTGGCGAGCCACACCAGGGGATAAAGTAGTTTCAACAGTGGAACGAGAATAAAACTGGCGGGAAATGCCACTTTTTCCGGATAAAGGGCAGCCATCGTTTTCGGCGTGATCTCGGCGAAGATCAGAATAATTAGTGTGAGGATCAGGCCCGCTGCGAATAAACCCGCATCGCCAAACAGACGCTGGGCGATCAGGGTAAAGATAATTGTGGCGAAAATATTAACGAGATTATTGCCGATCAGGATAACGCCGATCAGTCGGTCAGGTCGTTCCAGCAGGTTGCTCGAGCGCTGTGCACCTTTATGGTTCTTTTTCGACAGGTGTCTTAGCCGATATCGGTTAAGCGACATCATGCTGGTTTCAGAGCTGGAGAAAAATCCGGAAAGAAGAATTAACAGGGCGAGTATGGAAAATAACCACCCAAGGGGAACGTCGTTCAAAAACGGAAACCTGTATTGCTATTGGGAGGCATATCTTGAAACAGAAATGCGGGATGCGCAAGAAGATTATTGTTAAGTAAGTAACAGTTCAAGCACAAACTTGGAGCCGAAATAGGCGAGCATCAGTGCAACAAAACCGCCGATGGTCCAGTTGATGGCGCGACGCCCACGCCAGCCCAGAGTAACACGCCCCCATAGCAGAATAGCGTAGGCGAGCCAGGCGATACTTGAGAATGCCATTTTGTGGGCGAGGTGCTGCTCGCGGATATTGTCAAAAAACAAAAAGCCGGTTCCGAGTGAAAGGGTTAGCAGCACGGTGCCTGCCCAGAGCATTTCAAACAGCAAGGCTTCCATGGTTTGTAGTGGAGGCAACACGCTGAGCACGCCCTGGAATTTTTTCTCGCGCAGCAGTTTGTTCTGAACTGCGAGGGCAAGCGCCTGTAGGGTAGCAATGGTGAGGATGCTATAGGCGAGAATCGATAGCAGGATATGCCAGCCGATCTGTTTGCTGAAGTGTTCCTGTGGTGTGTAGCCGCTGCTGAATGACAATGAGCAGATGATGCTCAGAGCAGCCATGGGAAACAACAGAGCAAACAGGTTCTCCACCGGAATTTTCAGGCTGCTGATCACCAGCACAGTGCACATAACCCAGAAGATTAATGAAGAGACCTGGAAAAAGCCGAGGTCGATGCCCGCGGGAGTATTGATAACCTGTAGCACCGAGAAGCCGTGCAAGGCGATGGCGATAAATGCGAGCAGCAATAGCGTGGGCTTTTTTACCTGTTGGCCATTCACCAGTGCCTTGCTCTGCCAGACAGCGCTGCCGAGGTAGATAAATAATGCGATCAAGCCCGCCGGGGCACTGGCCATGTGGAGGTTCCGTAATGTTGTGTTAGTGGTTGCGTTGTGACTTTGGAAAGGGGATTTTGGCAGAAAAGCGCTTGCAAAGACAGGGTGTAACGCAGAATTGACCGGTTTGAAAGCCGGGGCTTAAACCCGCATATTGTACTGGTACATTCAGCAAGCGAGCTATCCGACAACTAGTGCAATATACGGGTTAACGGTATAATTTGCGCCTTTTTACAAAGACCTGCAGCGGATCTGCCCCGATATGTTTGAGAATCTAACCGACCGCCTTTCCGATAGCCTCAAGTCGATTACCGGCAAGGCAAAGCTCACTGAAGAAAATATCCAGGACACCCTGCGCGAGGTGAGAAAGGCGCTACTTGAAGCGGATGTGGCGCTGCCGGTGGTTAAGGAATTTGTCGACCGGGTCAGGGATCGCGCTGTTGGCCAGGAGGTCAATACAAGCCTGAGTCCAGGGCAACAGTTTGTCAAAATTGTTGAGGACGAGCTGATTCATGTGATGGGGGATGCGAATGAATCCCTCAATCTTGCGGTGGCACCTCCCGCGGTTATTTTGATGGCGGGCTTGCAGGGTGCGGGTAAAACCACCACGGTAGCGAAGCTGTCGCGCTATCTGCAGGAGCGGGAAAAGAAAAAGGTACTTGTGGCCAGCGCTGATGTGTATCGTCCGGCGGCCATTCAACAGCTGGAAACCCTCGCGAAAGAGGTGGATGCGCAGTTCTTTCCGAGCACACCGCAGCAAGATCCCGTGGATATTGCCAAAGGGGCAATTGATGCGGCGAAAAAGCAGTTTGCCGATGTCGTGATTATTGATACTGCGGGCCGCCTGCATGTGGATGAGGAACTGATGGGTGAAATTCAGCGCCTGCACGCGGCGATTAACCCGGTGGAAACGCTGTTTGTGATTGATGCAATGATTGGTCAGGATGCTGTCAATACAGCTCAGGCGTTTAACGAAGCGTTACCGCTAACCGGCGTTGTGTTGACTAAAACCGATGGTGATGCGCGCGGTGGTGCGGCACTGTCGGTGCGCCATGTTACGGGTAAGCCGATCAAATTCCTTGGTGTGGGTGAGAAAGTTGAGGCGTTGGAACCGTTTCATCCGGATCGTGTAGCGTCGCGTATTCTTGGCATGGGTGATGTACTGTCGCTGATAGAGGAAGCCGAGCGTAAGATTGATAAGAAAAAAGCCGTCAAATTTGCCAAAAAGCTCAAGAAGGGCAAGGGGTTTGACTACGAAGATATGCGCGACCAGTTCCAGCAAATGAAAAATATGGGCGGTATGGGGGCGATGCTCGACAAATTACCCGGTGCGGGTGGTGCGATGTCGCAGATGCTTGAGAACGACGAGACGATGAAACAGTTTGCGCGCATGGAGGCGATTATTAATTCAATGACTCCGCAGGAGCGCCGCAAGCCGGATCTTGTTGCCAACGTGGGTTCGCGCAAGAAGCGTATCTGCCGTGGTGCCGGGGTGCAGGTTCAGGATCTGAACCGGCTGATCAAGCAGCAGAAGCAGATGTCGAAAATGATGAAAAAAATGAAAACAAAAAAAGGCATGGCAAATATGATGCGTGGCATGGAAGGTATGCTCGGAGGTGGCGGAGGTTTGCCTCCCGGGGGAATGCCTCCAGGCATGAGGTAGTAGTAAGCAGGATGCAGCGCTACTTTTAAAGCATCACACTTAAAAGCTGCTAAACGATGCTTTGCGTACGGACTGTTTAAACGGCTCTTGTTCCGCTGGCTGGTATTTTCCTAGCCGCCAAAATGACGCTCTGCTTTTTCATAGCGCTCCTGTGCTTCCACAGACATCGTGGTGATTGGCCGCGCTTCGAGTCGGGCGATGCCAATTTCCTCGCCGGTTATTTCGCAATAGCCGTATGTGCCCTCGGAAATGCGTTGCAATGCAGCGTCGATTTTGCGAATCAGTTTGCGCTCCCTGTCCCGGGTTCTCAGTTCGAGTTGAAACTCGGTTTCCTGACTGGCAGAGTCGATAGGGTCAGGGGCATTGACCGCTTCGCTCCGCAAATGATTAATCGTGCGATCAACTTCTTCCATCAGGTCGTGTTTCCAGTTTTCCAGGATCGTACGGAAATGCTCGAGTTGAGCATCACTCATATATTCTTCGCTCTTCTTCGGTTTGTATAACGTAGCACTGTTATGGCCAGATTTACTGCTTTTTACTGTTGCGCTGGTCTTTTTTTGTGCTCGAGGTTTGGCCGGAGACTTCCTGACAGTTTTGGTCTTGCCTTTGCTGGTTGATTTGCTGGTGGTCTTGCGCTTGGTAGACGCTTTGCTGGCTGTTTTGGTCGCCGCCTTGGTCTTGCGCTTGGCAGGTGCTTTGCTGGCTGTTTTGGCCGCTGTCTTGGTTTTGCGCTTGGCAGGTGCTTTGCTAGTGGTTTTCGCTGCCTTGGTTTTGCGTTTGGCAGTTGCTTTGCTGGCTGTTTTAGTCGCCGCCTTGGTCTTGCGTTTGCTGGTTGATTTGCTAGTGGCCTTGGGTGCTTTTGTCTTGCGTTTGGCCGGTGCTTTGGTTGCAGCCTTGGATTTCCTGGTGGCCGCTTTGCCGGAAGTTTTAGTGACCGCCTTCTTTTTGCGACGTTGAGGGGTTTTCGACATTCCAATTCTCCTCGGTTAGATGATGCGAAAGTGCATCGACTTGCTCTATTGTTGCCGCTGCACTTTTTCTAATGGCATGATACAACATATCATTTTATGCTGCGTCTATTTTTAATCGCGCCTGTTAATACAGAGCACCTATTCTAATCTAACGGGGATGCCATTGCTGCTTTGCAGTTAAAGGTGAATAACAAACGCTATTCGCAGTTAAATTCAAAAAATGACAAGTTGATTTAACCGGGTAGATAGAGTGCCCGTATATTCAGGGGCGTGAAATGTTTAAACGGGCCGATATTGCATGAAGTTGTATCAACTGAAGATACCTATACCTATGAGTTTGATGCAACAAAAAGGCAGGGAAGAAGTATTTGCTTGGAAGTCCATGTATAAACACCCAGGCCAAAGGTACTGATAAATTCCACAGTGCCCCCCCCTTGTACTCGGATAACCAGACCTTACTCCAGACCTTAATATTGGAGCCTGCACCGTATATCCCTTGGGTGCTGTGCGGGCGTTTCGGCTATAGTCACATTGCCTGTTCCTGATAACTAAAACCCCTGATAACCCGGGGCCTGCAGCGTAATAACAAACTGTAAAACAGCTATTTCAAATAGTGCCAAGTTCGCGTAGAATACGCGCCCCTTAAGCCGGGTAATTTACCAATGGGCTCGCAAGTGCCTGATTTTGCTCGGTTTTAAACTTGAATCGTCAATGAAAAACAGGTTTTTGACATGGTAACTATTCGTTTATCACGTGGCGGCGCCAAAAAACGCCCTTTTTACCACCTGACAGTCGCCGACAAGCGCAATGCGCGTGACGGCTCCTTTATCGAGCGTGTGGGCTTTTTTAACCCTGGTGCCCGTGGTCAGGAAGAGCGTCTGCGCATCGACCAATCCCGTATCGACTACTGGGTAGGTCAGGGTGCTCAGGTATCTCCGCGTGTGAAAAAGCTGATTGAAGAGGCCGTTGAAGCAGCTGCCTGATTGGGCAGGGAGAGGTTGAGCGGTGACGACTGAGGAAAACCTGGTTGTCGTCGGCAAGATAACCTCCGTATACGGTATTAAAGGGTGGGTGAAGGTTTATTCCTGGACCGACCCGAAAGAGAGTATTTTTAACTATCAGCCCTGGTATCTTGAGAGCACCGCAGGTGCACCGGAGCTGGTCGATATTGACGAATATCGCCCCCAGGGGCAGGGCCTTGTAGCTCATATCTGCGGGGTTGATGATCGGGATGAAGCGAGGCAGTACTGCCAGCGCAATATCCTGGTAGTAGCACAGCAGTTGCCAGCCCTCGACGCGGGGGAGTACTACTGGCACGAGCTTGAAGGTTTGCAAGTTTACAGCAGCTTCGAGCAGAACCGCCAACTGCTGGGTGTGATCGGGCGCATGATGGAAACCGGCGCTAACGATGTGATGGTGGTGGAGCCCTGCGAGGGCAGCATTGATGAGCAGCAGCGCCTTGTGCCGTTTGTGATTGATGCTTACCACACCGAGGTGGATTTACAGGCGGGAACCCTGACCCTGGATTGGGATCCGGCCTTCTAGACGGGAGCGGGCAATGAAGATTGGTGTAATCAGTCTGTTTCCGGAAATGTTTGCGGCACTGACGGATTACGGTGTTTGCAGCAGGGCGATTGGTGAAGGCACCGATCAGGTGTCGCTACAGTGCTGGAATCCAAGGGATTTCACCACAGACAGGCACCAGACAGTGGATGACCGGCCATATGGTGGCGGCCCTGGAATGGTGATGATGGTGGAGCCACTGTTAAAGGCTCTGCAACAGGCAAAACAAAGCCTGCCTGCGGCGAAGGTGATTTTTCTATCGCCCCAGGGGCGTCGCCTCAGCCAGGCGAGCGTAGAGAATTTTGCGGCTCATCTACAAGCGAAACAGCAAGATGAGGCGGGTAGCAAAGGCGGTGAACTGATTTTTATTGCCGGTCGCTACGAAGGGGTGGATGAGCGGTTTATTGCCACCTGTGTAGATGAGGAATGGTCCATCGGGGACTACGTACTGAGCGGCGGTGAACTGGCTGTGATGGTGATTCTCGATGCGGTGCTAAGACTGTTACCAGGTGTGCTCGGTCATGACGAATCTGCAATCCAGGATTCGTTTGTTGATGGTCTGCTGGACTATCCGCACTATACGCGCCCGGAGCAGTTTGACGGGCAGTCGGTTCCCGAAGTGTTGTTGAGCGGGAATCACGAAAAGATACGGCGCTGGCGATTGATGCAGGCGCTTGGTCGCACCGGGCAGCGGCGACCGGATTTACTTGAACAGCGAGGTTTGAGTGAGGACGAGCAGGAGTTGTTAGCGGCTTTTGCCCGAGAGAGTAACGAACATTAACGTAATTGTGAGATGAACGTCATGAAGAACAAAATTATCGCCGAGCTTGAAGCGGAACAAATGGGTAAAGATATCCCGGAATTTTCTCCTGGTGATACAGTTGTTGTTCAGGTAAAGGTAAAGGAAGGTAACCGTGAGCGTTTGCAGGCGTTTGAAGGTGTCGTACTTGGCAAGCGTAACCGTGGTTTGAACTCTGCATTTACTGTGCGCAAGATTTCCCACGGTGTCGGTGTTGAGCGTACTTTTCAGACCTACAGCCCGCTGGTTGACACGATTGAGGTTAAGCGTCGTGGTGATGTACGCCAGGCTAAACTTTACTACCTGCGTGAACTCAGTGGTAAAGCAGCGCGTATTAAAGAGAAACTTAACTAGTCAGTTGTTTGTGATAAATGAAAAGGGCGCTGTTAGCGCCCTTTTTTGTTGCTTGTGATAAGCTGCGCTTATGGCTGATACCGCTACTGAAAAAGAAAGCGCGTTGTTGGAGGTAAACTCTCGCCTTTACGAACGTTATCTTGACAGCCTCTGGCTGGAAAAAGGTTTAAGTGAAAACACACTCAACTCCTACCGCAACGATTTAAAAAAACTCACACAGTGGTCAGCAAAGCAACAGTATGAATTGCAGCATTTGCGCAGGGAAGACATACAAACCTACCTTGCTTACCGTTTTGAGCAAAACTATTCGAGTCGATCAAGTGCGCGCTTTCTTTCCTGTGTGCGCGGTTTCTTTGCGTTTCTGGTCAGGGAAAATCTGATACAGGAAGACCCGAGCAGCTTGATTGATAATCCAAAACTCGGGCGTCCATTGCCAAAATCGTTAACGGAGCAAGATGTGGAAGCATTACTTGCGGCGCCGGATATTTCTCAACCGATTGGTTTGCGCGACCGCACCATGCTCGAAGTGATCTATGCCTGTGGTTTACGTGTGTCGGAACTGGTGGGGCTTGAAGTGCCAATGATTAATTTGCGCCAGGGAGTTGTGCGCATTATGGGTAAGGGCTCAAAAGAACGCCTGGTGCCACTTGGCGATGAGGCTTGCCACTGGATAGAGCGTTATATGCGTGAGGCGCGCCCCGATCTTGTGAAGGGTAAACCGAGCAATGTGGTATTTCCAAGTAATCGTGGCACGCAAATGACGCGACAAACATTTTGGCATCGTCTTAAGGAATATGCACTGAAATCCGGTATTGAAAAAAACTTGTCGCCACACACTTTGCGCCACGCTTTTGCCACGCACTTGCTGAATCACGGTGCCGACCTGCGGGTTGTACAACTGTTGCTCGGCCACAGTGATCTGTCCACTACGCAGATCTATACCCATATTGCCCAGGAACGTATGAAGTCCCTGCATGAACAACATCACCCGCGCGGTTAGGGGAGAATTGGAGCGTCTGTCGCTTATCCTGTCCGCTTGGGGTAGACTTTGTTCCTCGGATGGGCGCACGCCCTGATAATGATATCTGCAAGGACACCCGCAAATGGAAAACAGGGTGAACTATTATCACAATTGATGTTCCAAGCTGAACGAAGAGACCCGGTTGGAGAAAACATGAAACTGTTTAAAGAAAAGTTGGTGGTTGTACTGGCAGGATTGATGGTTGTCACTGCCGCGTGGGCTGCTGATAGTCAGGATAGTAAAGATGAAAAAATGGATGCCGATGCATTGCGTCTCAAAATTGAACAGCAGTTGCAAGTAGCGAGGCCGGAGCTCAGGGTTAATCGTGTTGATGAAACCGAGATTGAAGGTCTCTATTCGGTACTGACTATGGAGGGCATGTCTCTCTATACTACTGCTGATGGCAAATATATTCTCGACGGCAAAATGTACCGGGTCGAGAAAAACATGTTTGTCGATGTGCGCGATGAACGTTTACAGCCGCTGCGCGCCAAGGCACTTGCTGATATTCCCGGGGAAGATATGATTGTTTTCTCACCAGAGGGTGAAGCTAAAGCCCACGTATATGTTTTCACCGATGTCGATTGCGGCTACTGCCAGAAATTACATCATGAGATGGACGACATTAATGCCTACGGTATTGAGGTGCGCTATCTCGCATTTCCCCGTGCCGGCGCCAATTCCCGCTCCGGACAAAAACTGGTTTCTGCATGGTGCTCGGATGACAAACTCACTGCGATGGATCGTCTCAAAAGTCGCCAGCCGATTCCCGACAAAACCTGCCCGAATCCGGTAGCGGCTCAGCTTAATCTTGGCCAGAGTCTCGGGGTCAGAGGAACACCGGCTATTTTTCGTGCTGATGGCAGCAGTATTCCCGGCTATCGCCCGGCGGAACAGCTTGCCGCTGATCTTGGCCTGCTGCCTCCGCCCGCACTACGCAGGTAGATCGAGGCGATCACCTGAATTGACAGCGGGAGTACTCCTGAGTAAGGTGCCGCTTTTCCATTAATATGGCACCTGCCACGGTTTGAGCTAGACGTGCATACCCAATTCCCGCGCATTGAACGCCTGCCTCCCTATGTCTTCAACATCATCGGTGAGTTGAAGCACGCGGCCCGTGTGCGCGGTGAAGATATTATTGATTTCGGCATGGGTAACCCGGATCAGCCGACCCCGTCTCATATCGTCGACAAGCTTATTGAAACAGTCCAGCGCGGTGACACTCATCGCTATTCCACCTCGGCGGGCATTCCACGTTTGCGCAAGGCTATCTGTGACTGGTACGAGCGGCGTTTTAATGTGAGTCTTGACCCAAAAACTGAAGCCATCGTGACGTTGGGGTCTAAAGAAGGGCTTGCCCATCTGGCGCTGGCGACCCTGGGTCCGGGTGACGCAGTACTCGTACCGAATCCAGCTTATCCAATCCACCCCTACGGTTTTGTGATCGCCGGGGCAGATATTCGCCATGTACCGCTCAACGCCGACGAGGATAATGCTCACGAAAAATTCTTCAGTGAGCTCGAAGCCGCGATCAAAACCAGTTGGCCCAAGCCGAAGATGCTGGTACTGAATTTTCCGGGTAATCCGACAACCCACTGTGTGGAACTGGATTTCTATGAGCGGGTAGTGGCAGTGGCTCGCGAGCATGAAATATGGGTGGTGCAGGATCTCGCCTATGCGGATCTGTGTTTTGATGGCTATCGGGCACCGTCGATTTTGCAGGTAGAAGGCGCAAAAGAGGTGGCAGTAGAGTTTTTTTCTCTGTCAAAAAGTTACAATATGCCCGGCTGGCGGGTTGGTTTTTGTTGCGGTAACCCGGAGTTGGTAGGTGCACTGGCGCGCTTGAAGTCCTACCACGATTACGGCATGTTTACGCCGATCCAGGTTGCGGCGATTCATGCGCTCGAAGCAGATCAGCAATGTGTCGAAGAAATTCGCCAGATGTATTTAAGTCGTCGCGATACGCTGTGTGATGGTTTGAATGCTGCTGGTTGGCCGGTGGAAAAACCCAAAGCTACGATGTTTGTCTGGGCACGTATTCCGCAACAGTTTCAGGCGATGGGTTCATTGGAATTTAGCAAGAAATTGCTGGAAGAGGCAAAGGTAGCTGTTTCGCCGGGCATCGGTTTTGGTGAATATGGTGAAGGCTATGTGCGTTTTGCACTGATTGAGAACGAACACAGAACGAGGCAGGCGATACGTGGTATTCGTCAGATGCTAAAACAAACACCCTGATGATGCAGGTTTTGATACAGATTTAATACCGGGTAATGGCAGTGAAAAAAATGAAGATTGGGCTTTGTGGTTTGGGTACAGTTGGCAGCGGTGTCTTTAATGTGTTGACCCGCAATGCGGAACTGATTGCAGCGCGAGCAGGTTGCGAGGTAACCGTTACACATATCGGTGCGCGCCGCGATAACCCCAATGCGGATACCTCAAATGTGAAAGTCAGCCGCGATATTTTTGCTGTGGTTAACGATGACGAAATTGATGTGGTTGTGGAGCTGATTGGTGGTACTACCGTTGCGAAAGATCTGGTATTGCAGGCGCTCAGCAATGGCAAGCATGTAGTTACGGCAAACAAGGCCCTGATAGCCGAGTGTGGTAACGAAGTATTTGAAGTTGCGCGTAACAACAATGTGACAGTAGCCTACGAGGCGGCTGTTGCAGGTGGTATTCCGATTATAAAAGCACTGCGGGAGGGCCTGGCGGCGAATCGCATTGAATGGCTTGCAGGTATTATCAATGGTACCGGTAACTTTATTCTGACCGAGATGGGTGACAAGGGGCGTGCGTTTGACGATGTTCTTAAGGAAGCGCAGGAACTCGGTTACGCTGAAGCTGATCCGACGTTCGATGTGGAAGGTATTGATGCTGCGCATAAACTGGTGATTCTTGCATCACTGGCGTTTGCAATGCCACTGGAAGTGGAGAAAATTTTTACCGAAGGTATTAGTAAACTTGAAACCCGTGATGTGGATTACGCTGCGGAGCTTGGCTATCGCATCAAGCATCTGGGCATTGCGCGCAAGACCGATGCCGGTGTGGAACTGCGTGTGCATCCGACGCTGATACCAAAGGATCGACTGATTGCGAATGTTGACGGTGTGATGAATGCGGTGATGGTATGGGGTGATGCGGTTGGGCCGACGCTGTATAACGGGCCGGGTGCAGGCAGTGAGCCAACTGCTTCTGCGGTGATTGCCGATGTGGTGGATCTGGCACGCTTGCTGTCAGCAGCAGATGACAGTGAAGGTAAAGGAATTACCTGTGTGCCAACCATGGGGTTTGTGCCAGAAGCGATTAAGGAACAGCCGGTATTGCCAATCGAAGCGGTAGAGACAGCGTTTTACCTGCGTTTAACTGCCGAAGACAAGCCGGGAGTGATGTCGGATATCACACAAATTTTCAGTGCGGCGGGCATCAGTATTGAGGCACTTGTGCAGAAAGAACCGACAACGGGAGAAGCAACCGTGCCGGTGATTATGATTACGAATAAAACCCGCGAGGGAAACATGCTCGCTGCGATTGAACAAATTGCATCTCTGCCGGTGGTGCAGGGTGAGGTTGTACGTATTCGAGTTGAATCACTGGGTTAATGGCAGTGCCAGGTGAGTGAAAGCATAAACCAAATTAACGCAAAGAGTTTTTGATTGAGTTTGTTATGAAATATATCAGTACACGCGGTGATGCACCGGCACTGGAGTTTGAAGATGTTCTGTTAACCGGGCTTGCGAGCGATGGCGGTTTGTATGTGCCGGAACAGTTGCCAACGTATAGTCGGGAAGAAATTGCTTCATGGGCGGGGCTTTCCTACCAGGAACTTGCGTTCAAAATTCTTCAGCCGTTTGTAGGGGATGCAATTCCCGCGGATGATTTCAGAGCGATCATTGATAAAAGCTATGCAAGTTTCCGCCATGTTGGTATTACACCGCTGGTGCAAATTGGTCATAACGAGTGGGTGCTGGAGCTGTTTCACGGTCCGACACTCGCCTTTAAAGATGTAGCACTGCAGCTGCTTGGTCATTTGCTTGACTATGTACTTGAGCGTCGCAACGAGAAAGTTGTGATTATGGGAGCGACATCGGGAGATACCGGTTCCGCGGCGATTGAGGGTTGTCGCCGTTGCAAAAACATCGATATTTTTATTCTGCACCCGCACAATCGTGTTTCCGATGTGCAGCGCCGTCAGATGACGACAGTGATTAGTGACAACATTCACAACCTCGCGATCGAAGGTAATTTCGATGACTGCCAGCAAATGGTCAAAGACAGTTTTGCCGATCAGAGCTTTCTCGGCGGTAAGCGTCTGGTGGCGGTGAACTCGATTAACTGGGCGCGCATTATGGCGCAAACGGTTTACTATTTTTACGCAGCCCTGCACCTCGGTGGTCCTCAGCGTGAAATGCAATTTTCCGTACCCACTGGCAACTTCGGCGATATCTTTGCAGGCTATCTGGCGCGCAAGATGGGGCTGCCGATTAAACAATTGGTGATAGCAACTAACAAAAATGACATTCTGCATCGTTTCCTGTCACGTAATCTATACGAGCGTAGTAAACTGGAGCATACCTTGTCACCAAGCATGGACATTATGGTGTCGAGCAATTTTGAGCGTATGCTGTTTGATCTTTACGATCACGACGGTGAATCGATCAAACAACTGATGGAAGATTTCAAAACCGGGCCGCTGGTGGTGGATAACAACCATCTTGAAAAGGCGCGTGAAATTTACGACAGTTTTGCCGTGGATGATGAACTCACCTGTGACACGATCCGTGAAACTTTTGAAACCTCGGAGTATTTGCTCGACCCCCATACCGCTATCGGGGTAAAAGCCGCTCGCGAAACGGTAAGGGATTCTTCGCTACCGATGGTAACTCTGGCGACAGCCCATCCAGCGAAATTCCCGGAAGCGGTGAAAAAGGCCGGGCAGGACGAAGATCCGGCCCTGCCATATCATATGAAAGACCTGTTTGAACGCGAAGAGCGCTATACGGTACTTGCCAATGATCTCGAGACTGTCAAGGCCCATATGCGCGACAACCTGTAAAAAATCCCTGTTTTTCAATGGCTTACAGGCTTGCTTCGATAGCGATAGGGCGCTGGGCGGGTGGTAATAAAACACCGCGCACGACCGCTGGTCAGATGCCCGGGAACAGTGCCTGAAACACGGCTTTTTCTTTGACAAATCAAGGCCTTATCTCTAGAATGGCGCGCCTTGCGGGATAATCCCCGCCCCGATGACACCCGGTGGTCCAATAGACTCGGGTATGGGTAATCGTTATGAGCCAGTATCAGCACCTTCCACGGCAGGCGGATGTTCTCAAACTTGCGCAGCAGGCGATTGAGTTATCCGGCACGGTAAAGCTTGCTGATTTGCCACGGTTGCGCGAACTGCTCGAAAACGACAGCGGTGAAGTGACGGTAGTACTGAACTTTGCCCAGGATGAGGATCGCAACCGGGTCGTGACCGGCTCGGTGGAAGCACAACTTGAGGTATTGTGTCAGCGTTGTTTGCAGTCGATGACACAGCACGTGGCAACCACACTCAGCCTGGCGTTTGTCTGGGACGATATTCAGGCCAAAGCCTTGCCGCGGCACCTTGACCCGGTAATGCTGGAAGACGAGTCGGGTTATCTCGACTTGTATGCAGTGATCGAGGATGAATTATTGCTGTCTTTGCCAATTACCTCTTTGCACGAGGAATGTGCAAGCGGTGAAGATGGTACGCCGAGACAGTTTGGCGATATTGAAGAATCCGGTACCGATGTCACAGAGAATCCGTTCAGTGCATTGGAACAGGTAAAAAATGATCTGAAAAAAACTCGCTAGAGTTTCAGGAGTTAAGTTATGGCAGTTCAACAAAATAAAGTGACACGTTCACGCCGCGGCCAGCGTCGTTCCCACGATGCATTGAACAGCAAACCCGCGCTGACTGTTGACCCCACGACGGGTGAAAAGCACCTGCGCCACCATGTGTCTGCGGACGGCTTTTACCGTGGTCGTAAAGTTGTTGATATTGACGACGACGAATAAAACACAGGTGTGAGCCAGGTCATCTCCTGGCCCCGGATTTATCATGTCTCGCCAGGACGCTACAGGCTTGGCTCACTCTGAACTGTGCCATATCGCCATTGATGTAATGGGTGGCGACCACGGCCCGCAAATTACCGTGCCTGCTGCTCTGCAGGCCTTGAAAAAAAATCCCCATCTTAAACTCACCTTGCTCGGCAATGCCGGACAAATCAGGTCGCTGTGTTCCTCACAGGTGTTTGCTGAGCGTCTTTCCGTAATCGATTGCCCCGATGTTGTTGCGATGGATGAAAAGCCATCCAGTGCATTGCGCAGTAAAAAACAGTCTTCGATGTATAAAGCGGTAGAACTGGTTAGCCAGGGGCAGGCTCACGCCTGTGTGAGTGCGGGTAATACCGGCGCGCTTATGGCTATAGGACGTTATCTGTTAAAAACCTTTCCGGGTATTGACCGGCCTGCTATCTGTTCAGAAATGCCCACTGAAAACGGTACTTGTTTATTGCTGGATCTCGGTGCCAATGTTGATAGCCACTCCGATCATTTGCACCAGTTTGCCGTGATGGGCTCGGTGATGTCGGCGGCCCTCAACAATATTGCTGCTCCCAAAGTCGGTTTGCTCAATATCGGTGAAGAGGAGATCAAGGGTAACGAGCAGGTAAAACTTGCCGCTAGCTTGCTGGAGAAAAACCCCAATCTGAATTACATCGGTTATGTAGAGGGTGATGATATCTACAAGGGCACTGCCGATGTGGTGGTCTGTGACGGTTTCGTTGGTAATGTGGTGCTCAAGGCGAGTGAAGGAGTAGCGCGGCTGATTGTGGAAAAAATTCGTCAAACCTGGAAACGCAACATGATTACACGCATTCTCGCGTTTTTGTCCCGTGTGTTGCTGGATGATTTGCGCCGCAATATCGATCCATCCGGGTATAATGGCGCAAGTTTTTTGGGCTTGCAGGGGACGGTCGTCGTGAGCCATGGCAGTGCCGGACAGAATGCATTCGGCAGAGCGATTCAGCTGGCCTGTTCGGAAGTAGAACAGGACTTGCCGCGCAAGATTAACCAGCAACTTGAAACGCTGGGCTATTGATTCGTAGTTATTGATTCGTAGTTATTGATTTTAGTTAGAGGAGTGGGGTTGTATGAGTAATGGCAGTTTGGCGTTTGTTTTTTCCGGTCAGGGTTCCCAGACGATTGGTATGTTAGCGGATATGGCAGCGGAGTCTGCGCTGGTTACTGAAACGTTTGCGACAGCCTCCGAAGTGCTCGGTTACGATTTGTGGGATCTGTGTCAGAACGGTGAGCAGGAGCAGATTAATCAGACTGAAACCACGCAGCCACTGTTGCTCACTTCGAGTGTCGCGCTGTGGAAAATCTGGAATGAAAAAGGTGGAGCAACTCCGGCAATGATGGCAGGGCACAGCCTCGGTGAATGGTCTGCGTTAGTGTGTGCCGGTGTGGTGGCATTTGAAGATGCTGTGAACCTGGTGCGCAACCGCGGCGCGTTTATGCAGCAGGCAGTGCCTAAAGGTGAGGGAGCTATGGCGGCGGTTATCGGTCTTGATGACGATAAAATCAAAGCAATTTGTGAGCAGACCGGTGCAGAAGCCGTTAACTTTAATTCCCCGGGCCAAGTGGTGATTGCTGGTAAAGCTGATGCTGTTGATAAGGCTATCGCTGAATTAAAGGAAGCCGGAGCCAAACGGGCAATGCCGCTGCCGGTCAGTGCCCCTTTCCATACCAGTCTGATGCAGCCGGCTGCACAGCAAATGGCCGAATTAATTGCGGCAACCAACTTTTCTGCACCACAGATTCCGATTGTGCATAACTATCATGGGCAAACTGAAAGTGATCCGGAGCAAATCAAACAACTGATGATTAAGCAGATCGACAATCCGGTATTGTGGGTGGATTGTGTCCAGGCACTGGTTGCTGGTGGTATTAGTACAACTGTAGAGTGTGGTCCGGGCAAGGTGTTGTGTGGCTTAAGTAAACGCATTGATAAATCCCTGAGTGCCCATGCGTTGGAAACTCCGGATGGTATGCAACAGGCGCTTGAAGCGGTAAGTGCATAACAAATATTGAATGAGATGTTAAATAGCTGAGTAAAAGGGGAATTGTCTATGAGTGCAGGGCTTGAAGAAAAAGTTGCATTGGTGACCGGTGCGAGTCGCGGTATTGGCAAGGCGATTGCCGATGAGCTTGGCAAGCAGGGAGCAACGGTTATTGGTACCGCAACCACTGAGGGTGGTGCGGAGAAAATTTCGGCCCGCTTTGCCGAATCAGGTGTCAAAGGCAAAGGTATGGCACTCAATGTCACTGATACGGCTTCTGTGGATGCGGTGATCAAGGCGATTGCGGATGAATTTGGCGCGGTCACCATCCTGGTCAATAACGCCGGCATCACTAAAGACAATATCCTCATGCGCATGAAAGACGATGAGTGGGAAGATGTCATTGATACCAACCTCAATGCTCTGTATCGCGTTTCCAAAGCGTGTTTGCGTGGTATGACCAAGGCGCGTTGGGGTCGCATTATCAATATCACATCTGTTGTCGGTGCCATGGGTAATATTGGTCAGTCTAATTATGCCGCCACCAAGGCCGGTGCGGCGGGTTTTGCCCGTGCGCTGGCGCGTGAGCTCGGTTCGCGCAATGTAACAGTGAATTCTGTGGCGCCAGGCTTTATCGATACTGACATGACAGATGTGCTGCCAGAGGAACAGAAAGAAATGCTGATGGGGCAAATTCCGCTCGGTCGACTCGGTCAACCCGGAGAAATTGCTGCGGTGGTCAGCTTTCTCGCCAGTGATGCAGCGGGCTATATAACCGGCGAAACGCTGCACGTAAATGGCGGTATGTATATGGGCTAGAACCCCGTTAATAGGGGGGCAAGCTATTGATTTATAAAGGGTTTTATATTTTTTTCACATTCGTGTGAAATGGGGGTAAAATTCGCCTCCACATGGCCTGCGAGGGCCACTTAAACGCTGGAAAATTTACAGCTTTATTTGTAACCATAGGAGTTAATATCCAAATGAGCAGCATTGAAGAGCGCGTTAAAAAGATTGTCGCTGAACAACTCGGGGTTAAAGAAGACGAAGTTAAGCCGGAAGCTTCTTTTGTAGAAGATCTGGGCGCTGACTCCCTTGATACCGTTGAACTGGTTATGGCGCTTGAAGAGGAATTTGAAACAGAAATTCCTGATGAAGAAGCAGAGAAAATTACCACTGTTCAACTTGCTATCGATTACATCAACAACAACCTCGCGTAATCCTTGCACTGCTTTGTTAAAGCCGTACTCGTATGATGTACGGCTTTTTTTGTGGCTCCTTCCTTTACCAACTTGTAACCGTGTAAGCAGGTAAGCGTCTTGTCCAAACGAAGAGTTGTTATCACAGGCCTTGGAATGGTTTCCCCGCTCGGTGTTGATGTGGCATCGAGTTGGGAGAATATTCTTGCCGGAAAAAGTGGCATTGCCACGATTGAGCACTTTGATGCCTCGCCTTTTGCGACCCATTTCGCGGGCAACGTCAAGGACTTCGATATTGAGCGCTATATGCCCGCGAAAGAAGCGCGCAAGCTCGATATTTTCATCCAGTACGGTATGGCTGCCGGGATTCAGGCGATCGAAGATGCCAATCTTGCGCCCACCGAGGAGAGCGCGCCGCGTTACGGTGTGGCAATTGGCTCCGGCATTGGTGGCATAGGTGCGATTGAGGAAAACCGCCACATCATTGATAACAAGGGCCCACGTCGTATTTCACCTTTCTTTGTACCTGGCTCCATTATCAACATGGTGGCGGGTAATCTGGCGATCCGTTACAACTTTAAAGGTCCGAATATTGCGATTTCTACAGCGTGTAGCTCCGGTACTCACAATATTGGCTTTGCCGCCCGCATGATTCAGCATGACGAAGTCGATGTGATGGTGGCAGGTGGTGCTGAAATGGCCTGTACGGAAGTAGGGCTTGGAGGGTTTGCTGCAGCCCGGGCGCTGTCTACGCGCAATGATGACCCGCAGGCGGCGAGTCGCCCCTGGGACAAGGATCGCGACGGCTTTGTACTTGCCGACGGGGCCGGTGCCTTGATTCTTGAAGAATACGAGCACGCCAAAGCCCGTGGAGCAACGATCTATGCGGAGCTGACCGGTTTTGGTATGAGTGACGATGCGTTCCATATGACCTCGCCACCCGACGATGGTAGCGGGGCCGCGATGTCGATGCGCAATGCGCTCAAAGATGCGCAACTGGATGCGGAAAAAGTAGATTATATTAATGCCCATGGCACATCGACACCGGCAGGTGACCTCGCCGAGTGTGCGGCTGTTAAATCTGTTATGGGGAATGCCAGCAGTCAGGTGGCGGTTAGTTCAACCAAGTCCATGATTGGTCATCTACTTGGCGCAGCTGGAGCGGTAGAGGCGATTTTCACTGTACTGGCAATCCATGATCAGGTGGCACCGCCAACCATCAACCTTGATAATCCGGATGAGGGCTGTGACCTTAACTTTGTACCTCATACCGCGCAGCAGATGTCGATTGAATATGCCATGTCCAATTCCTTTGGCTTCGGTGGAACCAATGGCACCCTGGTGTTTGGCAAGGTGTAAAGGCTATAAACCCTGCCAATAGCGTTACCATCATGGGACAATAGGCCGGAATAGGACAAAACCGGATGATGAATAGCGCTACAGACTTCGCCATGATCAATGGCCACTTTCACGACACACACGAGACCCTGGTTGCATTAACCGACCGGGGTCTTTGCTATGGAGATGGCCTGTTTGAGACGATGCTGTTTGTCGATGGACATATTGTCTTGCAGGAGCGGCATTTGCAGCGCTTGTTTGCCGGCTGTGAACGTCTGGGTATAGCTTTGGATCGTGAGGCTGTACGCAAAGAACTGGATAGTGTATGTGCGCGAGCAGTTGAAACGACAACAGCGGCAGGTGGTGCGGGTGTCGTAAAGCTGGTGGTAACGCGCACCGCTTGTGGACGAGGTTACGCAGCAAACCTTTCGGCTGGTGCGAATCGTTACTGGCAGTTTTTTTCCGGCTTATCTTACCCGGCAGAATTGCTGGAAGGAGTGCGAGGTGGGATTGCCGATTGGCGTCTGCCGATTAACCCGGCACTGGCGGGCATCAAGCACCTCAATCGCCTTGATCAGGTAATGGTGGCGACTTCAGGACGAGAGCCGGAGCAAGTTGTCTGTAGCGAAAAAGGCAATGTGGTAGAAGCGACGGCAAGTAACTTATTCTACGCTAGAGACCAGGTGCTCTATACACCACAGCTGCATCAGGCGGGGGTGCGCGGTGTAATGCGCGACTACATTGTTGAAGAAGTGGCTCCGCAGTTGGGCATACCGGTGAAAGAAAAACGTGTCACTGTGGCAGAACTCTGCCATGCCGATGAGGTTTTTATTTGCAACAGTGTGTTCGGTGTGCGACCACTGCTTGCCATTGGTATCAAATCATTTTCCCGTGGGAAGGTAACACAGCAAATGCAGCAGCATGTGCACGAGCTCGGCTATGCAGTGTTATACCGGTGATATTGAAGAAGAAAAAATATGATTAAAAAAGCTGTCGCCGTTTTGATTATCCTGTCGCTTGTCATAGCGGCGATTATCTACACGCGCGCGATGAATTATCTGCAGCAACCACTACAACTGCCGCAGCAGGAAGTTATTTACACGGTTGCCAATGGCTCATCGTTAAATCGAGTGCTGGTGGAGTTACAGGCACAGCAGATACTCCATAAGCCATTTTGGTTAAAACTTTATGCAAGGTTGAAAGAGCGCACGGTGATCAAGGCAGGCGAATATCGTCTTGAGCAGGGCATAACACCACTCGGTATTCTTAATGCACTGAATCGCGGTGATGTGATTCAGTACCAGGTGACACTGGTAGAAGGCTGGACGTTTCGTCAGGCATTACAGGTGTTGCATAGCCAGGAAAAACTCGACAAGCAACTGCTTGAGTTGCCCGATGATGTGATCCTGCAGCGTTTGGGTATCGAGGAAGTGCATCCGGAAGGACTGTTTTTTCCCGATACTTATCAGTACCACGCCGGTGTTTCCGATGTGGCAATTTTAAAACGCGCCTATCAAGCCATGCAGCAGATACTCGACGAGGAATGGCAGCAGCGTGCGGAGAATCTGCCGTATAACAATGCCTATGAGGCGTTGATTATGGCTTCAATTGTGGAAAAGGAAACCGGTGCGCCGGAAGAGCGTGAAGAGATTGCCGGTGTATTTGTGCGCCGCCTGCAAAAGAAAATGCGCCTGCAAACCGACCCGACGGTGATCTATGGTATCGGTGATGCCTATACAGGCAATATTACCCGCAAGCATTTGTCAGAACCGACACCGTATAACACTTACGTCATCAAGGGGCTGCCGCCGACACCCATTGCTTTGCCAGGGCGTGCGGCGATTCACGCAACCTTGCATCCGGCACCGGGGAGTACCCTGTATTTTGTTGCGATGGGTGATGGCTATCATTATTTTTCTGAAACACTGGAAGAACATACAAAGGCAGTGAGAAAATACCAGCGCACACAGCGCAGAAAAGACTATCGCTCGAGTCCGCCTGCCAGCAGTAATGCGGCTACAAAATCGAGCAACAGCACCGGGAGCAGCAATGGCAACGAAGGGTAGGTTTATTACGATTGAAGGGGTAGAAGGGGTTGGTAAAACCACCAATATTGAATTTATCGAGTCGCTGTTTGCCCAACACAAAATCAACTATATAAAAACTCGTGAGCCAGGCGGTACACCGCTGGCAGAATCCATGCGTGAGCTGTTACTGCAAAACCGTGAGGAGCGCTTTGATAGCACTGCTGAGTTGCTATTGATGTTTGCTGCGCGTTCCCAGCATTTAAACGAAAAAATCCTTCCGGCGCTGGAGCAGGGGCAGTGGGTGTTGTGTGATCGTTTTACCGATGCGACTTATGCCTACCAGGGTGGCGGTAGACAGTTGTCGAAACAGACGATTGCCGAACTGGAAGCGCTGGTGCAGGGTGAACTGCGGCCTGATATGACACTGATTCTCGATCTGCCAGTGGAGATTGGTCTGGAGCGTGCAGCGAAACGCTCGGAGAAAGACCGTTTTGAAAATGAGCAGGTGGCATTCTTTGAGCGTGTGCGCAACGCTTATCTGGAACGTGCAGAAGCCAATCCGGAACGTTATGCGGTGATTAATGCCGAGGTATCTTTGGCAGAAGTACAGGCGCAGATTGCCGAAGTGTTTGAACAGCGTCTACTACCCTGAGGGATCTGGCTCTGTGAACGAAAGTGCGTTTATTTATCCCTGGCAACAGGATAGCTGGGACTATCTATTGCAGCAGCTTGAGCAACAGCGTTTGCCTCATGCCTTGTTGTTACAGGGGCCAACCGGTTGTGGTATCGAAAAGTTTGCCGATGTGTTTGCACGCTATTTGCTGTGTGAGCAACCGGCATCGGGTTTCCCCTGTGGTAATTGTTCCCAGTGTCATTTGCTGGATGCGCAGACGCATCCGGATTTTATCCGTGTATCACTGGAACAGCGCGATGATGGCAAGGTAGCGAAAGTGATCAAGGTGGATCAGATTCGAAAAGTAGTGGACTTTGTTACCCATACCTCATTGCAGGGCGGGCGTCGTGTGATTGTGATCGAGCCGGCAGAGGCGATGAACCCGAATGCGGCGAATGCTTTGCTGAAGAGTCTTGAGGAGCCAGGCTCCAATACCCAGTTTTTGTTGATTGCCCATTATCCGGCAAAAGTGATGGCAACAATACGCAGTCGCTGCCAGCGCGTAGAGCTGCCACAGCCGCCCAAAGATGTTGTTGATCAGTGGCTTGCCACTTATATCACGGATGACAAGGTGCGCCAGCGCCTGCTCGGTATGAGTGGTGGCAGTCCGCTACTGGCACTCGAATGGCAGGAACTGGAATTTAACGATGCGATTGGCGAGATGGTCACAGGGCTTAAGCAACTGCTGGCAGGTGAACAGTCTCCATTGACAATGGCATCGACGTGGCTCGATGTGGGCATGG
This sequence comes from Pseudomonadales bacterium, assembly GCA_028280345.1. Classification (GTDB taxonomy): domain Bacteria; phylum Pseudomonadota; class Gammaproteobacteria; order Pseudomonadales; family UBA7239; genus JANQLY01. Next base: position 274,526 of record JANQLY010000023.1, on the reverse strand, counting down.
TTAATGTGGTGACCTGGTGGTGGCGTTGGTTGCTGCTTGAGGTGAAACACCTGGTACAGAATAGCCCGGAGCGGCCGGGTTTTATCCGGCAATTTGGTCTGAGCGAGCAGCGTGTGCTCGGTTTTATGCAGCAATTGCTCACTGCCAGGCAGCAACTGGAAAGTACCGCCAACCCCAACGAGCAATTGCTGGTAGAATCCCTGCTCATCGATTGGGCGAATTTACGAAACAGATAAACCAAATAAGTATCAGATATGAGTAAAGATGTTGTTTTAACCGGTATTACCACAACCGGTACACCTCACCTCGGCAACTATGTGGGCGCGATTCGCCCGGCGATTGAGGCGAGTCAGAATACCAATAATCAGGCCTATTATTTTCTTGCGGACTACCATGCGCTGATTAAATGTCAGGATCCGGCACTGGTTCATCAGTCCACCAAAGAGATAGCGGCCACCTGGTTGGCACTCGGGCTCAATACAGATAATGTGGTGTTTTACCGCCAGTCTGATGTGCCGGAAATCCCCGAATTGATGTGGTTTTTAACCTGCCTCGCAGCAAAGGGTTTGATGAATCGTGCCCATGCCTATAAAGCTGCGGTGGATGCCAATGAGGCAGAAGGGGAAGATTCGGACAAGGCAGTCACAATGGGGTTATTTTCCTACCCGGTGCTGATGGCGGCTGATATTCTGATGTTTAATGCCACCAAAGTACCTGTAGGCAAGGATCAGATACAGCATGTGGAAATGGCGCGGGATATTGCGCAGCGTTTTAATCATATTTACGGCGAGCATTTTGCCCTGCCTGAAGCGGTAGTTGATGAACAGGTGGCTGTGTTACAGGGGCTTGATGGTCGCAAGATGAGCAAGAGCTATAACAACACCATTCCATTGTTTTTGCCCGAGAAAAAACTGCAAAAGCATATCAATAAAATTAAAACCAATTTGCTTGAGCCTGGGGAGCCGAAAGATGCGGATACCTCTACGGTGTTCCAGATCTGGCAAGCATTTGCAACAGACGAGCAGACTGCAGAAATGCGTCGCGAGTTTGAAAACGGTATTGCCTGGGGTGAGGCGAAAAAGCGTTTGTTTGCGTTGATTAACGATGAGCTGAAGGAAGCTCGCGAACGTTATAACGAGTTGATGGAAAACGGACCGGAAATTGAGCGCATTCTGCTTGAGGGCGCAGAAAAAGCCCGTGCGAGTAGTTCGGTGCTGCTAAAAGACTTGCGCAAGGCAGTAGGGATCTATTCGCTGGCTTGAGCGGATCGCTTAACTGTCGCAACTCCAACTTTTTACCACATCGGCGGTAATATTCTCATAGCGGGTTACTTCGAGGACTTCCGGGGTCAGCACATCGTCATAGCGGTCGTTGATCCACTCCCAGACAATTTCACCTTCCGGAGTAACTTCAATCGCGCGCCCGGTTTGTGCCTCGGTAATCATACGGTTGCCGTTTAGCGTCAGCTGGTGTTTGCCGCCGGCCTTGGTGTAAAAGCGCGGGCTGCCGGCGACAGGGTAGAGCTGTTCCATCGCGTAACTGTCGTCATAGGCGATGGCCTGGATTTTACTGCCACCCAGGTATTCGCCGTTTTTGGAAAAGTCCATATTGTTGTTAAAGATGACGAGGCGACCATCCGGTTCGAAGTCTGGATCGTGTTGCTCGTTAAAGTCACCTTCAGATAACCATTTGATCTCGCCGTCCTGATTGAGGATGGCAATGGTATTGAGTTTTTTTAGTGATACGACAACATCCCAGGGCTCAAGGCCTGGAAATTTGTCGGCGAGGGAAGGGTTAAGTACTTCGGCGTCGTTCATATGGAAGATATCGCCCTGGTGAGTTTGTGTGCGTTTGTATTTCCACAACAGTGGGCGATATTTCTCGTTACTGTAAAAAGCTTTTAACAAGCTGATCTCTTTGAGGATTTCACCCTCCGGAGAGATTTTTACAATTGTCTCATCCACATAGGGTTTGGCAATACCTGGAAAGTCGATTTTGTACTGCTTGACGGCATCGCCCTTGATGCGTTTCAGGCCTGAAGCCCAGAAGTTACCTTCTTCATCGCGAAACAGTGAGTGGTGGGTGGGAGGTTCCAGCCGCCAGAGAATTTCACCACAGGCGCTGAGTTTGACAAGAGCGCGGTATTCAAAATTCAGCAGAATGTCACCATTCGGGTATACATAACTACCGTGTACATAGGCCTGGGTGCGCATGTGACTTCTGAACAGGTCGAGGTTGGTAGTTGTCCAGTTAAAAACGGTATTGCCCTCATTATCGATAAGCTTAATGCCGGGCACCCAGTCGCGCTCTACGGGCATATAGCCGGAGATCAGTACAAGGCCGTCGCCGACCTTGTCGGGCTTGTGGGTTACCACCGAGCTTTCACTGTGCAAAGTTTCAAACAGATACGAGGGGTGTGCCTCGTTGAGCATCTGTTCCCTGAGGTCGCTAAGAATGGCGGAATAAGTGTGGTAGGGAAACCACTTGAATGCGGCGGCTAAAAAACCGTAGGTGACACTGGTAACAATGACGGATAGCAGGAAAATATAAAAGGCGAGAATTCTCATTATAATCGGGGGTAGATGTAAACCTGAAAAATACGACAGGAATACTACCGTAATTGCCAGCAAAGGCCAAATAGACGCTGTGAAAACGCTGTGAAAACAAGGATATAGAGAGTTTTAGTCAGCCCGACATGTGTGGCAGTGATGTATAATGTGGGCCGTTATTAGCCCCTGTTCATATTGATATGTCTGAGTCCCCAAAAATTGGCTTTGTCAGCCTCGGTTGCCCGAAGGCTCTCGTCGATTCAGAAAGAATTATTACCCAGCTGCGTACCGACGGCTATGAGGTAGCTGCAGACTACAGCGGGGCTGATCTGGTGGTGGTCAATACCTGTGGTTTTATTGATAGTGCAAAGCAGGAATCACTCGAAGCCATTGGTGAGGCACTTGCGGAGAATGGCCGGGTAGTTGTGACCGGGTGTATGGGGGGAGAAGAAGAAAAAATTCGTGAGATCCACCCACAGGTGCTTAGTGTCACAGGACCGCATCAGTATGAGCAGGTGGTGGGTGCAGTACATGAACATGTGCCCTATGAAAAAACACATAACCCCCATCTTGATCTTGTGCCCGCCCAGGGTATCAAGCTCACACCAAAACACTATGCCTATTTAAAAATTTCGGAGGGCTGCAATCATCGTTGCAGCTTTTGCATTATTCCTTCACTGCGCGGTGACCTGGTTAGCCGGCCAATTGGTGAGGTGCTTGATGAGGCGCAGCGACTTGTAGATGCCGGTGTAAAGGAACTGCTGGTGATTTCTCAGGATACCAGTGCCTACGGTGTTGATATTAAATACCGTACTGGCTTCTGGCAGGGGCGGCCGATCAAATCGCGCATGCAGGAATTGTGTGAAGCTCTCGGTGAGCTGGGTGTCTGGGTGCGTTTGCACTATGTGTATCCCTATCCCCATGTGGACAATATCATTCCGCTGATGGCAGAGGGCAGGATTCTTCCCTACCTTGATATTCCGTTTCAGCACGCCAGCCGCTCTGTACTCAAGGCGATGAAACGACCGGCTCACGCCGAGAATGTGCTGGAGCGTATTACACGTTGGCGCGAAATCTGTCCGGACATTACTTTGCGCTCAACCTTCATTGTCGGCTTTCCCGGGGAAACCGAGCAGGATTTTGCAGAACTGCTGCAATGGCTTGAGGCTGCACAGCTGGATCGTGTGGGCTGTTTTCAATACTCTGCGGTTGAAGGGGCTGCCGCCAATACCTTGTCCGATCATGTGCCCGAAGCTGTCAAGCAGGAACGCTGGGAGCGCTTGATGGCATTACAGCAGAGTATTTCGGAACAAAAGCTGCAAAATAAAATAGGGAAAACCTTACAAGTACTCATCGATGAAGTAGATGAGGAGGGCGCCATCGCTCGCAGTTTTGCCGATGCACCGGAAATCGATGGTGCGGTCTATCTCAATGGTGAAACACAGTTGCAACCTGGAGAGCGGGTAGAAGTGACCATCGAGCATGCCGACGAATACGACCTTTGGGGCGTGCCAAAACACTAAATTGCTCTTTTGGTGCATAAAATAGGCCGCCCTTGCCTGGTTTGGTGCGCCAGTAACCAAAATACTCGTTTATCGCTTGTGCAAGGTGTTTCTGCCTGGCATAGGAATTGCTAAACCTTTTACACAGGTACTGTAGTGGGGTTTAATCAGGGGCAGACCAATCATGGCAAATAATGAAGATACAGCGACAACGCTGAAACTGGTGGAGTTTTCAGAATCTTTGCTGGAAAAGAACTTGCGTGCCAGTATTGAGCGCAATGTGCAGCGCAATCTTGTTTATTGTGTGCAGGATGTCATGGTTGAGATGATCCGAATGGTGCAGCAACACCGTGGCTCGGTACTTGGGTTTCTCGGCAATCACTGCTCATTTGAAGAGAATATTCAGAGTACCAGGGAAAAAGTGGATGCTTGCCTGAATATTGCCAGAGACTACCCGGAGGTGGTTAATCAGGATGCCCTGCGGCAAGTCAACCTGGAGTGGGAGACCGTAAGTTATATTTCCAGTATTGATACACCGATGCAGCAGTTTGAGTTACATGGGCATTTGATCAATGAGTTGATTGATTTTATCTGGGAAATGACACGGACAAAAGATCATGTGATGTCCAATAACGAGGAACTGCAAAAGTACAACAAGTTACTGCAAAAAGATTTTTTACAATATATTGAGAAAGTAGGCCAGTGCCGAGCGTTGGCAACATTGATATCGGCGTATCGAACCAAAGATGATTTTATCCAGCCTTTTGAAAGCAAGCTGACGTTTATTGTTCGAGGTCTGATTGAAGAGCTGGATACGATTTATCTGGCTTTTTCCTACCTGGACAAGTCGTTGAGTCACGCAATTTTTTCATTGTTAAGCTCTTGCGATTGCAAATATAAAATTAGAAAACTCCACGAGGTTGTAGAAAACTCGATTATTTCTACAGATGACATTGCGATAAAAACAGAAACTGTATTTTATCTGTTTACGATGGCTATGGATGAGCTATATGAGGTATTTAATAAAGGAGTTAGAATTAATATGCACTATGCAGAGAGAACGTTGCTCTAGGTAACCTATATTTCCTGCAAATAATATGCACCTTATTAGTACCTGCATGATTTTCTGGCACTGAGTTGGTGAATACAACAAAAGTTGCATAATGAATAATGATAAAAATGTGTGCATGATTTTTTGAAAATGAAAATAATCTGAACCAAACCAGTGCTATTCCCTTTAAATTTTAGTGATTAGGTCAAATTGCATGGCTTGGCATGGTTTGTGCTCTGTTTATCGGCAATAGATTATTTCAGGCATGTATCATGGTAATAGCAGTAAATACCATAGAGGCAGAAACGCTTGCTGAGTGCGATATTATTGTTGTTGGCGCAGGCCCGGTCGGGCAGCGCTTTGTCGAGACAGTATCACGCCTGTGCCCGTTTAAAACGGTACGCTGGTTTGGTAATGAACCATGGCGTCCTTACGATAGAATCAAGCTGTCACCTTTGTTAGGGGGTGATATTCCCTACGAGGCGGTATTTCCTGATCACGCCTTTGAAAGAAATAATGTTGAGCAAATTTTTAACTGTGCGATTGTTGAAATTGACCGTCATAAACGCTGTGTTATTGATGAGTATGGTAAGCACCATTACTACAAGCAGCTTGTGCTTGCGACAGGTTCTTCACCACATATCCCTTCCATACCGGGCGTCAAGGCAAAACGGGTATACACTTTTCGCAATCTGAAAGATGTCGCCAGTTTGCAGGCGCGTAGCATGGCATCGCGCCATACCATTGTAATCGGTGCAGGGTTGCTTGGTCTTGAGGCTGCCCGGGCGATGTTAAAGAACTCTACTGAAGTGACTGTGGTGCAGCAGGCACCACGCATTATGAATCGTCAGTTGGATGACAAGGCGGCAAGTATTCTGCAGTCCGGACTTGAAGATCGTGGATTAAAGTTCGAGTTAGGATCCGGCGTACGTGCGATTATCTGCGAGACGATCGAAAATGACCGTTCGATTGTTTCCGGTGTGCGTCTACAAAGCGGCAAGGTGATTAATTGTGACACGGTTATTGTTTGTGCGGGTATCAAGCCTAATGTTGCGCTTGCGTCCTATGCGAAGCTTTCTGTGAGTAAGGGTGTAAAAGTCAATTCGAATTTGCAAACAACAGATGCAAATATTTATGCAGTTGGAGAGTGCGCCCAATTTGAACAGGAAGTTGTCGGTCTTGTCGGGCCAGGCCTTGAGCAAGCCGCAGTTGCAGCATTTCATATTGCAGGAAAGGAAGTTAACTATAAGGGCTATATTTCTGCGGCAAAATTAAAAGTTGCCGAAGAGTCTGTTTTTTCGGTGGGTGATGTTCAGGAAGAATATCACAGTGATCGAATTGAAAGCTTTAGCTGGAGAAAGGGAAGCGATTATCGAAAAATTTATCTTCGCAAAGGTGTTCTGATAGGTGCGCTGTCTATTGGGGAGTGGTCAGAGTCGTTTCAGATACAGGAGTATGTTAGGCAGGGGCGTCGAGTAGGCTTTTTGCGCTGTTTGCTGTTTAAGCTAACGGGCAATGTCTTTGATGAGCGAAATGCGACAGATATCTCTACCTGGTCTGAAATGGCGGTAGTCTGTAATTGTAAAAGTGTTTCAAGACAAGCAATTAGTGAGGCTTTTGAGCAGGGGTATTGTACTACTCAGGCGTTGGCGCAAAAAACCGGTGCGAGCATGGTCTGTGGTTCCTGCAAACCTTTGTTGGATCAATTCACCGGTGATTCTGAAAGCGGCGCTGTCGAGCAGTCTGGCACAAGTCTGTCGTTAATGGCCTTTGGACTGTTGGCACTGGTCGTTTCTATACTGACGCTGTTAATGACACCATTCGCCTATAGCGATAGTGTACAAAATCCCTGGCGCTTTGACCTGTTGTGGATACAGTCGTTGTACAAGCAGATCAGTGGGTTTTCAATTCTGGCGCTGTGCCTTTTAGCTATGTTGCTATCTCTGAGTAAGCGGTGGAACGGTTTTCGTATTGGAAAGTTTGTGTTTTGGCGAAATTTTCATGCCTCACTGGGCTTACTTTGCTTGTTGTTATTGATGGCGCATACCGGATTGCATTTTGGTGTAAACCTGAATCAGTGGTTGATGGCTAACTTTATTGTGTTGTCACTACTGGGTGGAGTGGCAGCATTTGTTGCTGCAAAGGCTAATGCTATGCCAGCGAAGATGGCATTACAGGTACGCCGATCAGTTAACAATCTGCATTTACTGGCGTTTTGGCCTTTTCCTGTTTTGCTTGGTTTTCACATTGTATCGGTTTACTACTTTTGATGGCTGTGCCCCGGAGCGATTTTTTGTCACATGGTAATCAGAAAAAAAATATTCTGGCTGAGCTGGTTGGTTTTTACACTGGGCTTGGCATTCTGGTTGGGCAGACCGTTGGTTACGCAGGAGGGGCAGGAAATGTACCTTGTCGGTGAGACAACACACGGTCATCATCAGATTGAAATGGCTTGTAATACTTGCCATACGAGCCCTTTTGGCGGCACGGAAGTATTACAGGACGCCTGTGTATCCTGTCACGGTGAAGAGTTGAAAGCTGTATCGGATTCTCATCCCCGTTCGAAGTTTACCGATCCTCGAAATGCAGATCGAGTTGAAATACTGGATGCACGTTACTGTGTTACCTGTCACCGGGAACACCAGGAAGATATAACCGGTGCGATGGGGCTGACATTGCCACAGGATTATTGCTTTAACTGCCATCAGGATATCGCTGAAGAACGGTCAACACATGTTGGTTTGGGCTTTGATACCTGTGCAAGTGCCGGTTGTCACAACTATCACGACAATCTGGCGCTGTACGAAGATTTTTTACTCAAACATGCGGGTGAAGAAGATTTTCTTGCTATCAACAGGCGCAAGGCACTCAACAGCCTGCAGATATATCTTGATTTGAATAATCCAGACATGTTGGAACCTTCCGATGTTGTGGTGCCGGATTGGATAGCAGTTTCTACAGAAATTAGTGAATGGCACAGCTCATCCCATCAACAGGCCGGTGTGGACTGTCAATCCTGTCATCAGCCGGATGAGCAGTCAGATGGTTGGGTTGAAAGCCCGTCAATGGAAGTCTGTGCCAGCTGTCATGCTCCGCAAATGGAATCTTTTATGCTCGGCAAGCATGGTATGAGATTGAAATCCGGGTTACCGAATATGACGCCAGATATGGCCAAAATAGCCATGAAACCGGATATGAGTGAAGCACTGCTACATGCTGAGCTGACATGTAACAGTTGCCATAACCCCCACGATGTTAATGCCATGGAAGCTGCGGTGGAAGCCTGTATCGGCTGCCACAATTCAGGGCATGTGAACAGTTATGCCGCTTCGCCACATGGGCAGCTTTACGCTCAGATGCATCAGGGTAATCTTGAATTAAAGCATGCGGTGACCTGTGCAACTTGTCATATGCCTCGCGTAGAGGTAATAGAAGAAAATCACCGCGTGGTACGTGTTAATCATAATCAGAATGATAATTTGCGACCGAATGAGAAAATGATTCGGTCGGTTTGTATGGATTGCCACTCTCTGGCTTTTTCCATAGACAGCCTCGCTGACGAGGCGCTCATCAATAATAACTTTACGGGCAGACCTCATCATCATATACGTTCAATTGATATGGCCGTGGAACGAGATAGTCAGATCGAAGTGCGTGATGATAGTTATCAGTAACTTGTTTAATGCCTTGAAGGAGGTTTATATGAAAATGCAGTTGAAATTGGTGGTGCCTGTGATTGCTCTAAGCGCATTGTTAGTAGCGTGTGGAGAAAAAGAAACAGGGGGAATTAAACCCGAAGTCTATACAGACTCGCTGTTTGCTGTCATGAAAGCGGATCGTACCAATTACACCAAACTCATTGTAAAGCGGCTTGGACCAAAGGGTGCAGGTGTGATCAAGCCGGATGAACACTGGCAGGATATGGAAAACGGTGCGCCGTTACCTGCACAGATGTTTCGGGCTGGTGCCGAGGGTGTTGCAGAGTTAACAGATAATTTTACGTATTCATTGCAATCACTGTGGCCGGTTAACAAGCAGAATGCTCCGCGTACAGAATTGGAGAAGCAGGGGTTACAGTATATCGTTGATAATCCTGGTGAAAATTTTTACGGTGAGGAAACTCTGGGTGATGTCACATACTTTACGGCGGTCTATCCTGATGTAGCTGTAGCAGAACCCTGTGTGGCGTGCCACAACAATCACAAGGATACGCCGCGTACAGACTTCAAACTTGGTGATGTAATGGGTGGTGTCGTTATCCGTGTGCCGCTCTAGGTTTGAATTGAAATTTCTCTGCACTGCTTTGATCGGTATTGGGTTGTTAACATCCTGTACCGATCAAAAACAACAGCAGGCAGAGCAATTATATGTTCAGAACTGCAAGGTTTGTCATGCACAGGGAATTAATGGTGCGCCAGTGGTTGGCAATGCAAAAATGTGGAACAAGCGGACCGGGCAGGGTAGAGAGATTCTGATTCAGCATGCGATTGATGGCTATGGGCTGATGCCTGCCAAAGGCGGCAACGAGGCATTAACAGACGCCGAAATTGCAATGATTGTTGATTATATGTTGAGTCAGTTAAGCGATTGAATGATTGATATACCGTTGGAGGTGGAATATGAGTTCTTTATATGAGCGATTGGGTGGTGAAGCAGCTGTAGATGCTGCAGTTGATAAGTTTTATGAAAAGGTGCTTGCTGATGAGCGCATCAACAGTTTCTTTGAGGGGCTGGATATGGTGGCTCAGGCAGAAAAACAAAAGGCTTTTTTGACAATGGTGTTCGGTGGACCGAACAACTACAGTGGCAAGGATCTACGTGCTGGACATGCTCATTTGGGGCTGGAAGAAAGTCATTTTGATGCGGTAGTTGAGTTGCTTGCGGCGACATTGACCGAACTGGGTGTAGCAGAGTCAGATATTGGCGAGATTGCCGAAATTGCCGCCAGTGTTAAAGATGATGTGCTTAATCGTTAAATGCATATGAATAAGCATAGCGAGCGTGATCTGCCAGTCTGGTGATCACATTGGGCTTGGCAGTTATTGGCTTTGATAGTGATCGGGTATGTAACGATAGTGGCCACTGATGGTGTAATCAAATAGCATATCGTCGAGTTCCGGGCCCATACCAATATTGTGAACAATAAGTGGTCGTTGCCTGTCGGGACTGCGTTGATTCGTTACGATGCCGATATGGGGCAGGTTACCTGGTAGCATCCATGTAATGAGATCACCAGGCTGGTAGTTGTTAGCATCATCGCTGACAGGAAGGCTTTGGCCGCGGCGTGTAAAGAATGTTTGTAGATTGGGAACACGGCGGTGATCAATATTGGTATCGGGGCGTGTCAGTCCCCAGATACGGTTTGAGGGATAGAGGGAAAAATGATACCTGATATCCTCGTGAAGTTCTTTTTGTAAGTCCGTGCCGATACGGCGATAGCTGCGAATGACAACATCGGTGCAAACGCCGATATGATCGGGTACATCACCACCGGGATAGTCGATTGCACGATAGGAGCCGTCATAGCGCACAGTGTACTGCGTGCGTTCCAGTGCGGCGTTAACGAGGTCGTCAGAAAAGGTATTGGCGGTTGCAGATTGCGGCAGTATCAGAAATAGAGTAACCAGACAGGCGCTAGCGATTGTCACGAAAATAGCGCGGTAGTACCCAGGCTCGCGGTCGCTCCGGCATACCGCCGAGTTGTTGAAAAATAGCAGCGAATTCTCGATCGGTACAGAGTACCATGGCGTAGGCATCATTCTGATAGGCGACAGTTTCACAAAGATCCCCCCGTTTTAATTCAATTCCATATTTGCCGTATTTGGAAACGGCATCCTTGATGTAGACCAGATGAAACGCAAAGGGTTCATGAAAGATTACTTTGGCAATCGGACGATCATAGGATTCCGGAGAGATATACCAGGCATAGGCGCTTTCATAGTGCCCTTCACTAACCAGTTTGGCAATATCCGGATAGCGTTGCAGAAAGTCCTCTTCATCAAAGTGAACCGAGTCTGCGAGAATCTTTTCAACCTGGTGGAACTGGTTTGGCGTGTCGTTAAGATATTCAAACTCGGCGTCCTTGATCTGCAGGCGCAGGGCGACCGGGATAGAGTTACTAGTCAGCTCCTGTTGTATGCGATTCGACATATCATGGATGGCAAGCGCCTGACGCGAATCTTCCAGTGGTAATGCTACTATTGTCTGGCGTGATTTATGATCACCTGTTATTACGATTAATACTAGAAGAAACAGCCCTAGCAGCCTGCGAAGCCAGTGCGTTTCAAGGCTGGAAACCCATAGACAAATACCGGCTGCCGCAAGAAAGAAGCCGATATATAAATGCCTTGGTAACAGATTGGCGCTAATCAGAAATGCCCAAAGCAATAGTGGCAAGGCGGATAGGGTGAGCATCAATGCCAGTCCCGGTATTTTGATCGATCGCAGGCAGGCGACTAGCGTGGCGACATAGATAACAAGCCATAGGGTCAGGGCCTTGTAGCTGGTAAGCCAGGCGCCGTAGAAAAACGCGCCGCTTTTCCACAGAGTGGTGGAAAATGTTTTTTCCAGTTGCTGGAACAGTGAAGCGGGGTCATCGAGGTACTCAACCAGTGTCAATGTGCCAGAGGTATGGTTGTGAGCAGCAACAAGATAAATGAGAAATTCTCTTTGCCACTGGGCATCGTGGGAGGCGTAGACACTGTAACAATAGCCCAGAGCTAACAAGGGCAGACTTAGCGTTACAATTCCGAACAACATGAGCTGGCCAAACAGGCGGGGCACGTTGGTATGGCGGTTGATCCATTGCAGCCAGGCGAGCGTAAATCCTAGTACCGCGCAGGGGAGCAGGGTCAGTTGTTTGGTGCCGAGTGCGAGCGTGCAACACAGCGCAGCGAGCAGCAAATGCCGGGTATTCTGTGAGCGCAAAAAGCACAGAATATAACTGGCTGCGAGCAGGACAAGCAATACCCCGGTTACCTCGCCAAGAATGCGATACCAGTAGTAAGTGCTCATGCTGGTAAACAGAGCCAATAATAAAATAGCAAATAGATAGAACTGTTGCGGCTGTGCAAAATGCTGACGCAGCTGTTGCAGCAGGAGCAGTAGTAGGGAAATATTCAGCAGCAGTACTGACAGGGTACTGACGGTCAAGGTGTTGCCAAACAATGTGATAGCCAAGCTGGCAGGCAAGATAACGGTTGGCCCGGTTGTCAGATGTTCAGGGTTCAGCGGCAGCGTGCCAAAGCCTGAGGCACTCCAGCCGAGTCCGATGCTGATATTGCGGGCAGTTACCGCATTGGCGAAGTGGTCGGCGAGGGCATTGTAGTTGAAATCGCTATAGTCAAAGAACCATGCACGCAAAATATGGCCGCAGAGAAAGAAGGCCAGAAGCAGGAAAAACAGGATCTTTTCAGGTTGCTGGCGAAAAGTTGTTATTGTTGCCTCAATCATTATTTCCGATGGAGATTTTTTGATAGCGAGCTGTAACGTGCTTCGCCAGTAAAGCATTATTATTTATAAAAAACAATGACTTACAGTGAATTCTTCAAAAACTATTCTTGAGTGAAAGGAAAATAAAACTTTCCAAAACTACCAAGTCTGGTAGTGGACACCTCGGTTTTCCGAAGGTAATCTGTACACAAGAGTTAAGGCAAACAACACAACTAAAAACACATTAAAACCACAAAGGAGAAAAAAGCAAACACACAACACAACCCAAAAATACAACAATAAATAATAACTATAAAAACTCTCCCCCTCGCTTGGCTAGCCGGTAGCAAAAACTACCGGTTTTATTTTTTGGGGAGCTAAAAATACTACCTCGTTAATCCACAGACAGCAAATCCTTTTATAAAGATGGTATTCTTAAGTTTTTAGGGCTCTGCAGCGCTATGATTCGGTGCACAGCTGGCTGAAGCCACATCAAAGCCGGGGGATATGCTGCGGGAAATAAGTGGTTCATTTCTGCTGTCGATAGCCCTAGAATGAGCGATTCATTTCACGTGTTATTTCAAGGAGCCACTAATGAAACAGGCGAAACAATTCATCGTATTTTTAGCTACTGCTATTTTTTCCTGCGCGATAGCCCATGCTGATGGGCATGTCAGTGTTCAAGGGGATATGGCACTTATTGAGGGTGAAGGTGTTAAAGCCGGTGCCGTGTCGACAGAACTAATACGCGTGACGGCGAAAGTAGTGGGTATTGACTACAGTGACCGTGTGGTTGTGCTTGAAGGTGGTGAAGGGGACTACCTCGAGCTGGAAGTTAGTGAAGAGGCGCGCAACTTTGATCAGGTTCAGGTTGGTGACAAGGTTGCTGTTGAGTATCTGGAATCAGTCGCCTTGTTCGCAACCGAGCCGGGTTCAGGTGAAAGCGCTAGCGTTGCCGGTGCTGTGGCAGTAGCAGCCGAGGGTGAAATGCCCGGTGCTGTCGTTACAGAAGCGGTACAGATTACCGCAGTTGTTCAGGAAATCGATTATGAAACTCGTACTGTAACCATGAAAGGCCCAAGAGGAGTTTCCACACTGAGTGTTGATGAGCGTGCGACGCGTTTTGAAAATATCAAGGTGGGCGATGAAGTTCACTTTGTGTATACCGAGGCGATGGCGATTTCGGTAAGCAAGGTTGAAGAATAAGAATTCTTTGAATTGTGTTAAATAAAAAAGCCCCGCACTGCGGGGCTTTTTTATTGTCAGGCTGGTCTGGATATTGTTATAGGTCATGTCAGGTAGATAATGCCCGGTTTTTAATTATGTGTTTGCAAATTAAAGCCGGTCTTAGGGAGTATAATCCGGCAGGGAATCCAGAAAAGTTTTTCCTGCACCTCTGAACCACAACTCATCATTTTTGAATTTGGCCAAGTGACCAAATCGGCCAAAGGCAATAGTTATCATTAATAAAAATAAAACTAATGCTATTGCTACGAAGGTAAAACCCTGGTTTATAGTGACTGCAATTGCGATACTCCCCATAATCATTAAAAATGTGATGACCTGGGCAGTTATGACATATTGCCTTCTTTTTAAATGTTTGTCACAGATAGGAAGTTCTATTCTGAAAGTTTTTTTCACAAACAAATAGACGATAATCATAATGAAGATATGAATAAAGATCAGTAAAGCTATCCATGGCGTACAGTAGGAGAGTTTTACTTCCTTTTTGTGATCCGTGGGTGCGTTGCATTTATAGCAGCGATTTGGCCAGGTAGTTTCGGGTTCGAAGATAATATATCCCTTCTTTCTTTTTAGCAGGCTGTCATTTTCTGGTAGCAGGTTGCTATCAGGGGCTTTGTAGGGGTTTTCGATGTCGTTGGTCATAGTTTGTTAATCATGGTTTATTAGTCATTATTTATATAGTTTGCCCTGAAAAGTGACTGGCGAAGGGCATGTTTGTCAGGGAAGTTTATCTACTGATGCTCTTCAGAACAAGTCTGGGTCTCAAGCAGTGCGCCATGTCTGGCAGTATATATTTTTGCTGTCAATCGTTATGCGTTGAGACTTTTCAGGCATAATACCGGCCTATGAAGTCTGTCATGCCTTTTTTATTGCTTATCTTGCTCGTCTTCGCATCCGCTTTAACGAATGCGCAGGTGCCGCAGCGCATTGTTTCTTTGGGGCTTTGTACCGACCAACTGCTGCTGATGATGGTGGAAAGAGAACGCATTGCTTCATTAACTCACACATCAACAGATCGGCAAATGTCTTATATGGCAGAGCATGTTGGTGATATCCCAATCAATCATATTATGGTTGAAGAGGTTATTGCTTTTAAGCCGGATTTGGTCGTGGGTAGTGCATTTGCCGCATACGATACGGTCAGGATGCTAAAACTTCTGGATTATCGCGTTGAGTTGGTTGATCTGCCTCGCTCTATCGATGAAATCCGCAGTCATCTGAGAAGCTTTGGAAAACTGGTTGGTGCGGAACAAAAAGCTGAAATCCTGATACGCGAGATGGATGCTACCATTGCCGAAGCGCAACGGCGTAATGCCCATAAAGCTATGCAATCCATTGTGATCTACTCACCAAACGGCTACACAATTGGTGCAGATACTCTGGAAAACGATGTATTGAACCATGCCGGTTTCCGTAACTTATCTGCCGAATCCGGTATTTCCGGGTTTCAGCAAATTTCTCTGGAGATATTAATTGCCAGCAAGCCGGACTTTTTGCAAATTGATAATCACGTATACAATTCAAATTCACTGGCCAGTGCTTATATTCGCCACCCGGTATTAGAACATATGGTACCGGATAACAAGCGCCTGTTTGTTCCTTCGCGGCTGCGCGCATGTGCGGGGCCTGCTACTGCTGAAGTAGTAGCTTATCTGGCGGACAAGCGTTGAATATGAAACCTCTCAACTTTGCTTCAGTAATGTTATTACCTCTGTTAGCGGGGTTGCTACTGTTCGTCTTTGTCATGTCTCTGAATATTGGCTCTGTCGATATTTCACTACATAAAGCCTTTGCGGATTTCCTTAATGATCAGAATAGTATTGATGCATTGATTTTGTTTGATATCCGATTGCCTCGAGCACTATTGGCTTTATTTATCGGCGCCACCCTTGGCATAGCAGGTGCAGCATTGCAGGGTTTGTTAAAGAACCCGTTGGCGGAACCGGGTATTATCGGAGTTTCAAACGGTGCCGCCCTCGGTGCTGTTATTGTATTTTATTTCGGGTTTTCCGGTCTGGCCTGGTTTGCCTTGCCATTGGGCGGTTTAATTGGCGCTTTTGCTTCGGTCATTATTATTTTTCTATTAACAGGCAATAACAGTTCTACCGTAACACTGATCCTTGCGGGTATTGCTATTAACGCCATTGGTGGTGCTCTGATCGCACTGGCATTGAACTTCGCACCCAATCCCTACGCCATGCAGGAAATTATTTTCTGGCTATTAGGCTCTGTGTCAAATCGCAGCATGAATGATGTTGCAATTGCTCTGCCGTTTATGTTGCCAGGTTGGATAATGATTCTCTACTGTGGTCGATTTCTCAATGCACTGACACTGGGGGAAGAGACAGCTATCTCAATGGGTTTTGCCGTTAAACGTTTACGCTGGATATTGGTGCTTGGAGTTGCTACCAGCGTTGGGGCTGCAGTTTCCGTATCCGGTAATATTGGCTTTATTGGTCTGGTTATTCCCCACTTGCTACGCCCGTTGGTAGCCTACGAGCCGAGAAAATTATTATTAAGCAGTGCTCTTGGCGGTGCCTGTCTACTATTGATCGCCGATCTCGGTGTGCAGTTAATATCTACTAGCGGAGAAATAAAGCTGGGTGTGATTACTGCTCTCGTGGGTGGGCCTTTCTTTCTTTACTTGATTTTGAAAAACCGAAACACGCTGGTCTAAACTGCTATGTTGTTAAAAGCCCATTCACTTGATTACAGTATTGACAGCATTCCTTTGTTAAAGAACCTCAATATTGAGGTGGCCGCGGGGGAACTGGTGGGCCTAATTGGCCCAAATGGTGCGGGAAAAAGTACTTTATTACGGTTGATAACCGGTGTATTGAAGGCAGATAGGGGCGATATTTTTTACAACGGCAAGACTCTTCGGGAAATAAGCCCTGGTGAGAGAGCAAAAACTCTTGCCTATCTTGTGCAGGGTGCCAGGGCGCACTGGCCATTCTCCGTAGAAAAAGTTGTAGAGCTGGGTCGCTTACCCCACCAGCAGTGGTGGCAGTCTATGGGTGAGCAAGATAAGGAAAAAGTTGAGGCTGCACTGGCATTAACTGAAACAAAGGCCTATCGAAATCGCGTAGTCACCACGCTATCCGGCGGTGAGCAAACCCTGGTTATGTTGGCGCGAATTTTTGCCACAGAGCCACAAATTATTTTTGCTGATGAACCGGTTGCTGCATTGGATCCCTATCATCAGCTACACGTTATGGAATTGCTGCGAAACCACGCAACAGATACGCGGGCCGGGGTAGTGGTATTACATGACTTGAGCCTCGCAGCACGCTTTTGCGACAAGCTTTACCTGTTAAATCATGGCGAAGTCTTTTCTCAGGGAACACCTGTGGAAGTGCTCAGTGACGAAAATATTGCTCAGGTTTACGGTGTTAAGAGTCTGGTTAACTGTGAAGGCGAAGGTGTCAGCGTAACTCCGATGTATCGTATAAAGGATTCTCACCCCTGAGCGGCTGTATCTTTTTCACTTTGCAAGCAGGCCTCAACTGCAGCGCTGACATTCTCAATCACTTGTTTACCGATCAGCTCACCAAAGCGCACATGTTTACCGCAGTATTGCAATGGGAGTGCCTGTGCTGTGCTGACAATAGCCACTGAATCTGTTCCGGTACCGCTTGCCACAGCGCCGGATATCGGACTCGGCAGATTCATTTGCTGCATAACGGCTGTTTTGGCTTCGGTCACCATCATTAACGCCTCCGCCATTGCGGCCGTATTTAAGTCCGCATTAGTTGCCAGAATAATGTTAATTGTGCCTGCTTCTATTTCTTCTTCTACACTTATTGTCTGCTGATCCGCTTTGTCACCAATGCGACGCAAATTACTAAGTCCTGCCGTTACGAATGTGGCCAATGCAATATTTTGCTCTGATAAAAATGAATGGCGCAAAGACTTCATTGAGGCTGCTGTCATCATGCCGACAGCAGTGCCGGGCCAACATTGCTGATCACAGAATTTCTGCAAACTAATCTGCGGTGCTTCGTTGCTGCTGCCGTGTTTATCTACCTTCAGGTTTATAATTTGAGAGGCTTTAGTGAAACCGCCATTTAATACCGCAGAGCTTAAGACGTTGACAGGCCGATCAAAGGATAAACGGGTAAAAGTTTCGCATGCCTCTAAAGACATGTTTAATTCAGGAAAAGAAATCATTTTGGATGTAGATAAATTTGTAACTCTATGCCTGCGTATTCTTTCATAGACCGCGTAAACGTGCATCCTGGTTTCTCGTTCTCTGTTCCAAAAAATAGAGAATGATTGATCAGGAGGAGTGGTATGCATGTCTGGAATGACTTCCCCGGCGACGATGACTTGAATAGCCTCAGCTTTTTGTGGATTAAAATCCGAGATTCGCTGCAAAATATTTTGCGTATTTAGGTTTGTGACAGGGATTATTTTGGGTATAACGAGCCGAGCCTTAACCCTGTGTCCTGTTGGAAATACCCGTTTTCAGGGTGGCGGCGGGATGTGATAAGTGCCGTTTACTGCAAAAAAATCTGATTTGAGAGTAGATGGAGACCCCTGTGCTGGCAGCAATGGTGGCGGGAGCTTAAAAAAACACCTCCTTAAGCTATTGATATTAAAAAAGAAATTCTCTTTTCTAGTAATCCGGGCCAACTTCACGGTATCTACCTGGCGAATTTGTATGGAAGTGTGGTATCTTTGCGCGCCTTAAAGGTGCTGGAGTTATCCAGTGAAACGGGAAGCTGGTGAGAATCCAGCACTGCCCCCGCAACGGTAAGTGAGAAACCTGCGAGTTTTTGCAGCTCATAAGTCCGGAGACCGGCCTTTAATGACATATGCAACGAGTTACGGTGGGTAACGCAAAGTGCAGGTCTTCGGTGGTTTTTTTACCGCTTTTCCTGAAGCCCTATTTCTTTGCTCCTGCCTGAGTTAAACACAGCGCGGTGGGCGCAAGGGGATATCATGGCTTCAATGATTTTTCTATCTACAAACGATAGTAAGCAAACTTCACTCAAGCAATTTTGGTCAAACAAAATATTCTGCTTTTTGTTTCTTTCTCTGATGGCTAGTAATTCACTGGCCGCTATCACGAGCGGTAATGTATTAACCTATTACCAAAACCCTTTTGTTGGTAAAAACGTTGCCAGTTTTAACTGGAGTAGT
Organism: Pseudomonadales bacterium; assembly: GCA_028280345.1. Lineage (GTDB taxonomy): Bacteria > Pseudomonadota > Gammaproteobacteria > Pseudomonadales > UBA7239 > JANQLY01. Next base: position 255,603 of record JANQLY010000023.1, on the reverse strand, counting down.
GGCGGTGACTTATATTGGATGGAAGGGGATAACAATTTTGCCCAGGATTTAAAAGTCCATAAGTTTGATGGTAATACGCTCAGTGCTATCTATACGGCAGCTTCCTACTCGGGTACATGGGTTTTGAGTGATGGGGATAACATTTATTTTGACGATGGTAGTCTCACCGCCTTGTTTAAATATGACTCCATTGGGGGTGGTGCGGCTACACAGGTGTTTCAGCAAAGTAATGCCTGGGGATATACGATTCATAATAATGGTTTGTTTATTGCCGGAGCAGATGTTAATTGGGATGCCAAATTGTATTACTCTGCATTGGATGGTAATGGTGATTTAACCGGGCCTTTAGTTGACCTGGGCTTTATGGGCAGTCCTTCCGGCCCTATTGCTTTTGATGCAGCAGGTAATCTGTATTATGCCTCCGGTTACAGTGCTGGAAAAATTCACAAATACTCTGCTGCTGAAGTCGCATTGGCCATTGCGGGTACGCCGCTGACAGACCCGGCAGGTCATGAGATTATTGATTTCAATAGCTTTGGTCACGCGGGTGCTACCGGCATGGAGTTTGATAGTAATGGCCACCTGGTGGTGACTCTGACTTCTTTTGGTGCGCCTTCGGACCTGGTGACTTTTTATATGGATGATAGCGGCGATTATCTGGGTACGGCTGAAATTACCGCGCAATCCTCTAATCGCATGACATCGGTACGCTTATATCAAGGGCAAACCTATTTTTCTGACCAGGATGGTATTTATCAAGTTATTCCGGGTGTGAATACTGATGGGGATCGTTACCCTGACACAGTAGATACCGACGATGATAACGACGGTATGCCCGATAGCTGGGAGAACAACTATGGCCTTAATCCGTTGGTTGACGATAGCGGGGATGACCAGGATGGTGACGGTGTCACCAACCTCGAGGAATACGTTCTTGGTACAGATCCGACGGTCAGTGACCTGGATGTGCCCAATGACGTTGATGCGGATGGCGATGGCGATATGCTGTTCCAGGATGGCTCTGGCTCCGTTGTGCTGTGGACCATGCAGGATGCGAATAAAGATAGCGCGGTATGGCTCGGTACCAACAGCACTGCGAGTCTGCTCGGCAATGCGGATGTAGACAATGACGGCGACTCAGATCTGCTGTTCCAGAATGCCGGTACTGGTGAGGTTATCCTCTGGGTAATGCAATACGGTGCACGGGAGTCGGTAGTTTCTCTCGGTGCTCAAAGTGGTTACACGTTGAGCTTTACTGGTGACCTTGATGGTGACGGTGATGCCGACCTGGTATTCGGTGATGGTTCGGGCAATGTTATTGTCTGGATTATGGAAAGCGGTGCGAAGCAGTCTGCCGCCTGGCTTGGACAATGGGCCGGTCACACAGTAGCTGCGACAGCGGATATCGACCGTGACGGTGATGACGATATCGTGACCCAGGATGCCTCCGGCAATGTCAATGTCATTGAAATGGAAAATGGCGCTAAAGTCGCTGCCCGTTGGCTCGGTGTCTGGAGTGGCCGTACTGTAGTCGGAGCCGGTGATGCGGATGCCGACGGTGATGACGACATCTTCATGGCTGGCGCCAGCGGTAGTGATGTAATGGTGGTTGAGCTTGAGAACGGTGTTAAAGTCACGGGTCGTTGGCTCGGTGCCTGGGCGGGTACTGCGGTACTGGCCGTCGGTGATATTGATAACGACGGTGATGCCGATCTGATCCAACAAAACAGTGGTACCGGTTCTGTGCAGGTGGTTGAAATCGAGAACGGAATCAAGGTCACCGCTCGCTGGCTCACTACCATTGCCTACGATGTGAAAAATGTACTTGATGCGGATGCCGATGGTGATGTGGATATCGCTTTGCAGGACGGTTCTGGTAACGTGGCGCTGATTGAGCTGCAGAATGGCTCTAAAGTTGGTGGCGCGAAATGGTTAGGGATTAACACTGGTCAACTGATCCTGAGTAATCAGTAATTATCTGATACCCGCAATACCTGGCTAGTGCCAGGTATTGCGGGCAGTCGGGAAAAGCGCTAGTTATCGGCGATCTTGCCGTTTTGCATTAACGCGAGAATGCGAGCGTTTCAGTTTTATAAAGTTAATTTGGTTTAAGTCCCGGGTGTGCAAATTTATAGCTGTAAATTAATTTTTGGTGGAATGATGGCAATGCTACTGACAAGCACAAACAGTTTCGCTGAAAATGAAGTGACTGAGTTGGATACGATTGTTGTCACTGGTGTGCGTCAGACCCCGGAAAGCCAGATCCCAAAAAATGTTACAGTTATCGACTCGGATGATATTGCGCGCTCAACGGCTACCCAGTTGTCAGAGCTGCTATCTCAGGAAGCTAATATCAATCTGCGCTCGTTTACAGGAAATGATAAATATAGCAGCATCGACATTCGTGGTATGGGTGATACCAGTAGTAGTAATGTGCTTGTGCTCGTTGATGGCGTACGTTTGAATAACGACGACCTGTCCGGTCCTGATCTATCGACTATTTCAATCTCTCAAATAGAGCGTATTGAAGTGGTTCGTAGTGGAGGAACAGTGCGCTATGGTAATGGTGCTGTGGGTGGCGTGGTCAATATTATTACCAAAAGCAATCAGGCGGCATTGGATGTTTATGCGGCGGCGGGATCATTCGATACCCATGATCTGCGTTTTAATTACGTCAATACAGATAATGATAATCTGACTTTCAAAGTCAATCTTGCTGACTATGACACCGATGGTTACAGAGATAATGGATATCTATCCAAACAGGACGTTCTGTTTAGTATAAAGCATCAAATCAATGATCAGTTTGAACATGGACTGATGTTTAAAAATCACCGTGATGAATTTGGCTTGCCCGGTCCAGTCAGTCGTGAGAATTACGAAGGTTCCGGTGCTCAACGAAAATCGACGACTGCACCGCAAGACGGTGGTGAAAGCAAGGAGCGTTTAATTCAATGGCACTCAGATTACACCTCGCCATCTGGCTGGCTTGTTGATAGTCATTTGTATTATCGGGAACGCTTTAGTGACACATTGCTTCAGTATACGCCAACAGCTCCTGTAGAGGATCAGATTCTATCGATTGAAGACCGACGTTACGGCGGTGATTTGATTCTCAGTCGTTATGACTCGCTAGGTGAGTTTGAGAGTGAGTTCAGCTATGGATTTGAAGCATTTATCACAGACTACCAGCAATATCGTAATGGTCGGAATGTTCTGGATCAAAGCCAGGAAAAAAAAGGTGATTTATCCAATCAGGCATTTTTCGCAGATTGGGCGCTCAACGGTGAAGGTTGGCGTATTAGTACAGGGGGGCGTTTTGATAAATCCGAGTTGGAGCAGGACGAAGAGAATCTGACGAGGGTATGTGATTATGTTGATATGATCATCCCGCCTTTTCTGTTCCCGATCCCGGTGGAAACTAATTGTAGAAGTGAGTGGCTCAATACTGCTCACCGAGATGAAACCTGGAATAACACGGCATTTGAAGTTGGGGCTGTTTATCAAATTAGTGAAAATATAGATGGCTTTGTTGGATACGCCACAAGTTTCCGAAACCCAAATGTTGATGAGTTGGTGTTGTCTGATGAAGACCTCGCGCCGCAAACCGGCAAGCACTGGGATATAGGTGTGCGATTTGAGCATGGAGACCTTGATGGTAGTGTGACGCTTTTTACTATAAAAATTGAAGATGAAATTCTTTACGGGATTGACCCGGTAACAAGGCTGGCTGTTAATCGAAATGCTGATCAGGTAACACGTCGCGATGGTGTTGAACTGGATATTCAATACGGTTTTTTAGAGGATTCACTATCCGCTTATGTGAAAGCAGGATATATAAATGCTGCCTTTATCGAAAGTGGAACCTTTATTCCCCTGGTGCCACGGGTTAATGCAACCATAGGCCTTGAATGGCAGCCCACGGCATCTTTTTATGGGGCTATTTCAACCAGTTATACAGATGAGCGTTTTGATGGTAATGATTTTAACAACAGCACTTATCCAAAACTGGATGCCTATAGAGTCACAGATATAAAACTGTCATGGCAGGAAAATGAAGTAGAAATCTTCCTCTCTGTCCTGAATGTTTTTGATGAGGTTTATTCAACTTCAGGCTACAGTGGAACGTTTTACCCGATGCCAGAAAGAAACTTTATGGCAGGGATTAAATATTCTTATTACTAACCCTGCTTATAACGATGAGGAGGCTTTTGTGAACTATCAGAAAACAGTGCAAAACCGGATTAAAAGCAAGCGCTGGGGTGTCATGCTGATTGGTATGCTTTCGGGCGTCTTCGTTCAGTCACTTTATGCGGGCCCCTATGCGCCAGCTGCGGGGCAGCCCGGTTCGACGGCTGTGGCCTGGAATGATAGCAGTATTGTTGCTTGGGCAACGGGTTATGAAAACTACAATATGGGAACTAATGTAGACGCTACCTGGCAGACACCGCAAAAAGCATTGGGGCTGGCAGGTAACTCGGATGGTAATAACCAGGGTTTTACTTACGATATTGTTTCACTTGGTAGAGGCGGGCAAATTACTTTGACATTTAATAAGCCTATTACAGATGGCCCCGGTGCTGACTTTCTGATTTTTGAGAACTCGTTCAGTGATACTTTTTTAGAGATTGCATGGGTCGAGGTTTCTTCCGATGGTGTCAATTTTACACGCTATCCGAATATTTCTTTTACTGCCAGCCCGGTCGGCGGTTTTGGGGTTGTTGATCCAACCAACATTACGGGCTATGCAAGTAAATATAAAGGAGGGGAGGGAACGCCCTTTGATCTGAATGTCCTGACAGGAACACCTGGGCTGGATATTAGTGCGATTACACATGTGAAGCTTATCGATATAGTCGGTGATGGCTCTGCCTATGATGACTATCCGGCTGTTGTTGGTGGCCCCCATATTATTTATGACCCTTACCCAACAGTAGGTAGTGCGGGTCTTGATCTGGATGCAGTCGCTGTTATCCATGAAGCAGAGGGTGAAGAGCCTCCCTACGTGCCACCAGCCGAACCACTGCCGCTGGATGGAGATTATAAAGGTGGCCAGTTTAAGGCTGATATAGGGAGCTAATCGATGAAAATACTGTGTTTGGGTTCTGCGATTCGTTACACCATTCTATTGGTCTTATGTTTCCTTGCAGCAGCTTGCGGTAAAGAGGAGGCAGAAGGTGTGCCTCGTGCAGGGCCTGAAGTGCAGAGTGCGGGTGCATTAGACGCATCAACAGATATAACTCGTGCGGCAATAAACAGAGCGCCTATGACAGAGGAAGAGAAGATTTCTTATATATTGGGCATTAATTTGGCAAACGGGGTTCCTGTAGAAGTTTTGCAGCTGGATAAAGATTTTGTGTTGTTGGGTATTGAAGACGTACAAAATAAAAAAGTCTTTCGCATGAGCGAAATGGAGCTGCAGAGAACCATGCATCAGCTCAAGTTGTCCATACAAGAATACAATGAGAAACAGCAACGCGATCTACAAGAAAAGCACAATATTAAAAACTCTGCTATCGAGGAAGCTGGCGAAAAGCTTTTACAGGTAAACAAAGAGAAAGATGGTATTCAGCAAATCTCGAGTGGTGTGCAATACAGGATTGTGCAGCAGGGGAGTGGCAATAAGCCGAATGCTGATAGCAAGATTCGTGTACATTATGCCGTTAGTTTTGTTGATGATAAAAATCAACTTCAGGAATTTGATAGTTCGTATAAAAGAGGAGCTCCATCGACCTTTGCAATGGAAGAAGTGATTCCCGGTTGGCAAGAAGTGCTACCGATGATGAGCGAGGGATCTCACTGGCAACTATTTGTACCTGCAAATATGGCTTATGGTTTGCCGGGTATTACAGGTGGGGAGATACCCGCAACAGCAACTCTGGTTTACGAGTTGGAGCTTGTTGAGGTTGTTTCTGGTTTGTGAGTGGTTTAGGGGGCTAAGCTGGGGAGGATGGATTCAAAAACGCTAAGGCGTTTTTTCACCCCTTCGGGGCGTCGGCGTTGCGACGTCCAAATTGCTGACGCAATTAGTCGAACCCGGGGGCATTGCCTCCAATCAACACCAACCCAACATCCAATAAAAAAGCACCCACAGGGGGGATAGTTTAATTGTGCTGGAAAGGGGGAGGATTGACTCGGGGCATCCATGCCCCTCGGGTCTTCGACCCGTCAGCAAAGCTGACGCCCAAATTTGCTCCTGCAAATTTGTCGAACCGGGGGATTTGCCTCCAATCAGCACCAACCCAACATCCAATAAAAAAGCACCCACAGGGGGTGCTTTTTTATTGGATGGCGCGCTGGGGAGGATTCGAACCCCCGACCCTCTGGTTCGTAGCCAGATACTCTATCCAACTGAGCTACCAGCGCATCAATTCTTTCAAGATTTTGTATGGGTCGGGGGTTACACCCCGCGGCCCGGCCGGAAATCACAGATTTCCGTCGTTCGCATCGCGCAAAGCGATGCTTTGCCAACTTCGCTCTGCTCACCCCTCTGGTTCGTAGCCCTTCTACTTTTAGGCGAGAGGCTCTATCCAACTGTACTCCAGAGTATAAGTGCTTGCAGGCACTTCGTGTCAGATAGCACTAAAGCTACCAGCGCATGTAAGCTATTGATTTTTCTCGTATCCGAGCCAAATCAGAGCTGAAGTTGAAGGTGGCGTACTATAGGGGGCACAGCGGTTTCAGTCAATGGGATTTTACCGGATTTGGCCATTTAATTCGGGGTTTGGCTGGCACGCCGGGCAGCGTAGAATAGTGTCTCTTTATTCATGATTGTCTGTGAGGATAGATTGTGGTTATCCAGAATGAGCTTAAACAGAAAATTGTCGATGGGTTGAGTCCGGCTCATCTTGAGCTGGTGAATGAGAGTTATATGCACTCGGTGCCGGAGGGTTCCGAGTCGCATTTTAAAGCGGTCATTGTGTCAGATCAGTTTGCGGGCAAGCGCCCAGTGCAGCAGCATCAGCTGGTTTATGCCGCGCTTGGTGACTCGATGGGCAAAATCCACGCACTGGCTTTGCATACCTATACGCAAGATGAATGGCAGGAGAAGCAGGGCGCGCCTGATAGCCCGGATTGTCTGGGTGGCAGCAAGGCTGATAAAGCGGGTTAATTTGCTGTGACTGGCAGTGCGCTCCAGGATGGGGTAGCATCTTTGCAAGCACGGACGCTGGATGATAAATAATGAAACTGTATATTGCTGAAAAACCTTCTTTGGGCAGGGCCATCGTTGCCGCTCTGCCGAAACCCCACCATCGCGAAAAGGGCTTTTACCGCCTGGGGAGTGGCGATGTTGTGACCTGGTGTGTGGGCCACTTGCTCGATCAGGCTGAGCCGGAAGATTATGACCCGGCTCACAAACAGTGGCGCATGGAAAACTTACCGATCATTCCTGAAAAGTGGCAAGTGGTGCAGCGCAGCCGCACTCGCGACCAACTTAAGCTGATTCGTCAGTTTCTTAAAGAGGCTGATGAGGTGATTCACGCCGGTGACCCGGACCGCGAAGGACAACTACTGGTTGATGAAGTGCTGCACTTTCTTGACAACCGTTTGCCTGTGCAACGTTTATTGATTAATGACCTGAATGTCGTTGCAGTAAAGAAAGCACTCAATAAACTCCAGGATAATCACGACTTTCGGCACCTTTCTACTTCGGCTTTGGCGCGCAGTCGTGCTGACTGGCTTTATGGTATGAATATGACCCGGGCTTATACTTTGCTCGGCCAGCGTGCCGGTTATGATAGTGGTGTGTTGTCGGTGGGTCGGGTGCAAACGCCGGTGCTTGGTCTTGTGGTCAAGCGCGATGAAGAAATTGAGAACTTTACTCCTCAGGTGTATTTTGATTTAACCGCTACGTTTACCGGTACGGATAATGAAACATTGCGTAGTGATGCATTGTGGTTGCCCGGGCCTGATACAGAATCGCTGGATGAGGAGGGTCGTGTACACAATCGTGCTATCTGTGAAGCGGTTGCCCAGGCGGTGGACGGTCAGCCTGCGCAGGTGGTGGATCGTATTGACAAGGAAGAGTCGGAGCCGGCGCCGCTACCTTATAATCTTTCGAGCTTGCAAATTGATTGCGCCAATATCTTTGGTTATTCCGCGAGGGAAGTGCTTGATATTTGTCAGACCTTGTATGAAAAACACCAGTTAATTACCTATCCGCGTTCCGATTGCCGTTATTTACCCGAAGATCATTTTGAGCAGGCTAATGATGTGCTCGATGCTATGGTGGCAACCGATGATTCCCTTTTGGAACTTGTCAGACAGGCAGATAGCTGGCAGAAGAACCGGGCCTGGAATAATAAAAAAGTGACCGCTCACCATGCGATTGTGCCTACCTTGCGCCACGGTGATAGCGGTGCTTTAAGTGAAGAGGAGCTTTCCGTTTATGGTTTGATTGCGAGGCGCTATCTTGCCCAGTTCTACACAGATCATCGTTTTACGCGCACATCCGTTTTCTTTGAGGTTGCTGGTGAGCGCTTTGTGGTCAAGGGCAAACATATCGACCACCCGGGTTGGAAACTGGTGCTGTTGCAGGAGGATGAAGACAAGGCGGAACAACTGGCGCCGTGGAAATTATCTGACAGGGCATTGTGTACCAATGCTCTGGTGCGTGAAAAGAAAACTCGTCCACCGCAGCGCTTCACCGATGCAACACTGATGGCAGCGATGACCGGTATTGCACGTTTTGTCGATGATCCGGAAATTAAAAGAACATTGCGTGAAACAGATGGACTTGGTACAGAAGCGACGCGTGCGATGATTATCGATTTGTTATTTAAACGTGGTTATTTATTGAAAGGACGCAAAACGATTATGTCTACGCAGATCGGACGCGATTTGATACATGCCTTGCCGGAAATGGCGGCGCGCCCGGACATGACGGCACTGTGGGAGTCTACGCTGGCGCAAATGGCTGAAGGTGAGTATCCCTATAATCGTTTTATACATGATCTTGAGCACCAGGTGCGCGATTTGATTGACCAGGCAAGGGCGCAGAAGATGGTGGTGATCACCACGGCTGATGATGTGCTGGGTTTGAATAAAACTGAAAAACATAATTGCCCAACCTGTTCAGCCGTGATGGTGCAGCGCAAAGGTAAAAACGGTAAGTTCTGGGGCTGCAGTCGCTACCCTGAATGTCGCACTACCGTGCCGGACAAAAATGGCAAGCCGGATTTTAACGCCAGGGATGGTGGTGCGAAGAAACAGCGCAAACAGGCACAGCAGGTGGGCAAGAATTGCCCTGAGTGTCATCGGCCGCTCGTTAAACGCAAAGGCAAGCGGGGTGTGTTTGCCGGATGTTCAGGTTACCCGGAATGTACCTACACCGAACCATTATTGCAGGACAGGGAAATTGATTAGCCCTGGATGGAAGATGGGGCTACATCTTGCTGATGAGACTGAGCTGTTCTTCTGTGATAGCTGGAATAACACCGGACACAGCGCCATCAGCCGTTTGCAAGGTACCGTCGACGAGATAGTCGCGGAATAGTTGTGCATTGTTTGACAGATAACCTTGCTGTGGTAATACGAGGTGGAGTGGTTTACGCAGGCGCCATTCCGTTAGCAAAGGCACAAGCCGTTGGTCGGCGAATATTCCGCGAGCGGAAAACGCCGGGATCATAAAGATACCGAGACCATCAATGCAGGCGTTAATGCAGGCCTGCAGATTGGGGCTCTTCCAGTTGCCAGAGACCTCCACATTGACCAGCTCTCCATCCTGATGGCATACGGTCCAGCTATCGTTGCTATCGCGAATACACATATAGTCCTTAAGCTCTTCCGGGTGCTGCGGCATACCGTGTTCATCAATAAAAGCCTGAGAGGCACAGAAGCGGTAATCGGTCCAGGCGATGCGCATTGAGAAATAGGCAGGGTTGGAAACTTCGCCGGTAACCAGTGATATGTCGATACCTTTTTCGATCAGGTTGGGTAACTCGTCGAGAAATTCGGTTTCAAGCGTAATAGTGGGGTAGCGCTTGCTAAAGCCACTTAAAATATTGGTCTGGAAAGAGGAGCGAGAACCGCCGACACAGCATAGTTTGAGATTGCCGGAAACTTGCCCTTCGTTTTCCTGAATCAGATCTTCAACCCGGTTCATCTCTTCAACGATCTTTTTACAGGCGTCATAGTAGGCCTTGCCGTGATTCGACAGACGCATGGTGCGCGTTGAACGGTTCAGCAGTCGCGTGCCGAGGCGACTCTCAAGCTGGCTGATACGTTTGCTGATCTGGGATACACCGACACCAAGGCTTGCTCCGGCTTTGGAGAAACTCCCGGTTTCTACTACGGCAATAAACTCATCAATACCGTCCCAACGTTTCATTTCTCTACTAGTCTCGATACCTTGTTATATAAAAGTTCGTTAAGCCATTTGTCCATAAGGGCCTGACTGTGCATTTGTGCAAGCCATATACAAGGCATTATCAACCCAAAGTCAGATTATCTCAAGCGGTGAAGCGTGAAATAGCAGGGCTTTCAACAAGGCGAGGCGGAGCCTTGCTGAAACCCGTTTCTAATTTCCATCCTTAAGTGTGAGGGCAATCGGCATATTGAGGAAGCCGCGCACATTGGAATTGTGAATGCGCACGAGATCGTCTTCGCTGTAATCCCAGTCACTAAAGACCTTGAGAAATTCCTCCAGGCAAACACGCCCCTCCAGCCGGGCGAGGCGTGCGCCGAGGCAGAAATGTACCCCTTTTCCGAATGACAGGGTTTCGCTGCAATCGCGGTTGAGGTCATAGTGTTCCGGGTTATCAAATACGCGGTCATCGCGGTTGGCAGAGCCTATCAGCATGGCGACTCGGGAACCTTGCGGAATCACCTTGCCGTGGTATTCCTTGTCGCAGGTAATCGTGCGGTAAACAATCTGCGAAGAGTTATCGAAGCGCAGGGTTTCTTCTACCCAGTTTACAACTTTGCCCGGATCTGTCTTGACCAGTGCCATTTGCTCCGGGTGCCTTTTCCCCCAATACAGGGCGTTACCGAGCAGCTTGGTGGTGGTTTCGTTGCCGGCGACTACCATTAAGAACAGAAACGAGACAACGTCTTCATCCGACAGCGAATCGCCATCCACTTCGGCGGCCATAACTTTGGCGGTAAGATCTTCGTTGAGACCTTCCTCGCGCAGTTGAGCCACCATTTTGGTGAAGTAAACCAGAATATTGGTGGAAGCTTCTATAGCATGGGGGGGGATTTCCTCGCTGCCATCGGTGCGATCCATCATCGTATTGGCCCAGTCACGCACCATATCGCGGTCAGCCGGAGGAACACCGATCATATCGCTGATCACATCCATCGGCAGTAAACCGGCAAAGTCTTCAATGAAGTCAATCGGCTCCCCGGCGCGGGTTTTGTCTGCCAGATTAGCGATAAAGTCTTTGGCCATTTCACGCACGCGATCTTCCATTTCGTCCATGGCGCGAGCAGTAAACACATGGATAAGAATTTTTCGTACCTTGTTATGATCCGGTGGATCCATGCCGAGAATCGACATGACCTTGGCAACACTCTCTTTCTGGGCCTCAAGCGCGACCCCTTCCTTGTTTGAGAAGGTTTTCCAGTCCTTGAATGCAGCCTGTACATCGGCGTGGCGTGACAGTGCCCAGAAGTTGAGTTTGTCATTGTAATAGGCAGGCTGCTCATCGCGCAGGCGCTGATAGGTGGGGTAGGGATTGTTGTGAAAGTCGTGGGAGTAGGGGTTTAGCTCAAGGTCTGTCTGACTCATAACGTTCACCTCTGGTAACCATCAATTGAATATTGGGGGCTATGCTAGGTAATTTACATTGCAAATGCAATGTAAATTACCGAAGGTTATGCAAGGCTTTCCAAGTCTTTGTTTTTAAAGGGTTTAATTTGAGTTCTGAATTTGATCTAACAAAGAAAGATTACCGCTTTGCGGTAGCCTCTGTTAAGATTCGCGCCAATTAATTTATAGCTATTAGAAAGAATTACAAACGAGGGTTAAAAGCGGGATGAATATGACTAAATCCGCTGTCTGGGGTCTGGGGGTCATCTTCATGTTGGTGTGCGGATTGGTCGTGGTATTGCTACCCGCCAAGGCAGTGCCTACGGGGGTGGAAAGTCGCGCACTGTTTACCGAGGGTAACTACGGTGTTGTCAGTGAGCCGTTTAAAGCTGTCGACAGTAGTCGCGCGACAGCAGCATTTCAGTCATTTCAGGGTAGTGACAAGCGCGTGCTCGAGGGCAAGTTATGGCGACCTGCCGAAACCGCACAGGGCTCGGGTTACCCGTTTCTTGTCTATAGCCACGGGTTTATGTCTTTCCATGATGAAGGGACCTATCTTGCCCGCTTTCTTGCAAGTCATGGTTATATTGTCGTACTCGCAGATTTTCCCTCTACAAATTATTTTGCACCGGGAGGCCCCTACCCAGGTGATGTGGTTAACCAGCCAGGTGATGTAAGATTTATTATTGATGCGGTGCTGAAGAGAAACAACGATCCGGATGACAGTCTCTTCGGCCAGGTTGATGAGCAGAGTATCGGTGCGCTGGGTTTATCGCTCGGTGGTATGACAACAGAACTGGTGACCTTTGATGGTCGTCTGCGCGACGAACGTATCAGAGCAGCGGTGTCGATTGCAGGTCCGGCGCGTATGTTTACCGATACTTTTTTCAGTTATGCGGATGTGCCGTTTATGATGGTTGCTGCCGATATTGATGCGATGGTGGATTATGAGAACAACGCCTTGCTGGTAAAGGAGCGCGACCCTGACCGTGTGCTGGTGACACTGAAAGGCGGGAGTCATACCGGTTTTGCAGGCATTTCCGCTTATATCTTTAAATGGCTCAAGAACCCTGACAGTGTAGGTTGTCGCAGCTTGCGTAAAAACCTTGCAGAGACAACGACACCGGATAAAAGTTTTTATGCGGATATTGAAGATGAAGAGTACGGCGTTGTAGCAGCACAGCGTACCGGGCGATGTGCTCAGGATGCTTTGCCCGAAGCCATGCGCCCCGCACAGCAGCAAATGCTTACAACCCTCGCTGTATTCAGTTTCTTTGAAAGTCTGTTTAATTCCGACGAGCAGATTCGGCAGCAGCGCCGGGAGTTCTTATTAACAACACTATCAGAAGAAAATAGCCGGGTTACTGTGGATGCAGGGGATTATGACGGTTAACTGGCAACAGTAAAATAAGTCACAGGTAATAAAAAAGGGGCAACAACTGTTGCCCCTTTTTTTGTGCTTGTGTGATACAGATAATTAATCGGAGAATTCCCCGACAACTGTTGAGATAGATTCCTTCGCATCGCCAAACAGCATGCGTGTGTTCTCGCCCACAAACAGCGGGTTATCTACACCGGCATAACCGGCCTTCATGGAACGTTTGAGAACAAACACGGTACGTGCTTCATTGACGTTAATAACCGGCATGCCGTAGAGAGGGCTGCCTTCGTCTTCGTTAGCCGCAGGGTTGACGACATCGTTTGCGCCGATAACAATCGCCACATCCATATTGCTCATTTGCGGATTAATGTCATCCATTTCGATCAGCTGATCGTAGGGTACATTGGCTTCAGCAAGCAGTACGTTCATGTGGCCGGGCATGCGGCCGGCAACCGGGTGAATCGCAAAAGAAACTTCGCAGCCATTGGCTTCAAGATTATCCATAAGTTCTTTTACTACGTGCTGTGCCTGGGCAACGGCCATACCGTAACCTGGAACAATACAGACACGCTGGGCAGCCTCGAGTATATAGTAGGCATCTTCGGCAGTAATCGGTTTGGGTTCGCCTTCCACTTTGGTGGTGGATTTTTTCGCTGCGCCAAAACCGCTGAACAGTACATTGCTCAGGGAGCGGTTCATCGCTTTACACATAATGTTGGTGAGAATAATACCGCTGGCACCAACCAGAGAGCCCGAAACAATCAGCAGGTTGTTGTTGAGTACAAAACCTGCGGCACAGGCTGCGAGACCTGAGTAGCTGTTAAGCAGGGCGATAACGACGGGCATATCGGCACCGCCAATCGGAATCACGACCATAATGCCAAACAGCAGCGACAGACCGAGTACCGCATAGAACCACGGGCTGTCGAAGCCTGGATTTTGTACGAGCATCACCGCAGACGCGAGAATGCCAAGTACGATGGCTGCGTTAACCACTTGTTGGCCAGTAAACTGAATCGCGGCGCTACTCATTTTTTCTGACAGCTTTCCGTAGGCAATCAGTGAGCCGGTCAATGTGACGCCACCAATCAGAATCGACAGCACGATAGTAATTGCTGTGAAGGTAGAGATGCCTTGAACCGTAGCAAGCAAACCGCTTGCGCCAGGTGCAGGGTAGAGCGCTGTCCAGCCTACGAGCAGCGACGCAGCGCCACCGAAGCCATTAAACAGGGCAACCATTTCCGGCATGGAAGTCATTTGTACGAGGCGTGCAGCACTCGCACCGATCAGGCCGCCAAGTACCATACCGGTAATAATATATTCCCATGGCAATTTGGCTTGTTCCATCAGGGTTACGACTACCGCGATAAGCATACCGGTAGCAGACATCAGGTTACCGCTGCGAGCGGTAGCGGGAGAACCCAGTCTCTTCAGGCCCAGGACAAATAAAATTGCCGAGACTATATAGGCCAGATTAATTAACAATGCTGTATCCATTATTTGCTACCCCCTAGTCTTTCTTCTTAAACATGCCGAGCATGCGATCGGTTACCAGATAACCACCGACCACGTTAATCGTGGCGAGGGTTACCGCAGCAGTGCCGAGATAAAGGGCCATCTGATCGCTGCCACTTTGGGCAGAGACAATGGCGCCGACCAGAGTGATGCCGGAGATCGCATTGGAGCCAGACATCAGCGGGGTGTGCAAGGTAGCGGGCACCTTGGAAATCAACTCAAAACCGAGAAAGATTGCGAGCACTAGAATAAAGGTCAGATAGATAGCGTCCATTATTTGCTCCTCTCTTTTAATGTCATTTCATTAATGATCTCGCCGCTGTGGGTAATCACACAGCCGCCGAGAATGTCATCTTCAAGGTCAAGCTTGAAAATTTTCTCTTCTTTGTCCCAGTATTCGAGAATCAGGTTGTGCATGTTGGACGAGTACATTTGTGTAGCATTCATCGCAACACGGCCTGGCATATTCTCAAGGCCGACAACTTTTACGCCGTTAACCTCGATTTCTTCACCGGGGACAGCGCCTTCCACGTTGCCGCCGGATTCAATTGCAAGATCGATAATCACCGAGCCGGGTTGCATGCCTTCTACCATGTCTTTGGTAACCAGGCGCGGGGCCGGTCGCAAACCACCCATGGCCTGGGCCGTAGTAATCACAAGGTCAGATTGAGCAATGGCTTTTTTCTGGCCTTCGATTTGCAGTTTTTTCTGTTCCTCGGTCAGCTCTTTGGCATAACCACCGGAAGTTTCCCCGGTTTCGCCGAGATCAATCTCAAGGTATTTGCCACCGAGAGATTCAATTTGCTCTTTGGTGTCCGGGCGTACATCAAAGGCATCAACACGAGCGCCGAGACGCTTCGCTGTTGCAATTGCCTGCAGTCCGGCCACACCGGCACCGAGTACAAACACACGAGCCGGAGAAATCGTACCGGCGGGTGTCATCATCATTGGCAGGATCTTGTTCATGCGCTCAGCACCGAGAATGACCATCGCATAACCTGCAAGTGATGCCTGGGAACTCAGTGCATCCATTTTCTGGGCGCGCGTGGTGCGCGGAATCATTTCCATACTGATCGCGGTAATGTTGTTAGCGGCAAACGCATCAACAAGGTCGTTATCAGTGAACGGATTGAGAAATGAAACGTGAATCGCGCCTTTTTTGAGTTGGGAAACTTCCTCAAGTGCCGGTTTACGCAAGCGTAATACCAGATCAGCACTGCTGAGCAGAGCTGCGCGGTCATTACTGACTTTTGCGCCGACTGCTTCGTAGTCGCTGTCTTTTATTCCGAGAGAATCCCCAAGGCCTGTTTCAATATGAACGTCTGCTCCCTGATCGGTAAGCCGTTTGACTGAGTCCGGGATAAAGGGTATCCGAGTCTCACCGGCAGCAGTTTCTTTGGGTATGCCAATGATCATTTGGTGTCCTCATATGTAGATATTGGTTAGTGGTACTAGCCATCGTTGCCACCTTTCCCTTGTGAGGCCAGGTGACATTTTGCGCTGCGCAGCATACACAAAGTTTTTGTTACAAACTATCTGGAAAAGTATAAAAATTTATGGCTCCAAAACCCCAAAAGTAAAAATACTACATAATAGGAATTGTCAGAATGGATGAATATGTCACTGTATTGGCAGGAATACGCTAGTAATTGCGAATAACAGAACGAATCTTTTCCGGAATAGTATGAGAAAGTGGCTTTAAGTCTATGATTTTGTAGTATTTTGCCAGCTAAAACTTTTTGCCTGACATAAAATGCTGCCTGTTATGCCACATATCACTGGGAGGTTGTGCAAGATGCAAAAACAGAAGGGTGGTTTTATTACATAATGAAGCAACCTGAGTTATGGAATAGTTCGATCAGTCAGGAGCAATGGCTGAGTCAGATCGTGCAACGCAATGACCTTGTGTATATCAAGCGTCTATCAAGTAACGATACTGGCCTTACCGGTGGTCATCAGTCGGGCATCTATATTCCGGAGTCTGTTACCCGCCAGGTATGCCCCTCAATTATTAGAACGGATGAACAAAACCCGGATCAGTTATTGCGTGCCGAGGTACCTTCCCATGATGTGCCGACAAAAGAAGTACGGTTTGTTTATTACAATGACAAGGCTTTTTCAGGGAGTCGGGACGAGCAACGCATAACGCGCTGGAAGCAGGGGGTTAATTACACACCGTTGCAGGATCCGGAAATGACCGGAGCGCTTGCATTGTTTGCTTTTTTGCTACCTGCAGAAGGGGGTGATGTTGTGAGCCTTTCGGTGTGGGTTTGTGATTCTGAAGCAGAAGAGAGCTTTATTGAAACCAAACTGGGTTCTATTCTTCCTGGCGAGTCAGTATGCCAACCGGCACACCTGCTGTTTGATGGTGTGGTCAGTTTGCCAGGTGCTTACCCTGTTGATATTGATATTCCCGAGGCCTGGTTGTCGATGTTCCCATCCGGTGGTGAGCTTATTGATTATGTGATTGAGCGTTTTTCTTTTTCCGATCTCGGCGCCGACAAGCGTTTGTTAAAACGTCGTGAGATGGAATATGCCATTTTCCTTGAAGTTGAAAAGGCCCATGTTCAGGAAACTATCGAAGCCGGTTTTGCTTCGGTAGAAGAATTTATTCAGACCGCCAACTCTATCAGTAACCGTCGCAAGGCTCGCTCGGGTAGGTCGCTAGAGTACCATCTGGAAAAAATTTTTGTGGAAGAAGGACTTGGTAATGTGTACAGCGCACAATGTATAACTGAAGTGAATAAACGTCCTGATTTTATTTTTCCAGGGTGTGCAGAGTATCAGGATAAGTCTTATCCGATGGAAAAGCTGGCAATGCTTGCGGTGAAAACAACCTGTAAGGATCGCTGGCGGCAGATTATTAATGAAGCGGACCGGATTAAATCACCTTATCTGTTTACCTTGCAGGAAGGTGTGTCAGAAAACCAGTTTAATGAGATGGCGGGGGAGTCTGTACGGCTGGTAGCACCAGAGCCTTTGCATGGCAAATATCCTGAAGCTGTACGCAAACAGCTACTGTCGCTCGCCGACTTTATTCAGGAAATAAAAATGTTGTATCAGTAATTTTTTCTGATGTTATCAATATGGGGCTCCAGCAGGTTGGCTACGGCAGCAAAAACCGGAACAACCACCGAGTTGCCAAACTGTTTATAGGCACGAGTGTCGGAAACAGGGATATGAAAAGTTTCTCCCTTGCGTACAAACCCCATCAGGCGAGCACATTCTTCCGGGGTGAGGCGACGCGGCCGTTTTTTAATATTGTCCTGATTGATAAGTATTTCCGAACCATCCTTGTAGTAACGTGCTGATAGTGTGCGTGCAACATCCTTGCTGCTATGTCTTACCATGCCGTAGCCAAAACCGTTGCCTTTGGCTTTGTGTTTTTTTGCATAGTCTTCAAGATACTTCCAGAGCTTAGGTGTCAGTGTATATTTCTCGTTGACGCTTTTATTGGGGTCGAGGACGTCTTTGAGGGTTAACGGCTTTTCCGGTGTCTGAAGTTTTCTCAGATCGATCGCTGTTGCCAAATTGAGCTGTTCCACAATATCCTGGCGAATACAGACCAGCACGATACGTTCCCTGTGTTGTGGCAGAAAATGCTGCCCATCAATGACTTTAGGGTCTGGTTTGTCTTCATCGAGATTGGCAATCCAGTAGGCCTGCGCACCCTTGTTAATTTTGCTGCCAAACAGGGTTTTCTGGTGTTCGGGTAAGTGGGTGAGCATTTCCTGGATAACTTGAAAAGTAGTGCCTTTGTTATGGCTTTTCAGGTTTTTAACATTTTCCAGTACCGCAATGGGTGGTTGTTTAACACTGAGAATGCGACAGATATCAAAGAACAGCTGCCCCTGATCCTCACAATCAAAACCGTGGGCGCGATTCAAAGCATTTTTTTTCGAAACACCGGCGATAGAAAATGGTTGGCAGGGAAAGCCGGCGAGTAGCACATCGTGATCGGGCATATGCTTGCGAATGTAATTGGCCTGGCAAGTGGCTTTGAGTTTGTTGCCTCTTTTATCAAGCGGTTGCGAAATAGACTTAATATCGGAAACAAAGCGATGGTGGGGACCGAGCGCCCAGTTGGCCCGATAGGTCTTTCGGGCGTATTCGTCCCACTCGCAAGTCAGGACACACTGGCCACCGATATCGGCAAAGGGCTTGCCGATGCCTCCGATACCGGCGAATAGATCGACGTAGCGAAAACGCTGCCCGCCAATTTTGCCTGGTAACAGCTTGCGCAGCTCTTTATATTCCTGTGCCCGCAGCCCTTTGTAAAACGTGGTGGCAATATCTACCTGGGTTTCCGTGAGAAAATTGCCTTTCCCGGTAGCGAGCTTGTTAAACTCCTTGCGCAGGCGGGTCAGGTATTTGGCACGGTCGGGACTCAGAGTGGTTTGTTCGGCCAGGCGTGCGGGTTGCCACCAGTCAAATAGCTCGAAGAGGTCGAGAGTCTCCTGGTCAATGAGTGTCAGTGCCTGCTGATCCATACGGATTCCTGGTCGAAGGGAAATTTGGGTGGTAAATTACCCGATTTGTCCCTTTTCGTCAATTTAATTCTGTATGAATATACAGTTGTTACCGCGTTGGTGGGAAATGGTTGATATTGTTGATTCAGAAAAACGTTCGCGCATGATGTCCGGTATTCGCGGCAAGGACACCCGCCCCGAGGTGTGGATACGCAAGGCGCTACATCGCCGCGGTTTTCGCTTTCGCCTGCACGATAAAACCTTGCCGGGCAAGCCGGATCTGGTGTTTCCGCGCTATCGGGCGGTGATTCAGGTACAGGGCTGTTTCTGGCATCGCCATGACTGTCATTTGTTTAAGTGGCCATCTACACGCAGTGAGTTCTGGCGCAAAAAAATCCTCGGCAATGTGGAGCGGGATAAAGCCACTCAGGAACAGTTGCAGAAGTTGGGTTGGAAAATCCTTGTGATCTGGGAGTGTGCGCTCAAGGGAAAGGAGAAACTGCCGCAGCAGGAAGTGATACGAACGATTGAAGCCTGGTTAATCAATGACCCGATGGATGCGAGTGTGCGAGGGCGACCGAAACCATAAAATTAAGGAGCAACTAGTGATCAGCGGTTAATACGGGCTAAACAGTTTGTTGCCTCTCAGTAGAATGATCACTCGAAACTATTGCAGGAGTGTGTGATGACAGTAGAGACTGCGCAATCGGGAACGGATTTGGGCAAGCTGGGTGTCTGGTCGTTTATTGATACGATGTCGAGCCGTGAAGCGGTGCAATTTGTCCGTCAGTTGGAAAGTTGGGGTTACGGTACTTTGTGGGTACCGGAGGCGGTGGGGCGCGATCCATTTTCGATTATCAGCTTCCTTGCGGCACATACAGAAAAGCTCGTGTTTGCGACCGGTATTGCCAATATCTATGCCCGCGATGCAATGGCGATGAATGCGATCCGCAATACGGTGGCAGAGCTTGCGCCGGGGCGTTTTGTGTTGGGCCTTGGTGTTTCCCATGCGCCACTCGTCAGTGATATGCGCGGTCACGATTATAAGAAGCCGGTAACTACCATGCGTCACTATCTTGAAGGTATGCAGCAGTCACTGTACCTTGGGGCTGCTCCTGAGCAACCGGCTCCGGTATTACTTGGCGCGTTGCGCCCGAAGATGCTCGCACTCAGTGCTGAACTGGCCAATGGTGCACATCCGTATTTTGCGCCGGTAGAACACACCCGGCAGGCGCGGGAAGTGCTTGGTAGCGAAGCGCTGTTGTGCCCGGAGCAAATGGTTTTGCTGGAAACCGATGCGGATAAAGCGCGTACCATTGCACGCAAGCAGATGGAGACTTACGTGGGTCTCGAAAACTATCGTAATAATCTGCGTCAGTTTGGCTTTGACGATGAAGATTTTGAAAATAATGGCAGTGATCGTCTTGTTGATGCAATTTTTGCCTGGGGTGATCTTGATGCAATCAAGGGGCGTTTGAAACAACAATGGGATGCAGGTGCGAATCATGTTTGTATTCAGACTTACCAAAGTGATGGTGAGATGGGGCCGAATATGGAGTTGTTGGAAATGCTGGCTCCTGATGCGTAGTGATAGCATAAAAAGAGAGAAAATATGACTGAATCAATAGTGCCTGAAGGTTTTAAACCGTTTCGTACCGATGACACCTTTAATGATGTGGTGGCGCCATTGTATTTCAAATTGGATGAAGAAAAAGGACCTGTTATTGGTATGGTGGTTGGGAAAAAGCATTGCAACTATATTGGTATTACCCACGGCGGAGCGATGATGACATTGACGGATATTGTGCTGTCAGGTGCGGTATGCCATGTCCTCGGAAAATACACCAGTACACCTACTGTGAGTATCAGCTTTGATTTTATGGCAGCTGCACAGCAGGGTGACTGGATTTATGTTGATATTCTTTCTGTGAATCTCACCCGTACTCTGGGTTTTGTTAATGCGATGATTGAGGGGCCGCAGGGTCATGTTGCAAGAGTGAGCGGTTGCTTTAAGTTGCCTAATGATATTGATGCATTGCCAGGTATGGCGGCCGAAGACTATTATCAGTGGCGTATGTCTAGCGGGTAAC
This sequence comes from Pseudomonadales bacterium, assembly GCA_028280345.1. GTDB lineage: Bacteria > Pseudomonadota > Gammaproteobacteria > Pseudomonadales > UBA7239 > JANQLY01. The sequence continues at coordinate 234,396 of JANQLY010000023.1, read as the reverse complement.
GTGGTAGATGCCGGCCTTTTCTGCTTCGATAGCAAGCCTGGTTGCGTCCTTGTGCTTCATCATTTTGCCGCAGAGTATGCCGCGTTCTTCCCAGCTTGCTTCACAAAACCTGTTCTCTGCGCCGAGCCCTTTTAATGGTGGAGTATGGATATAAAGCGCACCAAAGAAGTAGATCATGGAAATATGTGAGGCAAGACGATAGGGCTTCAAGCTGACCGGGTTGGCAGGTCGGGTCTCACGCAAGCAAAAAATAATTGTGACAAGAAGAGAAAGGAACATGCCGGCATGTGCGGCATAGCGTGAGCTGCCGGGACTGTGCAGGCGCCCATAGCTGATGGCGGCGATGATACTTAGAGCAAGTAATAGGCAGCTTAATAGAAAGGGATTGTTAAGTTTGTGTAATAACTTTCGATTGCTTATCAGGAAATATAGCGTATAGCTGAACAGGAGCAAGCCAAGCAGTGAGGTTAGGGCGAAATTGATACCATAGTATGAGAAAAAGTTTGAAGCGAGTGTGCGAAAAAACATCAGCATCAACGGTATAAGAAAGCGAAAAAAGTCCTCAGTGTTTTCTATAGAAAGGCGTGTCTCTGGAAGTGGCCACGTGCGGCTGAAATAAATAACCAGCGTTAGTAATAATATGATGCAGTGGACGGTGAGCTGGAGTTTGCGCTGTGGACTTTGCCAAATAAAATACAGAGCAATAAAAAATAGTGGCAAGGTTGCGGTTAGGGTGAGCACGGCTGTTGCCATTAAAGCACTACCTGATAAAAACCAGTAATTGCACTTGTTGTTACGACTGAAGCAATACAGAGAGAAAATACTCAGGGATAGACCGAGATAATGCAGGCTGGTGCATGAGGAGTTGACTGCACACATGTTGTGTACAGGGGTGAGCACCAAAGGAAACATAATGGCAGCCAGAATCAGCTTCTTGGCAAGCGGTAGGTTGAGTGAGTAGAGGATGAGTAAGCAGGCGCCACATAGTGAAGCAATGCCAAACATATTGATAAATTTAAAGCTGACAGTGTTAACAGTAAAGTAGGAGAGCATGTTTACCAACTGCATGCCGAAGTGTACAAGTGTGCCATGGGCGGTTGTGAGCCCCAGGGCGACTTCGGACCAGCTTTCGGATTGCAATATAGTAAGCGAGCTTGCAATGATATAACGGGCTTCGTCCCAGCCGATCATCGCGTGGCTGGAATAGGTGTAGGCAACGTATAAAGAATATAACGCGACCAATAGTGCTGTGCCGGGAAACACAGCATGGGCGGCAAAATGTTTAATAGCAAGACCTCTACTGCAAAATTCAGAGGTGTACTTCCTGTAAATTCAGGCTTCATAGCTTGCCTGTTATTCTGTTGTCCAGCAGTGTGGTGATCAATAGGGTCAACTACTTAAGTGCACTTATTTAAATGCAATAAAGATGGCTCTTTGTGGGGCAGGATAACCCTCAACGGTTTTACTGTTATTTTGTGGGTCAAGAAAGTCCTTGAGAGACTGAAAGGTCATCCATTCAGTACTGCGCTGTTCGTCAGTGGTAGTGGGGGATACGTCAACACATTGAATATCGCGGAAGCCGGTTTTTTCCAGCCAGAGTTTCAGCGTGTCAGGTGCAGGAATAAACCAGACATTGCCCATTTTTCCATAGCGCCCTTTGGGAACCAGAGTATCGCCTTCGTTGCCCTCTATTACCAGAGTTTCGAGAATCAACTGACCGCCAGGTTTTAATGTGTCTTTCAGCTCCAGCAAGTGATCCATCGGTGAGCGGCGGTGATAGAGGATGCCCATGGAAAACGTGCTGTCGAAGGCTGCAAGTTTGTTAGGTACTTCTTCCATGCGTGCGGGAATAACATGCACATGGGTGTCATTAATATACTTTTGCAATACTTGGAATTGCACCACAAACAAAGGTGTTGGTTCGATACCAATGACGAGTTCAGCGCCAGCGCCACGCATCCGCCAGCAGTGGTAACCGCTGCCGCAGCCAACATCAAGCACCGTTTTGCCTGTCAGTGGTTCAATTGCATTACAGAGTCGGTCCCATTTCCAGTCCGAGCGCCATTCTGTGTCGATAATGGTGCCGAACAGATTAAATGGTCCCTTGCGCCAGGGGTGAAAGCGACGCAGTGTATCCGCCAATTGTTCCCGGGTTGTGTTATCGCAGTCGTCGCTGCTGCCGACCTGTACTGCGTTGCGGTTTAAATCAATACGAGAGGGTGTAACAGTTGGCAGTTGTTCAAGTGCTTCAAGCCAGCGTGGCAGGTCACCCCAGCGTTGCGCATTAAAATTGTTTTTAATGGTATCGGGTAGTGTTTCCAGCCACGGTGCCAGTTCTGTGTCGGCAAGCTGTGCATAGAGTGCACTGAAATCAATGGTGGACATGGTTATTTGATCGCAACCAGTGACATAAAGTTAAAACATTGGAACCAGACATCGTAACTACTGAACCCCGCCGCTCTGAGACGCTCTGCGTGGGTGGGCAGAGTTTCAGCAATCAGTACATTCTCCAGCGCAGTACGTTTCTGGCTGATTTCCAGCTCGCTGTAACCATTGCCTTTTTTAAATTCATGATGCAGTTCGGTGTTAAGTTGTTGCAGGTGCGGATCATCAAACGCAATTTTCTCTGATAACACCAGAATGCCGCCGGGGTTCAGATTGTTATAAATAGTGTTGATGATCGCCTGGCGCTGTGCAACCGGAATAAATTGCAAGGAAAAATTCATCACTGCCACAGAGGCATTTTCTATGGTGGTGTCTTCGATATTTTCACAGCGCAGCTCAATGTCCGGTGTAAACGTTTGCTGGGTTAAAAGATCGGTGCAGCGCTCTACCATGGCAGCAGAGTTATCAATCGCAATAATTGTGCAATCATTATGCTCGATTTGTTGTGCCATGGAGAATGTCGAGGCTCCAAGCGAACTACCGAGATCATAGCAATGGCTGTGATTCTGACTGTAGCGACCCGCAAGCACGCCGGTCATAGCGATAATGGTGCTGTAACCGGGCACTGAGCGTTCGATCATATCAGGGAAAACATCAGCGACATTGTCGTCGAATGCAAAGTCGCCAATGCGATCAATCGGGGTTTGGTAAATCGTATCCCGTTGTGTCATGCCTTGCTGCCTTGTGTAAGTACCTGAATAAACAGAAGCAGCTATTTTACACGGTTTGTGTCTGTTGCAGGTGCAGGACAGTTAAGGGCTGATCAGGTTGATAGTGCCCGCTGCAGCGTTGAGTGCAAGTTGTTGCAGATCCTTGCTGCCTGGGATCACAGTGGCAACACGCGACTGTTGCAGGCACCAGGCGTTGGCCCAGGTAGAGGCTTCCATATCTGCCGGCTTTTCCTCGAGTGCTTTCAGTGCTGTGGCAATTTCCTCGTCGCGACCTTCCTGCGGGCGTTGCGAGCGCACGTCGTTATCGGGAAAAATATGGCCGGGCTGGTATTTGCCGGTAAGAAAGCCACTTGCCAACGGTACTCTGGCGATAACGCCGAGATCTTGCTGCTCACTAACAGGAAAGACGGTTTCTTCGGCCTTGCGTTTGACGGCGTTATAAACGGTCTGGATAACCGAGATACCGAAGTCCCGGGACTTTTGTACCTGAAACAGCATATTCGGGTTGCCGATGGAATTGCCGAGAAAGCGTACCTTGCCTGCCTGCACCTGCTTGTCGAGTACAGTCCAGAGTTCGTCGTTATCAAAGTGTTCGCGCTTGCCAGAATGCAATTGGTAAATATCAATGTAATCGGTATTCAGGGCGCGCAGGGATTCCTCGAGTTGTAGCAGTACCTGCGCCGGCTGATAGTTTTCATCCTGGCTCAGACCGTTGTGCCAGTTGTGACCAAACTTGGTGGCAATAATCCATTTGTCCCGTTGGCCTTGTAGTGCCTGGCCAATAAAACCCTCGGATACATGGTGACCGTAACATTCTGCCGTGTCGATAAAATTGATGCCGTATTCGGCGCCGCCGTGTATCAGGTTGTCAACTTCGGGCTGGGTGAAAGTCTTGCCCCAGGCGCCGCCAAATTGCCATGTGCCCAGGCCAATCGTGGAGACTTGCAGTTCGGTTTTACCAAGACGCCGGTATTGCATGATTTTTGCTCCTGAAAAGTGCGTTCAGTATGCCAGTAAACGCTGTGGAGGTGTTATGATTGGGCGCAAATATGAAAGGGGGAGGGGCAGCATGCCTTCATTTGATGTGGTGTCGGAACTGGACATGCACCAGGTGGCGAATGCGGTGGATCAGGCAAATCGTATTGTCGATAACCGTTTTGACTTTAAGGGGGTCGACGCAAAATTTGAACGCGAAGGCAATATTGTTACGATAACTGCCGAGGCGGATTTTCAATTACAGCAAATGCTCGATATGTTAAGTAGCGCCTTGCATAAGTGCGGCATTGATGTGAAATGCCTTGAAGTGGGAGAGGCTGAACAATCGGGAAAACAGGCTCGGCAGAAAGTGACGCTGCGCGAGGGCCTTGAGCAGATGCTTGCGAAAAAGATTGTGAAAATGATCAAGGACCAGAAGATGAAGGTACAATCTTCGGTTCAGGGGGATCAGGTTCGCGTAACAGGAAAAAAACGCGATGACCTGCAAGCTGTAATTGCCTTGTTGAAAGAAAGTGACATTGACATGCCACTGCAATATCAAAATTTCAGAGACTAATCATATGCGTTGTTCAATCAAACTGTTTTGTGTCGGGGTGCTTGCTGTGCTGCTTGGTAGTTGTACGACACTGCCGCCGACAAACCCCGATAATATTTGCGATATATTTGATCAGAAAGGTGGCTGGTACAAAGCTGCGAAAAAGTCTCAAGATAAGTGGGGCTCGCCAATTCCGATCATGATGTCGTTTATGTATCAGGAATCCACATTCAAGCACGATGCCAAGCCTGAACGCACAAAGATTCTCGGTTTTATTCCGGGGCCACGCAAAAGTGATGCCTATGGTTATTCCCAGGCCAAGGATGCTACCTGGGAGTGGTATCAGAAAGAAACGAAAAACAAAGGCGCAGACAGGGATGACTTTGATGATGCAATTGATTTTATCGGTTGGTATAACAACGTGAGCCACAAACGTAATGGCATTGACCGCAACGATGCCTATCATCTATATCTGGCTTACCATGAAGGACATGGTGGTTTCTCACGGCGCAGCTACAGTGGTAAATCCGATTTGAAAAACATTGCAAAGAAAGTTTCTGCGCGATCAGCGCGCTATCAATCACAGCTTGCTGGCTGTGAAAAACGTTATCAAAGCAGTTGGTGGTGGCCATTCTCCTAAAGAGATGTCGTTGACCACAGTCGTATTTGACGAGTAGAGAAGAGGAGAACGAGGATGTTACAACTGATTTATGCTGTTGTTTGTTTTGTGCTGGGGGTTGCACTGCTTTCAAGTCGCTCCACAGGGTTCAGGGAAAAATTGCCAGGTTTTATTCAGTCGCACGCACAGAAGCTTGGTGTGTTGAGTGTTTTCCTGGGCTTGTTTTTCTTTGTGTCGCTGTCGTTTGTGTTTGTCGATTCTGATCAAACCGGGCATTTGAAAAAAATCTATCTCGGTGAGGATTTACAAAGCGGCCGTATCATTGGTGCAAATGGAGAGAAAGGCCCGCAGGCGCGTATTATTCCGCCGGGATTTCACTTTGAGCCGCTGATAAACCTGATTAACGAGATAGAGATGTTGCCGATTGTGCGCATACCTGAGGGTAAGCTCGGTGTCTTGATTGCAAAAGACGGTATGCCACTGCGTGAGACCCAGTACATTGCCGATAAATGGGCTGACGGCACTGAGCAACAAATGCTGGATGCCAAATACTTTTTAACCGAGGGCGGGGGGCAAAAAGGTCCACAACTGTTTACCCTTAAACCCGGTGACCATCGTATTAATCTCTATCTGTTCGATGTGCAGATTCACAATGCCCTGGATATTCCGACAGGAACCGTGGCGGTGATTCGTTCCAATGTGGAAACGACAGCAAACTGCCCGTCAGCCTTGCAGACAGCGGGTGGTGCGCCGGATGCAGAGCTGGCGACACCGATTGTGCCGAAAGGCTGCGTTGGTGTATGGGATGAACCGTTGACACCAGGACGTTACTACCTGAATCCGAAAGCTTATGTAAGTACACTGATTCCAACTCGCGTACAGGTCTGGACTTACAAGGGAGGATACACTACGCGCAAGGTTAACCTTGAGGTTACTGATGAAGGCAAGATCGTGCAGAGCGTGGAGAGCTTTAATGTGCCGGTTCCCAAAGACGCTGCGGATAAAGCAATCAACGTTCGTGTAGAAGGTTGGACGGTACCGGTTGAAGCGCGCATTGTGGTGCAGGTGAGCCCGCGTCTCGCGCCAAAAGTTGTAGCAGCGGTTGGTAGTCTGGAGCAAGTGGAAAACAATGTGATCACACCCAGTCTGCGCGATCTGTTGCGCACCATCGGCGGTCATGAGGAGCGCAAGGCGCTCGACTTTGTTAGCCATCGCGATGACATTGTTGCCAAGCTTGAAGAGGTTCTGATTCCTGAGGGTTTGAAGGCCGGGGTAAATATTCAGGAGGTGCGCCTTGGGGAACCCGCGTTGCCGCCGGAAGTGCTACTGCCACAACTGCGTCAACAACTGGCGGATCAGTTAAAAGTCACTTATGAAAAAGAGCGTGTCGCTCAGTCGCAACGTATTGCGGTGGAAAAATCTCGTGCCGAGGCAGATCAGCAATCGATGCTGGTTAAAGCCCAGATTGAAAAACAGGCAGCTGAACAACAGAAAGAGAAAATGCGTTTGCTCGGTGAGGGTGAAAAACTCAAACTCATCGAAATTGCCAAAGGTGAAAAGGCGCGTGTAGATGTATTGGGTCAGGAGAAAACCGCCTATCTCAAAGCGCTCGAACTCACGATTGATGCCGCCAAGGAGAATCCGGATATCGTCAAGGTGCCGGGGGTTGTTAACTATGGTGGTGGCAGTTCGCTTGAAGGTATGGCGGCGATTCTGGCGAACCCGAGTATTCTTGGCAATGCTTCAAATGTTGGACAGATTGCTACCCAGCCGACAGGTAAATAGCAGGTTAAACAGGATGTAAGTAGTGGGAGAGTGTTATGTACGGTTTTGAAACAACCACCGATGAGGTGCTGGCGGATATTGATCTGGCTGGAAAAACTGCGGTGGTTACCGGTGCCTCTGGCGGACTTGGTGAAGAGACAGCACGTGCGCTGGCGAGCAAGGGCTGCGAGGTTATTATCACGGCACGTGACCAGACTAAGGCGCAAACGGCGGCGGATGGTATCAAGGCTTCCACTGGCAATAATGATGTGTCTGTTGTGGCGCTTGAGTTAACCGATTATGACTCTGTGCGCGCCTGTGCAGCGCAAATTAGTGAACAGCTGGATAAGCTGGATATATTAATCAATAACGCCGGTGTGATGGCTTGTCCGTTACAGCGTACCGCAGATGGATGTGAAATGCAGTTTGCTGCCTGTCATGTAGGGCACTTTCTGTTAACCAATTTATTGATGCCGTTGCTGGAAAAAGCACCGACTGCACGTGTCGTGAATCTCAGCTCCGGAGGACATAAATACGGTGGTGTCGACTTTTCGGATCTGCACTGGCAAAACCGCGAGTACAACAAGTGGCTTGCCTATGGTCAGGCAAAAACGGCGAATGCCCTGTTCACTGTTGCGCTGGATAAACGTGTGCGTGACAAGGGTGTGCGCAGTTTTGCCGTGCACCCGGGGGTGATTGTGACAGACCTGGGGCGCCATCTGACCGATAAGGATATTCAGGATCTTATGGAAGGTACCCGTGGTGAAGTTGCATTGACAATGAAAACCATTCCCCAGGGTGCAGCGACGTCGGTGTGGGCAGCAACGTCGCCGGCACTTGCAGAGAGCGGGGCGTTATATCTGGAAGACTGCCAGATTGCGACACAGGTTGCTGATGGTGAAGGGGGTAACGGTTACTATGCCTATGCATTGGATGAGCAGGCGGCAGAGAGTTTGTGGAGTTTGACCGAGGACATTGTCGGCGAGAAATTTCAGTGATATGGTCAAATAACTTCTGGCCATGACCTGAACCTTTAGCGTTAAGAGGGGAGTAGACCTTGGAAGGTATGCTGATATTTTTCGAACGCGCAGCACAGCGTTTGTTACCGCGGCGCGATACCCTGCGCATCGTGGGATTTATTAGCCTGGGTGGCTTGCTCGAAGCGCTGTGGGTGAGAGAAGGGCTACACCAGTTGTTGTATTTTATTGGTATTACCTGGAGTCTTGGTCTGACTTTACTGATTCCGATTTATCTTTCCACGGATCACCGCCCAAGCTGGATTCGTCGCGCGAGTGAAATTGTACGCAGTACCATGGTGTTCTTCACTGCGCTGTGGTACGTGATTCTGATTATTATCTCGATTTCGATAGTGATTAAGCTGATTATTGCTTAATAAATACTCAAGGGCGTTTCGGTATCTATAGTTTTCAGTCACTTACGCGCTATACCTCATCTGGATTGTCTGTATTGGTATCGAAGCGTTGAAACAACCCGGTATGTTCGCCGTTGGTGATAGAATTGGAACCGTTGGTTAACTGGTGAAGGCAGGACAAAGAATTTTTCTTTACTCAAACCGATGCTTGCATAAAAATATGTGCGTTGGTTCTCGATTTTAATAAAACGGATAATGGCTGCAAGCGCACAATCACCCGATCTTGGCAATTACTTTGCTGTTTCCTCTTCACGTAAAGAGGAAACCGGTGATGTATTTTTCAAGGAAGCCGGTCGCGGCAAGGCTCTTGTTCATATTTTCAATCTGTGTAAGTTCAAGCCCGGATTGATGATGCTTATGGGTGATGAAGGCTCGGGGCGTAGTGTCATTCTTGCCGGGCTCAAGGATCGCCTGAAAAACAAACAGGGCAAGATCTGTGTGATTGACTCTGTGGTGCAAACAGAGATACAACTTTATGAAGCGATTGCCAAAGGTTTTGAGCTCGATCCTGAAAGTGGTGATGATGATAACCCGGATCAGGTAGCTGATTACGTACAGAAAAGTATTGAGAACGAAGCGCTGGCCAAAGGTTTTGAGCTCGACGATGTTGAAAATGAGCCACTGGTTGATCGTGTGCAAACTTACCTGGAAAATTGCTTGCGCCGCCATCGCCCGGTAATTATTGCTGTCGACGATGTGCAAAGTTTTTCCTTGAGTATGATTGATGCGCTGATCCAGCTGCTTGGGGCATTTCGTGGTATGAATCTGATTCTTTCTGGCGATAACAACCTCAAGGAAATGCTCAAGCATTTTCATATCGAGAATCTGACAACTCACGAGATTCCGCTCAAGCCGCTGAATCGTGAAGAGATTCGCCAATTTATTCACTGGCGTCTGCCGTTTAATCTCAAGGATGATGAGTTTGAAGATATTGTTGTCACCACAGAGGGAAATCTTGCCGCGCTGGAGCGAGAGGCGGAGAAGCGGGAGCAGGCACACAATGCAACGGCTACGACATCACTGGCGGAATACTTCTCCGGTTTCAGTCGCACCATGCCGTTTTATGTAATCGTGGTCATTGTGGTCTTTCTACTCACATATCAGGCCATCAGTATGTTTACCGGGGATGGCAAGTCGTCGCTGTCACAGAAAACTGCTGTGGAAACAGTAGCGCCGCCGACAGAAACAAAGCTGGAACAGGTTGAGAAAACGGTGGCGCCGGTAGTGACAACCCGAAGTGAACCGCTGGAGGCTGAAACGACCGTTGCAGATGTTTCACCGCAAGTTGTTGCGGCGGAGGACGATGAGTTTTTAAATCGGCAGATGGCCTTGCTGGCATCAACCGAAACACCTGAGACGGAAACAACTGGTACCGAGGAACGGTCTGAAGTGATGGAAAAACCTGTTGCTGAGGTGGAAGAGACCCTGGCAGATCCAGAACCCATAGCAGAACCGATACCTGATCCAGAGCCAGAACCGGTTGCAGCGGTAGAGCGAGTAGAACTGGCAAGCTTGTCGACGCTGCCGCCCACGCGTACCGTGGCAACTGATAAGCGGCCCACTTCCGGCGGGGATGAAGCTTTCCTCATGGCGCTACCCCCGGGTAATTATTCCATTCAGGTGCTTGGTGCAGGCTCGAAAAAGACGATAGAGAACTTTATTGCGGGATACAGCGGTACGGGTGATTTGTATTATTTCCGTACTCGTCGCAATGGTAAGGACTGGTATTCAGTGTTGTATGGTGTCTATGCGGATCGGGCCAGTGCGATTGAAGCAACCGGGCAACTGCCGGACGAAATTAAAAAACACTCCCCATGGGCGCGCAAGATGGCGGATATTCACGGCCTGATTGAGGCGGATTCGCTGTAGTACGTCTATCTGATATAATCCGCCGCCGTTAATTCAGGAATCATTAAAGCCACGGTTCTGATGCCGTGGTTTTTTATTGGTTTATTTTATCTGGTTGAGAGTGTGCTGTGAGTGAAGCAAAAACTGTTCTGATTCTGCCCGGTGATGGCATTGGTCCGGAGATCGTCAGCGAGGCGGAGAAAGTGCTGCGCCTGGCGAATGACAAGTTCCAGCTCGGCCTTGAGCTTGAGCACGCCCTGATTGGTGGCGCAGCGATTGATGCACATGGCGTACCGTATCCTGATGAAACCCATGCCAAAGCGGAACAGGCAGATGCCATTTTGCTCGGAGCTGTTGGCGGCCCGAAATGGGATGAACTTGATACGGCGATTCGTCCGGAAAAAGGCTTGCTTGCGATACGTTCACGCCTTGAGCTATTTGGCAATTTACGCCCGGCAATACTTTATCCGCAGCTCGCCGATGCCTCGTCGCTCAAGCCCGAGATTGTAGCAGGGCTTGATATTCTGATTGTGCGTGAGCTGACTGGCGGTATCTATTTTGGTCAACCTCGCGGCGTGCATAACAATGAGCAGGGTGAGCGAGAAGGTTTTAACACCTATCGTTATGCTGAAAGTGAAATCTTGCGTATCGGACGTCTTGCATTTGAGTCGGCAATGAAGCGCAACAAACGGGTTTGCTCTGTCGACAAGGCGAATGTACTTGAGGTGACGGTGTTGTGGCGTGAGGTGATGGAAGAGCTGGCAAAGGAATACCCGGAAGTAGAGTTAAGCCATATGTATGTTGATAATGCTGCAATGCAACTGGTGCGTGAACCGAAACAGTTTGATGTGATTGTCACCGGTAATATGTTCGGTGATATCCTTTCTGATGAAGCAGCGATGTTAACCGGCTCTATCGGCATGTTGCCATCGGCATCGTTGGATAAGAACAGCAAGGGTTTGTATGAGCCATGCCATGGCTCGGCTCCGGATATTGCAGGGCAGGGCATAGCCAATCCGCTGGCAACAATTTTGTCTGTAGCGATGTTGTTGCGCTATTCCCTCGGTGCTGGTGAAGCGGCAGCAGCGATTGAGCAGGCTGTGAGTCAGGTGCTGGATCAAAATCTGCGCACCGCAGATATTTTTTCAGAAGGGATGCAGCGTGTTTCCACGGCAGACATGGGAAAGGCCGTGGTTGCAGCACTTTGATAGATGATGCAGATAGATGTGCATGGGTGTAATTAATGAGTAAGGCAGGTTAAGAGATAATGAGCAAGACCGTAGATGTTGCTGTAGTCGGTGCTACTGGCGCTGTTGGTGAAACCATGATGTCCATTCTTGAAGAACGGGACTTCCCTGTGGGTACTCTTTACCCGTTGGCTAGTGAGCGCTCAGCAGGTTCTACAGTGATGTTTAAAAACAAGCCCTTGATGGTGGAAAACCTTGCCGAATTTGATTTTTCCAAAGTGCAGATTGGTTTGTTCTCACCCGGTGCAAGTGTTTCTGCTATTTATGCGCCGCAAGCCGGAGAGGCGGGCTGTGTCGTTGTTGATAATACGTCGCAGTTTCGTTATGACGATGACATTCCTTTAATTGTTCCCGAGGTGAATGCGCATGCGATCGCGAACTATACCAATCGCAATATTATTGCGAACCCGAATTGTTCCACGATTCAGATGCTGGTTGCATTGAAACCAATCTACGATGCAGTGGGTATCGAACGCATTAATGTAGCTACATATCAGGCGGTGTCTGGCACTGGCAAGGATGCGATTGAAGAACTTGCTTCACAAACTGCGAGCTTGCTTAATGGTCAGCCGGCAGACTGCAATGTGTATCCAAAACAAATTGCCTTTAATGCGTTGCCCCATATTGATGCATTCCAGGACAATGGATACACAAAAGAAGAAATGAAAATGGTCTGGGAGACACGCAAGATATTTGAAGATGACAATATCACTGTTAATCCGACTTGTGTGCGGGTGCCGGTATTCTATGGTCACTCTGAAGCTGTACATATAGAAACCCGGGATAAAATTTCTGCTGAACAAGCCCGTGAATTATTGAGCAAGGCGCCAGGCATTGTTGTCATGGATGAGCGTGCTGATGGTGGCTATCCAACAGCGGTGGGGGATTCTGCGGGCGAAGATCCGGTATTTGTGGGCCGTATTCGCGAGGATATTTCCTGTGATCGGGGGCTCAACCTTTGGGTCGTGTCTGATAATGTGAGAAAAGGGGCGGCACTGAATAGCATCCAGATTGCGGAAGAGTTGCTAAAAAGCTATCTAAAATGGTAACTTACGTCACTTAGTAAAGGTTTATTCTAGCTTTTAACTGTAATTTCCGGTAAAGTCTAGGGCGACCTTGCCTACAGTTGGGTTATTGGGGGGGATGAATCGGGGATTCATTCAAAAACAAGCATAGGTATTAGCGTTGGCGGATATCAGGATAAGTCTATGTTTCATAAAGTAAAATTAATATTGTTTGTATTGGCTTCAATGGTGTCGAGCCAGGTTTTCGCAATAGGTCTTGGGGAAATCAAGCTCAAAACACCACTTAATGAGCCACTGGATGCTGAAATTGAGCTCTTGCAGGTTAATAACCTCAGCGAAAACGAGATTCTTGTTAATCTTGCCCCGAAAGAAGATTTCGAAGCTGCCGGCGTAGAACGTGCCTTTTTCCTTACCAGTTTGCGTTTTTCCCTCGAACTCGACAATGAAACGGGGCCGATTGTTCGCGTCAGCACGGAAACCCCGGTACGTGAACCCTACCTGAACTTTTTACTTGAAATTCAATGGCCTAATGGCCGTTTGCTGCGTGAATACACGTTGCTTATGGATCTGCCGGTTTATGCTGATGAGCATTCCAGTGCGCGTGCAATCCGCGGCACGGAAACCCGTATGGCTCCCCCGCCTGCGAAGCCTGAGCCCGAACCTCTGGACATCGCTGAACTTGAAGCAGAGCTTCAGGCCCTTGAAACCACTTCTGTGACGGCCCGCCCTCCGGCGCCGCCTGCCTATGCAGAGGCTGAAGAAACAGCAGTCGCAGAAACCGTTATTGAGACAGAAGATGTGCCGGAGCCACCTGTTGAGGAACTCGGCTATGAAGAAGCGCCGGTAGAAGAAGCCCCGGTAGAGGAGGCTGCACCGGTGGAAATGGTTGAGGAGCAGGTTGTAGAACCTGAGCCTATGCCAGCCGTTGAGCCTGAGCCGCAGCCTACCTATGAATCTTCGATTCCGGTGTATTCAAGCAGCTATAGTGAAGGTGAATATGGCCCTGTTCAGGCCGGAGATAATCTCTGGACTATTGCCAGCCGCCATCGCCCTGATGCTGGTGTCAGCGTACAGCAAACTATGTTGGCGATTCAGCGCCTGAACCCGGAAGCCTTTATTGACGGCAATATCAACCTGCTCAAGAAAGGTCGTGTGCTGCGCATGCCGACCCGGGACCAGATTACCGATATTACCAACCGTGAAGCTTTCTCCGAAGTACGTCGCCAGAATATTGAATGGTCCGGTGATCCGGATGGCCGCAAGGCACCTGAAGCGGAGCAGCTCGATGCGACGACTCGCGAGGTGGACTTCAGTGAAACTGTGGTGGATGAAGAAGAAGGTCACCTGAAACTATCTGTGCCGGGCGAATCCGACGGCAGCATGGCGGGTAAAGGTAGCGGTCTTGAAGAAGGTAGTACGGAAGCCCTGCAAAATGAATTGGTTATCTCGATGGAAGAGCTGGATCGCCATAAGCGCGAAGAGCGCGAGATCAGTGGCGCGATTAGCGAACTGGATGATCAGATTGAAACCATGGAACAGATGCTGGAAGTGCGCAATAGCGAACTTGAAGCTCTGGAAGCCGCAATGGCTGGACAGGTGAGTGATGGCATTCCGGTAGAAGATACGGCGCTTGAAGAAGAAGTCGTTGATACAGAAAGTGTGTATGAGGAGCCGGTCGAGGTGACCGACGAGGTAGTTGTTGAAGAAACTGTTGTTGAGACTACTCCGGTAGAGCCGACAGCGATTATCGACGAAACACCTCCTGCTCAGCCAGAAGATCGTGGCATTGTCGGCATGCTCATGGATAACCTGATTGTGATTGCCGGCGCTATCCTCGCCTTGTTGGTGCTGGTAGTGGTTGCCCTGAAATTACGTAGCCGTGGTGGTAGCAGCGCTGAAGAAGAGGACGAACTGGATTTTGATGATCTGCTTGAAGGTGCTGATGACAGTGATAGCAGCAGTGATGATGAAGATTTCAGTGATCTCGATGCAATGTTTGATACGGATGACGAAGATGGCGAGAGTGCAGAGCCTGCTGAAGAAGAGGCTCCGGCGGAAGCTGAAACCGGTGATGTGCTCGGTGAAGCGGACATCTATATCTCTTTCGGTAACTATGACAAGGCAGAAAGTTTGCTGAAGACGGCGATTGCGGCGGAACCCGGACGTACCGATCTGCGCCTCAAGTTGCTTGAAGTTCATGCGGAAGAACAGAATCTGCAGTCCTTTGATGCTCAGTATCAGGAATTGTCCGGCCTCGGTGATGCCGGTGCGATTGAACGCGCTCAGGAACTCCGCGGCAAAATTGATGGCGCTTCCGGTGTTGACTTACCTGCTGCAGGTGAGAGTCCGGCCGCAGCTGATGATGGTGATTTTGATCTGGATCTTGACGGTATTGAAGACGATCCGTCAGAGGCCATTGAAGAAGACCTGGGGCTCGACCTTGATCTCGACCTCGATAGTAGTGATGCTGATACAGCGGCAGATGATGATTTTGACCTCGATCTGGATCTCAGCGACGACGGTGATCTGAGTGCCGATGTGAGCGAAGAACCTGCAGAGACAGATTTTGACCTCGATCTCAGCGAAGAGACCGAGGATGCGGCGACAACAGAAGATGCCAGCCTTGATAGTGATCTGGATTTCGACCTCGACCTGAGCGAAGACCTCAGTGAGCCAGAACCGGAAGTGGCAGCGACAGCAGAGGATGACTTTGATCTTGACCTGTCTGGTCTGGACGAGCCTTCCGAAGCACCGACCGCGGAGTCGCCTTCAGTAAGTATCAGTGAATCACCGACCTTGCAGACACCGGCTCTGGATATTAGTGAGACTCCGACAGCAGTTTCTCCGGCGGTTAATGTCAGTGAAGCGCCGACAGAAACACGCCCTGAGCTGGATCTCGACAGTGTTGCAGAAGAGCCTGTACCGGAACCGGTTGCCGAACCTGAGCCCGCTGCTGAGGAGAAGGGACCAGTAGAGGATGAGCCGACACCGGCAGATACCGAACTCGACGAGGAGTTTGACTTCCTTGCCGATGCCGATGAGGCTGCCACCAAGCTTGATCTGGCTCGTGCTTATATTGATATGGGCGACAAGGACGGTGCGAAAGATATCCTCGAAGAAGTACTTGAGGAAGGTCAGGATGCCCAGAAACAGGAAGCGCAACAATTACTCAATGGTCTTTAAGCGCATGAGCGCGTAATCCTTGAAGAGGACTTGCGACAATTTCTGAATCGCAACCATCCCAAACAATGCCCGGTGAGTCAGACTCATCGGGCATTTTTCATTCTATGCGCTATGCGCTGGGCATTGAGTACCGCGGCACTCGCTATCATGGCTGGCAGCGCCAGACCGGCCACCCCGAGCCCAGTGTTCAGGCGCAACTGGAAGAGGCGCTTTCGAGCATTGCGGACAGCCCGATAACCGTTATCTGCGCAGGGCGCACCGATAGTGGTGTGCACGCGAGTGGTCAGGTGGTGCATTTTGATACACAGGTTCAACGTCCACTACGTGCCTGGTTAAACGGTGTGAATACGCGCTTGCCGGACGATATCAAGGTGCTATGGGTGCAGGTGGTGCCCCAGGAGTTTCATGCGCGCTTCTCGGCACAGGCGCGAACCTATCGCTACTTTATTGTTAATCGCACGATACGTCCGGCACTGGGCAGTGAACTGTTGACCTGGGAGAAACGTCCTCTTGATGAGTCGTGTATGCACGATGCGGCACAGCAGTTGCTCGGTGAGCAGGACTTCAGTGCGTTTCGTGGAGCTTCGTGCCAGTCACGTACGCCGTTTCGCTGTGTGGAATCAGTGAGCGTGAGTCGCTATGGCGCTCTGGTAATGGTAGAGATCAGAGCCAATGCTTTTCTTCACAATATGGTACGCAATATCGTTGGTACTCTGCTTGAAGTGGGATGTGGCAATAAGCCGCCACGATGGATTGCGGAAGTACTGGCGAGCAGGGATCGGCGTTGTGCGGGTAAAACGGCAGCACCGAGCGGATTGTATTTGTATCGCGTGGACTATCCGCCGAGCTTTAATCTGCCAATAACAGCCTCTGAAAACCCTGACCTTAATGGTGGTATGTTTGAAGCAGTGATTAGTGGAATCTGATAAAATAACCAGCTTTGTAACGTCCTGAATGCAGGTTTCTGCAAACTCAACAAGGTTAGACGATAGGTAAACAAACCCGTGGCTACCAAGGCAGCACAACCGCGGATAAAAATCTGTGGTATTACCGATTCCGGCGATGCGGTGCATGCGTGTGAGAGTGGTGCGGATGCGATTGGTCTGGTGTTTTATGCGCCGAGCCCGCGTGCAGTATCCATTGGGCAGGCACGTGAAATCGCACAGGCAGTAGGGCCATTTACAACCCTTGTGGGTCTGTTTGTCGATGCGCAGCCTGATGAGGTTGAGAAGGTTCTGCAGCAGGTGCCGTTACATGTTCTGCAATTTCACGGCAGTGAAGACGCTGCATATTGCACACAATTTCAGCGCCCGTGGATCAAGGCATTGCGTATTAAACCGGATACGCAGGTAGAGTCTGCCATGGCAGACTATGCAGCAGCCAGTGGTATTCTCGTGGACAGTTACAAGCCCGGGGTGCCTGGTGGAACTGGTGAAACATTTGACTGGTCACTATTGCCCGCGAGTATTCGTCATAGCCTGGTACTTGCGGGCGGTTTGAATCCAGACAATGTTGCCGACGCTATTCGCACTGTCAAACCCTGTGCGGTAGATGTGAGCGGTGGTGTTGAAAGTGCTCCAGGCAAAAAAGATCGCGGCAAAATTAGTGCATTCATTGAGGCTGTTCGGAACAGTTCAGAGTAGTGGCGCTCCGTAACAGCAATCGATTAACGAAGAGAAAGAAAGTTGTGAGTGAAGTAGAGAAGTCGACAGATACCACCTACGGTGAATACCCGGATGCAGATGGGCATTTTGGTATTTACGGTGGTCGTTTTGTGTCGGAAACGTTGATGGCTGCGGTTACCGAACTGGATGAGAGTTATGCCAGGTTGAAAAGTGATCCGGATTTTCTCGCTGAGTTTGATCGTGATCTGGCGCATTATGTAGGGCGTCCCTCACCATTGTATTTTGCCGAGCGTTTAACGCAGGATCTCGGTGGTGCACAGATTTATCTGAAACGGGAAGATCTCAATCATACTGGTGCGCACAAGGTTAACAATACGATCGGTCAGGCCTTGCTTGCCAAGCACAGTGGTAAAAAACGTGTGATCGCAGAAACCGGTGCCGGGCAGCACGGTGTGGCAACGGCTACCGTAGCTGCACGCATGGGTATGGAATGTGTGGTTTATATGGGGGAAGAAGATGTGCGTCGCCAGGCGCTTAACGTGTATCGCATGAAGCTGCTTGGTGCAGAGGTCGTTTCTGTAACTTCAGGTTCGCGTACGTTGAAGGATGCAATGAACGAAGCGATGCGCGACTGGGTTACTAATGTTGACAATACCTTTTACATTATTGGTACAGTGGCTGGCCCGCATCCTTATCCGATGCTCGTGCGTGATTTCCAGTGTGTAATTGGACGTGAAGCGCGTCGCCAATGCCTTGAGCAAACCGGGAAATTGCCCGATGCACTTGTGGCCTGTGTTGGCGGTGGCTCTAATGCAATTGGTTTGTTTCATCCCTTCCTGGAAGATGAGGGAGTGGCTATTTATGGTGTGGAAGCTGGTGGGGATGGTGTTGAAACTGGCCGTCATGCAGCGCCTCTCAATGCCGGTTTGCCCGGTGTACTGCACGGTAACCGCACCTATCTGATGTCCGATGAAGATGGACAAATTATTGAAACCCATTCAGTGTCGGCGGGCCTCGACTATCCGGGGGTCGGTCCGGAACACTCGTGGTTACGCGATACCGGGCGTGCCAGCTATGTTGCCGTGAATGATGATGAAGCGCTTGCCGCTTTTCGTAAGCTGACGCGCATTGAAGGTATTATGCCTGCGCTGGAATCGAGTCATGCTGTGGCGTATTTGGAAAAACTTGCGCCGAGTATGTCAAAAGAGCAAATTATTGTTGTGAATCTGTCGGGCCGTGGTGATAAGGATATTCTCACTGTGGCAGACATTGATGGTATTAAAGTGTAGTAAACGGAGCTGGACTGTTGAGTAGAATTGCAAGCTGTTTGCAGGCATTAGCTGACGCAAATAAAAAAGCGCTGGTGCCTTATATTGTATGTGGAGACCCTTCTGTAGAAGCAACCCTTGCTGCCATGCATGCGATGGTGGGAAAAGGTGCGAGTATTATCGAGCTCGGTGTGCCATTTTCCGACCCGATGGCAGAGGGACCTGTGATTCAGAAAGGGCATGAGCGCGCCCTGGTTCACCATGTGAGTTTGCGCATGACACTGGATCTGGTTGCACAGTTTCGCGAGCAAGATAATCAGACCCCGGTGGTATTGATGGGTTATACCAATCCCATTGAGCGTATGGGTTACGCCACATTTGCTGATCATGCCAGTGAGGCCGGTGTTGATGGGGTTTTGACCGTTGATCTGCCCGCAGAAGAAGCGGGGGATTTGCACAGGGAGCTGCAGCGTGTCGGTATCGACAATATTTTTCTGCTTGCGCCGACCACAACCGGTGAGCGTGCGCAGCGAATTTGTGCCATGGCAACGGGCTATCTGTATTATGTTTCCCTGAAAGGGGTGACCGGTGCCGGACACCTGGATATTGAAGATGTGAAAAGCAAAGTGGCAGAATATAAACAGTATACCGATTTGCCGTTTTGCGTCGGTTTTGGTATCAAGGATGCGGACTCTGCGAAGCAGATTGCGAGTCTTGCTGAAGGTGCTGTTGTGGGCAGCGTGCTCGTAGACAAAATGGCTGCTGTCAGCGATTCGGGCGCAACGGCGGAGAGTGCTGTAGATGATGTAGCATCACTCCTCGGTGAAATGCGCGAGGCAATAGACAGCCTTTAACAACGTACTATAATGAGTGGCCTGAGTTAAATCAGGTGGCAGTGGAAGAGAGTAAGGGTAACGAGGTTTAGTAGAGAGAAGACCATGGCGAGTTGGCTAGACAAGATAAAACCGGCAGCAATACGTTCTGAAAAACGCAAACAGAAAGGTAGTAGTGATATACCGGAAGGTTTGTGGAAAAAATGTCCGAAATGTGAGGCCGTGCTCTATCGCCCGGATCTCGACAAAAAACTCGATGTGTGTCCCAAATGTGACCACCATATGCGTATCGGTGCTCGCCGCCGTCTGAGCCTGTTTCTTGATGAAGGTGAGCAGATTGAACTCGCTGATGAAGTTGAACCGATTGATCGCCTCAATTTCAAGGATGTTAAAAAGTACAAAGATCGACTCACATCGGCACAAAAACAAACCGGTGAAAAAGATGCGCTGGTTGCTGTACGTGGTACTTTAAAAGATCAGGATGTGGTTGTCTGTGTGTTTGAGTTTGCGTTTCACGGTGGCTCAATGGGCTACGCGGTGGGAGAAAAGTTTACTCGCGCGGCACAACTGGCTCTCGATGAAGAAATTCCATTGATTTGCTTTTCTGCAACCGGTGGGGCGCGTATGCAGGAAGCGTTGATTTCGCTGATGCAAATGGCAAAAACCAGTGCAATCCTTGAGCGTATGAAAGAAAAGGGTGTGCCTTATATTTCTATTATGACTGATCCGGTTTACGGGGGGGTGTCAGCGAGTCTGGCTTTGCTTGGCGATGTGAATGTCGCAGAACCCGGTGCGCGGGCAGGGTTTGCCGGTCCGAATATTATTGAGCAAACGATTCGCCAAAAATTACCAAAGGGCTTTCAGCGTAGTGAGTTCCTGCTCGACCACGGTGCGATTGATATGATTGTACACCGTGCGGAGATGCGTGATCGCATCAGCTCTCTGCTAAGCATGTTCACACACTATAAAAAAACGGCTTGATGTTATCTCTGTTATAGCAACATAGTACAAAAATATGCCAACCAGGAATCTTGATGAGTGGCTGGCTTGGCAGGAGCAGTTACATCCAGAGTCGATTGAGCTTGGGTTGCAACGGGTCAGTGGCGTTGCGCAAAAACTGGGTTCCTACAGTCGCTTTTCCAATATACCAACGATCACCGTAGCCGGAACTAACGGCAAAGGCTCCTGTGTTACGGCACTGCAAGCCATACTGTGCGAGCTTGGGCTTAAGGTTGGAGCCTATACTTCGCCACACTTGTTGCGCTACAACGAAAGAGTTCGTATCAATGGCGCCATGGTAGAGGATGATGCGCTGTGTGCGTCGTTTACCCGTATTGATAAGGCGCGCGGCAAAACGAGCCTGACGTACTTTGAGTTTGGTACGCTCGCAGCACTGGATATTTTTGCGCAGGAGCAGGTCGATATACAGTTGCTCGAAGTTGGGCTGGGTGGCCGTCTGGATGCGGTAAATATTATCGATCCGACGATTGCAATTGTTACCAATATCGCTCTGGATCATCAAAGCTGGCTTGGCTCTGATCGGGAAACTATTGGCAAAGAAAAGGCCGGTATCTTCCGTGCGGATATTCCGCTAATTGTCGGGGAGGCAATGCCTCCAGCCAGTGTTGTTGAGGCTGCGCTGGCTCTTAGTCCGGCACAGTACTACTGTTTAGGCCATGATTTTGGTTGGCGGGTGGATATGTCTGGCGAAATGGTTGATACCTGGTTTGGTCAAACGCAGGACAGGCAAACAGAGGATTTTACTCAGTTGCCGCGCACCAATCTGCCGGCTGCGAGTGTAGCTTGCGCAATACAGGCTTTACAGCTGCTTGATTATGGTCTGACGGCAGCTCATGTAAACCGTGCGTTGCAGGAACTTGAACTGGCAGGCCGTTTCCAGCAAATTGAACACAATGGTGTTATCGTGATTTGCGATGTAGCCCACAATCCGGCAGCGGCGACACAGCTTTCCGAGAGCTTGCAAGAGCGTGGGATCCAGGGGGTGAGTTGTGTCTTTTCAAGCTTGCAGGACAAGGACTATTGTGAGGTGATGCACGTACTGGATAGCTGTGTCGATCACTGGTATCTGGCGCCACTGCCAGTGCCCAGAGCACTGACGGCAAAAAAACTGGCGCAGGCGGCACAGGATGTTAGGGTCGAGGCGCAGGTATTTGATACTATAGGCGCTGCACTGGAGGCGGCGTTACACCGTGTAGACAGGGGAGGCTGTTTGCTCGTGTGTGGTTCGTTTTTTACCGTTGCAGAGGCATTACTGGCACTGGGTAAAACGGTGGATTAGCTGCTCGACGATGTACGAGTGAACAGTTTCAAATTAGGGGGTTAGATGGATCAGGCTTTAAAGCAACGCCTGGTGGGCGCAGTGGTACTGGTAGCGCTGGCGGTAATATTTCTACCGGCACTGTTTAACGGTGGCCGTCCTGACGCTGTTGATACCCTCAAGGAAATTCCTCCTATGCCCGCATTGGAGCCAATCGAAGTGAAGCAGGCGCAGCGCCCGGAGCTGCCCGCCGACAGCCGGCCGGTTCAGGAAATGTACACTCTGGAGCCAACACCTGAGGAGGTTGAGGAGAGTGTTGAAGAAGCCACCAAGGCAGAGCCGCCAGGTTTGACGGAATCCGGCACTCCAAAAGCCTGGGTTGTACAGGTCGGCAGTTTTTCTGATCGGGACAAGGCTGACAAGTTTGCAGCGGACTTGCAGCAACAGGGTTACAAATCATTTACCCGCACCGTACAAAGTAATGGCAAGTCGATAACCCGTGTGATGATCGGGCCAAAACTGGATAAACAAAGTGCGCTTGTGGTTAAACAGAAAGTCGATAAGCAATACCAGCTTAAGTCGCTGGTGATTAAGTTTGAAGTGTAGTATGAGGTACAGTAGAGCGTGAATGTGGCAGACTGGGTATTGATAGCAGTTATTGTTATTTCTGCCCTGATAAGTCTCAAACGTGGTTTCGTCAAGGAAGTGTTGTCGTTGATTGTCTGGGTTACGGCGATTGCAGTGTCGTTTCTGTTTGGCGAGAAGCTCGCAGTGTTGCTGCAGGATCAGATCACTACACCGTCACTACGGCTCACTGTTGCTATGGCCATATTGTTTGCGGCTACTCTTGTGGTAGGTGCGATGGTGAATTACCTGATTGCCGAGCTTGTGCGAATGACCGGGTTGTCTGGAACCGACCGTTTTTTTGGTGTGTTGTTTGGTGCGGCTCGCGGGGTTATGGTAGTGCTGGTGGTGTTAATTTTTATGCCGTCTACATTCCAGCAGGACTCCTGGTGGAGGCAGTCGACATTGATTCCACATTTTCTCACCATGGAGTCCTGGGCAAGGGAAACCGCGGATGAGATTACCGGTCTCGCATCGGATTTGATTGGTAATACAAAGTAGCAGATACAATTTAGGCAGGTAAGATTTTATGTGTGGCATTGTAGGTATAGTTGGGCGAAGTGAAGTTAATGTGCGCCTGTATGATGCATTAACGATGTTGCAACACCGTGGTCAGGATGCGGCTGGCATTGCCACTTGTGACAATGGCAAGGTTTATCAACAGAAGGGTAATGGCCTCGTCAAGGATGTGTTTCGTACCTCCCATATGGAGCGTCTGGTTGGCACAATGGGGATTGGTCATGTACGTTATCCAACAGCGGGTAGCTCAAGTCCGGCGCTTGCGCAGCCATTCTATGTGAATTCACCTTACGGTATCAGCCTTTCCCATAATGGTAACCTTACCAATAGTGAGGAACTCATGGAGCAGTTATTTAAAACCGGGCTGCGCCATGTGAATACTGACTCGGATTCCGAAGTGCTACTGAATATCTTTGCGTTTGAATTGCAACAGCGTGGCAAGCTGATTCCGGAAGCTGAAGATATTTTTGCCTCTGTTGCCAAGCTGCACGAGTACTGTCGCGGTGCCTATGCGGTCACAGCGATGATCGCCAATTATGGTATCGTGGCGTTTCGCGACCCCTATGGTATTCGCCCGCTGGTGTTTGGCAAATGCGAAACTGAACAGGGAGTGGAGTACATGATCGCTTCGGAAAGTGTGGCGCTCGATGTGCAGGGTTTTGAACTGGTCAGGGATGTGCTGCCAGGCGAAGCTATTTTTATTGAGCCCGACGGCACCTTCCACAGTAAGCAGTGTGCAACCAATCCATCCCTCGTGCCCTGTGTGTTTGAGCATGTGTATTTTGCGCGTCCCGATTCAATCATTGATGGTATCTCGGTGTATAAAGCACGGTTGCGTATGGGGGAAAAACTGGCGGAAAAAATTGAGCGCCTGCGACCGGATCACGATATTGATGTAGTTATTCCCGTGCCGGATACCAGCCGGGTAGCGGGTCAGATTCTCGCTCATAATCTTGGTGTGAAATTTCGTGAGGGGCTGATGAAAAACCGCTACATTGGCCGCACATTTATTATGCCCGGGCAAACCCAGCGCAAGAAGTCCGTGCGTCAGAAACTCAATGCGATTGAACTGGAGTTTCAAGGTAAGAATGTCATGCTGGTGGATGACTCCATTGTGCGTGGCACAACCTGCCAACAGATTATTCAGATGGCACGAGATGCGGGTGCGAACAAGGTGTATTTCGCGTCGGCCTCACCAGCAGTGAAATACCCGAATGTCTATGGCATTGATATGCCTTCGGCCAATGAACTGATTGCCCATGGGCGCAGTGATGAAGAGGTGTGTAAGGAAATTGGTGCAGACTGGCTCGTTTATCAGGATATTGAAGATCTGATTGAAAGCACGCGTGGTGAGTATGCGGAAATCGAAAATTTTGAGTGCTCGGTATTTGATGGTGATTATATTACCGGTGACGTAGATCAGGGTTATCTGGATCGGCTCGATGCGCGACGGAACGATGCGGCAAAGGCGAAGTCCAATGCAGCAAGCGCCGATAATAGTGGTACCTTTACTGGTTAGTAATTAACCGGTAGCGTGAGCTTCTGAAAAATCCTTTAGCGGATAAAGACAATGGATGAAGAACTTGAACAACAATCTGGCTTGCCTTCAGATATAGAAGGTATAGACACCCTTGCTATCCGGGCGGGGCAGGTGCGCACACCGGAAGGTGAACACAGTGAAGCGATTTTTCCTACTTCGAGTTACGTGTTTGAGAGCGCTGCTCACGCTGCGGCAAGGTTTGCCGGTGAAGAAGCAGGTAATGTGTATTCGCGTTACACCAACCCGACGGTGCGCACGTTTGAACAGCGTTTTGCTGCGCTCGATGGCGCAGAGCAAGCGGTGGCAACTTCTTCAGGAATGGCCGGTATTTTGACTCTGTGCATGGTTTTGCTCGAAGCGGGTGATCATATTATCTGTTCAAAGAGTGTGTTCGGTTCAACGATCTCGTTGTTTAATCGCTATATTAAAAAATTCAATGTGGACGTCAGCTATGTCACGTTAACAGATATTGATGGCTGGAAGCAGGCAATAACAGATAAAACCCGTTTTCTGCTGCTGGAAACCCCATCCAATCCGCTTGGTGAGGTGGTGGATATTCAGCAGCTGGCGGATATTGCTCATAATAACAATGCCTTGCTGATTGTCGATAATACGTTTTGTACCCCGGCGTTACAAAAACCTCGTGAATTCGGTGCTGATATTACCTGGTATTCGGCAACCAAGTACATTGATGGTCAGGGGCGTTGTCTCGGCGGCGTGCTTGCCGGTGATGCAAAGGTCATGGAAGAGTGTGTGGGTTTTTTGCGTACTGCCGGGCCAACCATGAGCCCGTTTAATGCCTGGGTATTTCTGAAAGGCTTGGAAACCTTGCGTCTGAGAATGGACGCCCACTCTGCAAATGCGCTGGCACTGGCGCAGTGGCTTGATGAGCAGTCGCAGATAGAGAAAGTCTACTACGGTGGGTTGCCCAGTCATGCTGGCCATGAGCTTGCGAGTAGGCAGCAGCGTGCCTATGGTGGTGTGTTGTCATTTGAAGTCAAAGGTGACAAGTCTGCCGCGTGGCGTTTTATTGATAACACTGAACTGGTGTCACTCACAGCCAACCTCGGTGATGCGAAATCCACGATTGTTCACCCGGCGACAACAACCCATGGTCGTTTGGCGCAGGAAGAACGTGACGAAGCAGGTATTCGCGACAACCTGATTCGGGTTGCGGTGGGGCTTGAAGATCTCGTTGATTTGCAGCGGGATATGGAACGCGGTCTCTCGGCGTTGTGAGTTGACGGTGGATACAAAAGTTAACAGCGGGAATAAAGCAGCGATGCAGGCACAATTACAGTCGGTAATCACCGAAGTAGGTCGGGTACTGCTCGGTAAGGAAGAGCAGGTCAAACTTTCGTTAGCTTGTCTGCTGGCAAAAGGTCATCTGTTGATTGAGGATTTACCTGGAATGGGTAAAACCACGTTAGCACATGCGCTGGCAAAGGTTGTCGGTCTTGACTATCAACGTGTGCAATGCACAAGTGATATGCTGCCTGCTGATATTCTCGGTGTGTCGACATTTAACCAGCAGGATGGCAGTTTCAATTTCCATCCCGGGCCGGTGTTTACCCAGGTGTTATTGGCAGATGAAATCAATCGTACCTCGTCAAAAACCCAGAGTGCACTGCTGGAAGCGATGGAGGAGCGTCAGGTTACTGTGGAAGGAGAAACCCGCGATTTGCCTGAGCCTTTCTTTGTGATTGCCACACAGAACCCGTCGGATCAGTCTGGTACCTACCGCCTGCCGGAATCACAGCTCGACCGGTTTCTTATGCGTATTCAGCTCGGTTATCCCGATCAGAAATACGAGCGACAACTTTATGAAGGGCTTGACCCCCGTGATCAGTTGCGCCAGTTGCAGGCTGTTGTCAATACGGCAGAGTTGATGCAAATACAGAATCAGGTTAACAGTATTCAGGCTACGGAAACGCTGTTGAGCTATGTCGAGCGCCTTGTACAGTTTACTCGCAGCAATGCGCGTCTTGCCTGGGGATTATCGCCGCGTGCAGCGCTTGCGATTATCCGCTCTGCGCGGGCCTGGGCATTAATAGAAGGCCGCGATCATGTGATTCCCGAAGATGTGCAGGCGGTTTTTGACGCCGTAGTGGTGCATCGCCTGCGCGATGGGGCTGATTATTCCCAGGGGGATCGTTCTCTCGGAGAATGGATACTGAACAGTGTTGAAGTGGTGGCCTGAGCGTGGCGAGACCAGCGCTCGTCAACACACTGATTGAACAGGGGCGCAGCCGCTACAAGAGCTGGATTGACCGGCGTATTCCCCCTTCGCAGCAGGTCACGCTGACCCAGAAGAATATTTTTATTTTTCCCAATCGCCACGCGCTGTTTTACTTTATTGTGGTTGCCACACTATGGATAGCAGCTACCAATTATGAAAACAATCTCGCATTTGGTCTCGGCTTTTTATTAATTGCATTGTTTGTTGTTGCCATATTACATACGTTTAACAATATGTCCGGATTACAGTTGTCGGTGGTTCATGTGCCGACGGTATTTGCCGGAGAATATGCCGATGTAGAGTTTTTGTTGCAAACACGGGAAGGACAGAACAGAGATAGCCTGCATATTGGCTGGCACAAGGAACACTATATCCATACCGGGCTGGTAAATACACCTCAACAAAGAATTAAAGTGCCGGTGCAGGCTACGCGGCGAGGTTGGTTTAATCCCGGTCGCATTACGATTCAGACCACATTTCCTCTCGGCATTATTCGCAGCTGGACCCATATGGATATGGATGTGCGTATTCTGACGTACCCCAAACCTGTGCGCTTTGCCGATTTACAAGCAGTGAAAAGTGCTGATGGTGAGGGTGAGGAAAGTGGCACACAAAAAGGTAGCGAAGAGTTCGACAGCCTGCAGGATTACATACCGGGTATGTCACTGCGTCAGGTTTCCTGGAAACATGCGGCCAAGGGGCAAGGATTAAAAGCCAGAGAGTTTATTGATTACACCGAGAGCTTTCTTTGGCTTGACTGGGAAACGCTGCCGACACTGGGAGTCGAGGAGCGGCTGTCCACACTGTGTTACTGGGCGCTGGAATCCGAAAAGAGTGGGGAAGTCTACGGTTTACGTATGCCAGGTGTAGAAGTGTTGCCTGACAGCGGAGCCAAACACATGGAACAGGTGCTTACAGCGCTGGCACTATATGGTCAGTCGGGAGGAGAGGTGTCGTGATTCCGGCGATACAAATATCCCGGCAAACCCTTGTCTGGCTTTTTATTGCCCAGATAATGGTCTTTCTGCCGCACTATAGCCGTATGCCGATATGGCTTGCCGGCCTGTTACTGGTTTGTATTGTCTGGCGTGTACAGGTGTATCGTGGGCACTGGTCGTACCCGCGACGCCCGGTAAAATTTGGCCTGCTCGGGCTTGCGATATTATTTGTTTTATTGAGCTTTCCCCGGGTACTTGGCCTGGAGGCGATGGTGGCATTTCTGTTTGTCGCCTATTCACTAAAGTTACTCGAAATGTATAGCAAGCGTGATGCGCTGGTAGTTATTTACTTGTCATTATTTATTTTGATGACCGGTTTTCTATTTGATCAGAATATTTTGCTTGCGCTCTACAACTTTATCACTGTGATTGTGGTGATGACCTGCATGATTGGCCTTAACCAGGAGAAAGGTTATGTGTTTCCGCTGCGTACGTTTCGTATGTCTACGGCGATGTTATTGCAGTCAGTGCCACTGATGGTGGTCATGTTTCTCGTGTTGCCACGGTTGCCCGCATTCTGGAATGTGCCGGTGCAGCAGGAAGGCGCAAAAACAGGAGTGAGTGATACGATGTCGCCGGGAAATTTTGTTGATCTGACTCGTTCTGATGAACTTGTGATGCGTGTTACGTTTAACGGAGAAAAACCGATACCGCAGCAGTTGTACTGGCGTGGGTTGGTGTTTTCCAATTTTGATGGCCGTACCTGGCGCCAGGCGGAACCTGAACAGTTAATTAATCGTGGACTTGGTAAAACCGTAATCTGGTATGAAAGCGGCAGTTACCGTTTTCGCAATGATCTGGCAACCATGGATTTCGAACAGGGTGAGCGTGTGCTCGATTATGAAGTGATTCTGGAAGAAACTCACCAGCCCTGGTTGTTTGCTCTTGGTGTGCCAGTGCCGGAAACAGATGGGGTTGGGCTGGTGAGTGATTTTCGCCTGCTCAAGCAAGGACCTGTTACTACGCGTTTCAAATACAACGTCTATAGTTACCCGGATGCGGTGATTGAACGTGATTTGCCGCAGTGGCGTCGCGAGCTTGAAACAGCGATACCTGAAGCGGTTAATCCACGCTCCAGGGAGTTGGCGACGCGCTGGTACCAGGAAGCAGGTTCTGATGAGGCCTATGTGGAAAAGCTGCTCGACTATTTTAACCAGTCGTTTTATTACACCTTGCAGCCACCAGCGCTCGGTAACGACTCTGTGGATGAATTTCTGTTTGATAGTCAGCGAGGCTTTTGTGAACACTTTGCCAGTAGTTTTACTTTTATGCTGCGTGCTGTGGAGATTCCTGCGCGTGTGGTGGCGGGCTATCAGGGCGGAGAAGCAAACCCCTATCAAGATTATATGCTTGTGCGTCAATACGATGCTCATGCATGGACCGAGGTATGGATAAAAGACAAGGGGTGGGTGCGCTATGATCCGACCTTTGCGGTTGCTCCGGAAAGAATTCTCGATGGCTTCAGTCGTGCGTTTGAGGGTAGCGAAGAGCTTGCTACTACGGGCTTTGGGTTCGATGATGTAGCTAATTTGTCAATGTTTTATAATTTGCAGTTACAGTTTGACCGGCTTAACTATCTCTGGGCGCGCTGGGTACTTGGCTACGATGCGGGCAAACAGAAAAGCATGCTGGAAAAACTGCTCGGTGCCTATTCTGTAGCGCGTCTTGCAATGGTGTTTCTTGCGTTTTCAGTGGGCTTTTTAGTTTTGGTTTATCTCTATCTACTGTGGCGAGAGCGTGATAGAACTGCTGATCCCGCGGTGCGCTTATATCGGCGTTTGTTGAAAAAACTTTCCCGTGCTGGCGTGGAAATTCACACGAGCGATACGCCATTAGATATTGCGGCCCGTAGTGGGGTGGCAAATGCTCAGGAACTTGAGAGCATAATGGATGACTTTAACCGTCTTTTTTATCAGACGGGGCGGCGAGACCGAGAGACCCTTGATGATTTATCAAAACGGGTGCGGCAGTGGCGCGGCCGGATGGTATAACAGCAGCCAGTTGTAAAGACGCGGTTTTAAAGAAAATAGAGAGTAGCGAGCTATGGCAAGAGTGAATATTGATATGCCGAACGAGTATCCGTTTAGTACCGAACTTGAGGTGCGTATCCAGCATATCAATCGTGGTAATCATGTGGGAAATGATGCATTGATTTCATTTCTTAATGAAGCACGGGTACGCTTTTTGCCAGAGCAAATTAATAATCCGGCGCTCGATGGCAATGCGATGATTAACGCTGACCTGGCGGTGATTTATAAATCAGAGGCAATGTATGGTGAGGTGCTTTGTGTTGAGATAGCCCCGGGGGATTATCACAAGCGTGGTTTTGATTTGTTTTTTCGTGTCACGGAGAAAACTTCGGGACGTGAAGTTGCCCATGCCAAAATGGGAATGTTGTTATTTGATTTTGCCAAAAAGCAGTTGGCAGAGTTTGACGGCGGTGTTGAAGACTTCATTGCCGAGGTGCTGGCAAGTCACAATGCGACGATGGCCTAGCTACTTTTGGCGACGCTAACTGCGGGAACCTGTTCCGAGATGCTGCGCCGCGGTGTGTCGACATGGAACTCAGGGCCAAATGGCTTGAAGGTCATCATCAGTGCAGGCATCAGGAAAAAATCACCAATGAGTGCGAGAAAAATGGTTGTTGCCATGAGCAGGCCAAACATCATCGTGCCGTTCATTGCGGAGCTGACAAAGACCATAAACCCTAAAACGAGCACGATGGTAGTAATCATGAGTGCGCGCCCGACACTCTCAAAAGTGCTGCGCAGGGCGGTTTGATAATTGCCAAAGCGCTGATACTCGTGCTGGAAGCGCGTCACCATATGAATGGTGTCATCAACCGCAATACCGATGGCAATGGTGGCAATCATCAGGCGTGTGTAATCGAGGTCTATACCGCTCCAGCCCATAATGCCGAAGGTGAGAAACACGGGGGTCATATTTGGAATCATTGTCAGCATGCCCACCTTGACCGAGCGAAAAATAAAACACATCAGGGCAGAGATCACCACAAACGCGAGCATCAGTCCCTTGATCTGACTGGTCGTAATGTGTTCAATTAATTGCAGCCAAAGGCGACCAATGCCGGTCATGGTCATGTCAGCATGGGAAATCGGATTGTTGTCAAGGTATTCATTCATGCTGTCGTTGAAGCGCGCAAATTCACTGGTTTTAGTGTTGCGGCAGCGTATTTGCAAATTTGCCCGGGAATAATCTGTAGAAACATACTCGCCAAGCTCTTCGCCTCCAGACAGCTCGTACACCAGTAGTAATTGGGCGATTAGCTCCCTGGATTCGGGAATCCTGTAGTATTTCTCGTCGCCACCGTGAAAGGTTTTGTTAATATCCTTGAGCAAGTCAACGATGGACCAGGTTTTTTTGGCGAGATAGTCATGTTTCGCCGCTTCAAGTTGAACTCGTTCAATTTCCTTGAGAAGGGCGGGATCCTTGATGCCGCCTTTAACTCCGGTATCAAACAAATAGACGATGCCGGCAGTACCGCCCATGACTTCGTCGATATATTTTGTTGTGGTTTTAATTTGCATATGATCGGAGAAATCTTCGATATAGTTGGAATCTACTTCGAGGCGTGTAATGCCGAGTAAAGCCAACAGAAAAATACCTGCTGAAACAGATAAAACCGCGACGCGGTGTCGAATATTAAAATCAGCAATAGCAAGCAAGCCACTGGAGGCCATCTCACTGCCGTGTCGAAAGAAAGGATGGCGGCTTTTGCGTTGGTTGTCTTTGCCGAAAGACAGAAAGAACATCAGTAACGTTACTGAAAGTATAAAACTGGCAATGACACCGATGGGTACGGCCCAGCCCATATGGGAAATGGCCTTGATCGGTGAAATACTCATGACCATAAATCCTGCAGCCGTAGTCAGGCTCGTGAGTAGACAGGGTGGGCCTACCAGGTAGAGCGTCTCGCGTATTGCCTCGCGCCGATTTCCTGACTTTTCATAATAGAACCAGAATTCGGAAAGAACATGTACTGAGGCCGCGACACCGATGGCAAAAATCATGGTTGGTATCATCATCGCCATCATGTCCCAGTGCCAGTCCATCACTGCCATAAACGCGACGGTACACATTACGCTACATGTCACAATAAGCAATGGGCCGAGCACGCCGAGGATGCGGAACTGAAACAGGATCAGTAATAACAGGGCGATAAGAATAAAACTCATGGCGCCAAGCTTTTGGCTATCGTGTTTCAGAGCGCGGTTCATTTCCGAATTGAGTGCCACATCACCGGAGTGCCAGAAACGAATGCCCTCGTATTCAGAACGCTTGAGAATTTCTTCAATCTTGTCAAAAGATACCTGGGGATAGAGATTGTCGAGTTCATCGCCACCGTTTGGGTTGAGGCGAATATCTTCAATTGGATCAACACTGGAACGATCCATGTCAATAATAATTGCGCCATGGCGGCGGTCGCGACTGACAAAGCCATCAAGGTAAATAGTTTTGCTCATCAGTTCATCGCGGAATGCGAGCAGGGCGTATTGATCTTCCGGAAAATCCCGTTGCCAGGAAATAATCTCCAGACCGCCTTCGTCGCCCTCTACAATTTCAGCATTGGCGAGGCTGCTGACCTGATACACAAAAGGTACTTCTTCCTGCAAGGCGTTGGTGAGATGGGCGATTTGCATCATGGCCCTGAGATCAAACGGCCCATATTCCCTGTCAGGTACTTCATAGAGAATAAAAGAGACTTCATCCGAACCAAAGTCATCGCGAAATTTCAGATAGGCGCTGTATACCTCATCGTCGTGATCAAAATAGGCTTCAAAGCTGTTATCGACGCGCAGGGAGCTGGCAAGCCAGGCACAGAGGACAAGTAATGATAGACAGGCTCCAAATACTTGCCACTTGTGATCATAAGACCACAGTGCCATTTTGGAGAAGCAGGTACTTAGCCTGGTGATGTAGTTATGGCTCTCGTTCATCCTTCAAAAATGTTAAATCCTGTTCGCCGCATGATTCTAATGCAGCTTCCGGCTGCTTGTCAGTACTTTCCGTAGGGGATGAGGATGTTGTCTGCTCTGTAAGTGTGACGTGGTTAACATTCCTGGGTGGGGAACAGGCAGGAAAAATAGTTAAAGATTATGTGAGCTGAACAAAATCCATACGCAGAATAACGGAAATACCTGCCCGGGCAGGTTAGTACATCCAAACAAATGGTGCTAGACTGCTTTCCATTAGTAGTCTTAATCGTGGAGGTAATGAAATGCAGAAATTACTTGGTGTTTTTCTCTTGTTGATGGTGTGTACGCAACTAACTTATGCGGAAGAGGCCGAGAGTGGTGATTCATGGAACGTGAGTTGGACACCCTATATCTGGGCGGCATCGCTGGATGCTGATGTGAAGCTCGGGCCAGCCGGTGGAAGTGGTAGCCTGGATTTTGATGATATTCTTGATAAGCTCGATATGACTTATATGCACCACCTGGATATTAACAATGGACGCTGGGGTTTTCTCAATGAAATTATTTACTTTGACTTGTCAGATACAAAATCGGCCCCAATTGCCGGAGTTGCTTCTGCAAAGGTAAACAGCAAGCAGGGTATCTATGATTTTGCCGGGACTTACCGCATTGGTGATGATGGTACAGGTCTGGTTATTTTTGGTGCTCGCTATATTGATCTGGAAATGGGTATTACAACAAGTTCTGCTATTCCCGGGTTTAATCGGAACATTAATCTGAATGAGAGCTGGACGAATCTGTTGCTGGGGGTACAGAAGAGCTTTCCCTTGGCGGAAAATTGGGATGTAGCAGTCAAAGGCGATATAGCGACCGATTATAGCGATGAATTGAGTTATATTCTTACCTTGGGTTTTAATTATACGATGACTGATTTGCTCGATTTGAAATTTGGTTACCGCTATGCAGGCCTTGAATATGAAAACAATCAGTTTGAATTTGATGAAAAAGCGGGTGGAGCTTTTGTTGGTTTAACATTTAATTGGTAAGAGCTTGCGCTAAACAGGCAATAAAAAACCGCAGCAAAGGCTGCGGTTTTTTATTGCTCTCTATTATATTGTCTACTGTGAAAATCAAGAAATTAGTAACGAAAATTTAATGAAGCGATAAACGCATCGCGTGAGCCAATAAAGCCATTATATTCCGCCTGTACGGACCAGCGTTTGTCAATATTCCAATTACCGCCGACCAGTGCATTCCAGCGATCAGAATTACTCTGTTCAACGGTGTATTCAAACGTAAACAGGCCCATTGGATCTTGTGCGACACCTTCGATATCCAGTTCGGTTTTTAGATAATTACCGCCAGCATAGAGTGCAAGGTTACCTGCATTATCGAGTGAGAACAGGTGGCCGACACGAGGAGTCACTGTTGTTGAGATTCCCTCAGTGTATTTGCCTTCCATATCCGCATAGGTAAGGGTTAATGGTAATGTAACAAACCAGTCATCCCATCCGGCAGCAAGTATTGTACCGACACCGTAAGTTTCACCGGAGAAATCCGGCGTAATGGTTGGTAAATTGAATGTTTTATCCTGTAGCAGATTGCATAGCGGTTTCGGACCGGGTTTTGTGCAGTCCCGACCGAGATGGTCGAGCATGCCATTGCCGTCAAGTGATATTTCCAGTGGTGCTTCACCTTCAACTTTGCCAAACATGCCAAAGATATTCATAAACGGAAATAACCAGGCGTCAAACTTGAGTTGTACGCTGTCACTTTTGGAGTAGGCTTCATCAAACGTGACAAACTCAAAAGGCTCTATCGGACGGCCGTTAATGCCGACATTCAGATCGGTAATATATTGCTCCTGATCTACCTTGCTATAGATGAGGCTTAGGCCATAGGGAAGTGGCAGATCATAACCGCGGTCGATCACTTCCTGGGCGAGAAAGGGCAGTGCGCGATTCCATTGTCGTGGTGCATCATCGCCTTGTTCACCGGTTGTGGAGGCACTGCGTGTGGCGGGAATACTGATTTCTGACAGGCCTACGTCTGTCAGATCGGTATTGACCGATGTGGTGACGAGCCGGGCAGTGGCTGTAACGGCAACGCCACTTTGTGAAAGATAATAGGTATCTGCCTTGTGGCCGATCATGGAAACGGCTGAGCCTCCGCTAGTGCCGGCAGAAGATGCCGCTGCTATGCCTGTGTAGGTTTTACCTTTGCCAAACTCTTCCATGGCTTCGCGGTCGTAAAAAAGAATCACGACGGTATTAACAGTAGCAGAAAGTCCCGGTCCGAGGTCGAAGCGGTCGGCGTTGACATAAGTGCGTGTTTGTTTTTCTGTATCATGCAGCACCCCAATGCCGGTGCCGCCACCAATAATTGCGGCTTGAACGGAAGAGATTTCACCGACGAAATAACCGATAGATTTGTCGAGGTTTTCCTGTACAAGGGGCTGGGTATCAAGCAGTTCTTTAAGTGCCAGTGCTGCATCCTGATTGATTTTCTCGCGCACGGCGTCTCGATCCTCGACAGGAATGCCGCTGCAACTGCACAAAAAGAATGTTAGTAGCAAGCATGGGAAAATAGCTTTCATATCAGATATCGCTCAAACCGGTTAACAGGATTCTAGCAGTAAACAATTATTGCAGCGAGCGTGGGAGGTATTGCTGCTCAGGACTGCTTATAAATTGATAGTGGTTATATTCCTTGTTTCGCTCAAGGCTATCAATATCGGTCATGTCTATTAATAAAGTCATGCCTGCGCAACCAGTGCATATTGCCGTTTTCTTTTTCATATCCGTGGTCAAGTGGTGTGAGATCAAGCTTTCATTATGAAGCCTTATGGTGAGGTTTTGTTATAAAATACCATGATCAATTGCCAGTGAGTCAGTCATGCGTGTAGAGGAAATTGTCAAAGTTTCCACCCCCGGTTTCTTTATTCGTCAGCAAATGGCGTGCTTTGAAGTTGAGGGTCTTGAGAAAATACAGTTTATAGCGCGATTTGATCATAAGCAGTTTTATCTTCCCGGTGAGCCTGTGCTGGAGCTTATGGCGCTCTATGAAATCAGCAAATCCCCGCATACACAAATATCCCTGTTGGTCAGTGATCAGCCTGAGATACTGATTGCGGCATTTGAGCGCGGTCTGCCAGGTCCTGATATTGCAGCAGAGCTTGGTGTGGCCTGGGTGGAGCTTGGACAGGGATTGCTGCTGCGCCCGGTGCATATCCCCAAACCCTGGGGGCAGGAGATCTGGTATACCGGCATTGAGGCGCGTGGTGTGTCAGAGGTGGTAAGTGAACAGGGAGTCTCACCACTTTCCTGGGTGCTTGCGGCAGCGGCAGAGCAGATTATGGGAGAGGCTTTGCAGGATGTAGCGCCGGTATTGCTAAAGATACTCGATCCCTTGCCTGATGAAGTGTACGGCGATCTGTATTTTGAAATGCACGAGGAGAAGCAGGAAGTTTATGTGGTAACCCATATCGATAAAAACGCCTGGCCTGATGGCAGGGGCGGTATCCGCTTTGGTTTTAACCAGGATAAACGCACGAGCTACGCTTCGGACGATGCATTTAAACAAGCCTACCTTGATGCGGTAGCCAGCTATGAAGCAGTGCGTCGGGAAATCGATGTGTTGTTTGACGAGAAACGCCGTGCTGCACAAATTGCCCCCGATGCGCCAGTGCTGGCAGAGACGCTGAGAGAGTGGCAACAGGCATTGCCTGGAGACCTGGGTGAACAGGAGGAAGCCAAACGCCGGGAGATGGAAGCATTTATTTATGTCAAGGAGCTTGCGGTTGGTGATGTGGTAAAAGTGCCGACACAGTTCCCTCACTCGCTACAACATGGTGTGCGCACAGTGGAGTTTCAAACGCCGGTGTACGAGCGCAAGATACTGTCGTTTGCACAAAAAGTATTAACGCAAGATCACTGGGATACCCGTGAAGCGATAGATAGAGTTAGCCTCAATGCAGCACCACAGCAGTCGCTGCCGGTACTGGAAAAAGCGGTCAATATTTGCCGTGAGGAGGTTGTCAGCTTCGATGATTTTGCCGTACAGCGCATCATATTGCAGCCAGGCGCCAGCTGGCGTTTGGGGCAGGCAGCGTACAAGTTGTTGTTGGTTGTGGATGGAGAGATTACACTCAGGCAGCAAACGTTGGAGGCAGGGCAGGCGCTGCTTTTGCCTTGTGGGCAGGATTTGAAGCTCACTGCGGGTAAGCGTGAAGTGATTTTATTATTGGCAAGTCCTGATGCCGTATCCTGATTTATCGTTTCAAGTTTGTGATCCTGGCCTTGCGGCTCTTAACCTTATAGTAAGGAAAAACAAATGTCTGTGAGCTGGATTGTTTTATTGGGCTGTGTACTGTTCTTTGCCTGGCGTGGTTATCAGGCGGGTGTGGGCAGTGTATTGCAACGTATTGTCTCGCTTGCTTGCGGTTATGGAGCAGCATTTGTGTTTACTGTTCCGTTTGCTGAAGTCGTGGAGGCCAATACACGCTTGCAGGGCGCAGCCAGCTTTATTGCCAGCTCTGTGTTGGTGTTTTTTGGTGTGGCGCTGTTGGTCAATATTGTGATCGCTTTGTCGATGCGCCTTGTGCTTGGTAAAGGCCGCGAGCCGATTCGCTCTGCTGGAGCACTAAGTGGAACTTTTATTGGTGTGTTTATCGGTTTGTTGCTGGTCTGGCTTGTCGGAACAGTCAAGGATGCCCTGTTGTTACAAGATGGTACTGAGGTTGCCGATACGAAAGAAGACTTACTGCAACAGACAGCGAGTAATATGGTGGGTGGTATGGTCAAGGTGGCACTGGATACCCAGGTTGAGGAAAACTCACCGTTGCCGGATATGGCGGCAAAACTTATCAAGAACCCGGTCAAGGTTGGGGATGATTTAAGTCGTATTGTTGGCAGTGAAGATTTTCGCAATCTGTTTACCGATGAGCATACGCGCGATTTAATGAGTGCAGGGAAAATCAAAAAGCTCGAAAGCACAGAGTCATTTGAGCAACTGTTGCAACAGCCTGGCGCGCGGGATTTTCTTGTCACGATGAGTCGTGAATATCAGCAAGATGGTGTCAGTGAAGAAGCGGCGGTTGCTATGTTTTTGAGTAATATCTGGCAGACGGCAGATGCCTTACAAAACGATGCGCGCTTTCAGAAAATGACAGAAGATCCCGAAGTGAAAAAAATCCTCGAGGATCCCGATCCGATGGCTTTGCTGACCAACCCGAAGCTCAAGGAGCTCGGCGAAATTGTGGCTGACCTTGATATGGAGGCTTATCGGGAACAGCACAATGATGCAGCACCGGGTAGTCATCGTAACAGTGCCAGCTCCAAACCCGTGGAGAAAAAAACCATTTATCGCTGGCGTGATGAGCAAGGTCAGTTGCACTACAGTGAGCACAAGCCTGCGGATAAATACCAGGCAGAAAAAATTCAATAACAGTTGCAAGCAGGCTCTGGCCGTGGTGTCTGGATTTTCTACTACTTTTGTCTCTTTATCACACACCGACACAGTGGCATAATAGCGCGCCTTCGGTGTGCGGAAGTGGTGGAATTGGTAGACACGCCAGATTTAGGTTCTGGTGCCGCAAGGTGTGAGAGTTCGAGTCTCTCCTTCCGCACCATCTTTATTTCGCATTGCCCGGTTTATTCCTTTCGCCAGCTTCGGTTTTTATCAGGTCGTGCTCTCCGCCACGCGGCGCTAATAATACTGTGGCAAGTCACGGGTGGGTGGATTGGAACCCTCGTCCAATGTCGGTATAATGCCGCGCCCGGTTACCGGCCCCGGGGGCTTTCAGGCCCTTGAAAAAGCCTCAAAAGATAATCTTAACCAATTGAATTTATTGTCTTTTTTGTATTTGGCCGGCGTTTTGAATTAATTGCCTGGAGGTTACTATTCATGCAGGTCTCTGTTGAAACAACCAGTACGCTGGAACGCAAGGTCACAATTGGCATTCCCGCCGAGCGCATTGATAGCGCGGTGGATGCACGCCTCAAAGAGGTGGCGAAAGATGTGCGCCTCGATGGTTTCCGCAAGGGCAAAGTGCCAATGAAAGTTGTGCGCCAGCGCTTTGGTGCGGGTGCGCGTCAGGAAGTGCTGGGCCAGGTGCTTAACGATACCTTTTATGAAGCGATCAATGAGCAAGATTTAAAACCTGCAGGAACCCCCTCGATAGAACCACTCAAGGACAAACCCGGCGAAGACTTTGAGTATGTGGCGACTTTTGAAGTTTTTCCGGAGGTGGAACTACAGGATTTTTCTGCGATCGAGGTGACACGCCTTAGTGCAGATGTGACAGAAGCAGATATTGATGAAATGATTGAAAACCTGCGCACCCAGCAGGCGGTCTTTGCAGAAGTAGATCGCGCAGCTGCAACAGATGATCAGGTTAATATTGATTACACCGGTGTGAAAGAGGGTGAGGAATTTGATGGTGGTAAAGCCGAAGGGCAGGATTTGGTGCTCGGTTCCAACAGCATGATTCCAGGGTTTGAAGATGGCATTGTCGGCATGAAAGCCGGAGAAGAAAAAGTAATCCCGCTGGCCTTCCCCGAAGAGTATCACGCTGAAGAACTCAAGGGTGCAGCAGTTGAATTTACCATTAAGGTGAACAGTGTTTCGGCCAAAACTCTGCCGGAACTCGACGAGGAATTTTTTAAAAAATTTGGTGTGGAAGAGGGCGGCCTTGAAAAATTCCGTGAGGATGTGAGTAACAACATGGCACGGGAAATGAAGGGTGCTGCGGAGAATAAGGTAAAACAACAGGCGCTGGATGGTCTGGCAAAAATTCATGATATTGAGGTGCCGCAGGCACTGGTGGACAATGAAATCAATGCAATGCGTCAGAATATGGTCCAGCAGTTTGGTGCGGGTGCACAGAACCTCGATCTGAATACGATTCTTCCGGCGGAAATGTTTACTGATCAGGCAAAACAGCGTGTGGTAACCGGGCTGGTAATGAATGAAATCATTAATAGCAAGGAACTCACGGCGGATGCGGATAAAGTGCGAGCCAAAATTGAAGAGATGGCAGCTCCCTATGCCGAGCCTGAACAAATTATTAACCACTACTACGGTAATCAGAATCTGCTGCAGCAGATTGAAGCGCTGGTGCTGGAAGATTCTGTTGTGGAAGCCGTGCTAGCGGGTGCCAAAGTGACAGATGAACAATCCAGCTATAAAGAAGTGATTGCACCTCCGTCACAGCCACCTGCTGAAGAAGACGATGCAGAGGAATCAGCTGAATAAATTATGCCAATTCAGGCTACAATTCGCGCTACAATAGGCGCCTTTGATGATTGGCAATCAGGATTACATTATGAGCGAGTTTGATTTTATGAAACGCAATGGCCACATTGATAACCTCGGTCTGGTACCGGTAGTTATTGAGCAAACTTCTCGTGGTGAGCGCTCTTTTGATATTTACTCGCGACTGCTGAAAGAGCGGGTAATCTTTCTTGTTGGTCCGGTTGAAGATCATATGGCCAACCTTGTTGTTGCCCAGTTGTTATTCCTTGAGTCGGAAAACCCCGACAAAGATATCCACCTTTATATTAACTCCCCGGGTGGTTCGGTAACGGCGGGTATGTCGATTTATGACACAATGCAGTTTATTAAACCCGATGTGAGCACGATGTGCATTGGGCAGGCCTGTAGTATGGGGGCCTTTCTACTTGCCGGTGGTGCTGCGGGCAAGCGCTATGCGTTGCCAAACGCGCGTTGCATGATTCACCAGCCCAGTGGTGGTGCTCAGGGGCAGGCGACGGATATCAGCATCCACGCTGAGGAAATCCTGAAGATACGCAAGCGCCTCAACGAGCTGATGGCGGAGCATACGGGTCAGCCTCTCGACAAGATTGGCGCCGACACCGAACGCGATAACTTTATGAGCGCTACCGAGTCCCAGGCTTACGGTCTTATCGACGCAGTGCTCGAAAAGCGCCCGGTGGCAGAATAAGCCGCTGGATAGTCAGCTGGAGCCCTTGAATAGCCCGTTTTCCATAAGCTATTTGTGGTTACTTGACCTGGCATACTTCCACATAAAAAGATAGCGCCCGGAGGGAGAAAATTCTCCGTTCCAGACTTGCAAAATAGCGCAATAACCTGCATCTTAATGTATTCCCGACTGGAGTGAATGAATGTCTGACAACAAATCCAATGACGATAATGGCAAGCTGCTTTACTGCTCATTTTGCGGTAAAAGCCAGCATGAGGTGAAGAAGCTCATCGCCGGCCCGTCCGTGTTTATCTGCGATGAATGTGTGGATTTGTGTAATGACATCATCCGTGAGGAAATCCAGGAAGCGGGGGGAGATGTTCAGCAGGACAAACTGCCAACCCCTGCCGAGATTTGTGAAATCCTTGACGAATACGTGATCGGCCAGGCCCGAGCGAAAAAGGTGCTCTCTGTAGCGGTATACAACCACTACAAGCGCCTGCGTACCGGCTCTACCAAAGAAGACAGCGTGGAACTCGGCAAGAGCAATATCCTGCTTGTTGGCCCCACTGGTAGTGGTAAAACCCTGCTCGCAGAGACCCTTGCGCGCCTGCTTGACGTGCCGTTTACGATTGCTGATGCCACCACATTGACCGAGGCTGGCTACGTTGGTGAAGACGTTGAAAATATTATTCAGAAGTTGCTGCAAAAGTGCGACTACGATGTGGACAAGGCCCAGATCGGTATTGTTTACATTGATGAGATTGACAAAATATCCCGCAAGTCTGATAACCCGTCGATTACTCGCGATGTGTCCGGGGAAGGGGTTCAGCAGGCACTGCTCAAGCTCATAGAAGGCACGGTGGCTTCGGTTCCGCCCCAGGGTGGACGCAAACACCCGCAACAGGAATTTTTGCAAGTGGATACCTCGAATATCCTGTTTATCTGTGGCGGTGCATTTGCAGGCCTCGACAAGGTGATTCGCGACCGCTCCGAGAAAGGTGGCATCGGCTTTAGTGCCGAAGTGAAAAGCAAGGACGACAAGAAAAATGTCGGTGAAACGTTGAAAGCTCTCGAGCCGGAAGATCTCGTGCAATATGGCCTGATTCCGGAATTTGTGGGTCGTTTACCGGTCATTGCGACGCTTGAGGAACTGGATGAAGCGGCACTGATGTCCATTCTTACCGAGCCTAAAAATGCGCTTACCAAGCAATATTCGAAGCTGTTTGAAATGGATGGCGTAGAGGTGGATTTTCGTGAAGATGCCTTGCGTGCAGTGGCAAGAAAGGCGATGGAGCGTAAAACCGGCGCTCGCGGCCTACGCTCCATTCTTGAGTCTGTTCTGCTCGACACCATGTACCTTGTGCCCTCCGAGCCCTCTGTGAAGAAGGTGGTTGTGGATGAAGCTGTAATTGGTGGCGACTCTGAACCGCTGCTTGTCTATGAGACCAATGACGATAAGACCCGGGCCGCTGGACAGGAAGAATAATAGTAAAAGGCTGAGATTTTTGGTGTTATCTCATTGAAAACCAAAGGGAATTTTAGGTTTTGACCACTTTGGTTATGGTTGTGGGGGTTGTTTTTGCGGGAGTGGCCCCTATATCAACTATAATACGTAGATTGATTGGCCATTTTTTACCATAGGCGGTGGAGTAGTACCATGGCGTACGATAGTCCTGACATTCAAGATTTGCCCCTGTTACCCCTTCGGGATGTGGTGGTTTACCCCCACATGGTTATTCCCTTGTTTGTTGGTCGGGAAAAATCCATCAATGCGCTTGAAAAAGCTATGGCCTCCGACAAGCAGATTCTTCTTGTCGCCCAGAAAAATGCTTCCGACGATGACCCCGCTCTTGAGGATATTTACCATATCGGCACGATTTCCACTGTGTTGCAGTTGCTGAAACTGCCGGATGGCACCGTCAAGGTGCTTGTTGAAGGTGGTAGTCGCGCTGAAATTAATCGTATTGATGTTGGGGAAAGCTGCTTCCGCGCACGTGTTACAAGCTTACCGAAGGAGTCCCTTGAGACAGCAGAAGCCGAAAACCT
This sequence comes from Pseudomonadales bacterium, assembly GCA_028280345.1. Taxonomy (GTDB): domain Bacteria; phylum Pseudomonadota; class Gammaproteobacteria; order Pseudomonadales; family UBA7239; genus JANQLY01. The sequence goes on along the minus strand of JANQLY010000023.1, from coordinate 191,779 downwards.
CGTGCAGACAGTTACCAAACAGTTTGAACAATACGTCAACCTGAGCAAAAAAGTACCGAATGAAGTTATGAGTTCGCTCACGGGTATTGATGACCCGAGCCGCCTCGCGGACACAATTGCTACGCATATGCCGCTGGAATTGCAGCAGAAACAAGATATCCTGGAGATGCGCGATGTGCGCACGCGTCTTGAACACCTGATGGAACTTATGGATGCGGAAATCGATTTGTTTCAGGTAGAAAAACGTATTCGTGGTCGCGTTAAAAAGCAGATGGAGAAAAGCCAGCGCGAGTATTACCTCAATGAACAGATGAAGGCGATCCAGAAAGAGCTGGGTTCGATGGAGGATGCGCCAAATGAGACCGATGAACTTGAGCAGCGTATTGCCGAGTCCGGTATGTCAAAGGAAGCGGAAGAAAAATCCCGCGCTGAACTTAATAAATTGAAAATGATGTCGCCAATGTCAGCAGAGGCATCGGTGGTGCGCAGCTATCTTGACTGGATGGTAGGTATTCCATGGAAAAAACGTTCCAAGGTACGCCACGACCTCAACCGCGCCGAGGAAATTCTTGAGCGTGACCACTACGGCCTTGAGGAAGTTAAAGAGCGTATACTCGAGTACCTGGCTGTTCAAAAGCGTGTTAAAAAAGTTAAAGGCCCGGTATTGTGCCTGGTGGGGCCACCAGGAGTTGGTAAAACGTCTCTTGGTGAGTCAATTGCGAAAGCAACCAATCGCAAGTTTGTGCGTATGGCACTTGGTGGTGTGCGTGATGAAGCGGAAATTCGCGGTCATCGTCGTACCTATATCGGTGCGATGCCGGGCAAGCTGGTTCAGAAACTCTCCAAGGCGGGGGTGAGAAATCCTCTGTTTTTACTCGATGAAATCGACAAGATGGGTATGGATCACCGCGGTGATCCTGCTTCGGCTTTACTCGAAGTGCTCGATCCGGAGCAGAATAATACGTTTAACGATCATTATCTCGAAGTGGACTACGACTTGTCCGATGTGATGTTCGTGTGTACCTCTAACTCCATGAATATACCGGCACCTTTGCTTGACCGCATGGAAGTGATTCGTATACCGGGTTACACCGAAGACGAAAAAGTTAATATCGTACAGCGCTATCTGTTGCCGAAACAGCGCAAAGCTAATGGCATGAAAGAAGATGAATGTGATCTCGAAGAGCAAACCATTCGCGATCTGGTGCGCTACTACACGCGCGAAGCCGGGGTGCGTGGTCTTGAGCGTGAAATTGCGAAAGTCTGCCGCAAGATTGTTACCGAGCATGTGAAAAGTGGTGAGTACAAGAAAATCACTGTGGCGCCAGATATGCTGGAAAACTATTCCGGTGTGCGTAAATTTAACTACGGCCGCGCCGAAGAAGAGAACAAAGTCGGCCAGGTTACCGGCCTTGCGTGGACGCAGGTGGGGGGCGAACTGCTGACCATCGAATCTTCTGCAGTGAAAGGTAAGGGGCGTGTGGTGAAAACCGGTTCTCTCGGTGATGTGATGCAGGAATCCATACAGGCTGCACTCACAGTGGTGCGCAGTCGCGCCCAGGTGCTTGGCATACCGGCCAACTTCCATGAGACTCGCGATTTGCATATTCACATGCCCGAGGGCGCGACGCCGAAAGATGGTCCGAGTGCAGGTATTGGTATGTGTACAGCATTTGTTTCCGTACTGACAGATATCCCGGTAAAAGCCAATGTGGCAATGACGGGTGAGATCACTCTGCGTGGCCAGGTGTTGCCAATAGGTGGCCTTAAGGAAAAATTACTTGCGGCACATCGCGGTGGAATAGACACAGTGATTATTCCGCAGGAGAACGAACGCGATCTCAAGGAAATACCGGATAACATCAAGGAGGATCTGATGATCAAGCCTGTGAAATGGATTGACGAGGTGCTGGAAATTGCCTTGCAACATATGCCCGAGCCTCTGTCGGATGAAGAGTTCCATGCTACGGAAAGCGAGGAAGAAGAAGGGGAAAGCCGTATTAGTACGCATTAATGACAGGCGACGTGGTTTTTATCTTGACCCGTCCGTGGGCAATTGGTATAAATCTTTCGCTTCTGCCGTCAGTGGATGTAGCGAATTTGAGCAGGAATGCTGAGTCGAAATGAAGTTTTTGATGAGGTATGTGATCCATAGGCAAATAAGTTGATATGGGTATTTTTATTAATCTTTTTAGGGGTTTATTGTGAATAAAGCAGAATTAGTAGAGGCGGTTGCCGCCGCAACAGATCTTCCCAAAGCTTCCGCCAGCAGAGCACTTGATGCTGTGCTTGATAACATCACCGAGACACTCAAGAAGGGAGACCAGGTTGTTCTGGTAGGCTTTGGTACATTTTCTGTCAAGGATCGCGCAGCGCGTACTGGACGTAACCCGAAAACGGGTGAGCCAATCCAGATCGCCGCAGCGAAAATCCCGGGTTTTAAAGCCGGTAAAGCGCTGAAAGACGCGGTAAACTAAACTGACCATTACCAAAGGTTGTTACTAAAGAAAGGCGTATCGGTTATGATACGCCTTTCTTTTTTATAAAATTATTATTGTATAAAAGGTTGAGGAAAACGCTTTATGTTGCAGAATATGCGCGACAATATGCAGGGGATCGTAGCGTACTTTATTGTCGGTTTGATTGTGGTGGTCTTTGGTTTGTTCGGTGCCGATGCCCTGTTTCTTGATGGTGGGCAGCAACCGGGAATTGCCGAGGTTAACGGAAAAGAAATAACTGAGCTTGATCTGCGTCGTGCAGTTGAAAGTCGCAGGCAACAGTTTCGCTCCATGTTTGGTGATAATCTGGACGAGCAATTTTATAGTGATGAGTATTTGCGTGAGCCAGCGCTGAATAGTCTGATACAGCGCAGTGTTCTGGAATCAGAGATTGAAAACCGCAAGCTGGCTGTTTCAAGTGATTTTATTGACAAGGAAATTGTTAGCACCAATATGTTTCAGATTGAAGGAAAATTTGATGTTGATACCTATCGCCAGGCCTTGCGTCGTTCAGGCTATACTCCGTTGACTTATAAGCGGGCAATTGAGTCTGACTACTTGCTGAATCAGTATCAAAGTGCGTTCATGCAGACGTCGTTTGTTACTGAACAGGAAGTGGATTTTCTCTCGCGTATTCAGCATCAAAAGCGCACTTACGAATATGTCATTCTTCCGCTGGCTGGCGAGCTGGAGAAAACGACCGTTAGTGATGAAGAAGTAGCGGCATATTATGAGGAACATAAAACCGAATATGTCAGTGAAGAACAAGTTTCGGTTGAATATATTGAGCTGCGTAAAAACGAACTGATATCAGCCATAGTGGTTAGCGAAGAAGATATAGAAGCTGCTTATCAGGAAGAATTGGAAGTCTTTGAAGCCGCGATCGAGCGTCACGCCGCGCATATCCTTATTGAAGAGCAGGATGATGGTTCCCATGAATCGACACTGGGAACAATTCAGCAGCGCCTTGATGGTGGTGAGGAATTTGCCGAGCTGGCCAGAGAGTATTCTGCGGATGTTGGTTCGGCGGACAGTGGTGGTGATGTTGGTTTTTCCAGTGGCGATATTTTTGTGCCGGAATTTGAAGAAGCCTTGCAGACTCTACAAGTGGGTGAGGTGTCGGAACCGGTAGAGACTGAGTACGGTTATCACATTATCAAACTGCTGGGTATTCAGGATCAGCAGCCGCCGACACTTGAAGAGAGTCAGCCGCGTATTGAGCGCGAGTTAAAAGATCAGATGGCTGAGGATAGCTATGTAGAGCGACTCGATTTGCTGCGTGACCAAAGCTATGGTGCCGGTGAGCTGAGCAGTGTTGCCGAAGCGCTCAGTGATGCCGATGTAACGATTAGTGTAAAGCAATCAGGTCTTGTGAGCCGCGCGACAGCGGCCGGTGTGCTGCGTAACAGGGAGGTGAATGACACCCTGTTCAGCGAAGATACACTGGCGGGTACAACTAGCGAAGTGATTGAAGTTAATGAAGGACATGCCGTGGTATTGCGATTGCTTGAGCACAAAACGCCGGAAATTAAGTCGTTGGAAGAAATGACGGCGCCGATTACTGAACGATTGAAACGTGAAAAAGCCGGTGAGCAGCTGAAGCAGATGGCGCAGTCAATTAAGCAACGCGTCTACAATGAGGAAGCCTTGCAAATAATTGCCGAGGAAGCGGGCTACAGCTGGGAAGAAGTGTCTGAAATTGAGCGTGGTGATGCGGTTGGGGAACGTGAGATCCTTAACTATGTCTTTACCATGGCGAAGCCTGCGATTCATTCGGAAGATATTGAAAAGCGATTGGTTATTGATGAAGTGCCATTGTTATCCGGCGATCTTGCTGTGGTATTGCTGAGTATGGCGCAACGCCAGGAAGAGGTTGTGGTAAACGAAGAGCAGCTTGATCGAATGCAGCAGAGACTTGAGTCGGATGCGGCAAGCAGTGACTTCGCCTCAGTGAATGTACTGCTGTCTGATCAGGCAGATATTTCACGGCCTGGTGTTGCACAATAGTTATTACAGCCGGGCTTAATGCCCGGTTGCTATTTTTGGGGGTGGTGCAGCAAGAAGAGGTTGCTGTGCTGACATTACGAATCGAACAGGTGAATGTAATAAAGACAGGGGATGCTAAACACAGCACTTAAAGTATTATCCAGCCTGTTTACCTTGCGGACGTTGTTTGTTTTGGTAACGCTGGTGTTGCTCGCCGGTCCACTTTCATCCAGTTATCTGCATACTGCGAATCATTGGCTGTTTCAAGTCGGCGCTCGCCTGACACCGAAGCCACCAGTTACCGGACAGATCGTTCAGATTGAAGTGCCCGCGCGTGAAATGGAACGCTTGCTCAACGATTCATCCGGTGCGCTCGCACTATCGAAGCTTCTCGAACAGTTAAAAAGTACTTACACCAAAGGCGTTCTGCTCGTTGTGCCGGAAGTACCCTATGTAGATAATTATGCAGCAGACTTTGCGGTGCGTCGCCTCGGTGATAATCCCGGTGTTAGTGAGCAAATTAAAAAGGCTGGATTGTGGTCTGAGCTCAAAGCGCTGGAGCGCCGCTACGATGGCTTTCTCGCCATGATACTGGATGGCGCTCTCGTGTTGGGCGTATCAGCTGGAAGCAGCGACGATGGTTCGGTGCGTTATCTACGCGAAGCCCAGCGCTTGCCAGTGCAGGATTCGGCTCGTCAGGACTACCTCGACTGGTTACCCGGGCATCTGTCATTTGCTACTCCATCGCTAGCGCAGTTTCGCTACGAATCCAAGGTGTTTGCGGCACCCCTTTATGCGCCTGCCAATGTCATGTCTGACTATCCACTGCTGTGGCAGGTGGGAGATGATGTGTTTGCCGATGCCGTGGTCCAGGTACTTGCAAAACAGCAGGGCATGAAGCAACTGGCTTGGTTGCGTCGCGAAGCTATTTTGCTCGGCGATGAATCACTGCCGGTTTCTCCTGATGGCCGTATCTATCCCGTTTACTCCGTAGCAACAGGTATTGCGCCGGAGATTGTGCGCTTGCCCCTGAGTGATTTGAACAAGAGTGGGGCGCTGAAGTCACTGCATGAAAAAACCGTCGTGATCGGCGTCAAGGATAGTGTTGCTGCAAATAATGCGGCGCTGACCTTGCAAAGTTTGCAGGATAAAGCCTGGTACACAATACCGTACTGGTACGTCTGGGTGGAGAAGGGAGTCCTGTTGTTACTCGCCGTCTATCTGCTCGTGCTATTGCCACTGTTGAGAGTGAATCTCGGTTTGCTGGTTACTGCCTTTATTGCTTCTGCGATTGTGGTGGTGCAGGCCGGTTTGCAGGTTACGCAATGGCTTTGGTTACCTTCGGGGTTACTGCTGACCTATTTACTTGCAGGGCAATTGTTTATGCTGCTGTGGCAGATGCAGCGGCAATACGTCAATGTGCTGAAAAAAGAGTCAGATCTGTATGCCTTGCGTCTGGCGAAGTCCCTTTACAAACAATCTGACTGGGATGAAGCACTCAAAGTGTTAAAGCGTTGCCAGCCACACAAGCCGGTACTTGATCTCACCTATGAAATTGCGGCGGGTATGGAACGCAAGCGACAGTTTCAACGCGCTGCAGAAATCTATGCGGATCTTGCCCGGCGTAAACGCAATTTTCGCGATGCAGCAAAGCGTGCGAAAAAACTTCAGGAAGCACAACAACAAAATAGTAATAGCCTGGAGGCGACCGCCGTACAAACGATGGTGCTTAATCAGGGCTCTGATACAAAACCGGTACTTGGCCGTTATGAAATTGATTGCGAATTGGGTCGCGGTGCAATGGGTATTGTTTATCTCGGCCACGATCCGAAAATCTCACGTCAGGTGGCGATCAAGACACTGAGCTATGCCCAGTTCCCGCCAAGTGAAATAGATGAAGTAAAAGCGCGTTTTTTCCGCGAAGCGGAAGCGGCGGGCCGTCTCAATCACCCGAATATTGTCACCGTCTACGATGTAGGTGAGGAACCGGATCTCGCTTTTATTGCGATGGACTATGTCAACGGTGAGCCGCTCAGTGCCTATACCAAACCGGGTGAATTACTCGATGTGGAAGAAGTTTACTGGCTCGTGGCAGAAGTAGCCAATGCATTGGGTTATGCCCACGAGCAAAATATCATCCATCGCGATATCAAGCCGAGCAATATTATGTATGACCCTGAAAAGCAAGAGGTCAAGGTGGCGGACTTCGGCATTGCACGTATTGCCGATAATTCGAGTACGCGTACTGGTGATATTATTGGTAGCCCATTGTATATGTCGCCGGAACAACTCAAAGGTGAAAAGGTCAATGGTCAGACAGATATTTTCAGTCTCGGTGTGACATTTTATCAGTTGCTGTGTGGTCAACTGCCGTTCAAGGGTGATACGTTGGCAAGTCTTACCTATGAGATTATTCACAGCAAATATCCGAGTGTGGCAGAAATTAATCCGGATTTGCCGGCGAGTGCGCAGCGTATCATTAGCAAGGCGTTGCATAAAAAACCGGACAAGCGCTTCGAGTCAGCTTATCAATTTGCCGAAGTGTTACATAAACAGCTCGACAAAGGCCTGTAATTGACAGGTCTGAACAGGGGGGAAATGTGCATAAAGTAGCGGGTAAAACCGACATTGGTTGTCTGCGTAAAAATAACGAGGATGCCTACGGCATCATTCGTACGGAAAGTGGATTGATTACCGTCGTTGCAGATGGCATGGGTGGGCACAATGGTGGCGAAGTGGCAAGCGATCTTGCGGTGACCTGCTTTCTTGATGAGCTACCGCGTCGCCTGGATGCTGATCCGCCACAATATGCGATGAGTGGTGCGGGCAATGTGGCCCACTGTGCGATACGCCAGCGTTCCAAAGACAGTGAACAGCTGGCGAAAATGGGCACAACGTTAGTCGCCGCGTATTTTGAGGAGAGCGTCGCCCATATCTGCTATGCGGGTGATTCACGCGCGTATTTGCTACAGGGTGGAGAGTTCAATCAGGTGACTCGTGATCACTCTGTTGTACAGCAAATGCTGGATGGTGGGGCGATTACAGAAGACGAAATTGACAATAGCCCGTTTCGCAATCTGCTCACCAACTCCCTGGGGGCGGCCCAGGAAATTGTCGAATTTACCTATATGGCCCAACCGGTTTACAGTGGTGATCGCCTGTTATTATGCTCTGACGGGCTGACCAATACCCTGAGTTTTGAGCAGATCAGCGAAATTGTCAGTAATGAATTTAACAGTGTGGAAGACTGTGTTGAACTGCTGGTGGAGCAAAGTCTCGCCCACAAGGTAACCGATAATGTCACTGTTATAGTAGTCGAGGTTGTCGGCCACTAGTGCTCTGGATCAGATTGTAGAGGTAAAAGTACCTTTTCTTGCTCCGGTACAGTCGATACAATGGCCTTTTCGGCGGTACGTAGTAGATAGCAGTCAACAGGCAATCGATAGGTAGATAATCGATAGATCGATAAAGCGTCAAAAGAGGTCGAGCAATAATATGGCAATTCTGGCACAACTGGTTGATGGGGTCGTGGTCAATAAGTTTCCCCTTGATAAACAAACCCACAGTATTGGGCGTCACCCGGATTGTGATATCGCAATTGATGATATTTCTGTGAGCGGTAACCACGCGGTGATTGAGGCGCGTGAAAACGAGTATTTCGAAGGCTATTACGAGTTTGTGATTAAAGACCTCGGCAGCACGAACGGTACCTTTATCAACGACATCAAGGTTGAAGACGAGCGCAAACTTGGCAGTGGTGATCTGGTGCGGATCGCCTGGAACAACTTCAAATTTATTGACGAGGACGAGCCGCAGCTCGATAAAACGGCCCAGATTCTTGAAGGCTCCTCGCGCTCCTGATTAATTTTCAAACAGTTTAATAGTTTGTCGCTTTGGCGGCAGGCTTGGCTATGTTTTCCAGCTATGTTTTCCGGAAATACCTTAACGCCAGGTCTGGTACAAAGCCCGGCATGTACGCTCAGTACAGAGATATTAATTCGCTTATGTTGTTTGGGGATATTTTCCGCTATATTAGGCTTTTGGCTTTATCTGTTGAAGCTGCATAGCTACAAAGAACTGCAGGAACCACAGCAAGGGGCAACCACAAGCAAGATGGCCTTGAATCAATGAAATTACCGGGTCACAAACTGGAGCGCAAAGTCGGGCAGGGGGGTATGGCCGCAGTCTACCTTGGCGTCCAGGAAGCCTTTGATCGCAAGGTTGCAGTAAAAATCCTTGAACCGAAAACCATAGCCGACGAAGAGTTCGCCGCGCGTTTTTTACGTGAGGCAAAAACCGTTGCGCAATTGAGTCATCGCCATATTATTCCCGTTTATGATTTCGGTAGCCTCGAAGGTTACTACTATATGAGTATGGAGTACCTGCCGGGGGGGACGCTTGATGGTTTGGCCAAGGCGGGGCTGGAACTTGAAGAGGCGCTGGTGATTATCGAGCAGGTAGCCGATGCCCTGAATTACGCCCATAGTAAAGGCATTATTCATCGCGATGTAAAACCGGAAAATATTATGTTTCGCGATGACCATTCCGCAGTACTCATGGATTTCGGTATTGCGCGTCGCCAGGATGCAAGCGATGGTATGACAGTTGCCGGCGCGGTACTTGGTACACCCAAATACATGAGCCCGGAGCAGATTCAGGGTCGCGACCTTGATGGGCGCAGTGATATCTATGCGCTCGGTATTATGTTTTACGAAATGCTGATGCGCCAGGTGCCCTACGAATCAGAGGACTATATGGCTCTGGCGATGAAACATCTTAAAGAGCCGATTCCGCGTCTCACTGGCAAGCTTGCCAAAGCCCAGCATTTTCTTGAAAAAATGCTGGCGAAAAATATCGACCAGCGTTTTCAAACCTGCGAGCAGGTGATGAATGCAGCAAGGCAACTGCGTGAAACCGGTGAGTTTGTGAGTGGCACTAAAGTTACCCGTGGCGGTCTAAAAGATGAAGTGAAAAAGAAAGCGCCGGAGCCCAAACAGGCTCTCAAACAGGGCGCGTGGTTCAACGAGCGCAAGACCAAATCCGGTTTGTTTTCGAACAAGTATCAGTATGTGGTTCGCACCGTTAGTGAAGACTATAACCGCTTTACAGTGCCGTTTAATACGGCTACTGACAAGCTGATCGACTGGCACCGTGAGCGCAAAGGTTCCTGCGAAAGTGTACTGTTTGATATTACCATTGACGGAGAGAGTGAAACCAAAGTGCGCAGCGCTCTGCGTAAGCTGATTAAAACCGGTGGTCCATTAAAGTTTCTGAAAAAAATACCGGTGCAGGTCAAGTTTACCGATTATAAAAGTGGCAACAGCAAAAACTTTACAATTAAAACGACCTGATTATTCTGATGGATAAAGCCCGGACTATTCGTGTCGCAACACCTGATGAAATGGGGCAGGTGTGTGATATTTTAGGCAGTGCATTTACCGACGACCCGGTGATGGACTGGATCTGCGGCCAGCCGAAGATTTACAGCACAATGTTTCGGGCTGAGGCTGAAGCACTGTATAAAAAACACGGCCATGTTTATCTTAATGATGAGGGTACCGGTGCGGCGATGTGGTTACCGCCTGGTGTTGCTCATAAGGCACCGTTTCACTGGCGTGTGCTGGTGTTGATATGGAAGATGCTATTGGCCTCCGGTCCGGCAAGTATGAAGCGGGGTATGCTGGTTGATCAGATGTTTGCAAAATACCATGAGCAGTATGCGAGTGAGCCCCATTTCTATTTGCATGCTATTGGTGCGGCTTATAACAATCAGGGTAGGGGCATCGGTTCTGCTTTGTTAAAAGCTGGTTTGGAGGTTTGCGATAAGCAGGATATGCCGGCTTATCTGGAATCCAGCAATGTGAAAAATAATGTTTTATATGAACGTTATGGGTTTAAGGTAGTGGATGAAGAAACCTTGCCGGACGGTGGTCCGACGGTTTGGTTTATGAAGCGATGATTGTACTCTCGCTACTTGATTGATAATACTCAAAACTACCCGTCCGGGTAGCTTTCTTATATCGGTTTCGATGATATATTTAAAACCCTTCTCGATTGAGAAAGAGGTGTTTTCATTAAGATTAATAATTTAAAGGGAGATTTAATATGGTTGTCAGAGTTGTTGGTAAAAAAAGCAAATCTATCAACAGGCAAATAGAGCAAATACTGGATGAAAATAGTAACAGGAATCAGCAAGTATTGATTCAGTTGGCAGATGATGATGATAGTGGAATTGAGTTGTACGAAGCTGCTGCAAAAAATTTACATAATAGAACTATTTTGGGTAGTCCAAGGGATATGTTGCCACCTAGTTGTACGGAATTGAGGAGAATTCGCAGGCTTTCCAGAAGAGATAGACAGAAAAATATTAGTAACTCCAATAGTATCTCACAGATGGCGGTCAATATGAGAGTTAGTCCTAAAGCGGCTAGAGAGGCTAAATCAGATTCGTTAAAAAATTTAAAGCGCTTTGTGTCTGATTCTCATATCAAAGGAGCAATTGATAATCGCTGGAAAAATAGTAAGGTTTTTCCTGAAAAGGCGTACCATGAATTGTGGGCTGCGAAGACCGTTGCAATGGACATCCATCGGGATGATCTTCATAGTTTAGTGGATGAGATGTCTGGTATTGCTATTGCGAATGTGTTCCCTAATCGCAATATTAACTTGCCACCGATAGCAAAAATGGATGTAAGCCGATTGCCTTCATCGGTCACAGATAACAAGACTTCTGCATGGGGGGTTGAAGCAATAGGGGCAATGAGTGTGTGGGGGGCATATGATGTTAGAGGAGAAGGCGTTAAAGTCGCTGTGTTGGATACGGGGATTGATGCTTCCCACCCTGATCTGATTGATAGTTTTGATGACAGATATTATGTGGAATTTGATAGAGATGGTAATGCTATCTATAGAGCACCGAGAGATACACATACACATGGTACCCATTGTGCTGGAACGATTGCCGGGGGAAATGCTTCCGGGCAGTGGATTGGAGTTGCACCGGAAGCAACTTTAATGGCTGGAACAGTTTTGCCCAGAGGGCAAGGTAGCGACTTTCAAATTTTAGCAGGAATGCAGTGGGCTATTGATAATGGCGCGGACATCATATCAATGTCATTGGGCTCGTTAAGTTTTGACCCCCGGGTACTTGATGTATATACGCGTATGGTAATTTCGGCTAATCAGCTTGGTATACCGGTTGTGGTTGCTATTGGTAATGATGGTAGTCAGACTAGTGGCTCTCCGGGTAATGACTATTTTTCATATACGGTTGGGGCAACAGATCCTCTGGATCGAGTGGCTGGTTTTTCAGGTGGTAGAACACAATATATTGATTCATCTCAGTATATTAATAAAAAATACTTACCTTTGGTGTATTCAAAACCAGATATATCTGCACCTGGTGTGGGGGTTTTATCGTCAATACCACGAGGTAAATATGAGGCATACAATGGTAGCTCTATGGCGACTCCTCATGTTGCAGGGGCGCTTGCTTTGCTTTTAAGTGGTACAAATATTCGTGATACGGTGCCCGCTAATGAGCGCGCATATTTGCTACAAGATCTTTTGAATGGTTCAGTGGAGGATGTAGGAGAGGCTGGGCAAGATCATCGTTTTGGTGTCGGGCGGTTGAATGTGCTGCGAGCTATGGGTTATGCCCGGGAATTAGGCTATATTGATTAGTGTGGATAGTAAGTTTAGCAATATTGATTTAGAGAAAGTTAATAGTGCCCGTGGCAATAAAATGCTGCGGGTTTCTATTGATTTAAATGGTGAATTTGCGCAGGTTGAAATTAACCAAAATGATCAGGACGCTTTAAGGTCCATTGGTAGTAAGAAGAGAGTGGTTCAAGTTGAACGCTCCGCACCCAAAGATGAACTGCAAATTCATGAGTTGTTGAATATGGAGGGAGCAAGGTTTAACTTTTTGAGATCAGCAAATACGATCATTGGGCGAGTGCAGGCTTCCAGGTTAAAAGAAATAGCAGAAAAAGAAATAGTAAGAAAAGTAGTCATCCTGGAGGATTAATTGCTATTAAATTATAGAGTCAAATAAAAAAGGCGCTCAACCGAGCGCCTTTTTTATCAGAGCAACTGTAAAACTTACTCTTCCGGCATTAACCCATTCACATGCTCAAGTGCTTCGAGATATTCATTGAGCAAGCGATTAATCAGGTTGCGGCAGGATTCAACTTCGTTGATCTGGCCCACTACCTGGCCCACCGGATTAAATGCCACTTTTTGGCAATCGCCAACCGCAGCATAGGTGTGGGTACGGCGGATCGCATCCGCAGTTACAAGGCCTTGCAGCGGCATACCGAGGGGTTCCGGGTTGCCTTCGGTGGCCCAGGCTTCAGTCCACTCGTTCTTGAGCATACGGCATGGTTTGCCAGTCCAGGAGCGGGAGCGCACGGTGTCTTCTTCGGTGGCGTCGAAGTAGGACTGTTTCTGCGCAGGTTCCGCTTCGGCTTCTTCTACAGCCAGCCACAGCGAACCGCTCCAGGTGCCTGCAGCACCCATGGACAGCGCAGCGAGGATGGAACGGCCGGTGCCGATACCGCCAGCGGCGAGCACCGGGGTGTCGCCAACAGCGTCGATAATTTGCGGCCACAGTACCATGGAGCCAACTTCACCGGTGTGGCCACCACCTTCGGTGCCTTGGGCGATAATAAAGTCGAGACCCGCTTCGCGGTGCTGTTTGGCCTGTTTAACCTTGCCGCAAAGTGCGCCGATCAGGCGGCCTGAGTCTTGCACGCGCTTGATAATGTCAGCGGGTGGGGTGCCGAGAGCATTGGCGATAAGGCGGCATTGCGGGCGTTTCAGCGCTTCGTCTACAAGCAGGGTGGCAATGGCCTCATTCCAGCCGAGCAGGCCCATTTCGTCGTCCTTGTCCGGCCACTCCGGTACGCCGTGATCAGCGAGCAGTCCGGCGGCAAAGTCGTGATGCTCCTGGGGCACCATGTCCATGAGCATGGCTTCGAGCTTTTCCGGGTCCATCTCGCCCATGCCTTCGTATTTCTGCGGGATAACGATGTCTACGCCGTAGATATGATCGCCGATATGCTCGTCAATCCAGTCCAGTTCCTCACGCAGTTTTTCCGGGGAAAAGCCCACCGCGCCGAGTACACCGATGCCGCCCGCCTTGGATACTGCTACAACGACGTCGCGGCAGTGGGTAAAGGCGAAAATCGGCAGGTCGATGCCCACTTTTTTACAAAATTCAGTTTGCATAACTACTCCTGAAGGTTAAAAGATCATTGATTAATGGAAAGGGTTAAAAAATTTGAGGAGGGCATTATCAGTGTGCTTGCGGGGTACGTCAATACGCCTTTCCCGCGCGCTAGGCGGGAATAAATGCCTTAATAATCAACAGGATACCGCTTGCAGGCATGAACCAGTAGAGCAGCCGGCGAAACACGGCTACGTCCATCGCCGCGAGGTGGCGGCGCGCCGCCAGCACGCCGAACAGCGCGCCCACGCCCACGGCAATGCCGAGCTCCAGTGCCTGCAGGGTCAGTGCCCCGAAAGCCCCGTAGGCGAGTAATTTGAAGATCTGCATCAACAGGCTGTTAATGGCTTTTGTCGCTACAAGCTGTTCTTTTTCGAGGCCATAATTGAGTAGAAACGGGTTGTAGACTGGCCCGGTAGCACCGACCAGCCCCGACAGGGTAGCTACCACAAGCCCCAGAGGAAAAAACCAGTCTGCGCGCATGATAAAGGAGCGTCTCGATTGCCCAAAACGATATTGAAACAGCGTTGAAATCAAAAACAGACCGAGCAGCACCTGGAGCCATTGCGCCGACATCAGGCTAAACCACCAGCCCCCAAGTACGGCACCGATCAGGGTGCCTGGCAGCCAGAAACGCAATAGCGGCCAGTGGATGTGCTCACGAAACATCCATGCGCGTCCCGGGTTGGCAATAATACTCGCCACAGTAATAACGGGCGCAACGAGTTGGGCACCGATCAAAACGCCGAGTATTGGTAGCAGCAGAGTGGCGGCACCACCAGCCACAAGAGTGCTGAAAAACCAGGCGATAGCACCGAGAACAACTAAAGCGAGAAAAATCATTCGTGCGATAATAGCACCTGATTTTGATGAATAGATTAAAGAAGTTGCGATGGCAGTTATCTGGCAAACCCGCAAGGGGGGTAAACACTATGAAGTGCGACAGGCGGGTAACAGCTTGCGACTTTACACCGATGGTGTATTCCACAGTCAGTACAATTCACAGCATGTTCTGAGCGGCAGTGTCTGGGATTTACTCGCCTTGCCCGCCCTGTTATTTGAGCGGCCACTTGCCCGGGTGCTGGTGCTTGGCGTTGGAGCCGGTGCTGTATTGCAACAACTTGAGGAGCTGGTTGCGCCCGATTTTACCCTCGGTGTGGAACTTGATCCGATTCATATTCGGGTGATGCGTCGTTTTTTTGGAGTGCGGCGCAGCAATGTAGAGATTGTGACAGGGGATGCAGTGGCGTTTGTTAAAAGCTACCGCGGCGAGCCGTTTGATCTGATTATTGATGACCTGTTTTTTGAGCAGGACGGCGAGCCGGATCGGGCGGTAGCTGCCAACGGCGTGTGGTTTGCTGCCTTGCTCAAGTGTTTGCGCCGCGATGGTTTACTGGTAATGAACTTTCACAGCAGTCGCAGCTTTAGGGAGTGTGCTGCGCTGCAACAAACCGCTATTGCCCGGCGTTTCAAGAGTATCCTGTGTTTGACCTTGCCGGGGTTTCAAAACCATGTTGCTGTATTTTCAAAGCAGACGACACAAGGTGTACAGCTGCGGCGCGCCTTGCGGCGCCGGGCGGCAGATGATGCACGTATTGCTTTGCGCCGCCTTAAATATCGTATCAATCAGGTGAAATAGATCGGTTTGCGGGAAGCCCTGGGCGCAGTGTAGTATGTTTATTTATGGTCGTGGGGTTGTGTACTTGTCAGGGGGGTAGGCGCTGAGAGGTATAGGCTATAGATATGGGCGATCGCGTCTGACGATGGGAACAAAAAAACGGAAAGAGAATGGGCGATAATAAAACCTGTAAGTATCATCCTGAAGAACCTTCAAGCTGGAATTGCTCTCACTGTGATATAGCTTATTGTCGCACTTGTATTCCCGGCTCTGTAGACAACTACCGCGGCAAACCTAAATGTCCGATGTGTAATTATGGGCTGGAGTTTCTCGGAGCGAGTAATACTGCTGAACCATTTTGGAGTGTTCCTCACCGCTTTTTTGCCTACCCGTTTCAAAAAGATACCCTGATGGTTATCGGCCTGATGACCCTCGCTGGCTGGTTTATGACGGCCGGCCTGCTCACTCTGTTTTTGTCTCTGTTTTTGATTGTCGGTTTTATACGCTATGGTCTTAAAGTGGTTCAGTACTACGGTGCTGGTGACAGTATCGCGCCACCCCTTGGAGACCTCGGTGCCCAGAGTGGTGAATATATATTTTTAAAGCAGGTAGGAATCTTCGTCGCATTTGGTTTTATGGTGTATCTTGCCGGGCAGGTGCATCCAGCTTTTGCTGCTGTTGTGGCGTTTTTGCTGAACCTGATGATGCCCGCGAGTATTATGACGCTTGCGCAAACCAATGAGTTGGGTAAGGCAATCAATCCGTTGTATCTAACCGTGATTATTCTCAAGATTGGCGCAAGTTACCTCGCCTTGTTGCTCGGTGTATTTACGGTTTCATCGGGGCCGGGACTGATTCTTTCGCTAGTCGGTGAAAGTTTGCCTGTAGGGATTGTTTTGCCGTTGCTGTTCCTGATGTTTAGCTATTTCTCTCTCGTGACCTACGCGATGATGGGCTATGTCATCTATGAGAAACAGGCGGTGCTCGGTTTCAGTGTGGTGATGGACGATGACGAGTTTTATCTTGATGATGATGAGTTTGAGCGCCAGCAATTGCTTGCGACAAGTAATATCTATTTTCATGAGGGGCGCTACGAAGAGGCGCGCAAGTTACTACTTGAGGGCTCGGACAAATATCGCAACGATATGGAGTACAACGATCGCTTGCACAAGTTGTTTATGATTCTCGACGACAGAAAATCGCTAGTCAATCACACAAATTTTTACTGTGAGTCCCTCGTTAAACAGGGCTTTGCAGGCAAGGCGGTTACGGTGTATCTGGATGCACAGTCAAAGGAAAAGAAATTTCAGCTTGATACTGCGCTTGCGTCACTTGAGGTAGCTAAACTGTTATTTCAACAGACTAAATACATGCAGTGCATTATTCTGCTTAATGGTTTTCATAAGCGTTTTCCCAAATCGAAATCTATCGCCGAGGCTTATACGATTTGTGCCAGGGCTTTCTCTGAAGGTCTGAATGATGATGCAAAGGCTGCACAGTTAACCGCTTTTGTAAAAAAACTGCGAGCACAGGAAGCGACAAAAAAACAGTCAGCTGCGGCTACCTCGTCACCTTCAGCCTCGCCTTCAGAGGGTGGGGATGTGCCGCGTGATGGAGAGGTAGCTCCGGAGGATGATGGTATCGATGAGCGCGATAAGCCGATAGAGTTCAAGCTGTAGCTCGGTTTATTGTCCGGAATATTCGCTATTTAATATTTGCTGGTAATGTGCGGCGCGCTTCTGTTTGCCGTTTTTATTGAGCAGAATGGCGAGTGCAGACAAGGCTTGTGACATTTTGGCATGTTTAAAATTACTGTCGAGTAACCTGTCCATCAATAAGCCGGCACGTTCAAGATCTCTGGCATTAATAAAACGTAGACATAACATCAAACACACCGGGCCTGAAAGTGCGCGTGGGGTGCTGCTGATTTGTAGGTAGTCATCAAACAACCTGGTAATACGGGGCAGTGGGATGTCGGGTTTTTGGGCGAGCTTGAAGGCACTCAGCGCAATACGGTGAAATTCGCTGTCTTCAGGTGTAATGCGCAGAATTTCAAAATACTTTTCAATTATGTCAAGCCGCTCCGGTTCTTCGTTGAGAATGCTTTGGCAGTATTTTTTTGCGCGATCAATCTGCATTTCCGAAACCAGCTTCTGAATTTTTGCCAATTGTTGTTTTTGTTCGGCACCTTCATCAATATTGTCGAGATAGTCTTCGTCGACATTCAGCACATTGCGCTTTAACAGAAAGACTGTGAGATAGCCGCTAAGTAATCCGCCAATATGGGCTCCATAGGCGACATTGCTGTCGGTAGTCAGCCATTCCACGAGTTCCTTGCCGACCCAGATCGGAAAGACAAGAATCGCTGAGGCGCGCCAGTGGCCGAACACAAAACCAAAGAAATACAGAAAATTGATTTTCTTTGTGCCAAACAGCGCGAGATACATGCCCATTTCTCCAGATATGGCACCGGATGCGCCTACCAGAGGTATATAACCCGCACCATTGGCGATTTTAATTGCCGCGAACAGGCCTGCTGCTGCAAGGCCGCTTAACAAATAGAGGCCGATAAAGGCGCGGCGGCCAATAGCATTTTCAAGGCAGAAACCGAAAAGAAATAAAAACAGCATATTGCCGAGCAGGTGCCCCCAACTGCCGTGCATAAAAATATGTGTAAACATCGTGACGACTGAAAAATCCTTCGGTATGAAACCGAGTTCAATCGAGCTGATTTCGCCGCGTAAGCGTTCAAATTCCTCGCGCTGTTCTATCCATGTTGCGCGTTGTTGCTCGGTGTCTACAGATGGTGGGTTCTGTTGCCAGTATTCACGCAGCCAAGGGTCGAGATTAAGATCAGAGGCGGTTATGGTGAGCAGCTCAAAATAGAGTTGTTCGGGCAATTCGCCGCGATAGTGATCATAAATCTCCGGCTTGCGGTCGCGAATAAATTGTAAATACAGCGCCTGTTCTTCCTCGAACAGGTTGTTTTCATAATAGTAATCCAGTGCCTGTTCGAATTTTTCATCGTCTCCCGATTGATACAACACAAATACCAGCAGGTTAATAACAATCAGGGTGATAGTTGCAATCGGCGGCTTTTTCCAGTCCAGCTTGTGTTCTATTGGAAAGATAATCATCGCGCTTTTTCTACCTTGTCAGCTGTTGTTTTATTTTTGCCAGACAGATGGGGTAACTTTATTCTGTCTGCGGGGCATTATCGCGAATAATCGGTGCAAAGTCATAGCGATGAGCGCCGACACTGGCTTCAAGTAGCAAGCCGCCGTGAATTTGTGTAAACAGGGCGACTTCGCTGTTAAATGAAGGTGTTGCCGCAGCTCCCCAGACAATGGCGGCAGCATTGGCCTGTCCGGCGAACTCAAAGGTACCTTTTTGAAAACGCTTGAGTGCATCCTCGGTTTTGAAAAACAGGATCTGACGGTCAAACTGAAAGCCGAGATTGGGTCCGGCGAACAGTTGCCACATTACGGTTTTACCCTCCGGCAACTCGACTGCATTGTTACTGCCGGTGCGAAATAGCCAGCCGGAGCCATAGGCACCGCCGAAACCGGTGCCGGCGCGAAATGCCATAGGATAGACGGCATAGGCGATGGCTTCGTCAAAAAATGGTTGCAGGCGCTCATCGGCGGCAAATGCGGCAGCAGCTTCCCTTGCACTTTCCACAGATTTTGCGCTGACCTTATTTTCCGGTACGGGCTTAAAAGCACAGCTGTTTAGGCCAGATATGCACAGGCAAACCAGAAGCCCTGAGAAGATATGTTTTATCGGTTTCATCGTTTGCACTCCAGGTGAACAGTCAGCACATCGGAGCCACCCGAGACATTGCCAAGCAAATCGGAACTGCCAAAGATGCCGGAGCGATGAACGAGGGTAAGGCCTGTATAGCAGTTGTGAACCGCTTTGGCATCAAATAGATTGCGCAGTGGAAAATCTATCTGGGCTTCAAGGTAGTTAAGAAAATGAGAGGTGTTATTTTCGCGCTCGGCTTGCTTGATCTGTTCTACTATCGGTATCTCTTCGGCATAGGAAAAACCAAATCCGAAGCCATAGCGAAACAGCTCTTTTTCGGTCCAGGGAGAATAGCCGGTGCCCATAGCCATCACATAGGCCACGTATTCCCAGAAATCATCCTGGTAGTCGTTCTCAAGACGCCGATTGAGGGAAAAGCGTCCCCAGTAATCTACCTTGCTACCATCCTGAAGCAGGGTACTGACGGTCAGGCCCGCGAGGTTGGTATCGACTGTGTCATTGCGCTGGAAATAGCCGCGGTGCACTTTGTGAAAGGTTTCTTCGGCGGTATAGCCGTAGTTAACCCGCCATGACCATTCTCTCTGGCGTTCTTCATTGGGAACGTCGGGCGTATTATCCAGTGTGCTGCCAAAGAAATAGGCAAAGCCAAGAAAAGCAGAAGTCAGTTGTTCTTCATCAACTAGCGGGCTGTCTCGTACCGGGTCGTCGAGACCTTCCACAGCGAAATTGGCAAATATGCGCATGCGCTTTGACCAGTGGTACGAGGTGTTAAGGCCTGCGCGCAGGAAGTGGGCATCACCAGGTGTATAAGCAGGGCGACCTGGAGCAGCTTCATCGTCCTCAACACCGTAGTAATAATTAACAAGGTCTTCATCCTGATAGACATAGCTGATAAATGGGGAAAATTTCCATTTTTGCGTCGCCCAGGTATAGCGATAAGTGAGATCGTATTCCTCGCCATTGTGGGTATCGAGCATGTCCGAGACAGCGCTTGCTGACACTTCACCCCAATTACCGTTTATAGCAAATGCCAGGCCGCCATCAACAGTTTGTTCCCGGTCTTCCATGCCAAAGTAAAGGTTACTGCTATCGGTTTCGAGGCGATCAAAGCGATAGCGTGCAACAAGGTCAAAACTGAAGTGTTCCCGATCGATCATATGCAGGCCTGCCGAGGTGCCGTGTGAATAAAGGTACTTACCTTCATACAAATACAGGGGTACAAGGTCGGTGTTGTTTTCATTCCAGATACTGGAAATATTCTCAATACCTTCGTAAGGGCTGCCGCCGGCACGAATGCCAAAACCTGCACCGACAGTTCCCTTCGGTGCGTCGATAATCGGTATCTGGGTAATATTGTTATCTGCTATCAGGGGTAGACTAATGATCCATGGCAAAATAAAAGCAGTGAATCTGCACAACCGTAACAGGGAATCCACAATAAATGGCATAAACACTCCGGGCTAGTAACCGTGGCTATTATGCCCGCTCTGTCCGGTAGCTGTCACGAATGATATTTCCGCAATGGCGTTCAGCCGTGTCTTTGTCAGGCTTTTTTGGTCGGGCGCGCGACGATGGCAAATTCCGTATCCGTATCCGAAAAGGTATCACCAGCGACGTTGGCATACATATCGGTTATTTCCAGGCCTGCGTGCCTGAGTTCTGTGCGGATGTTTTCCGGACTAAAATACTGTAGCCAGTTATACACAGTTTCAAAATGATCATTTTCATCGATAATGGTGTACTGATCGAGCATGACATGTTCTGCTTCATAGCGGTAAGTATTGAGAAAGCAAAAATACTCTTTGTCGCTCCAGAAATGATTCAGCTGATTGTGTTCGAGGCTACAAGTCTCCTGTTTCTCTGCAAAAGCTGACAGGGAATAGACATCGAAAACCAAATGGCCATCGTCCTTGAGTGAGTGAACGATTGTGTTGAGCAGCTGTGAGCGTTGTTGCGGGTTTAATGCGCAGTAATCACACATGATCAGAGTGATCAGATCGAATTTCTCTGTGCTGTGAAAGTTGAGGTAGTTGCTGTGAATATACTCAATATCCTGTTTCTGATCCCGTGCTTGTTGCCTGGCATACGCAATAGAATTTTCTGAAAAATCAATTCCGGTGACCTGTGCTCCTGTTTGTGCCAGACGTGAGGTGTAGAGCCCGGGGCCACAGCCAAAATCACACAGACGTTTGCCAGAGGCGAGGTCAAAGGTTTTGCCAAGCCAGGTAGCAGAGCGATCGATAAAGTCCATATTGCGTGAGGAAACATCAATGGCTTCATTCAGGTGATAGGCGAGCATGTGCTGCGCGCGGTGCTTGTCGGTCCACAGTGCTGAGGCATTGCAGTGCTCAAACAGGTCGGGGCGAGAGGTGATTTTGGTCAGTTGCTTGTACATTTTCAGGTACCGAATCAGTGAAAAAACAAGGCGAAGAAGCCTACATTATTTGAAGTAGTATATGTTGAGCGAAGTCATGCTGTTCGAGGTTTTTCAGGGATAGCTCTTTTAAAAAACAGGTGCTATCCAGAGACTCGGGAAAGGTAATCAAGCAGTGCTTGCATGACCAGGTTGGCAGCTTTGAATTGCGCTACAGGGGCAAGAATTTCCTTGTCGTTCTGTACATAGCGCGTGCCATCCAGTTCGTCGCGGCAGTTCTTCAGCAGATGTTCGGCAAATTCCGGTGTGGCTTCAGGGTGACATTGCAGGCCGATTACGCGATTGCCAAGAATAAAGCCCTGATTGGCGCAGGCTTCACTGGAGGCAATCGGCAGGGAGCCTTCGGGAATATCAAAAGTGTCACCGTGCCAGTGAAATACGTCGAGGGTTTGCGGAAAAATGGTGGCTAATTCTGTATTGTCGATAGCCGGATCGCGTTGAATCGGGAACCAGCCGATTTCCCGGTGTGCGTTCTTGCGCACATCGGCACCGAGTACGTTGGCAATTAGCTGGGCACCAAGGCAGATACCAAGTACGATTTTCCCAGTTTCAATTGCCGCTCGAATAAAGGCTTTTTCAGGAATAAGCCAGGGATGTTTAGTCTCGTCGTGAACGCTCATTGGGCCGCCCATAATGATTAGCCAGTCGAAACTGTCGAGTTCCGGTAGTGTTTCGCCACTAAACAATTCGGTGCCCGTAAGGCTGTGGCCCTGGGCGTCGATCCAGGGTCTGAGGCTGTTGATGCCTTCAAATGAGGCGTGTTGCAAATAGTGGATTCGCATGGTTATTCTACATCGTCATTTCGTATAGCGTAGCTATCTTTGGTGCGAGCAATAGTTATCAGGGTGTGCTGCCATCATTGTAGATTGTGATGGCATCATCGCGGCCAATGCCCGGGCAGGCGTCATTTTCGTCTTTGGCCCAGTGAACCACAGTGTGGATGATGTCGTCATAGCCGCGGGTCGGAGCATAAAAGACCAGACGTGTGCGCCCGTCGGATTCGGCCTGAATATCCACAAGTAGTTCATAATAGCCGTCGGTTGGCATCTTCGGGCCACTGCCTTCCCGTTCATCATGCTGTACAGTAATTATCCCGGTGCTGCCAGAGGTTTTTTCTATGTTAGCTGTGTACTGTGTGTACTCACTCGAGGAACCGTAGCGGTCGCGTACAGAAATCTCTTTCCTTGCATTGAGGCAACGGGTGACGTCAGCTTCGAGTGTGTTATAAACCGCTGAAAAGTCCTCTTGTACAATGTAGGTGGTTTTTTCAAAGCGTGACATACCTTCTTCAACCGCAGCGCGAAACTCATCTGCATTCTGTGGCGCGGAACCCATCCCTACAGTGCAGGCGCTAACAGCGATAAGCATTAGTCCGGATGCAATACAGCGAAAAGCGTTATTTACGATGTTATTCATAGCAATTATTCGTAGTAATTATTCATGGTGATATATGGAAGGCGGATTGTCTGTTGCAGAGAACTTCGGTATGTTAACTGTTTTTCTATGGCGAGTACAATGTACCGCCAGTAGTGATCCGGGTTTAAAGCAGGCCTCGGGCAGGTCTTGAGCAGAATACTGCATATAATAGTGAGTGGGGAAATAAAACATGGTCTGGCTACTGATTGCGTTACTTGCACTACTACTCGCTCTCTATGTCTATACCTGCCATTGGCCCAAATACCCGATAGATGCCGATGCCTGGCCTTGGTTAAAAAGGCGTCAAAACGGTGAGGGTACACCTGATAGCTGGGCAGATGAGCTGTTAAGCCAGATGACCTTGAAAGAAAAAGTGGCGCAGTTGTCTGGTGATGGCGGGGCGCTGTTTTTGGTTCGGCTCGGCATCAATGTGCTATTGCTGGGTCGCTTTCCGAATACCTATGCCGGTCGAAATTCCCGCTTGCAGATTCCGCCATTTTCATTTTCCGATGGCCCGCGCGGTGTCGTGATAGGCCAGGCGACGTGCTTTCCTGTCGCAATGGCCAGAGCAGCGAGCTGGGATGTGGCATTGGAACGCCGGGTTGGTGATGCGATTGGCAAGGAAGTGCGTGCTTCGGGGGCGAATTATTTTGGTGGCCTGTGTATTAATTTGTTGCGCCATCCGGCCTGGGGGCGTGCCCAGGAGTGTTACGGAGAAGATCCTCATTTAATGGGTGAGTTTGGTGTGGCGTTGTTGCAGGCGGTTCAGCAACACAATGTGATGGCCTGCGCCAAACACTTTGCTGTAAATAGTATTGAAAATTCGCGTTTTTATATTGATGTGAAAGTTGATGAACGAACTTTGCAGGAAGTTTATTTTCCACATTTTAAAAGATGTGTTGATGCCGGTGTAGCTTCAATTATGAGTGCCTATAACCAGTTGAATGGAGAATACTGCGGTCACAGCGAATATCTACTAAATGATGTGCTGCGTGAGCAGTGGGGGTTTGAAGGTTTTGTCACCTCTGATTGGTTATGGGGGGTGCGCCATCCGGTTAAACCGGTTGTTGCCGGTATGGATGTCGAGATGCCCTATAACAAATACCTGGGTGGAAAGCTGCACAGTGCACTAAAGCAGGGTGAGGTGGATGAAGCGTTGATTGAGCGCAATACCCGGCGTGTTTTGCGTACCAAGCTGGATTTTATCTCGCGTACCGATCCGCAGGATTACAGTGAGCATTTGTTGGCGTGTGATGAACATCGACATCTGGCGCGTGAAGTGGCTGAGCAAAGTATGGTGTTATTAAAAAATGAGCAGCTGCTGCCGCTGGATGTAACCCGGGAGCAAACCATCGCATTCATCGGGGAACTGGCTGTGGTTGAAAATCTTGGGGATCACGGTAGTAGCCGTGTTTCACCGCCGGAGGTCGTGACGTTATTGGCTGGTTTACAACGCTATGTAGAAGACCAGGCCAGCGGGACGCGTATTATTTTTCACGATGGGAAAAATGTTGCTGAGGCAAACCGAGTGGCCATGGATGCCGACATTACCTTGTTAGTTGTAGGTTATCGGCATGACGATGAGGGAGAAAACCTCGCGTCCAATCAAAAGCCACCGGGACAGGGTAAGCAAAAAGTCGCGATTGGTGGTGACCGCAGTAGCCTGTCCCTGCACGAGACAGAGGAAGTGCTGATTCGGCAAACTGCCGAGGTCAGTCCAAACACGATAGTAGCGATGATCGGTGGCAGCGCGATTGTCACTTCGGAGTGGGATACGAATGTCGAGGCGATTCTGATGGCTTGGTATCCGGGTATGGAAGGGGGAAATGCATTTGCACGTATTCTGTTCGGTGACGTGAACCCTTCCGGACGTTTGCCATTTAGTGTGCCACACAAGGCGGATGATCTGGTGCCGTTTAGTGCCTTTGCCGAGTCTATTGATTACGGTTATTACCATGGCTATACCCATTTGGATAAAACAGCAGTGGAGCCAGCGTATGCGTTTGGTCATGGGCTTGGTTATACACAGTTCGATTATATGATGCTCAGTATTGATGGCGATGAAATCGCTGTAGGTGATGTGCTTACGGTTGGTGTGCAACTAAAAAATAGTGGTGAACGTGCTGGCAGTGAAGTTGTACAGCTTTATATTGGTTTTGACGAGGTAGTGCAAAGTAATGGTATTGAGCGTCCGGAAAAATTACTGCGCGGATTTCGCAAAGTGAGTCTTGAAGCTGGTGAGGATACAGTACTGTCGTTTGAAATCAGTGCCGAAGATTTACAGCGTTATGACAGCGAACAGAAAGCCTGGGTTAACGATATAGGAAAGTATACGGTGATGGTGGGCAGTTCATCTCGCAGGGAGGAGTTGCTTTGCGAAACGTTTAGCCTGGTAAAGTCACCACTGAGCTAGATTATTCGTCTACATTATCGGGCACGTAATGGCTTAGCTCTAGCCGCTGAACGAAGCGTACAGGTCGGGATCAATTTTTAAAAATATCGTTTCACCTTCGCAAAGCATATTGCCCTGTGGATCGGTGAGCACACACTGCATAAAAACCTTGCGACCTTCTTCCTCTTTTAGCCAGGCTTTATACGTAAGCGTCTGATTAAGAGGAACCGGAGCGCGGTAGATAACTTTCAGTGTGCCGGTCATACACGGTACATCAAGGCCGGAATGAGTCATTGCGATACCGAATACTTCATCCATACAGGCAGCAATATAACCGCCGTGTACGAGTCCGGGTGGGCCTTCGTAGGCTGGACCAAATGTTACTTCTGCGGATAAGCCATCATCACCTTTGAAGTATTTAACCGGAGGTGCGAGAGTATTGCACTTGCCGCTCACCGGACGATAGGACAGGGCGTTGCCCGCACCGTATTCATAGCCGGTACCCGCAGCGCTTTCTTCATCACTCTCAATTTGACCAAAATCCCGCGGTCGTTCCTCGTCTGTAAGCGCAGCAAATTCTGTGGCGAGTGCTTCGAGTTGCTCGGCAAACTGCCTGACTTTGTCGTTGGGAATATTCTTTGCAACCAGTGTGTGATTAAGCTGGCGCAAGGCGTCGGCGACACGATGGGAGTCGCCATCGGTCATGGAGTTTATCGGCAAGGCTTCACGGTTTCTATCTGAGCTCATGGTTATTACACTCGCTTACAAAAGTTGTTCCAAATAAACGGTCAGCAATAAAAAAGGGTGCCGTAGCACCCTTTTAATGCAATTGAATGCATGCTTTTTCTATTGGCTATTACTGCGGTGGAACAGAGAAGCCGTCAACAACCGGTGTGTGATCATCGTTAAAGTAATCGCCGAGGCTGTTGTGCAAACTTTCAAGACTCCACTTGCCACCTTCCGGGTTATCGTAAAACTTGTCCAGTGTCGGGCGTTGTACGATATTGACACGGCCACCCCAGACAACAAACACTTCACCGGAAATATTGGCTGCTTCCGGTGAACTCAGGTAGCCCACAAGTGGCGCAACATTTTCCGGGTTCCACAGATCAAAACCTTCTTCCGGTGCCTGGAACATGGCTGCGGTCGGACCCTGGTTGGTCATATCAGTACGCGCTCGCGGCATAATCACGTTGCAGGTAATGCCGTATTTGATCATCAGTTGCGCAGTGCCGAGCGTCATGGCAGTAATACCGGCTTTGGCGGCGGCGTAGTTCGGCTGGCCAGGGGAGCAAAACAGCATCGCTTCAGAAGACGTGCTGATCAGGCGAGCGTAAACCTGCTCACCGGTTTTGGCTTTTTCACGCCAGTATTTTGTAGCGTTACGCATGTTGACGAAGTGACCGCGCAAATGCACGCGAACAACCGAATCGAATTCTTCGTCGCTCATACCAAAAATGGTTTTGTCACGACAGAAGCCTGCGTTGTTAACCATAATGTTTACATCGCCATAAGTATCGATCGCAGTCTGGAACAGTTTTTCAGAATCTGCAGTATCGGCACAGTCACCGAATACTGCGATCGCATCGCCGCCAGCGGCTTTGATTTCTTCAACGGTAGCGTTGGCTGCTTCTTCAGCATCAGGCAGGTTGATGTCGTTAATGACAATCTTTGCACCCTGGGAAGCCAGTTGCAGTGCTTCTTCGCGACCGAGGCCACGGCCGGCACCGGTAATGATCGCAACTTTATCGGTTAGATCTCCCATAATAAAACCTCTCTAATAAATTAAAAACTTTAAATTTGTCTAAATATGAAGCTGGCAGTAAGTTGTAGCGTTATGAGCGCAGGAGGTTCGAGGAAAAAGCCGTTGAGCAAGCGGAATGTATAGTAAATACCTGAGCATTGCGAAACGGTTTTTGACAAAGAACCTCCAAGTGCAATAGCTACAAAAACTAAATGCGCTCGATGATAGTGCCCGTACCCACCGACGCCCCACAACACATACTGATCAACGCAGTAGTTTTATCCGTGCGTTCCAGCTCGTGCAGTGCAGTGGTAATCAGGCGTGTACCCGTGGAACCAACCGGGTGACCAATTGCAATCGCGCCGCCATTGACGTTTACCTTGTCCATGTCCGGTTTGAATACAGAAGCCCAACTCAGCGCAACAGCGGCAAAGGCTTCGTTGATTTCAAACAGGTCAATATCGCTAATGCTCATACCGGATTTTTTCAGCAGAGCGTTGGTCGCATCTACCGGTCCGTCGAGCAAGTAGTAGGGGTCAGTACCGGCAACCACATCGGTAACGATACGGGCGCGGGGTTTCAGACCAAGCTCTTTGGCTTTGTCGGCGCTCATCCACAGAATCGCGGAAGAGCCATCGGAAATCTGGCTAGCGTTGCCGGCGGTATGGATGCCGCCTTCGTTAACCGGGTTAAGTTGACCGAGTCCTTCTACGGTGGTGTCGCGCAGACCCTGGTCCTTGCTAACGGTTTTGGTTTCGCCTGTGGGCTGACCGTCTTCGCCAAGTACCGGGGCTTCAACTTTAATGACTTCGCGGTCAAAGCGACCTTCGTCCCAGGCGGCTTTGGCGCGGTTTTGTGAAGCACAGGCAAATTCATCAACGTCCTGGCGGGTGATGCCGCGGTTTTTTGCGATGCGTTCTGCGGCTTCAAACTGGTTGGGCATATCCCAGGGGAACTCCGGCGGAATGAAGTAGCCAGGGCCGTTCATCACATTCATGCCGAGACCAACACGGCTCATGGCTTCAACGCCACAGGAAATGCCGACATCGAAAGAGCCATTATTAATGAAAGCAGAGACCATATGGCTGGCTTGCTGGGCAGAGCCACATTGCGTGTCTACAGTCGTACCGGATGGGGCGTAGGACTTGCCCATGCTCAACCATGCGATACGGGCGAGGTTTCCTGCCTGTTCTCCGGCCTGGGTAACACAACCGGCAATAACCTGATCAACCACTTCATAGGGAATGCCGGAGCGCTCGATCACACCCTGGATAGACAGGGCGAGGAGTTCAGCGGCGTGCAGGCCACTGAGATCACCGACTATCGGCTTTCCGCGGGCGATGGGGGTTCTGGCTGCTTCGACAATTACGGCTTCAGGCATGTGAAAATCCTCAATAAATGATGGTAGTTCGTTGCGGGCGTAGGATACTGGATGATACGCGCAGCTCAATGACAATAGAATCCAAAACTATTGGCAAATTACCCCTGAATCTAACGTAAAATCAGGAGCCGGACCTATGGCAGACTAATACCCTATACAAAGACAGGAGGGGCGATTACCATAGCCGACCGCTATTTTAGGCGTATGCCAATCACGTGATTACTTAGGAGATTACCTACCATGAAGCAGTATCAATTCAACGACGTCGACGGCATGCAGGAGCTGGTTTCTGAGGAATTCGGCCCCTGGAGCGAGGAGATTGAGGTGACCCAGGAGTTGATCAATCAATTCGCAGAAATGACCGGCGATAATTACTGGATGCACACTGATCCGGAGCAGTGCAAGGAATCCAGCCCATTTGGTACTACCATTGCCCATGGTTTTCTGACTCTTGTCCTGTTACCGAAAATGCGTACTGAGCAGAATTGGGAAGTGACAGGCTTTAACAACATGCTTAACTACGGTTCCAACAAGTTGCGTTTTACCGGTGCGGTACCGGTGGGTAGCAAGTTACATACCCGTGCTCGTGTGAAGTCGGTTGAAACAACGCCGAAAGGACAAACCTGTGTGACTCTGGAAAACCACATCAATGTGGTGGGTCAGGATCGCCCGGCTGTGGTTTATGAGCTGATGTTTATGTATATGTAAGCTGATAAATTGGGTTCAGTAAAAAAGGCGGGTGTTAATCACCTGCCTTTTTTATTGGCTGCCATAAAACAATGCTTGTAGCGGTCTGGCACCAAAACGCCGACAGTCCTCAGTGAAAAACTGTCGTGTGGCTAAAGACCGGGGCAGATAGCAGCGCTGTGCTGTGACCAGACTAACAACATAGTCGTCATCAAGTTGCAGTGTCAAAAAAGACCAGCGCCGGTTGGCCGGTAGCGTGAATAGCGGATTAATTTGTGATCCATTGAGTGAAAACGCGATATTGCAGAGGGTGGCACTGTTAACGGTTTTGCCCAGAGCCTTGATGGTGGCTTCCTTCAGAGTCCAAAGACAAAAGAAATGTAATTTGCGTTGTGCAGTAGATAATGTGTTGTCTTGCAGCGCGGCAACTTCCTGTGGGTGAAAATAGCGCTTCGCTACTGCGTCAACATTATTGGAACGCTGCATGTACTCCATATCGATGCCGAGTGCGGCGACAGGTCCCTGGACGCTGGCGACGCGGCCGTGGCTGTGGGTAATGCTACAGGCAATATCGGGATGGTATTTTAGAAAAGGTTTGCCGTTAGCGGTACGTTTTAGTATTAATTGGTGTGGCTCTAGCTGATAAAACGTTTCCAATGCAGAAGTTAGTAGTTGTTTGCCAAGACGAGACTCAAGTCGTTGTGAAGGCATAGCGTTGGAGTGGTAGTGCTTGCAGTCTGTCCAGCAAAGAATAGAAGATGGTGAAAGTTCTCTCATGCCGTGTTGTCAATTGTCAGGATTGCTTTTTTATGGCCTGTTCGGCTTCAGCAACACTGTTGAAAAAAGTTACCTGCCATTCGCCAGCCTGAATATCAAGATGGAATAACTGTGCAAGTGCCTGAGCACTTTCATCGTTCATTACATAAGCGATTTCAATATTCGGATTGGTGATGGCGGCTCCGGTATTAATAGCAGCGAGTTTCTGAATTTCTTCCGGATCAATATCGATATGCTCTACGTCCAGCCAGTCACTGATGATATAGCGAATATCATCAGCGTCAGGGTGACCTTGAAGATGAACAGTGTTTTCATAAAGCTGCTCGATCGTTACAGTGCCCGTATATTTTTGGTGTACGGTGCGTCGATCCATCCATATATTCTCTATTGGCATTGCCGTAATCCTTTCCTGCGCATCATATTCAGATGCAGCAAAGTGTAAACAAATCCAGTTCTATGTGAAACTCCTGGTTGGGAAAAGGGCATAAAAAAGGCCACTCGAAAGTGGCCTTTTTTGCAGCAATGCAGTAGTGGTTTATGAACCCGTGCTGAATTGCTCTTCTTCGGTAGAACCGGTCAGTGCAGTTACAGAAGACTGGCCACCCTGAATCACGGTAGTCATATCGTCGAAGTAACCGGTACCCACTTCCTGTTGGTGAGCAACGAAAGAGTAGCCGCGTTTGGCTGCTGCGAATTCCGGCTCCTGAACCATTTCTACGTAGTGCTTCATGCCTTCACCTTGCGCGTAGTTGTGCGCGAGATCGAACATGTTGTACCACATGTTGTGAATACCTGCGAGAGTGATGAACTGATACTTGTAGCCCATGTTGCTCAACTCCTGCTGGAATTTCGCGATAGTCGCATCGTCGAGGTTTTTCTTCCAGTTGAAAGACGGAGAGCAGTTGTAGGCGAGCAGTTGATCCGGGTATTCCTTGCGAATTGCGTCGGCAAATTTCTTCGCTTCGTCAAGATCCGGAGTGGCAGTTTCACACCACAGTAGATCGGCATAAGGTGCATAGGAAAGGCCACGATCAATTGCCTGGTCAATACCGGCTTTAGTGCGGTAGAAACCTTCTGCAGTGCGCTCGCCAGTACAGAATGCCTTGTCGCGTTCGTCGCAATCAGAAGTGAGCAGGTCGGCAGCGTTGGCATCGGTACGTGCCAGTACGATAGTCGGTACGTCGGCAACGTCAGCAGCGAGGCGTGCGGCAACCAGCTTTTGTACGGCTTCGCTGGTGGGAACCAGGACCTTGCCACCCATGTGACCGCATTTTTTCACGGAAGCGAGCTGGTCTTCGAAGTGCACGCCTGCGGCGCCTGCTTCAATCATGCCTTTCATCAGTTCGTAAGCGTTAAGTACGCCGCCGAAACCGGCTTCAGCATCAGCGACGATCGGGGCAAAGTAGTCAACGTAACCTTCGTCACCTTCATTAATGTCTTTTTGCCACTGAATTTGATCCGCGCGACGGAATGCATTGTTGATGCGCTGTACGACAGTCGGAACCGAGTTGACGGCGTACAGAGATTGGTCGGGGTACATGGTCATGGATGTGTTGTTATCCGCTGCAACCTGCCAGCCAGACAGGTAGATTGCTTCGATACCGGCTTTAACCTGTTGCATGGCCTGACCACCAGTCAGTGCGCCAAGACAGTTAACATAACCTTTTTTGGCGTCGCCGTTGACCAGTTGCCAGAGCTTTTCAGCGCCTTGTTTGGCCAGCGTGTTTTCAACTTTCAGGGAGCCGCGCAGACGAACGACGTCTTCAGCGCTATAGCCGCGTTTGACACCTTTCCAGCGTGGGTTTTCTGCCCAGTCTTTTTCGAGACGAGCGATTTCTTCAGCACGATTGTATTGAGACATAGATGAACCTCGACAGTATGAGTAGTTATTCCCGCCCCTCAGGGCAACCGAAAGCCTGTCTGAATCGCAATTCGCAGGCCTTAGTCTGGTGGAGGTCAGGATCGTGTGATCTTTTGGATCAGCACGATTGGGCAAAAGCAGGGTAGTGTTAATGCTCAGCCAATATTGCCGCTATATACAGCGTATTTATTGGTGCTGGCCTCACAGGACGCGCGCATCATGCTTATCTGGCAGGGGAAAGTCAAATTGTTTTTAAATGAGGGATTTGTAAAAAAAATACACTGTAAAAAAACTACCGGGTGAAATTGGCCGTTACGCCTTTAAAACCGGGTAAAACGCGTACCTGTTAATAAAGTGCGGTAATTTTTATCGCATAATCACCGAGATTTCCGCCACTTGCTGTAGATTTTTTTACATAGGTTCTGCCGTTTTCGTCCGTTTCTACACTGATACCACCGAGGGATATCCACTCGCCGATCCGGCCACTCACGGTAGTGCTGAGTCTTTCTGTATTGATGACCGGGTTGCGCAAATTCGCCAGTTCGCTGTCAAAGGCGTTGTCATCAAACTGATCATTTTCGATACTGATCTCCAGCAGCACCCGTTCTCCGGTAATGCGTGCTGTGACATAAAAGCCGCGGTTGGCATCGATAAATTCACTGGTGGGATTGCCCCACTGATCGTAGTTTTTGACTGACCGGGACTGTCCTGTATAAATAAATGCGGGCAGACCTTCCACTGCGCGTATCTGCTGCGTCGATTGTGAAGTGGTTGTACGGGTAGTGCTGTTTGCCTGGAAGGCAAGGTCTTCATGGCGGATGGTCAGGCCATCTTTCCTTTCTATGGGCTCGCCGGTATGAATGATGACTTGTCCGGTTTTGATGCCGCCGCTAAAGCCGGCTTCGGCATCGTTGCTATCGCCACTGCTATTGTTCTTTACGTTGATGAGCAGATTGCGTAACGGTCGATCCAGTTGTGTTGCAAGGGTGTGTACTTGCTTATAGGTTGCCGGGTCTGTGGTGACAATGATTTCATTTTGAAAGCCGGTGATGCCGTCACCTTTGCGAAGTAGAGGTTTCAGGGTTGGGATCATGGTTTGTGGTAACTGGTGTTGCAGTTCAATCACATAGGCCTCGCGATTATTTGCGTGAGTGTTGTGTATGAGGCAGACACAACACAAGACGGCAGATAAAAAGAGATAAGCAGTTTTTTGCGCAAGGTAAACAGGGTAAAAGAGCAGTGTCTCAGGCATGGCGCTATACCTATACCGTTAGCCGTTTCAGTTCAGGATCGGTAGCAGCTCTGTTCCACATTTCATCAAAGGCTTCCAGTTCCTGTTTGACGCGGCCACGGTGTTCAAGATAGCTAATGCCACGATAATATTTTTCATCCTGTCGATGCACGATACCGCAGTCATCACTAAGTAAAAATTCGTGGATGTTTTGATTCGGGTTGATCGTGAGTTTGCGAATATCAATCTGACCGTTACTGCGTTGGTAAAGGCGTAACAGGCGGTGGCCGCAGTCGAGCAGGGGTTTGGTTTCGCGTACAAGTATACGTACTTTGTTAAAGCGACTGCGCTTGGTCAGTGTAAGAACGGCGCTTGTAAAATCCTCGTGGTTGTAGAGTGCGGGGTCAAGGTGGTCGCTAAAAATCGCAAGCTTGTGCCGTGCATTTTCAGCGAGTAACAGCGATTGTTCGCGAAACGCTTCCATAGACTCAAGGCGAATAATATCACTGCCGGAAGCGATATGGCTGCGATCCGGTGGCAGCATACGTCCCATTCTCTGGTGGTCGATATTTGCTTCGACAAAAATGTCACCCTCTGTCTGAAACTCGAAGTTTTTATAAAACGGTATGGCTTCAGTTTGTGCGTGCAGGAATAAGCTGGAAAAACCAAGCTTCGGTGATTCAAGCAGGATAAAGCGCATTAGTGCACTGCCAACACCGTTGCGGCGGTGGGGTTTCAATACAGCCATGCGGCCGAGTTGCCCGTCCGGCGTGAGCCGGGCGCAGGCTACCGGCTCGTTATCGACGAAGGCAAGAAAATGTACAGAGGTACTGTCTTCTTCATCCCACTCGAGTTCGGCCGGTACTTTCTGTTCTTCGATAAAAACCGTTGTGCGAATGTCACGCAGAATCAAGCCTTCCGTTTGCCAGTCGGCGATCATGGAGCGTACCGGGTTAAAATCGAGTCCGTCGTCAGTCTCACTCATGCCAATAGAAAATACCGTGGTTGAGCAACCAGATTAATAGCTCAACAGCTCCGGAATCAAGCAAAAAAGGCTGTAATTGTGACGGGCTCACGGCATGATGATCGCAGAGCAATTGTGCCAATGCCGCAGTAACGGTGGGTTCACAGCGTTGGCCATTGCAAAACAGGCGGGTATTTCCGTCACTCTCTGCGAGATAAAGTAGCCGTGCGCTTTCATCTTTCAGTAGTGGCTGCTGCTGTGT
This sequence comes from Pseudomonadales bacterium, assembly GCA_028280345.1. Taxonomy (GTDB): domain Bacteria; phylum Pseudomonadota; class Gammaproteobacteria; order Pseudomonadales; family UBA7239; genus JANQLY01. Next base: position 157,531 of record JANQLY010000023.1, on the reverse strand, counting down.
TTGTAGATCATCAAGCAGTGCTTGTAGTTCAATACGGTCGTTGATTTTTAAGTCGTCATCCAGTTCAGGCAGGCCTTCCGGATGAGCGAGACTACTGACGTATTCGCCAAACACGGTGTTGAGGTCACAGTCATCTATCAAGGTGTGTAGTCGTGTACGCAACTGTGCAAGGGTGGCTGCATCAATGGCGCCATTGGCCGTTGTGGGTTGCGGGCCATTTTCCTGCAAGCGCTGATGTTCGCCAAGCTCATTGCCAATATGGTCGCTAATCACGGCGAGTAACTCCGCATCGCTCGGACTGCGAAAGCCGATGGAGTAACTAAGGCTTTCCGCGTCGCCTTTGCCCCAATGGGCGAGTTGTTGTGGAATATAAAGCAAGTCACCGGGTTGCAAAATATACGTTTCAGTCGCGCTGAAATTCTCCAGTAAGCACAGATCGCAATCATGGCGCAGAGTGCTGTGTGGACCACAGTGTTCGCCGAGTTGCCACTCGCGCTGTCCAGTAGCTTGTAGAATAAATACATCGTAGTAATCAAAGTGAGGGCCACTGCAACCGCCGCCAGGGGTATAGCTCGCCATAATGTCGTCAAAGCGCCACTGCGGTAGAAAGCGAAAATAATCATAGAGCGCGTGAATCTCCGGTACCTGATGATTCACGCTTTGTACCAACAGGCTCCAGCCACGTGCAGGCAGTTGCAAAAAGTCGCTTTCCTGAAATGGGCCGTGTTGTAATCGCCAGTTTTCGTCGCTGAACACGAGACGAGATTCTATCTCTTCCTCACAGGCGAGTCCGGCGAGCTCTTCGGCTTCGATCAGTTTGTCACAGTTCGGGAGGAACTGAGGAATATAAAGCGGGCGCTGTTGCCAGTAGTCGGCGAAAAAAATGTCGAGATCAAGTTCGCCTGGCATCACGGGTTGACTAGCGTTTAAGGTCTTTGGCTTGCTCCACCGCGTTGCCGATATAGTTTGCAGGTGTCAGCTCGCGCATTGCCTGCTTGCCTTCTTCGGGGATATCAAGGCCATTAATAAACTCTTCGAGTACGGTAGCGGTGATTTGTTGACCACGAGTGAGTGCCTTGAGTTTTTCATACGGCTCATCGACATGATAACGGCGCATAATAGTCTGGATGGGCTCGGCGAGTACTTCCCAGCTGTTGCCGAGATCTTCGGCGAGCCTGTCAGTATTGAGTTCAAGCTTGCCAATACCTTTGAGTGTGGAGGCGTAGGCGATCATGCTGTAGGCAAAACCCACACCCATATTGCGCAAAACGGTGGAGTCAGTAAGGTCGCGTTGCCAGCGGGAAATTGGCAGTTTGGCACTGAGGTGGCCAAACACGGCATTGGCGATCCCCAGATTGCCTTCAGAGTTTTCAAAATCGATCGGATTTACCTTGTGCGGCATGGTAGAGGAACCGACTTCACCAGCGACAACTTTTTGTTTGAAATAGCCGAGTGATATATAGGCCCAGATGTCGCGATCAAAGTCGATCAGGATTGTATTGGCGCGGGCGATAGCATCAAACAGCTCCGCCATGTAATCGTGGGGCTCGATCTGGGTAGTGTAGGGGTTCCAGACCAGGTCGAGGCTTTCAACAAACTGCTGTGCGTTTGCCTGCCAGTCTACTTTCGGGTAGGTGGCAAGGTGGGCATTGTAGTTGCCAACCGCGCCATTAATTTTGCCGAGAATATCCACGGAGCGAATTTGTTCTATTTGACGTTGCAGGCGAGCAGCGACATTGGCCATTTCCTTGCCCACCGTTGTTGGTGAGGCGGTTTGCCCGTGAGTGCGCGATAGCATCGACGTGTCAGCATAGGCGTGGGCCATGGCTGCGATTTCGCTGTGTACGTTTTCAAGTGTGGGCAGTAGCTCTTCATCGCGGCCCTGTTTTAGCATCAGGGCGTGGGAGAGGTTATTAATGTCTTCAGAAGTGCAGGCAAAGTGGACAAATTCCGAAACAGTATTGAGTTCTGTGTTGTCGGCAATTTTTTGCTTGATAAAGTATTCCACCGCTTTTACATCGTGATTGGTGGTGCGCTCGATAGTTTTGATCGCTTCAGCATCCTCGGCAGAGAAGTCACTGACAATACTCTCAAGCAGGCCGTTTGCTTCACTGGAAAACGCTTTGACCTCTTCTATGCCCGTGTGTTGTGCGAGCTGTTGCAGCCAGCGAACTTCAACAGTGACGCGGGCCTTGATCAGGCCGAATTCGCTGAATATTTGGCCAAGCTCACCGGTTTTATTGCGGTAGCGGCCATCGATTGGGGATATTGCATTAAGGGTGGTCAGGTCCATAGCAGTTCAGGGATATTGGTACTTTAATAAAAAGAAGCTTAATACTTGCTGAAACGAAAGTCGCGAATATAGCGGTCAATGGTGCCGTTATTTTCCATGCGTTTCAAGCTGGCGTTAAATTGATTCATGATCTCGTCGCTGCCGTCACGGTAGCGGTTGACAATCAGGTGAGTTGGCGGAAATTTGAAGATACTCGTGCTGTAGTCAAGTTGCTGTTGCTGCTCTTTGGGGAAATTGTTGCGCAGCAGAGGTTTGCTCGTGAGCAGTGGTGTCAGAAAGTAATCGATGCGGCCCTCGATCAAATACTGGAAATTGGTCAAATCGGAGTGACCTTCGATTGGCAAAATCAGATTGTCCTTGAGTAACTCGTAGCTGTCCTGGTCGTAGACATAGTGAGAGTTAAGCCCCATGCGGAAGCCGAGCAGGTCGTCGGAGCTGGTAGGGCGTGGCAATGACTTGCGGTAATACAGTGCCGAGCGATAGTGGACAATCGGGTCGCTGATAAGAAATGCCGGATGGTTTAAATCTTCCATCACCCAGATAATGGCGCCATCGAACTCTTCGGTAATAATGCCATCGAGTGCATCGGACCAGTGCATAAAGCGGTATTTTACGTCGTAACCTTGGGAGTGCAGGGCCTCTGAAATGATACGCGGCACCATGCCAAAGTACATGCTGTCTCGCGAGGCATAGGGGGGCCATTCATGGGCGGCGATTACCAGTTGTCTCTTGCCCTGGGGCTGGGCGAAAGAGGATGCAGCGCAGAGGAGACAGCCCAGCAGCAAGGCAGTCAGGGCAGTGGAAAATTTGAACAGTTGCTGTCTCATTAGGGAATGCACGACCGGGACGGCGGCATTTTAGCCTAATCACATTTTTTTTGCTTGAAATTCACTGGATTAGCCCCATATTCGGGCAATAAACCTTTGATGGATGGTGTTATGACTGTAGAAACCCAAGCTGAAACCCTCGGCTTCCAGACGGAAGCCAAACAATTGCTGCATCTGATGATTCACTCTTTATATAGTAATAAAGAAATCTTCATACGCGAGCTGATTTCCAATGCCGCCGATGCAGCAGACAAACTGCGCTTTGAGGCGCTCGCTAATGATGCTCTGTTCGAAGGTGATGCCGAGTTGCGTGTACGTGTCGAGGCAGACAAGGATAGCAATACGATTACAATCAGTGATAACGGAATTGGTATGAGTCGCGACGAGGTGGTTGAAAATCTCGGCACTATTGCGAAATCTGGTACCGCTGAATTCCTGCAGAAACTGACGGGTGATCAGCAGAAGGACTCCCACCTGATCGGTCAGTTTGGTGTAGGTTTTTATTCGGCGTTTATTGTTGCTGAAAAGGTTGAAGTGTTTACGCGCAAGGCTGGTGTGGGCGCTGAAGAAGGTGTGCGTTGGGAGTCTGCCGGTGAATCGGAGTTTTTGATTGAAAACGTTGAAAAAGCAGATCGTGGCACCCGAATAGTGTTGCATCTTAAAACTGATGAAGCAGAGTTTGCCGATGAATGGCGCCTGCGTACGGTGATTAAAAAATACTCGGATCATATTGCGATTCCGGTAGAGATGCTAAAGCAGGAGTTACCCGCAGCGGGTGAAGATAATGATGCTGCTGGCAGTGAAGAAGAGTCGGAAGAAAAAACACCGGAGTTTGAAAAAATCAACGATGCAACCGCACTCTGGACACGTTCACGCAGTGAGGTTTCGGACGAAGAGTATCAAGAATTTTACAAACATGTCTCCCATGACTTTGACGACCCACTGAGCTGGAGCCATAACAAGGTGGAAGGCAAGCTGGAATACACCAGCCTGCTCTATCTGCCAGCGCGGGCACCGTTTGATATGTGGAATCGCGATGGAATTCGCGGACTCAAGTTGTATGTGCAGCGCACGTTTATTATGGATGAGGCGGAACAATTTCTGCCGCTCTATCTACGCTTTGTCAAAGGTGTGGTAGATTCCAATGATATTTCACTGAATGTTTCCCGTGAGATTCTGCAGCAGGATCCGGCGGTAGATTCCATGCGCAGTGCGCTGACCAAACGTGTGCTGGATATGTTGGAAAAGCTTGCGAAAAAAGAGCCGGAACAGTATGCAACATTCTGGAAGGAGTTTGGCCAGGTGCTTAAGGAAGGGCCGGCAGAAGATTTTTCCAATAAGGATAAAATTGCCAGGTTGCTGCGCTTTTCTTCCACGCATACTGGCGAAGATGATCAGACTCAGTCACTGGAAGACTATATTTCGCGGATGAAAGATGGTCAGGAAAAAATCTACTATGTGGTAGCGGAGAATTACACTACTGCAGCCAACAGCCCGCATCTGGAAGTGTTTCGCAAAAAAGGCATCGAGGTGCTGCTGTTACACGACCGCGTTGATGACTGGTTGATGAATAACCTGATGATGTTTGACGAGAAACCGTTTGAGGATGTTGGGCGCGGTGCGCTGGATCTTGGTGATCTCGATGATGATGAGAAACAAGCCCAGGAAGAGGTGGCGAAGGAATTTGAAGGCCTTGTCGAACGCGTTAAAGAAAAACTGGATAACGATGTAGAAGATGTACGCATTACCCATCGTTTAACGGATTCGCCGGCTTGTCTGGTCGTGGGTGAGCAGGATATGGGTGCGCAGATGCGTCGCATTATGGAAGCGGCGGGCCAAAGCTTGCCCGACAGCAAACCAGTCTTTGAATTGAATCCGGAGCACCCGCTGGTGAAACGTCTTGATCAGGAACCGGACGAAGATCGCTTTGCAGATCTGTCCCGCGTATTACTCGATCAGGCAAACCTGGCGGCGGGTGGCACGCTTGAAGATCCCGCCAGTTATGTGCAGCGCCTCAATCGTTTGTTGCTGGAGTTATCAGCCCTGTGAAAACTGAGATGTGCGGGTTACATCACCAACACTGACGTCCTATAATCGGCACACCCTGAAGATAAACAGGGTGGCAGATGTGTTTGTTTATGCGCATACAGATAATATTGCAGGGGGGCTGCTATGGCATCAGGAGCAACAAAACCCATTACCCGGGCTGTAGTACTGGGCGGGGGCAGTTTCGGTACGGTGCTTGCCAATCTGCTGGCGGAGAATGCCAGTGAAGCCGTACTCTGGATGCGCGACAGCGCGCGTGCAGCAGAAGTTTCCCGTAGCCGGGAAAACACCGCCTACTTCCCTGGTTATACGCTGCACGATAATTTAACCATCACTGCGGATTTGCAACAGGCTTTGCAAGGCAGTGAGCTGGTGCTGGTATCGGTGCCGAGCAAGTCCTTCCGTGATGTTTTGAATCAGGCCAAGCCGTTGCTTGAGTCCGGTGCATTGATTGTCAGTACCAGCAAGGGGATTGAAGTCGGCAGTTTTAAACTGATGAGTCAGGTGATCACTGATGTACTGCCTGAGCATCCCTGTGGTGTTATCAGTGGGCCAAACCTTGCGCGGGAAATTTCTGAAAAGCAGCTAACCGGTACAGTGGTAGCCAGTGAAGATCAGCGCGTTTGTGAACGTGTAGAACAGGCATTGCGCTGTTCGTATTTCCGGGTTTATGAAAATAACGATGTCTACGGTGTTGAACTTGGTGGTGTGTTAAAAAATATCTATGCGATTATTTCCGGCATGGCGGCTTCAATGGGTCTCGGGCAAAACACTGTCAGTATGATTATGACGCGTAGCCTTGCCGAGATGAGTCGCTTTGCTGTCAGCATGGGTGCCAACCCGATGACATTTATCGGCCTTTCGGGGGTAGGAGATCTGATTGTGACCTGTAGCTCTCCGTTGAGCCGTAACTACCGTATTGGTATGGAAATTGGTAAAGGAGTATCGCTGGAAGAAGCAGTAGAAACTGTCGGGCAAGTGGCGGAAGGTGTGAATACTCTGAAACTGGTGAAGCAGCGCGCCGAAGAGAATAATATCTATATGCCACTGGCAAACAGCCTGTATGAAATTTTGTTCAATGGATCTACCATTGATGAGCAGGTCGAAGCGCTAATGGGGGGAGAGTCCAATGCTGATGTGGAATTTGTTATATCCTGATATAGTCAGGCTGTTAACAGCGTAAATGACAGGTCAGGACCAAAGGTAAAAACAGGGTGAAAGTTTTTTTAATGCGCCACGGCGAGGCAGGTTGGCAGGGCAATAGCGACATGGATCGTACGCTCACTGATGCCGGCGTCGACAAAGTGTGTGCAAATGTTGAAAAGCGTCGTAATGAACTGCAGGGTTTAACCCGCATTCTCACCAGCCCCTATTTGCGAGCACGGCAAACAGCAGACCTGATGGCAAAAACGATTGGCTATGAGGATGAGCTGATTCAGGTGGACTGGCTGGTACCGGATGCTGCGCCACAAACGGCTATTGATGGTCTTGCCGCCATGGATTTTAAAAATGAACACTCGGTAGCTCTGTGCAGCCACCAGCCATTGTCGAGTGCATTTGTGGAAGCCTTGTGTGGCATTGAACGGGGCTATATCAGTATGGGGACCGCCAATCTGGTGGCCATGGAAACAGAGCTTGTGGCAGCGGGGCTGGCTGAACTGTTGTGGCATGAGCACTGATTCATCTTCATCACAAAAAATAGAACCACAGGCTCTTGCAATAGAAGTAGAAGGCAATCGCCTTGCCGCCGAGTTATGGGGGCAGTCTGATCAACCACCTGTGATTGCCTTGCATGGCTGGCTCGATAACTGTCACAGTTTCAGGCCTCTTGGCCCCCATCTCAATAACCTTCAATTACTGGCACTTGATATGGCTGGTCACGGTCACAGTGATCACCGTTCTCCCGATGCGAGCTACCACATCTGGGACGATGTCAAAGAAATTCTTTTGTTAGCTGATGCGATGAACTGGCCGCGGTTTTCCCTGCTTGGTCATTCGCGCGGTGCCATTGTGGCAAGTCTGGTTGCTGCGGTAGCTCCTGACCGTATTGAAAAACTCGCGTTGCTTGAAGGCTTATGGCCGTTAACAGCACAAGAGGACCAGGCTGCGGAACAATTTTCCAGTTATATTCAGACCTTTATGCAGCGGCGCGGACGCGAACCATCGCTAGCTTCATCAATAGATACGATGATTAAAACCCGTTTGCGTGGCGGTTTTGGTGTCAAGGAAGATACGGCCCGACTACTGGTTGAGCGCAACAGTCGCGAAGTCACAGGCGGGTTGCGGTGGCGTACCGATGACCGCCTGTTGATGCCATCGCCGATGATGCTGACCCCGGTCCAGGCCAGCAGTTTTATTGACCGACTTGAATGTCCGGTCAGATTGTATATGGGGGATGAAGCGATGGGGCATCGTATAGAAAATATCAAGCAGCGCTTGCAAGAGGTTTCTCCCGACATTGAGACTGAGCTGTTTTCAGGTGGACACCACTTCCATATGGAAGGGGACCTGGCGGCGTTGGCACGATCCCTGTGCAGTTTTCTCGGCTGCCCCTGAGCGTCCCTGGCGCAGGCAAAATCCGGTATATATTTGCAGCAATTAATTGTAGTATGTGGGCATAAAGTTGAGTTTTTAGCTCAATATGGGCTTATATATCAATGACTTAGCTGTTTTTGGCGGGGTTTTGCCGCTGTAGTCAGGCGATTTAACAGGCAGTTTGTATGGATCAGGAATCAATTGTTTACGGGTGTATTAAAGATGGCGCGGCCCATGTCAGCCTTGAGCGCCGCCGCATTAATCGTGAAGCCATGCTTTCCCTGCCGCGCGCCGATGCCTGGCCATTTCTGTGTCAGGAAATGTTCAATGTCCCGTCTGTGGTGCCAGGTCAGGGTAATTACCAGACCGAGGTGATGCACTTTGGCGCTTCCTACAAGGCCGTGGAGTACGAGTGGAACAGCTGGATGACAAAGTTCGAGGAGTTGTTGAAAAAAATGTACTGGGACTCCGTTGTTGTGCATCTTGAGACAGAATTGTCCGGTGTGCACTCCTTCTATTGGGAAACCATGTCCGGTTGCCACGAACCCGATAGCACAGATATGCATGTGCGTTGTGAGTGGGTTCGCGAGCAGGGGTTAATGGCATCCTGATGCCATAGGCCGGGCTGTCGGAGTAAAAGCGCAATGCGTGCTTTTAAGGATATGCCGATCAAACACCAGCTGACGGTGATCATTTTTGTGATCAGCTTTGTCAGTTTGTGGATTGCCTGTACCGCCTTTGTTGTTTATGACCGCAGCGCTTATAAAAAAAATATGGTGCATGAATTTACCGTTCTTGCGCGTATTGTTGCGAGCCGCAGTGCAACCGCTGTTGCCTACAAGGATCCTTATCAAGTCAGGCAAAATCTCGATAGCCTCGGCGCTAATGCCTCCGTTATTTCTTCCTGCATTACCGACGAATATGGTGATGTTGTGGCAATGTATTCACGTCAGCATGCGCAGCCCATTGAACAGACTGGTCAGGAGCTTGAGGGGGTGGAATGTTTGAGTAATCAACCGTTTATTTCCCGTTTTACCTCACAGCATCTCGATCTGTTGCAGCCGGTTATGTGGGAAGAGTCGCAGAAAATCGGTGAGTTACATATTCGCGTAGATCTTGGTGTGCTGAATAAACGCTTTAAGGTTTTTTCTGTTGTGATGTTGATGATCTTGCTGCTAGCAAGTTTTATTGCGGTTATTCTGTCAAGCAAAATACAGGCAATTATCTCCGTGCCACTGTTATCGCTGATTGATATGGCCGATAAAATTACCACGAACAAAGATTACTCGATTCGCACGCAGCTTGATCGGGAAGATGAAATTGGACGTCTCGTCAATGCGTTTAATACCATGCTTGATACGATTGAAGAGCAAAATCGCGCCTTGCTTGAAGCCAAGGAAAATCTACAAGATGAAGTTGAAGCGCGCACCGCAGAGCTAAAAAATATTAACCGTGAACTTGAAGCGTTTACTTATTCTGTTTCTCACGACCTGCGCTCACCGCTGCGCTCAATCGATGGTTTTGGCGCGGCTTTGCTTGAGGATTGTGGTGAGCAGCTTGATGAAACCGGTAAGGATTACCTCGGACGTATGCGTTCGGCGAGTCAGCGCATGGGTAAACTGATTGACAGTCTGTTATACCTGTCCCGGGTTTCTCGTCAGGAGGTGCATTTTCGTGCCGTTGATCTTGTGGAGATCGGCAATGAAGTGGTGGATGGTTTGCATGAGCAGTATTCAGAGAAAAAATATGAATTTGTTTGTCCGAAAAACCTGGTCTGTTTTGGTGACAGGGCTTTACTGTTCATTGCCTTGCAGAACCTCATCAGTAATGCGTGGAAATATAGTGCTAATACCATACAGCCGCGTGTAGAGCTCGGTATGGTCGAGCGCAACGGGGAGCAGGTGTTTTTTGTGCGCGACAATGGTGTTGGTTTTGATATGAAATATGTTGATAAATTATTTGCCCCGTTTCAGCGCTTGCACGGCCCTGATGATTTTGAAGGGTTGGGTATCGGGCTTGCCACGGTTGCACGCATTGTGCATCGTCATGGTGGTGAAATCTGGGCAGAAGGTATACCGGGCTCTGGTGCGGTATTTTATTTTACTCTCGGCATGTATAAAACCGATGATGAGCGTGAACAAGTTTAAAGTAACAGGATAAACAGGCGAACAATGCACGAGACCTATAACTGTGTACTGCTGGTTGAAGACAACGCCGATGATGTGGCGCTGGCTCGGCGTGCCTTTCGCAACCATCCTGATATCGATGAAGTGATTGTGGTTAGCGATGGCCCGGAGGCGTTGGAATTTCTGTTTCGCGAAGGACGCTATGAAGGTCGCGATATGACGCAGCAACCGGTTGTCACCTTGCTTGATATCAAACTGCCAAAAATGAGCGGGCTCGATGTGTTAATGCATATTCGTGGTGATGAGCGTACGCGCTTCCAGCCTGTTGTGCTGATGTCATCATCAAAACGCGAGAGTGATATGGTGGCTGGATATAATCTGGGAGCGAACAGCTATATGCAGAAGCCGGTCAGCTTTGAAGAATTTGCGCAAATGATGAAACTGCTTGGTAGTTATTGGGGGGCGTTAAATAAAGCGCCATCTCGTACCGATTTGGAAAACTATAATTAAATATGGGTTAGTCTATGTCAGAACTTAATATACTTATAGCCGAAGATTCAGAAAACGACACTGTGCTGATTATGCGCGAACTGAAAAAAGCCGGTTATCAACCCAGTTATGAACGGGTTGAAACGGAAGCGGATATGGAGCGTGCGTTACACAATCAGGTGTGGGACATTGTTATTACTGATCATAATATGCACGGCTTTTCCTCTGTTGAAGCACTAAACCTTGTTAAACAAAGTGGCAAGGATGTGCCGGTGATTATTGTCTCTGGCATGATTGGTGAGAATGCAGCGGTAGAGGCGATGAAGTCTGGTGCCCACGATTATATTATGAAAGACAATCTTGCGCGTCTGGCGCCAGCTATTGAGCGGGAATTACGTGATGCAGAAACCCGTCGCGCCAGACAGGAAGCGGAAAAAGCACTGAGTCACCTCAGTGTGCATGATTCGCTGACCAATCTTGTTAATCGCAAGCAGCTGATTGACTCTTTGTCTGCGGCGCTGATGCGTACCGATGGCCGAGGTTATATGGTGGCGGTTTTATATATAGATCTTGATCGTTTCAAAGTAACCAACGACACCTATGGCACGGATATGGGTGACAAGGTGTTGCAGGAAGTGGCAGCAAGATTACGCCGCTGTGCGCGTTACGATGACATTATCTCGCGTTACGATGGTGACGAATTTATTATGGTGATCGAAAACATTTACGATACCGCCGAGGCCTGTGTGGTTGCCGAGATGGTAATAAAACTGTTATCGAAACCCTTTCAGTTTGATGGCCACGATATCTATATCGGAGCGAGTGTTGGCATTTCATTTAGCGACAGTGTGGGTTGGTCCGCAGACGATTTGATCAAAAATGCCGGTACGGCCATGTATCAGGCGAAAAATGGTGGGCGCAATAACTACCAGGAATACACGTCGGATATGGATGATGCTGCAGAGCATCGTCGCTATCTCGAACTGAGTTTATACAAGGCGATAGAGCTTGATGAGCTGGAGTTGTATTTCCAGCCACAGATTAAACCGGACAAGAGCTTGCGCGGCGCCGAAGTTTTATTGCGTTGGCATCATGGTACCCTTGGTCTGGTGCCTCCGGTAGAGTTTATTGACCTGCTTGAAGAGACCGGATTAATTATTCCGGTGGGTGAGTGGGTGTTGATGACAGCGTGTAATACCTGGTGTCAGTGGATGGCTGACGGTAAAATTCCTCAGGATTCCGTATTGGCAGTCAATATCTCCACCTACCAGTTCAAGGGTGAGCTTGTAGATACCGTAGATCGTGTTATCAAGGAAACCGGTATTCCGCCGCACCTGCTTGATCTGGAATTGACCGAAGGCACCTTGATGGACGATACCGAAAGCAGTATTGAGGCACTTGCTGCTTTGAAAGAACGCGGTGTGCAATTGTCGATTGATGATTTCGGTACCGGTTATTCATCACTTAGCTATTTGAGTACTTTTCCAATAGATTATCTGAAAATTGATAAATCGTTTGTATTGAATCTGGACAATAACGAAAACGATGCCGTGATTGCGAAAACTATTATTGGTCTTGCGCATAACCTTGGTATGCATGTGATTGCAGAAGGGGTAGAGAATCGTGCAGTACTCGATTTTCTCAGTAGTGAAGGCTGTGATATCTACCAGGGATTCCTGTTTGCCAAACCGCTGCCAGTGGGAGACTTCGTGCCAGCGGTTGTTGATGGCTTTATGGTTTAGTTTTAGTTGGCAGGCTGACCGCTAATAAACGCAAGCAAGGCTGCACTGACTGCAGCATTCAGCGACTCTACATTATTATTCATTGGAATATAAACCGAAGTGTCCGCGAGTTTTTCACAAGCCGCACTAATGCCTTCACTTTCACTGCCCACAATAAAAACTGTATTGCCTTGTTTTTGATAATTAAATATCGACTGTTCGCCATCGGCAGACAGTGTTACCACACGAAAACCATCGTTGCGTAGTTGTTGTAGAGTCTCTGCAAGATTATTACAACGCACAATACTTGCCTTGAACAAAGTACCCGCACTGGCTTTGATCACCAGCGAATCAAGCTTCGCGCAGCCTTTCTTTGGGATCAGTAGATAGGTCATCGGGCTTGCGCATACCGAACGAATAATCATGCCCAGATTTTGCGGGTTAGTCACACCATCAATCGCCATTACTGAAATGCCGGATTGTGAGCCTCCTGAATGATTGAGTAACTGTTTCGGCTTAAGGAAATTCGGCATGACCACATCAAGAGCCACACCTTGATCCTGACGGCTGTTTTTGGAAATGCGCGATAGCTCCAGCTTGCTATGCATTGCAATGTCGATATTGCGTTGTTTGGCAAGAGTAGTGATCTGTTTAATAATGTCAGCACTTTTATTACTGCTGGCCAGATGCAGCTTGAAAATATCAAGACTGTTATCTTCCAATGCCTCAAGCACCGGTTTGCGACCATAAATCGTCAATAACTTGTCAAAATCGGGCGGGGTGTCGCTCATTCGCCTTTCGTTGTCTCTGCTTACATAATTGCGCGTATAATAAGCAGCTTTCCGGAAAAATTATAGTTTTAAATTAAGCGCTTATAGTTAAGTAGATATGGAACACCTCAACGAACAACAGCAAAAACAACTCCGCGAAACCCTGATGTCAAAGAAAACAGAGCTTGAGCAACTGCTCAGTGACTCGGTGGAACGAGCGGCAACCGTTGAGCTCGATCAAACCAAAGTAGGGCGTGTTTCCCGTGGTGATGCCTTGCAGCAACAGCAAATGGCGATAGCGAATCGCTCGGCATACGAGAAATCCTTGCGGGAAATTATTGCCGCGCTGGCGGGCATGGAGAAAGATGATTATGGCTACTGCGAAGCGTGTGATGAGGAGATTCCTTTTGCGAGGTTGGAAATAAAACCAGAGGCACGGTTTTGTATTTCCTGCCAGGAGGAGGTGGAGTAGGTTTCTTCTCCTGGCGGAGGGCTTTTCTATTTCTTTGTTATTGTCATAACGGGGGTAACAGGTTCCGTCCTGTTGGGCGCGGCATTCGTCTTGCCAGACGGGGTTGTTACTTTTGTGGCGACAAAAGTAACCAAAAACGCTGTCTCCTATAAGCAACCCTGAAGGGTTCCCTCGCTACGCAGATTCCCACGGGGTCGGCCATATTCGCTCCTGCTCAGATGGCCTGAATTTGCGTCCTGCAAATTCACCCCTGGAAATCCTGCTTCGCTCGGTTGCTTATAAGGAGTATGAAGGTGCCAGTTACTACCTTTTGGGGTAGGTTCCACGACAATAAATGAATGATATATTTAAGAGTATTTAGAGATTTTGAGTTTGGGGAGGAAAATTGGTGTCTATAGGATGGCTGGTAATTAGAGGGCAGGCAGATATAAAAAAGGGCGAGATTAAGTTTATCCCGTTATCTCCTGAAGAGGAAGAGGCTATGGGGGTTCATCAAAAAGGTTTTGGTTCGCTTGTGCGCTCAAGTGAATATTTTAGAGCGGGAGAGCTTCGCTTTTCCGTTATGTTGAAAAACCCTTCTGATAAAGTTCAAGTGAATCTAGGAGCAGATGGCCCTTCGTTTATTAATGTGGCATTAAACCCTAAAAATTATGCCTATGGTATTGCTGAAAGTATTGAAGGCGGATGGGTTGATAAAAGTATGCAAGGACCAGGTATTAGTCCGCCAATAAATGAGTGGCTGAATATTCGTATTAACTATACTGGTTCTTTGCTTTCAATGTATGTTAACGAAGTAAGAGTTTCTCAAGCAAGAGTGAATATACATAGCTCGCAAGTTGAAATTGTATACAAGGGGGTTGAAGAGGCAATTATAAAGGATATCCGCTTTTCATCAGAAAAGCCTAAAGCGTTTGTGGTGATGCAGTTTACAGATGAGTACAATGCCTTGTATAAAGAGGTGATATCACCCATATGTGATGAGTATGGTTATGAAGTGGTTCGAGCTGATGATATGTACACAACAGGTTTGATTATTGAGGATATTGTTCAGGCAATAAGAGATTCCTCCCTAATTATTGCCGATATTACACCGGATAATCCCAATGTCTATTACGAAGTAGGATATGCGCATGGAATTAATAAAACTACGATACTACTTAGCGACAAAAAGAGGGATAAAATGCCATTCGATATTTCAGGCTTTAGGTTGCTTTTTTATGATAATACGATTGGAGGTAAGTCAGGTGTGGAATATTCTTTAAGGAAACACTTGGATGCATTGAGAAACGAATAATGTTTTACTTTTTGAAACTAAATGTAAGTAGCTTATACGCCATATAAGCAACCGAGCGGAGCAGGATTTCCAGGGGGGAATTTGCAGGACGCAAATTCAGGCCATCTGAGCAGGAGCGAATATGGCCGACCCCGTGGGAAATCTGCGTAGCGAGGGAACCCTTCGGGTTGCTTATCTGGCAGAAACCTTTTTGGTTACTTTTGGGGTTTTCCAAAAGTAACCCGCCCAACAGGGCGGAACCTGTTATCCCCGTTATGGCAATAACAAAAAAACAGAAAAGCCCTCAGCTATGAGAAACCAATAACCCTCCGTCAGGAGCAATCAAACAGAAGCAAACACCCCTGGCCCAAGCGGCAGCTCAAACCATATCCAGATCCCAAGTAACGCCATCCAGGCAAACAACAATGCTATCGAATAGGGAATCATCAACGCGAGTAGTGTGCCAATACCACTCTCCTTATCCCAGCGTTGTGCAAACGCTACCACAATCGCAAAGTAGGGCATCAGTGGAGTGATGATGTTGGTGGTGCTGTCGCCTATGCGGTAGGCCATTTGTGCAGCTTCTGGCGAAATGCCAAGCAGGAATAACATCGGTACAAACACGGGACCCATAATCGACCATTTCGCAGATGAGCTGCCGATAAACAGGTTGATCATGGCGCTTACCAGAATAAAGCTGATTAATAGCACAGCCGGGTTGGTATCCAGTTGTTGCAGAAAGCCGGCACCTTTGACGGCAAAGATAAGTCCAAGGTTGCTCCAGTTGAAGTAGTTAACAAACTGGGCTGCAAAGAACATTAATACGAGATAGCCGGCCATGGTGGCCATGGTGTCTTCCATGGCGTTTACCACGCTGTCTTTTTGTTTAAAGGTCTGTGCGCCCTTGCCATAGGCGATGCCGATAATGGCGATAGACAGGGCGATGATGGTAACAATGCCGCTAATAAACGGCGATTTCAGCAGGCTGCCGGTTTGCGGATTTCTCAGTACGGCATTCTCTGGCAAGGTGCAATAGAGTAGGGCGCCAACGATGACAAGGGTGGCGATAGCGGCATAACGAAGGCCAAGTTTTTCCTGTGCTGCGCTGGTCTCGCTTTCTTGTGGTGCCTGCCAGGATTGTGAGCCATCTTCGAGGCTGGGCAGTACCAGTTTTTCGGTCACGAGTGTGGCAACAAGGGTGACGAGAAAGGTGGAGGCAATAATAAAATAGTAGTTGCCGAGTGGGGATACAGTGACACCGTTTGCAACGAGTTGTACAGATTCGGTGCTAATGCCGGAGAGAATCACATCAAGTGGGCCGATTAACAGATTGGCACTATAACCCCCGGATACGCCGGCAAATGCGGCAGCAATTCCACCCAATGGGTGGCGGCCAGCCGAGGCAAACAGGAGTGCAGCGAGTGGAATCAGTACTACGTAGCCGGCATCGGCGGCAAGGCTCGAGAGCACACCGGTAAACACAACAAATAGTGTGAGCAGTTTTTGTGGGGAGTGCAGTACGATCATGCGTAATACGGCACCGAGTAAACCGGATTTTTCAGCGATGCCAATACCGAGCATGGCAACGAGTACGGTGCCAAGTGGTGCAAAGTCGGTAAAGTTTTTTACTGTGTGAGTCAAAATATAATGCAGGCCATCAACGCTTAACAGGCTTTTGCTGTTGATGCTCGCACCACTTTGCGGGTGTACAGACTGTAAGCCGAGCGCCTGGGCAATGGCGGAAATGATAATGACAAAGACACACAGGTAAATAAACAGTGTGGTCGGGTGGGGCAGTTTATTACCAAGATGTTCGATGTGCTTGAGAGCAGCAACTGCTTTTGAAGAGCTTGCCATCAGTTGTTGTCCAGCACATCCAGGTAATATTTGACTGCGTTGCCAAGTCCCATGGCAATAGCGTCAACCGTCAGGGCGTGGCCAATAGACACTTCCTGCAAGCCCGGCAGTTGTCTATAGAGTGTCAGATTGTCCAGATTAAGGTCGTGTCCGGCATTGATGCCGAGCCCCTCTTCAGTAGCACATCTGGCGGCGGCGCAGTGTTGTTCAAAAAGTCGCTTGGTGGTATCGATATTCGGGTTGTCGGCGTAGGCTTCGGCAAATGGCCCAGTATAGAGTTCAATACGATCTGCGCCTGTAGATGCCGCGAGGCGGATTTGTTGCGGATCCGGATCCATAAACAGACTGACCCGGGTGCCAATGTCCCTGAGTTTTTTTATCAGTGGCTCAAGTTGCGCGCCACTCTCGTTGAGGTCAAAGCCGTGGTCGGAGGTTAGCTGGCTTTCAGTATCCGGTACCAGGGTGCACTGTTGTGGCGGATGTCGTTCCACAAGAGCGATAAAACCGGGATAGCGCTCGTTGGCTGCAGCAAACGGGTTGCCTTCTATATTGAATTCTACTGTGGGGTGCTGCTCCAGCAGGTGATGCAAGTTGGTTACATCATCGGGGCGAATATGGCGCAGATCGGGACGCGGGTGCACAGTGATACCGTGGGCGCCCGCATCAATACAGGTTTGGGCATGGGCAACGACATTCGGGTAGTTGCCTTCGCGGGAGTTGCGTATCAGCGCAATCTTATTGAGATTAACGCTAAGGGCAATCATTGCGATGACTGGGTCTCGGGTTGCTGCATATCTTCTGCACCGCTGTCTTCCTCGCTGGCGGCCGGCATAGATTGCACGCGTGTTGTCGACAAAATCACAACATCTTCAACCGGAACATCGCGATACATACCTTTGCTCGTAGTGGGTACAGAAACAATTTTATCGACGATATCCATACCATCGACAACCTCGCCAAACACAGCATAGCCATAATTGTTGCCGCGTGCGTCGAGATTCATATTGTCAACCACATTAACAAAAAACTGTGAGGTGGCGCTGTGTGGGTCACCGGTGCGTGCCATCGCGAGGGTGCCGCGTTTATTGCTAAGCCCGCCAATGGATTCGTTTTCGATTGCCGGCTGTGAAGCCGCCTTGCGCACCATGCCGGATTCCATGCCGCCCCCCTGAGCCATAAACCCGGGGATGACACGGTGGAACAGGGTGCTGGTATAAAAACCTTCATCGACATAGGCGAGAAAGTTGGCTACAGAGACGGGTGCTTCTTCAGGGTTCAGTTGTACAGTAAAGCTGCCAAGTGTCGTTTCAATAATAACTTGCGGTTGGCTATTTTCTGTTTCTGCTTGCTCATTTTTTGCAGCTGCAGGTTGTTCAGCGGCAAATGTACTACTCACGCTAAATAGCGTTGTAGTCAGCAGGGTAAGTAATAAATAGTGAAATGTTGAATGTCGGTGTTGCATGGTTGAGTTTCCTTGATGTCACTTGATGTTTTTGGCAGATGATTCTAGCCCCAGCTGTTATAGGAGCGCTTGCGTTTAAGGCCGTCAAGCCAGGCGTTAATTAACAGGGTAATCAAAACCAGTATGCCGCCGTAAATAAATAATTTGAGATCGCTGTTGTCCTTAAGTTTTTCATTGGCAGCTTCAAGGCTATCCACCTTGCCGCGCAATAACTGGTTTTTCTCCACCAGACGTTTGTTGTTTTCGTTAATATTGATAACGTTGCCTGATAATTGTTGCAGGGCATCAAACTGCCCCTGTAATTCGGCCTTTTCCGTAGTGAGTTGTTCATTCTGTGTGTTGAGATTAGCAACCTGCTGTTGTAAATCTGTCAGTTGCTGTTGCAATTCTTCCTGGCCGCTGTCTGTTTGCTGTGCGAGTACCTGATCGAGTTTCATCTGGGCGGTGGGCTCGGCGAGCAGATAGCGGCTACGTATCCAGCCCTGGTTGCCGTTGTCAATTTCGACGAGGCTGTAGCCGGTCTCGCTATTTTCTTCGAGTAGTGTGACTTTTGTACCTGATGGTAAGCCGCGATGAATAATACGGTATTGATCACCCTGACCGCTGCGCAGGGGTACATATAGTACATCGGAAATATAGCGTTCCTCGGCAAACAGGTGGCTTGAAAACAGGGCAAGGCTAATCAATGCGAGCAGGGATAAACGGGGCAGGGCTTTGTTGCGGTTGTTGATGTGCTTCATGGCATTGCTCTCACAATCTTGTTCCAGTCGTTGTACAGACCAGGCCAACTAAACGGTGTTTGCCGGCCTGGTTACGGTAATACTTGCTTGAATGGTTTAACAGTCACTTGCTGATAGACACCGGCAGCGACATAGGGGTCATCATCAGCCCACGCCTGCGCCTCGGCCAGTGAATCAAACTCGGCGATGACAAGACTGCCGCTAAAACCGGCTTCACCGGGTTCAAGGCAGTCGATGGCCGGGTGTGGGCCGGCGACAAACAGACGGCCCTGTTGTTTGAGTTCCTCAAGGCGTTGCAGGTGAGCGGGTCTGGCAGATTTGCGTTTTTCCAGACTGTCGCTGACATCTTCACTGATAATTGCATAGTACATAGTGGGCAGTTTACTGATGTTTAACAATATCTTCCAATTCCAGCTCGGTAAGCTTTTGAATACTGTGAAACAGGTACCAGAGTGCAAACATCAGAACAATCGTCGAGGGAATTGCGATCACCGGATAGCTCAGGGCGGTTAATTTTCCCAGTTCTACGTTAAATGCCTCGGTGCCGGGTTGGCTGACAACAATGATGCGGGCAAGAATAAAGTTCAATGCCGAGGATAAAAAGAATGAGCCGGCAACAATGTAGTGAGCCTTGAGCATGGCCCGATCAAAATTGGCACTTTGATTGTGCTCGTCGAGTGCATTATTGATTTTTTCGATATTCAATATCATGTCATTAAATAAAAAAGTGCGCACGATGGGGTAAGGGGTTTTCAGCGACAGTAAGGTGGCGATACCAAAAATAGCCGGAATGGTTGCCTCTTTGATCGCGAGCCAGGTGGGATCGAGTTCCAGCAGTCCAATGCCACCGGTCAGGCCGACATTAACAATACCGAGTACCGAGAAAAAATTGACCTTGCGCTGCTGGATCAGGTCCTTGAGGCCATAACCGATTGGAAATGAAAGCGCAGTGATCAGGGCAGTTTGCACACCAAGATACTCGTTGCTGCTGAGTTTGGTGAGTATTAATGTCGGAATAATAATATTGAAGAGCAGGTTGATAAAAAGATCGCGCAGATTATTTTTTGGGGGGGTGGGTGTAGGGGCGGGAGACGGGTTATCAGTATTGCTATTCATTGCTGTGTTGCAGGTTCGTCTGGCGGCTCAATTCTGTATCAGGGATCGACATTTTAACCGACAACGCGCATAATCGCTCGCCTTAATAAGGTCGTTAGTCACTGTCGCGGGTCACAAAGAGTGAGGCTTGCCTGGAAAGAGGAGAGTGCATGAGCCAATTTTTCCACGTTCATCCCGAAAACCCTCAGGGGCGTCTGATCGCCAGAGCGGTGGAGATCATTCGCGGTGGTGGATTGGTTGTGTATCCGACGGATTCCGCTTATGCATTGGGTTGCTACCTCGGCAACAAATCGGCGGTAGATCGTATCCGCTCCTTGCGCCGCCTCGACAAACACCACAACTTTACCCTGGTGTGTCGCGATCTTTCTGATGTCGGCACCTATGCCCGGGTTGATAACGCCACCTACCGTTTTCTCAAGGTGTATACGCCGGGACCTTATACTTTTATTCTCAAGGCTTCCCAGGAAGTGCCGCGCCGTTTACTCAATGAAAAACGCAAAACTATTGGTTTGCGTGTGCCCGAGAACCCGATCGCCCACAGCTTGCTGGCAAGTCTAGGGGAGCCACTGATGAGCAGCACTCTGATTCTACCAGGGGATGATTTGCCGCTGACTGACCCGGAAGAAATACGTGACCGGCTTGAGCACCAGGTCGATCTGATTATTGATGGCGGGTTTTGTGGGCTCGAGGCCACGACTGTCATTGATATGCAGGATGGTGATGCTGTTCTGCTGCGCCAGGGGGCGGGTGAGTTTCCTTTGTAAGGTGGTAGTTGGAGTGGGCTAGCCAGCAGACTTATCCACAGGCTTGTGTGATCGGACTACGGCTGAAGCAAAAATTCCGTTGTTGTACAAGCTGTCTGTAGCTGGTGAAATCGAGTTATAATTTGCCCTTTGTTTGAAGTGTTCGGGGGCACTCCCGGAGACTTATCTGAATATCGAGGCAAGCTTTTCCCAATATGAGTGAAACCGAAGACGCCCTGGCAGATCCTTCTGTCGCTGCTGAAAATACAACGTCGTCAGTTGCGGCGACACAGCCCGCGCATCCCGAACAGGAGGAGATGCCATTTGCAATTGTGCAAGGCAAGAGCCTTACCGAATTGCCTAAGGATCTCTATATTCCGCCGGATTCACTGGAAGTGATTCTTGAAGTTTTTGAAGGCCCGCTGGATTTACTGCTGTATCTCATCAAGCGGCAGAACCTCGATATTCTTGATATCAATGTGAGTGATATTACACGTCAGTATATGGCTTATGTTGAACTCATGGATGCGATGAAGTTTGAGCTTGCAGCGGAATACCTTGTGATGGCTGCGATGTTGGCGGAAATCAAATCCCGTGTATTGTTACCACGTAATGAAGAGAACGAGGAAGAGGAAGAAGATCCGCGGGCGGAACTGATTCGCCGTTTGCAGGAATACGAACGCTTCAAAGGAGCTGCTGAGGATATTGATGAATTGCCACGCCTCGGGCGTGACTTCCAGTTGGCCGCTGCAGTGCCACCGGAGCGCGATACCAAACGTCCGGAACCGCCAGTAGAAATGCGTGAACTGTTGATCGCTTTTGCCGAAGTATTGCATCGTGCTGAAATGTTTGAGAGTCACTCGGTTGAACGGGAAAAACTCTCAACGCGCGAGCGTATGTCCTATGTACTGGAAACCTTGAAAGGCGGTCAGTTTGTGCCGTTTGTGACACTGTTTACGGTGGAAGAAGGACGCCTCGGTGTGGTGGTCACTTTCCTGGCCGTCATGGAATTGATCAAGGAATCGCTGGTTGAGATCGTGCAGAACGAACTGTTTGGCCCGATTCACGTTAAAGCCCGTATACAATAGTTAACCGATTGATAGAAACCCCAGAGAACCCTATGAATGCAGAGAATATGGAACTTGATCAACTCAAACGTATTGTTGAAGGGGCATTGCTCGCTTCTGCCGAGCCGATGACGGTGAACAAAATTGCCGGTTTGTTTGAGTTGGACGATGCACAGCCAGGCAATGATGATATTCGTGAAGCACTCAAGTCCCTGCAGGAAGACTGCGATGAGCGTGGCTATGAGCTGGTGCAGGTGGCCAGTGGCTGGCGCTTTCAAGTGCGTCAGGAGCTGGCACCCTGGGTAAATCGCCTCTGGGAAGAGAAGCCGGCAAAATATACCCGCGCGACACTGGAAACCCTCGCATTGATTGCCTATCGTCAGCCGATTACCCGCGGTGATATTGAGGAAGTACGCGGCGTTGCAGTTAGCTCCAACACGATTAAAAGCCTGATGGAGCGCAACTGGGTGCGCATTGTAGGGCATCGTGATGTGCCAGGGCGCCCGGCATTGTATGCCACCACAAAGCAGTTTCTCGATTACTTTAATTTGAAAAGCCTTGAGCAGCTACCTTCGCTTAGCGAGATTCGCGATCTTGACAAAATTAATGAAGAGCTCAAATTCGACGGCCCGGCCAATGACGATAGTAAAGCGGATTACCCGGCTGATAGTGATGATGAGCAGCTTGCCCTGAATGCACTTGAAGGGGACGAGCAGGACGACGACGATGAGCTTGATGAAGTGGATGAACAGTTCGACGAAGTTGATGACGATGATAATGATGATAGTGACGACGGTGATGAGGCAGAGACTGCACAGGCTGATCGCGAAGATGATGACTTCGATGACTCGGATGATGACCTGGATGACGATGATGAAGCCGGTGATAGTGGTTTTGACGATGACGATGGCAACGATGAAGCCGATGCCAGTATGGTCACGATGATACTGCCGGGCGGCTAGTACCTTACCTTCTATTGATACCACCTCACTGCTACTGTGAAAGAACGATTGCAAAAAGTGCTGGCGCGGGCGGGTCTCGCTTCTCGTCGCGAAGTTGAGCGCTGGATTGAGCAGGGCCGTGTCAGTGTGAACGGCAAGGTTGCCAGTCTCGGTGACCGTGTTTCCCCGGAAGATAAACTGACCGTTGACGGCAAGCCCGTGGCAAAGCGCAAGTTGCGTGATATACGCCCCCGTGTGCTGATTTATAACAAGCCGGTTGGTGAAATTTGTACCCGTTCCGATCCGGAAGGGCGCCGTACGGTGTTTCAGAAGCTGCCGCGCCTTGAGCAGGGGCGCTGGATTGCTATTGGTCGTCTTGATATTAATACCAGCGGCTTGTTGCTGTTCACCAATGACGGCGAGCTCGCCAATAAAATGATGCACCCGTCGAGCCAGATTGATCGCGAGTATGCGGTGCGTGTAATGGGTAATGTGGATGACGCGATGATCGAGCGTCTCAAAAGCGGTGTGATGCTTGAAGATGGGCTTGGGCAATTCACCGATATTCAGCGTAGCAAGACCAGAGATAAGGATGAAACCGCGATTAATCAGTGGTTCTACTGTGTTCTGATGGAAGGGCGCAATCGCGAGGTGCGTCGTCTCTGGGAATCCCAGGGGGTCAAGGTAAACCGGCTCAAGCGAGTGCGCTACGGGCCTGTGTTTGTGCCGCCGCGCGCCAAAGAGGGCATGTGGGTCGAGTTGACCGATAAGGAGGTCAAGGCATTGTATGAAGAGGTGGGTCTGAAAACCACGGTGAAAGCGATGTCGCCGCGAGAACGTCAGCACCTCAAGCGCCGTTTCCGTAAACAGAAGCCGCGTTGAGATTGATGCTGCTGTAGTAAAAAATACTATAACTTTCAGTAATTTATAGAATTTTTCTGATTTTGTGTTTATTATGCGCTGCATAAGTGCCGTATTGCAGATATCTCACTGCAAATCGGCAAACTTGCTCCATGTGATTGATAATAAAGACTTTTTTGGAACCGAAGAGGTGGTTTTATGAAAGGTATGGGTGGTCGCGGCGGTATCTTGTCCCTGACAATCAAGGATAAAGCCGTGCTGTATGCAGCGTATATGCCTTTTGTACAGGGCGGTGGCCTGTTTATTCCCACCAATAAATCCTACAAGCTCGGTGATGAAGTATTTATGCTGTTGAGCCTGATGGAAGAGCCGGAGAAAATTCCGGTCGCAGGTAAGGTTATCTGGATTACGCCGATGGGCGCCCAGGGTAACCGCGCGGCGGGTATCGGTGTTCAGTTTAGCGACCAGGATAATACCGCGCTCCAGAAAATCGAAACCTATCTTGCCGGTTCGCTGGAGTCGGATCGCCCCACCCACACCATGTAACCTATAGGCTGGCTGCGCTGGATAATAAATGACAGGCCCTATGGCAGGCCAAAAAAGCGGTTATTACAATAAAATACCAGGATGTTAACAGACTCACATTGCCACCTTGATCGCCTCGACCTCTCCCCGTATAACGATGACCTCGGCGCCGCGCTAAATGCTGCGCGGGAGCGTGGCGTAGAGCGCTTTTTATGTATTGGGATCGACATTAAGAATTTCCCTTATCTTATTGATATTACTAAAAAAATTAGTGATGTCTACCTCACAGCAGGCATCCATCCGATGGAGTTTAACGACGGCCCGGTTGAGTTCCCGGAAGAGGGGCTGGCGGGCTGGCTGGAGCAGGCCGGGCAGACTGAAACTGTGGTAGGTATCGGTGAAACCGGGCTTGATTACTACTACTCAAGTGATGCTATAGAAGCTCAACAGCAGAGCTTTGTTACCCATTTGCAGGTGGCGGGGAAACTTAACAAGCCCGTGGTTGTCCACACGAGGGATGCCAGGGATGATACCATTCGCCTGATTCGCGAATATGGCAATCTCGACAGTGCCGGGGTATTGCACTGCTTCACGGAAGACTGGGAGATGGCCAAAAAGGGCATGGACTTAAACTTTTATATCTCCTTTTCGGGAATTATTACGTTTAAAAATGCTCATACTCTACGTGAGGTTGTGGAGAAGGTGCCATTGGAGAGAATTCTCGTGGAAACTGACTCCCCATGGCTTGCCCCGGTGCCATATCGAGGTAAGTCCAATGAGCCGAAAAACGTAGTGGAAGTGGCTCGCTGTATTGCCGAAATCAAGGGCGTGAGCTACGAGCAGGTTTGTGAGCAAACCGGACAAAATTTTGCCAGATTGTTCCGCCTCCGGGGGCTGGAGCGGGAAAACAGACAAAATGTATAAAATGACGAGAAAAGTAATGAAACAGGCCAGAAAAACAGCATATAATGCGCATTTATTCTTAATAGAATCAATAAGATGCGGTTAAGACTTAAGATTAAGGTTAAAGTTAAGGTTAAAAGTTATTGCGAGCTTTTTGAATAAGCGGAATTTACTACAGACGAAGAGATATCAGTCGAAATCATGGAGCCAAAAATTGTAGCGATTGCCCTGTTGGGCCTCATGTTCGTCGGGATGGGTTACCAGGCGTATGAGCTCAATCAGTTGCGCACGGTGCCAGCCGCAGAGTTGCTTGCCGGGAGCGACTGGACTGTGGGTACAACGGGCAACACACAACGCAAGGCGCCAAGCTCAATGTCACAGATGGCAAGGTGGAATTTACTCGGTAACCCCGAGGCGGCACCGGTGGTTGAAAAAGTGGAAGTGCCGGATACCTTGCCCGAGACCAAATTGAAACTGACCTTGCTCGGTACAATCAATAACAGTGACGATGGTGTGGATAGCGCGTTAATCAAGGACGGTAACAAAATAGAACGCTTCTACGTCAATGATAAATTGCAGGGTGGTGTCGTATTGCATGCTGTGCGAGATGATTCGGTGGTGCTGAAGCGCGGTGAGCGGCTTGAGACATTGCGTTACCCCGATGCTGCGCCTACCGACGCGTCGTCGCAGTCGCGTAGCCCGGCACGCAATGCAGCTGGAGAAGAGAATGCGGAAAATAATCAGCAGCGTAATAACAAAAAGCTTACGAGTCTTAAAGACCGGCTGAAAAGAGCGGCGGCAAACAAGGGTAGTGAGTAGTACTCGCTGCAGGATTAAAAGGCAGGATACAGATGGTATTTATGAGTGAAGCAATGAACATCAAACAAAAAATAAAAGGTGCCTGGCAGTGGGGGTTGCGTTGTGGCCTGGTTATCGCCCTGTTGTGCCTGGGCTCCGGTGCGGCCGCCCAGCAAGAAAAGATTACGGTTTCGTTTGATAATGCCCCGCTGATCCAGGTGATTCGCTGGGCTGCAGACCTTACCGACAAAAATATCATCGTGCATGAGAATGCCAAGAGCAAGAAGATCACAGTGATTGCCGGTGAGCCGATGACAAAACAGGAAGCCTATGAGGCGTTTCTGTCGGTATTACAGGTTAATGGCTTTGCAGTGGTGGAAACTGAAGGTGCGCTGAAAATATTTCCTTCCCAGGTAGCGAAAACCAATGCGGTACCGTTGCTTGAGGATGCAGAAGGTGCAGCGGAAGACGATCTGGTGATTCACATCGTCAAGGTAAATAACGTTGCTGCGCCACAACTGAGTAATATCATCAAGCCGCTGATTCCAAATACTGCCCATATCATGCCCCATGCGAATACCAATATTCTGATTGTGGCGGCACGGGTGAAAAACATTGAACAGATTCTTAAGCTCGTTGAGCAGATTGATACGGCGGGCACAATTGATATTGAAGTGATTGCATTGAAACATGCGAGCGCAAAAGAAATTATCGACCTGATTTCATCACTTGTGCCGAAGATTGTCGGCGGTGAAGGCGCACCGCAGTCCCAGGCTTTGCACTTTGCAGCGGATGAGCGTTCCAACAGTATTCTTATGAGTGGTGATCCGGTGGTGCGCACGCAAATGAGAAAACTGATTGAGCGACTTGATCAGCCCGTAGCCGGTGAGGGTAATACCCACGTTATCTACCTCGATTATGCCGATGCCAAGGAAATGGCGACAATGCTGGAAAGTGTCAGTGGCACGGTGGTTGAGACCGGTAAGGACCAACAGATCGTGCAAAGCGAAATCAGCATTCTTGCTCACGAAGGTAATAATGCACTGGTAGTCACGGCGCCGCCTTCGATTATGAACACCATTAAAAGTGTGGTTGAGAAACTCGATATTCGCCGTGAGCAGGTGCTTGTGGAGGCATTGTTGCTGGAGGTGAATGATGGTGTTGCGCGTGACTTTGGTGTTTTCTGGCAGACTTCTGATACGGCTGATGGTGTCGGTGGTGCGGGTATTTTCGGGGTAACAGCTGACGATTCGAGTAACTTGCCAGCGGTAGGGGATAATGCGACACCAGGCTTGTTGCTCGGTTACTTTTCCAATGGTGATTTGCGTGGTTTGATTAATGCTGTTGAGGCAACTGATGGTGCGAATGTATTGTCCAAGCCGACAATAATGGCGCTTGATAATGAAGAGGCAGAGATTCTCGTCGGTGAGAACGTGCCGTTTAAAACCGGTATTACCGAGCGTGACAGCACTAACGATTTTGTCAGTATCGAGCGTGAAGATATTGGTATTCAGTTAAAGGTTAAACCCCAGATTAACCCGAACAATATGCTCACGCTGGAAATCGAGCAGAAAGTTGAGAGTATTAACACGACATCGGTGGCTGGAGCTTCCGACCTGATTACTAACAAGCGCGAAATTAAAACGACGGCACTGGTAAGAAATAACGAAATTCTCGTGCTCGGTGGTTTGGTACGCGACGAATTACTTGATACCGAAACCAAGGTGCCTTTCCTCGGTGATATTCCCGGGCTTGGCTGGCTATTTAAAGGTACATCAAAACAGCTGACCAAGAAAAACCTTATGGTATTTATCCAGCCGCGTATTCTTTATTCCGATGAAGACAATCGCCGTGTCACAGAAGAGCGTTACAACTCCATGCGCGAACTTGAGCAAATCTATAATGAACGCAATAACTTCTTTACGATTGAGAAGGAAGCAAAGCCGTTGATTGACGAATTTGAAAGTAATATCAATGTCGTGACGCCAGTGCAAGCCGGGGAAGAAGCGGGCATTGAAGGCGAGGCAGCGGAGACATCTGGCGAATAAGCCGGAGATAGGTACGATGGAAGAGAGTGTTCAGCCAGAGCAAGTAACAGACGAACCGCAGCTGCAGCCTGTTGAGACAGGTGCAGAGTCGGGAGTTGATGAGGTGGAGATGGTTGATTTGTCCGTCAAACGTCTGCCCTTCAGTTTTGCAAAGCGCTTTGGTGTGCTGGTTGTGGCCGGTGACAGCTTGCCGTTACAGGTAAAATATAAAAACGGTGTTACCCCGAATATTCTTTCAGAAGTGCGTCGTTTTGTGCAGAATCCGATCGAAGTTCAGCGGGTTGACGCAGAGGAGTTTGATGCGGCACTGGCCAGTGCCTACGAAGGTAACTCTGACGAAACCATGCAAATGGTGGAAGGGCTGGGTGATGATCTGGATCTTGCCAGTCTTGCCGATTCTGTGCCGGAAACAGAAGACCTGCTTGAGCAGGAAGACGACGCACCAATCATTCGTTTGATTAATGCCTTGCTAACCGAAGCGGTCAAGCTTAACGCTTCTGATATCCATATTGAGACCTTTGAGAAACGCCTTGTTGTACGCTTTCGCACCGATGGTGTACTGCGTGAAATCGTTGAACCGAAACGTGCACTGGCGCCGCTGCTTGTGTCGCGTATCAAGGTTATGGCGAAGCTGGATATTGCAGAGAAGCGTATTCCACAAGATGGTCGTATTTCTCTAAAAGTGGCGGGGCGTGAAGTTGATATTCGTGTTTCTACCATGCCGTCAAGCAATGGCGAGCGGGTGGTTATGCGTCTGCTCGACAAAAAGGCCGGTCGTCTCGAACTCAAGGCGCTCGGTATGCAGTCCCGTGACCACGAGCTGGTATCCGAATTGCTGCATAAACCCCACGGCATCATTCTTGTAACCGGGCCAACCGGCTCCGGTAAAACCACAACACTTTATGCCGGTCTTACGAGCATTAATAACGCGAGCAAGAATATTCTTACGGTGGAAGACCCGATTGAATACAACCTCGAAGGTATTGGTCAGACCCAGGTTAACACCAAAGCCGATATGACATTTGCCCGTGGCTTGCGCGCCATGTTGCGTCAGGATCCGGATGTGGTAATGGTCGGTGAGATTCGCGATCTGGAAACGGTGGAGATTGCTGTGCAGGCAAGCTTGACCGGGCACCTTGTGTTGTCCACGCTGCACACCAATACAGCCATTGGCTCGGTAACTCGCCTTATTGATATGGGAGTTGAGCCGTTCTTGCTGTCTTCCAGTGTTATTGGCTTGATTGCCCAGCGTCTTGTGCGCGTGCTGTGTGATGACTGTAAGGAAGAGCATGAGCCAGATGAATTTGAACGCGAGTTTTTGCAACTGGAAGCGGGTGATGGCAAAAAAATCTATCAACCCAAAGGTTGTGAAAAGTGTAACTACCAGGGCTATGTTGGTCGTACCGGTATTTACGAAGTGGTTGGTATTGATGAGAAGATGCGTGAGTTGATTCACAACCGTGCTTCGGAGGCGGAACTCAATCACTATGCAAGAAGCATGGGCCCGGGTATTCGTGATGATGGTCGCATGCGTATTTTGCAGGGTATTACTTCGGTTGAAGAAGTATTGCGCGTCACCCAGGAGGACTAGGGCGTGGCGGCGTTTGACTTTGTAGCCCTCGACACCGGAGGACGTCAGAAAAAAGGCGTCATGGAGGGGGATAGCCAGCGTCAGGTGCGGCAGATGCTGCGCGACAAGGGCATGGTGCCGTTGTCTGTGGAGATGGCAGCACAGAAGGCTGCGGCAAAAGGTGGTGGTTTCAGTTTTGGTGGCGGGCCCTCAATGGGGGTGCGTGACCTCGCACTCGTTACGCGACAAATGGCAACACTGGTACAGGCAGGATTGCCGCTTGAAGAAATACTGACCGCAGTGTCGCAACAAACGGAAAAGCCAAAGATTCGGAGTATTCTTATGGCAGTGCGCTCCAAGGTGCTCGAAGGTTTTACACTGGCGGATAGTATGGCGGATTTTCCACGTGCATTTCCCAAACTTTACCGTGCGACTGTGTCGGCAGGTGAGCACTCCGGGCACCTCGACCTTGTGATGAACCGTCTTGCTGATTACACGGAATCTTCACACGATACGAAACGCAGCATTACGGCCGCGCTTGTTTACCCGGCAATTCTGTTGCTGGTATCCATTTCTATCGTGGTGTTTTTGATGATTTCGGTAGTGCCTGGAGTGGTTGAGGTTTTTGCTGACAATAACCAGCAACTGCCGACGATTACGATTATATTAATTGCGGTGAGTGACTTTTTTTCCGCCTATACTCACTATGCCGTGTTGGCAATTGCGCTATTTATCGTGATTTTCATGTACTTGTTACGCAACGAGACCATTCGTATGAATGTTCATAAACGTTTGCTCAAGGTGCCGATGGTAGGCAAGCTGATACGTACGATCAATACTGCTCGCTTTGCGAGTACCTTGAGTATTCTTACGAGTAGTGGCGTGGCATTGGTTGATGCGATGAAAATAGCCGGTGAGGTATTGTCTAACGATTGGCTCAAGCAACGTGTATCTACGGCTACAAGAAGTGTGAGCGAGGGCGCGAGTTTGAAAAATGCACTGGAGCAGGCCGGGTATTTTCCGCCGATGATGCTGCATATGATTGCGAGTGGTGAAGCCAGTGGTGAGTTGGACAATATGCTCGATAAAACGGCCAAAGCTCAGGAACTTGATCTGAATAATTTTATCAGTGTAATGGTAAGTTTGATTCCGCCTCTGATAATTCTGTTTATGGGTGGAATGGTTTTTACAATTGTATTGGCAATTCTGTTGCCAATCTTCCAGTTAAATCAATTAGTCATTTAAGGTTGAAGACGATGAATACAGCGAGACAGAGAAAGGCACCGAAATTACAGCGTGATTCGCAGCGCGGTTTTACGCTAATCGAGATTATGGTGGTGGTGATTATTATCGGTGTGCTGACTGCACTGATTGCGCCGAATATTATCGGTCAGAGCGATACGGCGCGTATCACGGCGGCACAGGCGGATATCCGCACCATTTCCATGTCGCTGGATCTCTATAAGCTCGATAACTTTAACTACCCGACAACGGATCAGGGGCTTGAGGCGCTCGTTACCAAACCCACAGGTACTCCCGAACCGAAGAACTGGAAGCAGGGCGGCTATTTGCCGAAGCTTCCGGAAGATCCCTGGGGTAACCCCTATGTTTATATTAGTCCCGGAGTCGATGGGCCCTATGATCTGTACTCCATGGGTGCAGATGGTCAGGAAGGCGGCACTGAGAACGCTGCTGATATCAGTAAGTAGCGGAATGGTTTGACGCCGATGAATAAGCACCGTGGTTTTACACTGGTTGAAATCATGGTGGTGGTATCGATCATCGGTATTATGGTCGGGTTGGCTGTTATCTCTGTCGGCGGCCAGCCGCAGCGTTTATTAAAAAATGAAGCGAACCGTGTGTTTCAGTTATTGCGTATCGCGAATGAAACTGCTGAATACAGTAATAGCGAAATCGCCGTTGGGCTCAATGATGAAGATGGTTATTCCTTCTACCGGTTTGATGATCAGTCGATGGAATGGGCAGAGATTGAAAATAATGTATTGAAGTCTCGCACGCTGGATGAAGGTGTGTCGCTGGAACTCAGCTGGGATAATGAAGAAGGTGAAAGGCTGGATGCCGATGTGCTGTACGAAGATGCAGAAGCGCAGGAGCAGGAGGTTACTGACTATGGTGAGGAAGCACTGTTTCGACCGGATATTCTGTTTTTCCCCGATGGGCAATTAAGTGAATTTACACTCACGGTTAGTCACGAAGATGTTGATGATATTAGCTACCGCATAAAAGGCAAAAACTATCGCGGGGTGTCACTTGAATTATCAGAGTAATTATCAAAAAGCATTTGCTGCGGAGCAGGGCTTTACCTTGCTTGAGGTGCTGATTGCTCTGGTCATTTTTGCGATTACGGCGGTCATGCTTTACAACCAGATAAACAGCAGTATGACCTCTGCAGAGCGTATTGAGCAAAAGTACCTGGCGCTGACGCTGGTAAAAAATCGTTTTTCGGAAATGATGATTGATCGCAAACTTTATCCAGTGGGTGAGACTGCTGATGTAGTAGAAATGGGCTTTCGCGAATGGGAGGTGGTTACCCAGGTCAACGAAACACCCAATGAAAATCTGCGTAGAGTGGTTGTTAGTATCTATGAGCCGGATGATGACAGCCGCGAGTATGCAGTGTTGTCGATGACGCGTTTTATCGGGGAGTACTAGTATGTCGTCTCCTCTCATGTCAAAACAACTAAAAAAATCTGCATCACAGTCAGGTTTTACCTTGATAGAGGTGGTGATAGCGATTTCCATTTTTGCCTTGTTAGGACTTGGTTGTTATCAGGTTGTGAGTGGTCTTGCAGAGGCTCAGGATGTGATTGCCGATCACGTAGATGGTGTGCGCGACTATGCGCGCAGCTTACGGTTGATTGAAAAAGACCTGGAGCAGCTTGCTGCGCGGGAAATCTATGATGAAAATGGTGAGCGGCTTCCGGCATTGGAGGCGGGTGAAGACTATCTGATAGAGTTTACACGTCACGGTGTTAGCAACCCCTTGCTCGACAAGCGTTCAGAATTACAACGTATCGCCTATATCGTTGAAGAAGAGTTCGTCGAAAGTGAAGATGAGGATGAGGAAAGCTTCAGCGTTAATGAAGAAGAGACCGAAGAAAACGGCCCCTATCTGGTACGTTATGTGTGGCCGGTACTTGATCGCGGTTACGATATTGAACCCTTTAAACATGTATTGTTTGAGCACGTAACGCGTGCCGAAGTGGAGCTGCTCAGTGCTGAAAACGAGTGGGATACTTATTGGCCTGCAAGTCTGGATGATGATGGTAATCAGCCGTTAAAAACCCTGCCTGTGGCTATTCGCCTGACAGTTGAAACCGAAGAGTTTGGAACGATAGAGCGTCTTGTGCAGATGGGGGATATTCCCGAAGAGGTTGATGAGTAGGTGAAAAGATATCGTACAACAATTCTGACAAAACAGCGTGGTGTCGCTTTGGTGACAGTGCTGTTTATGTTTGCGGTAGCCGTTGTTGTTGTCACGGATATTATTCGGCGTGTAAATATCAATTTGCAAAGCTCGGCGTCGGTATTTGAAATGGAGCAGGCCTATATGCTGTGCTTGTCCGGCGAGGAGTGGGCGCGACAGTTATTGGCAAAAGATGCGGAAGATGACGAAAGTGCAATCGACCATCAGTTTGAAAGCTGGGCGGCAAAACGCGAGGCATTTGAAGTTGAAGGTGGTTACATTGAAATTGATATCACCGATTTACACAGCAAGTTTAACCTGAATAATATTCTTGAAAGCGGCAACAAAATAGATGGTAACTCGGTCAAGGCACTACAGCGACTGATGATGGCCTATGATGTGGATTCCGATATAGGCAGAACCGTATCCGTAGAGCTGTCGGACTGGCTTGATGAGGAAAGTATTAAAGGTGTTGAAGAAATGGACTACCTTGCAGAAGAGCCATCCTACCGCGCTGCCAATACGACAATCACACACCCAAGTGAATTGCGCCTGTTAAAGAACCTTGAACAGGAAGACTATCAGATTATTCGCGATGAGTTGTTTCCATACCTGACTGCGCTGCCGACACGTACCCGCTACAACGTAAATACCATGAGCGCAGAGCTACTTGCATCCTTGCACGAGCAAGTCAATCTTGATCAGGCGACTGCGGCGATTAGCGAAGTGGAAAACCGCCAGGGCTTTGAGTCGGTAGAGGAATTTCTCTCATTGCTGCCAAAAAATACATTGACTGCAGATGAGCTGACAGTGTCCTCTGAATATTTTGAGGTTCGGGTTAGAGCCAAATTTGGTGATCAGTATGCGTATCTGGTGACTGCTGTGCACCGTTCCGAAGAGGAAGGTGAGCTAACGCTAATTTCGCGGGATCGTGGGCAGCGATTTATTTTTACCCATTCAAAAGACTATAATGCCAATGC
Source organism: Pseudomonadales bacterium (assembly GCA_028280345.1). GTDB lineage: Bacteria > Pseudomonadota > Gammaproteobacteria > Pseudomonadales > UBA7239 > JANQLY01. The sequence goes on along the minus strand of JANQLY010000023.1, from coordinate 123,941 downwards.
TGAAGAAGAATCAGATTATGAAATTGAGTTGTAATATCAGGACATTAATGGCAGCTATGCATAGCTCGGTGATACCGGGTGAAACGCTATGCGACGTGCGGGGAGAGTATCAGTGAAAATGGTATTCCTGTCTTTGTATAACCCGCCATTACCTGGTGGTGATAGTGTTGATAGCGCAGCAGATACTGATCGCGTTGAGTGGATTACCGTAGATGGAGAGGGGACAGATGCTACGATATCTGAAGTATTTGCTGGCAGCTTTGATGAGTTCGTTACAGAAGCTCACCAGTCTCTTGTCAGTATGGAAATCCATGCACTGTTACCTGCGACCTGTGTCACTCGCACCCTGGCCAATGTGCCCGCGAGCAATGCGCGTCAATTGATGCAGGCGTTGCCGTTTGTGGTGGAGGAAGAAATCGCAGGCAATATTGAAGAGGTACATCTGGCGACTGGACAAAAACTCTCATCGCAATCGATCCCGGTGGCGATTGTGGCGCATCGTTTGATGAGATTCTGGTGTGACAGGTTCAGTGCTTCCGGATTATCACTAAAAACGTTTGTTGCCGATGCCGACGCGCTTGATATAGAAGATAACCAGTTGGTTGTCGTTATGGATGGCACGACTGCATTGGTAAAATCCTTGCAGGGTTGCTTTGCCTGTGAGCCGGATAACCTGCCGGTGATGCTGTCGTTATTGCTTGATGATGAAAACAGTGATGTTGAAGAAGTTCAGGTTTACTACCAGGCTGCACAGCAGGCCCAGGCGACGCTTGCCAAGCGGCTTAAAATGGAAGTTGAAGGTGAAGGCGAGATTACTGCCATGCTCAATGTTTATGAGCATGCACAGTTGCAGTGGCTTGCAACACAGTTCAATTATAACCGCCAGCGCATGATTAACCTGTTGCAAGGTGAATATGGTGCCAGTGGCAATGCTGCAACCGGTGTGATGCGCTGGTGGCCTGTAGCAGCAGTTGCGAGCGCCTGTCTGGTGATTCAGATAGTGTTCAATATTGCCAGTGGTTTGTATTTTTCAACCTGGGCGGACAGGTTTGTAGAGAATGCCAACAATGTTTATCGCCAGACTTTTCCGGAAGAACAGACCATTATTAATGTGCGTAAACAAATGGAAGCCAAATTGCGTCAGAGCGGCCAATCAGGGCCGGGCGGGTTTGCCAGTTTGTTTGGCAATACAAGTGATGCGCTCGGTGTTGTTGGCAAGAGTGGCAAATTTTTTGTGCAGCAGTTTCGCTACGATGAAAGAAGTAGTGAGCTGCATATTCAACTCGATGTGGCTTCGATCAGTCAGCTTGATGCGCTGAAAAAAGATATTGAGCAGCGCGGTTTACTGGTTGATATTCTGTCTGCGAATGAAAGTGGCGAAGTGATTGAGGCGAGCATTGTGGTTAAAACGGGTTAGTAGCAATGATGGCAAAAATTGAACAACTCAAAGCAAAAATAGCTGGCCTGTCACCATCAGATCAGCGTGCGCTTGGCGGTTTGTCAGCGTTTTTATTGGTGGTTGTCATCTATCTCGTGGTGAGTGCCTCTTTTGAATTCCGCAATCAGCGCCTTGAGGCTTTTAATGAAGGGCGTTTGCTGGTGCATTGGGTAAAACTCAATGCGAAACCGGCAAAAGTAGCGAGTTGGAGCAAGAAAAAGACAGTGCAGACAACAGGCGAGCAGTCGTTACTGACGCTGGCGTCGGACTCTGCGAAGAAAAATGCACTGAGTTTCAAACGTTTTCAGCCGGAAGGTGACAAGGCTCTGAAAATCTGGATGGAAGACGCCAATTTTAACAAGATGTTACTGTGGCTTCACGGCCTGGAGCACACCTACGGCATCAAGCCTGAAAAGATCTCTGTGGATCGGCAGGAAAGCCCCGGGTTGGTGGATGTAACGATGACATTGAGTCTGCCCTGAGAGCCGGGTAAGTGAGCGATAAGCCTGTAATAAATCTTTAATAATCAGACACTTAGGCAAAAAAAACCCGACTTCCTGGGGGAGAAAATCGGGTCAAGACCATTAGGAGTGAAACATTAAGGAAACATTTCCTTAATTTGGCCGCTCTCTGCAACGGCCATGCCAGTGAGCACGATAGGGGGGTATGCGCTCACGGGCACTAATAAGTATCGTTGAACGGTAAAAAACATCCAGTCATTTTTTCTTCTTTTTTACAGTTTTTTACTATAACCAAAAAATTATTATTCTATTTGGGAATAAATGGCGCCAGGCGGTCGACTTTTGGGTATTAAAAGGTATTGACGGCCTGGTTTGGTTCCAACCGGATTCTGGTCTACAATACGCCGCCTTCAAAAAAAACCGTTTATTAATTTCCCGTAACAGCGTCCCCTGGTGTGGCGTGAGGTAGTTCAGGATGTACAAAATTCAGACATTTAACAAGATTGCCGTTAAAGGCCTTGATCAGTTCGAACGTGACAACTACGAAGTGGCTAGTGACATGGCGCACCCGGATGCCTATTTGCTGCGCAGCCATAAATTGAAGGATGGCGATGTGCCGGAGACGGTCAGGGCGATTGCCAGAGCGGGGGCCGGGGTTAATAACATCCCCGTAGAAGCTATGACAGAACGCGGTATCGTGGTTTTTAATACTCCGGGCGCCAATGCCAATGCGGTGAAGGAATTGATTCTGGCGGCCATGCTGCTCGGCTCACGGGGTATTATCAGTGGTGCTCAGTGGGTGAGCACACTGGATATTCAGGATCACGACGAATTATCCAAAACCCTTGAAGCGGAGAAAAAGCGTTTTGCGGGTCAGGAGATTACGGGTAAAACGCTCGGCGTTATTGGCCTTGGAGCAATCGGTTCGCTGGTAGCGAATATGGGGCTGGAGCTTGGCATGAATGTGCTGGGCTATGATCCGGCGATTTCTATTGAAGCAGCCTGGCGTCTGTCCAACGAAGTGCAGCGCATGGAGAATATATCTACTCTGTTGGCGCATTCCGACTATATTACCCTGCATTTGCCGATGCTGGAGAGCACGAAGGATCTGATCAATACTGATACGCTTGGTCAGGTTAAACCCGGTGCCTGCCTGTTGAATTTTGCTCGCGAGGGAATTGTGAATACCGATGCTGTGGTCGCCAATCTCGATAGCGAAGAGGGTACTTTGCGCAATTATGTAACAGACTTTCCTGCACCGAATCTGATTGGCCGGGAAGATGTTATTTTGATGCCGCATATTGGTGCGAGTACTGCCGAAGCAGAAGAAAACTGTGCCGTGATGGCCGCGCGCCAGCTTAAGGACTTTCTCATTAACGGTAATATCGAAAACTCCGTTAACTTCCCCTCTATTTATATGGAGCGCAGTAGCTGTTGTCGCCTTGCTATTGCTAATCACAACGTGCCGAAAATTCTTGGCAACGTCACTTCTGTGCTTGCCGACGAAAATATCAATGTCATCGATATGATCAACAAGAGTCGTGACTCCGTGGCTTACAACCTTATCGATATTGAAACCGAGGCCTGCGATAAACTGTTACAAAAGCTTGCTGATATTGACGGTGTTATTAATGTCAGATTATTGTAAGTCGTAGTCCTGCGGTTTTGCCTGATAAAACAGGTATTTCCTGATCGGTTATAATACCGGTTTCCAACCTTTGCCAATATTCTGGCGGGCAGGTGCTGTTTGATTGTCGATCCCTTCGGGCGTCAATTTAAAAATCTTCGTGTCAGTCTTACCGCTGCGTGCAACTATGCGTGCACTTATTGTGTGCCAAAGGGCGAGAAGCGTCAGCCTGCAAAATACCCGCTTACGGCGGGGCAACTTTCCCGTGCCGTTAAGCTGGTCTGTGAAGTCACCGATGTTGATAAATTGCGCATTACTGGTGGTGAGCCGTTGGTAGCGCCGCATTTTGATGAGTTTCTTGAATGTGTTGCCCGTGAACACAGTTTTAGTGATGTCAGTCTGACAACCAATGGCCAGTTATTACAGAAAAAAATCCCACTGATTAGCGCGGCAGGTATCAAACGCATTAATGTGAGCCTCGATACGCTGGATGCAAGAGCTTTCCGTTCCATCAGTGGTGGGGCTGGTGATCTGGATTCGGTGCTTGCCGGTATTGAGGCAGCGCTTGCGGCGGGGCTCGCGGTTAAACTTAATACTGTACCGCTGCGTCGTGCTAATATCGATCAGATTATGCCGCTGCTTGACTATTGTCTTGAACGTGGCATTGAATTGCGTTTTATTGAATTAATGCGCATGGGGCATTTAGCCAATAGCGCTGATTTTAATCGCGATCTGCTATCAATGGACTATATTCTGCGCGAGATTGGTCAGCACTATGAGTTCTGCCGTACCGATGCACCGTTTGATTCCACCTCGATTCGCTTTGAAATTCCCGGCAAGGGTGTGTTCGGCATTATTGCTAACGAAAGTGAGCCGTTTTGTTCATCGTGCACCCGTTTGCGTCTGTCATCTTCCGGATATTTGCATGGCTGTCTGAGTAGTGACAATAAACACTATATAGGTGATGTGCTTGAGCTGCCTGAAGAAAAAGCCAGACAGCAACTGATACAGCGTCTTAACCTTGCCATGGCAGATAAGCAGACGATTTTCCGTGGTGGTGAAACCGTCATGCGCCTGATTGGTGGCTGATAGCTTTTTGCAATTGTGAAATCACATCCCGTTTTTAAAGCGGTGGTTTGCCTCGCTGCCGCATCGTTTCTGTTTGCCACAACCGGTGCGATTATTCGTGTGCTATCTGCAGATGTGGTCACCGAGGTGGTGGTGTTTTATCGCAATGCAGTAGGGCTTGTATTGTTTGTGCCGGTCTTGCTGCGCTTTGGTCTGGCATATTTTAAAACAGAGAAAATCGGTATACATTTATTTCGTTCTCTTGCCGGTATGAGTGCGATGTATGCATTCTTTTATGCGATTGCTCATTACTCGCTCGCCGATGCGATGCTATTTGTCTATGCCTCACCAGTGTTTGTGCCGGTCTTTGCCCATTTTATGCTCGGTGAAAAAGTTGGCGGTAAGCACTATGGTATCGCCTTGCTTGGGCTGGCAGGTATTGCGATTGTGTTCCAGCCCGGTGCTGGCATATGGTCAATGCTCGGTATAGGTTTGCTGTGTACCTTTATGAGTGCTACAGCGTTTGTTGTGGTACGCAAACTGTCGTTTACAGAGCCCGCCGAGCGTGTAGTATTTTACTTCACCCTGTTCGGTACCGCGATTTCAGTGATTCCGATGTTCTGGGTTGAACAATCATTGACAACCCAAAATCTCGGTTTGCTGGTGCTGGTAGGTTTGCTAACAACAACGGCGCAGTGGTTTTTGTCGCGCGGCTATGGCTATGCACCGGCAGGAAAGATTGCGCCGGTAAGTTATTTAACAGTCGTGCTGGCAGGAATCTATGGTTGGCTGTTCTGGGATGAGGTGCCGACGTTGTTGGCAATTGTCGGTTACGGTGTAGTATTTGTGGCAATACTGCTGACGATACCACGGGAAAAGACGGCTGCTAGCGAGTCACCATCGGCCTGATGGTTAAATATATGTGTAACAGAATACAGGTTGACTATTGATGTCGAAAGTTGAAGATTTTTTTCAGGGGTTGTTCGCAGAGAGCGAACAGGGCTTGAAACGTTACGATCAACATAATTTGCCGCCGGTTGAAAAGTGGAATCCTCCATTATCCGGTGATATTGATATTGTTATAAAACGTAACGGCGACTGGATACATGAAGGTCGAAAAATAGAGCGTCACAGTCTGGTGCAATTGTTTGCGAGTATCCTTAAAAAAGAAAGTGACGAATATTTTCTTGTGACGCCTGCCGAGAAATGGCGTCTGCAAGTTGAGGATGTGCCGTTTGTCATAACACAGATATCAATCAAGGGAGAGCAGCAAGAGCAATGTATTGATCTTAAAAGTAATATCGGTGATTCGATAACGGTATCTGTAAATCATCCGCTAACAATGATGGAGAAAGAAAGTCATAGTAAACCCTATGTGCTATTGCGCAGTGATTTTCACGCTTTGCTACATCGCAATGTATTTTATGAGCTGGCAGAAAAGGCGGTGGAGCATAAAGGAGGCTATGGTGTCTGGAGTGATGGTATCTTCTTTGCGCTTGAGTAAAGCAGTTCATGGCAGGTGTTGATTTCTGTTAAATCTCTATAAAACAGTTACTTATAGCCTTAAATAGTATGGTTTAACCATATAGCTATTATTGCTATACTTTGCCACAAGAAAGAAATATAACTCTAAACTGTTCATGACGGGATAGCCCGGACTATGAAGTCAATTTTACTGAAAGCTGCCGTATGTCTATATCTTTTTCCAGCGCTGGTTCTGGCGCTGGATTCTGATTTTGACTCCCTTCCAACTGATTGGGAGCTGATTAATGGTCGAGACCCAAATGTTCCTGACTACCTGATTGCCTCAGGTTGGCATACCTCCTGTGCAAAAGATGATAGTGGGGTTGTGTGCTGGGGTGAGTCAGGTGATTTGTTAAATGCCGGGACGCCAACCTTTTTTTATTTAACACAGTTGGCTGTTGGCGCGACCCATGCCTGTGGTTTGGATGATAATGGTGTGCATTGCTGGGGAAATAATGCTGCTGGCCAGACCAATGTTCCTGTAATGAGCGGTGTTATCGAAATTAGTAGCCATAAGCATCATACCTGTGCCTTGCATGATGCCGGAGTGAGTTGCTGGGGGGATAACACCAGTGGTCAGACAACGGTTCCTGTGTTGATAAATCCAGTCAGTGTTACAGCGGGTGGTGAGCATAGTTGTGCAATAGATGATAGCGGTATCGTTTGCTGGGGAGCCAATGACGCTGGGCAAAGTAATGCGCCTTCCGATGATAGCGGCTTGCTGTTTGTCGTTGCGGGCACCAGTCATAGCTGTGTGGTTCTCAATATCGGTGTAAGTGAACGCAAGGTGAAATGTTGGGGGTTGGATAGCTGGGGGCAAGCGTCTTTGGGTCGTTCCACTGATGTGTTTGCAATAGGCATGGGGCAAAATATGTCTTGTGCTTTAAGGTATCAGCCAGCAGTTGCCAGAGAAAATGAATTTAGATGCTGGGGGGCGAACGGTTCAGGGCAGTTGGCTTTCCCCGGCATGTATAACCCTTTGCAAATATCCTCAGGAAAGCAGCATAGTTGTGCGCTGGATGGCTATGGTGTTGTGCACTGTTGGGGAAGAAATAATGAAGGACAAACCAATGTGCCTGTACTTTATAGGGATAGTGATAATGATGGCATCGCTAATCAACAGGATAACTGCCCATATGACAGTAATGGAAATCAAACAAACACCGATGGTGATTCCGAAGGTGATGTTTGTGATATGGATGATGACAATGATGGGGTGCCTGATAGCTATGATGCATTTCCGCAAGATAGCGGCTTGCCAGTTATAGAACAAATACTCTTATTGGATAATCCTGTTGATGATAATACTTCTGCTTCGGTGAGTGATGCAGGAGATGTAAACGGTGATGGTTACGTTGATTTTATGGTGGGTATTCCTGCTTGGGGTGGGAATGGCAGCGCGAGAGTGTATTCAGGTCTGGACGCTACAATTCTGTATGAATATTTTGGTGATAGTGGTGATCAATTTGGTACTGTCAGTGGCGCGGGTGATGTAAATGCAGATGGTTATGCGGATATATTAATTGGAGCGTATCGTGATGATGATAATGGTCAGGACTCCGGTAGTGTCAGTGTATATTCAGGAGTAGATGGCTCATTTATTGATATATTCCATGGTAATGATCCCGGCGATCAGTTTGGCAGTGTTCCTGCGGATGCCGGTGATGTCGATAATGATGGCTATGACGATATCATTATTGGAACCACGCAGGATAATGAGAATGGCAATGATTCCGGTAGTGCCAGAGTTATCTCCGGTTTTGACGGAGCGGTACTTTATGAGTTGTATGGCAATAGTATTGTTGATTATTTTGGTGCTGTTAGTGGTGCCGGTGATATCAATAATGATGGTTATGATGACTTTATTGTAGGTGCTTCCAATGATGATACAACCGGCGAGCAATTGGGTAGTGCGACAATGTATTCAGGTATTGATGGTGCCGTACTGTATCGTATAGATGGTTATAGTCTGCTAGGTAGGTTTGGGGCTGTTAGTGCAGGTGGTGATATTAATGCAGACGGTTTTGACGATTTCATTGTCGGTGCATCAGCCGAAGATGAAAACGGTTTTTCTAGCGGAACTGTAAGGGCATATTCCGGCAAAGATGGCAGTATCCTTCATGTCTTTTATGGGGATAAGCCAAATGACAGATTCGGTAGCATAGTCAGTGACATCGGTGATCTCAATAGTGATGGTTGTGCCGATTTTGCAGCTATGGCTGTGCCTTATGATGATGACATACGGCGTTATGTGCGAGTATTTTCCGGATGTGATGGGGCGATTCTTTTTAATCTTACCGATGAAAGCGCTGATAGATTTTCCGGTGATATGAAAGGTTATCGCAGCAGTGATGGAGCAGATATGGGGATTATCGTGAGCTCCGAGTGGGATGGCAATACTACCGAGCAAACCTCTTCGGCAAAAGTATATCGTTTGAAGCTCGATTCGGATAATGATGGCATGCCCGATAGTTGGGAGGATCTGAATGGTCTGGACAAGTTTAATGCTTTTGATGCGAGCCAAGATAGTGATGGAGACGGACTGACTAATCTGGAGGAGTACCAGATGAGAACCAATCCAGCACAAAGCGATAGTGATAATGATGGTGTAGATGACGGGGTGGATATATACCCGCGGGATGCAGCGGAAAGTGCCGACACTGATGGTATTGGTAATAATGCGGATACCGATGATGATAATGACGGTTTTGCGGATATTGACGACCCGTGGCCGCTGGATGCCAGTCTGCCGAAGCTGGCCTACAACAGTAGCGATCTTGAAGGCGATGGCGATGGTGATCTGATTTTTCAGCACGAGGGTAGTGGTACGGTCGTGTACTGGGCTATCCAGCATGCCATGAATGTTAATGGCGACTGGATTGGCGATTATCCCGATTACAGCTTGAGTAGAATCGCTGATCTTAATGGCGATCGGCAAACAGACCTTGTGCTACACAATGACTCGACAAACCTGGTATGGCTTGAAAATATCTTTGGTTATTACAATAAATTTTCAATAGGCGCGGGTTATGTCGTCACAGCCAGTGGTGATCTGGATGGTGATAACGACGCTGATCTGACCTTTAATGATGCCGGTGGCAATATCATTGTCTGGATTACCTCCGCTGATGGTTATGGTTTTGCGCGTCAGGCAATCTGGTTGGGTGCCTGGACGGGTCACTCGGTTATGGCGGTAGCAGATATTGATGCGGATGGTGATGACGATATTGTTACCCAGGACAGTTCAGGCAACGTCAATGTAATTGAAATGCAAAATGGCGCAAAAGTCGCAGCCCGTTGGCTTGGCATTTGGGCGGGGCGTACGATTGTCGGTGCCGGTGATGCAGATAGCGATGGTGATGACGATATCTTTATGGCCGGTGATAGCGGTGCCGGCGACGGTGGTGATGTAATGGTGATTGAAATGGAAAGTGGTTTGAAAGTCGCCGGGCGCTGGCTCGGCGTATGGCCGGGTACCAGTGTCGTTGCCGTGGGTGATATTGATCGCGATGGGGATGCTGACCTGATTCAACAAAACAGCACTAATGGTTCAGTGCAGGTGGTTGAAATAGAAAACGGTGCGAAAGTGACCGGGCGTTGGTTGGGTAACTATATGTATACCGTTAAAGGCACGATTGATGCAGATGCTGATGGCGATGTCGATGTGGTAATGCAGGATGGCTCGGGCAATGTGGCGTTGATTGTGTTGGAAAACGGCAGCAAACTCGGTGGCGCGAAATGGCTGGGTACCAATACCGGTGATTTGAAATTATTTCAATAATCATGTGAATAACAAACCGGTTTAAGAGATACAAAAAAGGCGAGCATTAGCTCGCCTTTTATTTTTTAGCTCATAGCATCAAAGCGTAATTAGCAAAAATTAATCGAGGCAAAAATGTTTGAGTAAGCAGAGTGTATATATCAATACATGAGCATTTGCATTTCATATGCCGGGTTCAAAATGTCACGAGCGAAAATGAGACAAGGCAAAAAGGCTCGAAAACACGGAGTTTACATGATAGTAAATGAGTATTTTGAGAGCCTTTTTAACGCAGTATCGTTGAGCGCAGTAATTTTGAGCTACATGTTCGGGTAGTTAGGCCCACCAGCCCCTTCTGGACAAACCCAGGTAATATTCTGTGCCGGATCTTTAATATCACAGGTTTTACAGTGAACACAGTTCTGTCCGTTAATCTGGAAGGACTTCTCACCGCTTTCACTTTCAACGATTTCATAAACGCCGGCAGGACAGTAACGCTGTGCGGGTTCGTCAAAAGTCGGATAATTTTCCTGCATTGGAATATCCGGGTTGGCCAACGTCAGATGACAGGGCTGGTCTTCCTCATGGTTGGTATTGGACAAAAATACCGATGACAGTTTGTCGAAGGTGATTTCGTTATCCGGTTTCGGGTAGTCGATCTTCGTACACTGTGCCGCAGGTTTCATCGCTGCGTAATCCGGTTTCGGGTCGCTCATGGTCCAGGGCAGTTTGCCGCTAAAGATATTAATGTCGATAAATGCATAGGCGGAACCGATAATATTGCCAAACTTGTGCTGTGCCGGGCCGAAGTTGCGTTGCATATGAAGTTCTTTATAGGCAGAAGAGTTTTTGTAGTTGTCAGCAAATTCGGTCAACTCTTCACCGGTTTTGCCATCGGCAATCGCCTTGGCAATGGTCTCTGCTGCAACCATGCCGGATTTCATCGCGGTGTGGTTGCCCTTGATCTTGGCAAAGTTCAGGGTACCGGCGTTATCACCGATCAAAAAGCCACCCGGGAAGCTCATTTTCGGCTGTGATTGCAGGCCGCCTTTGGTAATTGCGCGTGCGCCGTAGCTGACACGGCTGCCACCTTCAAGGTACTGCTTCATTGTAGGGTGGGTTTTAAAACGTTGCATCTCATCAAACGGACTGACGTGTGGATTGGAGTAACTGAGATCGACAATCAGGCCGAGATAAACCTGATTGTTTTCAGCGTGATAGAGGAAGCCACCGCCCGCAGAACCGCTTTCAGTCAGCGGCCAGCCGGCGCTGTGAACCACAAGGCCCGGTTGATGTTTTTCTGCGGGAATATCCCACACTTCCTTGATGCCGATACCGTAGTGTTGCGATTCGCAATTCGCATCAAGGTTGAATTTTTTGATCAACTGCTTGCCGAGCATGCCGCGGCAGCCTTCTGCAAACAGGGTATATTTGCCGTGCAGTTCCATACCGGGCATGTAGCTGTCTTTTTGCTCGCCGCTGGCGCTAACGCCCATATCACCGGTGGCAATACCTTTTACGCGACCATCATCGTGGTAAACCACTTCCGCAGCGGCAAAGCCCGGGAATATTTCCACACCGAGGTTCTCTGCTTGCTCGGCGAGCCAGCGGCACATATTGCCCATGCTGAGAATATAGTTGCCGTGGTTATGCATGGTTTTCGGCACCATGAAATTTGGCAGCTTGATACCACCGGAGGCGCTGGTTAGCAGGTGAATGTCATCACCTTTAACTTCCACGCCAAGTGGGGCACCCATATCTTTGTAGTCAGGAAACAGTTCCGCGAGTGCAGAGGGTTCAAATACCGCGCCGGAGAGAATATGGGCGCCAACTTCAGAACCTTTTTCAACAACCACAACGCTGAGTTCTTCATTGACCTGCTTGAGTCGGCAAGCGGCGGCAAGGCCGGACGGGCCAGCGCCAACGATTACTACGTCATACTCCATATATTCGCGTTCTACGGTCATTTCAAACTACCTCTCTCTTTTATATATCGCTGCTACATGCCTGGGGTCTTAATGGGGGCGTATTCTACTGAGCAGGATTAGGTGGTTCAATCTAAATGACTGATTTCTCGCAGGAAATCCGTACAAAATGGCGGTTTATGCCAGTGAACATGGCTGTAATTTGCCAGTTTTGTGGTTTTTGCGTAGCTACCCGGCAGCCGGGGCGGCTGGTGTGAGTCACTATTGATTTTGACGGTGCAAAAAGGCACCATACGCGCCCGCATATGTCGGTAATTATCTGAATTTCCGGCACCTTTTTTAACTGATAAACATAAACGAGGAATCTATGAAGGTTCTTGTAGCTGTCAAGCGTGTAGCTGATTACAACGTGAAAGTACGTGCCAAGTCGGACGGTACTGGCCCTGATCTGGCCAACGTCAAGATGTCCATTAACCCGTTTTGTGAGATTGCTGTCGAGGAAGCGGTTCGCCTGAAAGAAGCGGGCACAGCCACTGAGGTGATTGCTGTTGCCGTAGGCGATAAAAGCTCCCAGGAGCAAATTCGTACGGCTCTGGCCCTCGGTGCCGACCGCGGTATTCTCGTTGAAGCCGAAGGTGATCTGCAGCCGCTGGCGGTTGCCAAGTGCCTCAAGGCTGTCGTGGACAAGGAAGAGCCTCAGCTGGTCATTCTCGGTAAACAATCTATCGATGGTGACAACAACCAGACAGGCCAAATGCTTGGTGCGCTGGCGAATATGCCGCAGGGTACTTTCGCCTCTGAAGTAAAAATTGACGGCGACAAGCTCAATGTTACTCGTGAAATCGATGGCGGTTTGCAAACCTTGAGCCTGAACATGCCTGCGATTGTGACCACAGACCTGCGTCTGAACGAACCCCGTTATGCGTCACTGCCAAACATTATGAAAGCGAAGAAAAAGCCACTCGATACTCTGACTCCGGGTGACCTCGGTGTGGATGTGGCTCCGCGTTTAACCACTGTCAGCGTTGAGCCGCCGGCTGAGCGTGAGGGTGGTATCAAGGTTGAAGATGTAGCTCAACTGGTTGATAAACTGAAAAACGAAGCGAAGGTGATTTAAACATGGCTATTTTAGTAATTGCAGAGCATGACAATGCAGAACTTAAAGGTGCAACGTTAAACACCATCGCAGCTGCCCAGGCTATTGGTGGCGATGTTGAAGTACTGGTTGCCGGTGAAGGTTGTGGCGCGGTTGCAGAAGCCGCAGCCAAGGCAGCAGGCGTGAGCAAGGTACTGGTTGCTGATAATGCGGCCTACGGTCATCAACTGGCTGAGAATGTATCACTGTTGATTGCAGACATCGGTAAAGGTCACAGCCATATTCTGGCGCCGGCAACGACCAACGGTAAAAACATCATGCCGCGTGTTGCTGCACTGCTCGACGTAGCACAGATTTCTGAAATTATTGCGGTAGAAAGTGAAGATACTTTCAAGCATCCGATCTACGCCGGTAACATCATTGAGACGGTCAAGTCTTCTGATAGCGTTAAAGTGATCACTGTACGTACCACCGGTTTTGATGCGGTTGCCGCAGAAGGTGGTTCCGCAGCAGTTGAATCGGTTGATGCAGCTCACGATGCGGGTGTCTCCAGCTTTGTGGGTCAGGAAATCGCCGAGAGCGATCGTCCGGATCTTACGGCAGCGAAAATCGTTATCTCCGGTGGTCGCGGTATGCAAAATGGCGACAACTTTAAAATGCTGGAATCGATTGCTGACAAACTCGGTGCTGCGGTGGGTGCTTCCCGTGCAGCTGTAGATGCGGGTTTTGTACCGAACGATATGCAGGTGGGTCAAACCGGTAAAATCGTTGCACCGGATCTCTACATTGCGGTGGGTATTTCCGGTGCGATTCAGCATTTGGCCGGTATGAAAGACTCCAAAGTGATCGTTGCGATCAACAAGGACGAAGAAGCCCCGATCTTCCAGGTGGCGGATTATGGCCTTGTTGCTGATCTGTTTGAAGCCGTACCGGAGCTTGATGCGGCGTTGTAGTTGTAGCAAGAAACAGGTTAACACCTTGAAAAACCGGCCCTTGTGGCCGGTTTTTTGTTTTTAGGCGGGCTGTTTTTTTGTTAGCCGATCCGCTATGGTTGGCTCTGATAGATGTTTGATAACACAATAAAAGATTGGGGGATCAGGGTAGTTAACCTGGCTGTTACACAGACTGTATGAACGGACTGAAGCAAAAACTGTTATTGCCTGTCGTGCTACTGGTAGCACTGTTGACAGTCTTTTGCACGATGACTGTACTGATAAAGGCTCACTGGTATGGTCCGTTCCGCGACATGTGGGAAATTTATCCATTTCTCGTCAGAATCGTTGACGGTACCTGGACCTGGTCAGAACTCTGGCAGCTCTATGGCGGCTCCCACCGCTTGTTTATACCGAAACTGCTCTTTATCGCCGACTACTATTTTGTTGATGCAAATAATCATCTGTTAATCACTGTGTCGGTGCTTTGCCAGGTCATTATCTGTTTTTTGTTTGCACGTTTGATCTTTGCCAGTGATGGTTTGCAACGCACGACGCAGTGGATCTTGTTGCTCTGTGTGGTGAGTCTGCAATTTAGTGCCACATTACTGTTTAACTTTATGCATACCTTTGATGTGCAATGGTTTACCTGTTGTGTGTCTGTGGCGCTGGCTTTTTATCTGCTGGCAATCAATGAAAAGCCGGGCCCGGAACATTTCTTTATTTCGGGACTGTGTATTGTAGTTGCCTCGTTGTCGAATTTCTCCGGTGTCGTAGCCTGGGCAATCTGGGCAGTATTGCTGTGGTTTGCGCTGCCCGATATCAAGCAGCGCATTGGGCTGTCGGTGCTCGCGTTAATTTTTCTTGCCGCCTATGCCGAGGGTATGATGAGTGCGGGCATGGCGGTCGAGGGAGTGGGGCAGTGGTTGCGCTATTTGTTTTATCTCGTTGTCTATTTTCCGGGCTACTATTTAAGTAATCCACTATCGAGCCCTGATTTTTATGGGCAGGGTGTTATCGGCTGTCTTATGGTGGGATTGGTGTTGCTGCTGCTGATCCATTTCTGGTGGCAGCATTTATTACAAAAAAACCCGGCTAGTGGTCTGCTGAAATTTGCTGCGATGCTGGTGCTGTTTGCATATGGCGTAGCGTTTGCTACGGGTCTTGGCCGCGGCTATGATCCTAGCCATGTGCATGCGATGCGCTACCAGAATATTGTTGTGCTGTTCTGGTCCGGTGCGCTGATGTTGCTACTGTTAAATAACTTTATTCGCTTGCGCTTACTGCGCGGTGCTACAGTGCTAATTGCGGTAACTGCGCTGGCTGGATTCTGGGGTGCACAGCCGGGCAGTCTTGACGAGAACCTGCGTCTGGGTCGCAATGTGCAGCTGGCCCACGTGGCACTCGTGATGGGCTTTACCCATGTGATTGAAGCAATTAATGCTACAGTGAGTCGTTCACAAATCTATGTGCCTGACTATAATCTCGAGCGAGAGCGCGAGTTGCACAAGCGCGCAATCGCAGGAGCATTTGCGCGCCCCTATGGACAATACTTTACCGGTGCGCTGGAAGAAAATGCCGGCGAGGTTGAAAAGTGTCCGCAAGCACGCGTCAAGCTAAACGATGACGATACGCGCTATTTGGTGCTGCATATACGCCTTAAACAGGAAGAGCAGGCGGGTATTGATAATTGGTTGCTCGTCGATGCAGAGGGTGTCGTACAGGGTGTTGCGATCACGCAATTACCAGTGGATTTTTCCCGGCTTTTTCGCCACAATCAGCACGCCAGATTTCGCGGTTTTGCCTATCCCGGGACAAAGGAAGCCTGGCAACAACAACAGCTCTATTTGACAGGGCTCAAGGGTAAAACCGTGGTTTGCCGCGATAATTGATTTCGCGGAAATTATTATCAACAGGAGAATTCAAATGAACGTATCTATCAAGCAGGCAGCAGCAATGCTGGTCGGTGTGATTTTTTCTGCCAGTGTATTGGCGGCATCTTTTACCGAGACCAATCATAAAATCAGCTATATCCGCGATAGTGGTTTTGGCACTGATGAAAAATTTGCTGCAATCAAGCTGGATACCCAGGATACGATGGAAGCTTCGTGCTTGTGGGATATTATTATCTTTGATGCCACGACTGCGGAAGGCAAACAAGCGTATAACGAATTAAGTGGCCTGCTTGGCAGTAATGGAACATTGAAATCGATTTCTTTTACCCGTGATGATGAAACAATGGATTGTGTGTTAGAAAAATACGAAATTTAATTGTAAAAATTTATTAGTGTTTATTATGAAAAAAATAATTGCTGTTTTGCTTGGTTTGGTTTTTGTTAATACAGTTTCAGCTCAGTACGTGTATAAGCTTAACGGTTTGGGTTCAGGGGAGGGAATGACGCCTCAGGAAGCATGTGCGAGTATGTCTGATGGCCAAGGAGATCAGGTATGCAATAAATATATTCCCCAGTCAAATAGCTATGGGGAGTGTGATACAGGAGATTATAGGCCAGCATATGATGACTGTTTATATAATGGTTGGTATCTATCCAAATTGATTTATCGCTATGATTGTGCTGATCCAAATACCAGCAGTAACTACTGCCAAAAACGTCCCGAGTGTCCAAACCCAACCAGTGGTAACCCGATTAGTACGCTAACGGGTCATAAGTATCAGACTTTTATTGACTATCAGCATCAGACGGCAAATCTTTCTGTTAGTCGGCAGTATGCCTGGAGAAGTACTGCCGGGCAGTGGCTATTTGATTATCAGCAACAGCTGGTAATCAACGAGTTTGCGGTGATAAGTACGACTGAGATTGGATTGGATCACCTTGAATATGGAAGAGTTTCTTTTACAGGTGAGCATAACAGCAGTGGTGGCACATGGACTCCGGTTGCCAGTGTAAAGGCAGAGCTGGTTTCCAATGATGATGGGGCAGGTGGTGTTCTGGATTACGATGTGTTTTTTCAAAGTGGCAGAGTAGACACCTTTGATTCCAGTGGACGCTTGAAATCAGTAGTAAATAGCGATGGGCGCAGGAAGGATTTTACTTATGATACGACAACCATTAATTCGGTTGTCTATGATCGCATGGTGGTAGCGTCTGATACCGGTGATCAGCTTGAATTTATCTATGACGAAGATGGCAGGGTATGGAAAATTATTGATCCGGCCAGTAATGAAATAGAGTACAGCTGGAATGCTGATAATATGATTATCAGTGTTGAATACCAGGATGGTAAAACAGTTACCTATGATTATGAGCTAAGTTCTTATCCGCAGGCGTTGACAAAGCTAACCGATGAGGAAAACCGGGTTTATGCGACCTGGGGTTATACTGCTTTTCGGGCTTCCAGCTCGGAGCATGGCGATAATGGCGCAGAAAAAGTAACGCTGGATTTTACTTATATCTATGACCACCCTGACTGGCGTGTGATTGAAACAAATGCCAAGGGTCGGGATACCATTTTTCATTATGAAATAGATAATGGTTCCTCCAGAATTGTCGAAGTTGAAGGTACGGTGAGTGGCAGTTGTGTGGCATCTAACAGTCACTATACTTATGATGCCAATGGCTTTGTGGATACAGTTCAGCAGGAAAATACCTTTGTTACGAAAACTCATCGTAGTGCCAAGGGTTTGATTGAGGTTCGTAGTACAGGACTGCAATGGTCCGGTACTGTAGGCACCAGTACATTGCAAATGACAGGTAATAGTCAGATGGTGAAGCGTACCTGGCATGATGACCTTTCAGTAATAGTTAAAGAACAGTTCTATGGTCGCGATGTGTCGGTTTCAGCCTGGTCGACTTATGATAAGGATGATGCGGGATGGCAGTTATATAAAACCATAGACTATACCTATGATGACGGCAATGGCTCGGGTGGTGCGGTTAACTGTGATGGGGATGCAGCGGTAAATAGCTATCTGCTTTGCTCCAGGAAAATAACCGATGAGCTTGATATTGGCACGCCAAAAGATAGTCGCAGTTGGGCTCATAGCTATACAAAGCACACGGGTAAGGCGATTCTGGCTACGGAAACCATTGATGGCCCATTGGCTGGTAGCGATGACAAGATGGTGTACACCTATAATGCCAGCGGCCAGCTAACCAGTGAAAAACAATATACGGGTGCCACAACCTTTCTGGAGAAGACCTACAGCAACTACAACGCCTTCGGTCAGCCGCAAACGATAGTTGATGAAAATGGTATACAGGTTTCCCTCGTGTACGATGTGCGCGGTAGACTTACTTCTTCGACAGCGGATAGTGCTGGAATTCAAGCTCAGACCGTTTATGAATACTATGATAATGGCTTATTAAAAAAGATGACGCATCCGGATAATAGCTGGGTGGAGTATGATTATAACGATGCTCGCCAGATTATCGGTATGGCGAATAATCATGGCGACTATATCGCCATGACGCCTTCTGTGCTGGATGGGCAATGGGCGGAGATGGAGGTTTGTGCGGCTGGTACTAATGGGGCTTGCACAGGAACTATTACCGAAAAGTACAAGCGGGTGTTTGATGATCTGGGAAGGTTGTCAAAAGTGCAGCAGTTGTCCGACCCGTCTGATGAGACCAGTGCTTTTGTAGATTCAATTATCTATGGCTATGATGCAGCAGGTAATCTGTCTAGCAAAGTTGTTAAAGGTGATAATAGCGGTAGCGATCACGATGATAGTGATATTGTGAAGCTGAATAGTTATGACAGCTTTAATCGTATGATTGCAACTCTGGGAGAGTTTTCCTGTTCCGGTGTCTGCTCACTGGATAGCTATAATAATTATAATGGCTCTGTTATTACTTCTCCGCTAACCTCATTTTCCTATAATCAGCAAGGGCTTGTTGCCAGTGTTGTCGATGCGAATGGTACTGAAACAACCTATAGCTACAATGGCTATGAGGAGATGATTGAGCAGGTGAGCAAGGATTCTGGTACCACAACTTATGTCTATGACAGCGCAGGGCGAGTGACACAGAAAACCTTGGCTGATGGTGGGGCGGAGCAGGTAACAACCGTTTATAGCTACGATAGTGCGGACCGTTTAACAGAAATAGACTATGGCAATAATGGTGCAGATATTACCCTGAGCTATGATCTGGATGATTCGCAGCACGGCTATGATAAAGGACGTCTCTCGCGTATCAGCGATGAAAGTGGCATTACCGACTACAAATATGATGCCCTGGGGCGTGTGATTGAGAAAAAATTTGATCCGATAGGCCCTCAGGGTGCGCTGACAACCGGCTATGGTTACAACAAGGCCGGAGCGCGAACCAGCTTGACCTATGCGACTGGCTATACAGTTAACTATACTCGCAGCAATGACCGTCTGACCAAGGTTGATTTGCTTGGGGTCTATGATGTGGCAACTACGATTAATTACAGAACTTTTGGTGGTGTTAGCAGCTTTAGTCAGCCGATGCATGTTAATAGCACAGATATACTGGAGATATCGCGAAGCTATGACAAACAGGGGCGCCTGTCGAATACCAATATGGATCTGAAGAACGATGGTGGTTTTGATATGGCTTATGGTTATGATGCCTATGGCAATATCACCACCATTACCGATAGTCTTGCGGGTGCGGAGGCAGATCAAACTTTCACCTATGATGGTTTTCAGCGTCTGATAGGGTCTATAGGATTATATGGTCAATATAACTATACCTATGATTATATTGGTAACCGCTTGAGTCGTGAACTAAAGCGTTTTGATCCGGCAGACACCACGCAAACCTATACGGAAGTTTACACAGAAACCTATTACTATGATGATGGTTTGGGAGGGGATTCCAATAACCCGGCAAGCTTTGACAGTAATCGCCTGAAACGGGTGCTCAGAGAAGATAAAAATGATGCGGATATTAGTCAGCGAAGTTTTACCTATGACAGTCGGGGTAATGTGGTTGAAGATAAGCGGGAGGTCTATGGGGGTACAACGATAACAACGACGCTGACACCACAGTATGATGATAATAATCGTATGACAGATACAGCGGCCTGCGATGATGACTCCGGTACTGCTTTGCCGGCGTGTCAGTAAGAGGAAATTACAGTGAAAATAAAAAATCTTTTCCTGAATTTATTGGTTGTAGCTTTTTGTCTGGCTTTAAGTGCTTGTAAGCTCGAGATAACCGTTGAGGGTGAGGGTAATGTTACCTCTTTGGCCAGTGTGCCCAATAATAATGAAACCAGTATCGACTGTAGTAATGACGGAACCACCCAGAGTGGAGACTGCTTCCAGGAATATGTAACTGACCTGAGCAATTGCTCTCTCTGGGGCAATCTCGATGGCGTAGATCAGCCCGGTGATAGTCGCGGTATAGAAGATGACAAGCTTTGGGGTGATGTGAATACCAATGATATTAAAGATGCCGGAGAAGAGTTTACTCACTGTTGGTTGGTGTCTGGCAGTGGCCTGGCGGAAACCTATGTAGCAACACCGACCAGTGAAAATGAGTTCAACGGTTGGGCGGGAGACTGTGTTGGGGGCAGCGCCTGTGATCATACAATTTCCACAGCTGATGCATCCAGCGATCATGTCAGGCAGGTAACGGCGTCATTTGGTAGCAGCGAAGAGCTGGCAGCTTCGGCAAGTTATACCTATAACTATCGTTGGCAGCGGGCTAGTAAAACCGTAAATGGCGTGACAACGTATTTTCTCTACGATGAAGAAGGGCTTTTGTTGCAGGAGTATATCGACATCGATAATACTGTGACCTATATCTATATGGATGGTGAGCTAAATTCGATTATTGAGAAAATTGCAGGAACGGAAGTGGCTTATTATGCGGTTAATGATCATTTGGGGCAGCCGCAGCGGTTGGTTAACTGGGCGGGAATTCTTAGCTATGAGCGCTATGCCACACCGTTTGGTGAGAATTTCAGTACTTATAAGGATTCATCCCTCGGGGCGCAAAATTTGCGTTTTCCCGGGCAATACTATGATAAGGAGACCAGTCTAAACCAGAATTGGCATCGTGACTATGATGCTGTGATCGGGCGCTATATTCAGCCAGATCCTCTGGGGCTTTTTGATGGGCCGAATACGTATTTATATGCTCATGCTAACCCTGTAATGGAAATAGATTCGAGGGGGTTGGCAACTCAGGCACTAGGCTATGGACTGGGTAGGTTAGCAATGTCCGGGGCAAATAGATTGGCGATACATGCAACGGGGCTTTCAGCTACTACTTTACTGTTAGATCAGATTGCGAATGATCCTTTGGAGGACGGCTGGCCTGAAACTGATACGGGTGAAGAAGAATGTGCTGATGAGTGTGACCCACCGGCTGGAACACAGTGTTATCAAATGGATTCCGGACATTCTCACAAAGGGCTTGATCCACACTATCATATTTGGCAAATGAATAGGGCTCCGGACGGCAGATGTTTTTGGAATAAAAAGAGAGGTGCAAAAGATACTTTTGCTTCTGTGCCGCTTGGTTTGCAGCCATGTTCAAGCTATGCCAGCTGGTTAGGCCAATAGTACTGATAGAGTTTTTTATTGAAAGAGCTGGGTTGAATTATTATGAAAATACCGTTGAGTATGCAGAAAGAGCTGAGTGCGTGGAATGATGGTAAGGGCATTGATCTTGATTCGTGGATTGCGTGTTCTGGGAGTTTTTCTTTAGCCGTTGGTTATGCTTCTCTATTTTTCCCCGATTTTTTTGTATTTGAGGATTATTTGTTTTTGGGTGAAGATTGTGATGAAAAGTTTTTGGAAAATTTGCGAAGTCTAGAAAAACAAAAAGATCAAAATGCTCCGGAACTAATTGAAAAGCTAATTAATCATTTTCACCTTGCCGATTTGCATTATGCTGGTTGTGAAGATATAACGACCGATAAAATTATTTTTCTTGGTGAAAAGCTAAAGCACGTATTTGAAGCGCGTTTGGCTTATATGTTCCCTGATAAAGCCTGTGTCGTCGAGTTTTTTAGACCTGAAGATGAGGAAGATTTGAAAGGCTATTATTTGACCTTTTGGCAAAAAAAGTTTAAAGAGTAAAGCGGTATATTATCTGCTTTCCTGGGGCAGAGGCAAAACTGTGCCTTAAAACAGCATAAGCTTCTAGTTGGTACAGTCGTTTGTTCAATTGATTATAGTGAGTATTCAGTTGATTCTTCAAAAGAAGATTTGAATTATTTGAAAATTGGAGTTTTAATTAATTCGAGTCAGGAGGGTCTTGTGTGTTACATCGAAGTTGAGGAGACATTTAGATTAATAAAACGCCAGAATCGATAGAGTAAACTTCATCTAGAATAGCCTTGCTGTTAGTATGCAGAAATAGCTGAGCGCATGGAATGATGGTAAAGGCATTGATCTCTTGGGCTGGAGAATGCGGTCTGGAATGTTAGGTTTTGCTATGGATATATTTAATTGCTCGGGAAAGAAAATTGCAGCTATCTGTGGTGGTGAAGTTATTAGAGAAGCTAATAAAGACTTGGTGCTAGAGGACGTAGATTTAGCTGATGCGGTATTTGAAGATGTTTATTTTAAAAATCTAAGATTTGAAGGTGGAGATTTTGATAGTGCCAAGGCGCCTTCCTTTAAAGTGGATAGCGTTTTATTTGAAGGTGTTATAATGTGTGATATGTGCCTGGATGAAAGTATTTTAAAGAATGTTGAAATGTATGATGTGCAGGCATTCAATATAAGTTTGAAAAAAAGCAGAAATTACGGATTCAATTTTTAGGTGGTGGTAGCATGGGAATGCTTATGTAGGATGATTACGGTTGGTGTTTAAATGAAAAATTTAATTGATTTAGTCAAGTTTAAACTAGGACTGAAAAAATTTAAAATCTCCAGCGCTGCGAAAGAAAGATTTTCAAGATATTTCGTTGAATTAAGTTTTGACAAACCAATTGTACAAATTATTTGGGCTAGGTGTAGTGAAACAAATCATTACGAATTGCTTGTGGGATTTAATGATAAAAAAGATTTTAGTAAAATTCAGGCTGGTTTGTGTTTTGAGATTGATGGTGTTCAATTTTTGGTTGTGTGCCCTGATGTGTTTCAAAAAATAGAAAATAAATTGCTTGATTATGTTGATGAGAAATTTGTTTTTTTATAAAAATGGAATTTATACTGTTGTGTATATGCTTGGTATCTTTGCCAAGCTAGTTGCGGCTATCAAGGCTAGATTGAAGCGTATATTTTGAGTTTTGTCTCCAGTGGTTTTGCTAATAGCAACCAGAGAGTCGGTAGAGGAAGGGCCCTATTTGATTGCTGAGATAACATCGAAGAGAAAGTTGTATGAGGGATACCTAAAAAACTTGTCAAAGTAAAGGGTATAAATATTGTCCCCCCAATCAGTGTAACTCTTCATTCTAGTGGGATAGACAGATGGTTGTTGGGTGTAGATTCGAGAGGGAAGCTATATTTGATCGGTGATGGCAATCAGGTGGTGCCCTACTTTCCTAGTGAGCAGAGGACTAAAGTTGGCTTCTCGGGAAAATAATAGCCTATAGAATTAGTAATTTAAGGTGGCATTCTATTGTTTTTTACTTCGGCCGTGATTAAGGTTATCTTTTTTGCTTAGAATATATTAACAGTTAAAAATGTAGAGCAGAGCGGGTGAGGATCAATGAAATCTATTTATTCATATGTTTTTTTTCTTATAGCTTTTGCCCTTGCTGTCACTGGTTGTACTCGTGATACTGAGAAGCCTCTTACCCCAGAGGAGTCTTTGGAAAAATTCTATTCGTATGAAGCACCGGAGGAACTTTTGATGAATCCATTAATTTCATCGGGCTCCGAGGTTGTGCCATTGATTATGATTGAAATACAAAATAAGGATATGCCGCGTCGGCGCTATGCAATTGGTGCGTTAGGGCATATTCAGGATGTGTCTGCATTGCCGGCTCTTTTGGGTATTTTGAATGATGGTGGCGAGAAAGATTACTTTCGCTGTGATGCGTTGAAAGCTATTGGGATGATAGATTTTGAACAAGCAAAAAACTTGGCCGGGAATTACGAAAAAGACTCTATCGAATGCTTGTCCAGATTGAGTAATGAACTTCTTGTTAGTGATTATGAGTCTTGGTTTTCGGAAAACCCTATAATAAGTAAACCTTAAGATAATTATTAATGAGGTTTGTAACTCATCCTTATTGATATTGGGGTGCCATAGATATTGTGATCATTGAGGGTGGCCGTAAAGGTTGGTTAACTGGGCGGGTGTTCTTAGCTATGAGCGCTATGCCACACCGTTTGGTGAGAATTTCAGTACTTATAAGGATTCATCCCTCGGGGCGCAGAATTTGCGTTTTCCCGGGCAATACTATGATAAGGAGACCGGCCTAAGCCAGAATTGGCATAGAGATTACGATGCAAAAATTGGGAGATATATGCAAGCAGATATGTTGAGCATACTCTCGGAAAGTAATGATCCGCAATTACAGATTTATCGCAGCATACCTGGAGGTATGTTAAACCACCTGTATGCTTATGCGGAGAGTAATCCGGTAATGAATACAGATTTCACCGGGTTAATTACTGATAGAAATGGGCCGACAGGTTATGATTGTGAGCTGATCGGTCAGGATCCTGTTGTTTTGGTGGAGAAAGGTATTATCTTTAACACATGGGAGAGAACTTGCTATTATTATTGTGGCCCGGATGATTGTCCAGTTGATCCAGAGGAGTTTTATAGGGTCAAAAAATTTACAAGCAGCTGGACAGTACCTGGTTGCCCTAAAACTTTAACTAGTAATATGATGATGGATATGTGAATTATGAGCTTTTCATTAAGCCAAAAAGCAGAATCTTTTCTTAATGGCAGGTTGAAATGTAGATTTTGGGTTTTGTCTCCAGTAGTTTTGTTAATCGCAACCAGAGGATCAGCAGAGGAAGAGCCCTATTTGATTGCTGAGATAACACCGAAGAGAAAGTTGCATCAGGGATATCTAAAAAAGCTTGTTAAAGTAAATGGCATAAATATTATCCCTCCAATCAATGTAACTCTTAATCCCAGTGGGATAGACAGATGGTTGTTGGATGTAGATTCGAGAGGGCAGCTATCTTTAATTGGCGATGGTGATTTAGTCGTGCCTTTCTTTCCTAGTGAGCA
Source organism: Pseudomonadales bacterium (assembly GCA_028280345.1). Taxonomy (GTDB): domain Bacteria; phylum Pseudomonadota; class Gammaproteobacteria; order Pseudomonadales; family UBA7239; genus JANQLY01. Next base: position 99,023 of record JANQLY010000023.1, on the reverse strand, counting down.
AGGGAATCAAGTGGGCTTTCCTAAGAAAATGTAGTCTGAAGATTTTTTGATTAATCAAATAATATAAGCGTTTTAATAATATATCATTGATGAGTAGCGTAGATAAGGATGCAAGGATAGAAGTGGTGTGAAGATATTTAATTTCTCGGGAAAGAAGATTGCAGCTATCTGTGGTGGTGAAGTTATTAGAGAAGCTAATAATAAAGACCTGGTGCTAGAGGACGTGGATTTGGCTGATGCGGTATTTAAAGGTGTTTGTTTTAAAAATCTAAGATTTGAAGGTGGAGATTTTGATAGCGCCAAGGCGGCTTTCTTTAAAGCGGATAGCGTTTTATTTGAAGGTGTTATGATGTGTGATATGTGCCTGGATGAAAGTATTTTAAAGAATGTTGAAATGTATGATGTGCAGGCATTCAATATGAATTTGAAAAAGTCAAAAATTACGGATTCGGTTTTTATGGGTGTTAATTTCTCAGAGGCTGATTTTTCTGAATCGACTTTTAAAAATGTTGTTTTTAAATCTGACAATATAGGCCATAAAACCGATCTTTCCGGCGCCAGCTTTGCCGATGTGGACATGAAGGAAGTGGTTTTTGAGGGTGTGGAGTATGATGAAAAAACGATATTCCCAAAGGGTTTTTCTCCTGAGATATATCCGGGCTTACACAGGATTTAACGGCGCATATCCTGAGTGGTATTCTGGCGCCTTTATAGCTAGAAGCCGGAATGTAGATATTACCTCTAGACTAAATGAAAAAGTTTAATTTGTCAGATTTATCAACTTACCTGTTTCAGAGAGAGGTAAGCGATAAACATTGGGCTTTTTCCATGGAGTATGAGCCTTCATACGTTGAAGATGGTCACTTAGGATCTTTGATACTGGATTTATTTAAAAATATGCCGGCGGTGTGTGAGGGGTATTCTGATGCTCAAATAGCCCAGGGGCTTAATTATATTATTAATCCTAGCCTGAGTGATTTAGCGTTTTTTTTTGGTGGGGATGTGGAGTATGAAATAACGGAGAAGTTTCTTGACTCGACGCTGTTAGTGTTTAAAACAGTCTTTGCCGCTCGTCTCGCGCCGGATAACGATGAATACGATCATGATCTTTCATATGTTTGTAAGGTGTGGTGGGATGTGCTCCCTTATGTTTGTGATATGAAGCCAGATATTCAGAGAAAAATTTTAAAAAAGGTTTTGGGGATTCTTGAGCAGATTATTGCCATGGACTCGATGGTGTGTCGAGAAAGTGCGCTGCGAGGGCTCGAGAGTTTATCGCCTTATATGGCGCAGGAATGTGACAGAATTATCGCTGAACATGCAAGCCGGCTCCCGAAAGACTTGTTGGCTCTGTTTAACCGGGATCGATATCTACATTAGGTATCAGATCAACCTCGTAAGTATCAAAAATGAAGCGAAATAGAGCTTGTTCAGGTTTTGCTATGCCCTAAATTGTACTATCATTTGCCTGCCCCGATTAAATCCCCACAAACAAATAATCAGGGAGTAGACGGTGAAAACAATAAGTAAATTATTTCCTGTTCTTTTGACGTGTTCTTTGCTGAATGCGACCCCGGTGTTTTCAGTAGATATTGATGCTGATGGCTCCCCTGCTGAAGAAGAAGCCCTTGCCGGTACCAGCGATTTAAACCCCGATGAACGCCCGTTTTGGTGGAAGACTTTCTATGGTGCTAGTGAAAATAGTGCCTTTGGTGGTTCGGTAAGTCAGGCGGGTGATGTTAATAATGATGGCTATGACGACATTATCGTCGGCAATGATACGGTTAATCTTCCGGGTGTGGTGCGTGTTTATAGTGGCATTGATGGGTCTGTACTGCATGAACTTATTGGTGTTGACCGGTTTGGCCGTTCAGTGGATGGCGTGGGTGATGTGAATAATGATGGTTATGGTGATTTCGTGGTGTCAGAGCCGAATACGTCATCAGCCGGATATGGCTGGGTTTACAGTGGCATCGATGGCAGTCTGTTGCACCAGATAAGTGGTAGCGTCTTTTTTGGTACGACGGCTGATGGGGTTGGCGATATTAACGGCGATGGTTACGGCGATATTCTGTTATCAAGGCCGGATGATCATGTTGCATATATTCGTATATATAGTGGTTATACCGGTGAGCAAGTTGGCGCTTTGTGGAACTCACAGGTAGCGGATTTTACCGCGGCACAGGGTGCCGGTGATGTGAATAATGATGGCTATGCCGATGTGATCATAGGTATCCCGCATAGAGCAGATTCCTGGAATGGCAGAGTTAGAGTCTATGATCAAAAGAATAATCAGGTTTTACTTGAAGTGACTGGCGATGCACAGCATGATTTTTTTGGTGTGGCCGTAGATGGCGCTGGTGATGTCAATAACGATGGTTACGATGATGTTATTGTTGGTGCTCCTTACAATGACAATAACGGCTGGTCTGCAGGGCAGGCGAAGGTATTCAGTGGTCAGGATGGTTCCATACTCTATACCTGGCATGGCGAGCATAACCTTGATTTCTTCGGTTATACCGTCAGTAGAGCGGGTGATGTTAACGGAGATGGTTATGCCGATTTGTTAGTTGGTGCTCCCAGGAGTGATGTGGATGGTCAGGAGGATGCGGGAACAGTGTATTTGTTCAGTGGTATTGATGGTAGTGAGTTATACCGTATCAGTGGGCATGTCTATAACTATCGCTTTGGTTCCGCGATCAGTGAAGCAGGGGATGTGGACGGTGATGGTTACGATGATATTGTGATTGGTGTGTCTCGTGACAGTGAATATTTTCCTTCCGGTGGTAGTGCACGACTGATTTTAGGCAAGGATATGTTGCAGGATCTGGATGCTGATTTTCTCCTTGATAGTGCCGATGATGACAGGGATAACGATGGCATGCTGGACAGCTGGGAAGAGAACTGGGGTTTTAACAAACTGGATAGTGCCGATGCCTATCTGGATGGAGATGGTGATCGCCTGGCAAACCGCTATGAATACCTGTTAGGGAAAAATCCGACACTGGCTGATCTCAATGGTCGTTATCTGCCCCGTGCGACATTTGATCTTGATATGGATGATGACCTTCTTTTTCAATTGGCGTCAGGTGATGACAATGTATTTCACATTTGGGAAATAGAGAATAATGGCCTGCAAAGTGTCAAGGTCGGTGGTTCTGTAGATGGTGTGTATGATCTGAGAGTGGTTGCTGATATTGATGCGGATCTGGATCAGGATTTAATTTTTCAGAGTGAGGAAGGTTTTGTTTTGATCTATAACGTCGAATTAGGCAGGTTGGAGCAGTATCATGCTTTGGATATGCGCGGCACACCTATATTAGTTGGTTCCGGTGATTTTGATGGTGATCTTGATGCCGATCTGGTGTTTGAAGAGAACGGTAGTTTAACGGTTTGGCTGATCGAAGATGGAGGGCTGCAAACGGAAGTGCTATTGGGTTCCTGGGCTGGACATAGTGTCGCAGCGGTTGCAGATATTGATGCCGATGGCGATGATGATCTGATTACCGGTGATGCTAGCGGTAATGTGAATGTGATCGAAATGCAAAATGGTAGCAAGCAGGCGGCGCGCTGGGTGGGTGTATGGCCCGGTAGAGGTATTGTCGGTGCCGGTGATGCAGATCAGGATGGCGATGCAGATATTTTTATGGCCAGTGACAACGGTACGGGCGCTGATGTGATGGTGGTTGAAATGGAGAACGGTTTGAAAGTGGCTGGCCGCTGGTTAGGTGTCTGGGCTGATACGGTTGTTAAAGCGTTGGGCGATATAGATCAGGATGGTGATGTCGATCTAATTCAGCAAAATACCGCTACCGGCTCTGTCCAGGTAGTTGAAATAGAAGGTGCGGCGAAAGTAATCGGGCGCTGGTTAGGTAATTTTACCTACGATGTCAAAGGTGTGATCGATGCTGATGCGGATGGCGATATTGATGTTGTCTTGCACGATGGTTCTAACGTGGCGCTGATTGAGCTGGAAAACGGAGCAAAGTCCGGTGGTGCCAAATGGTTGGGTATTAACACAGGTGAAATGAGGTTGCTGCATTAAAAAGTCTTGCCTGCCTCATTTGTTTTTTATAAATGTGAAAGCTGTCAAATATTGGTTATGTTGTTAATTTGATCCCTTGTTGTGGTTGTGGATTGTGTTACATTAAATAAAGCTTTGTTGTAACTGACATGTGGTTTGGATGCCATAAAAGCATTGCTACGCTAAATGCGTAAAGCTTAAATAACATGAATAAAATAGAAGAGGGTGCTATGGATAAGTATAGAATTTCCTTGTGTTCTGCCGTTCCATTTTTCTTTGCTGTGGTTTTTCAGACTGCGAATGCTCTACCTGAAGTGCCAGCTATTGAGCGCGCAGTACACGCTGTGGAATCAGACGGGACAAATGCCAATGATGATCCGGACTTTGTTGGGCCGTATATTCCGATTGTCAGGACCAGCGTAGATGGCCGTATCGGTATGTCGCTACCGGATTTACAAAACCAGACCGGTAATGGCTACGAGAATGGCTTGCGGTTTTATTTGCTGTCGCCGGAAAACGTTACCAACAGTTCAACGATCAGTAGTGCATTTATTAACTCTGATGCCGGAGCAACTATTGTTTACGACAGTCTGGAGTCAACCGCGCCGTATGATCCGTTGATGTTGCTGGATGGTACGGGAGGTGAGCCCGATCGCTCAGATTTTTATGATTACGATGATACGTATTTTGATGATTTTAGAAGCGATCTGGACACCAGTTCTCACGGGCATTTTGCCTTATGCGACGGTTCTCTGGATTCAACTAAAAGTAATCCGCGCAAGTGCGATGCCGGTGATGAAGGGGGAGCGGCAAATGACTGTTATGATTTGACCGTTGTTGCCCATACCCTGGAAGTTGCCGAGTACCCACATCAGGAGTTGAATGATGCGGATGGCAAAATTGAAGGTGTATCCAAACCTGAGCAATCCTATGTGCGCTTGTGGTCTACACCGATTACCGTCGTGGTTACTGATCCGAAAACCGATCAGGCAGCGATTGATAAAGTAATTGCGGATACGGCAAATATGACATGGTCAAAAGCCTTGTTGGCCCGCGGTTTTGAGGAAATGATGATTACCGGGGATGGCCGTGTATTGTCGGCGCGTACCGGTATTTATGGGCGATTAAACGGTATTTGTACCGATGATGATGGTGATGGTACTCCCTGTGAAGACCTTGATGGTACAGCTGGCTTGCAGCCGTATGTTAAGGGTAAGCAGTCTTGTACAGGGACACCGCTGACTTGTACAAAAGACGAGCTGCAATATGGCTGGAAAAAAGACTGGAGTTTGCAAAATCCTGCAGGCTATACGGGCGCAGGGTATTTATATGCAGAGGCGAAACATCAGCACCCGCATTGGGCGGGTTTTGTCGATATGGTCTATGCCTATAACGACGGGGATGTCTGTGATGCGGCAGGCTGGACAGAATTAAAACCGATTACCCAGGCCTATTACGACAGCGATGTGAGTGATTATGGCTTTGCCAAATTTCCGATTCGAGACCCGCTTAATGTAAATATCGTCGAAGAGAGCATTGATGAGAATGATAATCTGACAAATCATATTGACTTTAACTGTGCGACGGCACATAGCCAGTCGACTTATTGTGGTGAAGGTCAATACCAGGATGTCAGTTATACCGACCCCACCTATGGTACCTGGGATTTTGATGGCCTGAAGATGGTTGTAGATTCAAAACTTAGTTATCCATGGATTGATCGATTTGGCCGCAATATCTTTTTTACTTCCTATGGTGAAAAACTGAATGCCCCTGTTTGGGATGAAAATGGTGAACATGAGAAGGATGAAAACGGTGACCCGATATACGAAGATCAATATGAAGACGAGTGTGTTGAATCGAGCTGTAACGATGGTGATGATCTGGGCAAGTTTCGCGGCTATGGTCTGATGGGTTCCTGGACACAGGGCAAAGTAGTCCTGCTTGATTCCATGCTAAACAATATTGACTACGGTTTTGATATGCGTGAATCAGCACATCGCTGGGTACAATTGTATGAGTGTGAAGGGGGGTCTTGCCCGTTTACACCGACACCTGCTGATGCTGGCAAGGCACAGGATGTGGACTTTTCGACGGGCTGGGTGCGTATGGGGTCCGGACGTGATATCGACTCCACGTTAAACAGTGGAACACAGAATATCCCGGGTAATATGTTTAATACTTCGATTATTGATTCGCTGGAAAATATTTTTAACTATATTCCCGAAATGAAACCGGTAACACCGCGGGATGTTGTCTGGCTCGTCAGTAATGGGCATACCACGGATGAAGTAGCGTTTGATGACTATCTTGATGAGCATGTCTTTATCAATTCAAGCATGATATCGACGCTGGACTTTTATGCCGCCAAGACCAGCCTTAAAACCGAGCGTATGGTTTTAAAAAATGGCGGGTATTTCAGCCCTGACAAGTGGGTGCAAAATGCGGCAACCACATTGGCGCCGGTTAAAGTGCCAGCGAAAGGGGTAGTGACCGGTTACGGTGCTTCGGACGGAGATGAGCGGTTGGAGCCGGCTGCACTCGGTGGTGTGCACGGGCGCGGTTTATGGCTCGATGGCAGTATGGGAATTGATTACGCGATTGAAAGTCAGACGAACAGTTCAACTGACTGGTATTACAGTGTGTTTCTGGATGCTCGTCAGGTAGCCAATAATCAGCGTATTTTTACCTTCCCGAATGGCAGTAACGTGAAATTGAATACTACTGAGGATACCACAGCAGGAACTTATACATTTACCTATACCTTTTATGATGACAGTGATACTGCACTAACCGATGGCTCTGTTGCCTATGTGTTAAGTGATACGGTGCAGTCTGCCCAAAGTTGGACGCATTTTGCATTTCAGATTACCGAGCCGGACCCTGTCGGGGCAGCTGATGTGCGTTTGATTACGGTGTATGCCGATGGTCTTGCGTTGGGTGAGGTGAACGTGCCCGCAGCAGATATCAATGATTTTGATATGCTGGTTTCCGGCTCGGATTTCAAAGTGGGGGCAACGGCGAGTAGCAATGGTTTCAAAGGCTGGATTGATGATGTCAAAGTCATCTTTGATGAAATTAATCCCGAGGTCGCTTGTAACCATGCCGGTGGTACGTTGGTGGGTATGGACTATGCTTCGGTGGATGATCTCAAGGGTTCCTCTACAGATAACTTTTATCAATTCCCGGCCCGGTATCACCGCGCAATTTCTGAAACCCTGGCAGGAGAGGGCAAGAAGTTCTACGATCGCTATGCGTGTTATCACGATTATTCCGGCGACTATCTTGCGCATTTGGGTAATTTGCCCAGTGATCTGGATGGTGAGTCTGCCAGTGTCAGAGATAATCTGTTATTCCCGGAAGCGCCGCTCTACCACGATCAGGGTCGCCCCGCGACAACGAGTAATGATTTCTGTTTGTCATGCCACTTTCACAATTCCAGTGATGTGCCTGAATTGTCGACCGCTGCACTGGCGTCTACGGCTAATCACCAGACAGTACGCCAACCGATGCAGCCATTTTATAAAATGGAGGCAAACCTCGGTGACTATTCCGGTGCAACCGGTGGTTTGCTGGATTTGATAACCATGGATGCCAGTACGGATGACACCGATTCGGATACCTTGTCGAACACCACTGAAGAGGGTGCGACTACAGCGACCGATCCGTCTGCAAAGGATTCTGATTCCGACAACATGGATGATAAAAACGATCCGAAACCAATGCTTGCGCAGCCCTATTTTGAAATGGATGCCGATGGAGTAGCGGATATCTTCTGGTATCGCTCCAGTGATGGCGCCAGTCAGAACTGGTTGATGGTTGATAATGATCAGGATTCTGTGGTTTATAACCCGCTTTATGCAGCGAGTAGCGGGTTTGTGCCTATCGGTCTCGGTGACTTTGATGCCGATGGGGATGCGGATGTGCTATGGCGCAATACTACTACTGGCCAGAACACAGTCTGGATTATGGAGGATGGTGAGCGGGATTCGATTAATTACATCAATGCTTTCCTCGTTACAAACTATACCTTTGCCGGGTTGGGTGATTTTGATGGTGACGGCGATCACGATATCTGGTGGCGCAATGGTGTGACCGGGCAAAATCGCATCTGGAGCATGGAGGACGGTGTGCGCGATGAGCAGATTTATCCTGCTTCGGCTGCAACTTCCCTGACATTTTCTGCTGTGGGAGATTTTAACCACGATGGCATAGACGATGTGGTATGGCGCAAAAGCGATGATACGATTCAGGTGTGGCTCATGAATCATACTGCTGAACGCGGCACAATTACTTACCCGCCATCGATTAATTCTGCCTATACAATTATCGGGGCGGGTGACTTTGATGCAGATAATGACAATGATGTATTAATCAGAAACACATCAACCGGGCAAAACACGATTTGGGAAATGGAAGACGGGGATCGTGTAACGCAGCATTTTCTGCCGGCTTTCTTGTCAGGGAATTATGCAGTCGTAGCAATTGCAGATTATGATGGCGACGGAGACGAAGATATATTGTGGCGTGATTCCGGTACCGGGCAGAACCGGGTTTGGGAGATTGATGATAATGATCGGACATCTCAGGTTTATCCGCCATCTGCAGCAACTGCCTTGTCGGTTGTTCAGTAACGATTATCTTTAGCAAATAAAAAAGCCAGCTTTTAGCTGGCTTTTTTATTGAATATTTTTACTGGCAGTTAAGTAAAATTTGCTAGTAATGTCGGGCACTTTTTTCATAGAATGAGGGGTCTGCAATCTATAAGTAGAAAATAAAATGCAAATAATTCAAAAGGTTAGATCAAATCAATGGACAGGCTTATGAAGCTGTTGTTGATAAAGGGGGTGGCTTGCTTGTTTTTGCTATGGGTTTATGCTCCGCTGTGGGCGCTGGATAGTGATCTTGATGGCTTGTCAGATACTGATGAAATTCTTTACGGTACTGACCCTGCTAACCCGGATACAGATGGTGATAGCATCGTTGACGGCTGGGAAGTGCAAATGGGCGATAGCCCCACTGAAAAACGTTATGAATTAACATTGGAAAGCTGGAATCAGCAGCCCTCATTTACCTACGATCATGTATTTGATATGTATTACGGAGGACCTGGTGAGCGTGGCAACCGGCTCTGTATTATTGATGATAATGGAGAGCAGTGTGTTGGTGATCGCCAAAAAGCCGGTTCGGTGTTGGTAGAGCAATATTTCTTTGAAAATATGATTTGGCAAAGTTCGACTGGCTCATGGCCCCCCGAGTACTTTGATCAATTACAAATTACTTATGTATGCAACGGGGATGTGCTGGTCACTTGTGATCTTTCTGCTCAAATTACCTTAATACGGATTGCTTGTTTTTCAGCAACTGTTTTATGCGTTGACGAATCAGAGGTTCTTCAACTAAGTGACCGTTATTCTCTTGAGTTTATCGTTACAGAAAATCTGCAAAGCGTTTTTGGTCATAATGAAAATGCCTGGTGCTGGCTTGATCTTTCAGCAGAGGGGGGGCAGGTGGCTTGTCGGGAAGTCGCTGTTTCTCTTATCGAGGATGTCTATGTTAGTTCGGCACCAACTTCGGTCACGCTGGATGCCTGGTCATTTAGTGAGCCTGTGGAATTTTTTGCGGGTTCGCTGTTTTTTGATGCGGATAAAGATGGCTTGGATAATGCCAGTGACCCCGATGATGATAATGATGGGGTTGAAGATATTCGGGATACGGATGTGTTTAACCCGTTTAATGTCGGTACGCCAGCATCCGGTGATACGGATGGCGATGGTTACTACAATGATCAGGATGCCTTTATAAACGATGCCACCGAGTGGATTGATACTGATATGGACGGATTAGGTGATAATGCGGATTGGGACGATGATGGTGATGGCGTGGTTGATGCACTTGATATCCTGCCACTGGATAATAACTGGACGCTGGAGTCCTTGCTACCGCTAGATGGTGATTACCAGGGCAGTATTTATAAGCAGTCTGACAATTAGAAAACTTTAGCTCAGCCAGAGCCAGTAAACACCATAGCCAACCCCGGCTATGGCAGATAAGAGAATTAAATAAACCAGATAATTAAACCACGCGGGTCGTGCCGGGCCAGTAAGGCGTCGTCGATCGGGTACTATGGTACCTGTGGTGCGTTGCAGCTGCTCGGGTGGTTCATCAAGGTATTCACTGGGGTATTCTCCCGGCATATCTTCTTTTGGCGGTTTAGGAGCGCCACCGAGTCTGTCTGCATCTTCCGGCGGTTCGGGTGCGGCAACAAGGCCCGCGCCACTGGCAAGTACTACAGAGGCACAGCCACCCTGGCTGGCGATCAGGTTAAACTGGGCTTCGCTGCTAACTTCGGTCACATGCTTGTTGCACTGCTGGCAAAAACGCTGTTGTGGATTTTCAGTGGCATCCATATCTTCCCATTTTACCGGGCAGGCAAATTCAAAACGTTTTCTGAGTCGTTCGTCGTTCCAGGGCATGCTTTGATTATACGCCTGTGGGGCGAACTGCCAAGTTATCTGTTAACCGGAAAAGAAAAAGCCCCGCTATCTAACAGATAACGGGGCTTGATACATCTTGAGAGGCTGTTAGCTGCGACGGCCAGGTAGCACATCCTTCAGCTTGTTTGCCATTTCGTTGAGCGCATTTTCAGTGGTTTCCCAATCGATACACGCATCGGTAATGGAAACACCATACTGCAACTGACTCAGGTCTTCGGGAATTTTCTGGTTGCCCGGACCAAGGTTGCTTTCAACCATCACACCCATAATCGACTTGTTGCCCTCGATAATCTGGTTAGTGATATTCTCGAGCACCAGTGGTTGCAACTCGTGGTTCTTGTTCGAGTTGGCGTGGGAGCAGTCCACCATAATATTCTTCGCAATACCGGCCTTGTCGAGCTCTGATTCACACAGCGCTACACTCACCGAGTCGTAGTTCGGTTTGTTATCACCGCCACGCAGTACGATGTGGGCGTAGGGGTTGCCTTTGGTGGTAATAATCGACACTTGGCCTTCGCCGTTAATACCGAGAAAACGGTGCGGACTAGCCACAGATTTGAGCGCGTTTAATGCAACGGTCAGACCACCATCGGTACCATTTTTGAAACCGACTGATGAGGACAGGCCGCTGGCCATTTCGCGGTGGGTCTGGGATTCTGTGGTGCGCGCACCAATCGCCGACCAGACAATCAGGTCCTGCATATATTGCGGCGAGATCGGATCAAGCGCTTCAGTGGAAGTGGGCAGACCAATCTCGGTAATATCGTGTAGCAACTTGCGGCCAATTTTCAGGCCTTCCTCGATCTTGAACGAGTCGTTGATATACGGGTCGTTAATCAGTCCTTTCCATCCGGTCGTGGTGCGCGGTTTTTCAAAATACACACGCATAACAATGAGCAGGGTGTCGCTGACTTTGTCATTAAGGTCTTTGAGGCGTTTGGCGTAGTCGAGTGCGGCTTCGGTATCGTGAATGGAACAGGGGCCGACCACAATAAGCAGTCGGTGATCCTTGCCGTCGAGAATGTTTTGCACGGCTTCTCGGCCAGCGGAAATCGTTGCAGCGGCAGTATCTGACACAGGGATTTCCCGCTTCAGGTCGGCCGGTGTAATGAGTATTTCCTGTGACTCGACATTGAGGTTTTCAAGACGTAGCTTGCTCATAGTAATACCTGTGATTTCAAGGCGCTCTGGCGCTGTCAAAAGGGCGCTCATTGTACTGGAATCAATGGCGTTTTACAGCATTGATCTGGCAGGTAAATGCGTGCAAGGCCTGTAATGGCGGGGGGATGGAGCGGCCCTGACGCAAATACTGTTGTTCGAGGAAGCTCTCCAGCGCCATCAGGTCTTCAAGTTCGTCAATATCCTGTAATGGAGGTAGCTCGATAATACTGTAATCGGGCTTACAGGCCTGTTTGAGCCAGAGATAGGTATTCCGGTGGCTGTAAGTCGTCTTTAGCCAAAGCTCCGCAGGCAGCTCGCTGCTGCTGGCAGCGAGATAAAATCCGCCATCCTCGCTTGGGCCAAATACCACCGCATCCGGGTTTTGCGCAGCCAGATGCCGGGCGGCGAGCAGGGTCTGTCGGTCGATCTGGGGGCAATCGGAACCGATAACCATCACGGTATCATGCTGCTGCCTGAGCTGGGCAAATACCGAAGCGAGGCGGTAGCCAAGGCTCAAGGTATCTGCTGCTTTATCCGGTTCTTCCTGTAACTCTTCCTGTAATGTCGGGACGGGCTGTGCGGAGCAAATGCGCGGCAGGGATTGCCAGCGGGGGTGGGACATGGCTTCGGGTTCGGTGACAGCCCAGTATGGCTGAATGCCCTGTTCGGGTAATTCGAGTGCGAGCGCCTCGGTGGCTAACAGTGCATGTTCATAAAAAGTCCGCGCCTGGGTTTCGCCGATCTCCCGCGCAAGACGGGTTTTCACCGGGCTCAACTCCGGAGTTTTGACAAAGATAGCGAGGGCTACGGAGGATTGCTGGCTGTCCGGCATCGCTGTTGTACCTGTAGTCGTATCCACTTGAGACATTGTGGTGCTGCCTGGGCGAGCCACAGGCAGGTGTGAACAAGGCTCTGTTGAAACCAGCCATTATCGTTGTACTTGCGTGCGCTGGTGCGCAGGGTTTGTGGCATTTCAACCAGACGTACTTGTTGAAAGTGCGCCTGCCATACCAGCAGATGATCCTCACCGTAGCGGCACTGTTCGTTGTAGCCACCGAGCTTGCGGAAAGTATTCGCATGAATGCAAAAGCCCTGGTCACCGAACGGGGTCTTGCAAAGTCGGCTGCGTAAATTGGCCGCGATGGCATTGAGACGCACAAGCGAGGAGTGGTTGTTATAAAACCCGAGGCGGAAATAAAACAGGCTATTGGCCGTGTCTGTGGCTTCCTCAATTTCCGCTGCGAGTGCGTTGAGGCAGGTAGCGGCACCCTCGCTGTCTGCATGTAAAAACCACAGCCAGGTTTTGCTTGCTATGTCGGCTGCGCGGTTTAGCTGACGCGCCCGGCCAGTAACTGCGCTGCAAATGCGGATCGGGCAGTCGGGTTTTTTGCCTAATGCGGCGAGTGTATCGGCGACAGACTGCTCATGAGTTTTATCGTTGCCGAGTATCTCGTCAGTTGCAGCGAGAATAATTTCGATATCCAGGTTGTCCGGTAGTTGTGTTAACCCGGCAAGCAGTGTTTGCCAGGCTTGTTCATGCTTACCCAGCGGAATAATGATCGACAGTTCAGTCATTGGCACAGAAACAGTTAACAGCAGGGTACAGCACTGCCGTCGGCTGCATCTTCAGGTGCGCAGTCAAACAGCCCAAAGTGCTGTGTGCGTTCGGTGACGGTGAAGTATTCACTGTAGCGGGTTTTTTGCAGCATATCGGCAGTGTTGCCGCACACGAGCATTGGCCGATGCTTTCCAAACAGGTGATGGTCGTCGAGCATAAACCGGTTAGGTGAATGCTTGATGCCGCCGTTATAAGTGGCAACCTGACCGTAGTCTTCACAGCGATCTTCAAGGGGCAGTTTAAATGCGCGCACGGTCACCGAGTAAAAGCCGATGTGTCCGGCTTTTTCTGCAAGCTCACTGTCATCCAGTGTAATACGGCTTTTTGCTGTGCTGCGAATATCGGCAACACCGAGTTTGGCGAGCATACGGCGGAAGTCTTCGCTATACAGCGCGCCGCCAAGACATTCACCAAGCATCACAGGATCTTCCTTGAGATGTTGTTCGAGGCGTCGGTCAGCAAACACATCAGAGAAATACAGTTCACCGCCAGGTTTTAATACGCGGAAGATTTCGCGAAATACGTTTTCCTTGTTTGCCGACAGATTAATCACGCAGTTGGAGATCACCACATCAATACTGTTATCAGCAATGTTGACGGAATCGAGATCTTCAATATAACCGTGGCGAAAATCGATACGGTTTTTCAAATTCAGTTGCTGCTGGTGCCAGGGCAGGGTTTGCTGCGCGACTTGCAACTGCGCTTCGGTCATATCAACGCCGATCACATGGCCATCGTCGCCGACAAGTTGGGCGGCGACATAACAGTCACGCCCGGTACCGCAGCCGAGATCGAGTACCGTTTTGCCTTCCAACGCAAACGGTATCGGTGAGCCACAGCCATAAAAACGGGCAATGACCTCGTCGTGAATATTGGCGAGGTAGGGCTTGAGGAACTCGGGCATCGCATCAATCGGACAACACGCAGAAGTTTTTAAATCTTCACTGCCTTGCAGTACCTCGCCATAGTAATTTTTCACATCGTGATGAATGGTTTCAACTTTGTTCATGTGGGGGTTTATCCAGCAGGTTTGGAATGTCAGGCCAGCGCGCCGGAGCAGGAGCTGCCGCTGCCAGCGGTACAGCCATAGCAATGAAGGTCGGTGGCGATGGGAGTTTCACACAGTTGTTGCAGCGATGAGAGTTCACTGATATTGCGTTTGTTGTCGTTTAGCGGAATCTCGAGCATCTGGTTGAAGTCGCAGTCGTAGATGGCACCGTCCCAGCCGATAGACACGAGATTGCGGCACATAATATTTTCCGCAGCACCAGGATTAAAGTTGTCTAGTAGCAGTTGCATATAACTTTCCAGTGCGTTGTCGTTATCGAGTTGATGAGCGAAGCGCTTGATTGGCATGTTGGTGATGGTTAGCAAGTGATTAAACACGATATCGAAATTCTGTTGCAGTTGCTGTTTGTAGTCTGCTTCGAGTTGTTGTTGTGCGGGGGGTAAATGGGCCCCGAGCGGGTTATAGACCAGATTTAGAACCAGGCCTGAATCTGGCTGGCCATAACCGAGGGCATTCAGTTGTTGCAGGGCACGAATGCTTTTGTCGAAAGTGCCAATACCGCGTTGTTTATCGACATTTTCCAGTGAATAGCAGGGTAGTGATGCGACAATCTCAACGTTATTTTGGGCCAGAAACTGTGCGGTGTCTTGCTGATTATCTTCAAATAAGACTGTGAGGTTGCAGCGATCAATTACGTGTATACCGCGCTCACGACAAGCGGAAACAAAATCGCGAAAATACGGATTAAGCTCCGGTGCGCCGCCGGTAATATCTACCGTGTGTGGTGATGGTTCAGTAGCATCAAGCAGGCGCAGCAGGTGTTGCATGGTGGCCCAACTCATAATTTCCGTACGCTTTGGCCCGGCATCGACGTGGCAGTGATGACAGGCAAGGTTACACAGTTTGCCAACATTAACCTGGAGAATATCCAGCGCTACGTTGCGACGCAGGGTTTGCTGGTGTTGTTTGAGGGTTGTGGCAAAGTCGGGCAACTGTGACGAAGTGCTGACAGGTGTAAGTTGAATCGTTTCGGCTTCCATAGAGGCGATTATGTCTGCTCGTGTTCAGGATTGCACGCTTCGACTTTTTCGCCAGGCAAAAGTTCGATGGATCAGTAGCGGAGTAAGGCCGATAACAGCCAGTGCCGAAACAGTTTTTAATGACATAATTTCATTAAGGCTATTGATCTGGCTCAACTGCATACCGGCAAAGTTCAGCACCGCAGAGGCGACGAGCTGCGCTGGCGCGGTGGCAATAATATAGGTAGATAGTTTGAGTGCGGTCACGCCGGTAATCAGATTAACAATAAAAAACGGAAACACGGCAACCATGCGAATACTGAACAGATAATAGCCACCTTCCTTCTCGAGCCCCTGATTGATAACGGTCAGCTGTGAGGAAAACTGGCTTTCAACCCAGTCGCGAAAGAAATAGCGTGACCACAAAAAAACAACAACAGCGCCTGCGGTACTTGCCACAGTGGTGATGATCGTACCCTGGACGAATCCGAACAGCGCGCCGGATAACATCATCATGGCGCCAGCGGCGGGCAGTGCCATACCTGTGAGAATCACATAAATCACAATAAAGATCACAACTGTGAGTAGCGGGTGCTCGGCATGGAATTGTTGAAATTCCAGATGCTGTTGCTTGATATAGTCAAACGACAAATAAGGGTAGAGAAAGATAAAGGCAATCGCGGTGAGGCCAATAACACAGCCCCCGAGCAGAAATTTCTGTCGCGGGCTGAGCTGGTTTAGCGGATTGTTAATGGTACTGCTCATCCACCTGAATTCACCTTCAGAGTGGCGGATTGCTGTCAGTTGGTTGCGTTGGGTTTGACAACGGTGTGGATGACACGGTTGTATTCATAATAAACACTGAACTCGTCGTAGTGCCAGATCGTGATTGGTGGTTCGCCGACGGGATCAGACCAGTCTTTTGGTGCACCGAAAGTTGCTTCTACCTCGTCGGAGGTCATGCCAATCATGGGGCGTGCCATGGAGTCCTTATCGGCACCTTGCTGGCCTACGGGGACAACCACCTCGTCGCCGCTGATAGTCATTTCTTCAGACATTTCTCCTTCCATCATGGTTTCCTGGGCAAAGGCTGAAGTGGCAGAGACAAGAGCAAGGCTTGCGAGCAGTCGTGTCAGCGAAGTCGTGAGTACAGAGGCAAATCGGGAATAGGGCCGGATTTGTAACATGGTTTGCAGCTTCCTTATTTGACTGAGGTGGGCACATCATACCACGGAATATCCCTGGCAGAAGTCATGTTTACTGTTCTGGCAGCGGGTATCGGGAAGCCAGGGGTGTTTGTTGTGCCCGTATCGATATTCCGGTTAAATGCGCCCTATGACTTCTTCCACCTCCCTGTCGTTCTTTATCGGCAAGCGCTATACCTTTAGCCAGCGTGAGCAGCGATTTATCTCGTTTGTGTCGCTGGTGTCCCTGCTCGGGATTATCCTTGGTGTTATGGCGATGATCATTGTGCTTTCAGTGATGAATGGATTTGATCGGGAGCTGAAACAACGCATTCTGCGTGTAATTCCCCACGGCTTTGTTGCTGCGGAGGCAATAGATGACAGAGAGGATTTTATCCGACAGCTTGAGAGCCAGCCCGGTGTCGTCGCGACTTCCCCCTACGTGGAAGAAATGGTCGTGATGCTGTACGGCGAGCGTTCGGCGCCAGTCAACCTCAACGGCATTTTGCCCGCGACAGAGACAGGAGTTTCGGACATTCACGAAAGTCTGGTTTATGGCACGCTGGATGGCCTGGAACAGGAGCGTTTTGGCATTATTCTCGGTCGTGGTCTTGCGCGGCAGCTCGGTGCCGGTGTTGGTGATAAAGTGAACATCATGCTGCCGGATATTTCCGTGAGTCCGGTGGGAGTGCATATTCGCCAGAAGCGTTTTGTGGTAACCGGCATCTTTCATGTCGGTGCCGATGTGGATAATCATCTCGCGTTGATTCATCTCGATCGTGCGTTGAAACTGTTTCGGCGCAATGGGGCGATACAACAGCTGCGTGTTAAGACCATTGACTTGCACAGCGCACCACAAACCCTGCAACAGTTACAGCAGCAACATCCGGGGCTCAAGGTGCACTCCTGGCAGGATACTCACCGCGACCTGTTTGAAGCGATTGCAATGGAAAAACGCATGGTTTCCCTGCTGCTCTATGTGGTGATTGCGGTGGCGGTATTTAATATTGTGTCGATACTCACGATGATGGTGGCGAACAAACGCAAGGACATTGCGATTCTCAAGGTGATGGGGGCGAGTTCAGCAATGATTATGCGTGTGTTTATGATGCAGGGTTTGCTCGTGGGGCTTACCGGTATACTAATTGGTACCTTGCTCGGTGTGTTGTTTGCCACCACCACCCCGGATCTTGTGGACTGGATTGAAGGGGTGTTTGGTGGGCAGGTGTTTGGCTCGAGTATTTATTATCTTGCCCATCTGCCGAGTTTGCTGATATGGCGCGATGTGGTGATGATTGCGCTGGTGTCGCTGCTGTTAACCCTGCTTGCGACATTGTACCCGGCGTGGAAGTCGGCGCGTATCGATCCGGTAGTATCTATTAACAACTGATGAATAAAGAACAGGAAACATTTTGAGTGATACAGTGATCCGCTGTGAGGATCTGGTAAAAAGCTTTCAGCAAGGGGGGGATCGCATTGCGATACTCAATGGCGTGAATTTGTCACTGGAAAAAGGGGAGTCGATGGCGATTATTGGTTCGTCCGGCTCCGGTAAAAGTACTTTACTGAATATGCTCGGTGGCCTCGACCGACCCGACAGCGGTCGTGTCTCTCTGTGTGGGCAGGATATTACCGCGTTATCTGATCGTGATATGTCGGCCTTGCGTAACCGTCAACTCGGTTTTGTCTATCAGATGCACCACCTGTTGCGGGAATTTACTGCACTGGAAAACACTATGATGCCGTTGCTGATTGCCGGTCACGGGCGCAAGTCAGCACAGCAGCAGGCAGCGGCGCTGCTGGAACAGGTGGGTTTGCAGCAACGCCTGCAGCACAAGCCGTCTGCACTGTCAGGTGGAGAGCGCCAGCGGGTGGCGATTGCGCGAGCGATGGTGGCGAACCCCGCCTGTGTATTAATGGATGAGCCAACCGGTAATCTTGATCAGGGCTCAGCGCAGTCAGTGCTCGAGTTGATCCAGCATTTGCAGGCAGAACATCGAACGGCATTTATTGTAGTAACTCACGACCCCCGGCTCGCGGCGACAATCGGTGCGGTACACCGGCTTGACCGTGGTGTATTGAGCGCTTGTGCGGACAGTAATGAATAGATTCCAGTTGTTTATCGGTCTTCGCTACGCGGGCACGCGCAGCGATGGCCAGCTGATGTCATTTCTTGCACGGCTTGCGATGCTTGGTCTTGTGCTCGGTGTTTCGTTGCTGATTGTGGTGATGTCGGTGATGAACGGTTTTGACCGAGAAATGCGTGAGCGTATTCTGAGCCTTGTGCCTCATGTGTCTGTGTATAGTGGCAGTGGTGCAATACCCGATTGGCGTGCGCGTATTGATACCTTGTTGCAACAGCCGCAAGTGGTTGCCGCTGCACCGTTTCTTGAAGTGGAAGCCATGCTAAAGCACCGCGAGCGAGTTGCGCCGGTGATGTTCTATGCGGTGGACGTGAAATACGAGCAGATGCTTTCACCGATTAATCAATTTGTTAGTGACACAGACTTTGCCCGTTGGGAACAGGATCGCACAAGTATTATGCTCGGTGCTTCACGTGCCGAGAAACTCGGGGTTAACGCCGGTGACAATATTGCAGCGGTGCTGATACCGCATCAGATCAGCGATGTCAGTGGCAAAGTCAGGTCGGATCAGTTTCTATTACAGACATTTCATGTAGCGGCGGTGTTTGATACCGGTACCCAAATTGATAAATCTCTTGTGATTGCCCATCTGGATTATGTCGGGGAGCTGATAGAGATAAGAGCACCAGTGGGTATTCGACTGCAAGTGGAGGATTTGTTCAAGGCACGTCAGGTGCAGTGGCAGGTTGCAGAAACCTTGCCGCAGAACTTCTATGTCAAAAGCTGGACGCAAAGTTACGGTAACCTCTATGAGGCAATCCAGTTATCCCGCGGACTGGTTTCATTGTTGATGTTAATTATTATTGCGGTGGCTGTATTTAATGTGGTGTCGACGCTGATGCTGGTGGTGATTGAAAAGAGTAATGCGATTGCGATTTTGCGTACCCAAGGTGCGCGGCGGCGCGATATTGTCAGTATCTTTATTATTCAGGGCGGGGTGATTGGTGCGCTTGGTGCGGGCTTTGGTGCCTTGCTCGGCATACTTTTCTCATTGGGGATTGAATCGTTTGCGCAGTGGCTACAGGCGACCTTGGGTATTCAGTTTCTCGATACCAGTGTTTACCCGATTAACTATATTCCTGCTGATCTGATTGGTTTGCAGGTTGCTGTAGTGGTTACGGTGGCAGTGGTGTTTTCCCTGTTAGCGGCCTGTTATCCAGCCTGGCGCGCAGCGCGTATTGAGCCTGCTGTCGTATTGCGCCACGAATAACGTCTTGTTATTGCTTCAATGATTGGCTTTACTGGCGTTTGGCCTTGCGCTCTTTCCAGGCGCGGATGACATGCCAGCGCCAGAAATATTTTACAAATACATAGCCGGTCACGGAAAAGAAAGCACCGGCAGTGAAACAACCGAGCAATAGTGGTTCCCAGATCAGATCAATCCAGGTATCGAGCCATTCCAAGGTAAATTCAAAGTTGAGTTCAAGCACCGGTTCATTGAGCATCCATGCGCCGAGTTTATAGGTGGCATAAAACAGAGGTGGGATGGTGATCGGGTTGCTGATCCAGACGAGTATTACTGATAACGGCAAGTTGGCACGGAAAAATAGTGCAAAGCAGGCAGCGAGTACCATTTGTCCGGGAATTGGGAAGAACGCAGTAAACAGACCAATAGCCACAGCGCGGGAGACAGTGTGGCGATTCAGATGCCAGAGATTCGGATCGTGAATACGACTGCCGAGCGCATTGAGAGTGCCCTGTTTTTCCAGGTCCTCCGGCGTCGGTAAGTAACGTTTAAAGAGTTTTTTTGGCATGGTCGGGTAATACGATTTGCGCGGTATTATGCCTGGAATAAAAAAGCTCTACCAGATGGCTGCGGTAAATATCAGGGTTCAGTCGGTTTTTTTATGAACATTTTATGACTTTGAAAATGTTGTCCGCCAACATTGTAGCCTACTCGGTACTTTCCGGGGTTGATCAACCCGGCCGCGAGAAAAAGTACCTGAGATTGATAACTTTCCCGAGAGGCAAGGGTTTGCGTAGGTGTCAAATCAATGTGGTAGCTGTTTTGTACAGAACATAACCACAAACTGGTAATCGGTGATAAGGTGGCCGGGGCCGGGGCCGGGGCCGGGGCCGGGGCCGGGAGCAGGGTTGCTACGATTGCAATGGCCTTGGGGTTCTTATGGGAAATTTCGAGGCGGGAATGGTCATCCTTTGCAGTGGTTTCGGGGCAGTGTTGCACGGCTGTAATATGAGTGATGCGATCACCCGGATCAATTAATACCATGGGAGAGTAAACGTCCCGGTGATGGGCACTAAACAGGTAATCATCGGCGCCGCGAATAAAATAACCTTTGGCGCGGCGCAAATCACCATCTTCCACCCAGTGTACCAGGCTTTCTCGCAAGTGCCCGTTGATCAGTTGATATTTACCGAGATTGTTCAGGTAACCGAACAGATTAAATGCAATACCGGCGAGCAGCACACCAATTTGCCAGCGCATTGAAGAGCGATATTTTTCCAGCAGGGACGGACTTAGCAAGATCGCCAGTAGCAGAAAATAGATTGCATACATTTTGTAACGTGACACGACAGCTGCCTGTGGGCCGACGACCAGTGCGCGCAGTAGGGCAACACTCACCGCAGTAATCAGGATAAAAACAAGGGCAAGTATGATGGCCTGTGACAGTTTGCTATGACGATTCAGCCGCCAGGCGAACAATAGCAAGACTGTGCCGAGAGTGGTGGCGAGTATCAGGTTCAGGGTGGAGGCTTCATTGAATATCGAGGCGCCAAATAATGCGATAATCGAAGGCGGAACCAGCAGAAAGTTTTTTAATGGCAACTGCTGTAAAACCTCCGCTGTGTTACCACCCTGGTTAGCCGGGCTATAAAGGAAAATATACAGCGCAACGATACCAATACTGGTTAGACAAAAGCCAAAGCACTGTGTCGATGAAATCGTGCCACGGGGCATTTGCAGCAGACAGTAAACAGAGCAAATAACGGCGGCGAGCAGGCCGTTGCTCTGGCTGAAAGCGGCAAGCGCGCAGCACAGTGCGGCGAGGGCAAAGCGCGGCTGAACAAGTGCTGTTTCAGTGCCTGATGGTTTTTGGTAGGTAATCGCATAAAACGCAAGCAATGAAAAACAGATGACTGCCTGATTGGAAATTGCGGTCATTGCCCACAGGGTGCTTTCCCAGGCGTAGAAACTGACGCCGAACAAACAGATCAGGGCAAAGATAAATCCGCGTTGTTCGTGTTCGCGAAAAAATAACCACAGCGCCAAACTTGAGCCGACAAAAAAAGCATTACCGATCAGTATTAGCGTTGCAAAATTGATGGTGCCGCTTGTGTAGTACTGCAGCAATGTCAGGGCGTGATTAACAAGCAGAATATGTTCATTGGTGTGAGAGACAAACACTGCGAGTTTTTCTGTGCCTGAGCCTGCGTTCAGCCATAAACGCATGAAATCAAGAATATCGATGTAATCGTCCCACTTGGGGAAATTATAGGCCTGGCTGTAAACGACAAATCCGTAAACAGCGATGGTGCAAAAACCGATCAGATAGCCAGCTTTGTCGGGGATGCTGTCGGCACGCTGCATGGAAGATCCGTTTATCTGGTACGGCTAGTGAGCATTGGTTACATCCACAAACAGCGTCAGGCGCTGGCCCGGTTGTAAATAGCGGTTAACGTCGAGCTGGTTCCATTTCACAATGTTGCTGATGCTTACGTTGAATTTGCTGCTGATCAGGGAGAGGGAATCGCCATTGCGCACCCGATAGGATACCTTGCGCACAGTGGAGTTCGGGTTGCTATAGCTTTGTGGAGGCACAGCGGTGGCGACAATTTCCGGTGTTACCCAGACGACGAGTTTTTGGCCTGAGCGCAACGGATCCCTGACCGCCATACCATTCCAGCGTGCAAGTTGTTTCATCGAAACACGATAGTGGCGGGAAATAGTCCAGAAACTGTCACCGGGTTTAACGGTGTAGGTAATTTTCTGTTTGCTGCCATCGCCGCGTTGCGTGTTCTGGATAGTGGCGAGGCGGGCGTCCTGGCTCAGGCTGTAATGGTTAGCGGATGCGACAGGAATCATCAGTGTTTTACCGGCGCGGATCTGGCTACTGCTGAGATTGTTAATGCTTTTCAGGTTGCTGACGCTGATATTGTGACTTTGGGCAATGGTGCTCAGCGTGTCGCCGGATTTAATTGTATAGCGCTCCCAGGTGATACGTTGTTCCGGGGGTAGCAGGGCGAGTTCATTGGCAAAATGCTCGGCCTTGTCAACGGGCACCAGCAATTGATGTGGGCCCTGGGGCCGGGTAGCCCAGCGGTTAAAGCCAGGGTTAAGCAGGTAAAGCTCTTCGAGGCTGATATCGGCAAGGCGAGCTGCCTGGGCCAGATCAATCTGGGAGCCGATATCCACACTGGCGAAATAAGGCTCGTTAGCAACTGGATAGAGCTGTAGCTGATACTGGTCCGGATCGGCATAGAGGCGCGCGAGAGCGAGCAGTTTGGGTACGTAGGCACGGGTTTCCCGCGGCAGGTCGAGGTGCCAGAAGTCTGTCGGTTTGCCGAGTTTTTCGTTTTTCCTGATCGCCTTGCGCACATTGCCTTCCCCGGAGTTGTAGGCGGCGAGCGCAAGTAGCCAGTCGTTGCCGAGGCGGCTGTGCAGACGTTCGAGCAGGTTCAGGGCGGCATCAGTGGAAGCGACAATATCGCGGCGCCCGTCGTACCACCAGTCGCGCTGTAGGCCCATAAATGCGCCCGTAGCCGGAATAAATTGCCAGATGCCCGAGGCGCGGCCGTGGGAATAGGCGAACGGGTCGTAGGCGCTTTCCACGATAGGTAATAGTGCAAATTCCATCGGGATATCGCGTTTTTCTATCTCGCCGACGATGTGGTAGAGGTAGCGGCTGCCGCGTTTATTAACGCGCTCCAGATAGTCCGGATTATTTGCAAACCATTTGAGCTGAACATCAATGCGTGAGGTCTGGTAATTGCGATTGAGCTGAAAACCCGGGCGCATCCGGGCGAGCAGATCCTGTTCCGGCGACAGCAGCGGCTGTGGGGTTGGGGTGGCGTTGCCGGAATTCGCTGTAGCGGTACTTTCTACCTTGTTTACCTCGGTATCCTCAGCCGGCTGGGCAGGCTCGGGATAGTCGAGCTCCGGTTCGTCACTCCCTTGGGCAATAACGATCTCTTCCTCGTCAAATTGGGTGGTATTGCTGTCGGGATCGGAGGATTGGCACCCGCTAAAGCCCAGAAACAGCAAACAAAGGCCTGCGATGGATACTGCGTTTCTCATAAATTCCTTAAATATCAATAAGATAAATGTTTATTTTAAAGCGCTTTATTGAGCCAGTATAAAGGCTTAAAAAGCGTCTTTCCAGCCGCGAATCGTGGTAAAAACCTCGCTTGCATCGGCGTGTGAACGGGAGGCATGCTGATCCGCGGCGCGTCCTACAGCATCAGTATGACAGCGCAGGAAGGGATTGGTTTGATGCTCAAGTTCAAGGGTTGAGGGCACGGTGGGAATGTCCTGCGCACGCAGCTTGCTGGCCTCATCAATACGGGCGAGCAGCTGCGGGTTTTTCGGCTCTACAGCCACCGCAAAGCGTAGATTTGCCTCGGTGTATTCGTGAGCGCAATAGCAGCGGGTCTGCGCAGGTAGTGCAGATAACTTTTGCAAGCTCGCATACATCTGGGGCGGAGTACCTTCAAATACCCGACCACAACCGGCGGCGAACAGGGTGTCGCCACAAAACAGCAAGGGTGGATGGTGCGCAGTGGCAAAGAATGCCACGTGGTCGAGTGTGTGTCCCGGCACCTCGATCAGTTCAAACGTACAGCCAAGTACCTCAATACTGGCTCCAGCAGCCAGAAACTCTGTTGTATGAGTGGAATTTGCCTGCTCGCCACTAACCACACGCAAGTCGGGAAAGGTCTGTTTGAGGGCGGTAATGCCGCCATCGTGGTCCGGGTGGTGGTGGGTCAGTAGTACCCCTTCAAGACTGAGGCCATTATCCTGCAAGCGTTCAAGAACCGGATTGGCATCACCCGGGTCGACGACCCAGCTCTTGCTGTGATCGGGATGTGTGATCAGCCAGATGTAATTGTCGCTGAAAGCGGGGATGGGTTCTACTGTGAGCACGTGAGACGGTTCCATTAAAGATGTTGGCAATTATAAAGCAGTGAACGATAATGTTAACTCTTCGACAGCAAAACCGGCTGCAGGATTCATCTATGGGAACAACGTTTTTTGATCGGGTAAAACGCTGGTGGCGCGGTGATATGGTGGATCTGCCCATCGCCGAGCAGTTACCGGGCCTTGGTGAGTGGTTCCGAACGCCAACCGGGCAATTGTTGCTGGAAAATGAACAGCAGATTATCGACGAACAGTTGCCTTCACTATTTGGTTACCACCTGCTTGAGCTCAGTGTGACAGAAAATCACCCGTTGAGTACATCGAGCCCGATCCATCATTGTTTTTCCATTTCCCCCTGCGCGGATGAACAAAGTGCCGCACTTGCCGAGTTTGAAGCGTTACCGCTGGAGAGTGATTCTGTAGATGTCGTGGTGCTGCACCATGTGTTGGAATTTTCCCAAAACCCACACCAGTTATTGAAAGAAGTGAATCGCATTTTGATACCGCGCGGTCATGTCATTATTATCGGTTTTAACCCGTTCAGCTTGTTCGGGGTCTGGAAGCGTGTCGCGACACTGTTTTCAAAACGTCAGCACTGGAGTTATAGCACGATTGTTAAACACCGCCTGTTTGACTGGTTTAAATTGCTTGATCTGGAAAAACAAAAGGTCGAACACACATTCTTTCGCCCACCGGTTAAAAGTAAAACGGTACTCAGCCGACTATCGTTTCTCGAGAAAGCGGGTCGTTGGACGCGTTTGCCATTTGGTGGAGTTTATATGGTACTTGCCTGCAAAAATATCTGTGCCGTAACACCGATCAAGATGCAGTGGGATAGCAACAGGAAACGCTCCATGGGGCTTTCTACAGTGCAAACCACCACGCCACGTACCTACCAGCGCAATAGCAATAAAAAAATTCTTCATTAATCCGGATTCACTTTGAAGGACGTTCAGATATTTACCGATGGCGCCTGTCGCGGCAATCCCGGTCCAGGTGGCTGGGGAGCTGTATTGATTTACGGCGATAACGAGAAAGAACTCTACGGTGGTGTGGCGGATACCACAAATAATCGCATGGAGTTGCAAGCCGCAATCGAGGGATTAACAGCTCTGACCGAAAAGTGCAAAGTGGCATTGACCACTGACTCGCAATATGTGCGCCAGGGAATTACCCAGTGGATGGCGAAATGGAAGCAAAATGGCTGGAAAACTGCGGCGAAAAAGCCGGTAAAGAATGTTGAGCTGTGGCAGGAACTGGATGCAGCGGTGCAACAACATGATGTGGAGTGGCATTGGGTCAAGGGTCACAGTGGCCATCCGCGCAATGAACAGGCCGATCAGCTGGCCAATCGTGGCATTGATGAAATGCTGGCACGATAAATACGAATTTTTAAGGGTAAATCCATGCGACAGATAGTTCTCGATACAGAAACGACCGGTCTTGAGCCAGAGCAGGGTCATCGTATTATCGAAATTGGTTGTGTTGAGCTTGTTAATCGCAAGCTGACACATCGGCATTACCATCAATATATAAACCCTGACCGTGAGGTGGAAGAGGGCGCGATTGAAGTACATGGTATTACCAACGAGTTTCTTGCCGACAAACCCCGTTTTGCACAAGTTGCCGAGGAGTTTTTTGAATTTATTAATGGCGCTGAACTGATTATTCACAACGCACCCTTTGATGTCGGCTTCATCAATCACGAATTTAAATTAATGGGTAGTGGGCACCAACCCATTAATAAGCACTGCGGTATTGTTGATACACTTGTGATGGCGCGGGATAAGCATCCGGGGCAACGCAATAACCTTGATGCACTGTGCCGTCGCTACGGTGTCGATAACTCACAACGGGACTTGCACGGCGCCTTGCTCGATGCGGAAATTCTCGCCGATGTCTATCTGTTTATGACCGGCGGACAGGTGGGTCTTGAATTATCCGGGGACGACGCTGGTGATAGTAGCGGACAGGCCGCGACAGGTAGTTCTAAAATCCGCCGCTTACCCGGGGATCGCAATCCACTGCCGGTTATTGCTGCAAATGGTGATGAAATAGCATTGCATGAAGCCAAGCTTGCAGAGGCTGCGAAGGCCAGTGATGCAGAGTCGCTGTGGAAACAGCTTGAGGGCTCGGCAGAGTAGTTAGCGGCTTATCAGGTTTTTCCAGACATACCGATACCACCAGTTCGCCCATAACAGGGTTACGGCAACCGACAATAGCACAGTAATATCCATGCCAATGTCGCGATAGGCACTAATGGTTTTAATGCCAACACCATAAAAAACCAGCAGATTGAAATTCATAATAACAATTAACAGAATGGCTATAGACATAAAACGCTTTTCAATACTGCAGAGAAAAAGTGCTATCGCAATGGGTAAAAATAAATGATTTTCATGTACGCCTGTGTTTAATGTGAAGTAGGTGAAAAAGCCAATTACGCAGAAGAATAGCAGGTCGGTAAATGTTTTTTCGCTACGCCAGAAGGCAACAAGGGTGGCAATAAAAAACAGGCTGAACGGAATTTTCGCCCAGGTGATAATCTGCTTGCCAGGTACAATAAATTCCGCCAGACCGCCGGGGTCTAACGGTCGATAGAGGTCGGGATAATTCAATTGCAAAAAGTAGGTAACGATCCACTGTGCGTTGAGCGCACGCCCACTTAAATAAGGTTCGTTCATCGCTTTGTTCAGTGCATCGGTAATCGCGGAACCAAACCAGAAAAAGCACAAGCCGATCAAGGCAAAACTTGCCAGTGCCGGTTTGATAGAAACCGGGCTCAGGAATCTGCCGGTTTCAAGTTTGCTTTGATGAAAAATATATAATGCGAGAAAAGGTCCGATAATCAATGGTGGCCACTTAATCAGACAGCATACCGTATAGCATAACGCAAAGATGGTGTAGTGTTTGTTTTTTAATGCCCATAGTCCAACCAGCAAGAACGGTGCGTAATTAATATCAATATACTTGAGGAATAATGCGTGTAAGGCAAAGGTAAAGTACCATAGCAGAGTTAAAAATTTGTCTCGCGTAATACGGTAGAAGACAATGGCAGATAAATAAAAGAAACAAAAAATTGCCAGCTTGATGCACAGGGTGACGAGAGGTCTTGTGGCTTCGTCAAGTAGAAAGGTAAAGGGTAGTAATGTATAGATATAGAGAGGGGGGTAGTCCCCTTTATTCAGCGCATAGCCTTCCTGAATGGAGACTTGCAACACGTTCATCATCCAGTTGGTAAATGTCCAGAGATCTTCCGTGCCGTTGGTTTTTAACAGAATTACTGGAAAAGCTGCGAGAAACAGCACAAGTATAAAATTGGCAATAAAGCTATTATCGGTATTGTTTTGCATGCGCAGACATTAGCGGCTTTTTAGCCTGGTGGCAAATTCTGCCACCAGGAAAAATGTCACTTTATCCGGATTTTTTGAAATTCGGTTCGCGCTTTTCAAGAAAGGCTGTTATCGCTTCAATATTTTCAGCAGATCCTGCCTGTTTTACCATTCCTTCCATTTCTACTTCCCGCGCCCGTGCAATACCGGCTTTATGCGCTTCCATAACGCAGTGTTTGGTTTCCCGCAGTGCGCCCACAGGCCATTTGGCAATTTCCTCAGCCTTGGCTATGGTTTTGGCAAGTAACTCATCATCGGGATAAATCTCGCGACACAAATCAAACTGTTTAGCTTTTTCTGCATCAATCCACTCGGCAGTAAACAGCAATTCGGCGGCGGCCTGCCGACCGATAATGGATTGCAAGGTATAGCTACTGGCGGCTTCCGGTACGAGGCCAAGATTCACAAACGGTAGTCGCATTTTCAATGACTCGCCGACATAGACAATATCGCAGTGCATCAACACGGTGGCACCAAAACCGATTGCTGCACCTTTGGCTGCGCCGAGCAGTGGTTTGTCGAAGTTGCACAGTTCGTCCATCATATATTCAAATTTAGGTTTCTGGCCAGGTTCGTCGCCGAAGTCGCCGAGATCTACGCCGGAGGTAAAGTCATCGCCGGCACCAGTCAAAATCACAACATTGATATCGTCGTTTTCGCGTGCGTGTTGCAGTGCATCGCGCAGCGGAAACCATGCAGCCTGTTTAAAGGCATTTTTCTTTTCCGGGCGATTGAAGGTAATGATGTAAACGCCGGGGTCGAGTGTTTCAGTCAGGATGAGATCTTCAGACATAAAAAGTTACCTGTGGATTAAGAGTGATTCAGTCCCAGTGAGAACCGCGCTGTTCAGCGGCAATCATTTCTCTGCAGGATTCAATAATCGGGCGTGGTTCCCAACCCAGCTCGCGAATCGCCAACTGATTGCTGGCGCGCAATTTTGCTGGTACTGGCACCGGAAGACGTAGCCAGCTCGTTTGACCACCGGCTTGCTTCCAGATGGAGCTGAAATGCCATGCATCCAGTGGGTGGCCACAAATGTTATAAGCCTTGTTGCGGGCAATATCCCGATCGATGCAGTGGCAAATGGCCTCGGCAACATCGCCAGCATAAATGAGGCATACATCTATGCCAACCGGGTAGGGCACAACGGGAATTTTCATCAGCCGGGAAAACCACCAACTGAACGTGCCGTTATCAAACGCACCGAAAATTCCGAAGGGACGAATGGTAGTCAGGTCGATGTCAAACTTCTTCGAGAGTTCCCATGCGCGCTGTTCGGCCAGTGATTTGGAAATCGGATAGGCGCTTAATGGGTGCTTACGATCCGTAGCGCTGCGCAGTTGTGTGGTTTCATCCATGATCTGTTTGCCGGAGTATTTATAGACACTACCTGAAGATACTTTGATGCAGCGTTTGATGCCGGCATTGTGCAATGCGTTAAATACGTTTTCAGTGCCGCCGACATTGTTTTTGACCATTTCCTCGAAATTGGAAGCACCGACCTGGCCCGCATTGGAGACAACCGCATCAAGACCTTCAAACGCTTTTGACAGTGCATCAGTGTCGGCAAGGTCTGCCTTGCGAAATTCAATGTCGAGGTTTTTCAGTGCGGGGACTTTATCCGGGTTTCTGACCACTGCCACAACATTGGCGTTGTGTTTCAACAGGCGGTCAACAATGTATTGACCGAGAAAGCCGGTGGCGCCGGTCACGGCAATATGTTGTCCTGCTAGATCCATCGGTGCTTCAGTGTCTCAAATGGGCGTTATTGTACGGTATTTCTCCTGCAAAAATGGGAATCCGGGTACGGAAATATACGTGGTTGAAATGTACGCCGAATCACTTTACACAGGTTGGGTGCTAGCGTTTGTAAATCCAGAAATTAATGCTGTAGGGCGCGAGAACCGGGTCATTTGTTTCGCTAATGAAGTCCTCGAGTGAGATGTTGCCCTTGTTAAAGCGGGGCTTGATACCATTAATTAACACCTTTTTGCTGTGCAGGTTTTTGGCAGTCAGCGCATACTGCTGCAGCAGTTTGCCAAAGCCGGTATCGTGAATTGTCAGTGGCTTGCCTGACAAGTTAATTAACAACAGAGCTTTGCCCTGTTTGTCAGGTGTACTGTGGCAGTAACAGCGCAGCAAGTGGTGGATATTATCCACATCGTAAACTTCGCTACCCATTAATTGCTTCCACAACCAGCTCAGCCAGTAATCCGGGCGCGGCTTTAGGGTCAGGCGATCAAGCAAGCCGTATTCACCGCCGATCAGACTTTGACGAATCATCACAGATTGTCCCATCAGCGCACCGAGACCGAGCTGATCAGCCCACCAGAAGCATGAAGCAAAGCGATCGGAAAGTTTTTCCTGGCCACCGCACTGGGCGGAGCCGGTTTCTCCTGTCCAGATCTGTGCCTCGGGGAAAAACTCGTCGCGATAGTCGCGCATGGTTTTGGCGTATTTTTTGAAATCGTTCAGATGTTGTGGCTTGAGCAGGCCCTTGAGTGTTGCGGTGCGGGTGCGTACCGGGGAGCGTTCGCTCTGGAATGGGTAGTAGTGCCAGTCCACAATATCAATATTGGTATTTTGTTCGCGGCAGGTTTCGAGGAAGCGGCGTGTGATATTGGAAAACGGGCGAATTGTTTCACCGAGCTTTGGCCAGAATGCACTGCCGGGCCCGATGACTTTGGCGTCGGGCATAAATTGTCGAATATGGTTGATAAAGGTTGCGTAATCAATGGCAAGATTGCGCGCTCGCGGTTGTGAAGTCAGGCCGTGGAAAGCCCAGTAGGCGTTGAGTTCGTTACCGAGTTCGCAGACATCAATGTGATAACCCTTGTCGAGACTGTAGCGCAACAGCTTTTCAACCTCACTGCCACACCATTCGCCGTGCTGCTTGCGCTGGAACAGGCCGTATTTCACCGTAAACGCAAACCGCAGTTGGTTGCGTTGCACAAAATGGTTGAGGTTGTCCCAGATTTCCCGCGTCAGGACAAGACTGTCGGAATCGTCAGCAGGACGCTCAAAGTAGTGAATCTTGTCTGCCTCGGAACCGCCAATGCGTAAGTAGGCGGGCCCGAGCGCCTGAACTCGCCGGTCGAGTTTTTTGGAATTGAGGTCGAGAGGTGGCACGCGCAAGGTGCCGAGGCCTTTGCGTACCCTCTGGCTGCCTTCCCACCAGAAACCACCGGCGAGTACGGAAATATCAATCGAGTAAGAAAGAAACTCTTCATCTACTTGCGTCACCGGGTCGTGCAATGAAAGTGCAATTGTTGCGTGATGAGGGTGAGGTGGTCGCTGTTTGCGGCGCAAGCGCAGATCCAGACGCCTGAGCAGACGCAGGTATGGCAGTCGCCAGTGTTGACCGGGTGAGGCGATCTCGGGACTGTCAATAATCATAACCTTTTCAATAAGTTAGATATTGTTGTTGATTGTATACATTAATTGCTGAAGTGGCTATATAGAAATGGGACAGGAGTGAGTACATTGAAAAAAATTCAGCAAGCGCGGCGGAGTGAGCAGCTTTGCCAGCAGCAGGCGAGTGGCAGGAAGGCGGGTTAGCAGGTTTCTGTGCAGTGGCTTCGCAAAGCATCTGATTGTAGTTGGCGAGCGTTTAAGGTACAAAGTCGCCACGACTTAATCAGGAATTTCGGAGGGAAACATGAGCAGCGACGGTGATAATAATGGTGGAGAGAATACAACAGGAAGGACTATCTATGATTTGCTGGCTGAGATTGCAAATCGTCTCGGGGTGCCCATTCTCGTTTTAGTGGGGTTTGTGTTTGCAATTTATATGTTCCAGGGGCAATACCAGGAGGGCATAGCGCAGCAGCAGGCACAAATTGACGATGCTCATCAATCACTCAGGACAACCTATGAAGCGATAAACAACATGCATGGCACTATGTTGGATAACGTCACCCAGGGAATGGAAACACTACAGGCTCTGCAAGACAAAATGAAGGATATTGAAAAGGAGGCAGATTTAGCGCGTCAGGAAGCAATGCAAGCACTGGAAACAGTTGAAGAAGCCAAAGCTGACCTTGCCAAGGCGAAAAGACAAAAAGAGGAACTCGAACAAGAGAAAAAATCCAAACAGCAGCAGATAGCGGAACGGCTGGGTACTTTTGGGGATGATGTGCAGCAACTGCTCGACCTGATTGCAGATGAATTTGATGGCCATTACACAGATATAGAGTCTCTTGCACAACAAATACAGCATACCCATTTGATTGAGCCTGCCAAGGTGCTTGCGAGTTTTAAATCCGAAGGTGGAACAGAAGAGGTGCTTGTTGAATTGCAGCGTCTGGAAGGGTTGAGTACAGAAAAAATGGAGGCTCTTGCAAGTACTAACGAGCCGGGATTTGATATGTGGATAAGGGATGAAGAATATTATGTTGGCAGTATTGTTAGCGAAGACAGACAGTCATTTAAGGCAATTGCTTTTGAAGAATTTGAGGGGCGTATTTATTCTGTTGAGACTCTTGATGAGATTTCGTTATTTGGTGCACCTGCCTTTAGTAATTGGGATCAAAATATGATTTACGCCTATATGATGGACGCTGGTGGTGATCATGATGTTATTGAATATGAATACAATGGGGCGGCAGAGATTCAACTGTCGGAAATGTTAGAGTTTATTTCAGATTCTTACGGGTTCTCTGTTATCAGTGGTAGTGATGTAGCGCTTTCGGTTAGGCCTGTCAGTGAATTGTTGGCCAATGAACCGGAGTTGGTTGAGGAGCTCTCCAGCACCTACAGCTATGTTGCCGAGATGTTTGCCATGGTTGAAAGATCGCAAACCTTCAGTACCAGTGTGCTCGTACCTCCTGCAAAACTTGATGTAGGACTTAGAAAAACTGTGATTCAGGTTATTGATGCTGCTGTAAAAAAAGATGATGTGGGTAGAATACAATTGGTTCCAGAAGGAGGTATTCCCTGGGGGGAGTTGGCAGCGATTGCGTTACACCCAACGTTTAATTTGACTGATCGTACTGTTACGGAGTCAGCGGCAACGGTTATATTTACAGCTGAGGATGACTACGGTGATCTGCGCCGGGCAAAGCTCGCTTTCAGTCGCAATCAAAGTGGAGCCTGGCAACTGGATGGAGTGATAGTGGGGTATGTTGATGAGGATGATCAGCCTCTTTCCATGTCACTGGAGCGCGCTTCAATAGAGTAAATTTCATTAATCAGGAAAAATAAAAAGGCATGCCGGATTTTCGGTATGCCTTTTTATTTGATGGGGGTAGCGTTACTCGCCAATAAAATTCGGCTTACGCTTTTCCTTGAACGCTTTCATGCCTTCTTTTGAATCCTTGGTACCAAAAATAGTCCAGCCGAGTTCTTCCTCTTTTGCCAGCGCATCTTTTTCTGACATATCCTGTTGATACATACGCAGGGATTTAAGAATTGCCTGAACCGACAGCGGAGCGTTTTCTTCGGTAATTTCTTTGGCGATTTTCATCGCTTCTTCAAGTGCCTGACCTTTGGGTACGACGCGATTAATCAAACCCCATTCCTGTGCTTCCTGAGCAGTAATATGGCGGCCCATCAGCAGGATTTCTGCCGCGAGGCAGTAGGGAATCTGGCGGCGCAAACGAATGGTGGAGCCACCAAGAGGGAATAGACCGCGTTTACATTCGGTAACACCAAAAACAGCATCCTCTGCACCGACACGAATATCTGTGCCTTGCAGGATTTCGGTGCCGCCAGCCAGTGCATAGCCTTCAACCGCCATAATCACCGGCTTCATCGGCTGGTTGTGACGCAGCAGGGCTTGCCAGTGCAGGTCGGGAATTTCTTTCATCAGTTCGCCGATTTCATCGTCGCCGTCACCATCGGTACCACTTTTCAAATCCATGCCGGCACAGAAGGTATCGCCCTTACCGGTCAAAATTGCAGCGCGCAAGTCCTTGTCTTCGTCGAGGCGGCGCCAGGCGCGGTACATGCCCACGATCATTTGTGAACTCAGCGCATTTTTCGCTTCGGGGCGGTTCAAGGTTACGATCATGATGTGACCATCTTTTTCAATCGTACAGTTTTTCGTACTGATATCGAGTTCTTCTGCCATGGTGTTTAACTCCAGTTAATTAAAAATTATGAATGAATATGTTTATATAAATTTAGGAGAAATAAGCTTTGTGGTGAATATTTTTGAGCAAGAACAAGGCGAAGCTGCACGGAGAGCCGGAGTGTATAGATAATACATGAGGCTTCGAGTACAGCTTTAACGCAGTTATTGTTCAAAAATAACGTCACAAAGTTATTTCAGGGGTCGATGTCGTAATTGCCGGCAGCTATAGCCTCACCCAAAGCCTCCAAGTGATAGGTAGTACTACCAAGCATTAATTCGTTTTGTTTCGCCCACAGCGCATAGCGCCAAAGTGGATAATCGCGATCCACGCCCATACCACCATGTAAATGCTGTGTGGCATAGCTGATGCGATGGCTTGCGTCGCCGCTCCAGGCTTTTGCAACGTTGACAGCGACACTGGCGTCTTTTTCTTCAGCAAGCAGTGATACCGCCTGCTGGGTGACCAGCTTCAGACACTTCGCATCAATATAGCAGTTGGCGGTGCGGTGTCCTACGGCCTGGAAGGTCGCAATCTTTACACCAAACTGTTCACGCTCGGAAGTATAGGTGGATGTGAGGTTTACCATTTTTTCACAGGCGCCTACCTGGTAGGCGCACAGGGAAACAATGTAGTGCTCAAGCAGATAGCTGGCTGCATCGGCACCGCCGATTTTTTCTGCGGGTGTATTGTTAAACTCCAGGTGATCCTGGGGCTCAAATGTTGTAGACCACAATGCTGTTTTGCTAATAGAACTGTCTTTGGGGTCAACCACAAGCAAAACACTCTCGTCATTTTCTTTAGCCACCACCAGCATGCGGGTGGTAATACCAACATAGGAAACGCCGTGTTTGATGCCGTTTAATTTACCATCGCTAAAAGTAGCCGTCGGGTTGAAAACATCCTGATTGCCAACTTCTTCAAGCGCTGCAGTTAATACCACTTCACCGCTTACTACGCCGCCAAGCATGCTTTTCAGTTCGTCGTTACCGTATTTCTGAATGGCCATTGCTGAAACCAGTGAAGGTATCGCGGGTACCGGTGCGAGCACACGACCACACTCTTCAAAAAACAGTGCGAGTTCGTTAAAGCTAAAACCCATGCCACCTTTGTCTGCGTCGATGGTAATACCCAACAGGCCGCTGTCGGCGAGTTGTGCCCACAGTTTGCCATCGTAACGCTCGTTGTCGCGATCATCGTACTGATGAAGGTCATCTGCGGTAACCTGATCAGTAAGAATCTGGTTAGCGAGTGTTTGAATATCGTTTTGTTCTTCAGTTAATGCAAAATCCATGATGTTTCCCCCCTTATGCGCGCAGTGGACGCGGCATGGATAGACCAAAGATGGAAATAATGTCGCGTTGAATTTCGTTAGTGCCACCCCCGAAGGTGAGAATGGACAGGGTACGGTAGAGGCGGTCGAGTTCGCCATCGAGAATGCGATGCTCGGAGCGCATATGCAGGCTACTGCTGTAACCGACAATTTCCATCATGCCGCGCATTGCTTCAATCATAAACTCGGAGCCGTAGACTTTTGCCGAGGAAGCCTCAGCCATGTCAAGGTTTCCGGAAGTTGCAATCGCCCAGGCTTGTTTGTAGCAAATGAGGCGCATCGCTTCAAAGCCTTGACGGGCTCTGGCGAGGTTCATTTTTACCCAGTCCTGATCGATCAGGCGTTCGCCGTTAGGAAGAGTGGCTTCGGCAGCATAGTTGCAAACCTTTTTGAAGATGCCACAGGAAGGGCCGTGGGTAACCAGGGCAAGGCGTTCGCGGTTAAGCTGGCTCATAATAATTTGCCAGCCAGCATTTTCTTCACCGACGAGACGGCTTTCGTGGACACGCACGTCCTGCAAGTAAGTCGCGTTGGTGCGCACACTGCCGAGGGTGTGAACCGGAGTGATAGAAATTCCCGGTGTGTCCATCGGAATCAGGAACATGGAGATCGAGCCGTGTTTGCCGTTTTCATCTTCGTTACCGGTTTTACAGGCAAGCCAGATATAGTCTGCAAACTCGGCCAGTGATGTCCACATCTTTTGTCCGTTGATGGTGTAATAACCTTCGTCATCTTTCACGGCACGTGTTTTCAGTGAGGCGAGGTCTGTGCCAGCACCGGGTTCGGAGTAACCGATACAGATATTGGTGTCTCCGGCGAGAATTTTTGGAATGATTTCCTGCTTTAACTCTTCGCTGCCAAAAGCGGCCAGAGCTGGTCCAACTGACTCAGAAGTCAAAAAGTTGAACGGAAAACCGGCTTTCATACACTCGGCGAAGAAAATATATTGCTCCATCGGGCCTTTTTCCATGCCACCGTAAGATTTGGGCCAGCCGAGGCCGATCCAGCCATCCTTGCCGAGTTTGCGCATGGTTTCTTTCCAGATCGGGCCTCCACCTTCGCCTTTAAAATCATGGCGCAGTTCTTCTTTCAATTCCGGGGTCATGATGTCTGAAAAGTACTCCCGCAACTCCTGGCGTAGCTTTTCGTGTTCATCTGAAAATGCGAGTTTCATTGGATTCCTCTATAAGGTTAAAAAACAGGTTAAATAAAATCTTGTCAGGCAACGAGCCCTGCTTTGGACAGGGCATAGGCTTTGGCAGCCTTGTAATCGGGTTTGCCGTTAGGCAAGCGTTGTATGGTCTCAACAACATGCAGTTCACGAGGCACCTTGTAGCCGGCAATATGCTTGCGCGCTTCTTCCTGAACATTGTCCAAAGTCAGATCTGTGCCTTCACGGACTTCAACGACTGCCGTTACCTTGCTGCCAAAACGCTCATCAGGGGTATCAACGACAAGTGCGTCGTAAATATTGGGATGCGCCTTGAGGGCCATTTCAACTTCTTCCGGGAAAATCTTTTCACCACCGGAGTTGATACAGTTGGAGCCACGGCCAAATACAGAAATACTTTGGCCGTCATCTTCAAGCTTGGCGGCATCACCGGTCAACAGCCAGATTTTGCCATCAACTTCCACAAAGGTTTTTGCGGTTTTTTCCGGGTCGTTGTAATAGCCGACAGGAATATGCCCAGCGCGGGAGAAAATACCGTTCTCGCCTGCGTTGGCGTGGCGCATCGGTGACTCGTCTTCGACGATAACACTCATAAAATCACTTTTCACCACGTTGCCGAGACCGCCCTCGGTTTTCTTTTCACCGCTGTCCATGCCCATCTGGCCGGATTCGGAAGAGCCAAATGCATTAGTGATAAAACAGTTGGGAAAAATTTCCTTGAACTTGTCCTGTTTGGCCACTGAGAAGACAGCACCGCCGGATCCGATATTAAAGACACTGGATAAGTCCCACTTGTCCGGGTTGGCTTCGTAGGCATCAATCAATGGAATCGCCATGGCATCGCCAACGATTTGCACGGTGTTACATTTTTCTTTTTCAACAATATCCCAAACTTCTTCACCTTTGAGGGAGCGGTTGTGGTTGAGCACGAGCTTGTTACCGGCAAGCAGTTGAATGCAGGCATACCACCAACTGGCACCGTGCATGAGAGGTGCCAGTGCGATACCGTTTAACGGGTGCTCGGTGATACGGGTTTTAATATCTTCCGGAACCTCACAAGGGCCATTGGGTGAGAAGTGTCCGCCGGAGTTCATGGCAGCTACAAATACGTTTTTGTGGGGCCACATAACGCCTTTGGGCATACCTGTGGTGCCGCCAGTGTAGAGGATAAACAGGTCGTCGCCGGAGCGTTCCTCAAAATCATTGTCTGTAGGCTGGCCTGAGAGTGAGGCTTCATACTCAACCGCGTCAATCTCCGCCAGGTCGTTGTCAAAACCGTCTTCAACCGAGATAAACAATTCGATATCTGGCGCTGCATGCTTGATTTCCTTGATCGCCGGAATAAATTCGCGACCATGAACACAGGCCACCATGTCGGCATTGTCAAAGATATACAGCAATTCCTCGTTCACATAGCGGTAGTTGACGTTGATCGGAACGGCTCGAAGTTTGAAACACGCGATCACGGCTTCAAGGTATTCAATGCAGTTGTACATATACAGCCCGACATGGGAGCCGGTCTTGATTCCCCGGCTTTGCATAAAGTGGGCGAGCTGGCTGGAGCGCTCATCAAGCTGTTGATAGGTAACGCGATTGTCGCCGCACACAATAGCGTCGCGATCGGGGACTTCTCCCGCGACCATTTCAAACATATCCGCAATATTGAAATCTTTTGCAGTCATTTAAGAAGTCTCTATAAGTGGTTGAAGTTAAAGGAAAATCCTGTGTTCAGAGTGTCAGGCAAAGCTGCTGCTCAGAGAGCCCGCTATTATACAAATCTGACGCCGGGTGAATGTCAGTAATTACTCGTAAATCAGACACTTACGGAGTCTATTGACCTTTGTAGCTGAGCGGGATTTAATCGCAGAAAAATTCGAGATGAAAACAATGGAAAAGCAAAAAAATGCATTGAGTCGAAATAGAGTTCGAATTCGCCCGATGCTGCTTGCATTATCTGGCGCTTTGATCGTGCTGATGCTAACTCCTGACTGGAAAGCCGAGCTTGCTGCTGCAGTGGGCAAGTCCTATCGCAATTTTGATCGTGGGCTAAATTCTGCCACAGATGACATTGTGTTAAGTGGCGCCAATGTGACGGTATGGTTTACCCAGCACAATGACCGCAGCGGTGCGCAATGGTATGGGGGTAATCCGGCTGGAGGGGCACCGTTGGTGGCAACACCGAATATCAATGGCTGGAATGGCACGGATCTGATTTTCCAAAGTGAGTCAGGTGATGTCTATTACTGGGATATTAATGGGCTTACCAAAACGGCTTCATGGCTTGGGCAGACTGCATCAACCGTGGCGACATTTGGCGATACCGCTCATGACGGGAGTGAGGAATTGATTCTGCACGATGATAGTGGCTCAGTGACTATATGGGATGTCGATGAGAATAATGGTGGTAAAACGGCTTACTGGGTGGGTACGTGGGCTGGGCATCAGGTAATGGGTGCCGGGGATGTAGACGGAGATGGCGATGATGATATTGTCACCCAGGATGCCCAGGGTAATGTGAATGTGATTGAAGTTGAGAATAACACCAGGGTGGCTGCGCGCTGGATTGGTCAGTGGCCAGGCCGCACTGTCTCAGCTGTCGGTGATGTGGACGGTGATTGGGACGCGGATATCTACATGGATGATGGTAATGGCGATGTGATGGTGGTGATTATGGAAAGTGGTCAGAAGATGGTTGCTCGCTGGCTTGGTGTATGGCCTGGCACTACGGTGATTGCGATGGGGGATGTTGATCGGGATGGGGATAAGGATCTGATCCAACAAAATACTTCGACGGGATCGACCCAGGTGTTAATTGTTGAAAACGGTTTCAAGGTTAAAGCTAACTGGATTGGTACCTGGGCGGGTTATGTGGCGGAAGGTGTCGGTGATGCGAATGGTGATGCCGATGCGGATATTGTCTTGCAAAATGGCCTTGGGGATGTGCTGCTGGTTGAGATAGAAAATGGTCAGAAAGTCATCGGCCGCTGGCTCGGGCGTTCCAGTGATACGGTTACTCTGCCATAAAGAATAGAGGAGCCCCTAGAGGGGTGCTGAAGGTGCCTTGTCAGGTAGATAGGTAGTGTAGTTTTTGCCACTACCAGGGGGAATTAACCATTTCAGGTTACCTTTGGTGCCGTGGCCGGTTTTGTCATAAGCGGCGAGAAACGCATCGCTGATCATTTTCTGTTCCGGATATTTTTTACCAAATACACGCCGTGCGGAGGGGACTTCGCGGCCAAATACATGGGTAATCAGGTCTTTTTGATGCTCGTTATAGGAAAGCACTCCAACATTGACAACCATATCTTCCGGCAGCTCCCGCGCAACTTTGTCCGCCTCCGTCACTTCAGGAATCCATGGTGAAATGTTCACATGTACCGGAAGGTTTGCCTCGTAGAGTTTCCAGGCGGCCTCAATACGTGCTTCAAATGTCGGTGCGCCGGGCTCCATGCGCTTGATCTGTTCGTTGTCGTGGTGAGGAATACTCATGCCAATATTCTCGAGCGACTCCATATCCTTGAGAATATCGAGATCGCGGGTGTGCATTGCGCCGTGGGTGACCAGCACGGTGCGAATATTGCGTTTGGATAGCTCAATCAGGGTCTGGCGCGCGAGGCCGTGTTCTTCTTCCTCTTCCGGGTAGGCATCGGTGGTTGCCCCGAGTACCAACGGGTGCTCATCGCCCGCGAGGCGCTTGAAATCGTCAAACAGCGGGCCAATTTCTTCTTTGGTGATTTGTGGCTTTGATTTGCCCTGGGCCTCGACACTGCAGAACACACAGCGAAAGCTGCACTTATCGTAGGGAGACCAGGCCCAGAATTGCATCTCGTTGTCCATAAACAGGATGGAACCGATGGAGTTCAGGGCGACAGGGCCAAATTCTTTAACGATAAGTTCTGACATGTAAACCTGTGATTAGCCATATAGTTATGATTTTCTACATGTTAGGTGAGGGATGGCGGTGGATGCAAGCATTATCTGACCAGTAGACTTGAGTAAAATCAATAAGTTACCTGGCCGAGTAACAGGAATCGCAATTGATAGGTGCAGGTGGATTTTTTACAGGGTATTCCTGCAATTATTGATCTTGATCTGAGGGATTGCTAGTCTTTTGTAATAGCAAAGGCAGTCGCTGCTTCCCCGGAGGCATTACCTTTGGGAAGTTAGCTGTTTGACGGCCTCTTGCTATGTCAGGGACACAGTGTTTACAGTGGCAAGTCACAGGGAAAATTATGTCAGGTTACTCTCGAAAAAAGCGCAAGGCGCCTTCAACATCTCACTCAAAGCAGTCGTTAAGCGCACAGAGGGCTCGTGAGCATTTAAAGCGTGGCGATTATATCTTCCTGAAAAAGCGTTACGGTGGAGCAGTGGTTGCCAGCGGCCGTAGTCGCAAGTTTGAAAAAATGTACGGCGTTTCCGAGATCGATAAGAACCGGCAGATGCAGCGGGTTGCTCGCAGTCGCGGCTACGACAATATCATGCGACTTGCCGATATGAGCAAAACCGAGCTGGATAAGGAAATTCAACAGCTCTCATCCCTGCAAGCGACGATGGAAGCACAGATTCTCGATACCTGGGGCAGGCGTGGTGGTCAGGGTTTAATTGATAACTGGACACAGAAAGGGCTGGATCTTGCTGGTAGCGGTAGTGATAGAAACTATCGCAGTCAGCGAACCGGGCGTTTCGGTGTAGTGGCTGTTAGCCGTCGTGGGCATCGCAGATCTGGTAAAACACATTACTACGATGCGTCGGGTTGGGATGAAGTCATTCAAACCGCGATTACACGGGAGCGCAATGTGGGACGGCGCAATGCGTTAAGAGATGTTCGGGTCAGTGACTCCAAATATCGTCGTCTGCAGCGTGTCCATGAGCTAATGGCGGTAACAAGTAGTTTGGGACGCTTGCATACTGGTGGCGTTGCCTCTTCTTACGATGGTTATCCGGGGACGCACTCTGCCCATAGCACGAGTACCGATTATAAAACCCGGGGCGTGGGCTCAAACCCGATGGGGCATCGGCTTAGAACCGAGCAAATGCAACTCGAAGAAGGCAAGCTGATGAAAAAGATTAGAAACCCAATGATGGCTGAATTACAAACAGCGAGATTGCGGGCGGGGTATGCAGTAAGTAGCATGGTGATGAACTCTCCGTATACCGCCCATACCAATTTAAGCTTGCGGGATTCGGCGACAGACCGCTCGGCGAAAAAAGCCGCCGTGTGGTTTACGCGTGAGCGCGAGATAAAACCAATGCGTAGATCCTTGAGGAACTTTGCTTCCTTTCGTAAGCATCGCAGTACCCGGTTTGCTTCGCCGTCGCCACCAAGAGATTATCGCTGATTGTTTTGCTGAAAGATTGTCGGAGTAAGTTATTCCCGGAATGGTGATAATAAAAAGGCCAGCATAAAGCTGGCCTCTAGCAAGTTTGTGCATAATTCCAATATGTTTGCCACTAAGTGTCTTGTGACTCGGGGCTTTGGAGAGTCTCGCTAGTTGTCCCTGGCGTCGAAGTGATATTGCTATCATTTTTCTGAAGCTCTTGTTTAGCTTGTTTCTGCTTTTCCTCTTTAAACTGCTCTTTTTCTTTTTCGAGTTTCTTTTGTTTTAATTCAAGCTCCTCCTGTTTTAACTCAATCTCTTTCTGTTTTATTTTAATTTCATCTATCTGGTTTTGATTCTTCTCTTGGTCTGCTTGTGCAGTAGCGGCATACCCTTCAACAGAAATTAAAAGACTTTTGGAAAGGGCTTCTAAACTTGCACTATCTTCTTCACCTTTATGCTCAGCGAGGATGATCTGAGTGCATAGGTTCCATGTTATCTGGTGTTGCCAAGGGCTTTGAGGAGAGTCGTTTTGTTCAAATATAGGGGGTGATACAATCATGGCCATGCAATAGTCAGTGACATAGGATTTTTTCAGTACCTCGGTTACCATGTTTTGTACTGCATTCACAATTGTATCCGGTGTGGCTTTGTCGATTGTATTTGCCTGTGAGATGGTGCTGGATTGCCCGCTACTGGAGACGGTGGCAATCGAGCTTGTTAAGGCGGTATCTCGAATATCCAGTAGTTCTTCGTGATTTTGTACGAGGAGATCATATTCGTCTTTGAGTAAAGCTGCTTCTTGCTTTGCTGTAGTAAGCTCAGGTTCTTTTTTGCGTAGTTCCTCTTTGCGTAGTTCCTCCTGCTGGGCAGCTGTGGGGTGGCTGGTTTGCTTTAGGTGATCAACCTCTGTTTGTAGCGTGTTTTGTTTTTCTATAGCTTTTAAGTAATTAGCCTGTTTGCGCTCTTTCTCCTTTGCTACAGCATCCAGCTTTTCTTGGGTATTGGCAAGTATTGCAGATGCTTGAGAGCTGGCAGTACTGGTCAGGAGCGCTTGATTAGCAGCGGTGGCACCAGTTAATTGCTCTACAGCGAGAATAACTGCGGTCAGATCCTGGCTGCGATTTAGCAACACAGCGACCTGAGCGCGATCTAGTGAATTGTTCATATAGGCTTCACACATACGATAGAGTGCGTCGCGCATCAATGTGATGGATTGGGTGCGCAGACCAATACTGGCTGCT
This sequence comes from Pseudomonadales bacterium, assembly GCA_028280345.1. Classification (GTDB taxonomy): domain Bacteria; phylum Pseudomonadota; class Gammaproteobacteria; order Pseudomonadales; family UBA7239; genus JANQLY01. The sequence goes on along the minus strand of JANQLY010000023.1, from coordinate 55,741 downwards.
GAGCTCTGCAATGCTTGTGAGAGTGAAGCCGCTTTTTTTGTCGAGTCGCTAAAGCCGAACCCAAGTGAGGCGGAGTAAGCAGCCAGTGCATCGGGGCTGGGTTCGGCACAGTATTCCTCAAAGCTGTTCATAATCACTAAGCGTTGTTGGACATCAAGATGAATAGCTTTGCCGGATTGATCTCCATGATATTTGGGTAATTGTGTTGTGCGATCAACGGTCTTCATGTTGGCGCAGCCAATGATTTGCAGGCTGGAAATGATAAGAAGGCAAGAAAGTAACAAGCGCATTAGATAACTCCCTGTATTTGTTAGTGGCCACACCCTGTGGCATTACAGAGAAATAATAGCAGCTAAATTTTCTATTGCAAGTTGATATGCATTGCATAAAAAAGGCCAGCATAAAGCTGGCCTTTTCTTTTAAACCTTTGACTAAAGGTCTATGGCTTCTCGGAGCGTACAACCCACATTGCGTAGAATTGAGCGCCACCGCCGTAGGCGTGGCCTAGGGCAGTTTTACAACCGTCTACCTGGTGGTCACCGGCCATGCCGCGCACTTGCAGTGCTGCTTCGGCAAAGCGAATCATACCGGAGGCGCCGATCGGGTTGGATGACATAACCCCACCGGAACAGTTCCAGGGAATGTCACCACCTTCGATGTAAGTGGCGCCTTCCTCGGTAAGTTTCCAGCCCTGGTTAACTTCAGAGAAGCCGAGGTTTTCCAGCCACATTGGCTCGTACCAGGAAAACGGTACATAGACTTCGGCCATGTCGATTTCCTTGCGAGGGTTGGTGATGCCCGCTTGAGCGTACACGTCTTTCGCACAATCGATACCAGCCTGTGGGTTTACCTCATCGCGCCATGGAAATGTAGTTGGCTCAGAGCGCATAGCCGTACCGTGAACCCAGGCAGGGTTAGGGCAGGACTTTGCAGCATCTTCGCTGGCCAATACCATGGCACAAGCGCCATCAGAAGACGGACATACTTCAGAGAAGCGCAGAGGCTCCCATAACATGAACGAATCCATGTATTTTTGCAGGTCGATATCTTCTGGATTTTCATGCATGTGTGCACGTGGGTTTAACAACGCGTGGCGACGATCTTTCATTGCCACTTTACAGCCGAGATCTTCTGGTGCTTTGGAGCGGCGCATATACTCACGAATAATCGGAGCAAAGAAACCGCCAGCGCCCGCGTTAAAGTGAACACTGAAAGGTTGCTGGGAAGACAATGCCCACATCGCGTTTGATTCCGATTGCTTTTCGTAAGCAACGGTTAGAACACGATTGAACTGGCCACTTTGAATGTAGGAGGACGCAACGATCGCTGTTGAGCCACCTACAGAACCTGCCGTGTGAACACGTAGCATGGGTTTGCCAACACAGCCCAGAGCATCTGCCAGATACAGTTCTGGCATAACCACACCTTCAAAGAAGTCAGGCGCTTTACCGATGATAACGGCATCGATGTCGTCCCAGGTGCAGTTTGCGTCTTTTAAGGCCTCCAGTGCAGCTTCGCGTACAAGGCCAGCCATGGATTTTTTAATGGTTACCTGGTATTTCTCGGACTGGCCGATACCAACTACAGCACAATTATTAGCCATGATTATTTACCCCCCTCTAAAACTGCAACGAGGTTTTGTTGCAAACACACTCCAGAAGTTGCGTGAGCAACGCCGCGATCAGCTTCACCACTCATGATGCGAGTAGCACATTCACCAATACGATCCAGGCCGCCAGACATCACGATGTTACCGGCTAGAGATCCACCGGATGGGTTGATTACGGTGTCATCGCCTAGACCTAAGGCATCTTTAACCATTAATTCCTGGTAGGAGTATGGCGCATGGATTTCGGCAATGTCGACTTTGCCGTTGTTAACGCCGGCTTTTTCACCTGCGATACGGGTAGAGTCGGATACAGTCAGGTCACGAGAACCGATGTAGTGAGACTCGATGCGGTGATCGATGCCAGTGATATAAGCCGGACGGTCACACAGTTCTTCTGCTTTACCTTTTGCAGAGATAATAATTGCAGAAGCACCGTCAGTAATCGGCGGTAAATCGTGTTTGCGTAAAGGCGAAGTGTACATAGGCTCTGCCAATAACTGCTCAACGGTGTGGTCACCCTTTAACTGTGCTCTTGGATTGTTTTTCGCATTTGCACGGCTACGAACTACCACCTCAGCCATTTGCTCTTCAGTGATTTTGCCCGCTTCCAATAAAGAGCGTGCCTGGATCGCATTCATGCTGGTTGGGTCAGCCCAAAGTGGCATCACGTAGTAGGGGTCTTGTTGAAGAGTGATTACACCGGGTAAATCACCCATGGATGTTTTACCAAATCCATAGATCAATGCAGTATCGATATGGCCGGTTTGGATTTTTAGCCAGGCTTCATACAAAGCCCAGGCGGCATCCATTTCAACGTGTGATTCTGAAATAGGTGGCCAGGCACCTAATGCATCAACCGCTAATACGAACGCAAACGCAGCACCACCAAGATAGTCACAAGAACCTGAGCATGTGAAATCCAGATCATGTTGTTTAAGGTTAGTTTGTGCTTTAACGCTATCACAAACTTCCATTACCATTTCAACGTCGTTTTTAGCACCGGCGTCGCGAACCATGTCGGTTTGCGCGTAGGCAACAACAGCTACTTCTCTCATTTGTCACCTCCATTTGCCTTAACCCAGGCTTCTGCTTCGGCAAGACGCTCTGCTTTTAATTTATCAATATCTACGACCGGCTCATCGATTGGGCGGAAATATTTGACGTTTTCGAAGGTGTAGTCCCATTCGCTTTCATCTTTCCAGACCGCTTCAAGGCGAGTGCCTTGAGTAATTTGATCGTTCTCACACTCACTTACCAGGTGAATGAAAGTTTGATCAGAACCGTCCAGCACAATATTGGCAATAATGTAAGGCGGTTGAATGGGGTTGTTAGGAATTGGAATGTGAACAATCGTGAAAGAAATCACTGTTCCCGTTTCGGCGAGTTTAACTTCTTCATGGGTGGCTGTTCCTGTTTCAGGGTCAGAACCACGAGGTGGCACAATGACTTTACCGGTTACTGAAGAACGTTGGCCGTATAAATTACCTTTCTTGATCTCGCGTAAGAACCTGGATGTCGCGTGTCCAGCTGAAAAGTTGTAACCCAGCACAATAGGAGATTCCATAATCTCAACAAAATCGTTTGTATCTTCGCTCATGTGATACCTCCTATGCGGGTTCAAAACAGGCGATGTCAGTCATAAAGCCCGTGGTCTCTTCAGCCCAACGCACTTTGACTTTCATGCCGGTTTTCATGTTTTCTTCGGAACCCGCATCTACCATGTGCAACATGGCAGTGTCAGCACCATCGATCTGGATCAGTGCCCAGGCAAAGGGCTTGTCCAGGTGGTGCTTGGGGCGGGGCTCAACGACCCAGGACCAGGCAGTTACCGTACCGGTTTCTGCGAGGTCTACCATTTCGGTGAGTTCTTCGGCGGTTTGCGGGTCGTATTCTGTCGGGGGACAGATCACGCGACCATTGCTTCCCTTGATACCCTGGATCTTGCGGTTGCGCAGTGAGGTCAGAAACTGACCAATCACCGGGCCGGTCGATCGGGTATAGGTAAAGCCAAGGTCAAAGCTCGCACGTAATACGTCGGTATCTTGTGACGACATAACGTTCTCCTTGGATTAAGTGTTAGAAATCAACAGGTTAAAAAACTGTGAATGAAAAAATGGAAGCGCTAGAGTAGGTGGTATCTATAGCGTTGTCCCTACCAGAATATACGTATTAAATTTTTACTCCGGGAAAGTCAGTACTCTGGAAGAAGGGGGGACGCTACGATCTACTTTCATCTATAGCGTCAATCTACCTTCATCTATACTGCCGATATATCAGAAAGTCCACCACAGCCTCCGGAGCAAAGCGAGAGAGCAGGCGAAACAGCCACGCATTCTGTCCCACGAGATAACGGGATTTAGGATTTGCTGTCTCACAGGCGTGAATCAGGGGGGTTAGAATCAGGTTGTCCGAGGGTTTGGCCTCACCTGCGGACTCCCGGGTGGCAGTAATGAGCTTTTTATATAACGCTTTCTGGTCATCACCCGTGTTGTCGAGCAGTTGTTCAACCCGCTCCAGCGAGCGTTGCCAGATCGGGGTATTCAGGCTGCCAGGCTCCAGTACGCTGACCTTGATTGCTGAGGTGACTGCGAGTTCGCGGCGCAAGGCATCGGCCATTGCTTCCAGGGCGTGCTTGCTTGCGGCATAGGCGCCGACACAGGGAATGCTGATAAAGCCGGATACTGAACTGTTGAAAATAATCCGCCCATCTTTCACCTGGCGTAGCAGGGGAAGAAAGGCCTGGGTTACGGCGAGCTGAGCGGTGACATTAATGTTCAACTGCTCTTCAAACTCATTCAGCGGTAAAAACTCCAGCGGGGAGGCTACTGCGATACCGGCGTTATTGAAAATAATCAGCCGGTTGCTGGTAGAAACTACTTTCTCAATCGCTGCAACGGCTTGTTCTATATCGGCAGCCTGGGTGATATCGAGCTTGATTGCGGTGATATTTTCATGGAGTGTGTCAAGTCGCTGGCCATCTTCGGGGCGACGATAACCGGCAAATACCTGGTAGCCACGCTGAGCCATGGCAATGGCGCTGGTAAACCCGATACCGGAAGAGGCGCCTGTAATCAGAATATGTTGAGTCATAGGTGCTCATCTAAAGAATCTCTGACATGAAGATACCGGATTGAAGGATTCCAGGCAAAAGCTTTAACCCGTAAAATGTGAGGATAAACACCGTACTGTTGAGAAAAAGTCATTCAGGGGCTCCGTAAGGTCTATTAAAGTATATGAAGCTTGTTAATCTGCTATTAATTTTGATCGCCACATTAGTCGCGCTGGTGGTAGCGGAGATAACGTTGCGTTATATGGGCTATGAGCCATGGCAGGGTAATCAGGTTTCAGAGCGGGAGCCCCTCGTTGAGATTGACGATAGGTTGGGTTGGCGTTTGAGGCCCGGGAAATTCATGCACAGCGCTTATTCTGAAGATGTAGAGGATTTGATTTTTACAGTTTCATCAGCCGGCAATCGTCTTAGCTATATCGACCAGGATTTTTTGGCATCGAATAGAAAGCAGTTATTACTACTGGGAGGCTCTTTTACTCATGGTTTTGCCGTGACTGATAACGAAACTTATCCCTGGTATTTACAACAGGAGTTACCTGACCATGAGGTTGTCAATTTTGCAGTTCCTGCCTATAGCACGTATCAATCATTATTGATGTTTCGCCACTTGACTCGTCAGGGCATCGCACCGAACGTGGTTCTTTACGGTTTTATCGATCATCATGAAATCAGAAATATTGCATCAGATTATTGGGTTAATATGCTGGCCCGAAATTCGAATTCCATGGATTTTATTGTTCCCTATGTCTATGAAGTCGAAGGAAAAATGCAGGAGGGCGGCGTCAGGCAAATGCAAAGACTACCGTTTAACGAGCAGTCAGCACTCATCAATCTTGTTGAAAAATACCGTGTTCTGTTATCGGCTCAGGAAACAGAGCAGAATAAAACAACGTTAACCCGGGAACTGATTAAGAGGCTCCGTGATGAGGTGAAAGCCTACGATGAAAGTACCGAGTTCTATGTTGTCTATCTTTGGTCTAATAACAATCTAAAAAAAGATTATATGTCGTTTTTCGAAGAGGCAGGTATTAAGGTGATGGATTGTGATTTTCCCATGAGTGCACGCTACCAGGTGAAGAATGAAACTCATCCAAATCATATACTGAACAAAAAGTATGCAGACTGTATTGCTGAACAATTGAATTAATAGAACTAGTGAGGTGTCACCATTGGCGATGCTTCTGATTCCTGTGGCCGGGTTGTCATTAACAGGTAGATAACAATAAAGAAAGTAAAGTTTATGAGTAAAAGACCCATAACCAGATATTGAGCACCTGTGAACAGGACGCTGCTGTTAAATAGATCACCCGTGGAGACAAGCAAGTAAGTCAGAATAATCATTTTTACTCCCTCGCCATAAATAGCAGTTTTCCCTTTCGACATTAATGCGGTTAAGCCATATAGGGCGGCGAAATGTGCTGATGCATAGATGAACAGGGTTTGTTTGTCATAGCCATTGGCGACAGTCAGAATATACAGAATAAAGATCAGTGTAACCTGAAGCCAGAAAAAGACTTTTGCCGGTTTTGGGGCCGGGATAGAGAATTTCTTGAGTGTGAAAGGGTTTTCTACTTGCTTGACAGGGTAGCGATTAATAACATCTTGCGGGCGCCACCCTGTGGGCATAAACCAGATAATCAGCTTGTCCCGGAGTCTGTTGGTTCTCCAGGCATCTTTGCATAGCAAGATAAAGTGTTCATAGTTCATCTGTATAACATTGGAAGTGTGGGAGGGGCGTCGAATGCCATATACCACGGGTACATCATCAAGTTCTTCCTGAAACGTGCCGAATAGTCTGTCCCAGATGGAGAAAACCTGACCATAGTTCTTGTCGATATATTCATCGTTTATGCCGTGATGCACCCGATGAATGGAGGGGGTGACGATAATGTATTCCAGGATACCGAGCTTTGGTATCAATTTGGTGTGATACCAGATTTGCATAAAGCGGGAAATAATTCCCGCACTGACCAGAGCCTCGAGAGGCAGCCCGAGTATGGCTGCGGGAACTTGAAAAAACGCATAGATGCCAAAAAGAGACGATACATTTTGGCGCATGGTAATAATGACATTCATTTCCTCACTGTTATGATGAACCAGATGCTGATCCCATAGAATATTGACGCGATGAAACAGTCGGTGCATCCAGTAACCACCGAGATCCAGGGCAACCAGTGAGAGAAAAATCACGGCAAGATTGACTTCAAGGTCATAGGAGTGGACAGCGAGGTGCTCCTTAAGGGTTGGGTATGTGACCATAATTAACGGGATGCCGATCATACCTTTTGCGGTAAAAGCCATGCCGCAGCACAGAGTGGTTATGGAGTCCTGGGAGGTGTGGGTTTTAATATTCCGGTATTTTCCAACGGCTAGCTCAATAATGCTTAGCAACACAATGGTTAAGATAGAAATGGCTATCAATAGCATATCTTTCGCCCCTGTAATGGCTGATAACAGCCGGTTTTCTGCTTCTTGTTATCAAATTTCTGGCAGCTCTACGGTACTGAATCTCAGCAAGTGAGCAGCTATGTTCTTTTTCTATTTTTCAGGCCAAAACGATCTAGCCCGATAGTTTCTGTTTTCGGGGTCATGCCGCAGTATTTTTAAGCTGCGTTTAGTTGTGGTCGATAATAAAACAGCTTTTCGCTGTAATTGCTTTCATGTGATTATCGCTCTCGTTGGTCGTTCTATTTCTTTCTTTGCTAATGTCTCGTTTTTAATTCTTTGCGTTTGGTTTTCTGTGTTTTGATTATCTATATCTTCGCTTTCTGTACTTCTATATCTGTGGTTTCTATGTTTCTTTCTATATTTATTGGGTCTTTATTCTCATAGTTTTAGTCTTTCAGGAACTTTATCGAATGAAAAAAATGATGTCAAGGAAAAGGCGGGGGCATAGGACTGTGGAAGTTCGGTTGGTATTGCTTTGAGCCAGTGTTATTATCAATTGATAGCTTAATAGAACTTAAAAATTCTCTAATGTCTGTAGCAGCCACATCTATGAAGAAAGTTGCTCTTATCACCGGTGCAGCCTCGGGGATCGGCAAGGCTTTTGCCGAGGAGTTGGCATTAGAAGGCTACAAGCTGGTATTGGTCGATATCAATCGCGATGGGCTGGAACAGGTCAGGTCGACGCTTGAAAGTCAAAACAGTATTGAAACGTTGCCAATTGTGGCTGATCTGACGGATCCTGCATCGCCACAGGCAATTTTTGATCAGGTCAGTCATGCTGGTTGGCAGGTAGACTTTCTCATCAATAATGCCGGTTATACCAGTGGCAAGGAATTTCTCGATGTGGAATGGAGCTCTCATACCGATACAATCCAGATTCTTACTATTGCTATTGTCGAGTTAACGTACCTGTTTATTCAACCGATGGTAGAAAGTAATTATGGTCGTGTGCTGATTGTGTCATCCTGTTCAGCGTTCGGAGTCAGTCCACCCGGTAATGCGTTATATGATTCTTCCAAAGCATTTTGTTTCAAATTTGTCGAATCGTTGCATTTTGAAATGGCAGATAAAAATATTCATGTGACAGCACTATGCCCCGGGATGACGCGCACCAATTTCCATGAGAGTGAACAACTTAGGGATATCAAAGAGAAAATGCCGGGGTTTATGTGGTTGTCGCCAGCTGATGTGGCACGTCAGGGCATTGATGCAGTGGAGAAGGGGAAGCTGATATGTGTGACAGGTTTTATCTACAAAATGATTCTGGCGGGGTTGAAAATTTTTCCATATCGCCTTGCTGTGGCGTTTACTAAGTTACGGCGCCGAGTGCGCTTTGGCAAATAGTCAATCAGATCGGATTCTGTTGCTCAAACTCATCGCGACTAACTATTTGACAGCTTTCGCTCTCTTCATCAAAGACGATCAGCGCAGTCTCTGCTTCTATTTGTTGGCGCAGTCGCTGTGATTTGGTGGCGGTGTTGAGTTCCTCACGACCGTAATCGGTGCCATCGCGGGTGACAAACTCTTCAATCAGACCGTGCAGAGCTTCCTCGGAAAGTTGACGCCAGGGGATTTGTATAACGGGCATTCTGTGCAATATCAGGCTTCGAGAAAAACATCGTCCTGAGCAAGACACTGCTCAAGGTGTATCATGCGTTCGGGAGACGCAGTGGCCAGCATATTTTTGCCATAGTAATTGCTATAACCAAATTGTTCGCCCATTTTAATTTCCTTGCGCAGGCGCGGGATATCTTTGTCCTGAATGCGCTCGGAACCACAAATCGTAAAGCTGCGGCGTGTCATGGCGGGGCCATCAAAGCACGTGGCGTGTTTCAGGCGAAAATCAAATGCAACCACATCACCGGGTTTGCTTGGCAGAATCTGTGCAGGCACGTCGATATCGTCGAGTCCCAGCTCATCTTTAAGGCTGTCATTTTCACCGAGCATATCTTGCAGTTCGTTGGCAAACTGGTCGCCAAATAAGTGGCTACCAGGAATAACACGGAAACAGCCGGTTTTTTCGTCAAGTTCTTCAAGGTACACAGCAATTTTGACATTGAGATAGTCAAACAGGGCGCCATAGGTATCCGAGTGCCACACCGTACTCTGTTCAAAAATATTTGCATCGCTACCGCGGTAGTTAAAATTCTCTCCGCACAGTGCAGAAAAAATATTGTGGATACGTGGGTCATCAATCAGCGAGGAAAAATAGTCGCTGCGGTCAATAAACTGTGGCAATACACTGCGTTTATAGCCGTGGTGAGCCTGGTGATACCACTCAATTACGTCTTCCTTGTTGTCAGCGAAAACTTTGCCATACTCTTCAGTAATCTGTGGCATATCATCAGCGAGTAGACCGGGCAGGGTCAGAAAGCCGAACAGGTTGAAAAAATTAACCTGTTCCTCGCTCAGTGTAAATTCATTGTTTGTTTGCATAGTGATCAGTTTCTATATGTGTATCTGCATCAGGCAATAGAGATGGTTTTGATCATCTTTTGCGGTTCAAATTCATCAACGATACCGCCTTCACCGTAAATGTCAGTCTGGCTTTCCTGGTCTTTTTTCATAATTACCAGGCGGCGTTGCAGAGTTTTCTCATCGATAATGCCATGTTCCAGCTCAAAATAGCTTTCGCGAATACTGTTTAAAGGGTCGTAGTTGCACATCATGCACGCAGCATTGCCGTTATGGATGCTATCAATTTTTATATGGTCCATTTCAGCGATGGAATAGTCTGCGACTGAACCCAATGGTACTTTCTTTTCATAATCACTACAGCAAACGTAATACTGGCCGTTCCAACCAACAAACGGTGCAGTGAATGCGAGGTTGCACAGCTTGGAAATACCATTTTCATCCATCGCCTGGGCGGCTTCATTTATATAGTTGTTGCTGCGCAAAAAGTAGTAACCATTGTCACACGCGCCGCCACGGGAAATCTGGCGGTAGCAATATACCCCGTCAGCGCCCTGATCCATCCAGAACTGTTTGATTTCATCGCGCTTGCCATAATTGATCTCGTGCTCTACAAGGCTGATCCAGGTATCACAGCGACCGTTGTATTCATTGTTGTTGAGATCAAGAAAGGTTTTGATATGGGCAAACGTATTCTCAAAGTCGAGACCGTAAACTTCCTCGTAGTCATCGCCGAGATCGCCGGCACTAAAGGTCAGACGAGTAATGCCCTGGTCAAGCAGGTAGCGTGAGCGCGCCTCGGTGAGCAGGGAAGCATTGGTGGTGAGGCCGAAGTCAATGCCTTCACTGGTGAGGTGCTCGATGCAGCGCTCAAACTCCGGGTGAATCAGCGATTCGCCCTGGCCCGCGAGCATCACAAAAATGCCTTCTTCCTTTGCCCGTGCCGCTGCCTGTTTGAATACCTCAAAATCAATAAATCCCTGCTGCGGGGTTTTATCCCGCGGGCAGAAATTGCAGTAGGCATTGCAGCGGTTGGTCAACTCGATATCGAGGCCGTGGCGATTTATTTTTCTCACTCTGTGCAGACCGGAATCATATTAATCGCAGCTTACTCCATCTGCTGCATATTCTCAAATATCCACAGAATTTATGTGAAAAAAATTATTCCAAATCAATGGCTTATAGCACTTTTCGATAAAGATTTGAGTAGTATAGATGGTGCCCCCAGCTGGAGTCGAACCAGCAGCTAAGACTTAGGAGGTCCCTATTTTATCCATTAAACTATGGGGGCGTTGGGCGGGCGCCATTCTACCAGCCCCCCTGGTACATTGCAGCCATCTACCAAGTCTGCTCAATTCTCGCACAGAAACACTTTTTAGGTCTGGTATAAGCCCGGTAGCTCTACATTGGTTGCAGTTTTTTTCTGATGGCGCAGTTGCTCGACAAAATTCAGCAGGTCGTTACCTTGCCATGCACTCCGGTTTTGGCTGAACAGAACGCTATTGAGTGACTGGCATAAAGTTTCGAAGCCGGGGTCATCAATATAGGCGGCGATTTCATTGAGTGACGACAGTGTGGGTTGTTGCCAGTAAAGCGCAGCCCACTGTATCAGGGCTTGTCGTGCAGCTTCCGGTTCATTGTTGTGACAGGCTTGTTGCAGGGTTTTCCAGGCCTGATTGAGAGACGCGTTATTGGTGGCCTCCTCGTTGCTTTGTCTGGTTGTGTGGCGGTCACGATTGCGATGATAAATATAGGCCAATGCAGCCAGCGTTAGCAGCCACATAGCGGCGAATACCAGCGTGGTGATTTTCCAGACAGGATTGGCAGGTGTAGTGCTGATTGCTGCCGGTGATGTTTGTGCTGACAGGTCAGGGGATGACAGACTGTGTGGTGCGGCCGCATTTGTTGTCGATATGTCTGTTATCAGTGCTTCAGCTGCCGGGGTGACGGTTAATGTGCGAGCAGGCACAGTGGCTGTTTTAAACGTATTGTTGCGGGTGTCCCACCACTGCAGTTTGATAGCGGGCAGGGTGTAGGTGCCAGGTTTGACAGGGACAATGGCAGTAGTTTGTGTGCGTGTGCCAATCAGATTGCCCGCAGCTTGCTGGTTTTTCAATTCCGGTGGTTCGGGATAGGTTTTCAGTTCGCGAATTGAGGGTTCCGCTAGTGGCGGGAGAATTTCAGCGGCATTGCCGAGTGCCTTGATTTGCAGGGTGCGGGTGATTGCTGCACCGGCTTCCACCACGGGGTTGTCAGTCCAGCTATCGTGAATGGATACATCCTGTGCCGGTAGCCAGTTTGTACTACTGTTGGACGGTTTGGGTTTAATGGTCAGGTTGATCGCGTTGGTACTCAGGTAGTGACGCTGGGTGCGTTGGCCAAAGCCCATGCCTGGGAAATTTTGCAAAGAGCGGGACTGGTTGGTGATAACGCCTATTTCGTGGCGCAGTCGCGGCAAGGTAAAGCTGCCACTTTGGTTCGGAAACAGTGCGAAGCGGTACTCAACGATATGAAAGTTTTTGTCGCCGATGCGTTTTTTGTATTCTGCTTGTCCAAGATCTTCGACAATAAAACCAGGTAGCCTTATGTCGGGTTTGTTAGGCATGGTGATATTCACAGCGGTATGGAAGCGGAAAGTTAGAATCATCATTTCCTGCACGTAGGCTTCAGTTTTGTCAAGTTCTGCGGTAACAAACAGATTGTCATTGAGTGACTTTGACTGGGGCGTCGCGGATTGTTCGACAACGTCAATCGTGATCGGGTCGCTGGTGCGACCTTTTAGTTCAAAGGCAGGTATCACAAGTTTGCCGGTTTTTTTGGCTAGCAGAGCATAGGTCCATTCGGTAACAGAGCTTTTGCGCCCGTTCATAAATTGAAAACTGGAGTTCTGTGAACTGCCGACAATATCAAAGTTGTCTTCAAGGTCGCCCATGTCAGGGCGGTCAATAACTGTGGAGCCGGTATAGCGAATAGTTAAGGTGATGGTGTCATCAATGCCGACTTTGTAGCGATCAATAAACGCAGTGAGTTCTGCACTCAGACCATGACCGGAAAGCAGCATCAATAGCGTGAAAACGAACAGTGTCAGCTGTGTTCGAATGCCGAAAATTTTTATTGTTTTTACCATCGTCGTTCCTCATTGAGGTGTTCAGTATTTTTGCCTTGTCGTGCATCCAGCTGGCGTTGTTGGTAGTAGTGCTCGAATTTGTTGCGCATTAGACCGGAAGGATCGTCAGGAACGCGACGTAACCATTGCTCAAGTTCCTGCTGCTGTTCACTGAGTTGTATTTCTTCCTGGCTTGTTGCAAATGACTGTGTGCTATTTTCTTTGGAGTTCTCTGCTTCATCCGTTTCTTCCTGTGCCATCTGTTGTTGTTCGTTTTGTTCCTGTTCGGCTTCCTGTTGTTCGCTGCTTGTCTGTGCAGTCTGATCGGGCTCTTCTGACGATTGGTTTTTCTCTTGCTGTGTACCATGCTGTTGATTTTGTTGAGCGCTTTGTTGTTCTCCTTGTTGTTGATCGCTCTGTGATGGTTGTTCCTGTTGCTGGTTATTTTGAGAATCCTGTTGCTGTGAATCCTGTTGTTGGTTTTGTTGGGCCTGCTGTTGGTTTAACAAGTCCTCAAGCAGCTTTTTATTAAATACTGCATCTTCAAAGTCTGGATTCTGTTGTAGAGCCTTATCGTAGACGGCTATGGCTTCTTCCAGTTGCCCGTTTTTGGCCAGGGTATTGCCATAGTTGTAAAGTCCGGTGCTTGATTGCTCTTGCGCGTAGTGTAGTTGGGCAGCATCAAGTTCATTATTGTGGTATTGCGCGGCTGCTTTCCACTCCGGATTGTTAAACAGGGTGGCGGCGCGCTCATAATCCTGCTCTTCCATAGCCTGCATGGCACGCTGATTATCGTTGTACCACAAATCCTGCCATTCAAGGGCCTCGACAGGTAAGGGTGCGAGTGTAAAAGGCAAGAACAGAACAAAACTGAACAGAGCGCCGCGGCGAAAACCTATAGCTACAATGGGTAGTAAGGCCAGAGCGAGCCATGCGCCGCGATCAAACCACTGATCGAATTCACGTTCGACGGTCTGTGGTGAGTTCTTTAGCGATTGCTGTGCGGTGGCGAGATAGTTGATATCGCTATCATCAAGTCGCAAAGGGCTGTAATAGCCATTGGTTACCTGTGCGAGAGAGCGCAGCAAGTTATCATCAAGTCGCGGTAACAGGATATTGCCCTGTGAGTCTTTGGCAAATGAGCCGTTTTGGATCGGGATCGGGCCGCCACTATTGGTGCCGACACCGATAATTGACAGAGTGTAAGGCTGATTGGCAAGCAACTTTTCCATTGTGTCGCGGGCAGTTTGGGTGATGCCATCAGTGATTAGCAAGATGTTGCCCTGGTCGAAACCGCTGTCGTGAAACAGGTCGATGGCGAGTGTTGTGGCGTGTTCAACATTGCTGCCATGTATTGGCATGATGTTCGGGTCGAGAATATGTGTGAGGGTCGCAATGGTATTTGTGTCATCGGTTAGGGGTGCAACAATATGGGCGTCGCCTGAATAACTGATCAGTGCGGTGTAGCCTTCCTTACGAGCATTGAGCAAATCGAGAATCTTGCGTTTTGCAGCGACGAGCCGCGAGGGTTTGACATCGGTAACGAGCATGGAAGGCGAGAGATCAAACAGGATAATCAGCCCGTTACTACGTTTGAATACCGGTTGTGGTATTTTCTCCCAGCTTGGGCCGGCAAGTGCGAGGGCGGCGAGAGTAAAAAACAGCAATATAAGTGTTGGCCCGGTTTTACTTTGGCGGTTAATGCGACCTTTAAGCAAGGGCTTGAGTAATTCGCTGTCGATCAGTTTCTGCCAGTTGCCATGGCTGTGTTGTTGCTGTACCAGCAATGCGCACAATAGTGCAGCCAGTGGTATCAGTATGAGCCAGAGCGGACGCAGGAAATGAAAGTCTTCCATTAGCCTTTGCCCTCTGGTGTCAATGAGTCTTGCAATTGCAATGTTGCAGGGAAACGCCGTATTAACTGCTGAACAGCAAGGCTGAAAAACGCGAGCAGAATTGCAGTACCGAGAGGCCAGAAGAAAAGCTCCTTGCTCGGGCGATAGGTTTCATCTTCGAGTTCAATCGGTTCAAGTTTGTCGATAATGTCGTAAATTGCTTCGAGTTGTTCCGGGTTGCGAGCGCGAAAATACTGCCCGCCAGTTTGTTCGGCAATATAGGTCAGTGTTTTCTCGTCGAGGTCGGTGGAAGGGTTGACTGTTCGGGTAAACACGAAGTTGCGCACTGACATGCTGTCAGCACCGAGACCGATTGTGTGTATTTTGACGCCGGCAGTTTTTGCCAGGTCGGCTGCTTTTTTCGGGTCGACTTCTCCAGCTGTATTGGCGCCATCAGTTAATAGCACCACAACACGACTATCGGCAGGGCGGTCTTTCAGGCGTTTGACAGCGATACCGATTGCATCGCCAATTGCGGTTTTCTCGCCGGCGAAGCCAAGCTGAGCTTCGTGCAATTGTTGTGTAACAACATTGCGATCAAAAGTCAGCGGGACATGCAGATAGGCATTGGTACCAAACAATACCAGGCCAAGGCGGTCGCCTTTACGGCGTGAGACAAAGTCGCCCACGATATCTTTCACAGCGGTGATACGCGGTATTTGAGTGCCGTTAACCACCATATCTTCAACTTTCATACTTCCTGATATGTCTACAGCTATCAGTAAATCACGCCCGGTGGCGGGCATTTGAATTTCCTTGCCAATCCATAGTGGTCGCGCGGCTGCGATCACGGTGAGCAACCAGACGATTATTAAAAGTAACATTGGCCAGCGTATAGTTTGACTTGACGGGCTGTGCTCAACTTCTCCGAGTGCGTGGTAAGTAGACAGTCGCAAGGCAGGTTCTTCACGATTGGTCGGGGGAAGCAACCAGTAAAACAGCAACGGTAGAGGTAGACAGAAGAATACCCACCACCAGGCAAATTCAAAGCTCATGCCTGACCCCCGCGTAGTGGTTTACCATCTGGTTTTTGATGCTGTATTACCCAGTTTCTGGCCCAACTATGTACAGCGTCAATATCAATCGAGCTATCAGCACGGGGTTTGTACAGTTGCTCACCAAATAGCTGGGCGTAATTATTTGTGTCGTTATCTGGAAAATGGGTTTGTAAAAATGTGATCCAACTATCGCCGTGCCAAGCGGGTAACGGTAAGTTGTGGTAGCGGCTGCGCACATAGCGCTTAAGGATCTGATTGCATTGTTGCAGGTAATACAGTGGGTCGCTATGGCTGTTAGCTTGAGAGTGGGCTTCCTCAAGTAGGCGCAAGCAGTGTTGCTGTAACTGGCGATGGAGTTTGCGTCGTTGCAGCGCAGGTCTGATTAGTAACCAGGCAATTAGGATGATAATGGGTAGACATAACAGGAACCACCAGCCAGGTGCCAGTGGCCACCAACCTATGGTTTCCGTTGGTAGTACGATGGGGCGTAGTGCTGCGAGTGGGTCGGGGTTCTGCATAGCTATCTTCGCGTGGTACTCAATACGGAAACAGAGATTTCAGGGTTTGCCATGGGTTGTCTGTTGTCCATAACAGGCGGTGAGGAATTGCGAGTTGATCAAAAGCCTGTTTCAGGCTTTCCTGGTGGTTTTTAAAATGCTGTTGATAGTGTTCACGGGTGCTGTGTTTACCTGTATTGAGAGAAACTCTGCTATTGCCATCGGTAAAACTAAGTACACCCTGGTTTGGCAGGCTTTCCTCCATTGGATCGGCAACCACAAGTGCGTAAATATCGGTATGTCGTCGAATGAGATGGAGCAGGCGAGCTGCATTATCGTCGAAGTCGTGGAAGTCGCTCAGTAGGAAAATGGCACTGCCAGGTTTGGCGATATGGCGTAGGCGTTCAAGCATATCGGTAAAGGTGAAGTTGCTTGCGCTTGTTTGCTGATCAAATAGCATCTGATTAAATGCAGAGAGTGTCTGAATAAGTTGCAGCACGGCATGTTTGCTGCGGCGCGGTTTGACTTCCTTATGTTCACTTTCATTGAAAACAATGCCGCCGACTTTGTCATTGTGGGACAGGCCGCTCCAGGCAAGCAGGGCGGCGGTTTGTGCGGCCATCACTGATTTGTAGGTAACCCGGCTGCCGAAAAACATTGGCGGACGTTGGTCAACCGCAAGCAATACCGGACGCTCTTTTTCTTCCTTGAACACCTTGGTATGTGGACGCGAACTGCGTGCGGTTACGCGCCAGTCAATTGAACGAATATCATCACCAGCTTGATAAACACGAACTTCGTCAAACTCCATGCCGCGTCCGCGAAACAGGGAACGGTGGCCGCCGCTTTGTATGCTACGTGAACGATTACGGTTAAACAGATTGACCTGGGAAGCGAGGTGACGAATACCAATCAGCTGGTTGATATCGGTTTGTGGGCCTTTGGCCAACAGATCATCGATGAGTCGGTGGGTAACTTGCATTGTGCTGTTTTGCGAATTCCGAATCAGGCGACCGGTACTTTTTGCAATAGCTGATTAATCACATCGTCGGCACTGATGCCATTGGCCTCTGCTTCAAATGAGAGAAGCAGGCGGTGGCGCAGACAATCGTGGGCAACAGCTTGCACATTATCCGGGCTGATATAGTCCTGGTGATTGAGCCAGGCGTGGGCGCGTGCACAGCGATCCAGTGCGATGGTGCCTCGCGGACTGACACCGTATTCAATCCATTTGGCAAGTTCATCGCCGTAACGTTGTGGGTTGCGTGTCGCAAGCACCAATTGCACAATGTAGTCTTCAACCGCATCGGCCATATGCAGTGAGAGCACTTGCTGGCGCGCCTGTTCAATTGCGGCTGCGGGTATTTCGGCAGGTTTTTCAAGTTGGAAGTTTTCCGTTGCTTCGGAGCGAATAAGTTGCAGAATCTGCTTTTCGGCATCAGCGTCAGGGTATTCCACCTTGATATGCATAAGAAATCGATCAAGTTGTGCTTCCGGTAGCGGATAGGTGCCTTCCTGTTCGATCGGGTTCTGGGTCGCCATCACCATAAACAGGCCGGGCAGTTCATAGGTTGTATTGCCGACACTGACCTGACGTTCCGCCATGGCTTCAAGTAGCGCAGACTGAACCTTGGCTGGCGCGCGGTTGATTTCATCGGCGAGGATCAAGTTGTGAAAGATCGGACCTTTCTGGAACACAAAGCTGCTGTCCTCGGGGCGAAACACATCACTGCCGGTAATATCGGCGGGCAACAGGTCAGGGGTAAACTGGATGCGCTGGAAGTTGCCTTCAATGACTTCGGCAAGTTCGCGGATGGCCTTGGTTTTGGCAAGCCCCGGAGCTCCTTCAACGAGAATATGGCCATCACTGAGAATGGCAATCATCATGCGGTCGAGCAATTGTGCCTGGCCGAGTATGCGGCTTTGCAGCCATGTTTTAACGGTATTGAAATTGTCGTATAAATCCATCGTCTTTATATATGCAAGTTTTTGAAAAAAAAGGAATTTTACCCTTTTGCAGAGAACAGTAAAGGCTCTGCAATGTTTTGTTACATTAACTGACAGAGTTGTATTGCAAAAGTTCGTTGACGCTGACAAGGGGTTCGGCGTTATGATAGGAGGGCACCCCCCCCCTTGAGGTCTTGCAATGACATTTTTGCATGAGGATACAAATCGCGAAACCACCATCGGAGCCATTGAGGCTGCGTTGCCTGAGACTGCCAGAGCGGATCAGCTGGGCTTGTTAAAAAGCTTTACCCGCCACTATTACGAGTATTTTCCGCTGGAGGAATTGCAAGGGCGAAAACTGGAAGACATTGCCGGTGCCACTTATGGCATGTGGGATTTTGTCTACTGTTACGACCAGGACTTTCCGAAGATCCGAATTTTTAACCCGAAGCTGGAAGAAGATGGCTGGATGACGCCGCATACGGTGATCTGGATCTTGTTGCGCGATATGCCTTTTTTGAGCAGTTCGTTACGTATCGAATTGCAGCGGCGCGGTTGCACCATTCACAATATCTACAGCAAGCTATTTGAAGTTGAACGCGATGAAGAGGGGCGTTGTGTCGCTTTGCAGTCTCAAAGTGAAAGCAGCATGCAGGATAAAAAGGAAGCATTGATTGCACTGGAGATTGGTCGAATTTCCAAACAGGAAGAACACCTGTCGCTAGTGCAGGGGGTAGGTAGCGTACTGGAGGAAGTGATTGCCACAGTACAGGACTACGTGGCTATGCAACAGAAAGTGGATGCGGTTATTGAGGAGCTCTCGGAAGTTAATGTGGACTGTGGTGAGGGTCAGATCAGCCCGGCCGAGACAGTCAGCTTTTTAAAGTGGTTAAAGAAAAATCATTTTACTTTCCTCGGTTATCGCTATGTGGCTCGAGATGACGCTGCAAAAGACGATCAACAGGCAGGTGAGGGTAGTGAACTTGGTGTATTCAAACCTGGTAGCGCAGCCCATATGCGCTTGGCGCAGGAGATTGAAAGCGGTTTGCAGGTGTCCAGTGATTTCAAAGGCATTATCTATTTTTCCAAGTCGTCAATACGCTCCCGTGTACATCGCTTTGCCTATTCCGATTATATTGTTGTAAAAAGCTTTGATAAGCAGGGAATGGTACAGGGCGATCACTGTTTTCTTGGTCTCTATACTGCAGAAGTTTATGACAATGCGCTGAATACAATTCCGATTTTTAAAGATAAGGCGAAGCGTATTCTGGAAGCGTCGGGCTTGCCGCCGTCTTCCCATGATCGACGCTCACTGGCTCGGGTACTGGAAACTTTTCCTCGAGACAGTGTTTTTCTCGCCGATGAAAATCGCTTGTTTGAAACTGCGATGAGTGTGGTGCGGATTCAGGAACGTCGCAAGGTGAAATTATTTGCACATCGAGCACGCTTCCTGAATTTTGTTCACTGTCTTGTCTATGTGCCTCGCGATCTTTATACAACGGAATTAAGGCAAAAGATTCAGGCAATTCTCGTAGAGGCTTATGCAGCGCTGGAATCGGACTTTACAACGTTTTTTTCCGAATCGGCGTTGGCGCGTACTCAATTTGTCCTGCGCACCAATCGCGATAATATGCCCGACCCGGATGTGGTGGTGCTGGAGCAGAAAATTATTGAGGTGACCTCTGCATGGCAGGATCAGTTTAAGGAAGCTGCATTGGACACCTTTGGCGAGGAAGAGGGTGAAGCAGTTATCGGGTTGTATGAGAAATCTTTTTCGCTGGGTTATCAGGAAAATTATTCAGCACGTAATGCGGTCAGCGATATTCGCATGATTCAGGGCTTGACGCAGCCGGGTAATATTGCAGTGTCTTTTTATCACTCGGTGACTGAAGATAGCGGAGTGATTCGATTTCGGGTCTTCCACCCACATGAGCCATTGGAATTGTCAGATATTTTGCCAATTCTGGAAAATCATGGTTTGCGTGTGATGAACGAACACCCCTATGAAATAGCGCGTGCCGACAAAGCCTCTATCTGGTTACACGACTTCAAGTTGCGTTTGCAGAAACCGGCAGGCATTGATGTGAACACGATCAGGGAACAGTTCACGGATTCCTTTGCTGCGAGTTGGCATGGCTACTCAGAGAATGACCTGTTTGACAAACTGGTACTGGCTGCGAAATTACATTGGCGTGAGGTGGCACTGTTGCGCGCCTACGCGCATTACATGAAGCAGATCAACCTGACGTTTAGTGAAAGTTATATTGCCGATGCGCTGTGCCGCTACAGTGATATTGCCCGGCAACTGGTGAATTTATTTCACAGCAGTTTTGTGCCGGACTTGCCGCAAGAGGACAGGAATATTGAAGCAGCGCAGGAAAAACTGCTGGCAGCACTTGATGATGTGGATAATCTCAGCGATGACCGCCTGTTTCGCAAGTATATCGACCTGATAAACGCAACCTTACGCACCAACTATTACCAGGAAGATGAGGCGGGTACGCCGAAGAGTTATCTGTCACTGAAGTTGCAACCAGGTGCCATTCCCGATATCCCGCAGCCGGTTCCTGAATATGAAATATTTGTCTATTCACCACGCGTTGAAGGGGTGCATTTACGTGGCGGTCTGGTTTCCCGTGGCGGGTTACGCTGGTCAGATCGGCTCGAAGATTTCCGCACCGAGGTGCTTGGTCTGGTTAAGGCGCAGCAGGTAAAAAATGCTGTAATCGTGCCTGTGGGAGCAAAGGGTGGTTTTGTTGCGAAAGAGTTGGCAGGCAAGTCCGGGCGTGACGAAATTCAGAAGGAAGGTATTGCTTGCTATGAGTTATTTATTCGCGGCCTGCTCGATATTACTGACAACCTGGTTGCCAATGAAGTAGTGAAACCGGCACAGGTGATTTGTAAGGATGGTGATGACCCCTATCTGGTCGTGGCTGCGGATAAGGGCACAGCCTCGTTTTCCGATATAGCCAACGGTATTGCTACACAGTATGGATTCTGGCTCGGGGATGCATTTGCATCCGGGGGCAGTCATGGTTACGACCACAAAAAAATGGGCATCACCGCAAAAGGCGCATGGGTCTCTGTGCAGCGACATTTTCGGGAAATGGATGTCAATGTTCAGCAAGAAGCATTTACGGTGATTGGCATCGGGGATATGTCCGGTGATGTTTTTGGCAACGGCATGCTGCTGTCTGAGCATATTCAACTGGTGGCTGCTTTTAACCATTTGCATATCTTTATCGATCCGACACCGGATGCGGCGCGCAGCTTTGCCGAGCGTCAGCGTTTGTTTGAGTTACCTCGTTCGAGCTGGTCCGATTATGACGAAAGTCTGATTTCAGCGGGTGGCGGTGTGTTTCTGCGTTCAGCTAAATCGGTTGAAATCTCTGCACAGATGAAAGCGTGTTTTGATATTGAGGAAGATCATTTAACTCCAAACGGTCTGATCAGAAAGCTGTTAACCGCACCGGTGGACCTGGTTTGGAACGGTGGTATTGGCACCTATGTGAAATCGCGCGAGGAATCGCACAGTGACGTCGGAGATAAGACCAACGACATTGTGCGCGTCAATGGTGGCGATTTGCGTTGTCGTGTGTTTGGGGAGGGCGGCAACCTTGGCATGACTCAACTGGGTCGGGTTGAGTACAGTTTGCAAGGCGGTCGTTGTAACACGGATTTCATTGATAATGCTGGCGGAGTTGATTGTTCTGACCATGAGGTCAATATGAAAATTGCCCTTGATGATCTGGTTACTAATGGAGATATGACACAGAAACAACGCAATGAGACTTTGTTGTCGTTGACTGATGCCGTATCGGAACTGGTATTGCAAAACAACTATCGGCAAGTGCAGGCGATCAGTGTTGCACAGCGCCAGGCGGGGCATCGTCTTGGTGAATACATTCGTTTTATCAGCAGCCTTGAAGCAGAGGGCAAGCTGGATAGGGGGCTGGAATTCCTGCCTGATGATGACGTGCTGATGGAGCGAAAAAATGAGCAGCAGGTGTTGACGCGGCCCGAGCTTTCGGTGCTGATTTCCTATGCCAAGTCCATTCTCAAGGAAGAATTGATTCAGTCGCCTATTGCAGAGGAGCCCTACCTGGCTCGGGTAGTTGAAAGTGCGTTTCCTGAGGTAATGTCACAATCGTATAGTGGGGCTGTGTACGAGCACCGCCTGTTGCGAGAAATTGTTGGCACCCAGTTGGCTAACGATATGATCAATCGTATGGGGATTATGTTTGCCTATCGCATGTGTGAGTCGAGTGGTGCAAGACACAGCGATATTGCAAGGGCCTATGTGTGTGCACGCGATATTTATGGCATAGAAAATCACTGGACAGAGATTGAAGCACTCGACTACTGTGTAGAAACTGGAATTCAGGAAGACCTGATGCTTGAGTTGATACGCCTTGTCAGGCGGGCAACGCGCTGGTTTTTGCGCAACAAGCGTTCGAAGTTTTCTATCGATGAGGAAGTTGCTCTCTATAATCCGGCGGTGCAAACCCTCGCTGAACAATGGGGCGAGTTGCTGACCGGGGAGACCCTGGATAACTGGCAGAAAAAATATCAAACCTATGAAGAGCAGGGCGTGCCAGTTGGGATAGCCCGCTATTGTGCGGCTACGGAGTTTTTATATGCAATTCTTGGTATTGCGGAAGCAGCGCAGAAGACCGGACACGATGTGCTGGTGGTGGCACAGATTTATTTTACGCTCGGCGATATGCTGCGTTTGCCGCGGTTTTCAAATCAGTTGCGTAATTTAACGGTAGAAAGTCATTGGCATGCATTGGCTCGTGAAGGATATATGGACGAGCTGGAATACCAGCACCGTCGCCTGACGACTTATGTGCTCTTCGAGGTTGAAGATATTCAGAATAATACGGCGGATAAAATCGCAGCGTGGTTTGAAGGTCATGCCTATGTGCGGGACCGTTGGCAGAATATTTTTGTCGATATTCAGGGTTCTGGCAGTAGCGATTATCCGATGTACTCGGTGGCGTTGCGGGAGCTGGCAAACCTTGTGCATTCAACGGAGCCGGATAACTGGACATAGGTTTCGGCTATGGGGTTCAGCATGGGTTTAAAGCAGTTGTGAAAAGCGCTGGGCAAAAACCTGATAAAATGACGTTTCTCTAATTCGATGAATTAAAAGGAAACCAGCCTTTTGAGTTACCACCTGTTGCGCCGTTTGTTGTTTCTGCTTGACCCCGAGCTCTCTCACCATGTCTCTCTGCAGGCGATGAAAATATTGCATCAACTGCACCTCAGTGGCCTGTACCGCCGCAGTGGTTTACCTTCGCGTCCGGTTAACGCAATGGGACTGACATTTGCGAATCCGGTGGGGCTTGCTGCCGGGCTCGATAAAAATGCCGATTACATTGACGCACTTGGTGATCTGGGTTTCGGTTTTATTGAAGTCGGTACGATTACACCGCGCCCACAGCCGGGCAACCCGAAGCCGCGTTTGTTTCGCTTGCCACAGCAGCAGGCAATTATTAATCGTATGGGATTTAACAATAAGGGAATAGATCACCTTGTAAGACAGGTAGAAAAGCGTCGCTATCCGGGAATTCTCGGTATCAATATCGGCAAGAACTTTGATACAGCAGTAGAAGATGCTGTACAGGATTATGTGTTGTGCATGGAGCGGGCTTATGCCCATGCTGATTACATTACAGTCAATTTGTCATCGCCAAATACGCCGGGCTTACGTACCTTGCAACTGGGTGATGCACTGAAAGCCCTCGTCAATGATCTTGCAGATAAAAGGGCTCAGCTGGCGACCCACCACGGTAGAAAAGTGCCGCTGGTGATAAAAGTTGCGCCAGACATGGAGCCTGATGAGATAACTCATCTCGCGCAAACAGCGCTGGCGTGTGAAATTGACGGCTTGATTGCTACCAATACCACAATTGATAGAAAGGGGTTGCCTGAGCGTTACCAACAGGAGCAGGGGGGCTTGAGTGGCCGTCCACTGTATAAAAAATCGACAGATGTGTTGGCTCAACTGGCCGACCTGGTCGGCGATAAGGTTTGTCTGACCGGAGTTGGCGGGATTTTTTCAGCGCAGGACGCGCAACAGAAGCTCACTTCCGGAGCACAACTCGTGCAACTATACACCGGGTTTATTTACGAGGGACCGGAGCTTATCGAGCAAATTTGCGAGCAGATTGTCTGAGCCGGGCTTTGGGGCATCGACAAGCACAATTGAAATATTGTCACGACCGCCGTGTTCGAGACTGGATTTGATCAGCTCTTCAACCGCACTATCGCTCTCCTGAAAGTTATTCAGAATTGTGGCAATTTCCTCATCGCTTAACTCATCAGTGAGGCCATCGCTACAGAGCAATACCTTGTGATTAGGTTCCCAGTCC
Organism: Pseudomonadales bacterium; assembly: GCA_028280345.1. Classification (GTDB taxonomy): domain Bacteria; phylum Pseudomonadota; class Gammaproteobacteria; order Pseudomonadales; family UBA7239; genus JANQLY01. The sequence continues at coordinate 31,379 of JANQLY010000023.1, read as the reverse complement.
TTGTCGAGTGTGTCGACGCGCACGTTGCTGAGTTCCTGGGAACCCAGGCATTGTGTGATGATGTTTTTATCGGGATGGTTTTCGACTTCTTCCGGTGTAATCGCACCGGATTCAAGCAAGGCCTGTACATAGGAATGGTCTGTGCTGAGTTGGTGCAACTGTCCCTGTTCTTCTGTTTCCTGCACCCAGAGATAAGCGCGGCTATCGCCGACCCAGCCAATCTGATAGCTGTTTTTACCGGTTTGGCGCATGGCGATGATGGTTGAACCCATGCCGGGCGCACCTTTGCCATTGGCTGCTCCTTGCAGCACACTGTGGTGGGCTTTTTGAATCGCATCACTTAGAGAACTGCTTGCGAGGATTTCTTCCTCCAGTGTTTGGGCAACGATTGCGCTGGCGACTTCACCAGCCTCATGCCCCCCCATGCCGTCGGCAACCAGCCACAGTCCAAGATCATCGCTGCTGAAAAAGCTGTCTTCATTGCCAGAGCGTATATTGCCAGTATGGGTCTTTGCGGTGGCTTTAGGTTGCGGCATAAAAACGTAATTCCGTGATATCCAGATTTAAAACTCCTCAGCGCTCATATTACCGCAACCAGGGTTTTCGTAAAGTGTACAATAAATTTTTCTAAATCCGCTGTTTATTGTAACATCGACTCGTTAGAATGGATGGTTATTTTAACAATTAGCTTTTTTCAGGAAATCGGGGTTTCATCACGTAGCCATTTAGTACTACACCAGACCAGATACACAGTTTCGAGGGGGGACGGATAACATGCTTAAACTAAAGGTAATGGGTGACGAAAGTCGCGATATCTGGCTTGTAGAGCCGGGTGTCACAATTGGATCAGCTGCAGGCTGCGAGCTGGCTCTGAGCACTCCTGGCATTCAGGAAAAACATGCTGAAATCTCCGTATCCGGGGACAGTATCTCCCTGAAAAACCTCTGTGGTGATACCAATTTGCTGGTTAATGGTCAGGCGGCTGGTGAAGAGCAGGCGCTTAATATTGGTGATGAAATAGCCATTGCGAATCTCAAACTCATGGTGGTTGATCCAAAGGCCGACTATGTGCCCAACGCTGCGCCAGCCGCTACGCCGTCACCCTGGTCAATCAAGGCGAATCACAGCGCATTGAACAACCGGGTGTACCCGATTGAAGGCAAGATGGTGCTGGGCCGTTCCAACGAATGCGATATTACTCTTTCGGTGACGCATCTTTCGCGTAAGCACGCAGAACTTAATGTGGTTGGTGGAAAACTGGTAGTCAAGGATCTGGATTCAGCCAACGGCACTTTTGTTAACGGTACACGGGTGAAAGAGGAGACCCTGCGTAAGGGAGATGAGCTGCGTCTTGATACTCTGAGCTTTACCGTTATCGGGCCGGCAGACGATATGGATAAAACTTCTGTGCGTGCGGTGATTAAGCCTTCTGCAAAACCGGATGCCAAAACCGAGAAGCGTGAAGCGGTTCCAAAACCTGCTGCTCAGGCGAAAAAACCGGCAGCGGCGCAAAGGCCGCGAACCCAGCCTACTGAAGCGGTCAAACCCTCTCAACCGGCTGAAAGTAGCGAATCCTCCGGTTCGTCTCTTGTTGTACCAATAGTTATTGCTGTTGTGGTGCTGATCGGAGTAGCGGCCTACTTCCTGCTGTAATTGGTATTCTGAAACTCGTTCTCTACAGTACAACAGCCTGCCACTTGTGTGAGCAGGCTGTTGCGCTTATTGGAGACACGCTTCGCGCAGGTACTTACCATCTGGAAATTGTGGATATTGCCGAGCAGTCCGAGGCTGTCTACCAGCGTTATGCTTTAACGATTCCTGTACTGGCTTGCGGCGAGCGAGAGCTTGGTTGGCCGTTCAGTGGTGAGGATCTGGCGGGATTCCTTGCAGCTGAGGAGAGCATATGAGCACAGCAGCCTGGGCCTTTGTGATTGTGGCAGCTTTTTTGATTTCATCGCTAATGCCTCTGATACCGAATCAGCGCCAGCGCCAGCAGGCGCGCTTGCGCGAACAGGCGAGACAGCAGGGGCTGCGTGTCACTGTCATTACCCCCTCGGATAATTACCCGGAAAGTTATGTACACCGTGGAATGCTCAAGTATCTACTGCCCTGGGGGCGCCATATGCCAGCCTGGCAAGGGTCTGGAGTGCTGTTTGCCAGCGGCGTGGCAGGGGAAGGCCAGTGGCTTGAGACTGGCAGGATTGCACCGGATTGCCTGGCTCAGTTGCAAACCATTATCAGTTCACCAGGTCCGGATTGTGCGCTCTGGGAGTTCTCAACTACCGGAGTAGCGGTAATCTGGCATGAGAAGGGTTCAGAGGACACTATCGGGCAAATTTACGAAAAATTGATGGCCCTGCAACAAGTGTTCAATCAGCCATAGGTTTATACAAATAAAATATAATAAATTCAATTAGTTATATACTATACCTAATGTACTTTGTAGTTGTGATTTTTTTCATAAAAGTGAAAAATTAATAAATGAGTGCTTGACCAACACTAAATCACACCCTTTATAATCCGCCTCCCAAAAATTTTGACCTGCCTGGTGGCGGAGAAAAACAGGAATTAAATATTCGTATGGGTAAATCACTAGTTATCGTGGAGTCGCCTGCCAAGGCGAAAACAATTAACAAGTATCTCGGCAAGGACTATGTTGTGAAGTCCAGTGTCGGTCATGTGCGTGATTTGCCAACCGGTGGCACCTCCAAAACGGATCCGAAGGAACGCGCTGCTCAGGCGGCGAGAACCCGCAAAATGACCCCGGCCAAAAAAGCGGCTTATAAAAAGAAGAAAGCGAAAGAACAACTGGTTAACCGTATGGGAATCAACCCGGATAAAGGCTGGAAAGCGAACTACGAGATCCTGCCGAGTAAGGCCAAAGTGGTTGATGAACTCAAGAAACTGGCAAAAAACTCTGATCATATCTATCTCGCAACGGACCTTGATCGCGAGGGAGAAGCGATTGCCTGGCATTTACAACAGGCTATCGGTGGCGATGACAGTCGTTACAGTCGGGTTGTGTTTAATGAAATTACCAAAAAGGCCATTCAGGAAGCGTTTGAGCAGCCCGGTGAGCTCAATCTTAACCGTGTTAATGCCCAACAGGCGCGGCGCTTTCTCGATCGGGTTGTCGGCTTTATGGTGTCGCCGCTGTTGTGGGAAAAAGTGGCCCGTGGGCTGTCTGCGGGTCGTGTGCAGTCCGTTGCAGTACGCTTGATCGTTGAGCGTGAGCGAGAGATTCGTGCATTTATTCCGGAAGAGTATTGGGAAATTGCCGCTGACCTGACAACAGCAGACAAGCAGTTGCTGCCGTGTAATGTGGTAAAAGTGGCCGGTAAGAACTTCCGGCCTGGTAATGAAAAAGATGCAATGGCGGCGGTTAAGGCGCTGGAGAAATCCGGCTATGAAGTGGCCAATCGCGAAGATAAGCCAACCAAAACCAACCCGAGTGCGCCATTTATTACGTCGACCTTGCAGCAGGCAGCGAGTACCCGACTTGGCTTCGGTGTGAAAAAGACCATGGTGCTTGCACAGAAACTGTACGAAGCAGGTTACATTACCTATATGCGTACAGACTCCACAAACCTGAGTCAGGAAGCGGTGAATACCTGTCGCGATTATATTGTCGATAATTATGGCAAGGATTATCTACCAAAATCTCCGAACCAGTATTCGAGCAAGGAGGGCGCTCAGGAAGCACACGAAGCGATTCGTCCCTCTGATGTGACGGTATCTTCGACACAGCTTACAGGCATTAAGGATCGCGATGGTGAGCGTTTGTATGAATTGATCTGGCGACAGTTTGTGGCATGCCAGATGACCCCGGCCCAGTATATGAGCACCCGCATTGATATTGCGGCAGGTGACTATGAGCTGCGTGCGAAAGGGCGCGTGATGAAGTTTGATGGCTATACCCGCGTGATGCCACCAACCACGAAAAAAGATGGTGATCAACTGGTGCCGGATGTGGCCGTGGGCGACAAGCTAACACTCAAGGAGCTGTTTCCAAGTCAGCACTTTACTTCACCGCCACCACGCTTTTCCGAAGCGGGCCTTGTTAAGGAACTGGAGAAGAAAGGGATTGGTCGGCCTTCTACCTATGCCTCGATTATTTCCACGATTCAGGATCGCGGTTATGTGAAACTGGAAAACCGTCGTTTTTATGCGAACAAGATGGGGGATATTGTCACGGATCGCCTTAGCGAAAGTTTTTCAGATTTAATGAATTACAGTTTTACCGCAAACATGGAAGAGACACTGGATGAAGTGGCTGAAGGTAAAAAGAAATGGGTTGATGTACTCGACCAGTTTTACGAAGACTTTTCTGACAAGCTTGAGAAAGCTCAGAACGCCGAGCAAGGAATGCGCAAGAATGACCCGACGGATACGGATATTGCATGTCCAACCTGTGGTCGCTCTATGCAAATTCGCACTGCAAGCACAGGTGTTTTTCTCGGATGTTCCGGCTATGCCTTACCGCCCAAGGAGCGTTGCAAGACAACGATAAACCTGATTCCAGGTGATGAAGTGGTCAGTGTCGATGGTGGTGAAGAGGAAGAAGTTCAACTGCTGCGCTCAAAACGCCGCTGTAAAAAATGCAATACAGCGATGGATAGTTACCTTGTGGATGAAGGTAGAAAATTACATGTCTGTGGGAACAACCCGGACTGTGATGGCTTCGAAATAGAAACGGGGAGTTTTCGCATAAAAGGCTACGATGGTCCGGTGATAGACTGCGACAAGTGTGGCGCTGAGATGCAGCTAAAGAGTGGTCGTTTTGGCAAATACTTTGGTTGTACCGAGTGCAAGAATACCCGCAAGTTACTTAAAAATGGTGAGCCGGCGCCACCGAAAATGGATCCGGTGCCGATGCCGGAATTGCAATGCCAGAAAGTTGATGACTTTTATTTGCTCAGGGATGGTGCTTCAGGGATGTTCCTTGCGGCAAGCCAATTTCCGAAAAACCGTGAAACCCGCGCACCATTAGTAGAAGAGTTACTGCCTCATAAAAAGGAAATCGACAAAAAATATACTTTCCTGTTTTCTGCTCCGACAGAAGATCCTGATGGCAACAAAACGGTAGTACGCTATAGCCGTAAAACCAAAGAGCAGTATGTGCAATCAGAAATTGATGGCAAGGCAACCGGTTGGAAAGCGTTTTATACAGGAGGAAAGTGGGTTGCACAGGAGAAGGGTGCGAAATAACACGCGGTAGTTTTCCTGCTCACTGTGTATCCTGTATTTCAGTATTCAGGTTTTCTTTCTATCAGGGTATCAGGGTGTGGTTAGAATAAGCGCCTGGGAGTTGCCACTGTGGGCGGCGTGATTCAACTCAAATAATTGTTCTGCATTGAGTGTCGGCAGGTTAGCTACTACGAGTGTACTGCTGCCATTGCGTAAGGCTGTTAATAACAGGCGCCAGGGGGAGTGTTCCTGAGAGCTATCCACCAGCATACGCAGGCAAGATAAATCCACATCGTAATTTTCCAGCGTTGAACGCTCAAGAAATTCTGCAGCAAGCCAGGTGATCCAGCGCTGTTCGTTGTGATGGCTGTGCCAGGAGAGAGTGGGTAGCAGAATCGACAGTGCATGCGGATTGGTAAAATCCATCTGCAAGTGGGTTACATGCGGCTGTACTGCAGGTGGAATCTGTACAGGCGCTGTAATATCCGGTGCTTTTTCATGCGTAGTGCGTTGCGTTTGTGAGTAGCCTTGGCTGCCAAACGCAGATAGTGAGGCTGTGCATGCCTTGAGATTGTGCAATTCAGTATTAAAAAGAGAGGCTTGCATGGGGGGCTCCGTTTGTTGTCGTATCAGCTGCGTGCCACGATGGACTAGTGATTGCCGCGGCGAATAACACCGACACTCAGGCCTTCAATTGCGAAGTCCTGTTCGCGCAAATCAACATCTATGGGTTCAAACTCCTCGTTTTCGGGGAGCAGCTGTAACTGGTATTTGCTGCGGCCGCGCTTGAGGCGTTTGACAGTGACTTCATCGTCAATGCGCGCAACGATAATTTCACCATTGCTTGCGTCCTGTGTGCTGTGTACGGCGAGCAGGTCGCCGTCCATAATGCCGATGTCTTTCATACTCATGCCACGCACTTCAAGAAAGAAATCGACACGTGGGTGAAAAAAATGGTCGGGCATTTCGCAGTAATCCTCAATATGCTCTTCGGCAAGTATGGGATTACCGGCTGCAACGCGGCCAACTATCGGGATACCCAGAGATTGCTCCGGCAATCGGATACCGCGGGAAGCGCCAGGTACCATTTCGATGGCACCCTTGCGCGCGAGAGCCTTGAGATGCTCTTCGGCGGCATTGGCAGAGCGAAAGCCAAGCTCTTCGGCGATTTCGGCACGGGTGGGGGGGTAGCCGGTTTCATTGAGGTAGTCCTTGATGAGGTCAAGGATTTCCTGTTGTCGCGCTGTCAGATTTTGCATGGCTTTTCTCCCGTTGTCTCCCAGCGCCCGGCTCAGTGTTGTCCACTCTGCTTACTGTGGCTTACTGTGCTTACGTGGCTATCTGGTTATTTATACAGTACATGGGATTATATACAGTATTTTTTTGTAAATGCAAGCCTCGCAACGGCCAATTTGTTTTATACTGCAATGAATCAGTGCTTTTCGAAGGAGAATTATGATGCATGAAGCGAAAATGCCCGAGGCATGGCGTGTGCTGCGCATCCAGTCGGAGCTGGTCGATGGCACAGAGCGCCTTATCAAACTCGGCCCCGCGGTAACGGTTTTTGGCAGCGCCCGGCTCGGTGAAGATAATCCGTACTACCAGGATGTGCGCAAGCTTGGCGAGTTGTTAACTGCCGAGGGACTTGCGGTCATTACCGGTGGTGGGCCAGGTATTATGGAAGGTGCCAACCGGGGCGCCTTTGAACAGGGCGGCAATTCTGTTGGCCTGAATATCCAGTTGCCCCACGAGCAGAGTGCGAATAGTTATCAGACGACAAGTCTGGAGTTTCGTTACTTTTTTGTGCGCAAGTTTATGTTTGTCAAACACGCGGTGGGTTTTGTGATTTATCCGGGGGGCTACGGCACAATGGATGAGCTGTTTGAGGCGTTGACCCTCGTACAAACCGGAAAGGCGGGCAAATTTCCCATCGTGCTGGTTGGCAGGGAGTACTGGCAGGGTCTCATAGACTGGATGCAGAGCACCATGCTAGAGCAGGGTTGCATTGATGAGTCTGACTTGCAGTTGCTTAAACTGGTGGATAACGCAGAGCAGGCAGCGCAGTTGATTAGTGATTATGTCAGGGCTGAGCCTTCCAGTGTCGATGTGGATGACGACAGTTTACTGGGGTGGATGGCCTGACAGGATGGCCAGTGGCCTTAGAAATCCTCGAGATCGAGCAGGGAGGCGGGTTCGATATCGTTGAGTGAGCCTGACCAGTTTTCCGGTACGATGGTGTGGTCCTGGTCTTCCATATCCTCCTTGCACAGCTCAAAGCAGTTTTGCCAATCCTCAGGTGCGGCAACCGGTGTGAGTGGCAGCAAGTGCCAACTGCTCAGGTCATATTCATAAATTGCTCCTTCCTGATCCTGTATTTCAACGGTTTTGGCGTGGTCGTCTACCGCGACCACTTCAAACCAGGAAAGGTCTTCGGTGTTTTGATACCAGCAGTGAATTTCGGGAACGGGGTGAATCATAAGCGCCTCATTAACTAATCATTCGGGGGGTAAAACAATTGTAAGAAACAGTTGATGGACAGCTCTGGTGGTTTCCAGCACGGCACAGATTAGCACACATCGAGCAATACCGTATGTTACCATTTGCCATAAACGACTCTCCCTATATAACACTGCAGTAAAAGGCTTTTTTACATGTCACAGGGTAAACAGGTGATGCGCGGGCCAGTGATGGCAGACCTTGCGGGTCTGGAAATCAATGACGCTGAAACAGAGCTGCTCAAACACCCCTGGCTCGGTGGCATTATTTTGTTTGCCCGCAATATTGACTCGCCATCTCAGGTTGCGGCGCTGACACAAAGCATTCGGGATCTTCGTCCGGAACTGATTATTGCGGTGGATCAGGAGGGTGGACGAGTTCAGCGTATGCAGCAGGGGTTTGCAACACTGCCACCGATGCAGCGGCTTGGTCAGCACTGGTTGGAAAGTTCAACAGATGCAGACAGGCAACAGGCACTTGATGCCATTGCCGAGGTTGGCTGGCTAATGGCCAGTGAAGTACTTGCCTGTGGTATTGATTTGAGTTTTGCCCCCGTACTGGATGTGGACCACAGCTTTTCGACGATTATCGGGGATCGTGCATTCAGCGATAAACCGGGGCAGGTTGCGCAAGTGGCTGCAGCGTTTATTCGCGGCATGAACAATGCGGGCATGCAAGCAGTAGGCAAGCATTTTCCCGGTCACGGTTCAGTGCGTGAAGACAGCCATTTAACCACACCGGTTGATGATCGCGAACTCGATGCCATTATTGCGAAAGATATTCAGCCGTTTGCACAGTTGATTGAACAGAATCTATTGCACGGCATTATGCCGGCCCATGTAGTCTATTCCCGCTTGGATGAGAAACCGGCAGTGTTCTCCGCATACTGGTTAAAAACTGTTTTGGCACAGCGTCTTGGATTTAAGGGAGTAGTGTTTAGTGATGATTTGAGCATGGCGGGTGCTGCCTCGATTGGCGATTTTCCACAGCGAGCAAGGGTAGCGCTGGCAGCCGGTTGCGATATGGTACTCGTATGCAATAACCCGGAGGAAGCACAATGTGTGCTCAATGCGCTGGAGCAGGATAATTATCCGATTGAAGACAGGCTTGGGCTATTTCGGGCACAACGCGCCGGGCAGCATTCACTGCAAGAGATACAATCGTCTGAACGCTATAAAGCCTGTACAGACTTTCTGAAATCATTACAATAATTTGCTTGCGGTTATTGGCTACACAAGATTATGGATTTTATGACGATTATTGATTTTTTTACCGAAGTTGGGGAGCATCCCCAGGTATGGGCGAGCCAGATGTTCGCCATCGTGTTTTTGTCGCTCACGGTCAATTATATTGTACGGCGCATGATTGACCGTTTGATTGAGCACACGAGTAAAACAAAAAATGTCTGGGATGACGCGCTTGTGCACGCAATGGGCAAGCCGGTCAGTTACTTTATCTGGATTTACGGCATTTGTTTTGCGGTTGATATTGCCTATGTGGTTTCAGAGGCGCCGATCTTTGAGATGGTAACCCAGGTTCGTGCGGTGGCGGTTATTCTTCTGGTGACGTGGTTTTTAAACCGTTTTATTCGCGCGGCAGAAATCAACCTGATCGACCCGGACTTTTGCCAAAAGCCGATGGATCAGACTACAGTAACTGCTGTGGGCAAGCTGTTGCGGGCCTCGGTAATTATTACCTCCATCCTGATTATTATGCAGACATTGGGCTACAGTGTGTCCGGTGTACTGGCCTTTGGTGGTATCGGTGGTATTGCGGTGGGTTTTGCCGCCAGGGATTTGCTCGCCAACTTTTTTGGCGGCTTGATGATTTACCTCGACCGCCCGTTTAATGTCGGTGACTGGATACGTTCGCCCGATAAAAAGATTGAAGGCACGGTAGAGGATATTGGCTGGCGTCTGACCCGTATCCGCACGTTTGACAAACGTCCGCTATACATACCCAACTCAACGTTCACTACTATTTCTGTGGAAAACCCGTCGCGTATGTTGAATCGACGTATCTATGAAACGATCGGTATTCGCTATGATGATATAGATAAAATGGATGATATTGTTGCAGCGGTTAAACAGATGTTGCGCGATCATTCGGATATTGATCACAAACAGACACTGATCGTTAACTTCAATGAATTTTCTGCATGCTCTATTGATTTCTTTGTTTATACCTTTACCAAAACAACAGACTGGATCGAGTTTCACGCTATCAAACAGGATGTGTTGTTGAAGATTGCCAATATTATCAGTCAGCACGATGCGGAAATGGCATTCCCGACTTCCACGATCCACATTCCCGATGGTGTGCAGCCGGGCCCTGTGGATGAGCCGCAAACGTGAGTGTTGCCAGTACAGTCAGTCTTGAACATATCCGGCAGGTCAGATCGTCTGCTGACTGCCTTTATGATGAGCAGGAGGTCAATGCGGCACTGGATCGTTTGGCACAGGATATTACCGCTGCATTGCAGGATAAAAACCCGTTGATCATCAGTTTGATGAACGGGGGATTGATTACAGCTGGACAATTGTTGCCGCGGCTGGATTTTATTTTGCAGGTGGATTTTGTGCATGCCACGCGCTATCGCGGACAAACGCGTGGCGACAGCGAGCTACGCTGGTATGTTAAACCCCACCAGTCGCTTGAAGGGCGTCATGTACTGCTTGTGGATGATATTCTTGATGAGGGACAGACCTTATACGAAGTAATTGAATTCTGTCGTGCTGAAGGTGCAGCGTCTGTGTTGACAGCAGTGCTTGCCGATAAAAAGCATAACCGTCGCAGCCCGCCAGGTTTTCTTGCAGATTTTACCGGTCTTGAAATTGAGGACCGTTATGTCTTTGGTTGCGGTATGGATTACAAGGGATATCTGCGCAATGCGCCGGGTATTTACGCTGTGAAACAGGAGTTGTTGTGATGGTTGTTATGATAATGGACCGGAGGGTTGTCAAATGAGCTGGGCTGTTATCGGTGGCTCCGGGCTATACCAGTTTGAAGGTCTGGACGTGCTTGAGCGAAAAGCGCTAAGTACGCCCTATGGAGAGCCTTCGGACAGTGTGACAGTGGGTGAGCTGGAAGGGCGGCGTTTGCTGTTTTTACCTCGCCACGGTGCCAGCCACCGGCTACCACCACACAAGGTGAACTACCGGGCGAATATCTGGGCCTTGCACGAACTGGGCGCGAAAAAAATACTCGCGGTAAATGCAGTCGGTGGCATTGCAGAAAACTTGCAGGCTGGTGACATTGTAATACCGGATCAATTGATCGATTACACCTGGGGGCGTGAGCATACCTATGACGACGGCACCGCAGTGCATGATGATGGCGCACAGCAGGGTATCGGGGTGCAGCATATCGATTTTACCGAGCCGTTTTCACCACAGTGCCGTGTGGAAATTATTCAGGCAGCATCAACGTCAGGCTTGTCGGTTATTGATAGCGGTGTCTATGGTTGCACCCAGGGACCGCGCTTGGAAACAGCGGCGGAAGTTCGTCGTCTGGGCCGCGATGGTTGCACGGTTGTTGGCATGACAGCGATGCCGGAGGCGGCACTGGCTCGTGAGCTGGAACTCGCATATGCAAGCATCAGTGTGGTTGCAAATCCGGCGGCGGGTTTGAGCGATGAACTGATTACTATTGAAGATATCGAGTCAGTTTTATCGGCAGGTCTGGACAAGATTAAAAAGCTTATTAAAACTACAGTTATTGAAGCATCCGGGTAATTTGCCGTTTATCGTAGCAAAGCGACCGTTCGTCAAGGGCGGTGAAAAGACACCTTTTCTCTACAATCAACTTAGGTAAGCTTGGTAACGGAAAAGTTGTATCTGGAATTTGCTGTACACAGGAACAAAGATAACAACGTAAAAGAAAATATAACTCAAGGGGAGAAGTATCATGGCAGAGCGTGCTACTGGCGTTGTCAAATGGTTTAACAATCGCCGAGGCTATGGATTCATTGAACATCAGGGCGAAGACGTATTTGTTCACTACCGTTCTATTCAAGGTGATGGTTTTAAAACACTCAAGGAAGGGCAACAGGTGGAATACGATATTTCCCGTGGTGATAAAGGCTTGCAGGCTGAAAATGTCGTCAAACTGGGCGAAGGTGTTGAAGCGACTGCATAGCCTGTCCTTATATAAATAAAGCCTGATAAGTTTCAAACAGATTTACAGAAAACCACCGTTCATAGGCTACGTTTTACCGTTTAGCCTTTTATTGACACGTTCTTCGGTTAATGCCGCGAAAATGCCAACGATTTTGCCATCGTTGGCATGTTTGTGTTTGCACACAATACCCATAACGCAACAAGAGGAAACGGAGAAAGGGTATGTGTTATGTTCACGAACAATTACAGGCGGCACTGGAAAGAAACTCCCGCGGGCAATTTCTTCTCTACGGTAGGGCTTCGAGTTGGGTAAGACCCGTAGAAGTGTTGTGCAGGGCTTGCAATTCAGTCTTTGTGCGCTCGCCAAATCAATTACTCATCAACAGCAATTGCCCGGTCTGTGAAGTGCATGCGCAATCAGCGCGTATTCGCATCAATAGCCGCGGGCGCCAATCGCAACTGCGCCTGGCTTTCTAGAATGAAGCAAGGTGGATTTATTGGTTGGTGCGAATATTAAATTCGGGACTATCGCTTGCGATAGTTTCCCGGATCGTACCGACACTGAGTTGAGGGCAGCCATAACAATAGCTGTTTTGTAGTTCGGTTTCGCTGTCTACAAGGGACGGTTTGGCAACATAGCGACGTAAATCGCGATAGGGTTTATCGTTCCATACAGTAGCGACACCTTTTTCGAAAACATTGCCCAATGTCATTGCCCGATCCGGCTCCTTCGCGAACTGTTTGCCCATATTGAAGAGGCAGCAAGGTATTGCATCACCATCGTATTTGATCACCATCGCTGCATAGGGCCAGTGACAGGAAGGTATCGCCATATCCGGTTTGTTTGCGGTGATATTGAAATTCTCGGCGGCCAGTTCTGCCCAACTACCCACATCACCTTCTTCCGTGGTAAACATGTCGATGCCCAGTGGCATCAGCTTCTGCCTGAGTACTTCGACTTCGTGGCGGTTATGATCATAAGCGAGACATTGCACTTCAATTTTGGGATAACGCAGGTTGTGGGCTTTTTTGTAGGCGCACAGGCGCGTCAGGTTATCGAGCACATAATCGAGGCGGCCGCCAACACGAGTTTGTTCGTAAACCTCCTGGGTCGCGCCATCCATACTGACTTCCAGATGGGTAATGCCGCTATTGGCAATCTCGGCAATCTTTTTGTCTGGAAACTTGAAACTGAAATGTGAGCTGACCAGTACGTTAAGACTGGCATCATTAGCATAACTGCTCATCTCGCAAATTTGCGGATGCATAAACGGCTCACCCATCAGATATAAATAAATCGCCTGGGTTTTACCTTTTACTTCATCAATGATTTTTTTGTATTGATCAAACGGCATCACCTGTGATGAGTCAAAATGCTGTTGCGAAAGCAGGTTGCTGTGCTCTTTGGGTGTGGCGTGAACACAGATCGGGCAGTGCAGGTTACATAATGGAGATAAATCGACTTTTAATACCGGGGGCAGGTATTGAGCCTGTTCCCTGCGGAATAAATAACTGAAAATAGAGTGGCCCAGGTTAAGCGTTTTTTTTAGTGTCAATTGATGTAGAAACGAGTGGCGCTTGTAAATGATGCCGCTGAACCAGTGCCAAAGAAAGTTGCTCAGAGGCTTGTCGGTTTTCTTGTTAATGGGAGTTTCATTCATTGTGCCAATACTGCCTGGAGATCGGTGTTATCTTCTGCGTTGTTATTGGTTTCCAGTTCGTAAGGTGTGAGTACAATCAGCAGGCCAATCCTGGGGTGATCAAGGTAGTGAATTTCCTTGCTGCGCATACGACGAGATTGTTTCACCAGTACGATCTCATCAGCGACAAAGACTTGATCAAGGTTGTCTGTGCCGGGGGCGTCCAGCTTGAGATTAAAACCGTCAGTAGATGTTGTTGATTTACCGTTAGCAAACAGACTGTTCTCGTCAAGGGTAAGTTGATCCGGTGGTGTGGGCAGCTCAGGCCACAACGACTCATTGTCACCGCTATTATAGGTGAAGCGGGTAAACCACAGGTTGGTGTGTAAGTGTAGATAACGCGACAGCTTTAGAGCGACACTGCCTTCGAGCTCATGGTGGTCATCGTAGCGTTGTCCTCCGCGAATCACAATGGATGCAGGAATTTCCGGATCGTTCTGAATAAATGGTTGTCGCCAGCTGCTGTGAAACAGCACGCGTTGACGTTTACGCTGCAAGCGTTTGGCAGTATCAAGCAGGCTTTTATGGCTGTCGTCGAGTAAGATAAACGGAATTTCGCTAACCGTTTCCCCGGTATTTTCTTGCTCTTCAGCAGTTGCCACATCAGGGGTTTGCTCGTTGCTCTGTGCGGCTTGCTCGCCAGCAGAGGCTTCATCGTTGTCTGTGGTGGCTTGTGGGTCTCCAAATAATGTCTCGTGCTCGGCCTCCAGGTCCTGCTGCAGTTGTAGCTGTTGCTGCTCATATTCGTCCATGGTTTGTAGCAGGGTCCAGTTGAGCGGGTAGGCGAGAGCAATATTCTCGGGCCAGGTTTCCCGGATGGCATCCGGGTCGGATTTCTGCTCGAAAATAAGCAGTTCTACCTGGTACCAGCGTTGCTCGGGTTCTTCATCAGATGTAGCTGTGTTGCCTGTTTGAGCTTGCGCAGTCAGGGTGGCTGCCAGCAGTATGGCTAATAACAATGCGTTTAAAGACCTGGCCATATCAGGCTACCTTTTCCTCGCTGGCAGCGAGCTTGTCGAGTAATTGTTGAATAACCTGCAAACGGTGCTCCACATTGTTGCTTTCCAGTTGAAACTTCAAGTGATTGGCGCCTTGCATTTGATAAATTTGTGGCTGATTCTGAACCATTTTTACCAATGTTAACGGGTTTATTTGTGTCTGCGCAGTAAACTCTATTCTGCCACCTTTATCGCTCGCTTCAAGCTTTTTAATACCGAGGCTGTCGATGTGTAGCTTGAGCTTTGTCACGCGGAACAGATTTTTGGTTTCTTCGGGTAATAAACCAAAGCGGTCAATCATCTCCACCTGTAATTCCTTGAGTTCAAGATCCGAGCGGGCACTGGCAATGCGTTTGTAAAGAATCAGGCGATTTTGCGGATCGGGCAGATAATGTTCCGGAATCAAGGTCGGTATATGTAAGTCCACCTCAACACCGCTATCGAGGCTTTCTTCAATATTGGGTGTGCGGCCTTCCTTGATTGCCTCAACGGCGCGTTCAAGCATATCCATGTATAGACTGAAACCGATACTCTCAATTTGCCCACTCTGGGAGTCACCAAGCAGCTCACCGGCACCGCGGATTTCCAAATCGTGGGTGGCGAGGGTAAAGCCCGAGCCGAGATCCTCCGAAGCACTGATGGCTTCGAGGCGTTTTACCGCATCTGCTGTCATGGATTTTTTGCCTGGCGTTAACAGATAGGCGTAGGCTTGGTGGTGAGAGCGACCGACCCGTCCGCGCAGCTGATGCAGCTGTGCGAGACCAAGCTTGTCGGCGCGTTCGATAATAATCGTGTTGGCACTGGGTATATCAATGCCGGTTTCGATAATGGTGGTGCAGATGAGAATATTGAAACGCTTGTGATAAAAATCTGCCATCACTTTTTCGAGTTCGCGTTCGCGCATCTGACCGTGACCTACGGCTACTCGTGCTTCGGGAACGAGTTCCTCGAGTTCTTCTCTGACGCGTTCGATGGTCTGTATGTCGTTATGTAGATAGAACACCTGGCCACCGCGTAATAACTCGCGCAAGATTGCCTCTTTTAACAGAGCGCTTTCTTTCTGTCGTACAAAAGTCTTCACTGACAGGCGCCTTGCCGGGGGTGTGGCAATAATTGAAAGTTCGCGCATGCCCGACATGGCCATATTCAAAGTACGCGGAATTGGGGTGGCGGTTAGTGTCAGAATGTCCACTTCGGAGCGCAGCGATTTGAGGCGCTCCTTTTGTTGTACACCAAAGCGGTGTTCCTCATCAATAATTAATAAACCGAGTTGTTTGAAATCAATACTGCCGCTTAATAGCTTGTGGGTGCCAATCACAATGTCAATCTGGCCATCGGCAAGTTGTTTGCCAATCGCTGTCTGTTCCTTTTGCGTTTTAAAACGTGAAAACACTTCAATTTTGACGGGCCAGTTGGCAAAGCGATCCTTGAAGTTCTCATAGTGTTGCTGTGCGAGCAGGGTGGTAGGCACAAGAATGGCTACCTGCTTTTGATTGTGCACGGCGATAAATGCGGCACGCATTGCTACTTCAGTTTTGCCAAAGCCCACATCACCACACACCAGGCGATCCATCGGTTGGTCGTGAATCATATCAGCAAACACTGCATGAATGGCATTGTGCTGGTCGGCGGTTTCCTCAAAAGGAAACTCGGCGGCGAACAGTTCGAGATCCTCTTTTGGGTCAGTAAAGCAATAGCCCTGGCGAGCGGCACGGCGTGCATAAATATCAAGTAGCTCCGCAGCAACGTCGCGCACTTTTTCTGCGGCCTTACGTTTGGCTTTTTGCCACTGTTCGCTGCCGAGCCGGTGCAAAGGGGCAACCGCTTCGTCGGCACCGCTATAACGACTGATCAGGTGCAGTGAGGAAACCGGCAAATAAAGTTTAGCCGCGTCGGCGTAGCCCAGGTGAATGAACTCTGCATCCTGACCATCGACATTCAATGTGATCATGCCGCAATAACGCCCAATGCCGTGCTCAATGTGTACAACCGGTGCGCCTGGCTTTAATTCATTAAGGTTTTTAACAATTGCATCGTGATTGATATCTGTGGCGGATTGTCGTCGTCGCTGTTGGTAGACCTGCTTGCCGAACAATTCGGTTTCGGTAATAACGGCAATGTCATTTTCGATATGAAAGCCTTCTGTGAGTGGGCCGATACCGAGATAGAGCGTGCCGGGCTTGCCATGTTGTATTTGTTGCCAGTTATCTACCGCTATAGGTTGTACGGCAATTTTTTGCAATAAATCGACGAGTGCTTCGCGGCGCCCGGCGGATTCGGCGCAAAAAAGTACCGTGTCATTGCAAGTGGCAAGAAAGTTTTCGAGGCGCTGCAGCGGTGCTTCGAGACGGGTTTCTACGGTGATATCCGGCAGTGTGGCTACTGGCAGTGAGCGATGGGCGGCCTTGTCCTCCAGTGACTGGTTGTGCAGGTGGATCTGCGGATACTGCTTGAGACGCTGGAATAACTCGTTAACCGGAAAGCAGATTCGCATCGGCGCTAACAGTGGGCGGTAGGGGTCAATGCCGTATTCATCAAAGCGGTTCTGAATGTCTTTCCACCAGGCGTTTGCAGTGGCTTCAATATCGCCGTGAACAAACACCTCGCAGTGGTCAGGTACATAGCTGAGCAGATGTTCGGTGTCATCAAAAAATAGCGGCAGATAGTATTCAATACCCGGCGGTGCAAGTCCGGAGGCGACATCTTCGTAAACCGGACACTGATTGGCATCGCGATCCGGGAACGCCTCGTACCACTGATCGCAAAACCGGTTGATACCATCCCGGTCGAGAGGGAATTCCCGGGCGGGTAGCAGGGAAATTCCCTCCACTTTGCTGATCGTGCGTTGGGTCTCCGGATCGAAGGTGCGAATCGATTCTACCTCGTCGTCGAGCAGGTCAATCCGGTAAGGCAATTCACTGCCCATTGGATAGAGATCGAGCAGAGAGCCGCGCACGGCAAACTCGCCGTGCTCATAAACCGTGTTGACACAGTGATAGCCGCTTTCCTCAAGCTGGCGACG
Source organism: Pseudomonadales bacterium (assembly GCA_028280345.1). Classification (GTDB taxonomy): domain Bacteria; phylum Pseudomonadota; class Gammaproteobacteria; order Pseudomonadales; family UBA7239; genus JANQLY01. Next base: position 13,858 of record JANQLY010000023.1, on the reverse strand, counting down.
GAAAGTTTCCAATTTCAGCGGTTGCGCCGGATCCACCACAAGGCTGTTGGCTACGAGATAGCGTTTTGGCGGCAGGCGTGTCATCAGACTGGTGACAGGTACAATCAGGATACCCCGATCCTGTTGTAGCAGCGAATAGAGGGTTAACAGGCGCTCGGAAATAATATCCTGGTGAGGTGAGAAACTGTCATAGGGCAGGGTTTCCCAATCTGGCAAGGTCATTACAGGCAGATCCGGTGCGACTTTTGGGTGTTCCGGGTTTGTTTCGGGATTAAGAAAATAGCCAATCTCCGCTTGCAAACGCAGTGCGTCTTCTGCACTGGCGGTGATCACCAGGGAGAAGCCACCGCGGCTTCGTGTGGCCTCGGCAATGACAAGACCCTGGACGGCGCCAATTGCATGGCTCCAGTGTTCACGGTCACTGGGGCGTGGGCTGTCTGGCGGAATCAGGATGGACGAAAGGTCAGGGGGCATACTGCAGATAAATGTGCTGTTCAGGGTGCTATTCTACCCGGATGAGCTGTGAAAATGGCACAAAATCCGGAGTTGCACTGGCAAGGGCGAATCTCCATAATAGCGCCTCATTTTTTGACCTCAAAGAAGGGTGTTGTAATCATGTCTGACGAAAAGCGACCGAAGCCGGACGATTATTTTAGCGATTGGAAGAAGCGCGAAGCATTGGCGGAATCGATGATCCCCATGGTAGGAAAACTCTACCGCGAAAGTAACGTGGCCTGTTATATCTATGGTCGCTCCATGGTGAACCAGTCGCCAATCCAGATCATGAAGGCACACCGTTTTGTACGTCAGGTAGAGAAAAACGAACTGTCAGAGTTTGAAAGCCATCCGGTTCTTGAGGCTATCTGTAAACTCGACCTCGGTCCGGCCCATATAGATGTAGGGCGCATGACTGCCGGTTATATGGCAGACAACCAGGGGCTATCGGTTGATGATTATGTGAAAAATCAGCTGGCTGATCTTGAAGGTAGTCAGTCCAAGCCTCTGCCGGAGCCGCAGGACGTGGTGCTCTATGGATTCGGTCGTATTGGCCGCCTTATGGCACGTCTGCTCGTTGAGAAAACCGGTGGTGGTGATGTGCTGCGCCTGCGTGCGATTGTGGTACGCAAGGGCAAGAGTAAAAACGATCTCGTCAAACGCGCTTCCTTGCTGCGTCGCGACTCCGTACACGGCACGTTTAACGGTACGATCCGTGTGGATGAGGAGAATAACTCCATTGTCTGCAATGGTAACGAAGTCAAAATTATCTATGCCAACTCACCGGAAGAGGTGGATTACACCGCACACGGCATCAACAATGCGATCATTGTTGATAACACCGGTGTATGGCGTGACAAGGAAACTCTTGGCCAGCATTTGCAATGCAATGGTGCTTCCAAGGTGCTGCTCACTGCACCAGGTAAAGGCGATATGATCAATATCGTCTATGGTATCAACAACGATCTGATTACACCGCAAGACAATATTGTCTCGGCGGCATCCTGCACCACCAATGCGATTGTGCCGGTGCTCAAGGTCATGATGGATAAATATGGCATCAGGAGTGGCCATGTGGAAACAGTTCACGCCTATACCAATGACCAGAACCTGATTGATAACTACCACAAGGGTGATCGCCGCGGCCGCAGTGCGCCACTGAACATGGTTATCACGGAAACCGGTGCGGCAAAGGCGGCAGTAAAAGTGTTGCCCGAGCTGGATGGCAAGCTCACTGGTAACGCGATCCGTGTACCGACACCGAACGTATCCATGGCTATTCTCAACCTTGAGCTCGATAAATCCACCAATGTGGAGGAGCTCAATGAACATATGCGCCAGGTGGCTTTGCATTCGAACCTGCGCAAGCAGATCGACTTCACTAATAGCCCGGAAGTGGTGAGCTGCGACTTTGTCGGCTCCCGCACGGCTTGTATCTACGATGCCCAGGCGACCCTGGTGAACGGCAACCACTGCGTGTTGTACTGCTGGTACGATAATGAATTCGGTTATTCCTGCCAGGTACACCGCATTCTTGAGCAAATGGCTGGCGTTGATTACAAGATTTATCCACAGCAAAATTGATTATTTGATTTGACAATCCGGGCTTTTGCAGAGCGCTGTGGCCCGGATTGCTGTTTGCCAAGCCAGCTGGCTTGAAAAGTCCGATAAATTTCAGGAAATTCAGCTATCTAATCTAGCCTTTGCAGGCTGTCGTCATTATAATGACGCCGCCTGCAATAGGGTGCTTGCGGCGCTTTTCACAGCCCACAAAAAAGCAAAAAAATACGGTTGTGAGCAGTCGCCCATGGCAGCTTCTGGTTCAGGCTATCGCAAGATTCTGATTGTCGGCTTGGTACGACAATACTGGCAACAATAGGTAGTGGGCTAATATATGATTAAAATTGGTCGAGGTCTCGATGTTCCAGTTTCGGGTGAGCCGGAGCAGACCGTTTCAGATGGCCCTCGTATTCGCTCTGTCGCACTGATTGGCCCGGACTATGTGGGCATGAAACCCACGATGGAAGTGCAGGTCGGTGACAAGGTCAAAAAAGGGCAGTTGCTCTTTACCGATAAGAAAACTGAAGGTGTACGTTATACCTCCCCTGCAGGTGGCACGGTTGCCGCAATCAATCGCGGTGAAAAGCGCGCACTGCAATCTGTTGTTATCGATGTGGGTGAAGCGGAAGAGTCAGAGAGTTTTGCCAAATACGCAGCGGGTGAACTGGCTGGCCTGAGTCGTGACCAGGTGGTTGAAAACCTTGTTAACTCTGGTCTCTGGGTTGCGCTGCGTACACGCCCCTATAGCAAGGTTCCCGCACCGTCTACTACACCTCATTCTATATTCGTTACCGCTACCGATACCAATCCGCTCGCGGCAAACCCTGAAGTTGTTATTGCCACCCAGCCTGAAGCTTTTGAAAATGGTCTTGCGGTGCTCGGCCAGCTGACCGAAGGCAAGGTGTTTTTGTGTACCGCAGCAGGTAGCCAGGTGTCCTCATCGCTGGGTAATGTGAATAAGGAAGAATTTTCCGGTCCACACCCGGCAGGCCTTGCGGGTACCCATGTGCATTACCTGGATCCGGTAAGCACAAGCAAAACGGTCTGGACGATTAATTACCAGGATGTCATTGCTGTTGGCAAGTTATTTGTCGACGGTGAACTCTATACTGATCGTGTGGTGTCACTGGCTGGCCCACAAATAGAAAAACCACGGTTGGTGACAACACGCCTTGGGGCAAGCCTTGAAGAGTTGTGTGCCGGGCAAATGAAGGGTACTCCAGCAGGGCAGGATAACCGGGTTATCTCCGGCTCTGTATTATCGGGTCGTACCGCAAATGGGCCTCTGGCTTGGCTCGGTCGTTACCATGTGCAGGTTTCTGTATTGCTTGAAGGCACGTTACGCGAGTTTATGGGCTGGATGTCACCAGGCTTTAACAAACACTCCACACTGGGTATTTATGTATCCAGCTTCTTTGGGCGCGGCAAAAAATTTGCCTACACCACAAATACCAATGGCAGTGAGCGTGCGATGGTGCCGGTTGGTGCCTATGAGCGTGTGATGCCACTGGATATTTTGCCGACACATCTATTGCGTTACCTGATTGTGGGCGATACCGATATGGCGCAGCAACTCGGCTGCCTCGAACTGGATGAAGAAGATTTGGCGCTGTGTACCTATGTTTGCCCGGGCAAATATGAGTATGGGCCGATCCTGCGTGACAACCTGACCCGCATTGAAAGAGATGGTTAGAAGTTTATGGGTTTAAGAAAGATACTCGACAATGTTGAGCCGCACTTTACCAAGGGCGGCAAGTTTGAAAAGTGGTTTGCATTGTATGAAATGGTGGATACCATTTTTTACTCGCCATCCAGCGTTACCAATACGGGTGCCCATGTGCGCGATGGAATAGACCTCAAACGCATTATGATCACTGTATGGATGTGTGCATTCCCGGCAATGTTCTACGGCTGGTATAACCTTGGCTTCCAGGCTTATACCATTATGGCTGACCCTATATTATCAGGGGGTGTAACTGAAGTCGGCGGTTGGCGCGGCGCGATTCTCGCGATGATTGCGGGCACCGATCCGAACAGCATCTGGGATTGTTTCTGGTATGGTGCGGCTTGGGGTATCCCGATTTATCTGACAACCTTTGTGGTAGGCGGCCTTTGGGAAGTGCTGTTTGCCATCAAGCGCGGCCACGAAGTCAACGAAGGTTTTTTTGTAACGTCTATATTGTTTGCACTGACATTACCGGCGGAAATTCCACTGTGGATGGTTGCAATGGGCATCAGCTTTGGTGTGGTTATCGGTAAAGAAGTGTTCGGTGGTACCGGTAAAAACTTCCTTAATCCGGCACTCACCGGTCGCGCGTTTCTGTTCTTTGCCTATCCGGCGCATATGTCCGGGGATTTGATCTGGACCGGTGTAGACGGTTATACCGGGGCAACGGCATTGTCGATTGCAGCGTCTGATGGTATGGCGGCCCTGCAGCAAACACTGAGCTGGCAGGATGCGTTTATTGGCAATATGCAAGGCTCCATTGGTGAGGTTTCCACGCTCGCGATTTTGCTGGGTGCGGTCGTGTTGCTAATGACAAAAATTGCTTCCTGGCGAATTATTGCCGGTGTCATGATCGGTATGGTGGCCTTGTCCTCACTGTTTAATGTAGTTGGTTCTGATAGCAACCCGATGTTTGCAGTTCCCTGGGAGTGGCATCTGGTACTGGGCGGTTTTGCGTTTGGTATGGTATTTATGGCAACAGATCCGGTATCAGCATCGATGACTGATATGGGTAAGTGGATTTTCGGTATTCTGATCGGTGTGATGGTAGTGCTGATTCGTGTGGTTAACCCGGCGTTCCCGGAAGGCATGATGCTTGCGATTCTGTTCGCTAACCTGTTTGCACCGCTTATCGATCACTTTGTAGTTCAGGCGAATATCAAGCGGAGGTTGGCACGTGTCTAGTTCCAACGATACGATCAAAAAAACCATTACAGTCACGGTACTGGTGTGTCTGTTTTGTTCTATTGTAGTGTCTACTGCGGCGGTGATGTTAAAGCCGCTGCAGGAGAAAAATATTGAGCAGGATATGAAGCGCAATATTCTCGCTGCTGCGGGTATGTTCGATGCAGAGCGTGATGTTGATGAGCAATTTGCGAGTGTTGAAACCAAAGTCGTTGAATTGTCTTCCGGTACCTATACTGATGTGGTGGATGCTGCGACTTATGTTCCCCGCGCGGCGGCAAAAGACCCGCAAATGTCTGAGGCCTTGAGTGGTAGTGATGATCTTGCAAAAATTGGTCGACAGGAAAAATATGCACTTGTCTACCTTGTTAATGATGATAGCGGCAAACTGCAAACTGTGATTTTGCCAGTACGGGGTTACGGCCTGTGGTCAACCATGCATGGCTTTATTGCACTGGAATCTGATTTGCAAACGGTTGTGGGTCTCGGTTTTTATGAGCATGGCGAAACACCGGGGCTCGGCGGTGAAATTGATAACCCGCGTTGGAAAGCCCAGTGGCCGGGTAAGCAGGTGTTTAATTCAGAAGGTGACGTCGAGCTGGGTTTGATTAAAGGTATCGTTGATACCAGTCGCTCTGGTGCTGAATACCAGATCGATGGTTTGTCCGGTGCAACCCTGACCAGTAAAGGCGTGACCAACCTCGTACATTTTTGGCTCGGTGGCAAGGGCTACGGGCCATATCTGGATAATCTCAAAGCTGGCAAGACGTAACAGAGACGTAGATAGAAAGGTAAATTGATATGTCGATGAAAGAGACATTAACCAACCCGATCTTTAACAACAACCCGATTGCGTTGCAGATTCTCGGTATTTGCTCTGCGCTCGCGGTAACCAGCAGTATGCAAGTGTCGTTTGTCATGTGTATTGCGCTGACTACGGTTTGTGCGTTCTCGAATCTGTTTGTGTCATTGATTCGCAACCATATTCCCAACAGTGTACGTATTATCGTGCAGATGACGATTATTGCTTCACTGGTAATTGTGGTAGATCAGGTGCTCAAGGCATTCTCCTATGAAATCAGCAAGCAGCTTTCGGTATTCGTAGGTTTGATTATCACCAACTGTATTGTTATGGGTCGTGCTGAAGCGTTTGCGATGAAGTATCCGCCGCTACCGAGTTTTATTGATGGTCTGGGTAACGGTCTGGGTTATAGTTTTGTGCTGATGGCGGTTGCGTTTGTGCGCGAACTGTTTGGTGCGGGCAAGATGTTTGGTGTTGAAATACTGCCGCTGGCTACAGATGGTGGCTGGTATATCCCTAATGGCCTGTTGCTGTTGCCGCCGAGTGCATTCTTTTTAATCGGTCTGTTGATCTGGGCGATCCGCGCCTGGAAGAAAGACCAAGTGGAAGCACCAGACTTTAAAATGGCGCCGAACACAGTAGGTTCAGGTTCACACAGCCACTCGTAAGAGTGATGGTTAACAAAGAGTAGAGACGGTTATGGAACATTATTTAAGTTTGCTGGTTCGCTCGATTTTTATCGAGAACATGGCGCTCGCGTTCTTTTTGGGTATGTGTACCTTTATTGCGATTTCGAAAAAGATCCAGGCGGCAATTGGTCTGGGTATTGCGGTAATTGTTGTGCTGACCCTGACAGTGCCACTTAACTACCTGATTCTTGAGCATGTGCTGTCAGAAGGTGCGTTGGCTTGGGCAGGGTTTGAAGATGTGGATCTGACATTCCTTGGCTTGCTGAGCTATATCGGTGTGATTGCTGCCAGTGTACAAATTCTCGAGATGTTTCTCGATAAATATGTGCCTGCACTTTATAGCGCTCTCGGTGTGTTCTTGCCGCTGATTACAGTGAACTGTGCGATTCTCGGTGCATCACTATTTATGGTAGAGCGTGACTACAATTTATCGGAAAGTGTCGTGTACGGTCTTGGTTCCGGTATTGGCTGGGCGCTGGCAATTACTGCGCTGGCGGGCTTGCGTGAAAAAATGAAGTACAGTGATATTCCTGAGGGCCTTGAAGGTCTCGGTATCACGTTTATTACAGTGGGCTTGATGTCGCTCGGCTTTATGTCGTTTGGCGGTATTGATCTTTAAGAGCTGGAGAGAATTTGTTTATGTATTCAACGGTAGTCCTCGGCGTTGTGATGTTCACAGTTATTGTGCTTGCGCTCGTGTTTGTGATTCTGGCAGCGCGTTCCCGTCTGGTCAGTTCCGGCAATATCAATATTGAAATTAATGGTGAGAAAACCATCTCTGTACCTGCTGGTGGTAAGTTGCTGCAAACGCTTTCTGCGAACAATCTGTTTCTCTCTTCCGCCTGCGGCGGTGGTGGCACTTGTGCGCAGTGCAAATGCAAGGTATTTGAAGGCGGCGGATCCATGCTGCCTACCGAAGAAGGGCACTTTACCAAGCGTGAAGCCCGCGATGGCTGGCGTTTGTCCTGTCAGACACCGGTCAAGCAGGATATGAAGGTTGAAGTGCCGGAAGAAGTCTTCGGTGTTAAGAAATGGGAGTGTACAGTTGAATCGAACCCGAACGTGGCGACTTTCATTAAAGAATTAACATTGAGATTGCCGGAAGGGGAAAATGTGGATTTTCGCGCCGGGGGTTATGTACAGCTGGAATGTCCGCCACACACGGTCAACTATCGCGATTTTGATATTGAAGAAGAGTACCACGGTGACTGGGATCGCTTTAAAATCTGGGACAATGTTTCCACCGTTGATGAGACAGTAATTCGCGCCTATTCCATGGCGAACTACCCGGAAGAGAAGGGTATTGTTAAGTTTAATATTCGTGTCGCATCGCCACCACCTGGCTCCGAAGGTATTCCGCCCGGTCAGATGTCATCCTGGGTGTTTAACCTCAAACCCGGTGACAAGGTAACGGTTTACGGGCCTTTTGGTGAATTCTTTGCCAAGGATACCGATGCAGAGATGGTGTTTGTCGGTGGGGGTGCTGGTATGGCGCCGATGCGTTCCCATATCTTTGATCAGCTACGCCGTATTCACTCTAACCGTAAAATTTCTTTCTGGTACGGCGCTCGTTCCCTGCGTGAAGCATTTTATAGTGAAGAGTATGATCAGCTTGCCGAAGAGAACGACAACTTTGAGTGGCATCTCGCATTATCTGATCCGCTGCCTGAAGACAATTGGGATGGCTTGACCGGTTTTATTCATAATGTGCTGTTTGAACAGTATCTCAAGGATCATCCGGCACCGGAAGACTGTGAGTTCTATATGTGTGGGCCACCGATGATGAACCAGGCGGTGATTAAAATGCTGGAAGACCTTGGCGTTGAGCCGGAAAATATTATGCTTGATGACTTTGGTGGCTAGTTGAGTGGTTATGCGCGTGAAAAGCACCAGGCATTTTTTTAAGACAGGGCATTTTGCCCTGTTTTTGTTTGTCTGTTTGTTGTCAGCGTGCGAATCAAAGCCGGAGGTGATTCAGCTGGAAGGCAGTACTATGGGGACCACCTACCATATTACGATTCCGCCACCGAACGATCAGATTAATCCACTCGACCTGGAACAGGATGTCAGTAACTTATTGATTGCTCTCAATAGAACTTTTTCTACCTATGATACTGAGTCAGAACTGTCCCGGTTTAATCGCTCCGAACCAGGTAAATGGGTGGAGGTTTCACCGGAATTATTAGCAGTATTGCAGCAGGCGCAGACTATTAGCGAGCTGAGTGAAGGGGCCTTTGATGTCACCGTAGGGCCGCTTGTCGATACCTGGGGTTTTGGTGCCGTAGATTTCGATGGTTTACCTTCAGAAGAGGAGCTCGCTGAAGCAGCTTCGTTGCTGGGTTATCAGAAGCTGCAAATCAAGGCAGATACAGGCTCAATAAACAAAACAGTAGCGCTGGAGATCGATTTATCAGCGATTGCCAAGGGCTATGCAGTCGATCAGGTAGCCGATCATCTGGATAACCTGGGCCTAGGTAACTACCTCGTAGAGATTGGCGGAGAGATTCGTACCAAAGGTAATAGCCCGCGCAATACACCCTGGAGGTTGGGTATTGAGGTTCCCGAACTCATGCATCAACACGAGGTGCATCGCGCGTTAAAACTCAATAAGGCGGCAGTGGCAACCTCCGGGGACTATCGTAATTTTATCGAGCTACATGGCCAGCACTATTCACATACTATAGATCCACGTACACGCTATCCGGTGACCCATGAGTTGGCTTCGGTGACGGTCATCATGAATTCGGCTTCCGAGGCTGATGGCTGGGCTACGGCATTCAGCGTGCTGGGGCCGAAAAAGGGTCTGGAGCTGGCTGCGCGGGAAGGTATTGCTGCGTATTTTATTGCGCGAGTAGGAGATAAGGGCTACAGTGTGGAATATACTGCGACGTTTAAACCCTATCTTGATGATGCTGGAAATTGAGTAAATACTATGGCGACTTTCTTTCTGACTTTTATCTTTTTGTTGCTGCTGATTACCGCAATGGCTGTGGGTGCGATCTTTAAAAATAAGCCAATCAAAGGCTCCTGTGGGGGGCTCAGTGCAATTGGAATGAAAGATTCTTGCGCAATTTGTGGTGGGGATGAAAATACCAAAAACAATAAAGACGTTGATGAGTCGCTGTTTTTTGATGCAACTAAACCGTAAAAACTCACGCCAGGCTGATTATTGAAACGCTAAAAGTAAAACGGCCCGCTTAATTGTAAGCGGGCCGTTTTACTTTTAGAGCTAATGTTATTGTTGCTGCTCGTATGACTCAAGTAGCATGTTGCCTTGTTCCATAAGTCGTTGCTGTTCTGCGGGGTCCATTTGCTGTTGCTGGGCGCGCTCCACGAAATCCTGATAGGCAGATAGGGACATCGCCCCGATAACGGCAAATATAACCGGTATTGCCAGAGTGCAGACGATAACCAGTGCCGAATCTTTTGCAGGTTGTGGGCCGTAGTCATTAGGACCTTTGCTGCCTGGCATAAACAACAGTAGCAGGCCCAGTATTGCATTGACCAGTGGTACCAGAAACAGTAAGGATAGCCAGCCACTCCAGTTAATGTCATTGAGGCGGCGCACTGCCATCATGAAAGAAATAACAATCATCGGTACGTACATCAGAAAAACGAGTGCCATTACAGCGCCTTGGCCGCCACCATCACCAGCGAACATAGGTATTAACACAGCGCTGAGTATGCCCATTACCATCATGATCAGAAGGGTTAGCCCCCAGGTGTAGGCAAGATAACGTAAACGTCCAATACGACCGCTAAACGAAAATACTTTGGGGTCGTAAACATCTTCGCCGACCTCAAATTCGGTTTTAGGTGTGTTATAGGGATTTGCAGTATCGTTCATGGTCTCTCCTTATGGTTTTAGCAGGTTGAACAATTTGAGCTGATCAGCTACAAATAGCCGAATACCTTCGGCCAGCTTTTCCGTTGCCATAGCATTGCTGTTCATTGCAAAACGAAATTCGTGTTCCGGTAAACAGGGTTTGGCAATATCGTCATTAATCGTGTCGGGAGAGAGCTTGCGCTCCAGTGTGTCGTTATCCTGGGACAGTTCTTCAAGAAATTGTGGGCCAATTGTCAGGCGATCACAGCCGGCGAGTTGTTCGATTTCACCGGCATTGCGAAAGCTGGCCCCCATCACAACAGTCTCGAAGCCGTGTTGCTTGTAGTAGTTGTAGATGTTGGTGACCGATAAAACGCCGGGATCCTCGTGGGCTGCGTAGCTGTCTTTGCCGGTGTCTTTTTTATACCAGTCGAGAATACGGCCCACAAACGGTGAAATCAGAAATGCGCCGACCTCGGCGGCGATAACCGCCTGCTCAAAACCAAACAAGAGTGTGAGGTTGCAGTTGATGCCTTCCTGCTCGAGAGTTTTTGCCGCTTGTAATCCTTCCCAGGTGGAAGCAATTTTTATAAGAATTCTGCTGCGCTCAATGCCACTTCCTTCATAGAGAGCGATAATCTTGCGTGCCTCCGCAATTGTGGCGCGGCTGTCAAATGAATAGCGCGCATCGACTTCTGTGGACACCCGACCCGGAATAATATTGAGAATTTCCTTGCCGATTTCAACAGCGAGTACTGTTGCGGCATGAGCTATCTGTTCATCGTCACTGCCGTTAAAGGCGTTGCCGGCTGAACGAGCCTTTTCCAGCAGTGGCTGATATTGGGGTAGCGCAGCGGCTTTGAGTAGCAGGGAAGGGTTGGTCGTGGCATCCAGCGGCTGGTATTTGGCGATAGCCTCAATATCGCCGGTGTCAGCGACAACATCGGTCATACTTTTTAACTGGTCGAGTTTACTGGCCATCATTTGCCCCATAACTAATTTACTGCGTGTGGCGCATTCTAACATGCCCGTATCTGATGGCCAGTAGCTCTAAGCCCCGAAGCATGGGGCTTGCAGGGAGCAGGTTGGCGGTGTTGCGTTGGCCGGGATTTTGAAGGAGACTAGTGATAATTTTAAAACCTGTTAGCTGTCCCAATAACCCGAAAACCATTGACGGTGACCTGATATGAAATCAACACTCACGGCAGTTCTTTTCCTTTTCTTAACAATTGTTACAACTTCGATTCAGGCTACGCCGGTCGGTCCAATGAACTATCAGGGGCGTTTGCTTGATGATAACGGTGTGCCGGTAACGGGTTCCTACAATTTTGTGATAAAAATCTACGATGATGAATCTGCCGGTACAATTCAGTATCAGGAAACACTTAACAGTGTTGCGGTGAATGACGGAGTTTACTCGTTCAGAATTGGCACGGCTCCGGTGCCTGATATCGGTACCTGGGATATTGCACTGTGGCAAACAAACCTCAATGATCTGTTCCTTGAAGTGGTGGTCAATGGTGAAACCTTATCGCCGCGCTTTGAACTCACTTCCGCGCCCCATGCCTTTACAGCCACGTTTGCACTTTCTGCCGATGCACTCGGTAATAAAACGGCTGCCGAGTTCGACAATATTCTTGAAGGGGTCTGTGTGTCGGGGCAGGGCAAGTGGCTCGATTTATTGAATACTTGTCTGGGGACCGGGGCGGTTGTAACTGGTGAAACCCTGGTAACCATGATGGCAGTTCCCGATAATAACTTTCAAAATCTGAAGCTGGTGTCCGCCGATCTTACCGGTTCCCAGTTTGATAGTGTCGATTTTAGCGGTACATTGTTTGAAGATACTACACTGGCTGCAGATGGTCTGGAGGATGCCACGCTTGTGGGTGTAACTATGGACAGTGTAACTTTTACTGGTGCAGTTCAGAGTATATCGGATCTCGATTTGACCAATGCGACATTCAAAAATATGGATATGAGCCTATGGAATTTAACCAATGCGACGCTTACCGGCTTTTCAGCGGCGAACCTGACGGGTTGCCCGGTATTGCCGGGAGACTGGTCTTGCCTCGCCCAGGATAACCCGGCGGCTGGGCGTTATGTATTACTTGGCCCGAGTGTGAATCTCTCAGCGAGCTCTGCGGCTAAAGTGGATACCTTTGGTGCTAATACCCTTGATGTGCACCGCACCATTTTTGATGGACTGGATTTGACTGGCGCGAGTTTTGAAGGCATCAGTTTTAACAAACAGACTTTTACTAATACAAATCTCACGTCTGCAGATTTGAGCTACACCAATTTGCAGCGCATTCTTCTCGATACCACTAATTTAACCAATGCCAGTTTTGCCCACGCCGATATTGACTGGATGCTATTTGATGAGAACTCAACTATTAATGGTACCAGCTTCAGAGAAGTAAATATCCGTATTGCGGGTATTCAGGCGGCAGTTACCCATGCAGATTTCAGTTTCAGTATTATTGAAGAGGCAGACTTTAAAGCAATTACAGATAGTGATTTTTCGGAGATGTTAGCTAAAGATGTACAGTTTGATGGAGATATTTCTGGCACCACTCTGTTTGTTAATACGCTGTTTTTTGGTAGTAGTACTACAGAATTTCGCGGTAACTTTTCCGGTGATGTGCAGTTTACCAATGTGGAAATGGGTGACGGGTTGCTATTTGATAACCCATTACCAGCTACAGGGGTAACGTTTACAGGCGGGAATGGAAAGCTGTTCGGTGACTTTGGTGACACTACATTTGATGGTGTAACCCTGCGCAACCAGTTTCAGCATACCGGGCCGAATAGTGAATCCGGACCGACGTTCCACAATATTATACTCGATAGCATTAATTTTATTGAAAGCGATCTGGCTTACGCCACGTTTACCGGTACCTGTTCGGTCACCAATCAGTCGCTGGAGTACTTTAACAATCGCAACTTTACCGGTACCGATTTTGGCAACTGTACATTTCCGATGAATACGGAGTGGGATAATGCGACCTGTCCGGATGGGGTGTATATGGATGGCTCAACCGGTTTTGAAAACTGTATCGATGATGACCATATGACGCCTGCACCGGGACCGTAGTAGATATTGTGCTATCGATAAAAGTGCTAGTGAATTAATGTCAGAGCCTGCTTAAGCACCTCGGCACCGGCATTATCTTTATGGGCGTTTTCTGAAATAAAACGGCGGAATTGTTTTGCACCGGGTACCTGATGGTACAGCCCGAGCACATGACGGGTAATATGATTAAGTTTTGTGCCCTGGTTAATCTGCTCACCACAATACGCAATAAATTGCTCACAGACCTGATTGCGCCCTGCGATGTTATGGTCATCGTGATAAAACAAGCGATCTACCTCACTCATAATATATGGATTCTGATACGCTTCGCGTCCCATCATTACGCCGTCGACATGTTGTAGATGCCCAAGACCTTCCGCCAACGTGGTAATACCGCCATTAATAATCACTTCAAGCTGCGGCATTTCTTTTTTTAGCCGATACACATAGTCGTAGTGCAGCGGAGGGATCTCACGATTCTCTTTCGGGCTTAAACCATCCA
>JANQLY010000011.1 GCA_028280345.1 Pseudomonadales bacterium | reverse complement strand
GTGAGCCACTGTTCCGCCGTAGCTCAGTTGGTAGAGCAAATGACTGTTAATCATTGGGTCGCTGGTTCGAGCCCAGCAGGCGGAGCCAAATAAAAAAGGCCACCCCTTTCGGGGTGGCTTTTTTATTTGGCAACCGCATTTCTGCCGGGCGCAGCCCAGTTGGGTGAGGCAAGCGCCAGCGAAACATGTTTCGCGCGCAGCCGAACGACGCCGATTTCCAATCGGCGGCCGGAGGAGCCAATAATTGCCGAGATTATCGATTGTCTGGAAAAATGATCTTAGGTATAGTTGCCCCCCTTTCCATGGCTAGGTAGCTCAGTTGGTTAGAGCACATCACTCATAATGATGGGGTCGGCAGTTCGAATCTGCCCCTAGCTACCAAATATAAAAAGCCCGCCTTGTGCGGGTATTTTTTTGGATGGCCCGCATAGCGTGCGGGAATTCGAACTGCCTTCGACAATGTACAGGATGTACAAGTGCAGCTAAAGGCAGGATGCCGAAAGCGGCCCAGTTGCGCTCAAGCAACTATTCATAGCCGATAAATATATAGAACTACTGGAAGTTATCCGGAAAACACCCTCTTTCCAGGCAATGCTGAAAAATGGCTTCTGCCGCAAATCTGCACCCCTCGGAGTTTAAATGCGGATCACCATCCAAGGTTGTCGGAAAGATATCTGTATTTTTAAAATCATCCAGCAAGGAAATGACCTCAAAATCGAGAATATGTTGTTGCTCCGTGTAATAATCGAAAGGTACTTCCGGATAGTCTGTCGGTATTTTCGCTGGCTGCCTGTAAGAGCGATAAGACCAGTCATTTGGTGATTCGTTGATATTATATTGATAATAACGCGGCAGGACTACGGTCACAAATGTGCTATCAAGTTCAGTGACCGTGTAATCATTTATGCTTTCAAGTATTCTTGTAGTATTTTCAAGCGCGTATCGTGTTTCCTCCGGGGGATATTCTGTAACAAAATACCTTTGCATAGGGAGCCCCGATAGTTTTCTTGAAAGTCCGTCGTCTCTTATTTGGTATCTGACAACTGAGTGTATTAGAGCCGTTGTAGACGGAAGATATTTAGCCCATTTAAAAATATATTTTTTGTCCATAATATTTTTATACAAAATATCATCATAAAAATCAGACATATCCAAAATCAAAATAACCAGATCAGGCTTGTATTTATGGCCTATATCTTTCAACAACCTTTCGGAAAGTAGTGGGGAAGAGGATATCCAACCAAAGTTTGCCGCCTTCACATTATGATCTGGAAAATATTTCCTTGACAGCTGTTCAAATTGATGAGGAATCGATTCCTCGCTAGATAGCCACATCGCATAAGTAAATGAATCACCAAGAAAAATAACATTGAAGTCATCTTCATGAAAATCATCCGACGCTCGATATGAGCGTATACCATCAGCATTAATATCTTTTTTTTCATAAGGCTCCATTCTATGATCCGTATCGGCCATGAAATCATGCCACGTAGCTAACCCGGGTACAATTTTGACTGCCATTAGTTCGATCGTAACAATCGCAATAAGTATAAGAAATAAAATATATAAAGCTGTTTTCAATATATTCTTAGTCATTAAAATTTCTATCTTTATATGCAGCCTTCATAATGTACCCCGACCAATTCATATTACCGATTTTATTATATTAAAATCATTTTTGATATTAAAAACCCGGCTATTTAAGGAGATTATATAAAGATAAAAAATCAGGGCAGCTGAGCACCCCCCTTGATTCATCTATTGCCAAATAAATCTGGAATACTCTTGGTGTATCATCGTGTATTCCAATAACTAATGTATCTCCTTCTTTATATTCTCTCTCTATTTGCAGGAAAATAATGTCTTTTCCTGTACCTGAGGATTCCTGCATTAATATATCAACATCATTATCACCATCGATATCTGATGCGGCAAAAACTATATGATCTGCAAAAGTATCAACATTTCTCACAGAACCGTTTTTCGTCGCATTTTCAACTTCAATTACTCGAACAGTTTCACCAAGCTCTATGACACCCATGTTATTAGTATCTTCCTGCTGAATAATATCAAAGTCCGAATCCCCATCAATATCTCCAACAGCAACAACATAATAATCACTCCAGGCACCCAGCCACGCTGACTTGCCTTTTGTCGCATTCTCTATTTCAATAATTGCCACATCACCTGTACTTTCCTTTGCTATAAATATAGCATTGTCAGCATCTCCATATCCCGTGTGAGTAAAGGCATATCAGAGTACTGATTATCCCGACCAAACATATCTTTTGATAACTGAGGGGGGTAACGCTTCATAAATAACTTTGGGGCTGAAATTGCTTGATTAATAAATAATATTAATGGCAAATACAGCATACTCTTCAGTAAGTACTTATTCATAAAATACTCCTTCCTTAAACAAAGAACTGTAAAAATTAAGTTTTCTTAAATAGAGATTGCCGTTCAACTGCTTGATAAAAATGCTATCTAATCCTGCAACTAGCTACACGCAACAATTCAGTTGCCAATGTATTATTTTCTGTTTTAGTTTTTATTTTATTGACATGTATCCATATTTAAAAAAGGTTTTTGTGCGTTACGTCTGATTTCTACCATATCAATACGATGTAAGTGTTGTCAGAGAGTGTTATAAAGCAACTTATTAAATTTTACTTAAATAGTTTTTAGATTTTATATTCATACAATTTTCTTTCTCCCATATAAATACACCCGCCATAAGGCAGGTGTAACTGCAGTCACATTATTATTAATCGTCCCTGTTGAGTAGTCAGAGCGGGGGCAAGCCCCGCTCCTGTCCTTCCCTGTCAGAGTCCCTGACCGTGGCTCTTTAAAACAGCTTCATATCACCAGCGTTAACACCCAGCCATTTCGCACCGCCAACCTTACTGCCATTCTCCAACTCGATCAGCGCAACGTTGCCGGAACCATCCTGCAGAACAACATCCACATCACCGTCCGCATCAGCATCCACCGAGCCTTTCACATCGTAGGCAAACGTACCCAACCAACGTCCCGTCACTTTCGCTCCGTTCTCGATCTCTACTACTTGTACCGAGCCGCTGCCGCTATTCTGCTGAACCAGATCCACATCACCATCGTTATCAATGTCACCAGTGGTCACAACCGCGGTGCCTGCCCAGGTACCGAGCCAGCGTCCGGTCACTTTCGCACCATTCTCCATCTCGATTACCATCACATCACTACCGCTGGCGCTAGCCATAAAGATGTCGCTGTCGCCATCATTGTCCGCATCGCCTACTGCTACTACCTGACGACCGGCCCATACGCCAACCCAACTCGCAGCAACCTTCGCGGCATTCTCCATCTCGATAACATTCACGTTACCACCGGCATCGTTGGTCACAATGTCTTCATCACCATCGTTATCCACATCCGCCAGCGCTGCCACGCTGTGACCGGCCCAGGTACCCAGCCAGCTTGCCGAGGAACGTGCGCCGTTTTCCATCACCCAGACAATGATGTTGCCTGCGGCATCACTGAATACCAGATCGTCATCGCCGTCAGCATCAAGGTCACCCTTGCCAGACAGGTTGTAGCCGTTCTGCGCACCCAGCCAGGTCTGACCAGTGCGTGCACCGTTTTCCATCGTCCATAAATAAATGTCACCTGTTGAGTCATTGCGGAACAGGATGTCCTGATCAGCATCACCGTCAACGTTGGCAATGGCCTCTACCGCACCGTTAGCGAAGTAACCCAGCCACGCAGCCGAGCTCTTGTCCGCATCCTGCATCATCCACACCGTGACTGAACCGTCACCACTGGTCTGGAATACCAGATCGCCATCGCTATCGGCATCAAGGTCGTACTCGACAACACCTGAGTTACTGTTATCAGCAACTGTCGGATCGGTACCGTTGAGGTACTCGTCGAGGTTGCTTACGCCATCACTGTCGAGGTCAGCGGCTGCATCATCCACCAGCGAGTCAAGGCCAGCATACAGCGCTTCCCATACATCCGGCATACCGTCGTTATCATCATCGGTGTCCGCGTTGTTACCTGTGCCATCGTTATCAGTATCCACCGACTCAGCCGGATCCAGCGGAAATGCATCAGAACCATCGTCTACACCGTCGTTGTCGTCGTCTGTGTCTACCGCGTCACAAGTACCGTCTGTATCAGTATCGGTCGGCATTGAACCGGCGTTCAGACTGTCAGTACCACAGGCTGCTTCGTCTGTGTCGCTCCAGCCATCGTTATCATCGTCGGTATCAGCGTTGTTACCCGTGCCATCGTTATCGGTATCCACCGACTCGGTCGGATCCAGCGGGAACACATCAGACACATCGTCGACACCGTCGTTGTCGTCGTCACTGTCTACCGCGTTACAGGTGCCGTCGCTGTCAGTATCGGTCGGTACCGAACTGGCATTCAAACTGTCAGTGCCACACGTTGCTTCGTCGGTATCAGTCCAGCCATCGTTATCATCGTCAGTATCCGAGTTGTTACCCGTACCGTCGTTATCAGTATCAACAGACTCCGTTGGATCCAGCGGGAAGGCGTCCGCGCCATCAGCGATACCGTCGTTGTCATCGTCACCATCTACGGCGTTACAGGTACCATCGCTATCGGTATCGGTCGGTACCGAACCGGCATTCAGACTATCGGTACCACAGGCACTCTCCTCACTGTCAGCCCAGCCGTCGTTGTCATCGTCAGTGTCACAGGCGTTACCTGTACCATCGCTATCGGTATCGGTCTGAGCCGGATTACTGTCATTCGGGCAGTTATCGCTGCCATCACCCACGCCATCACTGTCACTATCCAGTTCAGCAATATTGACGTTTGTCTGAGCTGCTGCAGTACCACCTGTGTTATCAGTCACCTGCAATACCACATTGTAAGTGCCAGTAGTCGCATAGCTGTGAGTCGGGTTTTGCTGGCTGGAGTTATTACCGTCACCAAAGTCCCAAGACCAGGCAACCACACTGCCATCATCAGTTGATGTGTCTGTAAAGTCCACGTCACCAAAGCTAACCACTTCAGTGAAAGATGCAGATGGCGCGACATTACAGGAATCCAGGTTGTAAGTCAGATTCAACTTGGGTGCCGGGCCATTCTCACGGTCATTCGCATCCAGACCATTGGTTGAAGTCGTTGTCAGAATAATACCGTTGTTGGCACCACCTTGTAGCCAGGTTTCCACCAGGGCCAAGCCAGAGGCATTGAAGTCAGCAGTACGAATACCGGTCGGACTAGCGGTAAAGGAACTGATCTGGGTACCCTCCTGAGCAGCACCGCCAACAGAGTTCCAGGTTACCGTGCCCTCAGTCCAGCTGTTAACACCTGCATGCAGAGTTACTGTGGAACCCACATTAAATACGCTTAAATCCATACTCGCGGATTCAACGGTTGCACACGCAGGTACACCCAGACCACTGACATCCCACTTGATCAGGGTTTTCATCTGACCATAAGAGCCATCACTGCTATCAACCAGCAATTG
The DNA here is from genome assembly GCA_028280345.1 of Pseudomonadales bacterium. GTDB lineage: Bacteria > Pseudomonadota > Gammaproteobacteria > Pseudomonadales > UBA7239 > JANQLY01. The sequence goes on along the minus strand of JANQLY010000011.1, from coordinate 311,042 downwards.
CTCATTGTGACTACCATAGTTGGTATTCGGGTTGTTAAGTGCAATAAATGCATCTTCTGTCGCATCAACAGAATCTGAAGTACTACCACCTGAGCCACTATCACAGACATCACCGGCGCCATTGCCATCCGCATCGGCCTGGGAAGCATTGGCATCCAGCGGACAGTTATCTACGCCATCAGTCCAACCGTCGTTATCATCGTCAGTGTCTTCAGTCGCATCATCACAACCGTCATTATCGTTATCGCTATCAAGGCTTACGGTTGCATCACACTGGTCTGCGTTATCACCAACACCATCACTATCAAGATCAGATGTTTCGGTCGGATCCAGCGGGAACGCATCGCTACCATCATTAACACCATCGTTGTCGTCATCATTGTCACAGGCATCGCCCTGACCATCGCTATCGGTGTCAGTCTGATCACTGTTAGATGTATTCGGGCAATTATCTTCTGAATCTGTAACACCATCGCTATCCGCATCAGGACCAATATTTTCCAGTTCAGCATCCGGATTAATCAATACGGACAAAGAAGACGGCGAACCCTGGTTAGCGGTCAGCATAATACTGGCTGGCTTGTAGCCAACATAGGCAGAGATATCAAAAATACCGGAAGATTCAGCGCCAACCGTTGTCTGACCGACTTTGACCTGATTGGAGCCATCGGGCTCCATGACATAAATTTCGCCAGAGCTGTTGTCTTCGTTAACAAAGATCAAACCATCCGGATAGGAAGTACCACCCAGATCAGTTGCATCTGTCCAGTCCACATTATCCTGGCTACCCAGACCGCCACTGGTAGCATCTATTTTGGTTACCGAAAAACTGGAACCACCAGCACTGAAAGTACCACCACCGAAGTCCAGGGTAAGGTCAAAGACAAACACACCGGAATCCTGATCACCTAGAACTACCTTGGTTGGATCAGATGGGCTGGTATCAATATCTTCGAGTTTGCTGGAGCTTAATGCACCGGAAGAGGTTGCATCAAATGTGCCGTTATTCGTGCCGCCTACACTACCAGGCAAGGAACCGTTGAAATAGAAGTAAGCACCGTAGGCCAAACCGTTACGTGCAAGGAAGCTGGTTGTATCGTTATTACCGTTGACATCCTTACCTTTGATGCCAATATAAATCTGCATGTCCTGGGAACCACCATCCGGTGATAGCATCAAGGCAATGTGCTCTGTTTCACCGGTATCAACGAGGGCTGCGTTCTCCCAGGTATCGTAAGGTATACCGCCGATACCACCCAGGGTACCGGATGCATCGCCAACTACACCACTCAACTGATAAAAATCACGGTTGGCGCTGTCAATGACAAATAAACGCTGGCTACCACCTTCTTCACCGGTGATATAGGCATGGTCAACAAAACCGCGGTCAACTCCAAAGGTATTCGGCTCATAGGACTGACTGGAGCAGAAGCGATAAAAACTGGTATTGGATTGACTAGAGGTATTGGTCCAGCTGGAACCGCCATTGCTACTCCAGCGATCGTAAGCCTGATTAATTGACTCCACGAATGTCACACCACCGGTGTTGCTATTATTGATCATATTCGTGATGGCGGTCTGCAAATTCGGGATATTCACATCTGTCTGGCTTACATTCGCATCACCGGTTTCGTGGTTCACCTGAATACGCAAGGTATCAGCATCTACCAACAAGGCACCGATACCATCGTGCGTGCTCTGTACCGTAAAGCCATTGGGATTATCACCTGCGGTCATCACCTCAAACGCCTTCCAGCCATTACTGGTTGAAATACGCACAGTATCTCCATCCAACGCCTGCGCAGAGACACTTAGCATGCTGAACAAGCATAGAAAATTCAAAGACTTAAACAGAGATCTTGTAAAAATATTCTTCTTGAAACTGTAACTCACTACCTGATTCCATATCACTTCCTGAAACATAGGAGCACCCTCATGATGTTTGATTTAATTAAACTTCTAATTAGTACGGCTAAAATTAAGTGATGCATCTTAACCATACAAAAAGTATTTTTTGTTACAGGCTGATAGTTTTTTAATTAAGATATTATAAAACGCTCCCTATACCCTCATTACTCCTTGTGCAATTTATAATCAAATGAAAACAGTATTGACTAACTGCTAAAAAGTAACAGCCAACCCAGGTTGCAGAACTATTACAGAATTATGACAAACAGGTTACTGTGACTACTGTAAGACTACTTTGGCACAGCCCACTCTGGTCGCTCTTCTATTGTGTACTCCAACACAATCGTTTCTTTACCACGAATAAATGACATATCGATAGTCATCCCTTCACCATACATATATAGCCATTTCTGAAAATCCGCTGGTGATTCAATGCGGTAGTGACCAAAGCGCACCAATATATCATTTACCTGAACCCCCAATGCTTCAGCAGGGCTATTCTTCCAGACATCTTCTATGGCAATCCCACCCTGATCACCCGCTGCAGTCGGGAATATTTCGCTCTCTTCCTCAGTCAAACGCCTGACAGCAAAACCGGTCCAGGGCGATCTCATATTCTTCTTGTGCTTTAAGCTATCGTAAATATTTGTCGCCAGATAAGCGGGCAAAATATAGGTAATATTCTGATCCCAAACGTAAATATCATTGGCATCAGTTGGCTTATACCCGGTATAAACCGCCACGACTTCACCCTTTGGATTGAGGATGGGTGCCCCGACCATTAATGGTTCTGTTATATCAATGTGTGCCTGATGCATCGTGGCAGTCATATTAAATTGATAGCATTCCCTCTCTGCCTTGACTCTCAACACACCAAAAACCTGCTGCAAAGGGGAATCATTATCTACTGAGGAAGCCAAAATTGGCGCAGATACTTCTATACCCTCTTCTGTTTCGTCATAGGTCTTCAGCCTGCCAACCTTAAGCTCTTCCTCAGAAAATATCTTTAGAATACTCAAATCAAGAGTAGGCTCCACCCCGACAATCTCTGCAGGGTAGCTTTTATCCAGCTCGGGAATATAAACATCAACCCTGGTAAGAATCTCTTCGGAGGCAGGATCCAGCAAGCCTTGATACACTGAAAGAATAAAACCGTCTTCTTCAAGCACAAACCCCATGCTTCTTGTAACCACTTTATCTGAATCAGCTGCCTTGTAAGTACTTATTTCAACAACCGTAGGCGAATAATCTACTCCCTCTGCCATCAGTGGAAAGCAGGTAATCAAAGAGGCAAAAGAAACCACAACAAGCAGTAACGTTTTCATTATTCAGTACACCCTGTAAATAAATAGTTAAAATAGCTATCGTTTAAATTAATCGCCAGCTTCAAAATCCATGTTAAACGGGTTATTTGTCGCATTGATAATCTTAATATATTCAACCTTGGTCGCTTCATGGCATTTATTACAGCTATCAATAATTTTATCCATCGCTGGCTTCATATCATCAGGATTGAATTCTTCATTGGTAGGCATTAACAAAATTTTCATTGGGAAGTACGCCGGTTTTGCAAAGCGATCAATATGTACAGCAATTGGCATACCTTTATCTTCCGGTGTCGTATCCTGTATCTGCTCAAGAAGGAGCATGGATTCATCCAGATAGTACCGACTAAGCTCACGATTCTGATGATGTGTTGCAAGCGAGAGTTTATGCGTAAGCTGCTGCAACTTCTGCATAGCAGCTGTTAGCTCCGCATCAGCATAAACAGTCGCAGAAGGCAGTAGCAAAGCTGCTACAACCAGCTTTATTTTACAGATTAAAGATTTCATAGGTTTATTACTCATACTATCTATTACTATTATTCGGGTAAAACTCAAAGCCAAAGCATTCCCCATCATTACAATGTGTACCCATAATTTTTGGCAGGATTGCATCCTAACGAAGAAAAAGAGTGCTCTTGTTAGCACCAGATAATTTTTCTATTAAGATTAGATAAACAGGCCGAGTCACGACAGCATGACCAAACAATAGAATAAAGTCCCAAACTCTGCTCAGAACAATAGCCTGATCACAACGTTATTATCAGGGACATGTAACCTTTAGAAAATCCAGTTCCTCACAGGAAAACGAGTCTATTGATAACGTCACACCGGAACGGGCAATTTTCTCATTATTAACCGGGTAATAGCCCCAAACCACTCCCTCGGTTTCATGAACCTCAAAAATACGACGCCCATCAATCACAAGTACATTGCCGTTGTCAGCAAACGCATAGGAGCCGGTAATCGCCACGGGAAAGCTGTAGTCCGGTGCTGGAGAAAAGCTGCGGTTTTCCTGCTCGTGTAACAAATCAATCAACAGCACTCTGGATGATCCGGTACTGTGATAACTGCCAATATTGTCAAACGCGGCAATATAGCGCTGCTCCACAATATTTACTTCGTGCTGACGCACAAAGCGACCGGTCATCTCCCACTTGGCAAGTCCTGTCTCCTTGTCCAACAATACAGCAGAATTAATATTGCGTAACGAAACGAGAATATCACCTTCATTGGCAAAATCGAGCACTGCGGCGTCCTCTGGACTAATAATGTATATCGAATTCAGATGTAAGGGATCAACACCATTGGCATATTCGGATTGATCTATCTTGTACAAAATCGGATTTTCCAGCGTTGTTAAGTCCGACTCAAACAGATAACCATTGGCCAGCAACAGGCCATGGAAATCTGCTTTGCACAGAGAATCAAAAAGACGGATTTCTCGCAACAATTCTCCTTGCAGTGAAAAGATCGCCACTTGATCATCAAAATATTTGCCAGAGGCATGTTCGAGGACCAAACCATCACAGGGCAAATCGGTATTTTCAAATTTTCTCAGCGGGTGTTCTACAGCATAGATTTTGTCATCATAAACAATCACATCGTGCCCGTTGTTATTACGGCTACCCCACAATACAGTGGAGTCCTTGTCTAGCATCACCAGCTTGCCACCATAATTGATCAACAGATTGCCATTTGAAAAAAGATAAAAACCTTGCAAGAAACCTTTATTATTACCGTACTCCCAGCGATGCAATTCGTTTGCCTGCTTATCGATCAGGGAAATCGCTGAACCGTGGGAGTAGAGCACGAATTCCTGACTTACCAAACCAACCCGGCCTTCCAGCCCGGGTAGCAAACCGGTTTCATCATCAAATACAGAAAAGTCAGCCTTGCGAAACTTTGCCTCGCCACCATCGCGTTGAAAATTCACCAACTCGGCAATTTTTTTCTCGTTTACAAAATTGAAAATATGTGCCATTTCGGAGGCAGGCCAAAGATTCTTGTAGGCAAAGAACATACCGACAACGGAGGCAATAAAAACCAATGAGAACAGAAAGAAACAGGCAAGGAGAAATTTAACAAGCTTTGCAAACATGTATTTTGTGGCTCACTTCAACCGCGATTTTATTCTTTACCCCTGCGATCATCAGCGCCAGAGTTCCTGCTTTTTCGAAAGTAATAAATCGGAATCACCACAACGGCAATCAACGCAACCAGCACCGCAATCGCAAACATAATCAATGATGGCGATAATTCGAGGTCTGCGCCTGGCCCCACATAGGCAGACGCATTCACCGCTAATAAACACAGCCCACACAGCGCATAGAATCGCATCGATTGCATGACAGATTCCCATTTAAGAAGCAGGGATTGTAGCACTTTTGCCCCTGAAAGAGCCAAACCCCCTCAATTCCCTCTCCTGACAGGCACAAGGCCACAATATTCAAAATACCCGTCGCTAAGCAGGCTTTTTTTTGTATAAAATACGCCTAACGGAAAAACTGGCGGGTATTGCATGGCCTCGAAAAAACCCTCATCTCTCCCGATCATTGCAGCAATTGTGGTCTCTCTGCTGCTGATTGCGGGTATTGCAGCATCTTTCTACTTTATGTACCAGCACAAGGTTGCCCTGGAGGTCAGCAAATCCAACCATGTACTCGTTCGCACCCATGCTAACGGACTCAATACCCAGCTCAAATTTCTACATAAGCAACTGCAAAAACACGCCAATAAAACCGAAGTCATCACTGCGGTCAACACCCTTGATTACGACCAGATCAAGGTTCTTGATGAGAAGATAACAGCCTCGGATAACGATATTCTTTTCGCAAGACTCGTTCCTACACGCAAGGCCGTTAAGCTTCGACTATCTTCACAGGAAATTGACTTTGTAGATGTTGCTGAAAAACATAAAGACGATATTCATGCCGAAGTTGTCATGGATAATGGCGACCCCTATTTTCTAATCTCTGCCCCGATTCCGCGTGAAGGCACATTAGGCACAGGCGGCACATTACTCATTGCGCACGCAGCTCGCTACCTCAAGGATCACCTCAATACCTTTGATCCAGAGAAAGGCACAGTCTCACTCGTGGAAACCAATGAATCCGGCAGTTACACCATCGTGCTGAGCAGTGGCAATGTGGCCCCACGCCTCGACACACTAAACCTTTTCGCGATTGGTGATACCCGCTGGAGTATTCTCTTCACTCCTGCCAACGAGGGTGGTTTTGGCAAGAACTTCAATCTGTATATGATTCTCGCAGCGCTGATACAGTTTATTCTCATTTTTGCCGTTATCTTCCTCGCCTATCGCAGTCGCCAGACAGCGATTGCCGCTCTTGACGAAGCTGAAAAGAACCAGGAAATGATGCCGACCGCGAGGAAGCTACAACGCAGCCAATTGTCTGCTGAAGACAGAGCTGCTGCGATTCTTGCTGCCAGCGGTGAATCTGACGACAAAGAGCATGAAGGCTACGAGGCCAGCGAACCCACCGGCGTCAAGAAACCCAAAGCCGATGCCAGCGGCGCCAGTCAGGCGTTGCTTGACGCCGCACAGGAAGCAGTGCCTGAAGAAACAGAAACCATTGGTGAAGTGATGGGCAGCCTGCGCACAGTTGAGGAGTATCTGGAAGAAACCGACACGTTTATTGCCGATGCCAGCGGTGATGCAGAGGAAGGCAGCGTGGAGATTGTCGAAGGCTTTGTTATGGATGTCGTGGATGACGAAGATATGGCGGCTATTGAAGAAGCATTTGGAGATATTGATCTGGATATAGATGAAGAAGCTCTGGATGATATCGCCGCACCCTTTGGCGAGGAAAATGAAGAAGAAAAAGAGCCTGAAGCGGAGATTAAAAAAGGCGCGTTTGAAATGGATTTAAGCGAACCCGAGGATGGCGAAAGCAGTGTCGATGACGACGATTTCGAAATTCTTGATATCGACAAGTTAATTGACGACTACGAAGAACCCAAATAAGAAGCCTAAATAAGTCCGGCAGCATCTCCAGGCAAAGACAGGCATTCATCGGGGCCGTGCAAAGCAATTACCACAATTTTCCACTGCCCTTCCACATGAATTAACGTATAGGTTGCACCGAGTTGCTCCAGCACACTGTCGTCAGCCTTGTAACGGGTAAAACTGCCACTCACATACGCGAGCTCCGGATTCAATTGTTGAATCTGCAATTCGTTAAAGCGGCTATAGGCAAAACCCTTTTCCAACAGATCTTCAAGACCACTTTCCAGTGCTGCTCGAATACCTTCGCGATCCAGGCTAAACACCATGCTGCCCATCATCATTGTGGCCGTCTCATGATAGTGATCAAGCACATCATCAATCCCGCCAGGTTTGAAGCTGGCGCAGTAGTCTTCCATAAATTTCCTGATTGAATCCATAGATCACATACCCGGTTTAATACTGTTGATGTTGCAGGCTTTTACCACGATAGCTATCGTTCAATGGCAAGGTATTGTCAGCAGCGTTAGCGGGATCAAGCCCTTTATTGATCTCGACAATATTCGGCAGACTATCGCCATCACTATCTTCACCATCGTCGTCAAGGCCGTTATTGTCACTATCAGCACTTAGCGGGTCGGTGCCTATTAATGCTTCAACTGTATCTTCGAGATTGTCACCATCGTCATCAGAGTCAAAAGAATTAACCAGATAGTCAAGATCAACATCATTAAACAGACCAGAAGAGCGAATAATACGCACCCTGCCATTATTAAATCTTGTCGCACCTATCGCCAAATCAGAATAGCCATCCTGATCAATATCCCCAACACCACTAACAGCAATACCAAAATTGTCGTTCTTTTGATCGGCCAAAAATTGATAAAGAGCTTTCCCACTATGGCCACTATAAATAGTAGCCTCCCCCCATTTTCCAGCTCCAGATTGAATCGGAGTCGATCTATACATACCCTGCTCGCTTCCAACCACAAAGTCATTATAACCGTCGTTATCAAGATCATCTAGCACAGCAATTGACTGCCCAAATTTATCTTCTCCCGGATCGGCAGTAACATTATAGATAGTTGAAGCATCCAAACCGCTATAAACACAGAAATTCAGCGCATTTCCATCACAGGCATTAATGACAAAATCCTCATAGCCATCACCATTGATATCTCCCAACCCTTCCATAACATCGCCAAACTCAATGACTGAATCGGTAATAAGCTCATGAATTAACGAGCCATCATTGCCGTTAAGAATATGCACATAACGGTAATCATAAAGATAAATTAAACCACCACCAACAAGAATATCCGGGTAACCATCAGCATTTACATCTCCTGCTGAAGCTAACACACTACCAAACTCATCATTTTGAAGAATGCCTGTCGCCTCATAAAGCTTGTTACCATCAATACCGCTATAAACAGACACAATACCTCTCGAAGTAGAACCAACTGCAACATCAGCATAGCCATCATTATTGATATCACCTAAACCACTTACTGAATAGCCAAACCCAGGTATTTGGGCATCCGACAAAGCATAAATCACGCTCCCATCAGCACCACTATAAATCCAGGCCTCATCATCGCCCACAGACCATTCTTCAATCCAGCCAACAATGATGTCGTTATAGCCATCCCCATTAATATCGCCGGCATTATCTATATTGCAAAAAGGATGGAAAGGATCGACATGCTGATGCTCTCGAATAACGGCTCCATCAGCCCCACTGATTAATTGAACATAGCCATAAGTAGTAGCCGCTGCCCCTCCCATACTTGAAGTACCTATAGCAAAATCATCAACAGCATCACCATTAATATCCCCTATTCCAACAACAGCACAACCGAATTCATCTTCTGAATATTTTCCGGCCAATGTACGCCACCAATAAGGGCGCTCCCCCGCATCGTTATTATTAGTTCCGGCAAGATATTCCTCAAAATAAGTACTACCATCTACATCCAAATCATCATAGATCAATGGGTCAAGTGCATTTGTATATTCATATAAATTAGTCCCTCCATCCAAGTCAGCATCTCCAAAACCATCGTCTATGGTTGCATCAAAACCATAAAGCGCTTCCCAAGCATCAGGCATACCGTCATTATCATCATCCAAATCACATACATCTCCCTCGCTATCTCCATCATTATTTTCCTGCCCCGGATTAAATACACTCGGGCAATTATCAAAGGGGTCGCTCCTGCCATCTCCATCCGCATCATTATCCACCACAATCGGATTAAACCCATACTGATATTCATAAAGATTAGACATACCATCACCATCACTATCAACTGATGAGTCATCTAACAAAGCATTCAAGCCATATATCAACTCCCAACTATCTGGCATACCGTCATTATCATCATCCAAATCACATACATCTCCCTCGCTATCTCCGTCATTATTTTCCTGCCCTGGATTAAAGACGGACGGACAATTATCAAAGGGATCACTCCTGCCATCCCCATCAGCATCATTATCTACAACAGTCGGATCAAACCCATGCTGATATTCGTAAAGGTTCGACATTCCATCGCTATCCGGATCAAGTGCTGCGTCGTTAGCGAATGGATTCAGGCTGTATAAAAGCTCCCAATCATCCGGCATACCATCATTATCATCATCACTATCACATGCATCACCATTCCCATCTCCATCGCTATCTATTTGAGCAGGATTAGAATCAATCGGACAATTATCAAAGGGATCACTCACTCCATCACTATCTGTGTCATTATCAAAAACAATCGGATTAAAGCCATTTTGATATTCATATAGGTTGGTCATACCATCCCCATCCGGATCATCACTAGAATCATCCAATAACGCATTTAATCCATAAAGCTCTTCCCAACTATCTGGCATGCCATCATTATCATCATCAGGATCTGCATTATTTTTTACATTGTCATAATCTACATCATTAGCCAAATCCGAAATATGATAGGCCCGGTTACTCGCAATAAAACCCAGACTACCATCAACGTTATTTGCCAAACCTCCAACATCAGGAAAACCACTTACAGGAATATCAAACAATAAATTACCACTAGCACCACTAAGAATCCTGACAAAACCGTAACCGCTGACTACCAAGTCATTATATGTATCGTTATCAAGATCACCTGTCCCAGACACCGAAAAACCAAGCTGCTCACCATCTTCTCCACTTAACGCATAAAGGGAACTTCCATCTATACCACTATATACGACAACCATTCCTCTATTTAATCCTCCTGTATCATCTGACGGGGCAGCGACTAGAAAATCACTATGGCCATCGTTGTTGACATCACCCAAGCCACCCACAGATTCACCAAACAGCCCAAAGCCGTTATAAAAATAAAGCTCAGATCCATCAATACCACTAAACACTTTGACATAACCTTCATCCTGGCTCGATCCGCCAACAGAGGAACCGACAATAACATCGGCATAACCATCACCATTCACATCTCCTGCTGCACTAACAGATAAGCCAAAGTTATCGCCAGCAGCAGCGCCATTAAATTCATATAAAATGGCGCCATTCAAACCACTTAGCACGCGAACCATGCCACTATCATCACCATTATTATCATCTTGCTCAGCACCAACGATAATATCGTCATAACCGTCATTGTTTACATCGCCTGCTCCATGAACTGAAATCCCGAAATAATCATCGGCATTATCGCCAGCAAACACATATAAGTTACTACCATCCAGACCACTGAACACCTGGGCGGTACCACTTTCAAACCCACTATTATCATCATAGGGGGCACCTATAATCACATCGGCATAACCATCACCATTCACATCACCTGCATCACTTACTGAATAACCAAAATAATCGCCTTGGTTATTTCCCTCTAGTTGGTGAATTAGCTGACCGTCCTTACCGCTGAATATTCTAGCTATTCCCCGGCGGGAACTATTTACCATATACCAATAGCCACCTATAACATGATCACTGTAACCATCATTATTAACGTCACCCGCATTACTGACAGCACTGCCAAAGTACCCTAAAGAATCATAACTTCTGTAAGTACGCCACCAATAAGGTCTCTCATCAGGATCATTATTTTCCGTTCCAGCTAAATTTTCTTCATCATTTGGACTAGCATCACCATCAATATCAAAGCTGAAATTATCAATACTGATTTGACCCTGAGCACTTCGCCCCCAACAACGTATTCCTTCATCAGCAAGTGAACAATAATGCTGATAGCCCGAGCTAATCTGACGTACATTTGCCATTTCCGGCGGCGATGATTGCCCTACACCATTTGAGCCCCAACAATCCAGGTATGGATCTGAGCTATCCCGAATCGCACAACTCATATTTTGACCAATTGATAACTCTATAGCATCATCAATTGCGGCCGGTGGTGACGACTGCCCTGCACCCGCCAGGCCCCAACATGCCACTTCACCATCATTGTGGATCGCACAGGTATTGCGATCACCGGCAGTAACATCGGTTGGATTGGTTAAGGCCGGTACGCTGGCTTGTCCGTTGCCATTATTTCCCCAACACACCACTCCAGTATTATCCAGCGCACAGCTATGGCTGCCACCTGCGCTAATATCAACCGGATTAGTAAGGGAAGGGGCAGATATTTGACCATTACCGTTATCACCCCAGCAACTCACTCCGCTATCGTGCAGGGCACAGGTATGATTTTTGAATGAGGATATTTGTGTCACGCCAGTCATCGCCGGCACAGCGGTATAGGTAGCATTGCCCCAGCACTGCACACCATTATCATCAAGACCACAGACATGGCTCGCTCCGACCGCAAGCTGTTTCAGGTTAGTAAATGAAGGAATATTGGTGTTTTGTCCAGAACTCACGGCTCCCCAGCAACTGACGCCATTATCATCTTTCGCACAGGAGGTATGCCAGCCGGCCGCCACAATATAGTGAGGCACAGCCGGGTCGTAACCGTTCGCAGTTTCCCAGTCATCAGGCAGCGTGTCATTATCCAGGTCTGCTGCCTGAGCCACAGATATCAAGAACCAAAAGAAAACCATTATGGCTGGCAAAGAAAACACCTGCCCATGTTTGAGTTTTTTTGTCAGACCAAGCTTGATACAACCAATCATATCCACATCCTCACAATCAGCCACTCATACTGTGGGCACCTATCTTGTTAATTTTTAATGCTTTTTTCTATCAAAAAATCGGCTAAAGTCGGCAGGGCTGACACACGAAGAGCTCGCCGGGAAATTGCAAAAGTCTGTCATCTTACCCTTTAAATTTCAATGGGCATTTGACCTACCCATATAGCGAAACGGTAAAAATCTTTGTGTTACAAACCTTGTTTCTGGCTGCTGAGGTACCTACCACGGTAGCTATCGTTCAATGGCAGCGTCCCGTCAGCACTGTTAGCGGGATCAAGCCCTTTATTGATCTCGACAATATTCGGCAGACTGTCGCCATCACTATCTTCACCGTCGTCGTTAAGACCGTCATTGTCAGTATCGGCACTTAGCGGATCAGTACCTATCAATACTTCAATAGTATCTTCAAGGCTGTCGTTATCATCATCAATATCAACACTGTTAACCAGGAAGTCTGCGTCAACATCGTTATGCAGGTCTGTCATCAAGTAGACACGTGCCATGCCACTAATTCGACCATTAACTCCAGCTTCAGGCATACCGACGATAACATCACTCAAACCATCATTATCCAGATCACCGGCATTACCCAGGGCATAACCAAATCCGATAACAGAATCATCACGCATCTGGAACAGTTCACGACCATCAATACCTGAAAAGACTTTTACATAGCCGGAGCCCGCACTCACAAGCACATCATCGTAATTATCACTATCGATATCACCAAGACCATCAACACGCCAACCTAATAAATCCTGTCCCTCATCGCCGTTAAACTGATAAATAAGACTGCCATCAAGCCCACTGTATATATAAGCAGAACCACTATTATCAGAACCAATATCTGCTCGATGTGCGCCTATAATCACATCAGCGTAACCATCATTATTAACATCACCTGCCTCACTCACAGAAATACCAAAGTGATCGCCTGCTACAGTGCTTTCGAAATGATAAAGCTCTGAACCATCTAATCCACTGTAAACCTTGGCAATACCCGAATTATAGCCATGACTACGGTCGTGATACGCACCAATAATTATATCGTTGTAACCATCATTATTAACGTCACCAGCTCCACTGACAGACAACCCCCAGAAAGTATCTGTATTCTCATATGCAGTAAGCTGAAAAAAGTAAATCAGGGAAGCATCAGATCCTGAATAGACATAAGCCCTGTCTTTCGTTAAGGGCCATTCCGAGGTATCCCAGGAACCAGCAACAATCACATCGTCATAACCATCGTTATCAATATCTCCAACACCATCAACCGAAGCACCGTAACCTCGCCAGGTACCAAAATCGTGAAGAAAATGAATCACAGTACCGTCGTAACCACTAAATATTTTTGCATAACCACCAGTATAAATGCCGTTAACTCCTATCCGCGCACCCGCAATAATATCGGGATAACCATCATTATCGACATCACCCGCACTCGCTACAGAATCACCAAAGCGATCCAGCTCATTATCACCATAGAATTGATAAAGCATACTGCCATCCAGACCTGAATAGACCGTTACACTGCCACTGTAATCACCATTTGGCGTTTTATCACCGTTAGCACCGACCAATACATCATCGTAACCATCGTTATTAATATCACCGGCGCCACCTACGGACAAGCCCGCCAGATCCTGATATTCTCCATTAAAAGTCTTCCACCAGTGAGGCCGCTGTCCAGCATCATAGATATCCGTACCCGCATAAGATTCTTCTTCATCACTGGAACCATCACTATCAGTATCTTCATGCAATGCAATATTTATTCCTTGCTGATATTCCCACAGATTATTCCAGCCATTGTTATCTATATCTTCTTCTGCATCATCAGGATCCAGGGGGTTTAATCCATTTGCGAGTTCCCAACTATCCTCAATACCATCACCATCATTGTCTGTATCAAATCCGTTAATAATAAAATCGGCATCATCATTGTTATGCAAATCCTGTGCAAGAATAATCCGGGCATAGCTACTTGCACCGATTATAATATCCGTATACCCGTCGTTATCCAGATCACCTGCGGCATTCACTGTTCCACCAAAGTGTTTGCTACTTTGATCACCATAGAAGCTGTAGAGCAACGCTCCATCAAAACCGCTATAGATATGTGCCGACCCTCCATTATATTCATATCTATTATTCAGGTAAGCACCAACGAGTAGATCATCATAGCCATCCCCGTTAATATCGCCAACATCACTAACTGATGAGCCCAGGCCATCGGGAAAGCGCCCCGTCAGTGTAAACAGCACACTGCCATCGATACCGGAATAGACTCGGGCATAGTGAGGTTCAGAAAGAGAATCCCTGTTCAACGCCGCCCCGACAATGACATCGTCATAGCCATCATTATTCACATCACCGGCACCGCTCACCGCATAACCAAAGAGCACTCCCTCTTTGGTTTCATCAAAAGTATACAGCTCGGAGCCATCTATTCCGGAAATGACTTTGGCATAATTGGTATGTGCCTGACCGTACATATCAGAGGCACCAATTATCACATCATCATAACCGTCATTATTGACATCGCCCGCTGCACTTACTGATATACCGAGATGATGCTCATCACCGCCAAGGTAGGTATAAATATCTGCTCCATCGTAACCGCTGATAACTTTAACAAGACCACTGTGATAACCATTAGTATTATCTTTAGGGTCAGAGACAATTAAATCCGCATAGCCATCATTATTAACATCACCGGCGTCACTAAACCTCTCTCCAAAAATAACAAAATATAATCCCGAGCCATCCGCACCACTCGCCACAACAGCACCACCACTGTCACGGTAGATAACATCATCATAACCATCATTATTGACATCACCGGCACCACTAACCACATTGCTTGCAGCAAAAACATATAATTCACTACCATCGACACCACTGATAACTCGCACATTGTCATTACCACCAATAATGACATCATCATAGCCATCATTATTCACATCACCGGCGCCATCAACGGAATGGGTACTTTGATAAAATTCATAAGTGTTGTTGTTAAACGTCAACCACCACCAGGGTCGTTCGGTAGCATCATTGATATCCGTTCCGGCAAGATTTTCCTCACTATCCGGACTACCATCATTATCTGTATCCACGGCATATGACAGCCCTGCCCAGGCATTTGCCAGACATACCAGAGCAATCAGTAGTCCTTTTTTTAGCAATACAGCTTTTTCATTCATAATGCGGCTTCAAGTCCGGCTTTTAAATTCGCAGTGTTAACTGCGCTTATCCATTATTTTTACGATTTAACAATCTATGCAGTGCGCTATGTAGTTCGGAAATCTTTTCCCGGCTGTTTTTATACGCTATACACACTTATCCCGATCAGGGATAAGCGTCAGTCTGACCCGTAATCCATTGTTTTTCAAGAAATTTTCCAAAAATTAACAGTAATAGCGTCGGTTATCACCGACAAAACCACATTATAAAAGCACTTAATGAGATCAGAGCCCCGTCTCTAAAGGCCATGGGAGGCAAACAACGCCAGCAATTCTTCTTCATCCATAATCTCAACACCCAGATCCTGGGCCTTTGCCAGTTTGGAGCCCGCTCCGGGTCCTGCCACTACACAGGAGGTTTTCTTCGACACACTGCCCGATACCTTTGCCCCGAGCGATTGTAATTTATCCTTCGCCTCATCACGCCCCATTGCTTCAAGCGTACCCGTCAGCACATAGGTCAATCCTGCAAGCGGCTGTTTATCTGCCAATATCACTTCGGGCTGTGGCCAGCTCACACCGCGCTCTTGCAATTGACTGATCACTTGTAAATGTTCTTTCTGTTTAAAAAAATCAACCACATAGTGAGCCACTACCGGACCCACATCGTCTACTTGTTGCAATTGCTCTTCATCCGCTTTCTGTATAGCTTCTATAGAACCAAAATGGGATGCGAGTGAACTCGCCGTTGCTTCGCCCACCTCGCGAATACCCAGCGCATAAAGAAAACGCGCCAATGAGGTTTGCTTACTTTTTTCCAATGCACCCAACAGATTTTGTGCCGACTTTTGCCCCATACGTTCCAGGCCGGCAACCGGTTCGAGCTCCAGCGTAAACAGATCTGCCACTGTTGCAATTAACCCCTCATCAACCATCTGCTCAACCAGTTTGTCTCCGAGTCCATCCACATCCATCGCACGACGCGAAGCAAAATGTTTTATGCTCTCTTTGAGTTGCGCACCACAAATTAATCCGCCTGTACAACGGGCTACCGCTTCCTCCTCATTGCGCTCCACCGGTGACTCACATACCGGACACTTGCTCGGCAAACTGACCTTGCGCGGTTTACCTTTGCGTTTCTCTTTTACCACTTGCACAACTTGTGGTATCACATCTCCGGCACGACGAATAATCACCGTATCACCAATACGCACATCAAGGCGTTCCACCTCATCCATATTGTGCAAGGTGGCATTGCTCACCGTTACACCACCGACAAATACCGGCTCAAGCCGCGCTACCGGTGTCACCGCGCCAGTGCGCCCCACCTGGAACTCGACACCGAGCACTTTGGTACTTTCTTCCTGCGCAGGGAATTTACGTGCAACTGCCCAGCGTGGAGCCTTTGCGACAAAACCAAGTTGTTCCTGCAGCACCAGATCATTGACCTTGTAAACAATGCCATCAATTTCATAGGGCAGACTGTTACGCTTTTGCTCCAGTTGCCGATAGTAGTCAACACATCCATTGATATTCGTTGTAACGGCAAGCTCGCTGTTAATCAACATACCCCACTCACCAAGCCGGGCAATAATATCGCTATGGCGCTGCAGCATTTTACCACCTTCAACTATACCGACACTGTAGCAACACATCTCCAGCGGGCGTTTTGCAGTAATTTTCGAATCGAGCACTCGCAGGCTGCCCGCCGCTGCATTACGCGGGTTAACAAATGTCTTCTCGTCGTTGGCACGGGCTTCAGCATTCATGTTTTCAAAACCCGCCTTCGGCATATATATTTCTCCACGCACTTCAAGTCGCTGCGGGTAGCCCTTGCCTTTAAGCTTTAACGGTATCGAACCAATGGTGCGCACATTGGCAGTAATATCCTCGCCAGTGCGACCATCACCACGGGTAGCACCACGTACAAGTACACCGTTTTCATAGAGCAAACTGACGGCAATACCATCAAGTTTTGGTTCACAGGCATATTCAATATCCGCATCATCTTTTAGACGATCCTTGATGCGTTGATCAAACGCCAGCAGTTCCTCATCATTAAATGAGTTGTCGAGAGACAGCATGGGCAATTCATGCTTTACCTGGGTAAACGCATCCAGAGGCTCACCACCAACACGCTGACTTGGAGAATCGACCGTAACCCATTCCGGATGCTCCGCTTCCATTGCCTGCAAGTCGCGCATCAGGCGGTCGTATTCACTGTCGGTTATCTGTGGATCATCAAGCACATAATAGCGATGCGCGTGCTCATTGAGTTGCTGTTTGAGAGAGTCGTAAGCTGCCCTGGAAGACATCGGTCACCCTGTTTTTTTATAGCTGTTTTAGCAAGGTTTAATCGGCACTAGTCAGCACTTTTGATTAACGCTCTTAATCAGCGCTAAAAGAGCCGGTACGGGAAAGTTTTTTGCGGGCAAAATCGCTGATGCGCTGACGGCAGTGTTCAATGGTTTGCCCCGTCATCACACTGCGATTTTCATCTTTTAACTCACCATCGAGATTGTTAACCAGGCTATTAGCGGTGGCAAGCATGGTGTCAAACACTTCCATACCGGAGGTTTGTGGGTTATCCAATGGTAATGTCATAAACAGACTTACACCGGGGCTGCGAAAACTGTTCATATTATTCAGATCAAAGGTACCGGGTTTCACAATATTGGCCATGCTGTAAAGAATATCGCTCTCTTCCTGTTCATCGTAGTGATGAAAAATATTCATATCTCCATAGCGCATACCACAGGACAAAATCGTTTCAAGCAGTGCAGCGCCTTCAAAACCATCAGGATGACGTGACATTACATTAATAATAATAACTTCCTGCTCTTCCGGCTCTCCTTCTTCCGCTCTGGACTTGCGTTCCACCACACGAGGCTTGCTCAACACACCGGATTCACCATCCATCAACAGATTATCGTTAAATGTCGGCTCACGGCGCTCAGTATGCTCCTGCTCAAGGTCCGCATCCATCAGCATCGGCACACTTTGCTCAAGATCCAGTTTCGGTTCGGATTTCTGTATGGGGGGCTGTTCGGCAGGAACCTGTGGCGTCACAGCTTCACGCTGTGCCGTAACTTTCTCACTATCACCTACGCCATCATCGGCAGCAGGTGCGTCAGCTTTTGTGCCAGCACCGCGCTTTGCAACGCGGGCACCTCCACTGGGCAGCTCCGGGCCGTATTCATCAAGGGCCTCACGGTCAATTCCCTTGTGCATACTGAGGCTCATTTGCAAGGAATCCCGGTTCGCGACACGCATGCGACGGACGCAGTCCAGCAAAATGCCAATAAAGACCAGAACGCCTATCGCAATTAACCACTCACGCATGGATCGTGCTTATCCCCTCTTACCTGAATATTCACCTGAAGGTTGAATTGTAGGCTGCTCCTGAGTCAGGCTCAACCGGCTTTGCATTATACCGCAGCCAGCTCGGCAGCTTCCTCAACATCCACCGTTACCAGACGAGAAACACCGGGTTCGTGCATCGTCACCCCCATCAGCTGGTTGGCAGCTTCCATGGTGATTTTATTATGGGTGATAAAGATAAACTGCACCTTTTCACTCATGTCCTGCACCATTTTCACATAACGGCCTACGTTAGCATCATCCAGTGGCGCGTCAACCTCATCAAGCATACAGAACGGTGCCGGGTTGAGGCGGAAGATAGAAAATACCAGAGCAATGGCTGTCATCGCCTTTTCCCCACCGGAGAGCAGGTGAATCGTGCTGTTTCGCTTGCCGGGTGGTCGCGCCATAATTGCCACCCCGGTATCGAGCAAATCGTTACCCGTCATTTCGAGATAGGCATGGCCACCGCCGAATACTTTCGGGAACAGCTCCTGGAAGCCGTTATTAATAAAGTCGAAGGTTTCACGGAATCGGGTACGGGTTTCGCGGTCTATTTTGCGAATCGCATTTTCGAGGGTTTCCAGTGCATCCGTAAGGTCATCATTTTGGGCGTCAAGGTAGATCTTGCGCTCGGACTGCGACTGATATTCATCAATCGCTGCAAGGTTAATCGCACCGAGCCGCTGAATGCGTCGTCCAATCGCCGCAAGGTTTTCTTCCCACTGACTTTCTTCAGCTTCTTCCGGCAGTGACTCCAGCACCTCCTCAAGACTGCGCTTCATTTCCTGCAACTGCTCCTGAATGGTTTTGCGACGCACCTGGGATTCCTGCACACCGAGGCGCTCATTCTCGAGACGTTGGCGTACAGCCTGGGTTTCCTGCTCAACCACCTGGCGTTTTTGCTCGACGGCACGCAAATCGTGTTCGATCGCTTCAACCGCCTTGCGCGCTTCAGTTAGCTCCTGCTCAACAGTCAGGCGTTGCTTGAGTTTCTCTTCCAGCTCCTGCTTAAGTTCACCCACCGGGTCCTTGTTTTCGTCAAGGCTCGCCTTGAGCGATTCGCGACGTTCTGCCAGGCGCTCCGTTTGTACTTTCAAGCGCTCAATACTTTCACGCATGGATTCGAGCTGGGTTTGTACCGATTGGTGACGCATCGCCAACTCATGGGCATGATCACGATTCTGGCGCGCAGACTGGCGCGCTGTATCCAGGGTTTCACGCAAGCTGTCACGACGCTGCAACAACTCTTCACGCGTCACATTATCTTTTTCCATGGCCTCAATGGCCTGCTCCAGCAAGGCGCGGGCCTCTGCCTGGCTTTCATCTTCGTGGGCCTGTTGCTCACGGGCCTCCTCGATTTCGCGATCAATGTCTTCGCGACGTTTGAGAATTTGTTCAACCTTCGCCTCAAGCGCACTGAGCTCGGAACGCTCTTCTGCGTGCTGCTTATTGTGCTCGCTGATCTCCTTGCGAAGCTTCTCCCTCTCCTCTTCAAGGTTTTTAAGTTCTTCACGGCCTTCACCGAGTGTCTGGCTTTTGGTTTCCACCTCGGCACCCACTGCGGCGAGACGGGCATCAAGCTCTTCGAGCTCCTGTTTACGGGCCAGCACTCCGGCCTGCTGATCCTTATCTTTCACAACACGCAGCCAGTTCGGACCCAGCCATAAACCATCTTTGGTCACAACAGATTCACCAGCGTCGAGCTGCCCTCGCAACTGCATTGCTTCGGCGAGACTGCCGACAGCGTAAACGCCACTGATAAAACTGCTCACATTACCTTGCTCAACATAGTCAGCCAGCACTGTTGCCTTGCCGCCACTGGTCGCACTGGCACCAGCACTGTCGAGCAATAATAATTCTCCCTGCTCCAGATCAGATAACACCGATGTCACACTGTCGAGACTATCGACACACACCGCCTGCAAATAATTACCCAATACGGTTTCCACCGCAGCTTCCCAGCCGGCAGTTACCTTGAGGTTGTCAGCCAAACGCGGCTGATCACTGAGTTGTTGCTGCTGTAGCCAACCGCTGACCCCGGCTTCCGCACCCATTGCTGCCTGCTGCAATGCTTCGAGAGAAGCGTGGCGCCCGGCCACGGTTTGCTGTTCAGATTTCACCGTATCCAGCTCGTCACTGACGCTATTGTTTTGTTCACGCAACTGCTCAATGCGATCAGCCAGTTCTTCCATACGCGACTGTTGTTGCGCAGCCTGTTGATCGTGGGCCTCTACGGTCTCACGCAGGCGATTAATTTCTTCTGCTTCCGCATCATCACCGTCCGCACCGAGTTCCACCTTTTCGGCATCAAGTTTTGCGAGGCGCTCTTCAAGACGGGATAACACACGTTCCAGATGCTGCAAGCGCGACTGCTGCACTTCTGCCTGCTGGCGCGGCGCTGCTGCTTCGCTATTAAACTGATCCCACTCCTGCTGCCACGCAGCCATGGCTTCCTCAGCCTCCTGCAAGGTTTTAGCGGATTCCTCTTCAAGTACTTTGGCTTTTTCCAGTTCCGGATCAATTTCTTTTATTTCCGTTTGCCAGCCCTCAATGCGCTGTTGATCCTGCACAAGGTGTTCTTCCGACTCACGCACACTCTTTTCCGTCTGGGCAAGATCTTCCTCAAGCTGACGCGAGCGCTCCTGGGCATGCTGAATACTTTGCTCAACACGGGTAACTTCCGCACCAGCACCATAATAACGCCCCTGAATCTCGTTAAACTGGTCACTTGAATCAGTATAGCTGTTACGCAGTTTTTCAATTTCGGTATCCAGAGACACCTGGTCTGCAACACAGGCTTCTACCTTCACTTCCAGTTCGCGGATTGCCTGTTCCTTGATTTTTGCCTGCTCGCTAAGTTTTTGATAACGCAGACCATAAAGTTGTGCCTTGACTTCACGTTCTTCCTTTTTGAACTCGGCATATTTTTCTGCTGCTGCAGCCTGGCGCTTGAGGCGCTCCAGTTGGCGCTCCAGTTCCTCGCGAATATCTGTCAGACGTTCAAGGTTTTCCCGTGTGCGTTTGATACGGTTTTCTGTATCGCGACGACGCTCTTTATATTTGGAAATACCCGCCGCTTCTTCAATAAAAACACGCAGCTCTTCCGGCTTCGCTTCGATCAGACGGGAAATCATGCCTTGCTCAATAATGGAATAGGAACGCGGCCCAAGACCGGTACCGAGAAAGATATCGGTAATATCCTTACGGCGACATTTTGTGCCATTAAGAAAGTAGGTTGAAATTGCATCGCGGGTAACCAGGCGTTTGATGGAAATTTCGTTATACCCCGCATACTCTCCAGTGATTTTGTGCTCACTGTTATCAAACACCAGTTCAATACTGCACTGCCCGAGTGGCTTACGCTGACCGGAGCCGTTAAAGATAACGTCAGTCATCGCCTCACCGCGCAGGTTTTTTGCTGAGGACTCCCCCATGACCCAGCGCACCGCATCAATGATATTGGATTTGCCGCAGCCATTAGGGCCAACAACGGCACAGAGATTACTTGGAAACGAGGCAGTAGTCGGATCGACAAAAGACTTGAAACCGACCAGTTTAATACTTTTCAGACGCATGGATTTATTTCACTTCCTGGCTTTAAAAACAGACACCCTCGCCCGGCTCTTGCCAGCCCCCCGGTTCCGTTTCAATCATTAAGAAACTATTAAAATAGGCGGAATATTTTACACATAGCATTTTTCTTTTGCAGAAAAAAATACGCTTTTTAACACTTCTTTTTTACTTTAAGGCCTGTGGATAACCTGGTGTTTTTAAAGAAGAAAATATCACTTAAGTATTCATTGCATCAGCGACAAAAACGAAACCTGAACAATATCAACCAGATAGGAAATACACTCGGCGGCAACTTTCAGATCACTGTGGAGAGTCCTGTTTGTCCACAGGCTTGTCCACAACTTCCCCACCTACTTGTCCACTTGGCGACACAGCAGCAGGCGGTGCATTTTTTTGTGCCCTGGCACGCTCAATGGCCCCAACCAGCATACCGTAAGACTCTGATTCCGGCGGCACTACCTCCAGCATTTTTTCCCAATAGGTAACCGCACTGTCGTACTCTGCCGCGCGGTAGTGATGCATACCCATAAGCCCAAGCACTTGAACATTGTAAGGATTCAGAGTTAGCGCCCGATCTACAACAAAGCGCACCCGCTCTGTCAACTCTCCCCCCGCCGCCAGATAGAGCATTTGCACATACTCGGTTAACACCATTTCATCTGTGGGCACCGCCAACAGATAGGTTTTATACAGGGGAATGGCCCGTTCCAGATCACCAAGCTGGGCATAGGTGGAGGCGAGCAAGTAGGTAGAATACAAATCCTCCGGGTCTCTGGCCAGATGCACCTCAAGTCTGTCTGCCAGCTCCCGTGCCAAAACCAAATCCGGATCACGATTTTCTCTTACAGCTTGCTGTTGCTCCGCAAACAGTTCATTTGACAGGCGAGTGATCTCAAGCTGATTCCCGGCTCCGAGGTAGTCATAGATCAGCAGCGAACCTATAACCAGGCCTACTACACTGGCAAACAAACAAAAACGCGCAAATGCTGTAGCACCTGCGCTTTCATTCGCGTTCACATCAACATGGGCAGCTTCATCGTTGTCATCCAGTAAACGTCGTTGCAGTTCAGATTCTTGCTCGACAAAATCTTCATTAGAAAGCGAACCACTGTCGCGCTCTTGCTCCAGTTGCGCTAGCGCCTCGCGATACAAGGCAACATTTAACCCTTGCTGATCAAGCCCAGCTCCATCCTGTTCTTCACTATCATTACGCCCACGTGAAACATTGAATAATGGATAGAGCAAAAACAAACTGGCAACCAGTAGCAGAAAACCAATAGATATCGCGCTCACCGTTTACTCCCCCTTCCCCTGTTGCGACACATCTCCCCCGGGCATATCACTTCCAGAAGCATTACCGTTAGTAACAACCCCATCCAGCATTGTCGCCAGTTTACTGGCTTCATCGGCAGATAATTCTCCACGGGAGGAAGACGATGATCTCTTTTTAACAATCAATAACACGAAAACAAGTCCACTTAACAGAAACAACGCCGGCCCGAACCACAGCACCCAGGTAGATTGCTTAAGCGGCGGATCATAGAGTACATAGTCACCGTAGCGCGCCACCATAAATTCGACAATTTCTTCATCACTTTTTTCTTCCTGCAACAGGCGATATAACTCACGACGCAGGTCTTCCGATATCGGCGAGTTGGAACCGGACAAATTCTGGTTCTGACATTTCGGGCAGCGCAGCACTTCTACAAAATACTGGTAACGCTCGTGCTGTGCCTCATCAGCAAACTCATAGGTTTCAATCACTGCTTGTGCCGTTAACGCAGACAGTAATAACCACAGTGCTGCTACAACGCTGTAAACGTTTTTTCTAATGGTGCTCACTATCACTCTGTACCAGTTTATCGGTCGTTTTCGCCATTTTGATAGCGGTAAGAATCGCTTTCCTCATCAACTCGGCTTCATCCGCTTCCGGATCATTGGTTAAATAGGCTGCAAAAATACGCGAAGCTGCTTCAAACACCGCCATTTCGCTCGGCTGTAATTTTAAATAGGTTAATGCTTCCACCGCTTGTCCTCCCACAGGTTTCCAAGTTTGAAAGTATACCGCGATTCAACCAAGGTATAAAAAAGGCGGGATAACCCGCCTGTTTTATTTTGTGCCTGCCTCAAGATCAGGGAAGAAAGCTTAAGGGCCAAAAAAGAAACGGCCAATCGGGTTCTTCCACATAAAGTTCATAATCCAGTTCATCTGGTCGAGCTTTTTCTGATCGTGAGGGTAACCGGAGTCCTGACCACGGTAGGCACCCATCACAATCGGCATCGGGTGGGTATAACCGCGCAGTGCATACTGCCCGTTTACTGAGCCCATACCACTTTCCTTTACGCCACCAAACGGTGCACAGGCCACGCCGTACATCATGCCAATATCGTTCACTGCCATGGAGCCAGTTTCGATACGTTTGGCAATAGCAAGGCCTTTTTCCTTGTCCTTTGTCCAGACACTGCCGTGCAAGCCATAGTTGGAATCATTGGCTTTGGCAATCGCCTCTTCCACATCATTCACTTTGATAATCGGCAGAATAGGGCCAAAGGTCTCAAGCTGCATCACATCCCAGTCTTCCTCGACATCCGTCATCACCGTCGGCTCAAAATACAGGCCTTTCTCATTCGGGTTACGCTGTCCACCGGTGTGAATCGTTGCACCTTTGGCTTTGGCGTCTTCCACATGGGATTCCATAATCGACATTTGACGATCCCAGAACACTGCCCCCACATCTTCTTCAACACCGTGGGACTGCCCCTGGCGCAGGCTTTTCGCCATTTCTGCCGCCTTCTTCACAAACTCATCATAGATTGGCGCTTCGACATAAATACGTTCCACACCACAACAAAAGTGACCAGTATTGACACAACCACCCCACACAGCACCGTGCACTGCATCGTCAACATTGGCATCGGCACAGACAATCATCGCGTCTTTGCCACCCAGTTCCAGCGTAAACGGTGTGAGGGTTTCGGAACAGGCCGCAGCAATTTTCTTGCCGGTTGCCACTGAACCAGTGAACGACACCTTGTTGACTCCAGAGCTGGTGAGATAGGAGCCGGTTTCTCCATCGCCCATTAACACCTGGCAAACACCGTCGGGAAGACCAGCGCGCTGACACAGGGTTTCAAACATTTTGGAACTGTAGGGCGTAACCTCGGAGCCCTTACACACAACGGTATTACCCGCGAGCATGGCCTGAATCGACGGGTTCGCCGTCAATACAAACGGACCGTTCCACGGTGCAATCACGCCAACCACACCCAGGGGCTTGTAGGTCATTACTACCTTCTTCATCAAACCCAGCAAGCCACCCGGCTTGAGCTTTTCATCTTTAAGGGTTTTCTTCGCCTGCTTGCACCAGTAACTCAGGAAATCACAGCTTGCATAAACTTCAAACGTCAGTGCATCCTGTGGCGGCTTGCCGGTTTCACGAATCACCGTTTCTGTAATTTCATCCGAGGCCTTGAGCATTTCATCACGCAGCTTGAGCATATAGTTGATGCGCTCATCCAGCGACAAGGCTGCCCACGCCGGTTGTGCCGCACGTGCTTTGGCAACCGCTGCATCGACTTCTGCCTTGGTCTGACATTCGAGTTCACCGATCTCCTCAAGCGTCGCGGGATTAGTCAGCTTTAACTTGCGTCGTCCGCCGGAAATATCGGCTAAAGGTTCAAAAATGGCCATGCTGTGATCCTCGAAAACAGGGGTTCAATGGAATAAAGAATAAGGCCAGCCATGATACCCCCTGGCGCGCCGGAAAGGGAGTAAGTGAGCATGAGATATTTGGTTGATAATCGGCAGGGACAAACCAGGTATATACCGAAGAGCTTAATACCCGCAAAACACATTGATTTTATTACGCATTGTTCTAACAGGAACGACGCGCTAACTTGTCGTTTTGGTATTTGACCGAGGTGAAAATGAAACCCACCCGCAATCTGATCTGCCTTCTCTTTACATTATTCGCACTCAGTGCCTGCAGTAGCGGGCCAACCCTGGAAGACTACCAGGCATTTGAACCTGTCTTCGTACCTGAAACTTTTTTTGATGGCCAACTCACCGCTCATGGTGTAGTAAAAAATCGCAGCGGCGATGTGATTCGCACCTTTAATGCTGATATCAAAGCGTGGTGGGAAGATGGCGTCGGCACACTTGATGAGGATTTTGTTTTTAATGACGGAGAACAACAAAAACGCATCTGGACGCTGACCCCGAATGGCGATGGCAGCTATCGCGCCACCGCCGGTGATGTTATTGGAGAAGGTGTAGGACGCACCAACGGCAATGCGTTTAATCTTCAGTATGTGCTACAGATAGCCTACAAGGACGGCACGCTGGATTTAAATGTCGATGACTGGATGTGGCTCGTTTCGGAAAATGTGATTATCAATCATTCCGTCATGCGCAAGTTTGGTTTTCGGGTTGGCGAAATCGAGTTAACAATTATTCGCCACCCTGAGTCGTAACCAGAATTTAAAAGATCAGGCACGTTTTTTCGCAAACGGAATATTAAAACGTTCTCTATAGTGGCTGAATTCTTTTTCCAGTTGCTCCGGATCAAAACCAAACTGTTGCAGGTTATGGCTGTGCTTGCCGTGCTTGTTCTGCTTATTTTGATTCATCCAACTGGTCATATTACCGAGTGCTTCATCACTTAACTCAAGATCAAAGTGCTTGTAGAGCTTTTCCACTTCCGGCTGCCAGTCTTTGTTTAAATCTTCGTAAAGCAGATCAATAATCTGTCCTTCCCTGACCATTTCGCTATCACGTACTTCAAGATAGTTTTTAATCGAGGTCTGAGTAAACCGTTTCCACTGTTTACCGATTGCCACGAGATCAAGCTCATCGTAGTCACGCACCAGTGCCGACCAGGCCATCGACGACAAGGAACTCAGCACGGAAAGCGGATCGCGATGAGTCGATACGATTTTGGCATCGGGAAAACAACGCAACAGCGGTGCAAAATTCACCATATGCTCCGGTGTTTTTAATATCCACGGTTTTTCCGGTTCATCCTTGCGGAACCAGCTAATCAACTTCATCAGCTTAACCATATATTCATAAGACGCATCACAGGGGCGGTCGATGTACCAGTCAAAATAACTCGGCAAGGTATTCATCGCACTAAACAACGATGTTTCAAAACCATGCTGGATCAGTGCCGCTTCCTCTTCCACCTCTTCAGTACCAAGGGGATGCACAGCATTCATATGGGGCATGAGATAATCGACAACTTTTAGCCCATAATCAATTTCCACATACCGCGGATCCGGAGTTTGGGTAAAGCTTGTCGGGTACGGTGCAGGGTTAATACCCTCCCAGGTTTTAAGGTGAACAAACTGCGGATCGCAGGCGAGCAAACGATGGGTGCGCGTAGTACCGGAGCGTGCCAACCCCACTACCGTCATTGGCGGCACAAATTCACGCTGCAGAATTTCCGGGTAGCGGGTAAATAAATCCTCTGCCATCAAGCGGTTTTTTAACAGGCGTACGATATTCTGCCGCGCAAAAAAATCTCCCATCGGATTGGTTTTTGACTCGTACTTCAATCCATAGAGCACATGACGCATCGGTTCAAGAAAAGATTCATCACCAAAAAAATGCAGCCCGGTATCCTTGCGCGCCTGGGCAATCAGACTGTTTTCATCCAGAGAGACCTTGCCAAGCTTCACCTTGTGCAATAGTCCCCACAGTTTATTAACCACTTTGTGTGGCATGCGTTTCATCGCTTGCGGTGATGGTAGCGGTGTAACTGACATTAGCGCCTCTGATTGCCTGATCAAGCTGATTATTCTGCCTGTGCCTTGCTCGCTGTCTCTATACGCATAAATGCCTGGGTGTTTTTTCACAGTAGCGCTACTGTCGAGAAGCTTATATGCTCGGCATTAACAAACAGTTTTCTACCTACTCCCCCGATATTCAAGGTAAGCGTTATGGACTCAATCACCATTCCAACCTCCGGCCCCGAAGCTGCCAAAGCCTACGCTGAACTGGCCCAGACTCTACTGGAGATCGAGGCACAATGGAGCTCGGATCCGGAACTCGACGAACAAAAACAGGCAGCGCGGCGCTACCTTGTTGCCAATGCTTTACAACATGGTTTTCAATGCTGGTTTGACTGTGACCCCAAGCGTCCGGTATTTCACCGCTGGCTAAGTCCAACCAAAAAGTTGCTTGGCGATAATCCGGATGCGGTTTATTACGGCACAGTAGTCGACCCGGACGCCACGTATATCATTCGCGGTAATACTATGGGAGCGACCTATACCTCATTTACTGTTGAAGCAGGCGTTGAAAATGGCAGCCTTTCACAAGGGCTTGTGGCTACACTCAACGACGGCGAGTTTGAAGTCGATGCTGATGGCAACTATGAAATTATTGCCAGCGCCACAGAGCAGGAAAAAAACTGGCTCAAACTTGCGCCAGGTGCCGGTGGCATAACTACCCGCCACTATTTTGAGCTGGAAGAGGATATCGCCGCTGACCCCACTTTTCATATTCCGCTTTCTATCACACCCGTTGAAGACCCCGGCCCCGGTGCACTGTTTGACGATGCAGCGATCGCGGCGGGTATTCGTCGTATTATTAATTTTGTACGCGGCACTACGATTGATTTTCCGGAAATTCCGGAAGAATTTATGCCCGCATGGATTTCACAAGAAGTTAACAAATTCTCCGGTGGTGATAACGAAAACGAACTGATTGGTTACTCTGCCAAAGACATTGACTACCGCCAGACAATTTATGAACTGGAAGATGACGAGGCTCTCGTGATGACTGGTCACTTCCCAAAATGCCTGTTTGCCAATGTCGTTATCTGGAACCACCACCTGCAAACACCGCCCTACATTAATCGCAAGGTATCCTATAACCGCAAGCAGTTGCAGTATGAAGACGATGGCAGCTTTAAAATAGTCATTGCACACCGCGACCCGGGTGTACCTAACTGGATAGATGCGGCGGGTTTGAAAAGCGGCATGGTTTTCTGGCGTTATTTATTGCCTGAAGAAGAAGTACCCAATATTGATGCAGAAGTCGTCAACGTTGATACTTTAAGCAGGTAAGTCAGCTACTTTGCGGTTTAAATTGCTGCCAGAAGATCAGTACCAGCGCGAGAATCAACTGCAGTACACCCACCGCGCCGACAAAGACCATCCACTGGGGCTGTTTGAGAATCGACAGCACGATTAATGTCGGAATCGCCGCACTCTGACAAGTGTACTCCACCATCAGGGTTTTGGTATCAGGCCAATCGAGTTTAAAAAGCATACCAAAGCCCTTCCCCACAATAGCGCAAAACAACATAAAGCCTATACCGTAAGGCACCGCATTAATAAATTGCGCAAAGGTAACTTCACTTTTCATCGTCAGCGAATAAATAATAATGGCCACCAACAATATCGATGTCGTACGACGCAAACGCTGCTGATGACGCTGCATAAACACTGGCCATTTATAGCGCGTCCACATACCGAGTGCGACAGGAATAATCATAAATAGCACAAGTTGCCCGATAATGGCCTGAAGCGGCAACTCAAAGTCACCGGTTCTCTCTGCCACAAGGGGAAATGACACAGCAAATACCACTGGCATGGAAACCATGCAAGCCACACTGCCAATCGAGGTAAGCGCAATAGAAAGAGCTGTATTGCCTTCAATCTTGGCCACCAGCATATTCGACAAACCACCGCCCGGCCCTGCGGCCATAATTAGCATACCAATCATGATGGCAACCGGAATTTGCGAAAAACTCCAGAACACCAGAAATACCAGTAACGGCAGCACAAGCAACTGACACAGGGAGACCGTCACCACAAGCGCACTACGCCGGCGCACATGGTGAAAGTCTTCCAGTGAGAGTTCAGTACCGATAATCCACATAATGAGAAACATGGATAACGGCATCAGTACTTGTAGATAGAATTCCATGGATCAGGATTGTTGCACAGGTTCCCCCGGACACGATATAGGGAGACTTCGCTGCGCGAAGGCATAAAGCTGTAGCTCGTTTGTAGAGCCGGTTATTACCGTTTAAAAGAAGATGGGGGTGAGAGGCCGCGCTGGCGGAGCACAGCTCCGCGCGGGCTCGAACGACAGACAGCTGTGCTGGCTGGCCGGAGGCTGATGGCTTCTTGAGTGTAAAGCGGGGCTCATCCCGGCACAAAATCACAGAGTTTCGGCGTTCGACTCACACGAAACATGTTTCGTATAAAACGTGAGTCTCTTTCCGGCCAAAACTCACAGAGTTTCGGCGTTCGACTCACACGAAACATGTTTCGTATAAAACGTGAGTCTCACCCAACTGAGCAAAGCCAAGTGTTTCCACGTTGCTTCGCGCCCGGAAACACTAAGGCTGTAGCTCGTCTGTAGAGCCGGTTATTACAGTTTAAAAGAAGACGGGGGTGAGAGGCCGCGCTGGCGGAGCACAGCTCCGCGCGGGCTCGAACGACAGACAGCTGTGCTGGCTGGCCGGAGGCTGATGGTTTCTTGAGTGTAAAGCGGGGCTCATCCCGGCACAAAATCACAGATTTTGCGCGTTCGACTCACGCGGAATGTATTCCGCGCAAACGTGAGTCTCACCCAACTGAGCAAAGCCAAGTGTTTCCACGTTGCTTCGCGGCCTGGAAACACTAAAGCTGTAGCTCGTTTGTAGAGCCAGTGATTACCGTTTGAAAGAAGATGGGGTGGCTGATGGGACTTGAACCCACGACGACCGGAATCACAATCCGGGGCTCTACCAACTGAGCTACAGCCACCATGGTAGAAAATTATTTGGTGCTTTTTCATGCCAGGCACCAACTTTAAATATTGGCACGCCCGGCAGGATTCGAACCTGCGACCGACGGCTTAGAAGGCCGTTGCTCTATCCAGCTGAGCTACGGGCGCGTAACTTCTCGTAACTTTACACGGCTCCTGCCCTTGCCCTTAAGTGCTTGTATGGGCTAAAGCCCTAACAATTACTAAAGCTACGGGCGCGTAATTTAAATAACCTGTTTCCTTCCCGGCAGGATTACTCCGGGCTTTCTGCCCTCCGCCCTTCGGGTCATCTTGCTTTGCAAGACGCTCAAAATTGCTCCTGCAATTTTGTCGAACCTGCGACCGACGACTTAGAAGGCCGCTGCTCTATCCAGCTGGCCTTGCATAAGTATCTGTAAGGGCTAAAGCCCTAACAGATACTAAAGCTACGGGCGCGTAATTCGCCAAGCTTAAAACCAATATAAGCTATTGATTTTAAAGAAATTTGGTCGGGGTAGAGAGATTCGAACTCCCGACATCCTGCTCCCAAAGCAGGCGCGCTACCAGACTGCGCTATACCCCGATACCGGCTATCTGACTTTACCAAAAATAGTACTAATCAGACACTTTCCAGGCTCCGGGGTTTCCACCGGGCCCAAACACCAGCAAGGCCGCGCATAATACTGTCAGGCTCTGCCCCCGTCAATGCCGGGGCGCCCCAGCCCCCGGTTTTTCTAAGCTTTTTGCGACTATGACTGTCCCACAACCCATGCGAGAATAGCGCGCTTTCAACATTCCGATTTTTGCGCAATGGCGCCAGTGAGGTAGATACGAATGGCCGGACAACTTCTCGATGGCAAACAGCTCGCCGCTGATACCGAAGAAAAGATTCGCGAGCGGGTTGAGCAGCTCAAGGCAAAGCACGGTAGCACCCCGATTCTCGCCACGATTCTGGTCGGTGATGACCCGGCTTCTGCTACCTACGTAAAAATGAAAGGTAATGCCTGTGCCCGTGTTGGCATGGACAGCCTGCGAGTTGAAATGTCAGGTGCAACCACTACCGAACAGCTACTCGCTAAAATCGACGAGCTCAACAACAACCCGGATGTTCACGGTATTCTGTTACAACACCCGGTACCGGAACAGATCGACGAACGCGCCTGCTTTGATGCGATTGATCTTGCAAAAGATGTCGACGGTGTCACCTGCCTCGGTTTTGGCCGTATGGCGATGGGTGAAGCTGCCTATGGTTCAGCAACTCCGGCGGGAATTATGCGCATCCTCGAAAGCTACGATATCGAACTCAGTGGCAAGCACGCAGTGGTTGTCGGTCGTAGTCCGATTCTTGGCAAACCGATGGCACTAATGTTACTCAATGCCAACTGTACGGTCACTGTCTGTCACTCACGCACACAGAATCTTGCCGATCATATCAAACAGGCTGACATTGTTGTGGGCGCTGTCGGCAAAGCAGAATTTATCAAAGCCGAGTGGATCAAAGACGGCGCGGTTGTGGTTGATGCCGGTTACCACCCTGGTGATAACGGCGGCTGCGGCGATGTTGAACTCGGCCCACTGATAGAACGCTGCTCTGCCTACACCCCGGTACCTGGCGGTGTTGGCCCGATGACAATCAATACCCTGATCTTGCAAACCCTCGAAGCAGGTGAGAAAAAGATTAACTAATACTGTTATTTATTCTATTGATTCAGCAACAGGCGGTGGTTTTTAAGCCCATCACCTGTGAAATGCTCTCCCTGCTGCGGCAGTCTGCGATAACGATAGTGCTGCTGCTGAAAATCAAACGCCAGATCAAGCGCATGTAAATACATGCGATCAGCCTCTATTCCCCCATAGCGGCTATCGCCCAATATCGGCACTCCCTGACTTTTTAACGCCACCCGAATCTGATGGGTCTTGCCGGTTTCGGGTTTAACCAGATACAAACGCAACCTGTCACCACCCAGCCCGGCACTGTCAAACCAGGTAAGCGCAGGTTTTTCCATGGTACGTGTTAATTTCCAGCTACCATCACGAGCTTTTACCATATCTCCCTTGACCCAACCCATTTTCTTTTTTGGTTTTCCCGCCGCAATTGCCAGATAGGTTTTTTTCACTTGCTGTAGCTGAAACTGCTGTGATAACTCACTCGCCGCTGTCTGTGTTTTCGCTACCAGCAATAAGCCGGATGTTTCCTTGTCCAGTCGATGTACCGGGTATAACTTGTCACACTCAAGTTGCTTTGCCAAAACAACCAACAAGCCTGCACGCTCGTCTTCAACATGCACCGCAATCCCTGGCGGCTTATCGACCACAACAAAGTGTTGTGTTTCATCAAGAATCGCTATGGGCTCTGACATATCAACTAGTATTGATCAGTACCGGAAAACATATGACGGTCAACAATTTCAACGATGATCAAATCGGCCTGTACACCCGCTTGATCACGATTAATGACGGGCAATACGCGGGAAAAATTAAATGTCGATAGCGTGTGCACATCAGCGAACGACTGCGCAAGATATTCCCCAAAGAATTTTTCAGTAAAGGAATCGTGCAAAATAATTACGCTGCCGTGTCCGGCAGGATTGTGATAATCGGGCAAACTGTTATCGAGCAATCGATAACTATTTTCTCTTGTGATCACTGGTGATCCCGGAAAAACAATCGTCTCGTATTCTTCCATGAGGTCATCGCGCCCGGCCACCTGGGCCAGATCACCGTACCAGGTCTGCCTTGCCCCACCCGGTTGTGAAGACGGCACCTGAAGCGGCAAGTTATAAAATACAGACACCTGATCAATTAAATGTTGATAAGACAGCAAGGCTCCCCTGGCATTCCAGTGAGTATCGTATCTGAAAACAATCTGTTGCCCCTGCTGTTGAGCAGCCGATAGAACCGGGTAAAAATCCACCACAGCAACGCCTTCAAGCTGCTGTAGTTTTTCGACGGTGCGTTCACGCAAATCGGAACGGCGCACATAGGGAGGCAGGTACCCTTCGAGCAACCAGGTGCGATTGGGCACGAGAGCCACCACCACCGGCACTTCACCCACACTACTGGCAAACTGTTGCAACTCACTAATAAACAGATCAATGCGTTCTTCATCAAATTTGTTTTCGTAATAGTCCACAGACATGTCGAGAAACAGATAACCCTCGCGACCGGCCACTACACCTTTATGGGAGGCACGATTGGGCACAACTCCCTCACTGGACATTAGCCAGAATACCCGCAGAATCTTTTCATTGGCATCAACAAAAAAACGTCTGAAACCAAAGTGGTCGTTGAGATACGCAGAAAAATCAACAAAGAAAGTTTCAGAACCTGGCTCCGGGAAATCGGCAAGCTTGCGCTTTTCAACAGTGTCAACCGTCTGTTGATCATACAAACCAAACAGGCCAATCACCGTAATACTCAGAAAGAAAACAATGGCTAACAGATGTTTCATTGCCTTCCTCCTCAGAACCTGAAATAAATAAACGGGTTATAGGTATCTGCAGCAAGAAATGTGATGGACACAAACAATAAAAGCAGCAGATAAACATCCATCGCAGCGATAACCACCCGACTGCGATTTTCAAATACTTTGTGCTTGAACAACGACGTCGACCCCACAATCGCCACCAACACGATAGTCATCAAAAACGTATCTTGCAGGTATTTCAGATGCAGGGTATTTTCATTACCATTGGCAAACACCAATAACATCATCACAATCTGGTCGAGGCTCTCTGCACGAAAAATCAGCCAGCCGAGCATGACCACCAACATGGTGTAAAACCAGCTAAACCAATATGGCAGACTATCGAGGTGGCTAAGAATAAAACGCCTCTCTATAATCAGAAAGCCGCCAAAATATAAACCCCAGATGATAAAGTTCCAGCTTGCGCCGTGCCACAAACCACAGAGAAAAAACACAATTACCAGATTGCGATAGGTTGACCATTCACCGCGACGATTGCCGCCGAGCGGGATGTAGACATAATCACGGAAAAACGACGATAGCGAGATATGCCAGCGCCGCCAGAATTCCGTCACACTGCGCGACATATACGGGTAGTTAAAGTTTTCCGGCACACGAAAACCAAAAATACGGCCAAGCCCAATCGCCATATCGGAATACGCTGAAAAATCAAAGTAAATTTGAAACGTAAACGCAGCCACACCGATTAATACCAGCGAGGGCGTTAAACTGCTTTCGGGCAGAGAGAATATCTCATCGGCAATCATGCCAAAGGTATTGGCCACAATGACTTTTTTCGCCAACCCGATAATAAAACGTCGCACCCCCCAGCTCACATCATCCAGGGTACGCGTACGATTTAATAACTGATCCTCAATAATTCTGTAACGGATAATTGGGCCAGCAATTAGCTGGGGAAACAGGGAAATATACAGCGCAAGTAGAAACGGATTTTTTTGTACATGGGCATTTTTGTTATAGACATCAGCAATATAGGTAATGGCTTGAAAAATAAAAAACGAAATACCGATGGGCAAATATCCCTCGGACACCGTCAATTGCAAGGAAAAGATATTGGAAAGATTAATAATCAGAAATGCTGCATATTTGTAATAAGCGAGTATCGACAAATTCGCAACCACACCCAGTATTAACCATTTCTTGCCATGCTCTGGCGAAGTATCAATCAACCAGCCGACGATGTAATTCAGCAGAATCACAAACACCATCAGAAAGACATAAACCGGTTCCCCCCAAGCGTAGAACAGCAGGGAGAAGATCAGCAAAATACCATTGGAAAGGCGAATATTGTCCGCCGCCAGAAACTGCAATACCAGCAGCAAAGGCAGGAAATAGAACAGAAATTCTACAGACGAAAACAGCATGTAGTCAGAACCTACCCCCTGCCTGTGCCAGGTGCCTGATGATTATTCCCGCTTCCAGGTTGTCCCTTCGCGTGAATCCTCCAGGATAACACCTTTGTTTTTTAACTCTTCACGAATCTCATCTGCACGCGCATAGTTTTTATCTGCCTTAGCCTGGTCGCGCTCGGCAATTTTTTCCTCAATCGCCTCGGCAGACAAATCTCCCGCCGAACCCGATTGCAGATACGCTTCCGGATCTTGCTGCAACAAACCAAACACATCAGCCAGTGATAGCAACACCTGCTGCAAATCCGTCACAGTATCACTATCTCCCTGTTCACTTTGTCGCACTGTATTTAACTCGCGCACCAGCTCAAATAACACCGCCATCGCCTTCGAAGTATTAAAATCATCATCCATAGCGTCAACGAACTGCCGCACAAAAGAGTTTTGCTGATCCAGCTCTACAAGCGGGAGTACCGCGACCGGCTCCAGGCCACGCAATGACGTATAGAAACGATCAAGTGCGCCACGAGCAATCTGCAAATTTTCTTCCGAGTAATTAATATGACTGCGGTAATGACTATCAATTAATAAAAAGCGCACTACTTCCGGATGATATTTTTCGAGTATTTCGCGAATGGTAAAAAAATTGCCGAGCGACTTCGACATTTTCTCATTGTCGACACGCACAGCGCCCGCATGCATCCAGTAACGAGCATACTGCTGCCCCGTCGCCGCTTCACTCTGGGCAATTTCATTTTCATGGTGTGGAAACGGTAAGTCCGGCCCGCCGCCATGAATATCAAAGGTATTGCCAAGGCAGCAGGTGGACATCGCCGAGCATTCAATATGCCAGCCCGGGCGCCCGGGTCCCCACGGTGAATCCCAGTAAGCTTCATTATCAGTGTCCGCCACACCCTTCCACAATGCAAAGTCCCGCGGGTCTTCCTTGCTTTCTCCAACATCAATACGTGCACCAGCTTTGAGTTCCTCTGGGTTTTTACCCGAGAGTTTGCCATAAGGCTCAAAGCCCGCCACACGGTAGTAAACATCACCGTTATCCACTGCATAGGCGCAATCTTTCTCCACCAGTGTTTCCACCATCGCAATAATCTCGTTGATATGGCCTGTCGCACGCGGCTCCTGATCCGGTCTTAACACACCGAGATTTTTTTCATCCTCATACATGCATTGAATAAAACGTTCAGTCAGATCGGTATAAGCCTCACCATTTTCTTTCGCACGAATCAAAATCTTGTCATCAATATCGGTAATATTGCGCACATAGTTCACATCCCAACCACGCGCGCGTAGATAGCGCGTAATCACATCAAACGACACCATTACCCGGGCATGGCCCAGGTGGCAGTAGTCATATACTGTCATACCGCAAACGTACATACTGACCTTGCCCTCTTCGAGCGGCACAAAGTCTTCTTTTTGCCTGGTAAAGGTATTGTAAATTTTCAAAATAAATCGCCTTTCAAATTAACAGGTCTATTG
The DNA here is from genome assembly GCA_028280345.1 of Pseudomonadales bacterium. GTDB lineage: Bacteria > Pseudomonadota > Gammaproteobacteria > Pseudomonadales > UBA7239 > JANQLY01. The sequence continues at coordinate 273,515 of JANQLY010000011.1, read as the reverse complement.
GCCCTGTTGTTCCTGTTTTGCCCAGCTGTCGCGCAGGCCAATGGTTCGATTAAAGATTAGCTGCTCATCGCTGCTATCACTGTCGAGGCAGAAATAGCCCTCACGTTCAAACTGGTAACCCTGCTCTATAGCTGCCCTGCCAAGGCTAACCTCGGCCTTGCAGTGTTCGAGCACCTTGAGACTGTCCGGGTTAATAAAATCAACAAAACTTTTGTCTTTATCCGCTTCGGGATTCTCAACACTGAACAGACGGTCATAGAGACGCACCTGTACATCACAGCAGTTGTGCACTGCCACCCAGTGAATCACGCCTTTGACCTTGCGCCCATCCGCCGGATTTTTACCCAGTGTATCCGCATCGTAACTACAGTGAACCTCGGTAATATTGCCTGCTTCATCCTTGACCACCTCATCAGCGCGAACCACATAGGCATTGCGCAGACGCACTTCCTTGCCAAGTACCAGACGCTTGTATTTTTTATTGGCTTCCTCGCGAAAGTCTGCGCGGTCGATATAGACTTCGCGACCGAACGGCAACTCACGTTCGGGCAGATCATCACGATTCGGGTGCCCCGGAGCGCTGAGTGATTCTTCCCTGCCTTCCTCGTAGTTGGTAATCACAAGTTTCAGCGGATCGAGCACACACATCGCACGCGGCGCATTTTTATCAAGGTCATCGCGAATCGCGTATTCGAGCATCCCCACATCAACAACACTCTCGCTACGAGTCACTCCGATCATTTCGCAAAACTGACGCAGCGCAACGGGAGTATAACCACGGCGGCGCAGACCCGATATAGTCGGCATACGCGGATCGTTCCAGCCACTTACATGACCTTCATCAACCAGCTGTTTAAGCTTACGCTTGCTGGTGACCGTGTAATTGATATTAAGGCGCGCAAACTCATACTGCCGCGGCGTAGATGGCACGGGAAGATTCTCGATAAACCAGTCGTAGAGCGGACGGTGATCCTCGAATTCCAGCGTGCAAATGGAATGGGTAATCCCTTCAATCGCATCGGACTGCCCGTGAGTGAAATCATAGGTCGGGTAGATCTTCCATTTATCACCGGTCTGGTGGTGCTCAACGTGGCGAATGCGATAGATAATAGGATCGCGCAAGTTAATGTTCGGCGCAGCCATATCAATTTTGGCGCGCAGCACACATTCACCCTCGGCGAGGGTACCGTCTTTCATTTGCTCAAACAGCTGGAGGTTTTCTTCCACGCTGCGCTCGCGATGTGGACTGTTCTTGCCGGGCTCGGTCAGGGTACCGCGGTATTCCCGGGCTTCATCAGCGGAAAGATGGCATACATAGGCCTTGCCCTGCTCAATCAGGTGGATGGCCCAGGCGTGGAGCTGATCAAAATAATCCGAGGCGAAATGTACTGGCTCCTGCCATTGAAAGCCGAGCCATTCAACATCGGCCTTGATCGATTCAATATATTCATCTTCCTCTTTTTCCGGGTTGGTATCGTCAAAGCGCAAATTGCAGGCTCCGCCGAACTCCTCGGCCATGGAAAAATTCAGGCAGATGGACTTGGCGTGACCAATATGCAGATAACCGTTGGGCTCCGGGGGGAACCGGGTTAATACCTTGCCGCCATGGGTACCGGCGGCTACATCATCGGCAATCACCTTGCGGATAAAGTGTGCAGGCTTTACCTCATTATTCGCCTCATTGTCCATCTATTTACTACCTTCAATACTGACAATCCGCCCGTGAAGCACTGGCCAGCATCAAGCCGGTGTGTTCTTACAGGCACAAAAGCCGTATTATAGCGCTTTCATTAACCGTCATTAAACAAGCAGGTACTTATATGGTTATTTTGCATACCAACTTCGGAGATATTACCCTTGAGCTCGATGCTGAAAAGGCTCCAAAAACTGTCGCCAACTTCCTGGACTATGCCCGCGATGGCTTTTACGACGGCACTATTTTCCACCGTGTAATTGACGGTTTTATGATTCAAGGTGGTGGATTTACCGAAGATATGGCACAAAAACAGACCGGCAGCCCGATTGATAACGAAGCGAATAATGGCCTGAAGAATGACCTGGGCACCGTCGCCATGGCCCGTACTATGGACCCACACTCTGCGACTGCACAGTTCTTTATCAATGTAAAAGACAACGATTTTCTCAATTTCAGTAGCGAAAGCACCCAGGGGTGGGGCTATGCCGTCTTTGGCAAGGTTAGCGATGGCATGGATGTGGTTGAGAAAATCAAGGCCGTGCAAACCGGCAGCCGCGCTGGCCATCAGGATGTTCCGGTTGAGCCAGTGATTATCAATTCTGCCGAAGTTACCGGGTAAAACTGGAATAACCAATACCAGCAGGAGGTCGACATAAATGTCGATACATTTTATTTCCGACCTCCACCTGCACGAAGACAGGCCCCTGATTACCGAGGCCTTTTTTTCGTTTTTACAGCGCCATTTTATTGACGCTACCCCTGCCCCAAATGAGCCTCGTCAACTCTATATTCTCGGTGACTTATTTGATGCCTGGATTGGTGACGATGACGATTCCGCACTGGCGCAAACCACTCTCGATAAACTGCGCGAAACCAGCAATACCAACACCGAGTTGTTCTTTATGGCAGGTAATCGCGACTTTCTGGCCGGGTCTGACTTTGCCTCACACACAGGTTGCACTCTGCTTGACGACCCCACGGTAATAACCCTGGCCGGGAAGGAAGTGCTGCTAATGCACGGTGATACGCTTTGCACCGAAGACCATGACTACCAGAAATTTCGCAACGTGGTGCGCAGCCGTGAGTGGCAGCAGGAAGTACTGGGAAAAAGTCTTGCCGAGCGCCGCGCACTGGCACAGGCATTGCGTAACGATAGTCAGCAGGCTAACGCCGAAAAAGATAATGCCATTATGGATGTTAACGCCGCTGAAGTTGTGCGCTCTATGGAGCAGTACGGCGTGCAAACCCTGATTCATGGCCACACCCACCGCCCCGCCTGCCATGACCTGACCGTCAACGGGCAACCGGCACAGCGCATCGTGCTCGGCGACTGGGATCAGTGGGGCTGGCATATTACTTTGTGCAATCAACAACCGACGCTACAACGGTTTTCCCTGGATGCCCGCTGACACACCTGCCCAACCCTGGCTAAAAGCGGTTTGCATAATACTGATGCTTACATCAGTGGCGTGTTTGAGTTGGCGCGTACACAATAGTTTTTATGACAAACCGATAGATTTTTTGCTATTTGCTTCAGCTGGAAAGCATTTCTGGAGCAGTGGCGAGCTATACAAACGCAGCGAGAATTACACTGACAGTTACCACCCCTCTGCCGCCATCTACAAGTTTCCACCGGCTTTTCAATTAACTATCGCTCCCTGGTATAAAAACGGCACTTCAGTCAATCTGCATATAGCTATCAAATGGTTTATGCTCACTTGCTATGCAGCAACTCTGCTATTACTGTTTTACAGTCTACGGAGGCACTATAAGCTGACCCCAAATGAGTCTTTGCAGCTACTAACCACTATTATTGTTGCGGGCTGCTGGCTGATGCCATTTTTTGAATCAATCAGGTGGCTGCTTACCGAAATTCCATTGCTGCTAATTTTTCTCAGTTCCCTGCTATTATTTCAACGTCACGCTGCCATCTCTGCTGCGCTGATTGCCTACGCCGCCCACATTAAGGTTTATCCGTTATTTCTATTTGGCTTCCATCTGTTTTATCGTAGCAAGGCAGCGCTTGCCGGCCTGTTAATTGCCAGCTGCGTGGTTATCGGCCTATCACTCGCCTTGTTTGGATTTGGCGAACACCGCTTTTATTTTGAAACGATTTTGCCAGTTCTACTCAATGAGCCAATTATTACCAAGTCGGTTAATCTCAATCTCGAAGTCTTTGCATTGCGCCTCGGCTTGATTGACGAAATCAATGGCACATTGTTTATGCTTACCCGTCTTGGCTTTATCGGCGCTCTTATTACCATACTGATTCGCTATAAAGATTATTTACTCAATAATCCCTGGCTGACATTCTCTCTATTCGTGTGCACAATGTATTTCTGCTTTCCAAACTACTGGCCGCAGTATCAGCTATTTTTACTGTTACCGATTGCCTTGCTTGCCACACTGTATATTCGCGAAGGCCAACGTCGTTCGCTACTATTCCTGTACAGCAATATTTTACTACTCTGCATACCGCAAAAAATCTGGATATTACTTGCCCGTAGTCATTATGACGAACACACCAACACCGCAACACTATTACAACAAGCCGAGCTTAATGGGATAAGTACAACACTCTGGGATTTGTCACCGCCTGCTTGGTTATTCCACTATCTATTTCATTTCCGGGCACTGGTGCCTGTCGCAATCCTTGTACTGCTCTATTTATGGATCAGGCAGCATGGCAACAACGCCATACAGTAAGCACTGTGGTTTAAAATAATCAGGAAACAGCGAGGGACTTGCTGACCACCTCGAACACATCTTTTGAGAGACTGTCATTCTTCATGATGCGTTCCAGCTGACGCTGCATAAGCTTTTGACGCTCGGCATCGTAGCGCTTCCATTTTGTCATCGGCGCAAGCAGGCGCGAAGCAATTTGTGGATTAAGCGGATCAAGCTCAATCACCTTGTCCGCAAGAAAGCGATAGCCCTCACCATCAATACGGTGAAAATTAACCGGGTTCTGATGACAGAACGCACCGATCAACGCACGCACCTTGTTCGGGTTTTTAATATCAAAGGCTTCGTGTCGCAACAAGGCGCGAACATTATCGTAAGTATCCGGCAAGCTGCAGGTCGCCTGCACGGTAAACCAGTGATTGACTACGAGTGTTTCTTTTTGCCAGCGGCGATAAAACAGGCGCAGCGCCTTATCGCGGGCATTGACCAAAAACGGCGCGTCGGAATTAACCAGCGCCACCAGCGCGGCACTCACATCCGTCATATTGGTACTTTTATTAAATTGATCAAGGCAAACTTCCGCAATCTCCTTGATGTCCAGTAACATCAGGTAAGCAAGTGCAGAGTTTTTCAGACTGCGCTGCGCAATTGCATGAGCCACAGGTCGGTAGATACCGAGATCCTGATTAAGCTGGTATAAATCCAGCAGTTCATTGCGCAACTCGCGAGCCAGTTTCATGCGCGCATACTGACGCGCTGCATGTACCGCATCTACATCAATCACGTCCATCTGCTCACTCAGATAGGCTTCACTCGGCAACTTCAACATCAGGGCTACCATCGCCGGATCAAGCCCATTACTGTGCAACAAAGTTCGATAGGCCGCGATCAGTTTATTATCCATTTCCAGTGGTTTACCTGCCTGATGTTGGGCAATCAGTTCTTCAAGTACCTGAACCCCCAACTGCTGACACGCATCCCAACGATTAAAGCCATCGTCATCATTCATCATAAGGAACATCAGCTCATCGCGACTGTAGGGATAATCGAGTTTCACCGGTGCCGAGAAGTCTCTTAACAGTGAAGGCACTGGTTTTTCAGTGATATTCTCAAACGTAAACTTCTGTTTCTCCTCGGTAACACTGAGCACCCTTTCAGTATTGCCTTTAGTCTGCAAATCAAGTGCTTCTCCTTTGAGTTGCAAGGTAAAAGGCCCTTCCTTGCCATGCAGACTCACTTTCACCGGAATATGGAACATTTCCTTTTCAAAACACTCCGGTGTCGGTGGGCAGGACTGGATAAAACCAAGGGTATAGGTCATCTTATCTGCGTCATAGATACCGCGGGACTTGAGCGTCGGGGTACCCGCCTGGGTATACCAGCGACGAAACTGAAACAGATCGCGCCCGGAAGCCGCTTCCATGGAGCCAATAAACTCTTCAATCGTCACAGCTTCGCCATCATAGGTAGAGAAATATAGATCGCTACCCTTGCGGAATTTCTCTTCGCCAAGCAATGTGTGAATCATGCGCACAACTTCAGCGCCTTTTTCATAAACCGTCAGCGTATAGAAGTTAGATATCTCCATATAGGAATCCGGTTGCACCGGGTGTGCCATCGGGCTTGCGTCCTCTGCATACTGCGCAGTGCGCAGCAAAGTGGCATCTTCCACTCGCTTAACAACCGCGGACCCCATATCTGCAGAGAATTGCGCATCGCGAAACACAGTAAAGCCTTCCTTGAGGCTTAACTGAAACCAGTCACGACAAGTAACTCGATTGCCCGACCAGTTATGGAAATACTCGTGCGCGACTACAGCCTCCACACGTTGAAATGCAACGTCGGTAGTGGTTTCGGCACTGGCAAGCACACAGGAAGTATTAAATATATTGAGGCCCTTATTCTCCATTGCACCCATATTGAAATCATCAACCGCAACAATCATATAGATGTCCAGGTCGTATTCACGGCCATAGGTCTGCTCGTCCCACTTCATCGCGTTCTTCAACGATGCCATCGCGTGATCAACCTTGGAAAGGTCTTTCGCTTCCACATAGATACGCAAAGTAACCTTGCGTCCGGTCATCGTAATAAAGTAATCCTCACGCCACTTGAGCTCTCCTGCCACCAGCGCAAATAGATAGCAAGGTTTTTTGTACGGGTCGTGCCAGCGCACCCAATGCATACCATTGGCATCAAGTTCACCGCGTTCTTCCTCGTTGCCGTTGGACAACAACACCGGATATTTATTCTTGTCTGCAAGAATTGTCGTCGTAAACTCGGACATCACATCCGGTCGATCAAGGTAGTAGGTAATTTTGCGAAAGCCCTCTGCCTCACACTGAGTACAGAACATATTATTGGACTTGTACAACCCCTCCAGCGAAGTATTTTCCTGGGGCTTGACCAGCGTTGTGCACTGCAACTCAAAACGATCCGGTACCGAGGGAATCGTCAGTGTATCTTCATCAACGACATACTGACTCTCAGTGAGATATTGCCCGTCAAGAATCACGCCCTTTAACTCAAGATCTTGCCCATCGAGCACAAGGGGCGCCTCCGGATCAGCACCGGCACTACGACGCATCATCAGACGACTGGTCACAATCGTCGCCAGCTCCCCAAGCTGAAAGTTCAGCTCGGTTTTATCGATATGAAAATCCGGTGCTTTATAGTCCTTTAAAAAAACAATTTGCTTCGCGTTGCTCACTACCAGAGACCTTGTGTTACGTTGTCTTGATCAGGCATAGCCATGTGCCGGCTATTCCTGATGCCTGCCATTGTCACTTTCTGACATCACTACAGGAAATGACTTCATACTCTTCACTGTACCGCTACCTCAACTTCGTAGGCGGTAAATTTTCGGATATTGATCACCCCACGATCAAATATCAGATACTGCCCTTTTATCCCCTGCAAGACCCCTTCCACATTGGGATCCTTGTCAAAATTAAAGCTGGTCACTTTCTGCGGATATTGTGTCACCGGATAGTCGATATCAACCGCTTCTGCTTCTGTCAGCGGCATAATCGCATCCGAACCCACAGCATCCGACAGTTTAACGAGTTCAGCGTCAATTGCAGCTAATAATTCGTCCCGCAGCGCCACCAGATCCTGTGTTTCAACCTCACCCTTGAGCATTGCTCGCCAGTTGGTTTTATCTGCCACATGATTTTTAAGGGCTTGCTCCACCATCCCCGACTGGTGGCGGCTCTGTACACTAAGGATGGGCAAGGCCTGCACCGCGCCCTGGTCAATCCAGCGGGTCGGTATCTGACTTGAGCGGGTAATGCCTGCTTTGGGTCCAGAGGTATTTGACAGATAAACAATATGCTCCACCATACAATGATCCTCGGCCCAATCCGGCTCACGGCAGGTGCCCTGATCAAAGTGGCATTTCTCCGGGCTCACAATGCAACTGTCACAACGCGCCAGTTTCTTGAAACACGGATAGCAGTAACCCTGATTAAAGCTTTTCTTTGTCGGGCGACTACAATAGGTACAGGCAATCTTGCCGGTAAAAGTCAGGCGCAGGGTCTTACCAATTAGCGGGTTCATTGATATCTCGTCATCACCCACAGGCAAGTGGTATTGCACCGGTGACTGCAAATCACTACGCATTTTTTGCAAACCACCTTTCGCTAATACATTCATCTTTTACTTACCTGCTCCAAACATCTGTTAATCTCGCGCAATCAGATTATCATTTAATGCAGTATGCACATCAGCTTCATTTGTCTCACAAACATCGGTTTCCGGCTTGGCAATATAGCCAATGCGCTCTTCCTCAGGTTTATGTCTGCTGTCATAGGCAATCAGCACTTGCAGTGCCGTCGCCCGCTCTTCATCGTCAACACGACGACCATCAGGCCATTTGCCAAGCTCAACCGCACGCTGCAACTGTCGGTATTTTTCCTCGTCGAGTGAGGCAAGCAATCGCTCCATATCCACAACAAAAACTTCGCTTATGCCAGACGACTGCCCCAACCGAGCTTGGTGCGGCAGGTTTCGTAGTAATTGTGGTTGAGCGGATGGATCAGTGACAGGGTTTGCGCCTTCTTGCGCACGTGAATCACATCCCCGGATTCCAGCGCGAGATGGGTTTGACCATCGCAGCTGAGTTCAGGCTGTCCACCGGCATAATCCCCCATAATCAGCTTAATCTCACTGTTACCCTCCACCACGATTGGCCGACTCGTCAGCGTATGGGGAAACATCGGTACCAGCGCTATTGCATCAAGGCCAGGGTGCAGGATCGGGCCGCCGCCGGATAACGCATAGGCTGTGGAGCCGGTGGGTGTTGAGATGATCAGGCCATCGGAGCGCTGACTGTAGACAAACTGGCCGTCAATGTAGAGACCAAACTCAATCATACGCAGTGAGGCCCCACGGTGAATCACCACTTCATTCATCGCGTCGACATGACCAATTTCATGCTGACCACGGGATAGCACCGAATCGAGCAGAAAGCGCTCCTCGCGGGTGTATTTGCCATCAAGCACTTCCGCGACTCGATGCTCAATCTCGTCCGGCGAGATATCTGTGAGAAAGCCGAGACTGCCGCGATTCACTCCAAGCACAGGGATATTCGCCTCGCTCAGTGTGCGCGCCGCACCCAACATACTGCCGTCACCACCGACGACAATCACCAGCTCACAACACTGGCCGAGCTCAGCCTTTTTCACTACCTGCGCACTATAATCGGGCACCAGCGTTGCTGTCTCTTCCTCTATATAAAGGTCACAGCCGCGCTTTTCGAGCAAAGCCAGCAGGGCATGCAGGGAGTCGACGACCTGATGGCTACCCTTGCGGCCAATCAGACCAATGGTTTCAAACGTGGACATCGCTGTGAATTCTGTGTCGTTTGCAATTAAAAAAGGGCGGCTATTATAGCCGAAGATGGCGGTACTGAAACGGGCTTTCTACCTATGAAGCCCCGCTCTCCAGTAGCTCCTCCTTGCTCGCTTCCGGCAGGGTGGCAAGCCCCCCTGTCAGGGCGCGGGCACGAAACCCCTTCTGCTCCAGTAACCAGACCGCCGCGCGGGCACGCCGTCCGGTATCGCAATACACCACATAATCGGTGTTGCGGTCGAGCAGGCGGCTTTTGATGCGCAGCAAATTCAACGGCGCATGCAGGCTGCCCCGAAGATGGCTGTATTCGTACTCACCCTGGCTACGTACATCAAGCAGTCTGGAGCCGGTTTGCAATGCCATATCCAGATCGGAAGACATCAGTGAATCTACAGTCGGCTCCTTGAGCAGTTGTACGAAGTCCCGCTTATCCATTTTCATTAGCAAGCCGTCCGACGTCATGGCCACCGTTGCATTGCGCACGGTTTCATGCACCAGCGCATCTTCACCAAAACAACGTCCGTAGCCAATTTCCGCGAGAAACACCTCTTCGCTATCTGCGCTTTCCCGCCGGGTAACATCGGCAACACCTTCCTTGATGAAGTAGCAACAATCACCTACATCACCTTGCTGCAAAATCACCTGCCCCGCCGTAACGGGCATTTCCACGAGGCGATCATAAAGACGCTCAAAATTCAGTGGCGGCACCTTCTGGAACAGATTGGAATGTAAAATAGTCGCCATCCAGCCCGCCTCGGTATCAAGGTTGCGCTGGCAGGCAATATCGGTTTCGATATAACTCGACACATGAGTCCAGCACAGTAGTTTATCAAGCGCTTCCCGATGTACCTCAAGCAGACTGCAATCAGTCTGGGCTCTGGCCGTATCATTGCGCTGGTATTTGTGTTGTAACGGAAAGCGAAACGCGCTGTCGATAATATCACCGCTTTGCTCAAAGCGAATCTGTCCGGAAAACAAAAACAACAGGTTTTCAGTTTGCAAGCCCGGTGCAAACAGCACCTCACCCTGGCGCACAAATTTGCGCCGGCTAAACTCAAGCAAAGCATTAAGCCGTAGCGACGGCAATTCATTGAGCGGATGAAAGCCCTGAATTAACCTGGCACTTAACGGCTTGACCATCACTCGCCCCACGAGGTCAGGTTATTATTATTCCGCAGCTGCGCCGTCATCACCAAAAGACCAATGCAAGGGACAGCGATCAGAACGCCCGGGGACAAACTGGGAAGGATGGGGTACCGGGCGCAGTTTTTTACCGCAGGTTTCACCTTTTGATTCCACCATATGACCGCAAGCAAGTGAATCCTGATGTTTGAGCCACAATCTGTAAGTTTCTTCATCCACTTCACATTTGCTCGCCGCAAAGGCCATTGGATTCTCAAGATAATCACCGATTTCATCCATCTCGATATTGATATGGCCTGCTCCGGAGTGATAGACCACAAACGAAACATTATTCTCTCGCAGGCGATTGAGAAACTGCTCCCCCCCCTGGCTAATCAACACTGCCCGCTCTGAATGCAATTTCTCTACTTCTTCATCAAGACTTTGCTTTTCTTCGTTACGATAAACCAGCTCCATGTCCTTTGCAGCCAATTGCTCCTGGAACTCACTGTGGATCGTTTCAATCTGGCGCTGCATTTCAGCCGCCATATTTTCCTTCAGTAACTCCACTTCGTTGGAGCCGACTTCCTTACTTTCCGCGAGCTTCTGTTCAAACAGTTGCTGTGCACTTGCCGCACCTTCCGCATGGGAATCCAGTTCCTTGGCTAGCTTCTCGTTGCGCTCCTGTTCTGCAGTCAGTTTGTTGTGTAGTTCCTGCATTTTCTCCGAGGATTCACGCAGGGTCACACTGTGATCATTCTCAATTTTGCTCAACTCATCTTCAAACTGGGTTTTCTGCGCGGCGAGTAGCAGGCGGTGTTTTTTATCAATATCGTCCTTTTCGGATTCATATTCACTAGTGAGCTTTTTGCGCAAAAACTGAATCAGACTTGAGGCGAGCACCTTATCGGAATCACTAATATCCTCACTGAGAATCAACGGCTGCCCTGCCGACTGTGCCGCCGCTGCAGCAGGCGCTGCCTCGGCCTCCGGTGCCTCGTCCACCATCGGCACTTCTTCTTCCAGCTCAATCTTTTTAAAAGCGAGCTTATTGCGTTTAACCACATCACGCAGAATTACGAAGTCATTTGGGTCCGTATCCATACCTGGATCCCAGAGGTGCTGTTCGTGCCAGGACACAGGGCACTGACTGCGACAGCTTAATCTGATTGGCCCGGCACCGAGATTTGGCCCCGGTTCGCCTTCGTCGGCCAACTGGCGCAAAGGCACATTCCATTTCGCATCGGCATTACCAGCCCCATCAAATCCAATCAGAAAATACACTGCCGCAGCAACTTTTATTTGCGGTGTGATACAGACATAAATCGCTTTAACTTCCTGCCCGGCGTATTCCTGTAGCGGAACAAAACTATCGAGAATAGCTTCAAATTCAGCATGCATCATTTCCCGCACGATCTTGCCATCGCTGCAAAATAACACCGCTTCGTATTCGTCAGCACTCATCCGTTATCCCCCGGCCCCCTGGATTTATCTCGATTTTTCAATAACTTGCTATTAAAACCTGGAATTTACCATAATACACCCCCAAGCCAAAGGATTGTGATCAAATTGGCACTCTCTCACCCAATCAGGACCAGGCTATGAGCAGAACCATCCCGACAACCCCCGTCGCCCTACAAAGTGCGAGTTATATGAATCTCGCAACATTTCGCAAATCCGGTGCCCAGGTCAACACACCGGTCTGGTTTGCCGATGATCCGGGAGATAGCCAGGCAACACTTTATGTATTTTCCGCCGGCAATGCAGGAAAGGTGAAACGGCTGAGAAATTCAGCTACTGCAAGGGTTGCACCCTGCTCGGTAACCGGAACCTTACTCGGGGAATGGCATGACGCTGAAGCTTTTTTGATCGACAGCCCGGAAGAGATTCGCCATGCTCACCAGTGCCTGCGCAAGAAATACGGCTGGCAAATGACCGGCGTGGATTTTATGTCGTTTCTCAGCCGCAAAATTAACAAGCGGGCCTTCATTAAAGTTATTTTAAAAGAGACATGAATCATTTGCGCCATCCAGTCTATCTGCTTCTGCTGCTGAGCCTCTGTTTAGCCACAAACCAGGCACAGTCGAGCCCGGATTGTCCCGCAAGTGATTGTTTTCGTATTGGCACATTTAATCTGAACTGGTTAGGCTCCACCATGCGTGGCACATTACCTCTGCGTTCCAGCAATGAAATTGAACAAATTGGCGATATCATCCACACCGAGGCAAATCTTGATATTGTTGTGCTTCAAGAGATCAACACGTCTCTGAACAAAACACACCGCGATACGACTTATGCTACGCGCCCCTGGCAACAACTGAAACAGACACTGGCCACACACGGCTATAAGACACAACATGGAGAAAGCGGCTATAGCTCAAAACTGGTGCTTGCATGGCGCAGCCAACGTATCGAAGCGTTAATCCCACCCTTCGAACTTGATGTCAATGACGCATTTGAGTTCAGTGATTCCTGTCGCAGTCAACATCTGCGCAAACCGCTGGCAGGCTATTTTCGCGCAGGTGGATTCGATTTTTGGCTGGTGGGCCTGCATTTAAAGTCCCAACGCAAACAAAACGCCTGTAGCGAAGCCATTCACAGCATTCAAATCAAAGAACTACTATCCAGCCTGCCGACACTCGCGCAGAAAGACCCCGATATTATTATTGCCGGCGATATTAACGTCACCCCCCAACATCTCAACCTGACACAGCTGTATGACGCGGGGTTTATTAATCTCACTACACCCGACAGTCTGCAGAAAGGCTCGGCAACTTACTCCTACTTAAAAGGGCACTACCGAAATACCATCGACCAACTGATCATCAACCATAGCGCCCAACACAACTGGCACACTAACAGCACATTTATTTTATATGCCAGCAATGAACAACGTCGCTATGGCGACTACCTTAATACCATTTCTGACCATGCACCTGTATGGTCAAGTTTTTATATACAAAAACAGGGCTCTACAAATACTGTTCCAAAAGATCAGCGCCATTAAATTCAGCCCCAAGTACAGAAATAAACGTAAACACGCCGGCCAGCTTGCGATTCAGCAACATAAAATCCCCACCAGGCATCGAGAAATAACGACTTGCCGCTGAACGCGCTGCTTGCTTCGACATGCGCTTTAGCAAATCACTCTCTCGCCAGCGATAGTCCCCCGCAGCGTTAAGCGCATAGGCCGGTATATCATCAACCCGCCCTACCAGTAGCGGTTCAATCAACCCCGAACACACAGCGACAAAATCGTTTTTAACTTGATCGGGCACATCCGCATCAAGAAAACCGAGCGCTATCGCCCCGGCGGTCACTCCTTCCATATTCAGCTGGTACGCTGCAATAATCATGTTGCGAAACGGCTCCAGGGTCGCATTCGGCATCGTCCTCACCGCACCAAAATCCAGTAACACTATTTTGTCATCGCTACCCTGGTTACATTCTCCTGGATGAATCAGGTAATTACCAAAATTTGCATCGGTTTGCATTAACGGCCAACAAAATACTTCCTTGAGAAATAGATCGAGAAACCTGCGCCCGAGTTGATTGCGACGTTGCTGCGACAGGCTTTGTATTTCATCTGTATTTACTGCATAGCCCGCCTCAAAGCTCGTGACCATGACACGCTCTGTACACCACTCGGTAAATACCTGCGGCACTACATAGTGGTCACTACCAGATACCAGATCATGAAAAGCCTGTAGCGTTTTAACTTCCTGATTGTAATCAACTTCTCTGTGCAACAACTCACGCACCTCTTCAATCCAGGCGTAGTACGCATCACCCTTTAACCAGGTGGTCCATTTCAGTAATGTCGCAAGATTATCGAGATCCGCATCAATGGATTGAGCTACTCCTGGATATTGAATTTTGATGCACACTTCTTCGCCAGTAGCCTTACAGATCGCACGATACACCTGGCCCAGGGACGCTGCTGCCAACGGTTCTGTATCTATCTCAAAATCGGAGTAGTCACGTTCTGCCCATTCCTCACGCAATACAGCCTCCATCACTGGCCACGATAGGGGCTCGGTACGACTTTCCAGATCATGCAGTGCAGTTACGACCTCTGGAGGCAGAAAATGCTCCCCATAAAGCGCCAACAATTGTCCAATCTTGACGATACTACCTTTAAGCTTTCCAAGCTCACGACTCAGCACTTCGGCATCGCTGGCACGCAAACGTTGCTGCTGTGCTTCAGATAACCAGATATCAGCTATGCGCTGGCGACCATAACGGCTTCCAGCCTTAAGCCCCAACCTGACCATCGCAAGATGGCGATTTAAACGGTGTCGTTTGATTTTTTTCATAGATCCACAGGCGTGTATAGAGCTTACGCCCACACTTTTAATACAGGTACCATACATTCGAACCGCTGCCATTATAGCGATTTGTGCTTTTTTTATCTTATAATCCAGACATTGCATCTTTAAGCCGCACAGTGCTATGAAGAAAACATTTGCTGCCGGGTTCATCATCCTCACCTGCCTGTTATTACCTGGCCTGACCACAAGCCAGAATGACCCCACAACAAATACACCAGGCACTACAGCAAGCTACCAGCTCACAGACAGCTCAGAAACACCTCTTGGCCAACCTGTATTGGACGTTAGCAAAACGGGCAAACACCCCTTAACACCAGCATTATCATTTATAGTCGATCAAACAAACACCGTCACATTTGAACAAGCCCAAACACTCACCAACAAGTTCAAAACCTTTACAGATGCATCCACAGCCAACCCGAATAAAAATTACTGGTTTCAGTTTACATTAGCCAACTACAACGATGAACCAGTCGAAAGAGTGCTGGCACTTAATGATATTTTAATTACTAATGCAGAGTTGTTCTATCGCTCAAACAACAAAGAGCATCACCAGATGCTCGGCCTCGCCCACCCCTATGATCAGGCAGGATTAAAACACCGCCAATTCAGTTTCCGAGTTGATATTCCAGCCCACACCGAGATTACCTATTACTTAAAGCTAAGTAGTTCTTTCTATCTGATTTTTACTCCGTTCGTAGCAGACCCGGTCAACATGATCGGCATATCGGAAAAAAGTGCCACTATCAACTTTATTATGATTGGCGCATTAATTGGTGTTTTCCTCTACATCATTATTATTTTGTTTCACACCAGGGAATTTGACAACACACTGTTTACTTTTAGCTGTTTCTTGCTGTCATCAATCTTGTTGCTCTTATACTTGAATGGGTTCCTGCTACCACTGTTATTCAACAGCCCATGGTTACAACTTAATGCCTACAACATTTTTGTAGCTGCCACAGCCATTTCATTTCTTGTGTCATGCCGCCAACAATTCAGCCATCTACCTGTTTTCAAATATATTGAACCCGTTACCCTCTATGCCGGACATATGTACTGCGCGCTGATTCTTGCATCATTCTTTTTCCCACCAGAGCAAATTTCAGTTTATACCGTTTTTTTCTCAGCGTTTGTATTGCTATCACTGTCACTATTTTGCGTACTATTACTATTTATTGAAAAGAACTCTTTACCTTTATTAGTGTTTGGTAACGTTGCGTTCCTTATTACCACTGTCATTTCCAACCTGGGCTCTATGGGATTATTTGAATCTCCATGGATTAGTCGCCACGGCTTCGAAATTGGTCTGAGCCTGATTGGTATTTTTATGGCACTTGCAGTCTCGGACAAAATTATCCTCTATCGACGGGAATCCACCAACATGGCCACTGCCGCTGCCTCGGCTAACGCGAGAAATGAAGCCAAATCCCGCTTTCTCGCCAAAATGAGTCATGAGATACGCACGCCAATGAACGGTGTGCTCGGCATTGTGGAGCTGCTCAAGGAAAGCAATCTGGACTCTACACAAAAGCACTATATAAAGTTGATTGAAGATTCCGGCAGCAGCCTGATCAAGGTAATTAACGATATCCTCGATTATTCAAAGATAGAAGCCGATAAACTGGAGTTTGAGAATATTACCTTCGATCTGCCGCTGATGCTCAATGACATTTGTAATTTTTATTCCAGTCAGTCCAGTAACAAAAAGCTGACTTTTGAAAGTGCCATTTCCACAGATATTCCCTCCAGCGTAGTCGGTGACCCGGTACGCATTCGGCAAATTATTACTAATCTGCTCTCCAATGCCCTGAAATTTACCAGTAGTGGCGTCATTGAATTAAAAGTGAATGTGCAACATATCGACAACAAGGAATGTACGCTCTATTTTGCTATCACTGATACCGGCATTGGTGTCGCACAAGAATCTCTTGACACCCTGTTTAGCAGCTTCGTACAAGCCGATCCATCCAATACACGCAATTTTGGCGGCACCGGGCTTGGGCTCGCAATTTGCAAGCAGCTGGTAGAGTTAATGGGCGGCGAAATCGGCGCACAAAGCCGCATTAATGAAGGCTCGTGTTTCTGGTTTACCCTGAGCCTGGCCTTACCGGATACCAGCTCTATAAGCAGCAACAGTGACACAAGTCAGGAAATCGGAAAAACAAAACAATCCATTCTGCACCACCCTTCCTGTGTACTGGTTGTAGAGGATAATGATATCAACCGGGAAGTGATTCAAGGCATGCTCGAGCGACTCAATGTTAATGCTGAATATGTTTGCAATGGAAAACAGGCCGTCGATGCTTATGAACACTCCCATGACAAATACAGTCTGATATTAATGGACTGCGAAATGCCGGTCATGGACGGTTTTAGTGCCACCAAAAACATCCGGCTGCACGAACAAGAGAAATCACTCGAATCGATACCAATTATCGCAATTACTGCCCATGCGATTCCTGGCTACAAAGAGAAATGTCTTGAAGCTGGGATGAATGACCACATTGCAAAGCCGGTACAACGGGACGAGCTGGTAAAAAAACTATCACACTGGTCAAACCAGCACTGCTACTAATAAAATGGCACTAGCACAAGGGCAGCCAGTAAAAGAGAGTTAGCTGCAATCAGGGAATTTCGCGAATCTGAATCGCATCAATGCCAGAGCCAGCAATCACATCGGAAATAACCACTACTTTGTCACCCGAGGCAAAGCCATAATTCTTTTTCATTAACCTGAAACCACTCGCAAGAGTTTTTTCCGGGTCTTTGCTAAAAGTCACCTTGTGGGCAGCCACCCCACGATTGATCGCCAATTGCCGACAGGTACGACCATCATTGGTAAACGCATAGATCGTCGATTTGAATGGGCGGCAATTGGTAACATGGCTTGCCATGATGCCACGCCGCGTAATAACCACAATCCCCATCGCTCCAAGAGATTCCGCCAGCTCTACGGCCGCCGCAGCGAGAAACTCCTTGTTATCAAATTTTTGCAACAACTTGCTGAATTGCAAGCCCGGCACTCGCTCAGAAGTACGTGCAATATTATCGAGATGTTCAACACATCTTACTGGGTACTTACCGACCGTTGTCTCACCCGACAACATAATGGCATCTACCTCCTCGTAGATAGCATTAGCAACATCGGTAACTTCAGCGCGGGTCGGTATCGGGTTTTCAATCATTGATTCAAGCAAGTGAGTTGCCACAATCACTCGCTTGCCGTAAACATGGCACAGGCGCACAATTTTGCGCTGCACATTGGGCAGATCTTCAATATTAATCTCTACCCCGAGATCCCCCCGGGCCACCATCACGCCGTCCGCTTCCTGAACAATCTCTTCGAGGTTGCGCACCCCTTCCTGGTCCTCAATCTTGGCGATGATTTTGATACGCTCGCCTTTCTTGCCGAGAAAGGCGCGCAACTCTCGAATATCCCCAGCCTCGCGCACAAACGACAAGGCAATGAAGTCCACACCTTGCTCCACACCAAACAGAATATCTTCCTTGTCTTTAGCTGTGATTGACGGCAAGTTTACCCGAATCCCCGGCAGGTTAACGTGACGCTTACTGCCAAGGCGACCACCATCAATCACCCTACACTGCATCGCGCGCTCTTGCTTTTCCAGCACTTCAAAATTGATCAAGCCATTATCCACAGTAATGCGATCACCAACACTGACCTCATCAATCAGATCCTGGTAGTTAATATGAAAAGAGGTTTCTTCTACTTCATCAGCACGCACTGTAATAGAAATTACATCACCTTTTTTTAATTCGAGATCGCTCTGCAAATTACCGGTACGAATTTCTGGTCCCTGGGTATCCAACAATACCGGGATTGCAAACTCCGGCTTCTGATTTAGCGTCTTGATTGCCTTGATAACCTTGGCAAGGTTTTTATGATCACCGTGCGACATATTCAAGCGCACAATATTCATTCCGGCCTCTGCCAGCTTTTTCAGCATGTCGTAACTATCGGTCGCAGGCCCCACTGTACAAATAATCTTTGTTTTGCGCGGGATGTTCATTTCTGTGTCCGTAGATTTTTTACCCATACCTTTCTCTCAATACGTCAGCCTTTCCTCCAATTCAGCTTCGAATCAGTTCAGGCCACAACCAACAACGGATAACACGTACAATAACAGGCAAAGATTTTACTCCTTTCCCCAGACAAAAACACCTGCTGTATCAAATACATCGGGTTCGATGCTAGAATCTGCATTCACGACTGCTAACCACAGAGCGTATTCAGACCACAAAACCATGGGTAAAGACAAAGATATAAGCCAACTACGTCGGGAGTACACCCACGGCGGTTTGCGCAGAAAAGATCTGGCTGATGACCCGTTTGAGCAATTTGGGGAATGGTTCGAACTGGCACAGCATTCTGATATCAGGGATCCGTCTGCGATGACAGTAGCCACCGTAGACGCTACAGGCCAACCGTCAGCGCGCACTGTATTATTGAAACAGCTGGATGCCCGGGGATTTATCTTTTACACCAACTTCGAAAGCCGAAAAGGCCACGCCATCGAAAGCAATAACCGCGTTGCTCTATTGTTTGCCTGGCTACCACTGGATCGACAAATCAAGATTGAAGGCATAGCGAGCCGGGTTTCAGACGCAGAAGCAAGCGATTATTTTCAATCTCGCCCAAAAGAGAGCCAGTGGGCCGCCTGGGCTTCAGCACAAAGCCGTCCTCTTGATAGCCGCACCACGCTTGAACAGCAATATGAAGACGTCAGCCAGCAATATTCAGACAAGCCTATTCCTCTACCACCATTTTGGGGTGGATACTGCGTTAAACCACAGCGCATAGAATTCTGGCAAGGCAGGGAAAACCGTCTGCACGATCGCTTTATCTATACTCTTCAAGATGACAGTCATTGGCACATTGAACGCCTTGCACCCTGAATCACTCCGGGCAGCAATCGAACTGATTAAAAAGGAAACGATATGAAGTTTGTTGATTTCTTTATTCACGATAAAAACAAAGCCTCTTCAGCAACAGGTCTGGTTGCCTTGACTATTATTCTGTTGAGTTCAGTTCTCGGTATTTTCGGTGCATTTGCTATGACCGAAATTGGTCAATCATTGAACTTTCCACGTGACTGGATTGTTGAAGTATTCCGCTATCGCTACTTCATTACCTATAGCCTCATTATTATGTTAGCGATTGTTATTATAATTAATGTCAGACAACAAATTTTCAATCGCACACCTGTGAGACTTTATATTATTGGCATTGCCCTTTGCCTGTTCTTTATCAACCTGTTTGCCGCCGAAATCTGGTTGCGTGCCGAGCACCACACTGCAAAGTTTATTTCAATTGATGAAGCTAATCCTCTACTTGCAGAAAACACCGATGTGTTTGTACTCGAGATTGATGATGATGCCAGAGCCTACCCCCGAGACTGGATGCAAATCCCCCACATTGCCGGTGACACCGTCGGCAATCGAGACACCGTAATGACCTACTGCGCCATGAGCAATCTACCCATGGCTTTTAACCCTCAACTTGACGGCAGTGATACCAACTTTCGTGTAATCGCCCAGGTTCATAACAACCTTATCTTTACCGACCGGCACAGTGGCGAGCTGATCCAGCAAATTACCGCAACCGCTGAATTTAGTCACAGCATACTGGAAGAATATCCGGTGCAACGCATGCCGTGGCATGCCTTTAAACAACTCTACCCGAATGGCCAGGTCTACCTGTTTGAACCCAACCTACTCGACAAGATCACCCTAAAGCTGTTTGATGCTGCACTGCCCTCTCACTACGCCGGCACTCCGCTGTTCCCAACCTTGCGACTGGACGACAACCGTCTGGAAAATCAGGAGCAAATCTGGGGTCTGAAAGTGGGCAACGAACAAATGGCTATTACCCGGAAAGCCTTTGCAACATCCCCAGTGCAAAATATAACCTTGTCAGATACACCTGTAGTCGCAGTATGGTTTGATAAGTATCAAACCGTTGCGGCATTTTATAACGATGCCAACCAACCAATTACATCAATTGATGAAATTGATCCCTACGGCAGCACAGCTTCTGGCAAACTACAACGCGCCAATCTCTATTCTCATGTGCCATGGATGATCTGGAGTCACTGGTTTCCGAATACGCAGCTCATCAATTAGATAATGCTACGATTCAGAGCATAGCCAGCAGCAGCAAATAGAAAACCACCTCTGCACCCTGCTGTACACCGCCGAGGCAATCACCGGTATAACCACCAATGCGCCGTTTCAAATAACGTTCGGCAAGCTTTGCGAATAACAGCAAGCAAACAGCTATGAACAGCATTGTTGCCAGTGGCAACCAGAACATGACCACTGCTGCCAGCGCCGCCATCAGTAGCAAACTGTTTTTATCCAGCTCAAGCAATAGTGACGGAACTTTTTTGTTTTCATCATCCTGCACATAATCACAGGTATAAACCAGACTACCTGCTACCACACGACTGACTACATGAGCACTGATCAATACCATTGGAATCAGATGAGCACCAAGCTGGTGCAATGCCACAAATTTTAACGACAATAGAAAAAACAAGCCCGTCACACCATAGCTACCAAGACGGGAGTCTTTCATAATATCCAACACCTGACTTTTATCCCAACCACCACCAAAGCCATCACACATGTCTGCAAAACCATCTTCATGTATGGCACCTGTTGCCAGCACCATAGCAAGTAAACTCAGCAGCAGTGTTACCACTAACGGCAACACCGTAATCAACAAACTGAATACACCGGAGCCAATCAAACCAACAACCAAACCCGCAAGCGGGAAGTTACGTACGAGCGTTTGATGATGGGTTTCGCTGTGGAGATAAAGGCCAGATACCGGTAAGCGAGTAAAAAATACCAATGCTGCGAGAAAACCCTGCCAGTGATGATTCATTACAGTTATTCCTTGTCTGACACACCGGCACTTTCAAACGAAGCCATCTCATTAAGAAAGGCTATTGCCGATTCGATAAGTGGATAGGTTATCGCTACACCACTGCCCTCACCAAGGCGCATATTAAGCTGCAACAGTGGCTCCACACCCAGATAGTCCAACATCATCTTATGGGCATGCTCATCAGACAAATGGGAAAACAGGCAGTAATCCTGTAGCGCAGGCGCTTCGTGAATCGCTGCAGCAATCGCGGCCGTTGCAATAAAGCCGTCTACCAGCACTATCATATTTAGCTCGGCTGCCTGCAAAGCTGCTGCGTAAATCATCACCAGTTCAAAACCACCAAATGCCTGCAAGACACTTGGCGCCGTTTTCTCAACGCCCTGATGCCTGTTTATCACCTGACGCAATACAGCTTTTTTTTGTGCCAGTCCAGCATCATCAAGCCCGGTACCGCGACCCACACAATCCTCAACCGCCATACCACTCAATACACTAAACACCAAAGCCGCTGATGAGGTATTGCCGATGCCCATTTCACCAAAACCAATCACATTGCAACCGGCGCTGTGTTTTTCCACCACTAACTGACGCGCAGCTTTACAAGCCTGTTCAAACTGTTCAGCAGTCATCGCTGGCCCTTCCAGACAGTTCGCCGTCCCTTGAGCCACTTTGGCATGGACAATATCCAGACCTGACAAATCACCATTAACCCCGGCATCAACCACATCAATCGCAATATTGTGCTGGCGACAGAACACATTAATTGCAGCGCCACCTGCAACAAAGTTCATCACCATTTGCTGGGTCACTTCCTGAGGATATGGACTGACACCTGCCTGAACGAGACCGTGGTCGCCAGCAAACAATAACAATTGCGGGTTTTGCAGAACTGGCTCAAGGCTCTGCTGAATCAAACCAATCTGTAATGCCACATGCTCCAGCTTACCCAGGGCGCCTGGCGGCTTGGTTTTCTGATCTATTTTATGCTGTAACGCTGTTTCCAGTTCTCTATTAATCGCTGCTATTTTCACTGACCCTTTTGCACTCTCTTACACTTTATTTGTAGCTATCTTTGCCCAAACTATCACTACGCACAAACCGGACACTGCTGATCTTTCCTGATCGTCAGGGTGCGTATATCCATATTTAAAGCATCAACTACCAACAGACGGTTAACTAATGGCTCGCCGATATCAGTGAGCACTTTAATCACCTCTACTGCCTGCAGCGAACCTATCACTCCCACCACAGGTGCGAGCACACCGTTTTCGGAACAATTCAACACGGCATCATCGGCAGCTTCATCATCATATAGGCAACGGTAACACGCATCATCAGACTGCCGGTTGCGAAACACACTGACCTGCCCCTCAAAACGAATTGCCGCACCGGACACCAACGGCTTACTTGCCTGTACACATAAACGATTCAACAAAAAGCGTGTAGCAAAATTATCACTACAATCCACCACCACATCAACCTGTACGACTGTTTTCAACAGGGCTTCTGCATCCAGCTTTTCTGCCAGTTCGATAACGCGGCAATCACTGTTTAATGCTTGTAAACACTGCGCCGCAGAATTTGCCTTATTCTCACCAAGCCTTTCGGCACTATGTGCAATCTGACGCTGTAAATTACTTAAATCCACATCATCAAAGTCATTGAGCAACAAATGACCCACCCCTGCAGTCGCCAGATACATCGCCACCGGGGAACCAAGACCACCGAGCCCGACCACGAGCACGGATGACTCAAGCAAGCGCTGCTGCCCTGCGTAATCAAGCTGCGGCAGCATAATCTGGCGACTGTAACGTAACAGCTGTTGATCATCCATCACTTACTCACCTGCACCACTATAAATACCCAATGTCACACGTTCGTGCCCGGCAAGATCAGCAAAGGTTTGCACCTGTTGGTAGCCTCGAGCCAACAACATCTCACGTACAGCCTTCCCCTGGGTATATCCGTGCTCAAATATCAGACAACCGGAATCCATCAAATACAGCGGAGCCTCGTCGGCAATCGCCGCAAACGCAGCCACCCCCCCCTGATCTGCAACCAGGGCCGACTTCGGCTCAAACCTCACATCACCGCGATTTAAATGTTCATCGCCATCATCTATATAGGGTGGATTGCTGACAATCAATTCAAAACGCTGGTCTGACAGACGGGCAAACCAGTCACTTTGCAAACAACACACCCGACTCAAACCGAGCTTGTCTGCATTGTGTTGCGCCAGGGACACTGCTTCCCCGGCATTATCTACAGCCGTCACCTTCCAGGCCGGACGCTCCCAGGCCAATGCCAACGCAATCGCACCACTGCCGGTACCGAGATCGAGTACATTAATCGCTCCCTCCGGCATCTGTTGCAAAGCAAGCTCTACGAGTAATTCAGTTTCAGGGCGAGGAATCAGAGTTGAATTATTGACCGTTAACGGCAGTGACCAGAATTCCTGTTCTCCGACAATATAAGCAACAGGCTCACCTTGCTGGCGACGATTGACAAGGCCATTAAATTTACGCCATTGCTCCGACGGCACAGGCTTGTCAGGCCAGGTAAACAACCAACTGCGATCTTTTTGTAGCACATGGGTCAACAGCACTTCTGCATCAAGTCGCGCACTGGTGCTATTGACCAATTGTCTGGCCGCATCGTCAAGCGCTGACTTTATGGTCATCATTGTCCGGGTATCACACAGGAACAGAAGTTATTCACTAGATTATTCTCTCAGCTGTTCACGCCTTTTCATCCGGCTATTCACCAGACAGAGCCGCAAGCTGATCGGCCTGGTGTTCATTGATCAATGGCTGAATCACTTCGTCAAGTGCACCCTGGGTAATTTCATCAAGTTTGTACAAGGTCAGATTGATACGGTGATCCGTAATGCGCCCCTGGGGATAATTGTAGGTGCGAATACGCTCGGAACGATCACCACTACCCACCAGACTGCGCCGCTCATCCGCCTGCTCCTGTTGTTGCTGCTGTTGCGCTACATCGTTAAGCCTGGCCTGCAGCAGTGACATCGCTCTGGCCTTGTTCTTGTGCTGGGAACGCTCATCCTGACACTCCACTACAATACCAGTCGGTAAATGTGTCAGGCGAATTGCAGAATCTGTTTTGTTAACGTGCTGACCGCCCGCACCGGAAGCGCGGAACGTATCAATGCGCAAATCGTTTTTGTCGATATCGATTTCCTCAAGCTCATCAGCTTCGGGCATGATCGCCACTGTGCAAGCCGACGTATGCACACGCCCCTGAGATTCGGTTTCCGGTACACGCTGTACGCGGTGTGCACCGGACTCAAACTTGAGGCGCGAATACACATCCTTACCGGCGATACGCGTAATAATTTCTTTATAACCGCCGTGATCCCCCGGCCGCTCACTGATCACTTCCACTTTCCAGCCCTGACTTTCGGCATAACGTGAGTACATACGAAACAGATCACCGGAAAAAATCGCCGCCTCATCGCCACCAGTACCGGCACGAACTTCCAGAAAAACATTTTTGTCATCGTTAGGATCTTTTGGCAACAGCAGGGTTTGCAAATCCAGCTCCAGTTCCTCTCGAGATTGCTCCGCCTGCTTTATTTCCTCCTGGGCCATCTCGCGCATATCCGCATCGCCATCCTTAAGCAATTCTTTTGCCGCTTCAATATCATCAAGCGTGATGGTATAGCGCCCATAGCACTTCACTACCGGCTCAATCTCCGCATATTCCTTGCCGAGATCGCGAAAACGGTTTTGATCTGCCATCACTTCCGGATCGCTCAACAGCGCACCCACTTCTTCATAACGATCTTTTAAATGGTTCAACTTTTCCAGGATGGAATCTTTCATAGGTGCTTGTTAATACCGTGTTACTGTCAGGACTTGCCGTTGTCTTCGGCTTTCTGCTCTGGTTCAAAAATACGTTGCGCAAGATCAACGACATCGCTGTGACCTGCGCTACTGGCTTCTTTTATACGGGTAGTAGGCTGATGCAACAGTTTGTTGGTGAGACTGCGCGCCAATGTCTGTAAAATATCTTCCACCGCCTCACCTTTTTCAAGACGCTTTAACGCACGCTCAACCTCTTCATCACGTAGCTGCTCTGCCTGCTCGCGATAGGCTCGAATCGTCGAAACCACCGCTTTAGCACGCACTTCTTTCTGGTAGATATCAACCCCTTCCACAATAATACGATCGGCAAGTGCCGCCGCTTCTGCACGGGATCGCTTGTTCTCGTCAATCACTTCCTCAAGATCGTCCACCGTATAAAGGTAAACATCATCCAGTTCACCGACCTGGGGCTCTATATCCCGCGGCACCGCGATATCCACCATAAAAACCGGACGGTGTTTGCGTCGTTTCAGCGCCGTTTCCACTGCCCCCTTGCCGAGAATGGGCAGCTGACTCGCCGTTGACGAAATCACAATATCTGCCTCGTGCAGACGCTCGGGAATATCCGACAGCAGCATCGCCTCTCCACCGACACTGTCTACCAGCTCCTGGGCATTGGGCAGGGTGCGGTTGGCCACGAGCAACTGTTTAACGCCGTGCTCGCACAAATGTCTGGCCACAAGCTCAATGGTTTTTCCTGCACCAATCACCATCACCGCGCTGGACGACAGATTGGTAAAAATACGTTTCGATAGCGCCACTGCCGCATAGGCTACCGATACCGGGTTCTGACCAATCGCTGTATCAGAACGCACCCGCTTGGCGACACTGAAAGCTTGCTGAAATGCTGTATGTAAACCCGCACCCACCGTGCCATATTCCTGCGCCATGGCAAATGCCGATTTAATCTGACCGAGAATTTGCGGCTCACCAAGCACCATGGAATCGAGACCACAGGACACACGCATCAGGTGTTGCACCGCATCTGCACCATGATGGGAATAGTGCGAGTTATCAAGATCCTCCAGATTCAGCGTATGAAAATCAGCAAGCCATTGCAAAACCGCATGTTGATCTTCAAAGTCTGCCAGGTAAATCTCGGTGCGATTACAGGTAGACAGAATCACGACTTCATCTACCGTTATTCTGTCACAGACATCCAGCAATGCTGCCCGAATTTGTTCGGGAGAAAACGCCACCCGCTCCCGTACATCAACGGGTGCAGTTGTATGGTTAATGCCAAGGGCCAACAGGCTCATTGCTATCTCTTTACCAGAAAGGTTTCGGGTTCTATCCACGACCTTGACGTATCAAAGCCGTGAGGGGCGCAATTATATAATCAGCGGTGGGCCGTTAATACACCTGAACACCACATTCCCGTGTTTAATACGGGGTTTCATCCCGAAAAAGGGGTCTTTGAACCTTCCCGGCGCGGCACACTCCAACAATGGAATATCTTTTCACCTGGAGCTGTGCCATTATGGCGATTATCGGAAAAGAGGCGGCCAGCCCCCGGAAATACTGGCTGCGGCGCATGCTGTAACCTATAACGACGACTTAATATTCATAGACAACGGCTGATGATGTACCGACACCTGCACAGTAAATTTTATCTTCTCTGCCTGGTTTTACTGGTTACCAGTACCCTGGGCGGCTGCGCCTCACAAACGGGCGGAGACACTGCTGCACAACAAACTGCTCCCGCCAGTACCGCAGAAGCAGACAATAGCAACGAAAAAGAGCAGGTTATCAAGCCTTTTACGATGGATACTCTTTATGCATTGCTCGTAGCCGAAATTGCGGGCAACCGCAATCAGCATGAACTCGCACTACACCAGTATCTACAGCAGGCCCATATTACCCGGGATCTGGGCATTACCCGCCGCGCTGTTCTAATTGCCCAGTACCTCGGGGCACTACAACTACAGGAAGCCTACCAGACTGTCGAGCTCTGGACAGAACTCGAGCCCGACAACCCCGAACCTGTCTATATTCTCGCTACAGAAAATATCAAACGCGGCAACCTCGATCTGGCCTATGACTATTCCCTGCAATTACAGGCCATGGGTAGCGCCACCGTATTCCAGTCCATTGCTGCCCAGGCCACCCGCTTCTCGGAAGCCGAGCAGGATGCCTTGCTACAGCGCCTTGACACAGATCTCGAAACCTGGCCGGAGCACTTTCAGCTGTTGATGGGCAAAAGCCTGTTATTGCACTACCGCGGAGAACATGAAACAGCGCTGAAATATGTCAACCGGGCAATCGCTGTCGATAAAGAAGAGCTGGCAGCGTGGCAGCTCAAGGCCAACCTACTCGACACACTCGACAAACCGGAAAAAGCCGCAAAAATTATTGCCACCCAGTTGCAGAAACATCCGGATAACCGCCGCCTGCAATTGCAATATGCTCGAATCCTCACTCGCTTTGATCTCGCCGAGGCACAGCAGCAATTCCACGCCATGGTAAAGCAGTCTCCATTCGATGCAGATCTGCTGCTATCCCTTGCATTAGTCAGCAAGGAACTCGGCGATACAGCGACTGCCACCGAATATTTTGAGCAGTTATTGTTTCTCAACAAACACGCATCAGCAGCCTACTACTATCTGGGCAATATCGCCGAGGAAGCCGGGGAAATTGATCGTGCCATGGAGCACTACCGCCGGGTCAGTGGTGGTGAGGAATACTTGTTTGCGATTGCATCCTTGTGTGAACTGGCTCTGGAGCAGGACAACTACCCTCCGTGCCAGACTCATTTAAGCAACGAGCGCAAGCGCTTTCCGATTGCCGCCCAGCAAATTTATCTGATCGAAGCCGACTTGTTGCAGCGCTTCCACAAAAATGTCGAAGGCCTTGAGTTACTCAACAAGGCACTTGAGGATTTCCCGGATGATACCAATCTGCTCTACACACGCTCTCTAACTCTGGAACAGCTCAACCAGTTGGATGAAGCGGAAGCCGATTTACGCCGTATCCTGCAACTCAAGCCGGATGATGCCAATGCACTCAATGCTCTTGGCTACGTGTTGGCAAATAAGACTGATCGCTACGAAGAGGCCTACGAATATATTTCACGTGCACTGGAGATAGAGCCAGATAATCCGGCCTACATTGACAGTATGGGCTGGGTGCTATATCGCATGAACCAGCAACACGAGGCACTGCTACGTCTGCGCCGCGCCATGGATCTGTATCCGAATCACGAAATCGCTGCCCACCTTGGCGAAGTGTTGTGGGTAATGGGCGAAAAAGAAGAAGCGCGCAAGGTTTGGGAAGAAGGTCTTAAGGATGCACCGGACAGTCAGATTATTCGCGATACCAAAGAGCGACTTAACGCCTACTAGACCACACGCAACAGAACCCGATGAACCCCTTTCTTCACCGTCACCGCAGGCTATTATTAGTGCTATGTCTGTCATCCCTTTTATGGGGCTGCGCGCATCAGCCCGGGGACAATGCTGAACCACGTATTACAGATACTGCCAGCTACCACAAACAACTCGCCGCACAGCAGCACTGGCGCGTTGAAGGCAAGGCCGGACTGCGCACACCACAGCAATCCAACACCGCATGGTTTGAATGGCAGCAACAGGGGAGCGGATTCATTCTGCAACTTAACGGCCCTCTCGGCACCGCCGCCACTCGTGTCAGCAGCGATGGTGAGCACTACACCCTGAGCAACCAACAAACAACCCGGACTCTGAGTCAGGCCGAAGCTGAAGAATTTCTCACCCGCCATGCAGGTTTTGCCTTACCACTCGACGCCTTACCATTCTGGGTGCTTGGCATTCCATCAACAGACGCTGACGATATCAACGTGCAATACCATCCGGATAATACCCTCGCGAGCCTGCAGCACGCCGAGTGGCAGCTCAACTACCTGCGCTATCAATCCGTTGGCAAGTGGTTATTACCGGAGAAACTTGTGGCACAGCGCGAGAGCTTCAAGCTGACACTGATTATCAAGCAGTGGGATATTGATCCACCCGGGAGTAGTCAATAAGTGCACGCACCACACACCCTGATAC
This sequence comes from Pseudomonadales bacterium, assembly GCA_028280345.1. Lineage (GTDB taxonomy): Bacteria > Pseudomonadota > Gammaproteobacteria > Pseudomonadales > UBA7239 > JANQLY01. The sequence goes on along the minus strand of JANQLY010000011.1, from coordinate 244,005 downwards.
TACCTGCTCCGGCCAAACTTAATTTGTTTCTGCACATTACCGGGCGCCGTAGTGATGGTTATCACGACTTGCAAACACTGTTTCAGCTACTCGACTACGGTGACAAACTCTCGTTTTCCAACCGATCCGATGGCGCTATCCAGCTATCCTCTGAACTGGCCAACACCCCCGCTGAACACAATCTGGTCTATCGTGCTGCCAAACTGCTGCAGCAGGAAACAACCTGTTCCCTGGGGGCCGATATCCAACTGGAAAAAATACTGCCCATGGGCGCCGGGCTCGGTGGCGGCAGCAGCGATGCAGCTACCACCCTCGTAGGACTTAACCACCTCTGGCAAACCGATCTGAGCCTTGAAGAACTCGCCAGGCTTGGCGTACAACTCGGAGCTGACGTGCCGGTGTTTGTCCTCGGCCAAAGTGCCTGGGCCGAGGGTATCGGTGAACAGCTTAGTCCGGTGGAACTGCCGGAAAAATGGTATCTCGTACTGATCCCTCCCTGCCATATCTCTACGGCAGAAATTTTTAACTCAGAGGATTTGACACGCAACACTTCACCCATCAAAATAGCCGCCTTCTTCGAGGGGGGGGGTCGAAATGACTGCCAATCCTGCGTGGAAAAGCGCTATCCCGAGGTCGCTGAGGCCTTGCACTGGCTCGCAAAATACAACAGCGATTGCCAGCTGACTGGCACCGGTAGTGCCATCTTTGCAGGCTTTTCCAACCACGAAGATGCCCGTCGGGCACTGGCAGACAGTCAACTGCCCTCTGCGCCGACCGGTTTGCAAGGATTTATTGCAAAAGGGGTTAACCGGTCCCCGTTGCACACACAGCTACCAGGTGAGCTGTAAAACGATAAGGAGTGATGAGCAGCCAACCTTTTTCTGGCTGTTCACAAAACACCGTTTAACTGTTGGGGTGTCGCCAAGTTGGTAAGGCCCGGGGTTTTGATCCCCGTATGCATAGGTTCGAGTCCTATCACCCCAGCCATTTTTTCAATCAGTCTGGGAAGCACCATGTCCAAAAACCTCATGGTATTTACCGGGAACGCCAACCCGGAACTCGCCGACAAGATCGCGAAGCGCCTTGGTGTAACCATGGGCGACGCCATGGTGAAAACATTTTCCGACGGTGAAATTTGTGTAGAGATTAATGAGAACGTCCGCGGTGGTGATGTTTTTATTGTGCAATCCACCTGCGCGCCTACCAACCGCAACCTGATGGAATTGATGTTCCTCGCCGATGCAGTGCGTCGTGCTTCTGCGGCCCGCGTTACCGCAGTGATTCCCTATTACGGCTATGCGCGTCAGGATCGCCGCGTACGCTCGGCGCGTGTGCCAATCAGCGCCAAGGTCTGCGCAGATATGATTGCCGGTGCAGGTGTCGATCGGGTATTAACCGTGGATTTACACGCTGAACAGATTCAGGGCTTTTTCGATATTGCGGTAGACAACGTTTACGGTTCACCCGTGCTCATCGACGACATCGTCAGCCAACGCTATAAAGACTTGCTCGTCGTGTCACCGGATATCGGTGGTGTGGTTCGCGCTCGCGCTGTTGCCAAGGAACTGGATGTCGACCTTGCCATTATTGACAAACGTCGCCCACAAGCCAATGAAGCCCAGGTCATGAATATCATCGGCGAAGTCAAGGATCGCACCTGCCTGCTGGTCGACGATATGGTCGATACCGCCGGCACACTGTGCAAGGCCGCAGATGCACTAAAAGACAACGGCGCCAAAGATGTGGTTGCCTACTGCACCCATCCGGTGCTTTCCGGCAACGCAATAGACAATATTAACAAGTCTTCACTGCACAGCCTTGTGGTTACCGACAGTATTCCGCTCAGTGAAGAAGCACGTAAATGTAAAAAGATTCGCCAGCTGACCCTGGCTACCATGCTCGCCGAAGCCGTGCGCCGTGTGAGCAATGAAGAATCTATCAGCGCAATGTTTAACTGATACTATTTTTTAACCGCCCCTGCTAACAGCTACCGTTTAATTACTAAACCTTGTTGATAACAGAGGCATTTTAGCAACCCGCTACGGGTACCGGTCGCAAGTCCTGTAGCGATAGAGAAAGGAGATTAGACCATGTCTAACGACTTTACACTTAAAGCCGAAGTGCGAGAAGACACAGGGAAAGGTGCGAGCCGCCGCCTGCGTCGTCTCGATGACCTTGTCCCCGCTATTATTTATGGTGGAGACAAAGACCCGCAGAATATTTCACTGCGTCACAATGAACTGTCAAAGGCACTGGAAAACGAGGCGTTTTACTCTCACATTATTACCCTCGATGTTGCTGGCAACAGTGAAGATGTTCTGCTAAAAGACTTGCAGCGCCACCCCGCCAAGGCATTAATCATGCACGCGGACTTTTTTCGCGTTGACAAGAACAAGAAGGTATCGGTCAGAGTACCGCTACACTTTATTAACGAAGAGAGCTGTGTCGGCGTGAAAATGAGTGGCGGTAATATCAGCCACAGCATGACCGAGCTGGAAATCAGCTGTCTGCCCGCCAATCTGCCGGAATACCTCGAAGTGGATATGCTGGAAGTGGATCTTGGCACCATTCTTCACATCTCCGATGTCAAACTACCGGAGGGTGTTGAGTCTGTAGCCCTGTCTCACGGTGCTGACCACGACTTGCCGGTGGCAGCGGTTAACGCGCCGAAAGGCGGTTCCGATGAGGAAGAGAGCGATGACAGCACTGCTGAAGCTGCTGCTGAAGACGGTGCTGAAGGTGGTGACGAAGGTTAATCCCCACCCTCACATGCAACTCAGGATAAAGGGCCAGTTTACTGGCCCTTTGTTTTTGATAACGAGGCTTTAGCGCTGTTTTTTTCCAAAAAGGACTGGTTAAATAGCCGCCTGAACCACAAAGCACAACAAACCAATGATTGAACTGATTGTCGGGCTCGGCAACCCGGGCCGCGAGCACGAAGGCGACCGTCATAATGCCGGTGCTGATTTTGTCAGCGAACTGGCACGCAGACACAATTCGCCACTCAAGGAAGAAGGCAAGTTTTTTGGCCTAACCGGCAAGGTGCGTATTGCTGGCAGCGAAGTGCGCCTGTTAATTCCAACAACCTACATGAATCGCAGTGGCCAGGCGGTAGGCGCCTTGAGTCAGTTTTTTAAAATCTCTCCGGAGAATATCCTTGTCGCACACGACGAGCTTGATATTGCACCTGGTGATATTCGGCTTAAAAAAGGCGGCGGCCACGGCGGTCACAATGGTCTGCGCGATATTATCAGCGCTCTGGGCAACAACAAAAACTTCATACGCTTGCGTATTGGTATCGGCCACCCGGGCAACGCCAAACTCGTCAGCAATTACGTGCTAAAAAGTGCCCCCGCCGATGAGCAGCGCCTGATTGAAGATAGCCTCGACAAGGCACTCAGTGTTATGGACGATACCATCGACGGCAAGCTTGAAAAAGCAATGAAAGATTTACACACCAAAACATAATCGTTGAGATAGCAAAAGGTAACAAACCATGGGATTCAAATGCGGTATTGTCGGTCTGCCCAATGTTGGCAAGTCCACCTTGTTTAACGCCTTGACCAAGGCAGGCATCGATGCGGAAAACTTCCCGTTTTGTACGATTGAACCCAACTCGGGCATCGTACCGGTACCCGATGCCCGTCTCGGCAAACTCGCTGCGATAGTCAGCCCGGAAAAAGTTCTGCCTGCCACCATGGAGTTTGTCGACATAGCCGGCCTGGTTGCCGGTGCCTCCAAAGGTGAGGGACTCGGCAACCAGTTTCTCGCCAATATTCGCGAAACCGATGCAATCGCCCATGTGGTGCGCTGCTTCGAAGACAGCAATGTGATTCACGTTGCCAATCAGATTGACCCGGCTACTGATATTGAAGTGATTAACACCGAGTTGGCGCTGGCTGATCTCGAAACCGTAGAAAAAGCTTTACAGCGTTATACACGCAGTGCCAAAAGTGGTGACAAGGATGCGATTACGATGAAGGCCCTGCTGGAAAAAATCCAGCCACATCTCAACGAAGCGCAACCCCTGCGCGCTTTTGGACTCAGTGAGGATGAACTCGAGCAGCTTGCCGAACTGTGTCTGATTACCGTCAAACCCACAATGTACATCGCCAATGTTGACGAAGATGGCTTTGATAATAATCCCCATCTCGATGTTGTCAAAGGCATTGCTGAAAGCGAAGGCGCAGTGGTTGTGCCCGTATGTAACAAGCTTGAATCTGAAATTGCCGAACTCGATGATGATGAAAAAGCTGAATTTCTCAAAGAGCTGGGCTTCGAAGAAGCGGGACTTGATCGAGTGATTCGTGCCGGTTATTCCCTGCTCGGCTTACACACCTACTTTACTGCCGGCGTCAAGGAAGTGCGTGCCTGGACGATTCCGTTACAAGCAACAGCACCGCAGGCGGCGGGAAAGATCCATACGGATTTTGAACGGGGTTTTATTCGCGCCGAAGTAATCAGTTACGACGACTATATTGAGTACAATGGCGAGCAAGGCGCAAAAGATGCAGGTAAATGGCGCCAGGAAGGTAAAAGTTACGAGGTGCACGACGGTGACGTGATTCACTTCCTGTTTAATGTCTGATTCCCTTACAAACGGGTGACGAACAAGTGAAAGCCACATGGCGAAAATCCCGATGTTTTCGCTATGATAAATCCCGCTAATGAATAGTTAACAACCATACAAGGTGACCACCATGCCCAGCCGCCGCGAAATGATTGCCATGTCCGAAGATGAGATGTGGGATTTTATCGAAACACAGAAAAGCATTCAGGTCTGCACGCTCAACAAAGACGGCAGCCCCCACCTCACGGTAATGTGGTTTGCAATCAAAGATAAAACTATCGTGCTGGAGACTTTTACCAAATCCCAGAAAATCGTCAATCTCAAGCGCAACCCGCAAATGGCAGTATTACTTGAAGATGGTTCCGATTATAACGAACTGCGCGGTGTTTCCATCAATTGTGAAGCGGAACTTATCGACGACTATGACACTGTACACGCCTTGCATGTGGACGTTGTGGTACGTAATCAGGAGGGCGTAACACCTGAACAAGCCGAGGAGTTCACCCGCGAAATGAGCAAAAAGAAAACTGTAATTCGTGTGCGCCCGCAAAAAGTGATGAGCTGGGATCACCGCAAGCTTGATGTCGCTTACTAGTCGTTCCACAAGCTTAATTTCTTTAGACAGAAGAGTCTTCCTTGTGGTCTTTAACGAATGTTTATATAGCTACTGAATTGCCGAAAACGCATTAAAGTATCCTCTTTTTATTCGTTATCCTGTAAACTTTGGCCGCGTTATTAATCTCTGAATCCAGATAGCAGGACAGCAATACCATGCCAGAATTATTTGACCTTCCGGAAAAAAACCTTTTTGAAGCCTACGGCACCTGGTTGTTCGAAGACAGCCACAAAACCGTGAAAAAGATTATCAAGAAATGTGATTTCAGTGCTCACGGCGACAAGCATTGGGAATCCAGCTATCTACTTATGGACTATTTTTCCCTGAATAAACCCAAAAAGAAAACCCGCGTTCTCGACGTCGGCTGTGGTTGGGGCCCGGCGGCGATCAACCTCGCCGAGCTCGGCTGTGAGGTTACCGGGCTTGATGTGGATGGCGATGTGTTTACCTTTCTTGATGCCCAGGCCGAGATCAACGGTGTTGTCGTTGACACTATCGAGGGTGACATGGACTGCATGAAGAAAAAAGACCTCGCAGAATTCGATATCATTATCGGCAGTGATATTTGCTTTTGGGACGAATTGCGTGACGAGTGGTTCAAAATGCTCAAACGCGCCGCCAGTGCCGGCGTCAAACAACTGGTACTCGCCGACCCGGGCCGCGGTCCGTTTGATGAGCTCGGCGAGAAATGCGAGAAGCTGTGGCCCACAGACATGCGCGACTGGTACTCTGTTGAACCAAAGCGTTTTGAAGGTTTCATCCTCACCGTGGATCTGCAAGGCTAATTCCCCACCGTATACTGATTACCTGATATTGGATAACAGCGCCGGCCTACCCGGCGCTTTTCTTTATGTCAGCTTTGCACAATTTTTGTCCATTTTTTGTCTGAGCTTGCTATGCTCGCGTCCCATCGGTGAGAGTTCTACGCCTGAATCTTTCTTTAAGGCAGGCATCTGTACTAAGTGATTGATTAGAAAAGGCTTTTTTCGTATACTCCCAAGCCCTTTTCCCATAAATGCGAGCAAACCTCAGGATTTGGCTATGAAACAACTCGGCACACTGGACACGGCATTCGTCAATATGGAGCACCGTAATACGCCTCAGCATATTGGCGGTCTCGGTATCTACGATCCTTCGACCGCACCTGGCGGTTTTGTACGTTTCAAGGATGTAATTGCCCGCTTTGAAAAGAAACTCAACAAACTGCCACTGTTTCGCACCCGCCTTGTCGAGGTTCCCGGTGGCCACGACCGACCGTACTGGGTCAAGGATGCGAACTTTGATGTGGAATTTCACCTGCGCCACATTGCCTTGCCGCAACCTGGCGACTGGCGCCAGCTCTGCATTCTGATCTCACGCATCCACTCGCGTCCGATTGATATGTCCCGCCCATTGTGGGAGGCCTATATCATTGAGGGCCTGGACAACATTGAAGGCCTGCCGAAGGGCTGCTTTGCAGTTTACACCAAGATTCACCACTCTCTCGTTGACGGTGCTGGCGGCGCTTCATTTATGTCTGTGTTACACGACCTTGAACCCAACCCCGCCGAGGATGATGACGAGCCTTCTGACGAGGATCAGGAAATTTTCATTGCCGAGCGCCAACCCGGCGGTCTGCAACTGCGCGCCAACGCTCTGTTCAATCGTATCAGCAACTATTCCAGCATGACCCGCAGTTCGATTCCTGTAGCGAAAAACCTGTCACGCACTGTGTGGAACATTATGCGCGGCAACCTTACTCCACCGCCGTTGTTCAATACTCCGAAAAACCGCTTCAGCAATCCTGTCGGCCCCTACCGGGTACTTGAAGCCGCCATGCTGGACCTCGATGGATTTAAGCTGATCAAGAATATGACCGGCACCAAAATCAACGATGTTGCCCTCGCTGTTATTGGCGGCGGCCTGCGCAAATACCTTGATCAGCACGGAGAATTGCCTCTGGAACCACTCGTCGCTGCAATCCCGCTCGACATGCGTACACGTCGCGGCGATAACCATGAGAACAACCAGCTCGGCTCCGCGTTTTCCAGTTTGCATACCGATATTGCTGACCCGATTGAGCGACTGCTCGCTATTCATGCCAGCACGGATGAAGCCAAGGAATTTGTGGAAAACAACCCACTGGTAGACGTGCTGCAACTCGGCGGTGTATTTTCACCACGTCTGACTTCCAGGTTGCTGAATTTCTATACCGACAACAAACTGTCTGGCCATTTGCCAGTCAATATCTCCACAGTCATTTCCAATGTCCCTGGCCCGAACTTTCCGCTTTATAGCTGTGGCGCAAAACTTGTGCGCTACCATGGCATTGGCCTGCTAACCCCCGGGGTTGGTTTGTTCCATCTTATCTTCAGCTACTGTGGCACCGTATCCGTCACCATTCTCGGCGACCGCGATATTCTGCCAGACCCAAGTATCTATCAGCAGTGCCTTGAAGAAGCTTATGAAGAGCTTAAAACCGCCGCAGAAAAAATGGCGTCCGAAAAAACCAAAAAGGCAAAAACTGTCAAACGCAAAAGCGCGTCATCGTCTTCTGCTGCCGCAAAAGCCAAGCTCAATGTAGTTAAAGATGATGCGGACGAAAAGAAGTCTGGCACAAAAGAAGACGACACCGCCAAGCAGGCCAGTTAATCTGTCAACACCTTAGCGACAATACTGCGTAGCTGCTCCAGCACTGCTTTCTGTCCGTTAAGACCCAGCTGTTGTGCTGTGGCAACCAGTGAATGGCGCTGCAAACACACGCTGAGCAACACCGCTTTCTGCAACGGCGTATATAACTCGCTATCCTGTATGTCTTGCGAACAGGCCTGTGGTTGAGCCAACAGGCTCAGTGCAAGCCGGTGCAAACTGTGCATCACACTTTCAACATTTCGCTTGCCCGCCGCAAACAACACCAGTTGTTCACGCTCTTCGCTGGATAATTTCATTGTTTCAGATATTGATAACGATGTTAGCAAAGCACAGGCCAGCGCCGCATCCAGCTCGGCAAACTCCCGGGACAGCAAAAACGGCAACTGCTGCGCAAATTGCTGCCGCACCTGCGCGTACAAATTATTCCCCGCTGCACTAAACGGTTTTAATACCAGCACAGAGTGACAACCGCTACTGGCGTCGCGGCGAAAACCGAGACGCACGGGAGCAAAACCGGCATGCTGCCAGAACGGCAGCAAATCCTCTGTTGCAGCAAAACTCGAACCCAGCAGGTCAACCTCCATATGCTGCGCTACGGCATTGAGTAACTGCGTGCCAAGCCCACAGCGCCGCGCTGATTCACTCACAGCTATGCGCACAATGCGCGCATACGACAGCGATAGAGCTTGCTCAAACCCACACTGAACAGCGAGGGTTTGCGGTAATAAGTGCCCGCGCGGTCGTCTGTCCCCCTGCCAGATTTGTTCTGACATTTGTGCATCAAAACTGCCTTCCCTGGCCACCAGGCAGACGCCGACAATTTCCGCATTGGACCGTGCAGCAAAGATCGTCAGATCAGGGCTTTCCAATAGATAATACAAATCCGCCGGTGTGGTTTTATAGTGCGCATTAACCAATAGCGCAAATAACTGGCGCAACAAACCCTCGTCGTTTACCAGTTGCTGTGCATTTAGCTGCTCAATGTCACAACCTGCTGTTTGCCCCGTTTGAGAGATGCCCCCCACATCAAACAATAAAGCTTGCGCAATAAACCGCTCCAGCGGGTCACCGTCAAGCCAGCGAATCGGCTTCGACATCTCAAGGCGCTTCCACTGTGGTGTTAGCCGATCCAGTACATTGAAAAAGCGCAATGCAAAACCACGCCCGCTGCCTTCATAACCATGAATCGTCGTAGCAAAAACTACTCTGGCATAACGCACCAGTAACTTTTCTAGCAAAGGAGAAGGAATCGCAGCCGCTTCATCAATCAATAACAGATCAGCCCGGGGTTCATCACGCAACAAATCATCCGCTGCATAAAAACGAATCTGATTTTTATCCTCACTTTTATCACCCGCATCATCGCCACCATCACTATAGTAAAGACGCTGTTGTCGAAATCGCGCTGCAACGCCTGCCGCTGCAAGCTTTTCCTCTGCAAATAGAAACAGCGGCTCAACTGCAGAAAAATCTGGCGCCGTCACCACAACCTGTCTTACGGTATTATCTTCGAGCAACAACTCTGCAGCGGCCATTCCCAACGCGGCGGTTTTACCGCGGCCGCGATCAGCACTAATCACCAGCGGCCTGCGGCGATGACCAGTTGCAGCTTTTTTTATCGCGGCAATCGCCTGCGCCTGATCACCGCAATAAACCTGCTTTTCGTTTTCACGTTTAGCCGCCCTTGGTGGCAGCACAACAGATTCAACTGGCTCAGACAAGGATTGCTCCTGCTGCCAGATTACGATTGATTCATCTTCTGCCAATAGACGTATAAAACGCTGTAAAAAATAACCTGGTAGATCACTTACACCAAAAGGATAAAACACATGCCCGCTGTCGTAGTCACCGCGATAAGCAGGCCACTCAGCCAATGGCGGTGCCAGGATTATCAGCAGCCCGCCACCAACCAGTGTACCCGACAGTGCCGTCAGGGCATCCGGATCGAGCCCCGCCCAGGCATCAACAATCAGGAAATCGGCTTCCTGACCAAGATAGTGGCGCGCCGCCTTGCCCTCGATGCGCTCTGCTGCAGCAAGCTCAGGAATATCACGGTTGCCTAATAAAAGAATGCGTGTCGATTGTTGTGCCGGTTTGAAAAATACGCTTGATTGCTGGCACGCCCAATCCCTGTCGCCACTGAGCACCAGCCCCGCACGACAACCGCTGGCCATTTTCTGCACCAGTTGCTGTAACAGCTGTTGGCTATGGTGGGTTGTTACAGGATTTACCATTCACTATCTTCATCGGAATTATCCCGATAGTACTCATCCGTATCAGGTCTTTCTTCCGGGCGCAGTGGTAAACCCTCGAGACGTTTCTGCTCAATTTCTTCTACGGTTAACTCAATCGCGAGAAAGCGCTCCGGAGAAGACGGATGAGAGGAACTGTAATCGGCATTAATACTGCCTGGATTATCAATGGCCATACGGCGCCAGAAATCTGCTACACCGTCAATGTCCATATCAGCTAGCGCCAGTATATAAATCCCCACATAATCTGCCTCTGACTCAAATGCCTGGGAGTAGCTACTCGCAGCAATCTGGCCAAACATGCCCTGGGTATTGACGCCCACTGCCGCCGCCGCGATATCGGCCAAGGTACCGAGCCAGTAATTTGTGGTCTTTGCTTCAATATGGGACATCATATTGTGGGCCAACTCATGCGCCACCACCAGCGACAGCTCCGTATCCGACTCCACAAAGCGCAGCATACCTTTAGTAATAATAATTCGGGAACCGTCAGCATAGGCATTAACGGCATCATCCATAGTGAGAATTGTTGGGTAAAAACACAGTTTATCCGCAACAAACTCGATGGTCTGCGCTTCACCTTCCCGCTCAATTAAAAGCGTAATATCTGGCCCCGCTGCAAAAGCCTGTTTGAACTGATTGCGCAGCGTTGTTTCCGCCTCTTCTCCTGAAAGCACAACCTCACTATTGACCTCGAGAATAATGTCACCTTCCTGCAAACCCGCCTGTTGTGCTGGTGACTCTGCGGCAACGTAAATAACACCGAGTCGCTCTTCTTCTACACCAAACAATTCCTTTGCCGCATCGCGATAATCTTCCCTGAAACTGTACTGGTTTACCGCCGTGATACCCGGGCGAAACTGATTTTCATCATCTTCACACAGAGGCACTGCTGCACGCAGCACAGGCCACGAAACATCGACAAGTTTTTTCTGATATTTGACCTGGCGCTCAAGAGTCAGACGCCGCTGGTACTCGCGCTCAATCTCCATTTGCTCCTGATCTACCTGAACACGCTTGGTTTTTGGCCCCATGCAAGCATTGAGTTGCAACACAAGCAAAGCCAGCGCAAAAAGCAACAGCCGGTTTATCATTGTCGTTGTATGCATGCTGCTCATCATTGGTATTGATCTCTCACCGCTGCAGCGATAACAGCTCGATCTTGTAACCGTCCGGGTCTTCTACAAAGGCCAGCACGGTTGATCCGTGCTTCATTGGTCCAGGCTCACGCACCACCTTGCCCCCCTGTTGCCGAATTTGCTCGCAGGCCTCATAAACATCCGCAACACCTATCGCGATATGACCAAAGCCATCTCCAATTTCATAGTGGTCGGTATCCCAGTTGTGAGTCAGCTCAAGAGCGGTCACTTCCGACTCGTCGCCGTAGCCAAGAAATGCCAGTGTAAAGCGGCCTTCTGGATAGTCCTTCTGTCGCAACAACGTCATGCCCAACACATCGCGGTAGAAAACAATGGAGCGTTCCAGGTCCCCCACCCGCAGCATGGCATGCAAAAAGCGCATCAGAACTTGCGCCCCTTGTTTGCCGCAATACGCATGCGCAAGGCATTGAGTTTAATAAAGCCTTCAGCATCTTTCTGATCATAGGCTCCCGCATCATCTTCAAATGTCGCAATACTTTCATCAAACAGGGAATCATCCGACTTGCGTCCAACCACCGTCACATTACCCTTGTAAAGCTTGAGTCGCACAGTACCATTCACCACCTGCTGGGATTCATCAATTGCCGTTTGCAGCATTTGACGCTCCGGCGACCACCAGTAGCCGTTATAGATCAACGCCGCGTAGCGTGGCATCAGTTCATCCTTGAGATGCGCCACTTCGCGATCCAGAGTCAACGACTCAATCGCACGGTGCGCCTTGAGCATGATGGTACCACCCGGGGTTTCGTAACAACCTCGAGACTTCATGCCCACATAGCGATTCTCCACCAGATCGAGACGACCAATCCCGTTATCACCGCCCAGTTTGTTCAGTTCGGTAAGTACCTCGGCAGGGGTTTTCGCCGCACCATCAATACTCACGATGTCACCACCTTTGTAACCAAGTTCCACATAGGTCGGTTTGTCCGGTGCCGCTTCCGGTGACACACTCCAACGCCACATATCTTCTTCCGGCTCCCACCAGGGATCTTCAAGATTGCCGCCTTCATAGGAAATATGCAGCAGGTTTGCATCCATCGAATACGGCGATTTTTTGCCGCGCTTCATATCCACAGGAATATTATGCTGCTCACAATATGTCATCAGCTTTTCCCGCGAATTCAGATCCCACTCACGCCACGGTGCAATAACCTGAACACCTGGCTTCAGAGCGTAGGCACCAAGTTCAAAACGCACCTGGTCATTACCTTTGCCTGTGGCACCATGGGAAATCGCATCCGCGCCGGTTTCGTTTGCTATCTCTACAAGGCGCCGGGCAATCAGCGGGCGCGCAATCGAGGTACCGAGCAAATACTCACCCTCGTACAGGGTATTGGCACGAAACATCGGATAGACATAGTTACGCACATAGTCCTCACGCAGGTCTTCAATATAAATCTCCTGCACACCCAAGGCCTCGGCTTTGGCTCGCGCCGGCTCTACCTCTTCACCCTGACCAATATCAGCGGTAAATGTCACCACTTCACAATCGTAGGTTTGCTGGAGCCATTTGACGATAACGGAGGTATCGAGCCCACCTGAATAGGCAAGAACGACTTTGTTGACAACTGCTGACATAACTTCCTCAAAAACAAGCGATTTACAAGGCGCCTATTTTAATCGCCGCAGGGCAGAAATCACAGCAGCAACAGAGAAAAAACACCGCGACCAGACCCTTCGGCCCAGCCCATTACGTAGATTTTCCGGATTACGTTACAAACTCTACCTTTTCGGGTAGCATGGCAGCGCTGGTGGCAAGCGCCACAGCGATAAACCAGCAAGTGACAGACACCACAAAACTCCGGAACTTCCGACCCAGACGACAATATTCATGCAAGAACTTACCCTGACCCGCCCCGACGACTGGCACTTACACTTTCGCGATGGGGACAAGCTGCCGCGCACCGTGGCAGATACTGCCCGCGTTTTCCGCCGCGCCGTGGTCATGCCAAATCTTGTACCACCGGTCACTACAGCAGCGCAGGCTTTGGACTACAAGGCACGTATTGATGCCAACGTGCCTGCCGGTACAGATTTTCAGCCCTTGATGACCCTCTACCTCACGGATAACACCAACATTATAGATATCGAAGCTGCAGCCAAAGATGCGTCAATTTGCGGCTGCAAACTTTACCCCGCCGGTGCTACCACCAACTCGGACTCCGGCGTGACAGATATTAAAAATATCTATCCAGTGCTGGAAGCCATGCAGAAGCACGACCTGCCTTTACAGATTCATGGCGAGGTTACCAGTGAGGACATTGATATTTTTGATCGTGAAAAATGTTTTATTGATCGCACCCTCAATGATGTCTGCAAGGACTTCCCTGAGCTGCGCATTATATTCGAACATATCACCACAAAGGACGCAGTGGAATTTGTCGAAGCGGCAAACGATAACGTTGCCGCAACCATTACTGTGCACCATCTATTGTTTAATCGTAACGATATGCTGGTTGGCGGTATTCGTCCCCACTATTATTGTCTACCAGTTCTGAAACGTAATATTCATCAACAGGCATTGATTGCGGCAGCCACCAGCGGCAATCCGAGCTTTTTTCTCGGAACTGATTCCGCACCGCACAGCACAGGCAGCAAGGAAAGCTCTTGCGGTTGCGCCGGTTGTTATACTGCTTGCGCGGCAATTGAGTTATATGCCACGGCATTTGAACAGGCCGACGCGCTGGACAAGCTCGAGGGTTTTGCCAGTTTTTATGGTGCGGACTTTTATCAATTGTCGCGTAATAACGATACCATCACGCTAACCAAACAAAACTGGCAAATCCCGCAGGTACTACTCTTCGGCGACGAACAGGTAAAGCCCCTGCTTGGCGGTGAAACCCTGCACTGGAAAGTGCAATCATAAATACAACATAACAGGACCAGGTATTTTGAGTGCAACCGACCCTCACCCGTTGTCACAACGCTTCCGCGGTTTTTATCCTGTGGTAATTGACGTGGAAACTGGCGGCTTTAATAGCCAGACTGACGCTTTGCTGGAACTCTCTGCTGCTTTTGTTGATCTCGATGATAACGGCGACTTCATGGTCTGCAAAACCATCGACTACGCGATTACTCCGTTTGCCGGCGCAAACCTTGATAAGGCAGCACTAGATTTTAATGGCATTGACCCCGATGATCCGGCACGCAACGCTGTCAGCGAGCAGAATGCGATTGATGACTGCTTTCAACAGGTACGTAAAATGGTGAAGCGTTTTGATTGTAGTCGCGCGATTGTGGTCGCTCACAATGCTCACTTTGATCACGGTTTTCTCATGGCCGCCGCTGAACGCTGCAATGTCAAACGCAACCCGTTTCATCCGTTTTCCTGCTTTGATACCGTTAGCCTCGCAGGACTCGCCTATGGCCAGACTGTACTGGCTAAAGCATGCGATGCTGCCGGTATCGCATTCAGCAATAGGGAAGCACATGCCGCAGCCTATGACACCAGGAAAACCGCCGAGTTATTTTGTACTATTGTCAACTTGTGGCAAAAACAGGTTGGATTCCAGGAAGACTGGCCGGTTTTTTAACCGACTCTCCTGTTAAACGGCACTTTTACTTTTAAGCGGGGAAATTTCATGGCAAAGCAGTCCACTGATACCATCGACAAGTGCGACCTGTGCACAAGCTCTATCTGCTGTACCTATATCACCCAGGAAGTTGACACTCCGCGCAGCATTTACGATTTTGATACGATGCTGTGGCAGCTCTATCACCACGATGTGCAATTTTATAAAGAAGATGGCAGTTGGTTTATGAAAATTCTCAATTATTGCCTGAACCTGCAACCCGATGGTCGCTGCGGTATTTACGAAACACGCCCAATAATTTGCCGCGAGCACGAAAACGATTTTTGTGAATATGATGAAAGCACCGAAGAGACCGCTGATCTCTTCTTTGGCAAGCCGGAAGACCTTGAAAAATACTGTAAAAAGAAATTCAAGGGCTGGAAAAAGCGTTACAAAAAATTTGAAAAAAAGAACTAAAAAGTTTACTTGCCCGACTCAAAATACAGTACTTGAGTTACTTACCAATAAGCCGCTACAGCCCTGCTATAGCGGCTTTTTTGCCGGACAAACATCCGGAAAAAGAATTTTTTATTTACTTTATCTCTTAAAAATCAGTTTTTTTAGAATAAAGCCTTCTCTTGTAAGTCTTGCCCATCCCCTCTGGGACCCCCACTATAAAAGCGAGCTTGACAATAATAAGGAGGCCGAAGATGAGTTTCCCTCCACTCATAACTCTCGCACAAGCACGCTTATGTCTCTTGTCTACCACCCTGCTATTGTGTTGTTTCGCCCACGCAGACGATGGTATTCCATTGTTTCCACAACCCAATAGCCAGGTAGAGTTTTTTTATCACTCCACAGCAGACATCAAGTATATGGACAATCTGTCACTGGAAATTTCGGCGCAGTTTTTAACCGACAGTTCTAATAACACTACCCAGCGCCTGCTGAATTACTACTGGCTCAGCGGCGCCGAAGAGCAAAACTACCGCTCAGGAATGGGTGTATTCAGTCGCATGGCGCAGATCATGGCCAAAGACTACTGGCAGACCATCAAGGACAGGCACTATTCGGAGAATCACCTCGTACCCGATAGCAATGGCTCAGGCACAATACAGGGTGGGGTTAATTACAACCTTCGTGTATCGGATGACGAGATCAAGCTGCGGCTTAAATATACGTTTTGAGGTTTGCCCTGTCGGGCGGGGTTTGCTATTTTTCATATTTCCCATATGGGGTTAACAAGGGCTTCGCCCTTGTTGGGCGAGTAACTTTTCTTTGCGCGCACAAAGAAAAGTTACCAAAAGAAAGTGCGGGGAGGATAGTCCGCGTCTTACGTCGGCCGCTTAAATGACGGGGTCGGCCTCAATGCGCGTCCTTCCGCGATGTCGACCTGAATTTTCTCCTGAAAATTCACCCCTTTCATTTAAGCTCTGGTGATTGTTCCAAAAATAGTCACTCTGTAGAGATGGGGAGTATTGGTAGATAAAACATTGAATAATGTTATTTCATACCATTAACCAATTTGGCAGGTTATGGAGAGTTCGCGACTTATGAGCAACCGAACGGAGCCGGTTTTTCCAGGGTAAATTTGCAGGACGCAAATTTAGGCCTGGTGAGCAGGAGCGAATCAGGCCGACCCCGGAAAAACTGGCGTAATGAGGGCACCCGCAGGGTTGCGATTCAGGAGCAGGCCCTTTTGGTTACTTTTGGGGCCTCCAAAAGTAACAACCGCCCTGCAAGGGTGATAACCCCCCTCCTGAATGTTAAACTGCGCCCAGTCAAACAACCCCACCACCCTCAGCATGAGCGAAATACACCACCCCCTTGCTCCTTTATGGCGCCGTCTGTTCGCGATGGTCTACGATTCCTTTCTTGTAGTGGCGATTACAATGTTCTACGCAGCCATCCACGTGTTTGTAAAAGTGCAAATCTTTGGTGCCGCGCATATTGAACAGTCGAGCACTGCTGGCGGCGACCCGTTAATGCTGCTTGGAATCTTCGCGTCTCTATATCTGTTTTTCTACTGGTTCTGGAGTCGCAACGGTCAGACGCTAGGCATGCAAGCGTGGCGCTTGCGTGTCGAACAGCTCGATGGTTCTATCGTGACCGCCAAGCAGGCCCTGCTACGCTTTATCGTCGCACCTGTTGCACTTCTGTGCGGTGGTCTCGGTTACTGGTGGGCACTGGGCAAAGCCAAACGTAGCTGGCCGGATATTGCTTCCAATACCCGTGTTGTATTGTTACCGAAGAGAAAAAAAGACTAGCGCACACGGCTTAACAAGCCCAGACCAATCGCACAACACGCAAGGATCGGCACAAGTACCGCTAGCAGCGGACTAAAACCAAACACCAGACTCGAGGCGCCAGATATATCCTGTATAGTTTGAAACACCACACCAACAATCACACCACTAAATATGCGATACCCCATTGTTACCTGACGCAGTGGACCAAAAACAAATGAAATAGCAATGAGTATCAAGCTAAATATTTCCAGCGGACGGGCAATTTTTTTCCAAAACGACAGCCAATAGCTTCTGTTATCCACTTCCTGTTCAGAGAGAAACGCCGCATAGCGATATAACTCAGGCATCGTAAGATTTTCTGGCTCTGTCGACAAATAGGTCAGCATTTCCGGGGTCAGGCGGGTTTGCCAGCGTTCCGTTTGCTGTTTATCTACAAAGGTAAAATCATCCTTGAAGTAATGGGTTTCCACCCCTTCCATCAACCAACTGGAGCGCTCGTAAGTTCCCTCTCGCGCATACTGAATAGAAACAAGCTGCCGCCCCTCAAAAGCAAAGCGCGCAATACCGTAAACCTTGCCATTGGGTAACACCGTATCAAAACGAATAAATTCATTCTCTTCCCGGTTCCACACCTGCCATTCCTGTCGAGTACCCTGCAGAGCCAACGCCCGGGATCCTTCGGCAATACGATCTGTATAAGAGGACAACTCTCCTACCCCCATGCCAAGCACAATCACAACTAACACCGGGCGCATCACAAGCCACAGAATACGTTTAAGCGAAACACCACTGGCACGAATCACTGTCAGTTCATTACTCGTCGCCAGCATACCCAGCCCAATAAGACAGCCAATCAATGCAGCAAAAACGATGTTGTCATCAATAAAGCCCGGAATGCGCCACAACGCATAGAGCAGTACCTGAACAAAATTGTAATCGCCTTCAATATCTCCCGACTGATCCACAATGACCGATAGAAAGTTCAGTACAATCAAAATCGCCATCACAATCAGAATGGCTTGTAGATTGGTATTCATAAAATAGCGGCGAATTTGTCTCACAAGCAGTTACCTTTTTTCTCGCCGTAACATGCGTTGGATATTGCCAAAATTAAACAGCACAATCGCCAACAGCAGAAAGATGCCATGAACTGGCCACAAACCAATTTCCGGTGGCAAACCACCCCCGCTAACTTGCTGACGCGCCACATTGAGCAATACAAGATAAAACAGGTAAATCAGAATCGCCGGAAACAGCTTTGCATATCGCCCCTGGCGCGGCTCAGTTTTACTCAGGGCAATCGCCAGTAACGCAATGATTGGCACTAACAGAGCAACAGAAATGCGCCATTGCAAAGCAGCCTTGTGTTCAAGCTCGGCTGAATTCATCAAATAACGTGTCGGCAAAGCATCCTGCTCGAGTTTACGCTGTTGGCTTTCCTCTTCACGGGTGTGAATACGTTGCCCATAGCGCTCGTAGTCAATGCGCTCAAACACCTGCTCAGCCTGAAAAAAACGATAGCGATTGCCTTCACTCAAGACAATAAAGCGTCCGTTTTCAGCTTGTTGCTGAGCCCCCTGATCAGCCACAAGCACTACCTCATGGGATTGCCCCCCATAGTCGCGTTGAAAAATATACACACCGCGCATTTGCTTTTCATCGCTATCGTACGCTTCTGTATAAATGACACCGCGCCCGCCACGCAAACGCTGAAACTGCCCCTGCTGAAGCGAATCAAGCTCGCTGCGATTTTTTTGCTCACTGAGCATAAGTTCAACGCGGGCAAGGCCTTCTGGCGTAATGTACAAACTGGTCACCGCAACGGCGACAGCGACAAAACTTACCGGCACCATGGCTTTGCCAAGCAATTGCAAACGCGTCATACCCGCAGCGAACATCACACGAATTTCGTTATCCAGGTAGAGACGGCCAAATACCAACAACAGCGAAATAAACAGACTCAAAGGCAGGATCAATTCCAGAAATCCCGGTACCCGGTAGAGAATAATCGAAAACAGAATACCCGGATCAAGCCGCCCGGCTGCCGCATCGGCAAGGTATTTGACAAAACGCGCACTGAGCAAGATCAATAACAGTACAAGGCTGACCGCCGCAGTATTAAACAGAATTTCCCGGCTCAGATAGCGTGTAATAATCACGGCGCAGTCCTTTGTGAAATATACAAGTTCACGTACACTATGTACCTTCGCTGAACGCGGCATTTTTGCTCAACGCGTTTCAGCTTATTAACAACAAGCCGGTTTATCACTGGTTTCCTCTGTCAACACTCTGCGGAGCTCGGATGAAATTTACTAGCAAGACCCTCGATCCCGTTACCACCCTCACTCAATGCGCCATTGTACCTGTATTTGAAGGCGGGAAACTATCCTCCTCCGCCCGTGCTATCAACAGCGCCAGCGGTGGCAGCCTTAAAGCACTGTTAAAGCGGGAGGATATCAGCGGCAAACACGGCGAATCGGTATTATTGCCCCTGATAGACAGTGTCAAAGCCGAACGTGTATTGCTTGTAGGCTGTGGCCCTAAAGGCAAAATGTCCGAAGCGCAATTCAACACCCTGCTTGGCAAGATTACCCACCTGATCAAGGGTAAAAAGCTCGAAAAAATTACCGTCTTTTTTGATGAACTATCGGTTGCAGGCAAGGACCGCAATTGGCAGGCTCAGCGTGTCGCCACCACACTGGCACTGAGCAGCTACCATTTCGATCAATTCAAATCAAAAAGAACCCGCCACAAATCCCTCAAACAGGTGACCTATGCCAGCTCAAGCCAGGCCTATAACCGGGGCCTGAATCAGGCACTGACTACCGGCCTCGCCATCGCCAAAGGCATGGGGGTGGCGCGTGATCTCGGCAATATGCCTGGCAATGCCTGCACACCGAACTACCTTGCAAGTGAAGCGCGTAAACTGGCACGCAAACACCCGGCTCTAAGCAGTAGAATACTGTCGGAAAAACAGATGCAGGACCTCGGCATGGGCTCCTTTTTGTCAGTTACTGCCGGCACAGTAGAACCTGCACGCATGATTGTGATGCAATACCAGGGTGCTGCCAAAAGCCAACGCCCGCACATTCTCGTCGGCAAAGGCATTACGTTTGACAGCGGCGGCATCAGTCTTAAGCCCGGTGCCGGCATGGACGAAATGAAATTTGATATGTGTGGTGCGGCCAGTGTGTTTGGTGTACTCAATACTGTACTCGCGCTTAAGCTGCCTATTAATCTTGTGTGTATTGTTGCTGCTGCAGAAAATATGCCAAGTGGTCAGGCTACCAAACCCGGTGATATTGTCACTTCAATGAGTGGACAAACGATTGAAGTGCTTAACACTGATGCGGAAGGACGGCTGGTTTTATGCGACGCATTAACTTACGCCGAGCAATTCAAACCACAGTCTGTGATTGATATTGCCACCCTGACTGGCGCCTGCGTGGTTGCACTTGGTAACCATGCGCACGGTCTATACAGCAACGATGACAAACTTGCCGGCGAGCTGCTCGACTGTGGCCAGGCCGTCAACGACAAAGCCTGGCACATGCCGCTGTGGCCAGAGTACGACAAGCAGTTAAAAAGTAACTTTGCCGACATGGCCAATATCGGCGGGCGCAATGCAGGCAGTGTTACCGCTGCGTGCTTTCTCGCCCGCTTTACTAAAAAGTACGCCTGGGCCCACCTCGATATTGCAGGCACAGCCTGGAACAGCGGCGGCAATAAAGGCGCCACCGGGCGCCCGGTTGCGCTGCTCAGTGAATATCTGATCCGTCAGTCCGGTAAAGGGCGCCGCGGCGGCAAAAAAACCTCACGCTAGATACCCAAAGCGATGACCCGGGTCGATTTTTATATCCTGCCCCTGTCCGACGAGGCACAGCGCCTGCAGTTTGCCTGCAAACTCACAGAGAAGGCCTGGAACCTCGGCCACCGCGTGCTGCTCTATGCGGACAGCGAAGCCCAGGCCAATGCCCTTGATCAGTTGCTATGGCAAACGCGACCGGAGAGTTTTTTACCCCACAACAATGCCGCGGATAAACAACCGGCCCCGATTGAAATTAGCTGTGAAGATGATCCGGGGGACCACCACGATGTATTGATTAATCTTGCACTGGAGATTCCGGGCTTTTTCAGCCGTTTTGAGCGCGTCTCGGAAATTGTCTGTCAGGAGCCACAGCAATTAACGGCAAGTCGCGAGCGCTGGAAATTTTACCAGGACCGGGGTTATCCCTTAAAATCCCACAAGCTATAAACTGGATAAATACCACCGCAGGGTTTACCATGGCCACAGAAGAGGATAAGCAGAAAGCATCTCTGCTTAACGAGCTGGAATCCATTAAAGGTTTACTCCACGAGGACGACAACGTGCCTACACTCTCGGACGATGACGATATTCCGGTACTGTCTAATGATGACGACATCCCCACCCTGGATGATGCCCCACCTATACTCAGCAACGATGATGATATCCCGGTTCTCTCCAGCGATGATGACGATATTCCCGTGCTCGGCGGCGAGGGTGATGAAGTACCGGTCTTAACTTCCGGTGATGGCCACACACTCGACAATGATGCAGATTCTCTTAAGGATGCTCTGGCTCAGCTCGAAGCCATGGAACTCTCTCCAAAGGCATCGAGAAATCGCCTCGAATCTCCGGCAGAGACAGATGATGACGATGAGGAAATTATTCTTGATACAGAGCTTGATAATGACGATGAGGAAGATATCCCGCTGATCACTGACGAACCTGCCTCACCCCCCCCTGATCCCGTTGCTGCCGCCAGGGAAGAGCATCAAACTGAAATGCCGTTTGATGAACACCACGAACCTGCAGCCTCCGAAGGTTCCGATATTGGCTCGAGCCTGCTAGAAAAAATCCAGAGTAATGCCGACGCCCCATTATTCGAGGAAGAGGTTATTACTTCAAAAGAAAACCCGTTCCTTACCAATCAGCTTAAGGACAGACTCGAAAAGGCCAAGCAGAGAATTCAGTCAAAACCCGAATCCGCACCGGCTCCAAACCCCGGGCGAACCGCACCGCCACCGGTAGAAAAAGATAACCCGACCATCGACAAACCCACAGCGATGGTTGAAGTGGACAATCCATCGGACACGCCGATCGAGTTCAATATGAATTCGCCGTTTAATACGCCGGCCTCTTCTACACCACATGCTTCAGATGCTGTACAAGACGATGGAGAAGATGGTGCGGAGGCCATGCTTGAGGCCGTTGGCTTGGGTGATTCCATTGGCACCCCTGGAAGCCCTGAAATAAAAGTCCCCGAGACTGCTCAGGCGCCCAGGCAGGATACCGTCACCACCGATAACACCAGCATCGCTGATACCACTCCACTGATCAGTGACGAGGAACTTGAATCTGACCAGGAGCCTGACGATGATGCACTCGATCAGATGTTCGATGATATGATCGCCGAAGCCGATGAGTTGCTGGAATCGGAGCAACCTGCCCCGGCGGCAAAAACGCAACAAGCGGCAGCACCAGCCGAACCGGGAGCAGCCCCCGCAGCACCCTCTGAAACAACAGCGCCTTCACCTACTCTGTCTTCGCAGCAGATTGTCGAAATTATCGACGATGTGGTGGAAGAATATATGATCGTGCTCGAAGCGGCATTGCGCAAAAAACTCAAACAGGCACTTGAACAAGCTCAGAACGACTGATCCCCAAAAAATTCCTGATTAGGCATTTTTTCCGTATAATTATTCCCCTTTGCTGCCCGCTGGCCACAAGCCATTTCCGGGCCCCGTAAATTATTGTTTTACGAAAACAATAGAGAAAAGAGAGTAGTTCCGCACCATGGATAAAACCTACCAGCCCCAAGCGATTGAGTCTCGCCTCTATCAACAATGGGAAGAAAACGGCTATTTTGCCCCTGCAGGCAGCGCCGCAACCCGCGGCGAAGACAGTGCCTATTGCATTATGATTCCCCCGCCGAATGTCACCGGCAGCCTGCACATGGGTCACGGTTTCCAGGAAACCATTATGGACACCCTGATTCGCTATCATCGCATGCAGGGCTATAACACCCTGTGGCAACCCGGTACAGATCACGCTGGTATTGCGACACAGATGGTTGTGGAGCGACAACTGGAAGCCGCAAGCACCTCACGCAAGGAACTGGGTCGCGACAAGTTTATTGAAAAAGTCTGGGAATGGAAGGAGCAGTCCGGCGGTACCATCACGCGACAGTTGCGCCGCATGGGCGCAAGCCCGGACTGGAGCCGCGAGCGCTTCACCATGGACGACGGATTATCCAACGCCGTCCAGGAAGTCTTTGTGCGTCTTTATGAAGAGGCACTGATCTATCGCGGTACCCGCCTCGTTAACTGGGATCCGAAATTGCATACGGCAGTTTCCGATCTCGAAGTGGAGCAGGAAGAGGAAAATGGCTCGCTGTGGCACTACAAATATCCACTCGCCGATGGATCCGGACATCTTACCGTAGCCACAACTCGCCCGGAGACTATGCTCGGCGATATGGCCGTGGCCGTTCACCCGGATGACGAACGTTACAAGAGTTTTATTGGCAAAGACATTGCGCTGCCCCTAACCGAGCGCACCATTCCCGTAATTGCCGATGACTACGTCGATATGGAGTTCGGCACCGGCTGTGTAAAAATTACCCCGGCCCACGACTTTAACGACTACGAAATGGGGCAGCGCCATAACCTGCCACTGATGAATATCTTTACCGAGGATGCCACGCTTAACGATAACGCGCCGCAGCAATATCGCGGCATGGATCGCTTTGCTGCGCGCAAGCAAATCGTCAAAGACCTCGAAGCACTCGACCTGCTGGAAAAAGTCGAACCACATAAATTGAAAGTACCACGCGGCGACCGTACCAAAGAAGTTATCGAGCCCTTTCTCACTGAGCAGTGGTATGTGGATGCGAAGACACTCGCCAAACCTGCAATTGCTGCGGTAGAAAATGGCGACATTAACTTTGTGCCAAAGCAGTGGGAGAACACCTATTTCGCGTGGATGCGCGATATTCAGGACTGGTGTATTTCACGTCAACTCTGGTGGGGGCACCGTATTCCCGCCTGGTACGACAGCGAAAACACTATTTATGTAGGTCGCAGCGAAGCAGAGGTACGCGAGAAAAACAACCTTGGTGCAGATATTGAACTGCGCCAGGATGAAGATGTGCTCGACACCTGGTTTTCATCTGCATTGTGGACTTTCTCTACCCTCGGCTGGCCCGACGATACTCCGGAGCAGAAGATTTTTCACCCGTCCTCGGTGCTTGTCACCGGGTTTGATATTATTTTCTTCTGGGTCGCACGCATGATTATGATGACACTGCATTTCAAACAGGAAGTGCCATTTCACACCGTGTATGTGCATGGTCTGGTGCGCGATTCCCACGGGCAGAAAATGTCCAAATCCAAGGGCAATGTGCTTGACCCGATTGACTTGATTGATGGTATTGAACTGGACCCGCTGATAGAAAAACGCACCAGTGGCATGATGCAACCGCAGCAAAAGGAAAAAATCACCAAACAGACGAAAAAAGAATTTCCCGATGGTATTAATGCCTATGGTACCGATGCCTTGCGCTTCACCTATTTATCCCTTGCCTCTACCGGGCGCGATATCAAGTTTGATGTAGGGCGCATCGAAGGCTTCCGCAATTTCTGCAACAAGATCTGGAATGCCGCACGCTACGTGCTAATGAACAGCGAAGAATTTGATCTCAGTGGTGATAACTACGAGCTCTCTTTGGCTGATCGCTGGATTATTTCGCGCTTGCAGGAAACGGAAACGGCAGTGGCTGACGCTGTTGCACAATACCGCTTTGATCTCGCCTCCCAAGCTATTTATGAGTTTTTCTGGAACGAATACTGCGACTGGTATCTGGAGCTTTCCAAACCGGTACTCTGGGCTGAAGATGCCTCTCCAGAGCTACAGCTTGGCACCCGTCGCACCCTTGTGCGCGTACTCGAAGCTGCGCTGCGCTTGCTACACCCGATGATGCCGTTTATTACCGAGGAAATCTGGCAACGCATTAAAGGACTCGCCGGTGCCGAAGGAGAGACGATTATGCTGCAAGCCTTCCCCTGCGCAGACAACAGCAAAGTCGACGCAGAAGCCATTGACGCAATTGAATGGCTCAAACGTATTATTATCGGCGTGCGCAATATCCGCGGCGAAATGGATATTTCACCCAAAAAACACCTTGCGGTTTTCTTTAAAAACGGCAGCCCGGAAGACCAGTCGCGCCTGGATGATAACGAACCGTTTTTGAAAAAGCTCGCCAATATCGAATCGATTACCTGGCTCAACGAAGGCGACGAAGCACCGATGTCTGCCACCGCACTCGCTGGCGAGATGGAAGTCCTCGTGCCCATGGCTGGTCTTATCGATACTGAGGCAGAAAAAGCGCGCATTAACAAAGAGATCGACAAGCAGGGCAAGGAAGTCAAACGTCTGAGCGGCAAACTCGGCAACGAAAAATTCGTTAGCAACGCGCCAACAGATGTCGTTGAGAAAGAAAAAGCTAAACTGGCTGAAGCGGAATCCGCACTGCAAAAGCTACAGGAACAACTCGACAAGCTGTCTGCGTTGTAATTGTTATGGCTGATATCAAACCCGGCATCTATCAGCACTATAAAGGACCGCTGTATCAGGTCTACGATACCTGCACCCACTCGGAGACGGAGGAAAAGCTTGTCGTCTACCGCTGCTTATACGACGACTACGACCTTTGGGTCAGACCGCTGGAGATGTTTAAAGAAAACGTTGAATACGAAGGCAAAACCATGGCACGCTTTGCGTTTGTAAAAGACGCCGAAGATAACAAACTATAATTACAGGCCCCGGCAGTTCCGATCTACTAAATTGTAAGCATGAGTATCAGTTACACTTCAGCTGCGACTCTTTTACCCACCCGGCGCCCAAAAAATGTCGATTCGCCAATGCAGGTACCCGACGAATAGCCGTTACTATCCTGGGCAATATTCGAGGCACAGGCACCAGCCGCATAGAGCCCATCAATCACGCGACCATCTTCTTTCAATACTTCGCCATCAATGGAAACGGTTAATCCCCCGAGTGTAAAGCCCATATAAAACGACTTGCCCAAGCTGAGCTGTGTCACCGCAAACGGTGACTTTAACGGTTGAATCCAGTCCCTGTATTTATGCATTTCCGGATCTTCACCGTTTTCTGCATGTTTATTGTAATTCGTCATTGTTTCAACCAGCGAACCCTGCGGCAACTCCAGCGCTACTTCTATTTCTTCAACGGTTTCATAGCCATCAATTAATTCCTGACCCATCATCGTCGGCTTGCCATAGGTCGCCTCATCGGCAATATGGTAGACAATCCCGTCATCCTGCTCCAACGATAGAGCCGCAGTACGTCCATGATAGGAGTCTTCGTTAACAAACCGTTTGCCGTGTTTGTTAATCAGAATACCTTTCAACATACTCGCCGGCGGATAAAACGCTGAGGTCACCAGTAACCCGCCCATATGGGCGATACCCGCACCGAGTGCCTGACCAAACTGAATGCCGATACCTTTGTCATTCGGGTTACTGTAAGGCGTTACTCCCTGAGTCATCACCGGAGCATACTCGGCCAGCATTTCCTTATTTTGGGTAAAACCACCGCAGGCCAATACAACCCCCTTATCTGCCTTTACGGTTTTCATCTCGCCAAACTGCTTATAAGACACGCCAACCACTTGCCCGGTATCATCCACCACCAATGCTTTGGCACCACAGTCGTATTCAATCGTTGCACCGAGGGTTTCGAGATTTTTAACCAGCACTTCGATTAACAGTGAGCCACCCTGCTCACCTTCTCGCTGCACCTTGTGGCCACGCGGCGCCGGTGTGGCTTTTTCACTATAGGGCCAGACTTTTTCATTACCAGACCAGATCAAACAGTCATCGGTAGGCTGCACCACCGCTTTTTCTTCATAGATAGAATCCTTGAACGGCACACCCTGATCCACGAGCCAGTTAAAGTGATCAACACTTTGCTCACAATAGAGGCGAATTTTTTCTTCACACTCTGCCGGGTTCGGTGTTACCGCCATAATATAGTTGTACATATCTTCTACACTGTCTTCAATGCCACAAGCTTTCTGTACGCGCGTACCGCCACCGAGATAGAGATGCCCTGCCGCCAGCGCCGTCGTGCCACCGGCACCACTCGCGCGCTCGAGCACATGTACACTGACACCAGCCGCCTGCGCTTCAATAGAC
Organism: Pseudomonadales bacterium; assembly: GCA_028280345.1. Lineage (GTDB taxonomy): Bacteria > Pseudomonadota > Gammaproteobacteria > Pseudomonadales > UBA7239 > JANQLY01. Next base: position 216,776 of record JANQLY010000011.1, on the reverse strand, counting down.
GCACACACACCTGCTGCACCGAGACCGATCACCACCACATCAGCTTGCGCATCCCACTGCTCAATATCTGCGGCTTGTAAAATCAACTCGTCACTCATGTTGCTCACCTTTCATACTGCTAACCCCTGGCTACTTTAGAAACTGATTGGCAAATTCTTCCATACGGCGTTTTTTAAAATCGATATCTGTCGGTACTACCTTGCCATCAACAAAGAAGTTGGCACCATTCACCATGGTCACCCCCATCTCCTCCATACGTTTGTAGGTATCCTGTTCCGGCATCAAGGGTGCAAGCCACACCTCAAAATCCTTGTCGAGTGCTCCCTGTTGCTCTCGAGCCGTTTTTAACTGCTCAAGAATCGGCGGTATTTCTTCTTCCGGATAACGCAGACCGAGCCAGCCATCATTTTGCGCAGCACGGCGAAACGCGGGCTTGCTGTGCCCACCGACATAAATCGGAATCGGCTCTGTAGTACCCGGTGACATCATTAATGGTGCAAAATCATAGTGCTCTCCGTGGTGCTCAACCATTTCACCACTGGTGAGTTTTTTGATAATTTCAATTTGCTCATCACAGCGTTTGCCACGGGTATGGTAATCCTGACCTGTCAATTCAAACTCGGCTTTTTGCCAACCCACGCCAATACCGAGTACAAGGCGGTTGTCCGCCAGATAGGCCGCCGTGGAAATCGCTTTGGCAACGGTAAACGGGTCGCGCATCGGCAACACGTATACCGTAGTAAGGAATTTAACCTTGCTTGTCTCCCGTGCAATCGCGGCAGACACCACCCAGGGGTCAGGCCAGTGGGTTTCCGGCTCCCAGAATACCGTGCCATCTTTTGTGTAGAGGTATTCATCCACCTGTTCTTTGGTAGTGACCAGATGATCGCCAAACGACACACCGTAAAAGCCAAGATCCTCGGCAAATTTGGCACACTCAACAATTTGATCGAGCTCTACAAAAGCCAGTGACTGCCAAAATTTCATCTTCTTTCTCCTTAAAAAAACGTCTTGTAACTAGCCCGAAGTAATACCACCATCAATCGTCATAACTGAGCCATTCACATACTTTGCCTCATCACTTGCCACATAAGCAATCATAGCGGCCACTTCTTCCGGCTCTGCAAACCACGGCAAAAAGTTATAGCGATCTACAAGTGAGGTATCAATGCCTTCAGGAAAATCAAAATTACTGATTAGCGGTGTATTAATCGCACCGGGACAAACCGCGTTGGCACGCAAACCCTGACGACCGTATTCCATCGCAATCGATTTGGTCAAACCCACCAAGCCATGTTTGGATGCTACATAACTGGCGGTATAGGCCTGACCAATCACACCGGCCACAGAAGCGAGATTGACAATATTGCCTTTGCGTTTTAATAAATGTTCGATCGCTACGTGACACAAGTTAAACGGGCCGTGTAGATTAACTGCCAGCATGGACTGGAAACGTTCAGGCGTCTCTTCCTCAAAGCGCTTCATACCACCAATGCCCGCGATATTGCATAACACATCGAGCACATCCCACTTTTCAATCACCGAATCAATAAACAGTTTGCAGGTATTGTAATCGGTCACATCAAAACTCGATGCTTCTGCTTCACTGCCAAATGCCCTGATTTCATCTGCGGTCTGTCGCGCACCGGCTTCGTTAATATCCACACACCAGATTTTTCCGCCTTCTTCACCAAGGCGTAGCGCAGTGGAGCGACCAATGCCCGAAGCAGCACCGGTAACAACAATATTTTTTTCCTGGAAACGTTTCATGCCCTTACATCCAAATGGTTGACTGGCCTATTCTATAGTTTGATGACCAGGCTGACACCCAAACAAGCGGTGGATAACCACATTCCCGACAGTAAAATTGACAATAGAAACCACCGCCTAATAACAAAATCAACCAATTTTCTTAAATTTTCTAAATGCCTGAAACTAAAGGTTTTTCTTAAGCCAAAAGCACCAATCTGTTAGAATTGCGCCGCGGTGGAATTTAGGTTTTCGATTCTAAAATTTACTGGCACTTTACTTCACCGGCACTTTGCTCTGATAGCCAAATGACTTAAACCGGCTGATGAGCACACACGGTTAGTTAGTAGTAGCACCGCAAAATTCAAGTAGTAAGAATCATAAGGAGCAAATATCTGTGAGTGACCTTGAAACGTTCCGTCAGGAAATCCGCAGTTGGCTCGAAGAGAATTGTCCGCACTCTCTTCGCAATCCCGCATCCCAGGAAGAACAGGTCTGGGGCGGTCGCAATATTGAATTCCCCAACGACGATGCAAAACTCTGGTTTGAGCGTTGCGTCGAAAAGGGTTATTGCGTACCGGATTGGCCGGCTGAATACGGTGGTGCCGGATTTGACGCTGAACAGACTGCAATTTTCAAGGAAGAAATGAATCGCATCAAAGCCCGCGCTCCGCAGGTCAACCTCGGCATCTGGATGGTAGGCCCGGTTATTCTCGAGTTCGGCACAGAGGAACAAAAACTCGAACACCTGCCGAAAATTGCCCGCGGCGAAATTCGCTGGTGCCAAGGCTACTCCGAACCCGGTGCAGGTTCCGACCTTGCCGGTTTGCAAACCCGCGCCGAAGATAAAGGTGATCACTTTATTGTTAACGGTTCCAAGATCTGGACATCCTATGCCGATCAGGCAGATTACATCTACTGCCTTGTCAGAACCGACCCTGATGCTCCCAAGCGTGACGGTATTACTTTCCTGTTGTTTGATATGGCTTCAGAAGGTGTCGAAGCCAAACCCATTGAATTAATCACCGGTGAACGCCACTTCTGCCAGACGTTCTTTGATAATGTTGAGGTACCAAAGAAGGCTGTGCTCGGCGAGATTAACAAGGGCTGGACGGTTGCCAAACGTGTGCTTGAGTTTGAACGTAACATGATGTCAGACCTCGGCAGCACAGTGGCTTCCACACTCGAACCACGCGGCGCAGCACAACGCTACCTCGCACAAAATGAAAACGGCGAACTTAAAGATAGCGTGATTCGCGAAGCGATTGCGCGTCACGAAGTGTATAAAAAATCCTTTGATGTTACACAACAGCGCATGGTAGATGAATTTACCCACGGTGCAGGCAACATGAATACTGCAATGATTTTTAAATACTGCGGCACGGAGGAAGAAAAACGCAAATACGAATTGTTGTTAAAAATCATGGGGGAGAAAGCGCTCGGCTGGAATGACAATGACCACTTTGCCGATGATGAACTCAGTGTAACCCTGGACTGGATGGGCGCCAAAACCCATACCATTGCTGGCGGCACATCCGAGATTCAGTTAAACATTATTGCCAAGCGGGTACTCGGTTTACCCGGTGTTATGAGCTAAAGAGTTATTAGCCAAACATAACATTATTCATCCAGGCATCACTATTTAAATAAGGCATCAATATGGCACTCGCATTTAACGAAGAACAGCGCTCTCTCAAACAGACAGCCAAAGACTTTGCCCAAAGCAAAACACCGGTGGAAGCATTTCGCAAACTGCGCGATGAACAGGATCCCACGGGCTACAGCAAAGAACTGTGGTCAGAGATGGTGGAGCTCGGCTGGGCCGGTATGACTTTCCCGGAAAGCTATGGCGGTTTTGAGTTTGGTTATATGGGGCTTGCGGGCTGCATGAAAGAACTCGGTCGCACTCTTACCGCCTCACCATTACTCTCCAATGTTTTGCTCTCCGGCTCAACAATCCTCTATGCAGGCAGCGAAGCACAAAAGCAGGAGTTGTTGCCCGGCATTGCAAGTGGCGAAGTCAGTTATGCTCTCGCGATGGATGAGGGCATCCATCACGATCCTGCCCAAACTGCATTGAGCGCAAATGCAGATGGCGATAGCTATGTGTTAAACGGCAACAAGTCGATGGTGATTGACGGGCATGTTGCCGACCAGCTAATAGTACTTGCACGCACAGCAGGTGATGCCGGCGACACCGATGGCCTCAGCCTGTTTGTAGTCGACCCAAACAGCAGTGGCCTGAAGATTGAAACCGTCAAACTTATCGACAGCCGCGGCTATGCACGGATAACGTTTAACAATGTAAGTGTAGGCAAGCAGCAGCTACTCGGCGAGCTTGATCAGGCTTTTGCACCACTCGACAAGGCACTGGATCGCGCTCGCGTCTGTCTCGCTGCCGAAATGCTCGGTGGCATTGAAGAAGTGTTTGAACGCACCATTGAATATCTCAAGGAACGCAAGCAGTTCGGCGTACTCATTGGCACCTTCCAGGCCCTGCAACACCGCGCTGCACACATGTATACGCAAATCGAGATGTGCAAGTCAGCACTAATGAGTGCACTGGACGCACTAGAGAATGACAATGATAATTTTGCCGCACTGTGTAGCGGCGCAAAAGCAATTATCAATGAAGCCTATGAACTCGTTACCAATGAATCAGTACAAATGCACGGCGGCATCGGCGTAACCGACGAACTGGATATTGGCCTGTTTTTGAAACGGGCACGAGTTAGTGCGGAGTTACTTGGCAGTGCAAGCTTCCACTACCAGCGCGTTGCTTCATTCGAAGGGTATTAAAGCCCGGTAAAAATAAATCTAGGGTGGAACTTCGTAACCATCCTGACCATTTTCAATATAGAAGGTTTTCGCGACCACCTCTGTGGGCAGCACTCCGTATATATGTGGAAACAACTCTTCGCCACCGGTGGTGTTTTCAACCTTGATTTCACAATCAAGTAAATCGGTATCGATTTCAAGAACGAGCATCTTGTTATGGTGACTAAAGATAAAGTCTGCCACCTGTTTTAACTGCCAGTAATAGCTCGCGTGAATAAATCCGTCTGCCCAATACTCATTCGGCATATATTCCCCGGCAGATTGAGCATTAGCCCAGGCATCGTCAGTGGTAATATGATAAATCAGTTTTGCCACAACCCCGTCCTGTTTTGCTGGTGTGGAACTACTATAACACTTCTTTTAAAGCCGCGACAAAAGCCTTGTTCTCCAGTTCTGTGCTCACCGTCACACGCAGACAATTTTCCAGCAAAGGATGTGCAGCAGAGAGGTGCTTGACGAGGATGTTTTTTACCTTGAGATCAGCAAAGACTTCACCGGCATTTTTAGCCGTACAGCGCAATAACAGAAAATTTGCCTCGGAAGGATAAACCTCTACGCCGGGCAATTCCGCCAACTGTGTAGAGAGTATTTGCCGCTGCGCTATCAATTGGGCTGCCTGCTCCATAAGCTTGTCATAGTTGGCCAATGCAAAGCTCACACTGGCCTGGGTGAGCACATTGATATTATAGGGCATGCGAATCTTGTCGAATTCGTTTATCCATTCAGGCCTTGCCACCAAGTAACCGAGGCGCAATCCTGCAAGGCCAATTTTCGACAAAGTGCGCATAACCAATAAGTTGTCATATTTATCCAACAACGGCAAAGCATCCGCTTCAGTAAATGCTGTATAGGCTTCATCCAGCACAACAAGGCCCGAGCTTGCCTTGATGATTTGCTCCACCTCGTCAAGCGACCAGAGATTACCCGTCGGATTATTCGGCCAGGCGAGAAATGTTAATGCCGGTGCATGCTGTGCAATCGCATCAAGCATTGCCGGCATATCAAGTGCAAAGTCAGCACGAAGATCAACACCAACAAACGCCACCTGATTAATACCCGACAATACGTTGTACATAACAAAGCCCGGTACTGGCGCCATAACAACCGCCCCGGGTTTAGCAACCGCCTGAATCAGTAATTGAATAATTTCATCAGAGCCATTACCGAGAAGGATATCGTAACTATCGGCAATAGAGAGTACGTCGCGCAGTGCCCGCTTAACCGCTGGCGCCTGCGGATCCGGATAGCGATTAAGATCAGCCATTTGCAAATGCTCAAGCCACTGCTCACGCAACGCCGCATCATTATCACCAAACAAAACAAACGGATTCTCCATCGCATCCAGCTTTATCATGCCGGTTGCATCTGGCACATGATAGGCGTGCATAGCACGCACATCATCACGAATCCATTGCGCAATCAATGCACTTACAGAATCAGTCATTATCGTTATCTACAATACGGCACTCAGCAGATAATGCGTGAGCCGTCAGGGACTCTGCACGGGCCAGCACAGATGCTGCTTTGCCAAGCTCCGAGGCCCCCTGTGATGAACAGCGAATCACCGAACTGCGCTTCTGAAAATCATAGACACCAAGCGGTGAGGAAAAACGTGCCGTAGTAGACGTGGGCAACACATGGCTTGGCCCGGCCACATAGTCGCCCAGAGCTTCCGAGGTATAACGCCCCATAAAAATAGCCCCCGCATTACGCACCTGAGGCAGGTACTGCTCAGGGTTTTCCAGCGATAACTCCAGATGCTCCGGCGCAATACGATTACTGACGTCAACCGCCTGCTCGAGGCTTGCCACTTCGATAAATGCACCGCGAGATGCCAATGATGTACGGGCAATTTCCTGCCGCTCAAGTTGCGGCAACAGCTCTGTTATTTTTTCCTGCACGGCATCGAGAAATACGCGATCTGGCGAGATCAGAATGGACTGGGCCAATTCATCGTGTTCCGCCTGAGAAAACAGATCCATCGCCACCCACTCGGGATCCGTTTTGCCATCGCAGATAACCAGAATTTCTGATGGGCCAGCCACCATATCAATATCAACTTCACCAAACACCGCACGTTTTGCTGTGGCAACGTAGATATTACCCGGCCCAACAATTTTATCCACTTTCGGTACCGTAGCCGTGCCATAGGCAAGTGCCGCAATGGCCTGAGCCCCACCCACAGTAAACACTCTGTCGACACCGGCAATAGCAGCAGCAGCAAGTACTACCGGGTTAACCTCACCTTTAGGCGTCGGTACCGTAAGCACAATCTCATCAACCCCGGCAACCCGCGCAGGAATCGCTGTCATCAGCACCGTGGAGGGGTATGCGGCTTTGCCACCGGGCACATACAACCCAACGCGCTGCAAGGCAGTGACTTTTTGACCGAGCTCCGTGCCATCAGCTTCGGTATAGAACCAGTCATCCTGTTGCTGGTGTTCGTGGTAGCGGCGAATACGCTCAGCAGCCGTTTGCAGGGCATTGCGCAAATCTGCATCAATTGACTGCAATGCAGATCGCAAACGATCTTCACCAAGTACCAGCTCGGTAGCTTCGCTTACATTGAGCTGATCAAATTTAGCGGTATAGGCTAACAGTGCCACATCGCCTTTGGACTTGTTACCACCGGCACGTACCGCTTCAATTATCTCCGCAACGGTTTGCTCAACGCTATTATCGGACACACTGCTCCACGCAACCAGCTTGTCGAGCTGAACGGAAAAATCTACATCATTGGCATTAAGGCGCTGAATGGCAACCATCGTTCTTCAAACCGTGTAATTCTCTGTTAAATACTGCCCGCTGTTCCGAAACTAGACCACAGCAGCCAGATCTGAAATCAATTGCTGGATCGGTGCATGATTGAGTTTCATCGATGCCTTGTTAACGATCAGGCGAGAGGAAATATCGGCAATCGTTTCCCGCGCCTCCAGACCATTGGCTTTAAGGGTATTTCCAGTATCGACAATATCGACAATTTCATCTGCGAGTTCCATGATTGGCGCAAGCTCCATCGCACCGTAGAGCTTGATAAGCTCAACCTGGCGCCCCTGCTCCGCATAATAATGACGGGCAATATTCACATACTTTGTCGCCACCCTGAGACGTGCGTTGATATCGTCACGCCCTTTAACGGTTGCAGTCATGAGACGGCAGCGGGCAATCTTTAAATCAAGCGGCTCATAAAAACCATTCCCGCCGTGCTCCATAATCACATCTTTGCCAGACACACCGACATCTGCGGTACCAAACTGCACAAAGGTGGGCACATCGGAGCCACGTAAAATCACAAGACGAACATCGCTGCGATTGGTAGCAAATACCAACTTACGGCTCGCAGCAATATCCTCTTCCGGCGTAATACCGACTTGCTCAAGTAGCGGCAGGGTCTCCTTGAGAATTCGGCCTTTGGTTAATGCAATGGTCAGCATAGCGCTCTTTCTTTAACTGCCTTATTTAAAACTACGTTCGTCAACCTAGTCGGGCACGCGACGAATATTTGCACCCAACTGCTGTAACTTTTCCTCAATACACTCATAGCCACGGTCGATGTGGTAAATGCGATCCACTACCGTTTCACCATTAGCCACAAGACCCGCAATCACAAGACTCGCTGACGCACGCAAATCGGTCGCCATCACCGGCGCCCCCTTCAATGCTTCAACACCGGTAACGACAGCAGTATTACCTTCAATCGTGATATTCGCACCCATGCGGTTTATTTCGTGAGCCTGAATCAGGCGGTTCTCAAAAATCGTTTCGGTGATCGTGCCGGTACCTTCCGCCACTGCATTCATTGCCGTAATCTGCGCCTGCATATCCGTGGGAAAACCTGGAAACGGCGCTGTCTTCAAATTCACCGCTTTTGGGCGACAGCCCTCCATATCCAGTTCAATCCAGTCTTCACCCGTAGTAATTTTTGCACCACCCTCCTCAAGTTTGGCAATGACCGCATCAAGCAGATTGGCACGCGTATCACGCAAGCGAACCTTGCCCCCCGTTGCCGCCACAGCTGCGAGGTAGGTACCGGTTTCAATACGGTCAGGCATGACGTTGTAGACACAACCGTGTAACTTTTCTACGCCGTTAATCACAATGCGATCCGTTCCCATATCCTGCACATCAGCACCCATGGTATTCAAACAGTGAGCGAGATCGACAACCTCCGGCTCACGTGCAGCATTTTCGATAATTGTTTGACCTTCGGCGAGCACTGCAGCCATCATAATATTTTCCGTGCCACCCACCGTTACCGTATCCATAACAATATGAGCACCTTTGAGGCGACCATCAACACGGGCCGATATATAACCATCACTGACTTCAACAATCGCGCCGAGCGCCTCAAGCCCCTTAAGATGTAAGTCCACCGGGCGACTACCGATCGCACAACCACCAGGAAACGACACACGCGCCTCACCGTAGCGCGCCACAAGCGGCCCAAGCACAAGTATTGATGCGCGCATGGTGCGTACCAGTTCATAGGGAGCGGTAAAACTGTTGATCGTACCCGCATCAACTTCAACCCGCATTTTTTCATCGATGATTACACTAACCCCCATACAACCGAGCAACTCGATCATCGTGGTAATATCGTGCAAATGCGGCAGGTTGCCAATCGTCACCGGCTCCTGAACCAGTAGTGTCGCAGCGAGGATCGGTAACGCAGAGTTTTTTGCTCCGGAAATAGAAATTTCGCCTTCCAGCCGGGTACCGCCGGAAATTATCAATTTATCCATTGCGCTATTTCGCCTGTATTAACCTGTGTGAGACTGCCATTCAGTGGGCGTCAGGGTTTTCATATTCACTGCGTGAATCGAACCGTCGGCAATATTTTCATTGAGCGCCGCATAGACCAGTTGTTGTTTTTTAACTGGCGACAAACCTTCAAATGCACTGCTAACTATAAGCACATCAAAGTGACGACCATCACCCTGCACCTGGACTTCCTCGGCATCAATCGCATTTTCAAGAAGTTGTTTCACTGCTGCAGATTCCATCATTCACCCCCACTTTCTTCTACATCACTGGCCTTATCACTCTGCACTTGCAAGGACCAACTATCGATTACTTCGTCAAGATCACCGGACTTTTCCATCGCGTGCTGAAATTGATTACGCAAGGTCGTACCAAGGTTAACCCCGTTAACCACCATATTGAGTAACTTCCACTGTCCGGATTTGTTCTTGCCCATGGTATAGGCGATTTCAACACCGCCATCTGTTTTAATCTCCTGCACCACAGTGACTTTCTTGTTAGTTGTTATATCTTCTTCAGGCGCATGCACAATCACTTCTTCACCGTTATAGGTAAAGAAACCTTTTGCATAGGTTCTTACCAAGCCGCCGCGGAAATTTTCTTCAAAGCGAGCGAACTGCTCTTTGCTCGCCTGCTTATAATACTTTGAACCCATAACATTCTTGGCAATATAGCGAAACGCCACCACCGGCTCCATCAATACCGACAGTGCTTCGTGAAAAGATTCCGGGTCATCACCAAAGGTATCGCGATGTTCTTCAACAAGCATCAATAGCTCATCCGTCAGGTGCTGCACAACCTCCTGTGGCCCAGGATGTACATTTGACTCAGACTCCGAAGCCAGTGCCAACCCGCTGGCGAGCACCAACCCCAGCAAACAAAACCACTGGCGAATCAAAACCAGAGAATGACGAGTGGATAATTTTCTTAACAACAATGCGTTCAACATGGCAGACCCTGTAAAATGCCGGATAGAGTGCACAGCTAAGTACAATAACAGCTGACTTTCTCCGTTGCGCACTATACCATTTGTAACCCGCAAGCTAAACGAGAAAAATAGCAGCACGCTGTTATTCAACAATTCAACCACGGATGCCTTTAACTTACCCATGATTGGCTTTTTGACCATAACAGCAGCTATTTTGTTCGGATTTTTTGGCCTGATCTGGGGGGCAGATCGCTTCGTCGACGGGGCCGCTGCTTCTGCCCGACACCTCGGCATGTCCACTTTCCTCATTGGCTTGACGATTATCTCGTTTGGCACCTCGGCACCGGAAATTCTCGTTGCGATAATGGCTGCGCTTGATGGCGCTGGTGAAATCGCCATCGGTAATGCGCTCGGCTCCAATCTCGCCAACACAGGTCTCGTGCTTGCCATTACCGTGCTGATTTCCCCGATTCTTATCAAGGCAGAAATTATTCGCCTTGAAATCCCCACCCTGTTGCTGGTGACGCTCGCCGCCGGCTATTGCCTGTATGACCTACAACTGACGCGTCTTGAGGGTTGCCTGCTATTTCTCTCAATTGTACCGGTGATCTGGCTGTTCAGTCGCGGTTCGAAAAAACACCAGCCAGACGACGATGAAGACGATATTCCCCCACTTTCCAAAGCACAAAGCTTTATCACCCTCACCATCGGACTGTGTGTGCTGCTCATCGGTGCCAAACTGCTGGTCTGGGGCGCCACCGAGCTGGCGGTGATGGCCGGCGTCAGTCAGCTGATCATTGGCATGACTGTCGTCGCTGTCGGTACCAGTCTGCCGGAGCTCGCCGCGTCTATTGTCAGCGCCCTGCGCAACCATCACGATATTGCACTGGGCAATATTATCGGCTCGAATATTTTTAATATTCTTACTGTTATGTCGGTGCCGGGCATCATTGCTCCACTCGCCATGCCCGCGGAAGTCATGCAACGCGACTACATGATGACAGCCCTGATTACCGGGGTATTTATTGTCCTGCTGTTGATTCCCCTGTTATTGCAAAAATGGCGCAATACCCCCCCTCACCTTGGCAGGCTCTCCGGAGTTCTGCTGCTAGCGATTTACGCTACCTATTACCTGATTGTGTTTGCCTCCTGAATATAAGCCCTTTTAGTAAGCTTTTTTAGTCAGCTTCCGGCTTTATCAGTATAATCAGGGCGATTAACCATTACCCGATAACAGATAGACAGACAGGTAGACAGGCAGATAGATAAATGACGGATAAGCCTTCCCATCTTGAATCCGCCAAACGCACCATTGCGATTGAGGCCAAAGCAGTCAGTGAACTGGAAAAAAGGCTGGATAACGACTTCAGCCAGGCCTGCGACCTACTGCTTGCATGTCAGGGCCGTATTATTGTTACAGGCATGGGTAAATCCGGGCATATTGCGCGCAAGATAGCCGCCACACTGGCAAGCACCGGCAGCCCGGCTTTTTTTGTTCATCCGGGAGAGGCAAGCCACGGCGATATGGGCATGATTACCGCCGATGATGTGGTGATTGCGCTATCCAATTCCGGCAATACCGCGGAGCTTGTAACCCTGCTGCCCCTACTGAAACGCCTCGGCACTCCCTTGCTCAGCATGACCGGCGACAAGCACTCAACCCTCGCCGAAGCAGCGGCTATCAACCTGGACATCTCTGTTGATAGCGAAGCCTGCCCGCTGAATCTCGCACCCACCTCAAGCACAACTGCAACACTGGTGATGGGTGACGCGCTGGCAATTGCGCTGCTTGAAGCCCGCGGCTTTACCGCTGAAGACTTTGCGTTTTCCCACCCCGGCGGCGCTCTCGGCCGCAAGCTGCTACTCAAGGTTGGCGATATCATGCACAGCGGCGAGCGCATCCCGAAAGTCAGCCTTGAAACAAAACTCAGTGACGCCCTACTGGTAATGACCTCAAAAGGCCTCGGTATGACTACCGTGATTGATACCGAAGGACAACTGGCCGGGGTTTTTACCGACGGGGATTTACGCCGCTCACTCGAAGACAGTATCGACATTCACAATACGGTAATTGGTGACCGGGTACGCGGACAATGTAAAACCGTCCCTGCATCCATGCTCGCCGCTGAAGCGCTTGCGATTATGGAAGAATACTCAATCACTGCTCTCGTGGTTGTCGAACATGAAAATGCCGACACCCTACAAGGCATTGTACACTTGCACGATATCCTCAAAGCCGGTGTCGCCTGACGACACTCTGCTATTGAGTCAGACAATACAAAGGTAATCAGGTCACCATGGATACCACAACCAAACTGGCGATTCCCGTCAAACTACTGTTACTTGATGTCGATGGCGTGCTCACCGACGGCAAACTCTACTTCAGCGAGCAGGGTGATGAAATCAAGGCATTTAATACCCTTGATGGTCTTGGCATCAAGCTGCTACAACAAAGCGGCGTCAAAGTCGGTATCGTCACAGGCCGCAACACACAGCTTGTGGCACGACGCGCCGACAACCTGGGCATCAATATTTTGCTACAAGGGCGCGAGGATAAACATACCGCCACGCAGGAGATCGCCGCACAACTGAATCTCGATCTCACGGAAATCGCCTATCTCGGCGATGACCTACCGGATCTACCGGCCATAGAAGCGGTGGGGCTCGGCATGACGGTAAATAATGGCCATCGTATCGTTAAAGAGCGCGCCGACTGGTGCAGTGAAAAAGATGGCGGCAACGGCGCCGTACGTGAAGCCTGCGACTTTATTATGAACGCCCAGGGTAACCTGCAAGCGATGATCGAACCCTGGCTGACCTGAATCGACTGTGCAAATCCGCCTTGTTATTGTTCTTATCGGTCTGACGGCACTCACTGCCACAATACTGCTGTTGCTCGGCCGCACTGAGTTTGCCGACATTATCAGTACCACGGATACACCAGTGCAGGATAGTACCGGCCAACAAACCGAGTTTTATCTGCAACAGGCACAAACACGCCGCTTCCATCACAACGCTCCACGCTTTCATCAGTTTGACAGTGAGCAGATTGAATACTTCAAAACTTCCGATACTGCGATTGCCCGCAACCCGAAGCTTGTCATTAACGGTGAAAACGGACCAGTCTGGCAGGCAACAGCACGCAATGCCACCATGCTAGCTGGCGGCACTGGTATTCGTATGCAAGGTGATGTCAAAATACGCCACAGCACAAATGGCATGGAACTCAACACCGAAGAACTGTATGTGATACCCGACAGGGAGTATGCCGAAACTGCGAAGCCTGTAGTGATCTATACCGCGCATGGCACAACTACAGGCACTGGAATGAAACTGGACTTAAAACAAGAGAAACTTGAGCTACTTGCCGATGTCACAGGTGTCTATGAATTACCCTAAATTGATAATTATCCTGCTGCTCTGTCTCTCTGCAAGCAACATTTATGCACTGCCTTCTGATCGCGAGCAACCAATAAAAATTGTTGCTGACAGTGCTATACGCGACGAAAAGCTCGGTATTACTATTTATCAGGGCAATGTAGAAATTCAACAGGGCACCCTGCTAATTAATGCCGACAAGGTCACTATCAGAAGCAGAAAATCTGACAGCGACAGCAGTGAAGAACTCGATGAAATGATTGCGGTTGGTCAACTTGCAACCCTTAAACAGCAACTGGAAGAAAATGGAGAATTTGTCGATGCTGCCGCCCGCACACTGCGCTACAAGATCGACAACAATACCGTGGAGTTAATTGATGAGGCTTCACTGAAACAACAGGGCAGCACAATTAGCGGCGACCGAATTACCTACGACATGCATACACAACGGGTCAAAGCACGCGGCGAAGTCAACAGCAGTGAACCTCCCGAACGTGTTACCGTCATTATTCCGCCAAAACAGAACAAGCCGGACGAGAGCAAGTCTGACGAAGACACACCGGATCGGGAAGAGTCTACATCACAATGACCACACTCTCTGTTCACAACCTTGCAAAAAGCTATAAAAAACGCAGTGTCATCACTGACGTCAGTCTTTCAGTTAATGAAGGAGAGATTGTCGGCCTACTCGGCCCTAACGGTGCGGGAAAAACTACTACGTTTTATATGATTGTCGGCTTGATTGCCGCCGATAGCGGTCGCGTGATGATCGACGACAAAAATATCAGCAATCTGCCCATGCACGGTCGCGCACGCCTCGGACTCGGCTATCTACCCCAGGAAGCTTCTGTGTTCCGCAAGCTTACCTGTGGCGAAAATATTATGGCGATCCTCGAAACGCGTAAGGATCTGAGCAAGCAGCAGCGCCGCCAGAAACGTAACGAATTACTTGAAGAGTTTCATATCACTCACCTGCGCAGTAGCCTTGGCATGAGCCTGTCCGGTGGCGAACGCCGCCGCCTGGAAATTGCCCGCGCACTGGCCACCGAACCCAAATTCATTCTGCTCGATGAGCCCTTTGCAGGTGTTGATCCGATTTCGGTGAATGACATCAAGAGTATTATTCGCCATCTGAAAGAAAAGAATATCGGCGTACTGATTACCGATCACAATGTCCGTGAAACGCTGGAAATCTGTGAAAAAGCCTATATTGTCGGCGAGGGAAAAATCATTGCCGAAGGCACTCCAGAGCAGGTAATGGACAGCGCCAAGGTACGCGAAGTCTATCTCGGTGAAGATTTCAAACTCTAGACGGCTTTTGCAACCTCTAAAAAAATAAAACCGGTAGTTTTCACTACCGGCTAGCCAAGCGAGGGTTGTTGTGTTGTTTTATTATTTATCGTTGTCGTTATATTTTGTCGTTATAATTCGTTTAAATCATGTTGCACTGCTTTTGTGTTGCTCTTTACCTCTTCCATGGAATTTATAGTAACTACGGAAAACCCCTAAGTCCACTACCAGACTTGGTAGTTTTAACCCCTGTTTCGACTTTTTTTTGCACTCCCCCAGCTTTCCAAAAAACATGTAACCTATTGATTTAAAACAACTAAAGATAATAAATACGCATTAATTATGATATAGGCATATTTTTTGCTTGTGTTATTTGAGTGCACTTCCTACACTACCTTCCAGGCCTTCCCGAACAAGCAGTACAGAGGTTTTTGTGAAACAGGCTCTACAGTTAAAAATTGGTCAGCACCTGACCATGACCCCGCAATTGCAACAGGCTATTCGCCTGCTGCAACTCTCCACACTGGACCTGCAACAGGAAATTCAGGAAATACTGGAAAGTAACCCGCTGCTTGAAACCGAAGATGAGCTCGCAGCAGACTCCACCAATAATAACGACGATAACCTCGACGAGTTTACCGATACCGCCTCAGGTGATGATTATGCCGGTGAATTTGCAGAGCCTCAGGTAACCGCTGAAGAACGCTCGACAAGTGAACAGCTCAACGAGGGCAGCCTGCCGGACGAAATGAGCGATATGCCTGAACTCGACGACACCGGTGATGAGGCGCCGGACACCAATTGGGATGAAACCTGGCAACCAACAGCAAGCAGCAGTACAGGCACCGGCTTACCAGATGGGGAATACAGCTTTGAAAACCGCAATGGCACCACGGAAGACCTGCAGAGCCACTTGCTCTGGCAACTCAATCTGACCCCGATTTCAGACCGCGACCAGATTATTGCCCTGGCGATTATCGATGCTGTGGAGCCCACGGGCTTGCTCAATCAGACTGTCGGGGATATTTATGAAGGCCTGCTCGCGCGCTGGCACAATGAACAACTGCCTGAAGACGAACAATTATTGCTTGAGGAAGTGGCTGCGGTATTACACCGTGTACAGCAATTTGACCCCCCTGGTGTTGCCGCACAAAATCTGCAGGAGTGCCTGCTGATTCAACTCAACCAGTTACACGAGGATACTCCCTGGTTACTCGATGCCAAACTGATTGTCAGCGAATACCTCGATCTGCTTGCAGCCCACGATTACAAAACCCTGATGCGCAAATCCGGAATCCGGGAAAATACGCTCAAGGCCGCTATCAAACTGATCCAGAGTCTGAACCCACAACCAGGCAATGTGATTGATACCAGTACAACAGAATACGTGGTGCCGGATGTCTATGTCGGCAAACGCGCCGGCCACTGGCATATTGAGCTAAATCCCGACATTGCTCCACGCCTGCGTATTAACGAAGAATATGCCTCATTGATCAAACGCGCCGATAACAGCAGCGCAAACACCTTTATTAAGGATCACCTGCAGGAAGCACGCTGGTTTCTCAAGAGCCTCGAAAGTCGTAACGATACACTCGTCAAGGTTGCAACAGCGATTGTTGAGCATCAAAAAAACTTTCTCGAATACGGCGAAGAAGCAATGAAACCGCTCGTACTACACGATATCGCCGACGCGGTAGGCATGCATGAGTCCACCGTTTCCCGCGTAACTACCCAGAAGTACATGCACACTCCGCAGGGTGTGTTTGAGCTCAAGTATTTCTTTTCCAGCCATGTACCCACCGCCTCCGGTGGAGAGTGCTCATCCACAGCCATTCGCGCGCTGATCAAAAAGCTGGTTGCTGCCGAAAATCCAAAGAAACCCCTGAGCGATAACAAAATCACTCAGCTACTTGAGGAACAGGGTATCAAGGTAGCCAGACGTACGATCGCCAAATACCGTGAATCCCTGAATATTCCGCCCTCTAATGAACGCAAACGGCTTGTCTGACGCACCACCTCTGATCACTCCCTTGCCATATAGAGCAAAGCCCGGACCTGGCATATTCTTATTGCGGAAAAATCTAACTCAGGGTTTATTTCGCCCTGAAATCCCAAGTCCTTGAATTCAAAGAATAAAATATCTTGTCAAGCCGTTGGGCTAGCTTAAAAGTGATACAGGTCAAAAAAATACGGTTGAATCCAGGCGTTGCATCCGTATATTTAAAGGTATGAGGTTTTTTCTTTCCTGCCTTTTATTTTTATCAAGACCTTCTCAATCGAAGCAATGCACCCGTGCAGGTAGCAGCCTGTGCACGTGTTTTCTGGCAGGCAAATTGCAAGAAAAACCACACGTACTTTTGTGCAACTCATCGTCAAGTTCCTGACCTTGGAGTTGTACAACTGCCTTGGCCATAAGGCTGGAGCAGACACCGAAGGCGCACCCCGGTGCGCGCAAACAACAACGAAAGAGGAACGAGTCTATGCAATTAAATATTAGTGGTCACCATGTTGATATCACCCCCGCCTTGCGAGAATATGTCACTACCAAGCTGGACAAACTTGACAGGCACTTCGACAACATTACCAATACCCAGGTAACCCTGACCGTCGATAAACAGGAACAAAAAGCCGAAGCAAATGTTCATGTGGGTGGTGCCAACCTGTTCGCCAACTCCGTAGACAGGGATATGTATGCAGCGATTGACAGCCTCTCTGACAAACTTGATCGCCAGCTAATCAAACACAAGGAAAAATTGCGCTCCCACCGCTAACCAAACCGCGCTGAACCTGGCGCACATGCCAGGTTCGGCGCCCCCCAATCCAGCGGCCAGAAAAGCCCTCCCCACGGTCTGGCAATCTTCAACATAATCTGTACAATTCGCCCTCAACTTAAGCCACTGCCCTGCAATTTGCCATGCAATTGAAGTCCATTCTGACACCCGAGCGCACTCACTGGGGCATTGCCGGAATTAGCAAAAAGCGGGTCTTTCAGACCATTGCCCACCTGCTTGCGGACACAATCGCACAGTTTAGTGAAGAGGAAATATACGAAGCCCTGTTGAACCGGGAAAAGCTTGGCACCACAGCTCTGGGGCACGGCATTGCAATCCCCCACTCCCGCATCGACAACTGCGTAAAAACCACTGGCGCACTGTTCAAGCTCGAAGAGGGGGTTGATTTTGATGCGCCGGATCAGACACCCGTTGATCTGGTATTTGTTTTACTGGTACCTATTGAGGCCACTGATACCCATCTGGAAGTACTTTCAGAACTCGCTGGCCTGTTCAGCCAGGAACGCTTTCGTGAGCAACTGCGCAACGCAGGTAGCGCCGAAGCCCTGTTCCACACCACCCTCTCTGCCGCCGAGCAGCTATCTGACTCCAGTGCCGCTTAATTAACGTATTCTGAAGAAAGAAGTCTAAACAACTGCCTTGAGCGGCAGCGCCATAATCAGCGCATCCTCGCGCGTTCCACAGGGGGCAGGATAATAATCGCGGCGCTGGCCCACCTCTGTAAACCCACAGGAAAAATACAGACTGATAGCGGCAAAATTACTCACTCTGACTTCGAGAAACAAAGTCTGCACCACATCGCCTTGAATCAATCGCTCAATCAGATCATTCAGTAGATAGCGACCCACACCCCGTCCCTGACAGGCAGGATCAACCACAATATCAAGCAGCGTCGCTTCATCACCCGCCATTTGCACGAATGCAAATCCGAGTACAACCTGCTTCTCATTTTCAATGATTTCGCAGCGAACGTGGCTCGCCGCCATCATGTTTTCAAACACCTGCTGTGTCCACGGGTGACTATGGGCTTGCTGCTCCAGGGAGAATAGCGTGGCAAAGTCCCCGGGGGAGGCCCGGCGGATAACAAACCCGCTGTCAGCTTCAGCCAACCGCCAGGTCCTTGAGCTGTTGCCAGGCCTGCTGCTTGAAGCGGCCGTCGTGCACCATTTGCTGAAAACTCGGCATCACACGCACTGTCATACCGTGCAACTCCACACCGCTAAACAACTCTTCATCCTGGCCCGACTGAAAGATCACCGCCGCAAGCTCGGTGCCAAAAACCAGCAAGCGATCCAGCGCATATTTCTGTTGATAAACTTCGAGCAGAGAGTTCAGAGTTTCGCTGGCGGCCTGGCGATCGGCACTGAGCGGCCCGGCACCACCGCTTGGTGGCCATTCAAAATTATCGAGTGGTGCCACCATATCGACACGGTGGCCGAGGGCAAACAGAATATTTTTCAACAGTCGCAAATGGACATTTTCCAGGCCTTCCGCGTGATTAAGTACCAGCATCCCCGCTACCGGCTGAAACAGGGTCAGATGGAAATGACTGACTTCAGACCCAGTGGTCGGCTGATCGGTAATCTCAGCCTGCCCTTCATCCGGTTCGACAGCTTTAGCAGCAACTGCAGCAGTAACCGGTTTGCCCGTTGCCTCGGCAAGTTCCTGCTGGATCGCTTGTAACGGGTTAGTACCCGGTGCAAAACCGGGCTGCCCTGACGGCGTCCGGGGCGTTGATTCAGCAATTGCTGGCTGCAATACTGCCGTCAACGGCCACTCGCAGCGCTGCGACACCTTCGCCCCGGGCAAAGTCATGCGGGGCAGATAGGAATCCACCCCCATGGCTTGCAAATATGCGATGCGACCGAGTTCGTTCAACTAGACACCATCTTTCTGAGGATGAGGTTTGTACTGCTGTGACGCCATAATGTTCAACGCATTCAGATAGGCTTTAACCGATGCTACGACAATATCGGTATCAGCTCCGGAGCCATTAACAATGCGACCATCCTTTTCCAACCGCACCGTTACCTCACCCTGGGAATCAGTACCACTGGTAATCGCGTTAACCGAATAGAGCTGTAAATCTGCGCCACTTTCGGCAACTTCTTCCACCGCCTTGAACGCAGCATCCACCGGGCCACTGCCCACAGACGCCACAGTCCTGGTGTCGTCATCCACACGCAACACCAGTTCTGCACGGGGTACACTGCCGGTTTTGGATACCACCTCAAGAGTATCGAGTCGGTATTTTTCAACCTCGGCTGTGGCAACATCACTGACCAGTGCCTGCAAATCTTCATCGAAAATTTCGTGCTTTTTATCCGCGAGTTCCTTGAAACGGGCAAAGGCGGCCGTTAACTCTTCTTTCGTCTCAAAGCTGATACCGAGTGCCTCGAGCCGTGCAACAAACGCCGCACGACCAGAGTGTTTGCCAAGTACCAGCTTGTTGGCATTCCAGCCGACATCTTCGGCTTGCATAATTTCGTAGGTTTCGCGATGTTTTAACACGCCATCCTGGTGAATACCGGCTTCGTGGGCAAACGCATTGGCACCAACAATCGCTTTGTTCGGCTGCACCGCAAAACCGGTAATATTCGAGACAAGGCGCGATGTCGGTACGATATGGCTCGTATCGATATCGGTTTCCACCGGAAAAACATCCTTACGCGTACGCACTGCCATCACCACTTCTTCCAGTGAGGCATTACCGGCACGCTCACCAAGACCATTGATCGTGCACTCTACCTGACGTGCACCGTGCAACACTGCCGACAGGGAGTTCGCCACTGCTAACCCGAGGTCGTTGTGGCAGTGTACTGACATGATAGCCTTGTCACTGTTGGGCACGTTTTCAATCATGCGGCCAATGGTTTCGCCGAACTGCCCCGGCTCACCGTAGCCAACCGTATCGGGAAAGTTAACCGTTCCCGCCCCGGCGTTAATCACTGCCTCGGTAATACGACACATAAAATCAAACTCAGTGCGGCTCGCATCCTCAAGAGAGAATTCCACATTGTCGGTAAACTGGCGTGCAAATTTCACTGCGTGCACCGCCTGTTCTACCACCTGATCCGGCTCCATTTTCAACTTGTACTTCATGTGGATCGGTGAAGTGGCAATAAACGTATGGATACGGGCAGATTTGGCATTTTTAAGCGCATCTCCGGCACGCTGGATATCCGCTTCTATTGCACGGGCCAGGCTACATACAGTGGAAGCCTCAATCACATCGGCCACCGCCTTGACCGCCTCAAAATCCCCGGGGCTCGCAATCGCAAAACCCGCCTCGATCACGTCAACTTTCATTTTTTCCAGTTGTCGCGCGATACGGATTTTCTCGTCTTTTGTCATTGAGGCACCGGGGCTCTGCTCCCCGTCCCTCAAGGTCGTATCAAATATAACTAACTTTTCTTTACTCATCGTTCTGCTCCAAAACCACCCCGGCTACAAGCCCGCTCAGGGTGAGTAAATTCTATAGAAAGGCACTGTTTTATGTAAGCACCTGCTTTAACCTGATAAACAGGTCGACGGAAAATTTTTGCGGTATAAGATAATTAGCCCATCAGGGCAGCAGAAGCAGGGAGAGTACGCACAGACGCGCAGGTGCAAATGCGGCATTTGCACGGGAGGAAGTAACTTGTGAAATCTGTCTGTTCATAGGCCTCATAATAATATGCCTGCACGGGCTTTGCCAACCGTTAATTATCTTATCTCTGCCCCGCGTCTATTCTATTCTTCACCACCACCATCAGTCAGTCGGCGTTTTCATCACCTCCATATCCGGCGGGATATAGCCGTCATCCACAACACTGACCTCATTCTCGGTAAAACGCTCAAAACCAGCATCATCATCCCAGAAAGGCTTTTTATTCTGTGTCAGACGGTCAAAACGGCGCGTACCGAACTCCGAAGCTTTGGACAAAAACGGCTGCGCCCAACGTGTCACTGCACCGAGCATCATCGGCTCACGGGTCAGCGCCTTAAACGGCCCACCCCAGACTTCTTCAAGCCGGGCATCAAAGCTTTTCAACATGGCCTGGCGCGCGTCGTCATCGGCAATTTCCTGAGTGGTTACACCACCGTGAAACTGGTGAAACGAGCCTTCACCAGGCAATACAAACAGCTGGCTTTGCGGCAGCATGCCCAGACTACGATAGATGTGCAGATTAATACTGCCACCGCCCGGTTGATCAAAGCGTTCGTCAGCTCCGCCGAGCTCAGCAAGATTTTTCCGTGCAGTGAACACACAACTGCATTCCTGCATCGGTTGAAAATAGCCACGCTGATTGCTCGAACTCCACGCAGCAAACTGAAACAGGCGATAACCGTTTTCCTGCCAGTCAAGTTCAGCCAACTTGTCGATTTCCCGCTGTTCAGTGTGCCCGGACTGCAAGTGGAATTTTTGATCCTGTTCTCCGAGGTGGTAACCCGGTACCATCACCAGTGCATCCTCGGTAATTCTGAAAGCGAGCAAGGCATATTCAAGCACACGCGGTGTCACCATACGCGCACCGTCAATAATTAAACCGAGATACTTACCGCGCGCCTGTTCACAGGCAAAGTTCACTGCCGGAACCGGAGAAACACCCGCCTCATCGCGCAGAAAATAGCGAAAGTTGTCACCGAGTGCTTTCACCGCGGATTCGTCGAGCACCTGTTCGGAGCGGTTTTCCACCACAATAACTTCATAGTCATCGCTGGAAACATTTTTCTGATAGGCCGCCGCCAAACTCATCAACGTATTCATCGCCTGGCGCGGCATGTTATAGACAATAACAATAACCGACAGCATGGGTGTATTTTCTATTGTGCTCATTATTTTAAATCCCTGGGAATCCAGCCGTGGTTTTTCATCACTACAGACGCAGAATGACGCACGAACTTAAGCGCACAATCCGGTAAGGTACCGAGATAGATCGAACGTTTTAACGGTGGCTTATAGGGCTCACCACGCAACGCCGTGTATTGGTTAAAGTGATCCTGCATCGCCTTGAGTCGCTCTTCACCTTTGGTACCTGTGGTAATTCCGCCGTGGAACTGGTGGAACGAACCCTCACCGAGCAGTGTCACAAGTGTCGTTTCCGGCAATTCCACCGCACGTTTATACAAATCAAGATTACACTGGCCACCACCGGTTTCAGTAAAACCGGGATCGTAACCACCAAGCTTATTCCAGATATGTTTTGGCATACCAAAGCAGTTACATTCACCTATTGGTTTGAAGTAACCACCGGCACTGGTACCACTGAGGCAGGCAATTTCAAACAGGCGATAACCATCTTCGGGCCAGCTAATACTTTGCAGCAATTCCGCCTCGACATTTTCGTCGTAACCTTCGAGCATCGCCTCCTGCTGCACCTTGTTACCCAGATGGTAGCCCGGCACAGCAATCACCACATCGTCACCGAGACGGCGCGCCGCAAGAATATAGTTAATCATGCCCGGCGTTACCATACGCGCGCCATCGATCATCACACCAACCCATTCACCGCGAGCCTGTTGCGCACCATAGTTCATGGCGTTAACCGGTGTCGGCAGGGTTTCCTCATAATAGAAATAACGCACATTGTTTGCGATAGACTCTGCAGCTTCCTGACCGAGCATACGATCAGACGGGTTCTCCATCACAATAATCTCGTAATCCGCCTCATCAACACCGCGTTGATGATGAGCCGACAGTGAATAAATGGTCTTCTTCGCCTGCTCCGGCATCTTATACACCATCACGACTATCGACAGCAGTGGCCTGGACTCGGCCGTCTTACCAACACCCGGCATAACCGGCATGCTATCCGGGTTAAACCACATAATCGGCTTCGGCGAATTCGGAATATTCTTCGGGGTGGGCTGGTTCGCCGCAGTACCCGACTCGGGTTTGTTATCCTGGTCGTTACTCATGGTTCAATTTATGCATATCATGCAGGTGAGTACTGCAACTGTAACAGGCGCTGATAAAGTGCATCAACATGTTGCGGTAACTGTGCCTGTTCCGCAATCTTCTGATTATGCAAATCAGCCGTATAAAACCGCTCACCTTCCGGTACCGGTGCGAGTTGCAAATCCTCGTGCAGCGTATTGAGTTTGCTGTGAAACTCATCCTCGGGCCAGTCAAAACAAAACAGCGGAAATGCCTGTTGCTCATACTGTTTGAGCAACTCCGAGTTATAGGCATACCACATGTTGAGCCCCTGCTCGATAGAGATGGGCAGTGCGGGGCGACTGTTCAGCGACTGGGCAACCGCCATCGGGTGACGAAAAATCCCCACATACTCGATATCGGCCACAAGTTTTTTCCAGCCATGCAACAAAAATAGCGCACGTGGGTCCTTGAAGCCCCACAAGGCTTCATGGGCATATTCGGCAAGGATTTCTTTGGCTCGATCAAAATGGCGTACTTGCCATTTCATTGAACGCTGCATAAAACGGTCAACAAAACTGCTGTTGCGTCGTGGCTTGTCCCAGCTTGCGCCATTGGCCTTGAAGATATTCTCGTGCAGATTAACCACATCCTGATTTTCCCGGTTGCCCTTACGATTGTATTCATTCCAAGTGTGGTGTTTACCGAGAAATAGCCCCCCTTGCTGGAGTGAACCGGTGAGACAACTGGTACCGCTGCGATGCATGCCGAGCACAGCGAGCACGCGTTGAGGCCTTTTTAAAGACATTATCAAATGGACTTCTAACTTATTGTTCCCGCATGATAGCGGCCAGCCCGCACGCAAACAAGGCTTGTTTTGCTTGCTTGTGGAATCGCTGTACGCCTGTTACAGTCAATCCATACCGGTTAAGCCCGATCGGAAACTGTTGGTACAGAGTAACAGGTAGTAGCCAATCCGTAGTCATTAGTTCTGTCAGGCTTGCGGAATAATGAGCAAAAACAAGATGTCGCTACGAGTTGAGTGTGAAGCTTTCAATTTCCATTGTCACTTACAAAACCAGCATTGATGTACTTGAGCAAACTCTCGCTTCAGTGGAGTCAGCTCTGGACGTTGCCCATCAGCAGTGGCCCAAACTCTGTTGCGATCTATTCCTTATCGACAATGAATCCGGTGGCCCTACCCTCACCGCCATTGCATCCACGCTTGAGAAATTTAGTGCTGCTGCCACCTGCGAGGTTATCACTCTCAGCAAGGGCAAGAATCTCGGCTACGGTGGTGGTCACAATCTCTGTCTCAAGCATCTCGACAGTGACTACCATCTTGTACTTAACCCCGATGTTATCCTCAGCGATGATTTTATCTGGCAAGGCCTGTCATTTCTTGAACAGGAACAGGATGTCGTGACCGTAGCGCCCCACGTAGAAAACGAAAACGGTCAGCCGTTGTATTTGTGTAAGCGTTATCCGCGTGTGTTTGATTTGTGGATGCGCGGCTTTATGCCAACCTTTTTACAAAAGCCGTTTAGCAAGAAACTCGCCCACTACGAAATGCAGGAGTTATACAACAGCAAGCAGGTGGAAAAAAATGTACCCATTATCAGCGGCTGCTGTATGCTGATTCGCACCAACACGTTTCGCGAAGTCGATGGCTTTGATGAGCGTTTTTTCCTTTATTTTGAAGACTTTGATTTATCGCTGCGTCTCGCACAAAAAGGCAAGGTCGCCTATAACCCGGTCATGCATATTCAACACCTCGGTGGTTTTTCCGCGCGCAAGGGATTGTGGCACATTCAACAATTCGCCCGTTCCGGCACACGCTTTTTTCAAAAGCACGGCTGGAAATGGGTATAAATATTTTTATATCTGAACAGCAGACAATAAAAAACCCGTCACTGCAGTGCAGTGACGGGTTGTTAAAAACTGCGCTAATACTTACAAAAAGCTGACAATCGCGAACATGACAACGGTTAACGCAAGGCTGCAGTGAATCACACCTTTAACCGTTTGCATCGGACCAATTTTGCCGAAGATCGCATTGGCTTCGAGTGCAGCAATGACTAACAGCGCAAGACATAATGCTGTGCCGCTGTAGTTGGTAGCCAACAGCGCGCCGCCCTTACCTCCGTGAAGATGCGGAGATGCAATCATGCCAAACAGCATCGGCGCGGAGAACAGTACATTGGTGCGTGATGCAAGCAGTGCTTTCGGTGCTGCAGCAGCTGCATCACCTTCAGCAAGACCACAAACAATTTTCTGCGCCGGCCAGATAATCAGCCACACGTTCAGGAACATCAGGGTACCCATAGTGGCACCAAAGACGATGTACAGATCGACGTTTTGAGCTTTAATCAAACCCAAAGTCAGTACCGCACCAGTCAGGAAGGTGAACATCGCCCCCCAGCGAAACCACCACAGTGCACGCGGCGCCAGTTTTTTCACCGCATCAGCTTTTGCATCCGCTTCTGCCTCCTTGAAATACTCACCCTGTACAAAGTTGAAGTAGTACAACATGCCGATCCAGACAATGCCGAACAGCACGTGCAGCCAGCGGAATAAAAACATCCCCAGGTCATGAAAATCCATAATTTCCTCCCATTGGTCAAAATAGAAAAGTCGTTTAAAAACGGCTACTTAAAACGAGCCGTATTTTACCACTGCCCGTGCAGTCAGGCTAATCGGAGCTATTTGCCCCTGGCGTTGGAAAGGGTATTGGGTGAATCTTGTCACCTTTGACCTCGGTGATTTTACCGACGCCCTGTTTTTCAACTTCATCAATACGTACAATCGAGTGCATCGGTATGTAGCTGCGTTTTACGTCGCTGAACTCGTTTTTGAGCTTCTCCTCACTTGGATCCACGATCATGCCGGAACGCTCGTTAAACTGGTATTCCTCCACCTCAATAAACCCGTACAGATCACTCTGGTAAATCTGGTTTACGTAAAGCTCATAGATCTGGTTCTGGTTATAAAAAACCACTCGATATATAGGGTTTTGCATGATTTAACTCTGTTAATCCGGATACTACAGTGTGGTTACTCATAATAGGGTCAAATCGCGATTTTTCAACAGCTTTTCTTATACCCTGCCACAAACCTTTAAAAGCGCACAAATCCGGCTTTTCCCCGCGTAAAATCTCGCTATAATGCGCCGCCCCTGCTTCAGAGTTTTCAGACCCCTGACTATGAGCGAATCGAAAAAGCTCTATATCAAAACCCACGGCTGCCAGATGAATGAGTACGATTCGGCACGCATGGGTGATTTGCTCGGCGCAAGCCACGCTCTGGAACTCACCGATGATCCGGTGGAAGCGGATGTGATTCTGCTCAATACCTGTTCAGTGCGTGAAAAAGCCCAGGAAAAAGTATTTCACGAGCTAGGCCGCTGGAAAAATCTCAAGCAGGACAACCCGGAACTCATTATCGGTGTCGGCGGCTGTGTCGCAAGCCAGGAAGGTGACGCGATTGCCGCACGCGCGCCCTATGTCGATCTTGTCTTCGGACCCCAGACCCTGCATCGCTTACCGGAAATGATTGAACAGCGCCACTCAACACCAGGCGGCAAAACCACCCTCGTGGATATCAGCTTTCCCGAGATCGAAAAATTTGACCACCTGCCACAACCGGAAGCTGATGGTGTGTCCGCATTTGTTTCGGTAATGGAAGGCTGTAGCAAATACTGCACCTTCTGCGTGGTACCCTACACCCGCGGCGAAGAAGTGAGCCGCCCCTTGCACAGCGTGCTTGAAGAAGTTGCTCATCTCGCCGCAAGTGGCGTGCGTGAGATTAACCTGCTCGGTCAAAATGTTAATGCCTACCGCGGAGAACATCAGGGCAGCCATGCAGATCTTGCTGAACTGATTAGCTATGTGGCCCGTATCGACGGTGTTGATCGTATTCGTTACACCACCTCCCACCCAATCGAATTTAGTCAATCACTTGTTGATATTTACGCTGAAGTTCCGGAGCTTGTCAGCCACTTACACCTGCCGGTACAAAGTGGCTCGGATCGTATTCTCAGTGCGATGAAACGCGGCCACACAGCGCTTGAGTACAAATCGAAAATTCGCGCGCTGCGCAAAATACGACCGGAAATTTCCATTTCTTCTGATTTTATTGTCGGCTTTCCGGGCGAAACCGAACAGGATTTCAACGCAACGATGAAACTGATTGCCGAGGTGGGCTTCGACCACTCGTTCAGCTTCGTTTATAGCCCACGCCCTGGAACACCGGCGGCTGACTTGCCCGACGATACCCCGGAAGAAACAAAAAAACAGCGTCTGCAATTATTACAGCAGCGTATTAATCAACAGGCGATGGATATCTCCCGCAAGATGGCAGGTACCGAGCAGCGTATTCTTGTCAGCGGTATTTCGAAAAAAGATCCAGGGCAATTGCAAGGCCGTACGGAAAACAATCGCGTGGTTAATTTCCGTAGCAACGATACCGCGCTTGTTGGCCAGTTTGTCGATGTCCATATCGACGAAGCACTTCCTAACTCGCTACGTGGCACTGTCAAAAGCGTTTGAGAACACACTGTCAATTCGTCATGCCATTGGTCACTTCCCCGTGAAAAAACGGTTTTTTCAAGTAACAAATGGGTATATCCTTGAAACATCATAAACACCGCCGCGGGCGGCCAATAACAAACTTGAACGATCAACCGGAACACAACCAACCAGACCTCAATGCTGGCCAGGAGAACCAGAGTTCCACTGGAACCGAAGCAACCACCAGCAGCTCCGACAAGACCCTTAATGGCGATGGATCTACTAACAACCTGGAAAACGGTTTTAATAACAGTCAAACCCTGACTCTCGAACCGGACGATACCCGGCGTCTGGCGAATCTGTGTGGCCAGTTTAACGAGCACCTGAAACAAATTGAGCGGCGTTTGAATATCGAGATTCGCAACCGCGGCAATGTTTTTTCTCTGCACGGACCGCGCGCCGGCACGGAAAAAGCCGGCGTACTGTTGCAGAACCTCTACGCCGAAGCAGACGGTCCGGTTGAACTGACACCGGATAAAATCCACCTCTATTTACAAAGCGCAGGAATTGAAAGCCTGATGGAAGACAACCAAAGCGACAATGACAATGTAGCGGCAATTCCGGTTATCCGCACCAAAAACCATGCAGTTAAACCGCGCGGCAATAACCAGAAAGGCTATGTCGCAGCAATTCGCGACCACGACATCTCTTTTGGTATCGGCCCTGCCGGTACGGGTAAAACCTACCTCGCAGTTGCCTGTGCTGTAGAAGCCCTGCTAAAGGAACAGGTAGAACGTTTGCTGCTCGTGCGCCCTGCGGTCGAAGCGGGCGAAAAACTCGGTTTCTTACCTGGCGATCTCGCGCAGAAGATCGACCCGTATCTGCGCCCGCTCTACGATGCGCTTTACGAGATGCTCGGCTTTGACGCAGTCAACAAAATGTTCGATAAGCATATTATTGAAGTAGCTCCGCTCGCCTATATGCGCGGCCGCACACTCAACAATGCTTTTATTATTCTTGATGAAAGCCAAAATACCACTGTGGCGCAGATGAAAATGTTCTTAACCCGCATTGGTTTCGGCTCCACAGCTGTCATTACCGGTGACACAACCCAGATCGATCTACCCCGCGGCACGGAGTCGGGGCTATTACACGCGTGCAAAGTACTAAAAAGTGTTGATGGCATCCACTTCACTCGCTTTAATTCGAAAGATGTCGTGCGCCACCCACTCGTGCAGCGCATTGTCGATGCCTACGAGGACTATGACAGCCCGTCAATCGACAACGATGAATAACATTTTCTCTCACTCATAATGGCCATTACCGTGGACTTCCAAAACGCTTCCGACAGTGATGACGTTCCCGATTTACAGGCTTTGCAGCGCTGGAGTGAAACCGCACTGCAAAGCCGCAACTATATTGATGCTGAACTGTGTATTCGCATTGTTGATAGCATGGAAAGCGCAACACTGAACCATACCTATCGACACAAGGAAGGTGCCACCAATATCCTGTCATTCCCTTCTGACCTGCCCGAGCATATTGATCTCCCTCTGCTGGGCGACCTTGTCATCTGCGCGGACGTCGTTAATCGTGAAGCAAGGGAGCAGAAAAAAAGCACCAACTCGCACTGGGCACATATTGTTATTCACGGCACTCTCCACCTGATCGGCTACGACCATATCAACGACACTGATGCCGAAGAGATGGAAGCACTGGAAATCGAGCTGTTGCAACAGCTCGGCATCGATAATCCCTACCACTAACCTTTTACGGATACGGAGTATTACTAACACAATGAACGACGAGGTTCCCAATAGTCATAACGAACGTTCCTGGATTGAACGACTGACCCGCGTTTTCAGCTTAAGCCCAAAAAACAGCGATGAGCTGCGGGAAATTTTGCGTGAAGCCAATGAGAATGACCTCGTCGACAACGAGGTGCTCGGCATTATGGAAGGCGCTCTCGGTGTGGGAGACATACAGGTTCGGGATATTATGGTGCCGCGCCCGCAAATGGTGGTCGTCAAGGAAGATGAACAACCGGAACAGTTTCTCCAGTCCGTTATAGATAGCGGTCACTCCCGTTTTCCAGTTATCGGGGAATCCGTCGATGACATCAAAGGTATATTGCTGGCGAAAAGCCTGTTGCCACTAATTGCCAACGGTGCAGACACTTTCGATTTATCCGCAGCGCTGCACCCGGCCAATATTATTCCGGAGACCAAGCGCCTCAACGACCTGCTGCGGGAGTTTCGTGAAAACCGTAACCATATGGCCATTGTTGTGGACGAATACGGCGGCGTATCGGGACTCGTGACAATCGAGGATATTCTCGAAGAGATCGTCGGCGAGATCGAGGACGAAACTGACTTTGAAGGTAACGACAATTTTATCCGCAAGCTCAATCAACGCGATTACCTGATCAAGGCCCTGACACCGATTGAAGACTTTAACGGCTTTTTTGACGCCAGCCTCAATGATGAAGAGTACGATACTATCGGCGGTCTGCTGATGCGCGAATTCGGCCATTTACCGCGGCGCAACGAAATTGCCACAATTAGCGATTACCGTTTTCGTGTACTTAACGCGGATAGCCGCCAGATCCATCTGCTGCGCATGACAGCGCCGGAACCGGCTGAAATCGAATCTGCATGAAGCAGCGCTTGCACACAGCTGCCAGACACTGGCCTGGCGTGTTGAGCTGCGCAATTGGCGGAGCACTCATACCCTTCTCTTTCGCACCGTTTAACCTCTGGCCCTGTGCACTGGCTGGCGTTGCTGTGTTCTATTTTTGTCTACAGCAACGCAACCTCAAACAGACATTTTTACTCGGCTGGGTATTTGGTACCGCACTGTTTGCCAGCGGTGCCTCCTGGGTTTACGTCAGCATCCACGATCATGGCCATGCTCCGGTAGCTCTTGCAGTATTGCTCACCACTATCTTTGTTATCGGCCTTGGACTGGTTTTTGCCTTGCCCTTCTACATCTGGCGACGCTGCTGTCGACACCGGCAACACACCGCCTGGATGATTGCATTTCCGGCAGTCTGGGTATTGGGCGAGTGGCTGCGCTCCTGGTTGCTTACCGGTTTTCCCTGGCTGTACCTTGGCTATGCCCATGTCGATACCGTACTCGCAGGTTGGTTTCCCATCGTCGGTGTCTGGGGCGTGAGTTTTATTGTTGTACTCAGTGCCGTTGCGCTAACAGAGCTGCTAACTGCTCGCCGCATCTGGCCATCAGTACCGGTACTCGCACTATGCATTGCTGGTATAGGATTAAACAGTTTTTACTGGACCACGGGACACCGCGACAAACCGTTAACCGTCACTATTGTGCAACCCAATTTTTCTCTCGCCGAAAAGTGGAATCCGGACAACCGTGACATGATTCGCGCCACCCTTAACCAGATGAGCCGGGATTACTGGCACAGCGATATTATTCTCTGGCCCGAAGCGGCGCTACCGGAGTTTTTTCACAACGCTCGTCCGTTTCTCGGCAAACTGGACCATAAAGGGCAACAACACAACACCAGCCTGATTACCGGCATCCCCTGGCGCACGGAGCAGGGTCTTTACCACAACAGCATTGTGGCACTCGGCGATGGTGAAGGGGTCTATCACAAGGTTCGCCTTGTACCATTTGGCGAATACGTGCCACTGGAAAAACTGTTACGCGGGTTGATCGCATTTTTTGATTTGCCGATGTCAAGCTTCTCTCCGGGGCCCGATCGACAAACCATGCCCAAGGCCGGTAATCACCGCTTTGCCCCCTATATCTGCTACGAAATCGTCTACCCACACCTTGTGGCACGCAATGCAACAGAAACAGATTTTCTTGTCACGATCAGTAATGACAGCTGGTTCGGCACCTCAAGCGGCCCTTTGCAGCACTTGCAAATGGCCCAGGCAAGAGCCATGGAAACCGGGCGCTATCTGATTCGCGGTACCAATAATGGTGTATCTGCCATCATCAAACCGGATGGGACCATTCAGTCAGCCAGCGCACAGTTCGAGCGCACTGTGCTCACCGGCAAGTTCTACCCGTTCCGTGGCACAACCCCGTTTATGCGTCTACAAAGCTGGCCACTGTTTGGCCTGTGTCTGCTATTGCTGCTATGGGCCTGGCACGACACGCGACAAACCGGGAAATAGGTAATAAATAGGCCTCACTTCCTTTATAATCCGCCCTTTGTTGTTAATCGAAGGCTCCGCGTTGATGGAAGAGCAATACCATCCAGAAAAAATTGAACAACAGGCACAGTCCTGGTGGGAAGACAATCACTGTTTTAATGTCGCAGAACAACCTGGCAAGGAAAAGTTCTATTGCCTCGCCATGTTTCCGTATCCGAGTGGCAAACTGCACATGGGTCATGTGCGCAACTATACAATTACTGACGTGATTGCACGCTACCAGCGTATGCAGGGGAAAAATGTCTTGCATCCCATGGGTTGGGATGCGTTTGGTTTACCCGCAGAGAACGCCGCCATTCAAAATAACACAGCGCCGGCAAAGTGGACCTACAGCAATATCGACTATATGAAGAGCCAACTGAAAAGCCTTGGCTTCGGCTTTGACTGGACACGAGAACTTGCTACTTGTGAGCCTGATTACTACAAATGGGAACAGTGGTTTTTTACCCGCCTCTACGAGAAAGGCCTGGTCTATAAAAAAATGGCTACAGTGAACTGGGATCCGGTTGACCAAACCGTACTTGCCAACGAACAGGTGATTGACGGCAAGGGTTGGCGCTCCGGGGCAACTGTGGAGCGCAAGGAAATTCCACAGTGGTTTATCAAGATTACCGATTACGCCGAACAGTTACTCAATGACCTTGATCAGCTTGAACACTGGCCTGAACAAGTCAAAACCATGCAGCGCAACTGGATTGGCAAAAGCCGCGGTGTAGAAATGACATTTGCACTTGCAACAGCCGTTGACGAATATAACACCTTTGATATTTATACTACGCGCCCCGATACGCTAATGGGCGTAACCTACGTCAGCCTTGCTGCAGAACACCCGGTTGCTCTCGCACTTGCCAAAGATAACCCGGATCTTGCCAGCTTTATCGCAAGTTGCAAAAAGCAATCTGTCGCCGAAGCCGATATGGCAACAATGGACAAGCTCGGTATTGATACCGGTATCAAAGCCATCCATCCATTAACAGGTAAGGAAGTTCCTGTCTGGGTTGCCAACTATGTACTGATGGATTACGGCTCCGGTGCGGTGATGGCTGTACCAGGGCATGATCAACGTGACTATGAATTTGCGAAGAAATACAGCCTGTCAATCGAACAGGTTATCGCACCAGCCAACGGTGAAGAATGCGATCTCAATACCTGTGCTTTTGTTGAAAAAGGTGTACTGGTTAATTCCGGCGAATTTAACGATCTCGACTTTGCCGCTGCATTTGATGCAATTGCCAAAGCGCTCGAAGACCAGGGCAAAGGCAAGGTGCAAACCAACTACCGCTTGCGCGACTGGGGCGTTTCGCGTCAGCGTTACTGGGGTGCACCGATACCGATGTTTAATTTACCCGCAGGCGGTGAAATTCCCGTACCACTGGAAAAGCTGCCCGTGCTGTTACCGGAAGACGTGACAATGGATGGTGTGCAATCACCGATCAAAGCTGATCCTGAGTGGCGCAAGGCAGAACACGGCGGCGAAGCGGTTGAGCATGAAACGGATACCTTTGATACCTTCATGGAATCGTCCTGGTATTACGCCCGCTATACCTGCCCACAATTTGCTGACGGCATGCTCGATAAAGACGCTGCGGATTACTGGCTGCCCGTCGATCAATATGTCGGAGGAATTGAACATGCCATTTTACATTTACTCTATGCACGCTTTTTTCATAAACTGATGCGCGATGAAGGTCTTGTCACTAGTGACGAGCCATTCAAACGTCTGTTATGCCAAGGCATGGTGCTCGCCGATTCATTCTTTCGCAGTAATGACGATGGCAGCAAGCAGTGGTTTAACCCCGCCGAAGTCACACTGGAACGCGATGACAAGGGCAAGGTCATCAGCGCCCGCCTGAACGAAAGCGGTGAAACACTGGAAGTTGGCGGCATGACTAAAATGTCGAAGTCAAAGAACAATGGCATTGACCCGCAAACCGCTGTAGAACAATACGGCGCTGACACCGTACGATTGTTTACGATGTTTGCTGCACCACCGGAACAAACTCTCGAGTGGAACGATGCGGGTGTCGAAGGCGCCAACCGTTTCCTGCGTCGCCTCTGGAAAACCACTTATGAACATTTGCAAGCCGGCATTCCCGTCACACTTGATACAGATAACCTCAGTGAAAACGCGACCAATCTGCGTCGCAAAACCCATGAGACAATTGCCCGGGTTTCAGATTACTACGGTGAACGGCAAACATTTAACACTGCGATAGCCGCAGTGATGGAACTGCTTAACGAAGTAACCGCCTGTGCCGAACGCGACAACGAACAGTCACTTGCCGCAGAACGGGAAGCATTACAAAGTGCATTATTATTGATCGCACCCATTGCTCCTCATATCTGCCACGTATTGTGGCAAGCACTTGGCAACGAGGCAGCGATTATCAACACCCCATGGCCCATTGTTGATCAGAGCGCTCTGGTGCGCAGCAGTATTACGGTTGTCGTTCAGGTGAATGGCAAAGTGCGCGGCAAAATCGAGGCGCCGGTAGATGCCGACCAGGATAGCGTACAGGCGCTCGCGCTTGCTGAGGAAAATGTACAGCGTTTTACTGAAGACAAAAGTATTCGCAAAGTTATTCACGTGCCTAATAAACTGCTGAACATTGTGGTGGGTTAATGAAACACTTTCTGTTGTCATGTTTTATCGTATTACTATCGTCCTGCGGCTGGCAATTGCGCGGCAGTAATAGTGGCGACAGCAATCACAGTCAGGCAACAACAATCAGCCTGAGCGCAGCGGATGAGTACACCTCCCTGTATCGCGAATTTGATCGTGAACTAAGACGTCAGAGTTTGCTCGCAGAAAACACCGCTGACAGCACAAGCATCTATCTTGTGAGCGAACA
This sequence comes from Pseudomonadales bacterium, assembly GCA_028280345.1. Lineage (GTDB taxonomy): Bacteria > Pseudomonadota > Gammaproteobacteria > Pseudomonadales > UBA7239 > JANQLY01. Next base: position 181,627 of record JANQLY010000011.1, on the reverse strand, counting down.
TATTTCCAATCGTATTGCATCGCTTGGCAGCGGCCTGGCTGCTGCAGAATACGAACTGGTTATGCGCGTTTACTACCAGCTGCCAAAAGATAGCCCGACCCGGATAGTCACTATTCGCGACAGTTTTACCAACAGCAAAACCAGTACTGCGGCCACGGATAACGAGCAGGAAAAATTGCTCAATGAAATGCGCCTTAAAGCAATACGCCAGATTATTGATCAGGCACGTCTGACACAGTAACTCTGTGAAAAATACCTGTGAAAGTTTACGCTGATCGAATTCATAACGAACTTAAAAAAGGACTCGCGCCAGTTTATCTGATTAGTGGTGATGAGACCCTGCTCGTTAACGAATGTGCCGACGCGATTCGCGCAACGTGCAAGCAACAAGGCTTTAGCGAACGGGAACTGTTCCATACTGATAGCCCAGGCTTCGACTGGGAACAGGTGATCCAGTCCATGAACAGTATGTCATTGTTTGCAGAGCGCAAGCTGGTTGAAATACGCTGCCCAAAACAAAAACCCAACCACAAAACCCTGCTCGACTATGTACAGCAACCTAACCCTGATACCGTGTTATTAATTATTAGTGCCAAACTCGACGCATCTTCACAGCGCACAAAATGGTTCAAAAGTCTTGAAAGTAAAAGCTTGTTTATTCCTGTCTGGCCGCTCGAAGGCCAGGCTCTGGGCCAGTGGCTCAACCAGCGCTGCCAGAAAGCCGGGTTAAATCTCAACAGCGGCGCCTTGCAAATTTTGCAGGATCGCATTGAGGGCAATCTGCTCGCCGCAAGCCAGGAAATTGAGAAACTGCGCCTGCTGTTCGATGATCAACCGATTGACGAAACTCGTTTAACCGAAGCCGTCACCGACAGTGCCCGCTATAATGTTTTCGCACTGACCGACAAAGCCTTGCTCGGCGATGCAGCGGGCACTTTAAAAATTTTGCAAGGCCTGCGCGATGAAGGCACTGCCGAGACAGCGATTCTCTGGGCACTGACGCGGGAATTACGCATACTGATCTCCACCAGGCTAGCGCTGGATAGCGGTGAGCAGATCAACTGGGCACTGAAAAAACAAGGTGTCTGGGAAAAACGTCAACCCCTGTTTCAACAAGCATTGAAACGCCTGCCCTTACAGCACTTGCACCAACTGCTTAAACAGGCCAGTCAGATTGATCTTTCCATCAAAGGCATGGCTCAGCATAGCCCCTGGAACGAGTTACAGGATCTTTGTATGCAGCTATGCCGTCCACAGACTTGAACATAAAACACACCAGAAATAGCATTCAGATCAAAATACCGTTATTCTGGTAACGTTTCATTAACAATAACAAACGGATTATCGTTACAGCATGTCTCCACAAACTTCAAAGCGTATTCTGATTACCGGTGGTGCTGGTTTTCTAGGTTCACATTTATGCGAGCGTCTTGTTACTGCAGGACATGATGTTCTCTGTCTCGACAACTACTATACCGGCCGCAAGGAAAACATCCGTCACCTGCTCGGCTCGCCATCATTTGAAATCATGCGCCACGATGTAACATTTCCACTCTACGTTGAAGTCGATGAAATTTATAACTTTGCTTGCCCTGCCTCACCGATTCATTATCAACACGACCCGGTGCAAACAACAAAAACCTCTGTGCACGGTGCAATCAATATGCTTGGACTGGCAAAGCGTGTACAGGCCAAAATTCTGCAAGCCTCGACTTCAGAAGTCTATGGTGACCCAGAGATCCACCCACAGCCGGAGAGCTACTGGGGCAAGGTCAACCCGATCGGGCCGCGCAGTTGTTATGACGAAGGTAAACGCTGTGCCGAAACGTTGTTCTTTGATTATTATCGTCAACACTCACTTGATATTCGCGTGATTCGTATTTTTAATACCTACGGCCCGCGGATGCGCCCGGACGATGGCCGCGTTGTCAGCAACTTTATTATGCAGGCACTTAACAACGAAGAAATTACTATCTATGGCAATGGCGAGCAGACACGCTCTTTTTGCTACGTCGATGATTTAATTGAAGCAAGTATTCGTATGATGAATAACCGCGCTGGTGCCATCGGCCCGGTTAATCTGGGTAATCCCGGTGAGTTTTCCATGCTTGAACTGGCAGAAAAAGTGTTGAGTATTACCGGATCAAAATCAAAACTTGTTTTTCAACCTCTACCTCAAGACGATCCACAACAGCGTCAACCGGACATCTCTCTCGCAAAAGAGTTACTTGAGTGGGAACCAAAAGTTACACTTGAAGACGGTCTGAAAGAAACTATCGCCTATTTTAAAGGCTTGTTATAACTTATCCGTCTTTTTCAAAGCTCGCAATATCCGCCAGCGCATCAACAATAAAGGTTAGAAACCGCCCCGCATCCGCGCCGTTAATTACCCGGTGATCATAGGACAAAGACAACGGTAACATTTTTCCAGGCATAAACGCTTCGCCATTCCAGAGCGGCTTTATCGTTGCTTTGGAAACACCGAGGATCGCAACTTCCGGCGTATTCACCACAGGCGTAAACCCCTGGCCTCCAATCGCACCGAGGCTGGAAATACTAAAACACCCTCCCTGCATATCGGCAGGTTTCAGTTTTCCCTGACGCGCTTTCTCCGCCAGCTCAATCACCTCCTGCGCCAGCTGCCACAGATCCTTTTTATCCACATCGCGAATTACTGGCACCATTAAACCCTTCGGGGTATCCACTGCCATACCAATGTGCACATATTTCTTGCGCACAAAATGCTCCTGATCGTGGTGCAGGGATGAATTCAGCTTCGGATGCTCCAGCAATGCCAGCGCACACACCTTGAGCAAAAAAGCCAGCGGTGTCAGTTTAATTTCACGTTGCTCAGCTTGTGCTTTCCAATCATTGCGCAGCTGATCCACCACCGATAGATCAGCTTCATCAAACTGGGTTACATGGGGCACATTAAGCCAACTACGCTGCATGTTCGCCGCAGTTACCTTATCGATCTTGCTCATCGGCACAAGTTCGACTTCACCGAATTTGGCAAAATCAACCGCAGGAACCGCCGGAATCGCTCCGCCACCCTCGCGGGCCTTGCTCAAAGCCTCGCGAATGTAATTGTGTAAATCATCTTTTTGTAAACGCCCACGGGGGCCGGTGGCACGTACCTGTGTCAGATCAACACCCAGTTCACGGGCCAGCTTACGTACCGCAGGTCCGGCATAAACCTCTTTGAGATCTGTAGCCGGCATCACAGTAGTAGACTGCGCAGCTACAGGCTTATTGGTCGCTTGTTTGGGTTGTGGCTCCGATGATAACGGCGGCTTCTGTGTCTCAGATACAGTTTGTGTTTCTGGCTGAGCTGACAGATGCGCCTCGACAACAGCAATCACATCTCCTTCGCTCAAGGTATCACCAACCTTGACCTGCACCTCCAAGACAGTACCACTCACTGGTGCAGGCACCTCCATTGAGGCCTTGTCACTTTCCAGTGCGATCAGGGAATCTTCTGCAACAATTTTATCACCAGCCTGAATCAATACTTCAATCACTTCCGCACTTTCGCTACCGATATCAGGCACTTTCACCTCTACCGTTTCCACAGTTTCCATACTCGCTGCAGACTGTTCCGGCGCAGTTTCCTGTTGTTTTGGTGATGATGGTTCCGCTTGCTCCTCAGACTCCTCCTTTCCTGTTTCTGCTGCTTCTGTTAGCTCCAGCTCGACCAGCGCATCACCTTCATTGACCTGATCACCCACAGTGACATGAATAGCCGTGATTGTTCCTGCATGGCTGGAAGGAATCTCCATCGAAGCCTTATCAGACTCAAGCACTATCAGTTCATCATCAACGGCAATGGTATCCCCTACCGCCACAGCAATTTCAATCACCTCAACACCCTCGGCGCCGCCGAGGTCAGGAATAACGATAGTCTGTGTACTGTTACTAGCCATAAATCTACGGTCACATCCTAACAATAAAGGGGATCAGGCTTGTCAGCCCGGATATCGTAGCGTTCCAGCGCCGCTTGCAAGACACTGAGTTCCAGCTTGCCCTCGTCATGCAGGGCTTTTAACGCCGCACAAACAATATAATAACGATCTACTTCAAAGTGGCGACGCAGTTTGGCACGAGTATCACTGCGCCCAAAGCCATCGGTTCCGAGCACGGTATAACTCACCTCGGGAATATAACTGCGCAGTTGTTCTGCATAGAGTTTGATATAGTCTGTCGCCACAATCACAGGCCCCTTGTTACCTAGACCAAATCGCTCATTTAATTGCTGTGTGACAAAAGCCTGCCGGGGTGGCTGTGAAGGGTTGAGTCGATTTTCGCGTTCTACAGCGAGCCCATCGCGGCGCAATTCATTAACACTTGTAAGACTCCAGATGTCCGCCGCCACACCATAATCTTCAGCAAGAAGATCTGCTGCCGCTTCTACTTCGCGCAAGATCGTACCACTACCCATCAGTTGCACCGTATGATCCTTGGCCTGGTCTGCGGCACGCAACAAGTACATGCCTTTAATAATGCCTTCACAAATACCCTCTACATTTTCCACAGGCATTGCCGGCTGCGGATAGTTTTCATTCATCGTCGTAATGTAATAGAAACAGTTTTCCTGCTTTTCATGCATACGATACAAGCCATGCTGAATAATGACCGCAAGCTCATAACTGTAGGTCGGATCATACGTTACACAATTTGGAATTGTGTTAGCGAGAATGTGGCTGTGGCCATCCTGGTGCTGCAGACCTTCACCATTTAATGTAGTACGCCCCGCAGTTGCACCGATAAGAAAACCCCGCGCCTGGGAATCGCCCGCAGCCCAAGCCAGATCGCCAATACGTTGAAAACCAAACATCGAATAAAAAATAAAGAACGGAATCATCGGATACTGATTGGTACTATACGAAGTGGCGCAGGCAAGCCAGGCTGAAAATGCTCCGGCCTCGTTGATACCCTCTTCGAGAATTTGCCCCTGTTCGGTTTCTTTGTAGTACATCACTTGATCGTGATCCTGCGGGGTGTAGCGCTGCCCCACAGACGAGTAAATGCCCAACTGGCGAAACATACCCTCCATGCCAAAGGTACGCGCCTCATCCGGCACAATCGGTACCACCCGCTGGCCGATGGCCTTGTCTTTCACCAGGGTAGACAACAGTCGTACAAATGCCATTGTGGTCGAAATACTACGTTCACCACTGCCTTTGGTAATCGATGCGAACGCTTCGAGTGGTGGTGCAGGTAGCACTTCACTGTCACGACTGCGCACGGGAATCAGGCCACCGAGATCCTGACGCCGTTCGAGCATATATTTGATTTCCGCACTGTCCTCTGGCGGCCGATAATAGGGAACATTCTCAATTTCATCATCAGAAATCGGAATATCAAAACGATCGCGGAATTTGCGCAGGCTTTCAATATCGAGCTTTTTCACTGAGTGCGTATCATTAGCCGCCTCGCCTGCAGTCCCCATACCATAACCTTTTACCGTCATAGCGAGAATCACACTGGGTTGCCCCTTGTGTTTAAACGCAGCATCGTAAGCCGCATAAACCTTGTAAGGATCATGACCACCGCGATTCAGATACATAATGTCGTCATCGGAAAGATCCTTGACGAGCTCAAGTGTCTCCGGATACTTACCAAAGAAGTGCTCACGGGTATAAGCCCCACCGTTGGCTTTGTAGTTTTGCAGTTCACCGTCACACACTTCATCCATACGTTTTTGCATTAAACCGCTTTTGTCTTTTTCAAGAATCGGATCCCAGTGACGTCCCCAGACTACCTTGATCACATTCCAGCCCGCGCCACGGAACACACCTTCAAGCTCCTGAATAATTTTTCCATTACCGCGCACCGGGCCATCAAGCCGTTGTAAATTGCAGTTAATAACAAAGATGAGATTGTCGAGTTTCTCGCGCCCGGCCATTGCAATCGAACCAAGAGACTCCGGCTCATCACACTCACCATCACCGAGAAACGCCCATACCTTGCGATCACCGTGATCAACAAGACCGCGTTTATCCTGGTACTTCATCACATGAGCCTGGTAAATCGCCTGAATCGGCCCAAGCCCCATGGACACGGTGGGAAACTGCCAATAATCCGGCATCAACCACGGATGTGGGTAGGAAGATAAACCATTGCCATCCACTTCACGACGGAAGTTATCGAGCTGCGCCTCGCTGAGACGCCCTTCAAGAAAAGAGCGCGCATACATTCCCGGCGAACTGTGCCCCTGAAAATAGATCAAATCGCCAAGGCGGCCATTGTCGTCCGGCGCAAACTCGTGATCATTGCCGCGAAAGAAATAGTTATAGCCAACATCATAAAGCGTAGCCGCTGAAGAGAAAGTCGCGATATGCCCACCGAGGCCTGCGTCAGCCTTGTTTGCACGCATTACCATTGCAAGCGCATTCCAGCGAATCAGGGAGCGAATACGTCGCTCCATAAACAGATCACCGGGCATAGGTTTTTCTTCAGTAAAATGGATGGTATTGCGAAACGGTGTGGTAATTGCTGTCGGTAACTTGATACCAGCTTCATAGAGTTTTTTCGCTACTTCAAGAAAGACATGGGTTGCGCGTTCCTTGCCCCCGTGTCGAATCAGGGCTTCCATTGCCTCTATCCATTCCTGCGTTTCAACCGGATCGATATCCTGTGACATAGCTAATCTCTTTTACCGTCGAGGAAAATTATTACCTGGCGCTGCGTGAGTATATACGCATTACCGTTTGGTTTAGTAATTGTAGCAAAACTACAAAAATCAGCAAAATATTTATTATTAAGCTTTATTTAAGTAGTTTTTTTACACAGCAATAGCCTGAGGCTCAAACTTCCCTTACAATTGCGCGCTTATATAAGCCTTCGTGGATTCAGGATATGCTGCGTTTTATCTTAATTGCGCTTATCAGCCTCGTGCTAACCCTGCTCTTGCCTGCTGCCGTTAACGAGGTTTCACGCCGCAACCTGCAAAACCTTGATGCCCGCTCCCTGCTCGACAGCGGCATTTATATCGCAGCCTATCAGCGCCTGATTAAAAGCGTGATGTCATCACAAAATCAGCAAGGACAAACCACAACCACGACGGTCAAGGTCTGGCAGGATCACCACGGCAATTTACATTTTAGCAATCATGACCATGCAGAAGGCAAAAACACCATGCAACGCCCCGAGCAGACCCATACCATCGTCAACCAGTCACACAGTATGCTTTCTGTTCCTGCGTGGTGGGCCTACGGGTTAATGTTTGCCGTCTGGTTTATTCTGTTCCAGATATTTCGGCTCGCAACACTACCACTCGCAAATCGTAACCGGCAGAAGAAAAAAAGCTACTACCGGGAAATCAAGCAACACCGTATTCCCGACTACAATGCACCCAAAACCGAGTTTACTGAATTATCACCTTATGAAACGCTGGGTATCGAACACGACAGCAGTATTGAAGAAGCACGCAAAGCTTATAAACGAAAAATTGCGCAATACCACCCGGACAAGGTTGCCCATCTCGGTGAGGACCTACAGGAAGCCGCAAAGAAAAAAACCGCTATGCTCAATCAGGCTATGGAAGCGATTAAACGCCAGGACAAAGCAACTCCGGAATAAATCTTTATAGCCGGTATAATCTCGCCATCGCTAACAGTGCTGCCACACTGATCGCATCGGTAATTTCGCCCGCATCCATCATCGCTATCGCATCTGCCAGTGGCAATTTCATAACTTCCAGTTCTTCATTCTCATCCGGTTGCGCTACACCTTCACTGAGTTCTTCTGCTACGAAAATACACGCTTTTTCATCTGTCACCGAATTGGAAAGGTGCAAATTTAATAACTCACGCCAACTTGCTGCGCTCAAGCCAGTTTCTTCCAGCAGTTCCCGCTGCGCAGCTTCGAGCAAATCTTCATCTTTAGCAGCACCTCCTTCCGGAATCTCCCAACTGTCATGTTCCAGTGGATAGCGATATTGCCTGACCAACCAGGTATTCATCTCGGCATCTATTGGCACCACACCCACTGCGTGATGTTTAAAGTGTGTAACACCATAGACCCCTTCACTACCAGACGGTGTTAGCACATCCTGATGCGTAACCGTAATCCAGGGGTTATCGTAAACCTGCTGTTCACTGAGCTGTGTCCACGGACCTTTACGCAGCGGTGGCGCTTTGTCATCTTTTGTCATTGGTTGTCACAATGTGTCATCATCTGATTCTTAATTGCATGCATTATACACAGGCACTACAACCAGACTGCAGCCGCTGGTCTTTTGCCGCGTAGATACAGTAGAATCAATGATAACAACTATGGTAGTAGCACTATTTTGAGTAACCAAACAGACGACCATATCGCAATTATCGGCCTCGGCTACGTGGGCCTGCCACTGGCAGTGGAATTTGCAAAACATTTTCCTGTCACAGGTTTTGATGTAGACACCCAACGTATTAAGGAACTGGCTAGCGGCGATGATCGTACCGACGAAATTGATCGCAAAACACTCAAACAGGCAAAAAATCTACGTCTGACCAGTGACGAAAAAAAGCTCAAGCAGGCCAACACCTACATTGTCGCCGTACCCACTCCGGTCACGATTGCCAAAACCCCTAACCTCACACCGCTAAAAAATGCCTGTAAAACTGTTGCTCGCACCCTTGGCAAAAATGACCTCGTGATTTTTGAATCAACAGTTTATCCGGGCGCTACTGAAGAAATCTGTATTCCGATTCTGGAGGAATTAACCGGCCTGACCCTGAACAAGGACTTTTATGTCGGTTACAGTCCGGAGCGTATTAATCCGGGTGACAAGACACGTCCATTACCAAGCATCATCAAGATCACGTCGGGCTCAAACAGCAAGGCGGCCAAACGTGTAGACTGCTTATACCAGACCATCATTAGCGCTGGCACTCATCTTGCCCCGTCCATCAAAGTTGCTGAAGCTGCCAAAATCACCGAAAACATCCAGCGCGATGTCAATATCGCCCTGATGAATGAGCTTGCCATGGTATTTCACAAGGTGGGTATTAATACCAGTGATGTGCTTGAAGCCGCAGGCACCAAGTGGAATTTCCTGCCATTCAAACCTGGCCTTGTCGGTGGACACTGTATCAGTGTTGACCCTTATTATCTGACTCACAAAGCAGATATTCTCGGCTTTCACCCGGACATCATTATGGCGAGCCGTCGCCTCAACGACGGTATGGGCAAGTACGTCGCCCAACGGGTTCTGGACCTAATGATTAAAAAAGGCATTAACCCGAATGGTGCTGCGCTACTGGTGATGGGGGCCACTTTCAAGGAAAACTGCCCTGATTTGCGCAACACCAAGGTGCTCGACATTGTCAGATTTTTACAGTCCTACCAGGTAAAAATAGAAATCTGGGAGCCGGTTGCCGATAAGTCACATCTGACTGACATAGCCAACTGCAAGGTACATACACGCAAACCGCGCAAAGCCTATGACGCGATTATTATGGCTGTTTCTCACGATCAGTTTCGACAGTTAAACGATGCGGAACTCGACTCACTCAAAAACAAACCAAACGTGGTCTACGATGTGAAATCCATGCTGGATAGTAAGGACATCGACGGACAGCTTTAACTTTCCTCATCATCATCTTTTTGTAACATATACGTTAATGTCGTGATTTGCTCGGATACAAGCCCAATCAGAAAAATCAGTATCGATGAGGTAATCATTAACGCACTCATGTTGGTAAAAGTGTGATAAAAGGTAAATGTATAAGCGTAATACAACACGCCGACAAGGAATTGCAAAATCGCAATCGGTAAAAATAACTTAAAAGGTGAATACAAAGTACCTACTTTGAAAATAATAAGAAAGAAACGCATGCCATCTTTAAGTATTTTGACATGACTTTTACCAATGCGTTTACTCACCTTGATCGGATGGTAAACAACTTCATAACCGGCTTTGAAAAAAGCCATTGTGATAGTTGTTGGATAGGAAAAACCGTCAGGTAACAGAAACAAAAATTTTCTGAATTTGTCAGCATTCACCGCACGGAACCCCGATGTCAAATCTTCAATGCGTTGCCCTACCATATAGCTGGCAAGCCAGTTATAGAGGGTATTGGCAAAACCACGCGCGATACTCGCCTGGGATTCCATACTTCTCGCTCCCACCACCATATCGTAGCCCTCGTTAAGCTTGTCAATCAGCGCAATAATATCTTTTGGATCGTGTTGACCATCGGCATCCATAAACACCAGTACATCACCACTGGCTGCTTTTGCACCGCTTTTGATCGCTGCGCCATTTCCCCGACTATGTGAATGCGCCACCACTCGCGCCCCATTTTCTTCGGCAAGCCGCGCAGTGGCATCCGTAGAGCCATCATCAACAACAATCACTTCAACATCGTTTAGAAGAGATTTAATACCTGCAACCACATTGCCCACGCTGGCCGCTTCATTCTTTGCCGGTATTACAACGGAAACTCTCTGTTGATCGCTCATAAAACACCCACTATTCAGGTCTATTAGATGGACATCGTTCCTGGTCGTTATTGCATGCAGACAAATACTGTTATACAGCTTTACCTGGTTTCTATTCCATCTGCTTCCAGTTCATTGCGCAAGGTTTGCTCCAGTTCGTCCAACACCGGTTTCAAGCCAAGATAGGTTTTTCGGCTCGCCTCGCGGCGAATCTGCGCAATGATTTCCAGCGCGTGTGATTGCTGCCCCGATGCTGCCAGGTAGAGCGCTTGCAAATACTTATAACCTGCATCATGGGATTTTTCCCAGGCATCTTCAAGTACAACCAGTGCGCTATCTACTCCGCTACTAGTAAATTCATAGCTAGCAATTTCCCAGTTAATATATTGCTCAACAGCTACGGTCAAGCGTACATCACTATCCAACATCACACGCAATATCCCGATCATGTCCTCATGATTTAGACCCACGCAACGGTCAGCCTTTACATTATCCACCATATTGATAAGCATATGTCCAAGTACAGCTTCAATTCCGGTTGTCGCTGCAGTTTTTTTCATCTCTTCTACTGGAATCGGCTGCGGTATGCCAATTTCACAGGCGATAGCACTGACATCAATCATGGTCAGCAAACGACCAGGAAATTTTTCCACAAGATCCAGCGAATGATAATAAGCTGACTCAGTATCTCCATTTACAAGTAGATAGCGCACATATTCGCGATTAGTGCGAAAGGAATTTGGCTGCTCCTTGATCCAGGTTGAAATCAATACACCCCGGTCGCTCCAGACTTTGGAATTAATAAAGCCGACAAATATATAAAGCGACAAAATCAAACAGACACCAAGACACAACAAACGCTGCACTTTTTTAGTCACCAGCAAATACACCCCAAGTGCAGCTACCACCCAACCCAGCAAGGGCAAATAATTACGATGGCCAAAATACAATTCAAGATTAATTACCGTAGATTCCAGAGAATGGCCGAGATAAAACCACAAAACACCGAAAGAGATCAGTGGAAACCTGACTCTCATTTTTATAGCCGTCACGATCAACGCAATATGTAACAGCCAACTCAATAGTGTTGTAATAGGTGACAGAATACCGGTGGAATACGCAATGCCATCTTGAAAAAAGTTTAATTTGCTTGCTGCGGGCAAAATAATCACACCCATATATTGTAAGATCACCCGGCCCTGGGTATACAAACGCTCCAATGTTGTGTAATCGCGCCCCAGACTACCCGAACTAAAACCCTTGTAGAGAACGGCGACCATATAGAGCACAAACAGGAAAATGTAGGCATAGGCCAAAAAACGAAACAGTGGTTTATCCCTACGCTCTGCTGATGAAAATGCTATAAATTCAATCAACATAATATAAAGTGCTGTTACTAACGCTACTTCCTTGCTAAACACACCAAGCAATAAGCACAGTGCTGTGACACCTAGCCAGACGAACTGCTTGCCAAAACCTTCTACCTCACGAGCCTTAAGATAAAAAATAATTCCCGCCAGAGAAAACGTGGCCGATAATAATGTCATGCGTTGAATAATTGGGAAAACAGCCGTTTGTTGAATAGGATGCAAAACCCATAGAGCAGAACCAATCAAACTGAGCCACAATATCGTAGAACGGTCATTGCAGCCTTGCGGCACCAGCCGAACCAGCAATCGCTGCAATACTGCAAACAACAAAACGCCATTGAGCAAATGAATCAAAATATTGGTATAGCGCATAGCTTCGGGAAAGCTCGGCCAGGTTTGATCGTTAAACACAAACGTCAGCAGTGCCAACGGGCGCCCCAGCGGGCCAGACGCCCCGGTTGCCATAAAATTATAAACATCCTGCCAGTTCCGAATGCCGCCATTTTTACCGAGTGGTTCAAGATTCCAAGTGTCATCAAAGATAAACGGCCCTGGCAAAGCCGGCCACATTACAGCCAGGCAAAGTAACAACGCGCCAAATAACAAACTGCCGGGCAACCAGTCTGTCGTCAGACTTTGTTTATTAAAATGAATCAAAATATCCCCTTGATGTTCTATGCAGGAACATATGCAAGACGTTCAAAGTGAAATAATTTAACATAAAAAAAGCCGCACAATGTGCGGCTTTTTCTGCAAATAGCAATTAAGCTAATTACATACTTTTCAGGTATTAACCACGGCAAGAACCGGGGAGATACTTCATCGGTAAGTTAGTACCGGTACCACCACATACCCACTGATACACCTGCTCACCTTTGTTGCTAGAGTCCAAGGTAGCACCACCAGTACCCTCAGGAATCAGGGTTACCATGTTAGAAGTAGTTGCCCAAACGTTGTTAAATGCAGCGTTACTGGCTTCTACAGTAATAATACCGGTATCGTCAGTAGAGATTTCAGCAACGTAGAACGTCGGGTTAGTAGTTTCGCAACCGAACTCACCAGCTGCTGGCCAACCACCTTGACGAGCACTTACGTAAGTCTCTGAAACTGTAGTACGACAGGCAGAAGCAGCGAGTACAACCTCGGATACTTTCGCACGAATGGTGTAATCCTGATAAGCCGGCAGTGCTACCGCGGCCAGAATACCGATAATGGCTACAACGATCATCAGTTCGATGAGCGTAAAACCTTTTTGCAGTTGTTGTTTCATGATTTTCTCCTCAATTAAGCTATCAACCTAGAGTTTTCCAGTAGCTAAAAATGAAATCTTGCCCTAAAAAACTGTGAGTCATATTTTTATGACCTAGCCATAGGCATTCAAGTTTTGTGCCAAAACAAGGCTCTCAGCCCAAGTTATTGATATTTAAGCCTTAAATTTAGGGCTGTATAAAAAACCAACAATCTTTAGTCGTTACAGATAACTATTGAGGTATCTACAAGAGCCTATTTTGACAATTTTTGTCACTATGTGACACGGGTAACTTTAGATTAATACAAAGCATTAAGTCAATAAGCTAATGCTTTGTAATACCTCAAGAATTGGGTATGATGGGCTGGCATGTAATGTGTCCGCCCATACCATTCCCCACAGCTGGTCGTGCGCTGGGCAGATACAAGGCAAATACAGCAAATAATGGGCTTAACCTGAATTTATCCTGATTATTATTTATGAGTAATAATATCCCCCTTAGTGGCTTGGCCAAACGGCTCGTTAACGACCAACTTCTTGAAGAAGAAGCGGCCCAGGAGGCCGTGGTCGCCGCCAAAAAAGAAAAACTGGCTTTGACCAAATATCTGGTCACAAATAATCTTGCTGAAGCAAAAAGTATTGCACTTGCCGCAATGGAAGAGTTCGGCACCCCGCTGTTTGACCTCGCTTCACTCAATACTGAGTCCATTCCCAAGGAACTGGTCGACAAGAAGCTGATTCAGCGCCACCAGGTCTTACCACTGTTCAAGCGCGGCAATCGCCTGTTCCTCGGCATGGCCGACCCGACTAACCTCCACGCACTTGACGAGATCAAGTTCCAAACCGGTACCAATACGGATGCAGTTCTTGTTGAGCAGGACAAACTCGATACCGTTATTGACCGCTATCTCAACGCTGCAGAGGAAGATATTGAGGATGCATTTGACGATCTTGACGATGCCGACCTCGAAAACCTTGATGTGGAATCCGTCGATGAAGATGCCATGGGTGGTGGCGATGACGGCTCTGAAGGTGCTGATGATGCACCGATTGTAAAATTCATTAACAAAATTCTGCTTGATGCGATCAAAGGCGGTTCTTCCGATATTCACTTTGAACCCTATGAAAAAGCCTATCGTGTGCGCCTGCGCACAGACGGTGTTTTGCACGAGGTGACACGCCCACCTGTCAACCTGGGTTCACGCCTCGCGGCCCGCCTCAAGGTAATGTCACGCATGGATATCTCCGAAAGACGTGTCCCCCAGGATGGTCGTATCAAGATGAAGTTATCAAAAAACAAGGCAATCGACTTTCGGGTGAACACACTGCCAACGCTGTGGGGCGAAAAGGTGGTACTGCGTATTCTCGACCCGAGCAGCGCCCAGATGGGAATTGACGCACTCGGTTATGAAGACTTCCAGAAAGAACTATATATGGAAGCGCTGCAACAACCTCAGGGCATGATTCTTGTAACCGGCCCAACCGGTAGTGGTAAAACTGTATCTCTTTACACTGGACTCAATATTCTCAATACCGAAGAGCGCAATATTTCAACGGCGGAAGATCCAGTGGAAATTAACCTCGAAGGCATTAACCAGGTTAACGTAAACGTAAAAGTGGGCCTGTCTTTTGCGGAAGCACTGCGCTCCTTCCTGCGTCAGGATCCAGACATTGTTATGGTTGGTGAGATTCGTGACCTTGAAACCGCCGAGATCGGTATCAAGGCAGCACAAACCGGTCACCTTGTATTGTCCACACTGCACACCAACAGCGCACCTGAAACACTGACCCGTATGGCGAATATGGGGGTTCCGCTGTTTAACCTCGCAACCACCGTCAGCCTGATTATCGCCCAGCGCCTTGCACGTCGCCTCTGCCCGGCCTGTAAAAAACCTGCCGATGATGTACCGGATGAAATTCGTCAAAAGGAAGGTTTGTTTGACTGCGGCATTCCCAAAGAAGAAATCGAACTCTACCACCCGGTTGGCTGTCCTGCCTGTAACAATGGCTACAAGGGCCGAGTGGGTATCTATGAAGTAGTCAAGGTTACCGATGCTATTTCTCGTATTATTATGGATGGCGGCAACTCGATACAGATTGCCGACGTCGCCCGAGATGAAGGCTTTAACAACCTGCGTACGTCCGCGCTTCGCAAGGCAGCCATGGGATTAACCAGCCTTGAAGAAGCTAACCGTGTAACCAAGGATTAATCATTATGGCAACAGCAGCAAAAGCAAAAGCTAAAAAAGGCCCGCAAAAGCATACCTTTGCCTGGGAGGGTAAAGACAAGGCTGGAAAACTCGTTCGTGGTGAAATGACCAGTCAGTCCCAACAGTTGGTGAAAACCCAGCTGCGCAAGCAGGGTATCAATGCTTCCAAAGTGCGCAAAAAGCGCCCACCGCGCGGTAAACCGATCAAGCCAGCTGATATTGCATTGTTTACCCGGCAAATGGCCACAATGATGAAAGCCGGTGTACCGTTGGTACAGTCCTTTGAACTGGTGGCCGAAGGAAGCGACAATGGCAATATCACCACCCTGATTAACGGCATCCGCGATGAGGTATCGGCAGGTGGTGGCTTTGCCGCCGCCCTGAAAAAACATCCGAAATTTTTTGATGAACTGACCTGTAGCCTGGTTGACGCGGGCGAGCAGGCGGGTGCTCTCGAAACCATGCTTGATCGAGTAGCAACGTATAAAGAAAAAACCGAAGCGCTTAAGGCTAAAATTAAAAAAGCCTTGACCTATCCTATTTCCGTACTCGTTGTGGCGTTTGTGGTAACCACCATCCTGCTGGTAAAAGTGGTACCGGTTTTCGCCGAAACCTTCTCCAGCTTTGGTGCCGACCTGCCAGCCTTTACGCTGTTTGTGCTCAACTTATCCAAGGCGGCACAAAAATACTGGCTACCGATATTTGCCGCTGTCGCCATATTTGGCTATACATTTTCACAGATGCGCCAACGCTCACAGGCGTTTTCCGATCTGGTAGATCGTTACATGCTTAAAATACCCGGTATAGGTGCGGTGTTACAGGAAGCGGTTGTTGCCCGTTTCTCGCGCACACTATCCACAACATTTGCTGCAGGTGTGCCTTTAGTAGAAGCACTTGATTCAGTGGCTGGTGCCGCCGGTAACGCCGTGTATCGCGATGCAATCCACGGCATTCGCGACAACGTGACTTCCGGTGTACAGCTTAATGTTGCAATGAAACAATCCGGTGTGTTCCCAACGCTGATCTTACAGATGTGTACTATTGGTGAAGAATCCGGTGCATTGGATGCCATGCTGGAAAAATCGGCAATTCACTACGAAGAGTCTGTCGATAACGCCGTAGATAACCTCACCTCACTACTTGAGCCTTTTATCATGTCGGTGCTTGGTATTCTCGTCGGCGGCCTGATGATTGCAATGTACCTGCCGATATTCCAGCTCGGTAGCGTGGTGTAACCCTGAGACCCTGTTCGGCCCAGCAGTCGTATAGCCAATAGCCATCAGAGGTAGCGTTTATCGATGACAGAACTCCAGGAGTATATACTTTACAACCGCCCCATGTTTGGGGCGTTTGTTTTTATACTCGGCGCAATTGTCGGCAGTTTTCTCAATGTAGTTTGCTTGCGCCTGCCAAAAATGATGAAGCGGGAATGGAGCGAGGCTTGTTACGAGCATCTTGAAATTACACCGGAAAATAGCGACAAGGAACCTTTTAACCTCGCTTTTCCAGCCTCCCACTGCCCAAGTTGCAATCACGCTATCCAGTGGTGGGAAAATATCCCGGTATTAAGTTTTCTCTATCTCAAAGGACGCTGCTCTAACTGCTCAGTGAAAATTTCATTTCGCTATCCAATGGTAGAGTTTGTTACCGCAGTGATGAGCTTCATGGTGTTTTACACTTTCGGCCCTCAACCAGCCACACTGGCAGGCTTACTCTTTACCTGGATGCTGATTGCACTGGCTGTGATCGACTACGATGAGCAATTACTTCCCGATAACCTGACCCTGCCACTGCTGTGGATTGGCTTACTGGTTAACTTCAACGGCGTATTTGTCACCCTGCACGATGCCGTTATTGGCGCCGCAGCGGGATATTGCAGCCTGTGGTTCGTTGCCTGGATTTTCAAAACCCTGACAGGCAAAGACGGTATGGGTCACGGTGATTTCAAACTACTTGCAGCACTCGGTGCATGGCTTGGCTGGCAGGCGCTGCCGATCATCATTTTACTTTCCTCCCTGGTTGGCGCCATTATTGGCATCAGTGCCATCGTCGCACTCGGGCGAGACCGGGAAATGAAAATACCGTTTGGCCCCTACCTCGCTTCTGCAGGTTGGGCATGCCTGTTGTGGCGAGAGCAAATTATCGTCGCCTACTTCGATTTTCTCGCGGTTGATTTGACCCTGTTATGAGCGACTTTGTTATTGGCCTGACCGGTGGTATCGGTAGCGGCAAAACCCAGGTTTCAGACTATTTTGCCAAACTCGGCATTGATATTGTTGATGCCGATATCTGTTCACGCATCGTCGTTGAGCCAGGCAAGCCCGCTCTTGAAGAAATTGTTAACCGTTTTAGCCACGCCATTCTTGATAAAACTGGTAACTTAAACCGGGCAAAATTGCGCAAGATTATTTTTAAAGACCCCGGCGAAAAGCAGTGGCTTGAAAGTCTGTTACATCCACTGATTTTCGAGGAAATTATGGGTCAGCTGCAAGCAGCCAGTAGCCCCTACGCCATCCTGGTTTCTCCTCTGCTGGTTGAAGCCGGGCAGAACCACTTTTGTCAGCGCGTGCTAGTTGTGGACGTTCCGGAAGATATTCAACTGGCGCGCACCATGCAACGCGACGACAACAGCGAAGAGCAAGTAAAAGCGATTATGGCTTCACAGGCCAGTCGCCAGCAACGTATCGACTATGCCGATGATATTATTTCCAATGATTCCAATCTGGAAAGTCTGTATCGCAAAGTCGATGAGTTACACCAACGCTATCTGGAATACGCAACACAAGCTTCCAGCTAAATAATCAACCCTCGATGAAAAAGTCTGGTTTAAAAGCCTTCGTAAAAAAAGTAATCTACAATTTCACCGTTAGTAATATTGACCGCCAGAAAACCATCATCAGTGCTCGTACCCACAACAAAGTAGCGCACATCTTCATGATTGGCATACTTATTACTAACGACAATATCATCACGTTTTGAAGTTTCCTCCAGTACATCATCAAACGTCATGCCGGTACTCTTTAACTCCGGTATTTTTTGCGCATAGGGAATATAGTTATCAAAATTATAGTGAATATCAGAGCCCAACATAGCCCAAATTCCTGTGAGCACCTTGGCCTGATCCTCAGTTAGGTCAACCGCAATAGAAACTGGCCAGCGGTTATTTTGCAGCAATGCAATGTCATCTATTTCCACCTGGTTACTTGTATAACCGTGAGCATTGATTGACTGATACACGCCGCCAGCATAAACCACCGCAGCAGGACGCGTAGACCACACCGCCCACATCCCTCCGGTCAAACATGCTATCTGCAACGTAAAAATACAGGCCAAGTCCATTTTCAAACCCTTTTTACCCACTTTATACACCATCAGGGTTAAAAGCGGGCCAATACAAAGATCTACTCCCGCGATCAATTTGATGCCGTCAATTCCGCCATCGTGCCAGAACAAAAAGCCCGGATACCAAAGAAAATAAATAATTGATGCCAAGATAATGAATAAAAACAGACTGACAAGAATATGAATGCCAAATGCCTGCCAACGAGTCTGTACATTGATATTCATAGTTGTTAATACCTCCAATTATTACCGTTTTTTTACCACCACTGCGAAATCGATGCAATGCCGAAACCGCCGCAGCGTTTAACTTCCGTTAAGTCCTCAACCGTCACACCACCAAGGGCATATACCAGTACAGGATAAGCTGAAAGAAGCTCTGCAAACGCCGCGAAGCCTATTGGGCTGGCATCCGGGTGTGAAGCTGTAACTTTGACCGGCCCCAAACTGACATAATCAACGCTGACAGCCAGGGCCTGCCGGAGTTCCTCATGGTTATGACAACTGGCACCGAGCAACATGGTCCGTGGTACAGGTCGTTCATGATACTGTTGCAACTGCCGACTACTTAAATGCAAACCATCACAGTTCAGTGTATGCGCAAGTTCAGCATCACGATTAATAATCAGTGTTGCATCATAGCGATCGCACAAGGTTCTTGCCTCGTGATACAACGCAATAAATTCATCCTGAGCACAGTGATGAGCCCGCAGTTGCACACAGCGCACACCGCCAGACAGAACACCTGTCAGGTGCTGCTTAAAATCATCAGGGGTTTTCCAGTCGCCTGTAATGGCGATAGCTTCGGGTAGACGAATTGCTGTTGTAATCAAATGGTTGGCAGCTGGAAACTCATATTGTGCAATATCGGATCGTTTAACCCAACGAACCGGCTGCCCTTCCAGTCCACGAGGATCACCCGTAAATTCCTCTACCCACCAAATATCGAGAAATACCGCTTTGTCGCCGTAATCGTGTCGAATCTGTAACATCGGGCGCATATCTGTCGCAACGATATCCAGCTCTTCGCGTAATTCCCTCACCAGCGCCTGTTGTACCGTCTCTCTCTTTTCTACCTTGCCACCAGGGTATTCCCATAAACCACCCTGGTGTAAATGATTCGCACGTCTGGCAATTAGCACCTCATTGTTGCGGTTTACAATGACACCAACAGCTACATGCACATCATCAGGTTCGATATTCGGCATTGATTTTCACATAGTCGTGGGAGAGATCAGATGTCCAGACTGTTTCATGACAGTCTCCGCGATTAAGCTCAATTCTGATCGCGATATCCTGTTGATTCATAATTGCCTGTCCCTGAACCTCTGTATAGCTATCAGCAACACCACCTTTTTCGGCAATCAGTACATCATCAAGCTTAATAGCTACCTTGTTCGTATCAAGAGACTCAAGGCCGCTGCGTCCCACCGCGGCAAGAATCCTCCCCCAGTTCGGATCAGAAGCAAATAGCGCCGTTTTAACCAGTGGTGACTCTGCGACAGTATAGGCAACTTGCAAACACTCCTGAGAAGTTTTTCCGCCACTGACCTGAATTGCAACAAACTTTGTCGCGCCTTCAGCATCACGGATAATCTGCTGTGCAAGGTTAATAAACACCTGTTGCAAAACTTGTTTAAACGCATCAAGTATTTCGCAGTTACTTTCCGTAACCACCAGATCAGATTCACCGGTTGCCATCAATAAACAGGCATCATTGGTTGAAGTATCACCATCAACGCTGATACGGTTGAACGAAGTTTCTGTCATCTCCTGTACAAGTATTTCAAGTAAACCCGGGGCAATAGCTGCATCAGTCGCCACATAGGCAAGCATCGTCGCCATATTGGGTTTAATCATACCGGCCCCTTTTACCATGCCGGTAATTGTTACCTTGTGGCCGGCAATTTTCACCTCACAGCTTGCTGTTTTCGGGCGTGTATCGGTGGTCATAATACCTTCGGCAGCATCGCGCCAACTATCAGCTGACAGACTCTCTGTCAGCTCAGGCAAAGCTTGCTGTATAACCTTCACAGGTAGTGCTTCGCCAATAACACCCGTAGAAAACGGTAATACCTGCTCTACTTCACAGCCCACCTGTTGTGCCAGACTGTGGCAGCAGGCCAGACTATCGCGCAAGCCCGGTTCTCCAGTACCCGCATTGGCATACCCGGTGTTAATTAGCAAATGGCTTGGCTGCCTTTTTTCCAGATGTTGCTTCGCCACAACAACTGGCGCTGCGCAAAATGCATTACGCGTAAACACAGCTGCTGTATTTGTGCTTTCAGATAATTCCAGCAACACAAGATCCTTCCGATCGGGGTATTTGATACCCGACGCAACAACCCCCAATCGAACCCCGGCAACAGCCAAACATTGTTCGTTATTAATAGAAACGGTTTCCGTCACACCACTCACTTTTTCACTGTTAATTCAAATCAAGCTACTTTACCGCAGCACTGCTTATATTTTTTGCCAGAGCCACAAGGACACGGCTCATTACGTCCCACTTTTTTGCCTTCACGCACAAACGGTGCCGGCGCCGCAGTCTGGCCACCCTGCTCAGGACCAGTTCCTCCCTGCTCACCTGCCTCTGCCATCGCTGAAGTCTGGGCATGGCGCAATTGCAGTTTTTCCTGCTGCTCACGACGACGACGTTCAAGCTCTTCCGTTTCGTCGCTGCGCGCAATTTTCAGTTTTGACAGCACGCGAATTACTTCATGCTTTATGTTTTCCAATAAATCCTGAAACATCTCAAACGATTCACGCTTGTATTCCTGCTTCGGGTTTTTCTGTGCGTAGGAGCGCAAACCAATACCCTGACGCAAGTGATCCATCGCAGCAAGGTGATCCTTCCACTGCTGATCAAGAATTTGCAGCATGATGTCTTTTTCAAGCACACGCATATCGACACCAATCTGCTTAACTTCTTCACACTTTTCGTCATAGGCGCCAGTGATAGCATCAACAATTTTTTCCCGCACGCCCTCTTCATGTAGCTCATCGTCCTCATCAAGCCAGGTTTTAACCGGCAGCTTAATACCAAACTCTGCTTCAAGATGCTGCTCAAGGCCCGGTACATCCCACTGCTCTTCGATACTCTGCGGTGGTATAAAGCCGGAAATTGACTCGTTCACTACATCTTCGCGAATATTATCAATCACATCCTTGATATCTTCTGCTTCAAGTAAATCATTGCGCTGCTGATAAACCACCTGACGTTGATCATTCGCAACATCATCGTACTCAAGCAACTGCTTGCGAATATCAAAGTTACGGCCCTCCACTTTGCGCTGGGCTTTTTCTATCGAATTACTCACCATTTTATGTTCGATAGCTTCGCCATTTTCCATACCGAGTGCTTGCATCAGATTTTTAACCCGATCCGATGCAAAAATACGCATCAAGTCGTCTTCAAGCGACAGATAAAAGCGCGACAAACCCGGATCACCTTGACGACCGGCACGACCACGTAACTGGTTATCAATACGTCGTGACTCATGCCGCTCGGTACCGAGAATGTGCAAACCACCTGCTTCAATAACCTGATCGTGGCGCTGCTGCCAATCCTGCTTCAACTTCTCAACCTGCTCATCACTCGGGTTATCGAGTTCTGCAAGTTCCGCCTCAAGATTACCACCGAGCACTATATCTGTACCGCGGCCTGCCATATTCGTCGCAATCGTGACATGACCCGGGCGCCCTGCCTGGGCAATAATTTCCGCCTCTTTGGCGTGATATTTTGCGTTGAGCACCTTGTGGTCTACATTGGCTTTTTTGAGGCGGCGAGCCATTTCTTCAGAGGTTTCTACCGAACTGGTTCCCACAAGAACAGGCACTTTTTGCTCAAGACAGGATTTCACATCTTCAATAATCGCGTTGTATTTTTCTTCGCGACTCAAATAGATCAAATCGTTAAGATCCTTGCGCTCACTTTTCACATTGGTAGGAATCACCACCACTTGTAATCCGTAAATCTGGTGAAACTCCGGAGCTTCAGTATCCGCTGTACCGGTCATACCGGCGAGTTTTTTATAGATACGGAAATAGTTTTGGAAGGTTGTAGATGCAAGCGTCTGACTCTCGCTCTGTATCGCAACATTCTCCTTTGCCTCAATCGCCTGATGCACACCTTCCGACAAGCGCCGTCCTGTCATCTTGCGCCCGGTATGCTCATCGATAAGAACCACCTGGCCGTCTTCCACAATGTACTCAACACCGTTATGAAACAGCTTATGCGCACGCAGAGCGGTATTCACATGGTGCAAAAGGTTCAAATTGGATGCAGCATACAAACTGTCATCAGCTTCCAACAAGCCATCCTTTATCAGTAACTGTTCAATTTTCTGGTGACCTGATTCCGTCACATCAACACTGCGATTTTTCTCATCAATAATGAAGTCTCCTTCAACCTTGATAACAAGTTCACCACTTTCCTCATCAAGCTCATCAACCTGTTCAATCAGTTTCGGAATCAATACATTAATGCGCTTATACAATTGTGAACTGTCTTCTGCCTGACCTGAGATAATCAGCGGCGTACGCGCCTCGTCGATAAGAATAGAATCTACCTCGTCGACAATGCCGAAGGAAAGACCTCGCTGCACTTTGTCTTCAAAGCGCAATGCCATATTGTCACGCAGATAGTCAAAGCCGTATTCGTTATTGGTGCCGTACGTAATATCCGCCTGATAGGCCATTTTTTTCTCTTCCCGATCCTGGCCCGACACGACTACACCAACTGTCATACCAAGTTTTTCATAAACCGGCCTCATCCATCCGGCATCACGACTGGCAAGATAGTCATTCACTGTAACAATATGCACGCCTTCACCCGTCAGGGCATTAAGATAAACCGGCAAGGTTGCCACAAGAGTCTTTCCCTCACCCGTTTTCATTTCCGATATCTTGCCTTCATGCAGTACAACGCCACCAATCAGTTGTACATCAAAGTGGCGCAAGCCAAGGGTGCGTACTGAAGCCTCACGCACGGCGGCAAACGCTTCTGGCAACAATTGATCCAGAGTTTCACCATCAGCAAGGCGCTGTCTGAACTCGGCGGTCTTTTGCACCAAGGCTTCATCCGACAACGCGTTAAATTCTTCTTCCAGCGCATTGACCTTTTTCACCAGCTTGCGAATACGCTTTAGCTCACGATCGTTTCTGGTACCGACAATTTTCTTTAACAGGGAAAGAGCCATTTTTAAAACCCAATTCATTAATTAATGTTGATGCAAAAAATCCATAACACAGCAGAGAACAATGCCCAGGGCATTTTCTCAACACATCAGGGCAAATAATTTAGCGGTAGGTACGGCGGATGTAGGAGGCCGGATCGACGGCGCGACCGTGCTTGTAGACTTCGAAATGAACATGGGGACCGGTTGAACGACCAGTCGTTCCCATCAGGGCCAGCACTTCGCCTTTTTTGACAATGTCGCCGACCTTGACGATATTCTGCTTGTTGTGGGCATAACGGGTAATAAAACCATCACCGTGGTTGATTTCTACCATTTGCCCGTAACCAAAACGCTCTCCGGACCAGGTCACAACACCGGCGGCGACCGCAATAATTTCAGAACCATCCTTGCCCGCAAAGTCCACACCGTTGTGCCAGGCGATTTTACCGGTAAACGGATCGGTGCGACGACCATATTCCGAAGACAACCAGCCCCATTTCACCGGGCGCCCGGAAACAAAAGATTCCCGCGCATGATCTTCTTCGGCGAGCATATCCTGCAAGGTATTGAGCTGCATCCAGCGGTTATCTATACGCTCGGATAACTCATCAATCACCTGCACAAAATCCAGCGAGTTATGTTGTATCTCGGCATCGGCAGATACATGAGGCCCACCGACAGCCGGTGGGCGACTAAAATCGAATTCCCCTTCTGTGAAATCGGATTCCGCAACGAGGCGTTCACCAAGGGCATCAAGACGCACAAGGCGTGCCTGCATTTCGGCCACTTTCACCGTCAGGCCCTGGATTTGCTCATCCGCCAGTTTCTTTGCTTCTTCAAGGGAAAGGCGCTGTTCGGCCAGACGTTCGCGCCAGGTCTGGGCAGCGCGTTCATTGATCACAGCAGCGGGGTCATAGGTACCTATATAGTAGCCAGTAACACCACCAATCAAAGCCGGAATACCGATCAGGCATACGGACAGGAGTGTACGTCCCAATGGTGACAGGGAAATAGACCGTGTAGCTCCGTGACGTCCCCCATGGACAACAATAATTTTCATTAACGCCTGACCCACTTATTCAGGGGCGCAAATATCTCATAAATATCAATCAATTACCAGCATTAACCATTTTTAGAAAGTGGTTAATAGGCGGTGAGATGAGTCAATTGCTTTAATCAGGTCGCCAGAACAGGCTTCATATAGGAAATCGGCGCATCGGCTTCATCGTCAAATGTCACCACTTCCCAGGCATTTTCCTGCGCAATCAGCTCGCGCAGCAGGCAGTTATTCAGAGCATGGCCCGATTTATGTGCCTTAAATTCTCCGATAAGGCTTTTACCCAGCAAATACAGATCACCGATGGCATCAAGTACCTTGTGTTTAACAAACTCATCCTCCGAACGCAGACCATTTTCGTTGAGGATTTTGAACTCATCGACCACAATCGCATTATCGACACTGCCGCCCTGGGCCAAGCCCTTGGAACGCAGATACTCGATCTCATGCATAAAGCCAAATGTTCGCGCCCGACTTACTTCTTTCACAAACGAGGTACTGGAGAAATCCACCTCGGCAGACAGGGTTTTATCGCGAAACACCGGGTGATCAAAATCGATGCCAAATGACACCTTGAAACCCTCAAATGGCTCAAAACAGGCAAGTTTATCGCCTTCTTTGACCTCAACTTTTTTCTTGATACGGATAAATTTCTTCGCCGCATTCTGCTCTTCGATACCCGCAGATTGCAACAGGAACACAAATGGCCCCGCGCTACCATCCATAATCGGTACTTCAGAGGCACTGAGTTCAACATAGGCATTGTCGATACCCAGGCCAGCCATTGCCGAAAGCAAGTGTTCAACCGTTGAGACCCTCACATTGCCCTGCATCAGAGTGGTCGACAGTGTTGTATCACCGACATTTTCTGCAAGAGCGGGAATTTCAACGGCGGGTTCCAGATCCACACGGCGAAATACAATTCCCGTGTCGATCGGAGCGGGCTTCAACGTCAGGTAGACCTTGTCTCCCGTATGTAGGCCAACACCGGTTGCACGGATAGTATTTTTCAGGGTTCGCTGTTTAATCATAGACCTGTAACCTGGCTAATGGAGGCATACTGCCTCGTTTATATTTAGTTCCCCTACTAAACTACAAAAAGTGTTATGGCCCAATAACACGGCGCGCATACTACCAGAGATAGCCACTTTAACCAATCTTAACGGCTAAACGGCTATCGTCTGGTCCTAGTCGGCCTGGCGACGCAAAAATGCCGGAATATCCAGATAATCCAGATCCTCGTCACTCTCGGCAGCCGGTGCAGATGCTGGTGCCGCCTGTTGAGGCGCTGGAGCCGGATCTTGTACCTGGCTATTGCGCATTACCGTCGGGCGATCCAGCTGGGAATAATTCATATCTGCTGGTCGAGTCACTGTTTTAACGGTGTTATCCACAATTTTTGTAGGTTTATTTTCCTCGAATTCCGCTCCAAGGCCAGTAGCAACGACAGTTACACGCAGCTCGTTGGACATTTCCGGGTCAATAACAGTTCCCACAACAACCGTGGCATTATCCGATGCAAATTCCTCGATCGTATCACCAACCTCGGAGAACTCACCGAGCGACAGATCCATACCCGCCGTGATATTCACGAGAATACCGCGCGCACCTTGCAAATTAACGTCTTCAAGCAGCGGGCTGCCAATCGCCGCTTCAGCGGCTTCACGAGCACGATTCTCACCAGCCGCGTGACCGGTACCCATCATCGCCATGCCCATTTCAGACATCACTGTACGCACATCAGCAAAGTCGACGTTAATCATACCCGGACGAATAATCAGATCAGCGATACCCTGTACAGCACCGAGCAGAACATCGTTTGCGGCACTGAATGCATCGAGCAGACTAGTGGTACTACCCATCACATCAAGCAGCTTCTCGTTCGGAATCGTAATCAGGGAATCGACATGCTGGGCAAGCTCTTCCATACCTTCCTTCGCCACTGCCATACGCTTGCGACCTTCAAACGGAAACGGCTTGGTAACAACCGCTACTGTCAGAATACCCATTTCGCGCGCAATCTGGGCAACGACCGGCGCCCCCCCGGTGCCGGTACCACCGCCCATGCCAGCAGTAATGAAGACCATGTCCGTACCATTGAGCACTTCCGCGATACGTTCACGGTCTTCCAATGCCGCCTGACGACCGATCTCCGGATTCGCCCCGGCACCAAGACCTTTCGTGACACCGCCGCCCAACTGCAGAACAGTTTTGGCTGCAATATCAGTCAACGCCTGAGCATCGGTGTTGGCACAGACAAAATCCACTCCTTCCACCTGATTGCTAATCATGTGTTTAACCGCGTTACCTCCACCACCGCCGACACCAATCACCTTGATGACTGCGTTTTGTGGCATATTATCTACGAGTTCAAACTTCATGGTTTCACCCCCTATCGTTTAGATAAAAATTATTAAAAATTACTCTTGAACCAATGTTTAACTTTCTCGACGACATTCACTGAATATTCGTCCCCCTGACGCTGCACCGCTTCTTTCTGCTGGCCCAGCCCGTACATCAACAGACCCACACCAGTGGCATAGATCGGATTCTTCACAATATCAGTTAAGCCTTTAACACCCGTAGGTGCACCGAGCCGCACCGGCATATGGAAAATGGATTCGGCCAGTTCCACCGCCCCCTCCATTTTTGAAGTACCTCCAGTTAATACGATGCCCGCGGCAACCAGTTCTTCAAAGCCGCTGTTACGCAGCTCTGCATGTACCAACGTGAACAGTTCGTCGTAACGTGGTTCCACCACATCGGCGAGCGCCTGGCGCGACAAGTCCTTGGGTTCGCGATCTCCTGTCGATGGCACCTTGATGGTTTCCTCAGCACGTGCCAGCTGTGCCAGCGCACAGGCATATTTGATTTTGATTTCCTCTGCATATTGCGTCGGCGTGCGCAGCGCATGGGCAATGTCATTGGTAACCTGATCTCCAGCGATCGGAATTACCCCTGTATGTTTAATTGCTCCTTCGGTAAACACTGCAATATCCGTTGTACCACCACCGATATCCACCAGGCAGACACCAAGTTCCTTTTCATCATCAGTCAAAATCGCATAGCTTGATGCAAGCGGCTCCAGAATAATCTCGTCAACTTCAAGTCCGCAGCGACGGATACATTTCTCAATATTTTGCGCCGCATTATCCGCACAGGTGACAAGATGCACTTTTGCCTCAAGGCGAACCCCGGACATACCCAGTGGTTCACGCACACCTTCCTGGCCATCAATGACATATTCCTGCGGCAGAATATGCAGTACTTTTTGATCCGCCGGGATCACGACTGCACGCGCCGATTCAATCACTCGATCCACATCCACCGGAAACACTTCCTTGTCGCGAATCGAGGCAATACCGTGGGAGTTGAGGCTACGAATATGACTGCCAGCAATCCCCGCATACACCGAGTGGATCTGGCAACCCGCCATCAACTCCGCCTCTTCCACCGCACGCTGAATCGATTGCACGGTTGATTCAATATCGACCACAACACCTTTCTTCAAGCCAACAGACGGATGGGAGCCAATGCCAACAATCTCCAGTTCCCCCTCTGGCGATACGGCGCCGACAATGGCGACAACCTTGGACGTACCGATATCCAGCCCGACAATAATATTGCTATCAGTTTCATTACCCATGACGTTTCTCTCGATTTAACTGATGTCGTTGAGTCATTGCTTTACCCCCGTGCAGCCACATCACTTTCTTCGTGCCAACGCACGGCGGCACCATTGCCATAACGCAGGTCAACCACTGCTACCTTGCGCGGTGCATACTGCAACTGCTTATCATGCAGCACCACAAAGCGCTGCATTTTTTCCAGAATGTTGTCATTACCAAGTATTAGCTGTACTTCATTATTCAGCATCAATGTCCAGGAGCCCTGTGGATCTTTATCCAGATGTTCAATATTGACACCCAATGGTGATAACAACTGGGAAAACTCCAGATAGCGGGACACCACGCGGTTCTTATCACTGTTGTTACCTGATAATTGCGGCAAGCCTTTCACAACCTTGCCTTCACGATCAAACACTGTGCCATACATATTAAGCAGTTGATCCTGGTTCCAACGTGCTATCGGTTTTTCCTCCACCACAGAAATCGCTATTGTGCCGGGAAAGCGTCTCACCACCTGGGCCGAGTAAACCCAGGACATACTTTCCAGATCAGCTCGAATGCTATGCAAATTGACATCAAGTAAACGGTCATCGCTATACACGCGAATGTTTTGCACTACTTCCTTGCGTTCGAGATACATCAAATCCCCCTCAATGGTTACCTTGCTCACTGGCGCATTAAACTTGTCTTCGAGAAACGGATACGCATAGATGCCCATCGGAATACCCAATGACAGCAGCAACAACGGCGCAATCATTTTGCGCAAACCAACAAGCCGTTGCTTCGGCGTGTTAAAGCGATTCTTTGCTGTTTTACGCTTTTTCATTTCAGGCATCCAGAATCATCTGTAACATTTGTGGGAAATCTGCACCCACGGCCTTTGCCGCCATCGGCACCAGGCTGTGAGAGGTCAGTCCGGGCACAGTGTTAACCTCAAGAATAAAATTCTCTCCGTCAACACTGCGCATAAAGTCCACACGCCCCCAACCGCTACAGCCCAAAGCATGAAATGCTTGCAGACCAAGCTGTTGCATATCGGTCTCTTCCTGTTCCGTAAGCCCGCAGGGACAAATATAGCGAGTTTCATCGGAACGATATTTTGCGTCAAAGTCATAAAAGCTGTTGTCAGTTTCCAACTTGATGATCGGCAGAGCCTGCTTACCAATAATGGAAACCGTGTATTCACTACCTTCCACCCACTGTTCGATCACAATATCGCCCTGATATTGCGCGGCAGTTTCACAGGCTCGCCGGAAACTCTCTTCATCCTGAGCAACTGACATACCCAGGCTTGAGCCTTCACGAGCCGGTTTCACAATCACTTTAGTACCAAGCGTCTCTTTTACCTGTTGCCAGTCAGTATCTTTAGCAAGCATTAAAAATGCGGGCATTGGTAGATTTAGCGTCTGCCAAACCTGTTTGCTGCGCAGTTTATCGAGCGCCATAGCGGAAGCGAGCACACCACTACCCGTGTAGGGCAGCCCGGCCATATCCAGCACAGCTTGCACTGTACCGTCTTCACCCTCACCACCGTGCAAAGCGATAAACACCTTGTCTACTTGCTGCGCAGCAATATCCTGCACCTGCTGCAAAAATTTCTGCTTGTCATCGACGTCAACCGCAATAGTTTCTACATCAATCTGTTTAAATGCATTGAGCACAGCACTACCACTGAGCAGAGAAATTTCCCGCTCTGCCGACACACCACCATATAGCACCGCTATATGTGGTCTGCTCTGTGTATTGCCTTGCTCTACCATTATTCTGACTACCTTAACTGACGCGATGCCAGTGTGTTTGATAACAGACCGACATTGCCTGCACCCTGGGTGATAACCATATCGCCCGCCTTCACCTGCTCTGCCACAATCGTAGGCACATCATCAATTGACTCTGCAAAAATTGGATCCACCGCACCACGTTGGCGAATACTGCGGCACAGAGAGCGGCTGTCTGCATTGGGAATATATTCTTCACCTGCCGAATACACATCGAGTACGATGAGTACATCGACTCGGGACAACACAGCGACAAAGTCATCATACAAATCCCGTGTACGTGTATAGCGATGAGGCTGGTAGACCATCATCAAACGTTTTTCCGGCCAGGCACTACGCACAGTATTAATCACCGCCTCGACTTCTCGCGGGTGATGACCGTAATCATCCACGAGCATCGCCACTCCATCGCCAATCGGGTATTCACCGTAAATCTGAAAACGACGCCCCACACCCTGGAACTTTTTCAGACCATTAATAATCGCAATGTCTTCAACACCTTCATCGGTGGCAACAACGACTGCAGCTGCTGCATTTAATACATTGTGCTCACCCGGAATATTCAATTCTATTTCCAACGTTGGGTGATCCCCGGGACGATCAATTTCAAAGCAACTTTTTGTTTCATCCATAACAATCTTGTCAATACGAAAATCAGCATCTTCACTCAACCCATAGGTTAATACTGGTCGGGATATTTCCGGAATCACATCGCGTACATCCTGGTCATCGAGACAAACAACTGCCAAACCATAAAACGGCAAGTTGTGTAAAAACTCAACATAGGTTTGCTTGAGCTGGTTAAAGTCACCGCCATAGGTATCCATATGGTCGAAATCAATATTCGTCACAATCGACACCATTGGTTGCAAGTGTAAAAATGATGCATCACTCTCATCCGCTTCGGCAATAAAGTAACGACTGTCACCAAGGCTTGCATTGCTACCCGAGCTATTTACCAGACCACCCACAACGTAGGTCGGATCAAGCCCGGCCTCGGCAAAAATTGACGCCACCAGACTCGTAGTCGTTGTTTTGCCATGAGTACCGGCCACCGCAATACCATGTCGATAGCGCATCAACTCGGCCAGCATTTCTGCCCGGGGCACCACTGGAATACGAAACGCTTTTGCACCGGTAATTTCCGGATTGTCACTATCAATTGCCGTAGACGCCACCACAACATCAACACCATCAATATTTTTCTCTTCATGGCCGATAAAGACCTTGGCACCCAGGGATTGCAAATGTTTTACCGTTGTACTCTCTTTAATATCCGAGCCGGAAATGCTGTAACCCTGATTGAGTAACACTTCAGCAATGCCACACATTCCCGCACCACCAATACCGATAAAGTGAATGCGATTGATACGGCGCATTTCTGGCACATCAATGGAAAAACCGCTAGCCATTATTACCTCCTGAAAACGCACCTCTTCCCGCGACTTGCTCACAAACATCCGCGACTTTTTGTGCCGCCTGTGGCTCTGCAAGGCCGCGCGCCTGCTTAGCCATAGCAGATAGCCTTGATCTATCGTTCAGCAGATCACTCAACTGCTTACTTAAACTGTTTTCATCAAGCTTACTCTGGGGTAATAACAAGGCCGCATTGTGCTCAACAAAGTATTCGGCGTTTTTGGTCTGGTGGTCATCCGTTGCGTAGGGAAACGGCACAAACACTGCCGGCAAGCCCGCACAGGCAATCTCTGCCGTGGTAATTGCTCCGGCGCGGCACAACACCAGGTCAGCCCACTGATAAGCCACAGACATGTCATCAATAAATGGTTTCACACTGATTGTTTCACCATCAATCGCCAAACCCTGTTGTTCATAAACCTGTAAGGTTTTCTCATAAGTCGTCTTTCCTGTCTGATGTAAAACACAGGGGCGGATATCTTCCGCAAGTTTGTTTAATGCTCCGGGAAGAGCTTCATTAATCGCTTGAGCGCCTAGACTACCGCCGAGCACTAACAGATTTAATGTTTGCTGTTGAGCGATATCACCTACGGTCTCTTCACTTAACACGGCAATTTCCTGCCGGACCGGATTACCAAGGCGCTCACCATTGGCAAACGCACCGGAGAAACCTTGCAAAAGTCGCTGCGCAAAACGACTCAAAAAGCGATTCGCTGTACCTGCGTAGGCATTCTGCTCGTGCAGTACCAATGGCTTACGTAGCAACCAGCACGCCACACCGCCCGGCACGGTAACAAAGCCCCCCATCCCCAATACAGAGACCGGTTTCAGCTTCAACATCACACCCAGTGCCTGCAACAAACCCTGGGCAATCACAAACGGTGCTTTAATGATTTCAACAAGACTTTTACCGCGCACACCAACCGCATTAATAAAATGTATTGGAAAGCCTTTTTCCGGAACCACGCTCGCTTCAAGACCTCTGCGCGTACCCAGCCAGGCAATGGTATAACCGCGCTCCTGTAATTCCTGAGCCACCGCAATCGCCGGGAACACATGCCCTCCAGTGCCACCAGCCATAATCACTATATTCTTTCCTGTCTGCTCGCCAGCCATCATCTAAATCTCCTTGCCAGCTTTTTTCTTCGCAGACTTTTTAGCAGGCTTCGCAAATTGCTCGCCGACCTGTGCTTCCGCACCATATAGAGCTTTCAACTCCCAATGGGCACGCAATACAATACCCATCATCAAACAACAGACAATCAGGCTTGAGCCACCATAACTGATAAACGGCAGAGTCAAACCCTTGGTTGGCAACAGACCAGATGCCACACCAATATTAATAAAGGCTTGTCCACCAATAATGAGCGAGAAGCCAGCAATAACGTAGGCAATAAACTTTTCATTGTGCTTCAGAGCATTGATACCAATAGCCACCATGCGTGCACCGAGCAAAATAAACAGACCAACAACAAACACAACGCCGACAAGCCCCATTTCCTCAGCCCAGATACTGAAGACAAAATCTGTATGTGCTTCAGGCAGATAAAACAGCTTTTGTACACTGTTACCCAGGCCCACGCCAAACCATTCACCACGCCCGAATGCAATCAGCGACTGGGTTAACTGATAACCACCATCAAACTTCACATCTTCAGCCCAGGGATCAATAAAAGTTGTGAGGCGTTTGAGACGATAGGGCTCAAGAATTGCTGCAAACGCTGCCAATGTCACACTACCACCTACCAACAGCGAAAAGCGGAATAACGGAACACCGGCGACAAAAATAATGCCGAGCGTAGCAAACAAAATAACCACTGCCGCACCAAAATCAGGTTCCATAAGCAACAACAACACGATCAAGCCAATGACCAGCATGGGTTTAACAAAACCCCACAGCGAACGCATCAACTCCTGTTCCTTACGCACCAAA
Source organism: Pseudomonadales bacterium (assembly GCA_028280345.1). Lineage (GTDB taxonomy): Bacteria > Pseudomonadota > Gammaproteobacteria > Pseudomonadales > UBA7239 > JANQLY01. The sequence goes on along the minus strand of JANQLY010000011.1, from coordinate 148,038 downwards.
TAACTGGAGATATAAAACACCAGGCAGACCTTGGCAACTTCGGACACTTGCAGAGTAAAACCTGCAAACGCGATCCAGCGCTGACTACCATTTACCTTGCGACCAATACCTGGCACCAGCACAGCAATAAGCAATACAATTGCCAAAGCAAGTAACACGGTGCTGTTAGCCTGCCAAACTCGTACCGGCACAGACAAACCAAATCCCAAGGCAAGAAAACCAATAAACATATAAACCAGATGGCGTTTGGCAAACATAAACGGGTCGTTACTCTTATGAGCCGCATAATCAATCGACGCCGATGTCACCATTATCATGCCAACAGACAGTAACAACAGCATGGCGATGAACAACAGAAAATCTACATCTTTACCCATTACCCTGAGTTCAGGCATAGCTGGAAAAGAAAACGCTGTAAGGGTATTTGTCATTTTCATTGCAACAAACCCCGCACTTCGCTGCGAAAGCTTTCGCCACGTTGTTCATAATTGGCAAACATATCGAAACTGGCACAAGCCGGAGAGAGCAATACCACATCACCGGACTCTGCAAGCTGTGCAGCCGTATTCACCGCGCTTTTCATATCCATTGCATGGGTGGTGTAACAAACCTCGCCTATAACATCTTCCAGCAATGGCGCATCACGACCAATCAGTATGGCCGCTTTTACATATTGTTTAGCGGCAGCTGCCAGTAACGAGAAATCAGCACCTTTACCTTCACCACCGGCAATCAATACAATATTTTTCCCAGCTGCAAGTCCTTCTATGGCCGCAAGTGTTGCGCCTACATTGGTACCTTTGGAATCATTAATGAAATCCACTCCATCAATGGACTGTACTTGCTCACAACGATGCGGCAAACCTTTAAAGCTTTGCAGTACACGACGCATCACTGCCACATTAATATTTAATGCGGAAACAGCGGCACACGCTGCAAGGCAATTCTGATAATGGTGTGCACCCTGCGCAAAAATCTCACTCACCGGCATAATTTTTTCTGCACCATGAGCAAGAAACAGTTCATCACCCTCACACAGCAAACCAAACTCTTCGCTATCTCGCGGAGCTTGCATACTGAATGCCAACTGTCGACTCGCATGCTCAGGCCAGGTTTGCTTGTCCTGCAAATTACAAACTGCTGTGCCACAACTGGCAAATATACGTTGCTTGGTTTTTACATAGTCTTGCATAGAAGCATAACGATCGAGGTGATCCTCACAAACATTGAGAAATACAGCTACCTCGGCGCGGAAATCCTGCACTAGCTCCAGTTGAAAGCTTGATAATTCAAGCACATATACATCCACATCATCAGACAGCGCATCCAGTGCCGGCTTGCCGATATTCCCCGCCACAGCGACCTGCTTGCCCGACGCAGTAACCATTTCACCAATCAGTGTTGTCACGGTGCTTTTTGCATTGGAACCGGTTATTGCCACAATCGGCGCCTTCGCTTCACGATAGAATAGTTCAATATCACCGATAACTGCGATTTGTTCATCAAGATCAACACTGCTGACAAAATCCCGCTTTGACAAACCTGGACTAAGAATAATCTCACTGGCGTTTTGCACCAGCTCTACCGAGAACGACCCGGTTTCTACATCAATATCAGGGAAAGACTGTTTAAACGCATCAAGTTGTGGCGGCATGTCGCGTGTATCGACAACACAGAACGGCCAATGGTGACTCTGCAAATAGCGCGCACAGGACATCCCGGTCTCACCGAGACCGACAACAACGCGATAACCGTGTTTCAATACGGTTTCAGCCATTACCTGTCGCTCCACTGCTGTTAACATTCACGCCACACCTTTTAATATCTAAAAAGCCTGCTACCTTACTAAACACTAGCGCAACTTAAGTGTTGCCAAACCAAACAACACCAACATCACGGTAATAATCCAGAAACGCACAATCACGCGCGGCTCTGGCCAACCTTTTAACTCAAAGTGATGATGAATTGGTGCCATGCGAAATATTCGCTTGCCCGTCAGTTTGAACGATGCCACCTGTAAAATAACTGACACCGTTTCCAGTACAAACACACCACTCATAATAAAAAATACAATTTCATGGCGAATAATTACTGCGATTACACCTAGCGCTGCACCGAGTGCGAGAGAACCCACATCTCCCATAAACACCTGAGCGGGATAGGTGTTAAACCATAAAAATCCTACGCCAGCCCCACAGAGTGCGCCGCAGAAAACCACCATCTCACCTGCACCGGACACATAGGGAATATGTAGATATGCTGCAAACCGCACATGGCCGGTCAGATAAGCAATAATGCCAAGCGCTGCACACACCATTACAGTAGGCATAATCGCCAGGCCATCAAGACCATCAGTGAGATTGACTGCATTACTACTACCGACAATCACAAAATAGGACAATACGATATAAAACATACCGAGGTTCAATGCGACATTCTTGAAGAATGGCACCTGCAATTGCGTCTCCACCGGGCTTGCCGCCGTCATATACAAAAACACTGCAACACCAACCGCTACTACTGACTGCCAGAAATATTTGTAACGGGCTGGCAAGCCCCTGGAGTTCTTTTCCACCACCTTGCGATAATCATCGATCCAACCGATCACACCAAATGCAATAGTTGTTACCAGAACCACCCATACATAGCGGTTGCTCATATCAGACCAGAGTAAAGTACTTACAACAATCGCAAACAAAATTAATGCACCACCCATCGTCGGCGTACCCGACTTACTCAAATGAGACTGCGGCCCATCATCGCGCACCGACTGACCTATTTGTAAATCATTCAGTGCACGTATCATTTTCGGACCAACCAGCAGGGAAATACCCAGCGCCGTTAATACACCGAGAATCGCCCGAATACTCAGGTACTGAAACACCGAAAACGGGCTATAAAACTGCGATAAATACTCAGCTAACCAAAACAGCATTCCTATTCCCCCTCACTCACACTGATCCCGTCTACGATCACTTCCATACGGGAACTGCGCGACCCCTTAACCAGAAAGGTGACATCCGCTGCCGCCAGTTGCAGACATTGCTGCAATAGTTCATCTGCATTTTCACTGTGCCGACCTCCCATATGGCGGCTTAATTGACCGACTGTTAGCAGCACATCAATATTGCTACGACTCACATATTCACCAACTTCACGATGCAACTGCACTTCATCCTCACCAAGCTCAGCCATATCACCCAGAACAAGTACACGCTTACCTGAACAGGCAGCCAACACATCAATAGCAGCTCGCACCGAAGCAGGGTTCGCGTTGTAGGTATCATCAATTACCAGAGAGCCTCCCGCTCCCGGCTTGCGCTGCATGCGCCCTGCCACAACAGCGACCGATTCAAGCCCCTGCTGAATATCTGCCATCGCAACATCCAGCGCGTGGCAACAGGCTGCAGCAGCAAGTGCATTTGACACATTATGCTCACCCAACAGCGGCAACTGAATTACCTGACACTGCTCACCAATTACCAGATCAAACGTGTAATAGCCTGCAATATCACGCTGCAGATTTTGCGCCGTAATATCCGCTGTTGTCTCACGCGAGAAAGTTAACACCCTGCGCTGCTTATTCATTGCGAGCCAGCGTGGTGCATGCACATCATCAAGATTGACAATTGCAATACCGTTATCAGCAAGGCCTTCGTAGATTTCACTTTTGGCAATCACAATATTTTCCAGACTGCCAAACCCCTCAACATGAGCTTCTGAAATATTGTTAATAACACTGACATCAGGCTTTGCAAGACTGGCCAGATAAGCAATCTCACCCACAGCGCTTGCCCCCATCTCAATCACCGCATAGTCGTGTCGCGGCTCAATATCAAGCAACATCAACGGCACACCAATATGATTATTAAGATTGCCGCGGGTTGCCAGCACAGAGCCATTAACCGATAGAATTGCTGCAACCATTTCCTTCACCGTGGTTTTTCCCGTACTGCCGGTAATTCCTACAACCGGCTTGCTAAACGCCAGACGGTTAAGCACAGCAATCTGCCCAAGTGCCTGAATCGAATCTTTTACCTCAAGCTGTACCAACTCACAGGAGTCATCTATTTGCTCCACTATCGCAGCACACGCACCCTGCTCTCCAACTGCTGCAATAAAGTTATGGCCATCAAAGCGCTCACCTCTGATCGCCACAAACAAATCACCACGAGCAATAGCGCGACTATCAGTACTCACACGGCGGAAACTGATATCAGTTTCCACTGAATCAATCTCGCACTGCTTTGCTACTTGCGATAATGCCAAGGCGCTGATCATGCCGCACCTCCACACGCCAGCATCGCATTCTGTGCAACAACTACATCATCAAAGTCATGGCGTACACCGCTGATTTCCTGGTAGTTCTCATGCCCTTTACCAGCAATGAGTATTACATCTTCTGTTGTTGCACTGGCAACCGCGTGTCTGATTGCCTCAGCCCTATCGATGAATTGCAGATATTCGCTCCCGGAAAATGCTTTACCGATATCATCAATAATCGCCTGCGGATTTTCAGAGCGCGGATTATCACTGGTCACTACACAAACATCGGCATAATCAGCCGCCGCTTTCCCCATCAAGGCACGCTTGCCCTTATCGCGATCACCGCCACAACCAAACACACACCACAACCTGCCTTTAGCCAGTGGCTTTAATGTACCCAATACTTTTTCCAAAGCATCCGGTGTGTGGGCATAATCGACAAATACTGCCGGGCACACATCAACCTCGGAAACAGAAACTTTTTGCAAGCGCCCCGGAGGAATCGGCAATGACGGCAATTTATCAACCACATCAGCAAACTCATAGCCCGACGCACTAACAACCGCAACTACACCCAGCAAATTTGCCACATTAAAGTCACCAAATACCGGTGCTGAAAATTTGCGACTACCCCAGGGCGTTAACAGCTCACCGCTGGCGCCGCTTGCGTTATATGTCAGATCCTGTACACGCAAATCCGCATCCACACTGTTTAACCCGTAGGTGATAACCTTGTCACACGGTAAACGCTCCAATAGAGAACGACCAAATGCATCGTCAATATTCAGAACCATGCCGTGCAATGAATCGAAATCAAACAAGCGCGCTTTTGCTTCACCATAACTCTCCATATCGCCGTGGTAGTCAAGGTGATCGCGGGACAAATTAGTCAGCAGGGCAACATCAAACTCTACGGCTGCCACTCTGTGCTGATCAAGACTATGAGACGAAACCTCCATCACTGTGTGCTGTACTGACTGCTGCTGCAGCTCAGCAAGCATCGCCTGGATACGCACTGGATCCGGTGTAGTATGTCCGGTTGGCGTCAAATCCGTATCGCCAACAACTCCATAGCCCAACGTTCCCACCATAGCTGCCTTGCCGCCGGATAGCTTCAGTAAATGTGCAATCCAGAACGCACAGGAGGTTTTGCCATTGGTTCCGGTCACACCAATACACCGCATCGCGCGTGATGGATGAGAAAAATAATGTGCTGAAACCTCACTGACCTTCTCTGCAAGACTATCCACTGCGATCATTGGCACAGACTGTTCTTCCAGCTCGGCAGCTTCCGCTTCGTAGAAAACCACTGATGCGCCGTTGGCAATTGCCTCATTAATATAGTCACGCCCATCACTGACAGTTCCAGGACAAGCAAGAAATGCGTCTCCCGGCTCAACACTGCGACTATCAATGTCGAGTCCGGCCAGCTGCAACCCCGCAACAGCGGCCTCTATACTGACACCTGCAGGAAGCACCTGCCCGAGAGTTACCTTGTTCGCAACAGAGAAATTAGCCATCATCAGGACAACCTCTTCTTCTGTTTCTGTGCCGGCTTTGCATCTTTCTGCCGTGCATTCATTTGTTGTTCGCGATACTGATCCGGCGTAACGCTGTAAAGCCGCAGCACACCGGCCATAACCTCGCCAAATACCGGCGCAGCAACTTCACCGCCATAGTATTTTCCGGTGCTCGGCGCATCGACAACTACCACCGACACAAAACGCGGATTATCCGCTGGTGCAATACCGGCAAAAACCGCCACGTATTGATCATAGGCATATTCACCTGCAACAATTTTATGCACGGTGCCTGTTTTTCCCGCAACACCGTAGGCCGGCACTCGCGCACGAGTCGCTGTCCCACCAGGCTGTGTCGTTGTTCTCATCATGTCCAGTACAGTATTGGCCACTTCACGATCAAGCACCTGCTCTGTATGAGAAGGCTGATTCTGCCTGATCAATGTCACCTGTTTTTTAACTCCCTCATTGGCAAACACACTGTAGGCCTGTGCAAGCTGCAAGGTCGTGAGCGACAAACCGTGACCAAAGGCAAATGTCGCCTGCTCAATCGGCTTCCAATTGCGGTGTGCAGGTAGCAGACCAACACTTTCACCTGGAAAACCACTACCAGTAGCCTGTCCGAGCCCCACACGATAAAACAGATTGCGCAACTCATCCGGGTTCAATGTTAGTGCCACCTTCGTCATACCCACCTGACTGGACTTGGTAATAATTTTGGTCAAATCAACCACGCCGTAATTTACGGGATCAAGCAGGGTTTTCCTGCCTACACGTATACGCCCCGGATTGGTATCAATCTGAGACATCACCGTGTATTGCCCACTTTCCAGTGCCGCCGCAACCGTAAAAGGCTTAACCGTTGAACCCGGCTCGAACATGTCGGTCACAGCGCGGTTACGCAGGCTCGCTGCTTGTAACTGCTTGCGGTTATTGGGGTTAAATGAAGGCTGGTTAACCATCGCCAGTACTTCACCAGTCTGAACATCGAGCACGACCACCGAACCCGCCTGCGCCTTGAATTTGGCAATGGTTTTCTTCAACTCACGATGAGCGAGATACTGAACACGCAAGTCCAGACTCAACTGCAAATCCTCTCCTGCTTTCATCGGCTCAATCAGTTGCACATCCTTGATCACGCGCCCTCTTAAATCTTTGAGTACACGCTTACTACCGGATGTACCGCGCAACCAATCCTCATAACCAAGCTCAATTCCTTCCTGGCCCTCACCATCAATATTGGTAAAGCCCACCACATGGGAAGTCACTTCGCTAGCCGGATAAAAACGCTTATACTCACGCAGCGCATAAACCCCAGGCACATCAAGCGCCATGACCTCACCGGCTGCAGACGGTGCAAGGTGACGTTTGAGGTACATAAATCCTTTACCTGAATACGTCTCTATACGCTGCGCAAGTTTTTCTTCATTAGTACCCAATGCGGCAGCCAGCTCACCCCACTGGCCACGCGCCTCAATCAGATATTTTGGATTTGCCCAGAGAGTAACCACTGGTGTACTAACGGCTAATGGCTCACCATTGCGGTCGCTAATCATGCCACGCAGGGCAACAATCTTTTCCGTGCGCAGCGCGCGCGCCTCACCCTGGGCCTGCAAAAACTCAAAGCCCTGACCACCGGCAACTACCTGATGACTGGCAATACGCCACAACACAACACTGGACATCGCCGCAAGCACGCAGCCAAGCAGGTAAAACCGCCACAAAGACGGTTTTTCTGTCGGTTGTTTTTGCGCTTTTTTCTTTGCCACGTCTCAGTCCGTTAAACCTTTACTCACTGTTGCAAAATTACAATCTGTTCCGGGTCAGGCACAGTCATCGCGAGCTCTGAACTCGCCACATCAACAACCCGACTGAACGACGCCAACGTACTTTGTTCAAGTAACAACTGACGCCACACCACTTGCATTTCTTCCGAAGAGTCACGCATCTGCTCAAGCTGTGAAAACAGTTGGCGGCTCTGATAAGTGCTATACACCACGCCTACCGCCGAAAGCTGCAGCACACCAAGTAGCACCAGCAGCATAAATGCATCGCGAGAAACAAGCGTCACTACCACCGCTTTTAACCGGGCAAGCGACTGCTTCATGCCACTTTCTCCGCCACGCGCATCACTGCACTGCGCGCTCGCACATTTTGCTCTACCTCTTGCACGCTCGCCTTGATCGCCTTGCCAACCAACTTCATGCGCACATTGAGCATTTCGTTGCGCACGGGTAATTTTGCAGGCAATTTCTCACCTCGCGCCTGATCGCGCATAAAGTTCTTCACCATACGATCTTCAAGCGAATGGAAACTGATAACGACAAGACGCCCTCCCACAGCCAACAGGTCTACCACGCCATCCAGTAAACACTGCAAGTCATCCAGCTCCCTATTGATAAAAATTCGAATCGCCTGAAAGACCCGGGTGGCCGGGTGCTTGTTTTTCTCCCAGGCGGGATGCGCTTCGGCAACTATTCCAGCCAGCTGCAATGTGGTCTCAATTGGCGCAGTGTGGCGTTTTTCCACAATCGCCTTTGCAATACGCCTGGCATAGCGCTCCTCACCGAACTCTCTGAACACTGTAATCATTTCGTTTTCTTCCGCACTGGCTATCCAGTCACGCGCGCTGATACCGACCTCGGTGTTCATACGCATATCAAGCGGGCCATCTTGCTGAAAACTGAAGCCGCGCTGCGCCTCATCCAGCTGTGGAGAGGAAACACCGAGATCAAGCAATACACCATTCACATTGCCGACTAACTGTTTTTCAGAAAGCAAATCTTCCAACTCGGAAAACGAAGTGTGAAAGACACTAAAGCGATCATCATCACCAAAAAACTGCTGTGCGACTGCAATTGCTTCCGGATCTTTATCCACGGCAATTAATCTTCCAACACTGTTTAATGTTTTGAGAATGGCCCCGCTGTGCCCTCCCCTCCCAAAAGTGCCATCTATATAGATACCACCCTGATCCTGCACCAACGCTGCGACTGCCTCGTCGAGGAGGACTGTCTGATGAGGCGATCCCATACGGTCCCCCAACCTAGAAAGAAATAGATGCTATTTCTTCTGGCAATTCAAAATTGCCGGAGACCGCCTCATCAAGACAGCTGTTCCACTGCTCCTCACTCCACAATTCAAGTTTCTTGCCCTGGCCCACCAGCACGAGCTTCTTTTCCAGCCCGGCATATTTGCGCAGAGTCTGCGGCAGCAAAATGCGGCCGCTACTATCCATTTCCATATCGGAGGCATAGCCAAGCACGAGGCGCTGGATACGACGAATACCCGGCTTGGTGCTCGGCAATGCTTCAAGTTCGGATTCAAGCTCCTGCCATACCGGCAGGGGGTAAATACGCAGGCAGGTATCCTGAATATCAATCGTCGCGACAAGCTGACCAGCGCAATGATCGCTGAGCAAGTCGCGATAACGTGCCGGGATCGCCATGCGACCCTTGGCATCGAGATTGATTTCATTAATTCCGCGAAACAAATCGCACTCCCCGGTTTATTAAAACAACCTGTGGAAGCCATTAGTGCCCACTCGTCACCACCGAGCGACCTAAAATGGTCTTTAATTCCACATTTACCCACTTTTCACCACAATGAGACACTATAAACCATAATTATTGAGGGTCAAGCTAAGTTATTGACTTTGTTAGGAAAAATAGAACTGGTCACGACTATAACAAGGTGTAAAAAGTGCCCGGCAAGGAAAAACAAAACTGCAAACTTTTCATACAACTAAGCACATAAGTTGACAATTAACTTTAAGTTCAATAACTAAAAGAAATAAAAATATTATTTTTAGATTTTAAAAAGTATAAATAGCCAGTGCTTGCTGACTGTCGCTTAGTCGCTACGAGCTTTGTAGCGCCTTGCCAGACTAAACAGGCAAAACAACACCACAATATAGAGCTGGGGCCGTAACGGAATCGTATAGCGCGGGAAGGAAGCGACAAAAATATGCATAAACGTTATATAAATTAGTAATGCCGCACACACCACAACGATGGGCTCAAACTGACGCAGATCGAGGCGCTTTTGCAAGATGCGCAACAAAATCCACACGGAATAAGCCATGCCTATCGCCACCGTTACAAAGTGGCTGTAGAAATGGAAAAGAAAAGTATAAATAAATAACGGCTTATCAAAATACGGCGAATAATCCACCGGATAGGTAAAGATATCGACCCCCTGGATCAGTTGCCACGACCACAGCGTTGTCGGCTTGCCCCAGAAGTACCACAGCAGATACTCCATCGGATTTAATGCTGCCTTATCCCATAGGTAATTCAGGGCATGTCCTAAACTCTGGCTCGCCTGTGGAATCAACGGGTCAAAACGGTAGGGGTAACCATAGGTAGCCGGATCACCGTTGTACATAAAATTGGGATATGTACCATGCAGGAAACTGTTAATAATAATCTGCGAATCCCCACCCGGACCGAAATGCACAATATTCCGGAGCTTCCAGACCAGCGGAATCACAAACAAGCTCAAAGCAAAATACAGCGTTATTCTCTTACTCCCCTTTGGCAAAAACAGATATAACATGAGCACATAAGCAGGCATAAAAAAGTCTACCGAGGGCCTGACTAATGATGCATAACCGAATGCCAACCCTGCCAACCATAGACAAACGGTTTTATTCGTCTTGAGACCGTAACTAAATAAAATAAAAGACAATAGCAACAGCGAGGAAAACAAGCTCTCGGTCAAATAATAACTGTTCGATACCACCAGGTGAGGCGAAGTCACTGCCAGCAAGGTAGCAATAAAGGCCGGAACCCGCCCGATCATTGTCGAAACCAGAATATAAGACAGTGTCAGCGCCAGTGTCAGAATCAGTGCCTGAGCTATCAGGGTATGAGTAACCGGAAAATCTGTACCAAAAAATAACGAGGCAAACATAGGGAAACCTGGCGGCCGGTAGGCATCCGGCACAATTGCTTCACCGTACTTTGCACTGGCACCTGAATAAGTGTTGTATGCGTGAAGGTTGTAGGCATAAGTATGATAGTGCAAGGCGTCTGCCCGAATCGGGTTGTTTACCTGGGTCACCAATGCCGCCGTCATATTCATATACAGGGCAAGACAAAATAAAAATAGCGCCGAAAGCAAAAACAGCGTTTTGTGATAACGCGGCCCTCCCTGGGGAAGTGATTGATGTTCAGGCATAGTGTTTCCCGGCTAGCTTCGACTATTTTCTTGCGATTAATAACACGTTTTTACCCAACGGTGGTGCCACGAGGCTTTCAAGCCGTCTCAGCCAAGGCACGACAAAGCGATCGTAGACAAAAACAGCGTTTTTGTTCAGCCCCCGCTTTAACAAGACACAATTAACCCACCAGCCAAGCGCGCCGACACTGTCATAATAGCGGCACGTCAGTGTATTAAATCCGGCCGCTTCAACCAATTGCCGCAGGCCCGAGCGACGATAGCGGCGAAAGTGGCCCATCTGACGATCTGACTCACTAAACAAAGCCATCAGAGCGGGCACATAAATTAACAAGTGCCCGCCGGGCTGCAAGGCTTGCCAGGCTCCCTTAAGCTCATCAAGGTCATGTTCAATATGTTCCAAAACATTGACATAAACCATCGTATCAAATGCCCCCACGTGATCCTTACCAACAAAGAAATGGTTATCAAGTTTCACTCTGTCACTATCACGGAATTGTTCTTCCAATAGGGGAAACATATTACGAGAGGGCTCAAAGCAATGAACTTCTCCGTGGTGCTGCTCAAACAACAAACGCGTGAAGTTTCCCTGACCGGCACCAACTTCTGCAATTTTGTCGCCAAGATAAGGCTGCAAAGCATCAAAAATCCATTGATTATAGTTGTCTGCACAAAGCATCGCCTCCAGGTCTGTGCCTAAATAATCAAAGGAGTTCATCGTGGTTTTACTCAGCTCTCTCTCAGTGTGTATGCAAAAATAGCAACAACTGCGTGGCTAGCGAAACAGGTTATATTTAAGAATACAATAAATAGCTCGAACTCCGTCTTTCCAGCCAATTTTCTTGCCCTCTTCATAAGTTCGCCCGTAATAGGAAATACCCACCTCATAGATTCGGCAGTTCATTTTTGCCAGCTTGGCCGTAATTTCTGGCTCAAAGCCAAAACGATTTTCTTCTATATGGACTGATTGAATAATCTCACGCCTGAATACCTTATAACAGGTCTCCATATCCGTCAGGTTGAGATTGGTAAAAGCATTAGACATCAGTGTTAGTACCATATTGCCCACACTATGCCAAAAAAACAGCACACGATGCGGGCGGCCACCGAGAAAGCGTGAACCATAGACAACATCCGCTTTACCCTGTGCAATCGGCTCGACCAATGCAGGATATTCATTCGGATCATATTCAAGATCGGCATCCTGAATAATCACCACATCGCCTGTCGCACTTTTGATACCGGTACGTAACGCCGCACCCTTACCCTGATTGTAATCATGATAAACGATCTGGTGTACTTGTTCGGCAATTTTCTCTTCGAGTATTTTGCGCGTATCATCAGTGGAATAGTCATCGACAACAATAATTTCTTTATCGTCATACGGTGACTCTTTAACCGCTTTGACAATAGTTTCGATAGTATCCTGCTCATTAAAACAGGGAATCACGATGCTCAGCTTCATGGCAATACCAGCTCCCGGTCAGATCGACTAAACGTCAATTTCACAATACAACAAGTGCCGAAAATAATAACACCAAACAACCACTGGTTCACCCCGGAACTACAAGAACCACACCCCGCCTTGCCTGTTTCTACTGATGAGAAAGAGAAAAATTGCCTTGCTATGCTATTTCACCCGGTTGAGGTAAAATTCCAATGATTCAGAATTGCGCCAACACCCTGTATGCCGCTACAACCAGAAACCCGCTCTACTGATTTTTATACCAAAGTTCTCGCTTTGTTTTTATTAGTTGCCTTGGCTATTTGTGTCTCCGTACTTATCAGCCTCGACTCCTCCAGCTTGTTTGCCATAAATCACCCGGAATTATTTGTCGCCAGTATTATTATCCAAATCGCTGTCATTCTGACTTATATCTTTATCTGGCAGAAAAATCTCAACCTTTGTGGTCTCAGTGAAATCAGTTTCCGCGATGCAAGCCTACATTCCGGCATTGCTTTTCTCGGCAAATACATCCCGGGTAAAGTTGGCGGCCTCGTGATGCGAGGTCTTGCGGTATACAAAAAAAACAAATCTGGCGGCACTATTATCAAGGCTACTACTATCGAACAAATGACGTTGTTACATTCAGGTTTGATCATTTGCCTGTTGTTATGGGCCAGCGAAACTACTTTACCTATCTTCATAGCATGTGTGCTGATATCTGCCCTTTCCTTATTGGTAATCACATTTCCAGGTTATTTGGCGAAGCTCACCAGACCACTAGCTAGCAGATTTCCATCACTAAAAGATAAACTCTCAGTTCTCGAGCAAGATATTAAGAAGCCTTACTACACAACGCTGATTTTGACATGCGTAAGCTGGTTATTAACCGCCACAGCAGTTTATCTCTGCGTACTGAGTTTCTCTATAGATATCCCCTTCCAGAAAATGCTTTTTATCAGCACATTCTCTTATCTCGCCGGGTTTGTTATTTTTATTCTGCCCGCCGGACTCGGTGCAAGAGATGCCTCTTTTGTACTTTTATTATCGCCCTGGTGCAATACACTCACCGCCATTGCGGCAGTTTCATTACATCGCATCATCACGATTACTATAGACTTACTCGTTGGCATTTATGCTTTGCATGGAGTAACGCGCGATAATGACTAGTCATCTCTTCTCTCAGGTGATTGCACCAGCACCACGCTATATGTTGCGACTCAATCTTCTGCATCGCTTGTTTAAGCAACATCTTCCCCAAACAGACTTTTCTGCTATTGAGTTTGGTCCAGGGCTCGGAGACGTATCTTTCTTCCTGGCCCAGAAGCCCCATTGTCGAGGTATCACACTCGTTGACTTTTCAGAGCAAACATTGAAATTGCTTGAGCAACGTTTTTCAGATTTTGACGACATTTGCTATTTACGTCAGGGGATTGACGAGCTTTCTCTCGACAAGCATTACGATGTGTTACTCGCTTTTGAGGTACTGGAACACATCGTAGAAGACGAAAAGGCACTCAGGAAAATTTATCAGTTGCTTAATCCTGCCGGACAATTTTTTATGTCAGTACCCGCCTACCAAAGCAAATGGCAAAAGCAGGATGAATATGCTGGCCATGTGCGTCGCTATGAGCGCGAGGAGTTACAGCAAAAACTGACCAACGCCGGCTTTAGTGATGTAGAGATCTTTGATTATGGCTTTCCATTAACCAGCATTATGTACCCCTTTAAGCAGGCGAGTTATAAACCCAACACGGAGACCACACTTGAAGAACGCTCGGCACAAAGTGGCATAGACCGCCCGTTCTTTTCCAGGATACCTCTGGCACTGGTGCTACCGATCTACCTGCCCTTTTTATGGTTACAAGACCTCTTTATTAATCGGGATCTCGGTGATGGCTTTATCGCAATCGCAAAAAAAACCTGAAGATACAGCCAGCATTGCTATTGTATCGGTAGGTCATTTTAATGAGGCTTACCCGAACACCTATTACAAAGTGCGTTTATTGCAGGATCATTATCAGGAAAGAGCAATTTCTCTTATCTACCCACTCGGCACAGATGCTACTACCAGCGGCTTACGCAATCTGAAAATTGCTGTAATGCTCAGATACCTGTTCAATAATTTACGTGCTTTTTGGAAACTGCTGCGCAGCAAACCGCAAACTGTTTATATTTGTTACCCCGGTGTCGTACTGGCGTTTCTCTGCTCTTTTATTCCCGGTAAAAAACGTCCAAAGCTGTTTATTGATGCCTTTATTTCTCTCTATGACACAATTGTGCTTGATCGCAAACTTGTGGAGCAATCCTCTCCACTGGCAAAACTACTTTTTTGCCTTGAGAGACGGGCCTACCGAACCTGCGAAAAAATCATTGTGGATACTGAAATCAACATGCAGTACACCGCCAGGTTATTTGACCTTGCTCCTGAACAATGCGAATACATCAACCTGACCATTCCCCCTCTCAAAACGTCCATCCCCTTTGAGGCAAGTACACAGACATCTACTTGCCTGTTTATCGGCACTTTTGTGCCACTGCAAGGTATTGCGACCATTGCCGAAGCGGCCAGACTGCTAAAAGCGCGCTCCGACATCCGCTTTCGAATTATCGGCGATGGTCAGGACGGCGAGTTACTAGCCAACCTGATCAGTAAGCACCAGCTTGAAAATATTAGTTGGGAAAGAGCCTGGCAGCCTACAGAAGTTCTACAACAGGAAATTGCGGCAGCGACTCTCTGCCTTGGTATTTTTGGCGACAGTGACAAAGCTGATCGCGTCTGGCCCTTCAAGAACTATCTTTATATGGCTTCAGGAAAAGCAATTATTACGGGTAACACGAGTTGCGCGCAGGCTATTCAGCAGAACTACCCTGAGAGCATCTTTCAAACCTCTACCCCAAGTTCAGGTGAAACCCTCGCAGCAGTTATCGAACAGGTACTCGATGCTGATAATATGACTGAAACACTTGCTGGCAATGCACTGAAGTATTTTGAAAACAAGCTCAGCCACAGCAACGCACTGAAAAAACTGACTCAAACACTGGATTCTGTGCCGACTTAACTAAAAATTTAAAAACAATTAACAGTAACCACCACTTCTTAATACTTTTCTTTAAGTTTGCCACCTAAACTGCGCAGACATAATGAATGAGATTCCATTCCCCAAAAAAGTCAGAATTCATGCCGTATGGCTTTCTGACATTCACCTCGGCTATAAAGACTGCAAGGCCGATTATCTCCTTAACTTTCTCGATACCATTGACACAGAATACCTCTACCTCGTCGGGGATATTATTGATATCTGGTCGATGAAGCAGAATTTTCACTGGCCACCATCTCATAACCAGGTGGTCAGAAAGCTGATCAAGATGGCTCGCAATGGCGTAAAAATGGTTTATATCCCGGGCAACCATGACAGAGTATTCCGCGATTATTGCAATGAAGCCTTTGGTGCCATCGAGATCCGGGAACAGGCAGTACATACTACCCAGCTAGGCAAACGTATTTTAATGATCCACGGCGACGAGTTTGATGACGTGATTCGCTTTTCAGGTTTTATCAAATTCATAGGCGACATTGCCTACGATTTGCTGTTGTTTATTAATCGCTGGAACAACCGCCTGCGCAATCAGTTTGGCTACAGCTACTGGTCGCTAGCAGCCTATCTAAAAGAGCGTGTCAGCAAAGCGGCCCAGGCTATCCACATTTTTGAACAAGCTGCACTGAATAAAGCCAAAACGGAAGGTTACGACGGCATCGTTTGCGGCCATATTCACCATCCGAACTTTATTGAAAAAGACGGCATCGTCTATTGCAATGATGGTGATTGGATCGAAAGTTGTACCGCTCTGGTTGAAAAGAACGATGGCGTGCTGGAAATCTGGCACTGGTCTGATCGCAGCCACTGCATGAAGCGTCTCAATGGTGAAATTGTTGAGCATGCCGTCGAACAACTCGACTGGCTCGATACCGCCTGATCAACTTATCTCAATACTGATAACAGTTTTTGTGCTTTTTTGTAACGGCTTAATGCTGCCACTGACTATTGTATGTCGCAGCTTATATCACGACTTATATCGCAACCTGGGCCCACAGGGAATTACGTAGCGGCACCACATCCTGCCATTCGCCCGCCATTACCCAGCCGACAAGCTCTTTTGCTACATCCGGATACTGAATCGCTCCGGCTTCTTGCGAAGCTTCCAGCCACTCACGAATGATGTTCACATCCAGTACATGCATTTGTCGCCCAAGCTTCAACTGTTCAAGCGCTTCAGCATTTGACATTTGCTCCATCTGTTTCTTAACTGGCTTGACCAACAGTTTCTTACCGAGATAAATACATTCACTTGGCAGCTCAAACCCTGCATTACAGACCACCGCTGATGCGCTGCGTAAATCTCTCTGAAAGCCATCAACAGAGAGCGGACGGACATGGACATTTTCAATATCCGCAGCCTGCTTATGCTCCGGGTGATAGACATAGAATTCATGATCTGACATTTGCTTGAAAATGCCAGGTAACAACGTGTAATCCTCAAATGGCAAATAAACCAGCACCTTGTTTTTTTCTACAGGCAGGTCATCTTCTGTTTCAAGGTGAATAATCGGCGGTAAAATATCACAATCAAAATGGTGCCAATGCAGACCTATGTGAATACTAGCTGGTGAAAAATACTGCATAATAGTACGCGCGAGAAGATCATCACCAACAATCGGAATATCAAATCGAAATGCGGGCTGGTGCCCAAGGCTGATCACCGGTTTTTTCCTGATTTTGCCTGCCCAGGCAGTAACCGGCTCAAAGTCCGTCAGAATCACATCGTAGTCTTCAACATTCAGTGACATGACTTCACTGACAAACCGAATCGGGTTATTGGTAAACGCAGTTTTCACATAGTTGACCTTGCCCGCTTTGACACTGAAACTAAAACCCTGGCGAACTTCAAAATCTCCGAAAGCTTCCATGTCAAAAAACTGTTCGCGCGGGCGACCAGAAAACAACCAGGTAACTTCAGCTGAAGTGTTCGCCAAATGCCTTGCCATGGCTCGTGCGCGACTTAAATGACCATTCCCGGTTCCCTGAACCCCATAAAGTATTTTCATAATAGATGCTGCCTGTATTTGCTATAGACTACATGAGTATACTGAAAGTGCCCATTGCAACAGACGTACCGATTACTGCACCGGCCACAATATCTGTTGGAAAGTGGACGCCAAGCAAGACGCGGGAAAATCCCACACATCCTGCCCAGATGTAGAGGGGAGCCATCACCGGGCCAAACCAAAGTACACACAGGGTTGTGAAAAGAAAGGCTGCCGAGGTGTGACCAGAGGGGAAGCTAAACTCATCAGAAGCTGTTACGAGGCTTTTGAAATCGGGGAAAACTTCAGGTGGCCGTCTTCGCTTCAGGTTTTTCTTTAAGACATAGTAGGCACAACGTTCGGTAATAAAAGCACAAATAGCTAACCAGCAAAATAGCTTGCCTACCTCATAACCAAAAAGCATATAGATTAGCGGTAATATAACGTAGAGGTAGCCGTCGCCGGTTTTTGACAGGTGATACGCGTATTTTTTGAGGCGAATCTGACTGTAAAAACACGCAAACAGTAATTTATGATCCGCAACCTGAATGCTTTCAAGGAATCGCATGTTCTTATAATAGTGGCCGTTTTTGTTTTTTTTGTAATTTTTTTATGAAGATTACATGAATTGGCACAGATTCAAGGAGAATTTAATCTGTGTTTAACGAAACTTTTAAAATCTTTCGGTAACCTGGTTTCTCAACTTATCACGGGTTGAGACATGATTAGTATCGAATATTTTCTGGAGAGCCGCTACCCTGATCTGCAGGTTAAAAGACCGCTCTTCTTCAAAACGCTGACAATTATATTAAAGCAATTATTCCACGAAAAGGAATTTCAGCAATTTGAACAAAAGTACCCCCATCTTATCGGCCTGGACTTTATCGAAGAGGTACTTAACTATTTTGATTTCAGTTTTGCTGTTGTCGACAAGGAAAAAGAACGTATTCCTCTTACCGGCCGTGTCGTCATTATCGCTAACCACCCGATCGGCTCACTCGACGGGCTTGCCCTGCTTAAACTGATCAGTGAAGTACGCAACGATGTCAAAGTCGTTGCCAATGAAGTGCTCTCCGCACTACCGCCACTCGAAACCATGCTGTTGTCTGTCGACAATATGGGCGGCAACACAGAAAGGCAACAGGTCAAAGCTATTCACCAGCATCTGCAAAACGAAGGTGCTGTTATTATTTTTCCGGCTGGTGAAGTCTCACGCTTTGGGCCCAAAGGCATCAAGGATGGCAAATGGCATAGCGGATTTCTCAAGATCGCCACAAAAAACAAGGCACCTATTTTGCCCATTTATGTCGACGGCAGAAACTCCACGTTCTTCTATAGTCTGTCACTATTAGCCAAACCGCTATCAACCCTGTGGCTGATTCGTGAAATGTTCAAGCAGTCCAATCAATCTCTGAATATCAGAATCGGCAACCCAATCCGCCCGCAAAACTATCAACATGTGGGCCGCGACTACAAGCAGCGTACCCAGTTATTCAAGCGCCATATTTATAACCTTTCGAAAACCAAAAAAACGATCTTTTCTGATCTGGTTGCTGTTGCTCACCCGGAAAGCCGCCAGTTATTACGCAAGGAAATCCGTCAGTGCGAACTACTCGGTGAAACCCAGGATGGCAAAGAGATCTACCTTTATCAGTATCAACCCGACAGCTGTGTGATGCGCGAGATCAGCCGTTTACGCGAGATATCGTTTCGCGCGGTGGGAGAAGGCACAGGCTTGCGTCGCGATATGGACCACTACGATACCTGGTACCAACATCTAATCCTGTGGGATGAGCAAGATCTCGAAATTGTCGGCAGCTACCGAATCGGCTGTGCCAAAACAATTATTGAGAAGCATGGCGTTGATGGGCTCTATAGTTCCTCACTATTTGAATATCAACCGGAGATGAACTTCGTTTTTGAACGCGGGATTGAATTAGGTCGCAGTTTCGTACAACCGCGCTATTGGGGAAAACGCAGTCTTGACTACCTGTGGTTTGGCCTCGGCGCCTTTCTGCGCAAAAACCCTCACTACCGCTTTCTATTTGGTCCGGTAAGCATCAGTAGCGACTTTAGCGAAAGCGCCCGCGCCACAATGGTACATGTTTACAAGCACTATTTTGGCAGCCAAACCCGCTTTGCCCAGGCAAGAACGCCCTACGATAATGCAGATGATTCGCTGGTACCTCACTCACTTTTCTGTGGCACGGATTACAAAGCCGACTTTATCGCTCTTAAAGCTTTTCTTGCCGAGCAAGGCTTGTCCATACCCACACTGTATAAACAATACGTGGATGTTTGTGAACGCGATGGTATTCAATTTGCCGACTTTAATGTCGACCCGGACTTTTCAAACTGCATTGATGGTCTGGTTATTGTAGACACCGTAAAAATCAAAGCAAAAAAACGCCAGCGCTATATTGGCCAGTAAGGTTGCATGAGATAACCCCATAACTAAAAAATTATCCGTCAATATTCATAATAGTAAAACTGGCACAAAAATTGAATCTGAGAGGCTTATTGACAGAGTTGTGAGCAGTCACCACCGATATATCAGGAAAAACGTATCGGTCTGGTGCAGCAATACAAGCTTTGTCGTTAAAACTGTGCAAAACCACTGCCAAGGGCAGGAGTATCAAATGAATAACTTACCGAGTAATGAGACATTTACAGCAACACTCGTTCAGCCAAGAACAGTCGCCATGCTGATCATGTGTCGCAAGTACATTTTCAGTGAGTTTCATATCAAGCTGAACCTGCATCAACCGGATATTCTTGAACGCATTCAGGAATATGCCAAAGATACAAAAAACCCAAATCTGAAAAGGCTGGTTTACGAGCTGGAAAAAGCTCTCGTTCTCCACTAATAGCCTCCAGAGTCGCTAATCCGGGCCAGCCCGGCAAGCCTCTGTCCGTTTTTACTTTTCACCAGCAAGCACGTATCATTGTGCCTCGCTCCTGGGCCTGATACCCGGGCCTTTCAACACCGCGCTAAATCCGCACTTTTTTACTCAGGATACTTTTATGTCTTTACTGATCGGCAATGATCTGGTGGTCTCTATTCACTATACACTCACCAATAATGCCGGAGACGTCCTCGACAGCTCCGAAGGCAGTGAGCCACTCACCTACCTCCACGGAGCTGGCAATATTATCCCGGGGCTCGAAGCGGCTCTCGTCGGCAAGGTTCAGGGGGATTCTCTGGAAGTTACCGTACAACCGGAAGATGGCTATGGTCAAAATCATCCGGAGCTGATTCAGACAGTACCCAAAAGCATCTTTGAAGGTGTTGAGACCCTTGAGGTCGGCATGGTGTTCCAAACTCAGGCCAGCGCAGAAGCGCCGCCACAACTGGTCTCTATCACGGCTATTGAAGGTGACGATGTGACCATTGATGGCAATCACCCGCTTGCCGGTGAAGTATTGAATTTTGCTGTAAAAGTCGAGAGTGTTCGAGAAGCTTCAGCCTCGGAACTTGAGAACGGACATACTCACTAGTCTTGTTAAACAATACTGCGCAGGCTTTAACATCATGAAAAGCCTGCGCAATCGTTAACTGGCCTTTTTCTCCATCAACTCTTCCACTGCATCATCAGCCTGAGCCTGCTGTACTTCTTCCTTGCCCAGCGGCAGACCTTCGATCTTTTTCTGCTTTTCATAGAGAAATTGCAATACCTGACTGCGACATGCGTTGTATCTGACATCGTCTGCCAGCTGAATCCTGTTTCTCGGACGCTGCAAATCCACCTCCAGAATCTCACCGATCGTGGCTCGCGGGCCATTGGTCATCATCACAATGCGATCTGACAACAGCACAGCTTCATCCACATCATGGGTAATCATAATCACGGTATTACCAAGCTCACGCTGAATTTCCATCAGTGAATCCTGCAAGTGGGCACGAGTTAATGCATCGAGCGCACCAAACGGTTCGTCCATCAGCAACACCTTCGGCTCCATCGCCAGAGCCCGGGCAATCCCCACGCGCTGTTTCATCCCCCCGGAGAGCTCATCCGGACGCTTATCCATAGCATGATCCATATGTACCAGCTTCAGGTTGTGTTCAATCCACTCCTTCATTTCTGCACGGCTCTTACTACCCTTGAATACCTGCCTGACACCGAGTTCAACATTTTCATAAGCCGTCAGCCATGGCAGCAAGGAATGATTCTGAAATACTACCGCCCTTTCAGGCCCCGGCTCCGTCACCTCCTTACCTTCCAGTATCGCTCCACCTTTAGTTGCCTGATAAAGACCCGCAACAATATTCAACACTGTCGATTTGCCACAACCCGAGTGGCCAATCAGGGAAATATATTCTCCTTCGGTGATTTTCAGATTGACGTTCTCCAGCGCAACAAATTCTCCACCCGCTTTAGGAAAAGTCATTTCCACTTGTGTAAGTTCCAGAAACGCAGACATAATTCACTCCAACACTAAAGTTCTCACCAGGTCATATAGACCTAGCGAATAATCGATTGTTTATCCCAGGATACCGCTTTCTGAAGCATCAGCATGGAACGATCAAGTAAAAAACCAATCAGACCAATCACAATTACCGCCACCATAATACGACCAAGAGACTGCGAGCTACCATTCTGAAATTCATCCCAGACAAATTTCCCCAGCCCCGGGTTTTGTGCAAGCATTTCAGCCGCAATTAACACCATCCATGCAATACCCAGTGACAGGCGCAACCCGGTAAAAATCATTGGTACGGATGAAGGCAGCACAATTTTGAACACATGGGTTAAACGGCTCAAACGTAGCACCTTGCTAACATTAATCAGATCCTTGCTCACTGATGTAACCCCTACCGTGGTATTGATTACTGTTGGCCACAAACAACACAGCGTCACGGTAATCATGGAGTTTAGAAACGATTTCGATACCAATGGGTCACTGCTGGTGTACAACGCACTGACCACCATCGTAACCAGTGGCAACCAGGCTAGCGGAGAAACCGGTTTGAACACCTGAATCAAAGGGTTAAAACTGGCATACAAACTGGCGCTAAGACCCAGCATCACACCAAGGGGAATCGCAATAATCGAGGCAAGAATAAAACCACACATTACCGTAATCAGACTCGTAACAATCTGATCGATAAATGTCGGCTTGCCTGTATAGGGCCTTATCTTTGGCACATAGGAAGGATCCTGTGCCACACGATCCGCATTGCGTTTTTCCTGACGCTCATAAAACGCCTGTTCCTTTCCCCGCTCCGTTTTGTGCTCTTGCCACAAGTTAAACGACTGCTCCCAAACCTGGGTGGGGCCAGGAAACTTGCCAAGAGAAGTGTCAATATTATTCGCCGTCCCTTGCCAGACAAACAAAAACACAAGAATCCCCAGTAGCGGCAGCCCCAGCTGCCGCAAAATGATCGTGATTTGGGTTTTAGGTTGTTCGCCTTTTACCAATCGACTATAGGGCTGGCACCATTCAGGTACACTGACAACGTTTAACATGACACCGTCTCCTGTTATTCACACTTACAGTTTGTCGTCGGCTTTCAAGCCAATCGGCAAACTTTCCAGATAGGCATTTGGCTTTGAACCGTCAAATGTAATATTGTCGATGAACTCGGTTTGTGGCGGCTTGAAGCCGGTTTCTGTTGCAAAATCCGGGAACACATCTGCAGTAAGCTTTTTCTCTGCGATCAACTCCTGCGCTGCCATGGCATAAATATCCGGGCGATAGACTTTCTTCGCAACATCCATATACCAGCTGTCGTCCTTGTGTTCAGCAATCTGCCCCCAGCGACGCATCTGGGTTAAATACCAGATAGCGTCCGAGTAGTAAGGATAGGTCGCGTTATAGCGAAAAAATACGTTAAAGTCGGGCACTTCCCGCTTGTCACCTTTCTCATATTCGAAGGTACCCGTCATTGAGTTAGCAATGACTTCGTAATCTGCCCCCACATAGTTGGGCTGGGAAAGGTATTTAACTGCTTCAGGTCGATTCGCATTATTATCGGCATCCAGCCAGGCTGCCGCGCGAATCATTGCCTTAACCACACGGATATGTGTATTCGGATATTTATCCGCCCATTCCTTGCTAACCCCGAAAACTTTCTCCGGATTGTTTTTCCATATTTCATAATCAGTAATGACTGGTACACCAATTCCCTTGAACACCGCTTGCTGGTTCCAGGGTTCGCCCACGCAATATCCGTAAATCGTACCGGCTTCAAGTGTTGCTGGCATTTGTGGCGGCGGTGTTACCGACAACAGGACATCGGCATCAATTTGCCCGGAGGTATCCCCTTTATGCGGTGCGTAATAGCCTGGATGAATACCGCCCGCAGCCAGCCAGTAACGCAATTCATAGTTATGGGTAGACACCGGGAATACCATACCCATATTGAAAGGTTTACCATCAGCCTGGTATTTTTCAACGACAGGCTTTAACGCATCTGCCTTAATCGGATGAACGGGTTTGCCATCTTCCTGTGGAATATTCTCCTTCATCTGAGCCCAGATATCATTGGAAACGGTTATGCCGTTACCGTTCAGGTCCATGGAGAACGCTGTAATGATATGTGCCTGGGTACCGAAGCCAATCGTGGCACCGAGCGGTTGTCCCGCCAGCATGTGCGCGCCATCAAGCTGGCCATCAATCACACCGTCAAGCAACACTTTCCAGTTAGCTTGAGCTTCAAGCGTGACATAAAGCCCTTCATCTTCGAAATAACCTTTTTCGTAGGCAATCGCCAATGGCGCCATATCAGTGAGCTTGATAAAACCAAATTTCAGCTCTTCTTTTTCAGGCCAGCCAACTTCGGCAACCACGATACCACTTGCCAACATACACTTGATAAACACCAACAGGGCCAGCTTACGAACAACAAACATAGTACTTCCTCCAGAAACAACCAAATTCACTCCTTGCATAGCAAACGCTGTGCCAGCTCCACACAGACCAAAAACCAGCGCCTGGCGTATATATTTCGGGATTTCATGCACTAAAAGTATGCGAATGCGCAGTTTCGGTTCAAAAGCCTGCGCACTTTCTGTGCCAGAGATTTTTTCATCTTGCACAATTTGGATGCCGATAGAGTTTCTGTGCGTCCTCGTGAAGCAAATTATTCTCAACAAAAGTGCTTTTATCGCTATTTGTCCCTTTTTAAAGATTTGGCACAAGTTCTGCTAAGACTTCGCGTAAGCCTGTTTTTCAGTACCAATGTACGGGCAATCACCCTAATGACACATGCGAGGTTTTTATGAAGTTTGTATCCACAAAAAAAATTGCGCTATCAAGCGCACTGCTCATCTCTGCAATCAGCTTTAGCGGACATGCTGAGAATACATTTACTGAAGCCATCAAGAACGGTGATGCGGGCTTGAGCTTTCGGTTACGTTATGAAGACGTCGACGATTCACTCCTGAAAGATGCCGATGCCCTGACTTTGAAAACCCGGCTCAACTACAAAACAGCTGACTATCAAGGCTTCAATGCCATGATCGAAATGGACGATGTAACCGCACTGATTGACGAGGACTATCGCACCGCTGGCAACGATCCGAGCAACCCGGGAGCAGTGGTTATTGCTGATCCGGAAGGCACCGAGATCAATCAGGTATATCTCGGGTACAACGGCATACCGGATAGCAGTGCGATCTATGGCCGACAACGCATCACTCTCGACAATCATCGCTTTGTCGGACATGTGGCATGGCGTCAAAATGAACAGACCTACGACAGTTTCTCTTTCAAAAACACATCACTGGACAAGACAGAACTGTTTTACGGTTACATTTACAACACCAACCGGGTTTTCGGAGAAGATAATCTGATTGGCGATGTACACATGGCAACACACCTCGTAAACGGCTCCTATAAATTCCCTGTCGGTAAACTAACAGCTTACTATTATGGTATTGATGGCGAGCCTTCTGCTGATCAACTGTCAGCCAGTGCAAACTTTAACACCTGGGATACAACAACCTACGGACTGCGTTTCGCAGGGAAAACCGGCGAAGATATGGTGTTTTCTTATGTCGCTGAATATGCCTCGCAAAGTGATGCAAAAGACAACCCGGCGGACTACGATGCAAGTTACTACAACCTCGAAGGTGGGTTGACCGTTTCCGGCGTTACCATGAAACTTGGGCAGGAAACCCTCGGCAGCGACCAAGGCGGCTTCTTTATCACTCCGCTTGCTACCCTGCACAAATTCCAGGGCTGGACAGATAAATTTCTCAACAAAGGCAAAGGAAATATTGCCGGCGGTATTGTCGATACCTATTTCAGTGTGGGTGGAAAAGTCTCTGGCGTAAAACTGCTTGCCGTTTACCACGACTTTGGCGCAGACGATGAGAATATTACCGGATTCGATGACTATGGCAGTGAGATTGGCTTTCTGGTTGCGAAAAGCTTTGGCGACTACGGCCTGCAACTCAAGTATGCAGACTTTGATGCAGATGACAGTTTTACGGCAACAGATACGAAAAAACTTTGGCTAACCGGCACAGCCAAATTTTAGCAGGCAAGTCTGAAAGGAAACACTCCGAAAGGAAGCTCGAGGGGAGCTTGGCTCCCCGAGGGTTTCTCTCTTTTAAAAAACGTTACTAACTAGTTGTCTGCTTATATTTTGTTTTTCATATACTGGCGCCAACTACCAATATGGGTAATTTCCTCAGCGCCCTCTATGCCACAAGGTTCACAAATGAAGCTGTTTTCCCAGCGACCATTGGCAAGCTCTACCTTGCCAATTCCCAAGGGCTGAGGGATACCGGCAACAAATGAGCCGAATTCCTCAGCGGGCATTTTCCAGACTTCCACCTCAATCGCTGCACCAGCCTGCTCATCCCGAATCAAACCCGGGCGCCAGGGTGGCCCGCCAGACAAAGCATAAAAGCGGTAGCTTGGTGCAGTGGTCGTTTTTTCCACCAGACTGGCATGGCGTTGAGCCAATTGCCAATGCAAAGGCAATCCTTGTAAATGAGCACCACAAACTACAACCGCAATACTGCCATCGGCAACATCCCCGCTCGGGCCTTCACCATTAAACTGCCCGGCTATTGATAGCAGAAACTTATCGCTTAACGCTGCCCCAAAAATAGTAACGCCGAAAGGTCGCCCATCTGCTCTGAAACCCGCCGGCACAGCAACTGCACTGTAGTCGAGCAAATTCATGAAATTAGTGTAATAGCCCAGCCGGCTATTCAATGTCACCGGATCGTTGTTCACCTCATCAATCGTGTAGTGAGAAGGCGTCGTCGGCGTCACAATGCAATCAACCTGTGTGAGCAACTCGTCACACTGTTTTTTATAGGCCTGCAATTGGTACTGCGCCGAAAATAGTGCTGCCGCACTAGCCGATGGATTATATTCAGGGTCACCCTGGCGGATAATTTCCCGGGTAACCGGTAGCAAGGCACCCGGGTTTGCTTTCAGTAGAGTTTCCACAGCGAGAAAACGCTCGGTGACCCAGGGTCCCTCGTACAGCAATTTCGCCGCGGCCACAAACGGACTAAAATCAATTTTCTCAATGCGGTGGCCGAGTGCTTCAAAGCGTCTCTGCGCTCCCTCAAATAAAACCAGGGTTTCATCATCGCCAAACGTTTCCACATCCTCCGGCACACCGATGACAAGCGCATCAGTGACTGCACCAAAGCGCTGATTGCGATTGGCAAAGTGAAACGCACAACTATAGGTATCTTCTTTATCTTCTACAGCTGCTACATCCATCACGATATTCGCATCTACCGCGCTATGTGTAAAAACAGAGACACAATCAAGAGAGCGACACGCGGGTACTACGCCGCGCGTACTCAATAATCCTTTACCCGGTTTATAGCCCACCAGATTATTAAACGCCGCTGGCACCCTGCCTGAACCCGCCGTATCGGTGCCAAGCGCAAAACACACCTGACCCAGTGCCAACGCGACTGCCGAGCCCGATGACGAACCACCGGATATATAATCCTCATGCGTGGCATTTTTACAAATACCGTAGGGCTGTGGCGAACGCGTACCCACAAGCCCCGTTGCAAACTGGTCAAGATTGGTTTTGCCCAGTGGAATCGCTCCCGCATCAAGCAAGCACTGCACAACAAAAGCCGACTCTTTCGGCACGTAGGTAAATTCCGGGCAGGCGGCACTGGTGGGCACATTGGCAAGATCAATATTATCCTTGATCGCAAATGGAACACCGTATAACGGCAGCTCATCCATCGACTGCTGCTCAAGATTTTTTAGCCAGGGCTCCAGTTGCTCAGTACTTAATACCGTAATCCAGGCATTAAAGTCCCGTTGTTCGTCAATTTGTGCAAGTGCCTTTTGCACCACCTCACGGGGCGTTGTTACACCTTCCCGATATTGTGTGAGCAAATCCTCAATGGTTAGCTGTTTCATCGTAAACTCTTTAACTGTCCGCCATATTCAGGATAGCCACACGCTCCCCTGCATTCAGTGCTGCACCCTCGTGCTTTATTAGCTCACCGACAACACCGGCAGCTGGCGCAAACACTTCAATCTCCATTTTCATCGATTCCAGAATCATTAATGGCGTACCCTCTGTCACAAAGTCTCCTTCGGCAACAAGCACCTTCCACACATTACCCGCTACCGGGCTTTCTACTGCCATCTCATTATCTGCGAGCTCTGCTTCTTCTATTTCAGCATCCAGCGCCACAGACTCCGATTCAAAGTTAATCTGGCCACTGTCAATCCAGCGCTGCAACTCTTCTGCAAAGGCCTGTTCGCGCTTTTCGGTAAAAGTCGATATTTCCGCGTGATTCTCGCTGAGAAACTGTTGATATGCTTGTAAGGAAAACTCACTGGACTCCGTTTGCAGTGAATAGTTTCCGAGGGGAAAATCTTCCCGAATCTGCAACAGTTCTTCTGCGTCCACTTCATAAAACTGGATCTGATCAAAGAAACGCAACAACCAGGGTCGACTAAAATCTTTTGTCGTGCGAAAGCGATTCCACATTTGCAAGGTACGACCAATAAACTGATAACCACCCGGTCCTTCCATACCGTAAACACAAAGATAGGAACCACCAATACCCACAGAGTTTTCCGCCGTCCAGGTACGCGCCGGATTATATTTGGTAGTAACAAGGCGGTGACGTGGATCAAGTGGCGTTGCCACCGGCGCACCGAGATATACATCACCCAATCCCATCACCAACCAGGATGCATCAAAAACAATCTGTTTAACCGCTTCGACACTATCAAGGCCATTGATACGGCGAATGAATTCAATATTATCCGGACACCACGGTGCATCTGCGCGCACAGACTGCATATACTTTTCCACTGCAAGCTGGCATGCACTGTCATTCCAGCTAATTGGCAAACGCACAATACGTGTCGGCACGGTCATATCAGCGCAGTCACCGAGTTCACTTTCTGCCCGTTCCAGATGTTCAAGCAAGTCCGCAAGACTCAGTTGCAAGGGATTGTAGTGGACTTGCAAAGAACGTATTCCTGGCGTCAGTTCTGCCATACCGGCCAACGGGTTGTCCTGTAACCACAACATCAGAGCATGCACACGAAAGCGCAGCTCAATATCGAGCACTAACGGGCCGTATTCAATCAATAAAAAGTCATCACCGCTCGGACGATAACAGACCTCCACGCCATTACTTTCGCGGCTCAGACTCTTGAGTACCGGTGTTGTAACACTCGCCACAGGCAAGGTTGTCTCACTGGGCTCCAGATTTACGATGGACTGCTGTTGTGACTGCCAAGTCTGTACCGCATCTTCCATGGATACCGGCACAAAGCGCAATTTGTCACCGGCTTTCAATTGTCCAAGTTTCCACAGATCAGCCTGAATCACCGTTGCCGGACAGACAAAGCCACCGAGCGAAGGGCCATCCGGCCCGAGAATCACTGGCATATCACCTGTGAAGTCCACTGTTCCCACTGCGTAGGCATTATCGTGAATATTGGATGGGTGCATGCCTGCTTCACCACCATCGCTGCGCGCCCATTGCGGCTTTGGCCCAATCAGACGAATCCCGGTACGGCTCGAGTTATAGTGAACTTCCCACTCTGTAGCAAAAAGTGTTTCGATATCTTCATCAGTGAAAAAGTCCGGCGCACCGTGGGGACCATAAATGACCCGCAACTGCCAGAGACTCGTTGTTGTAATAGACGGTATGCTTGCTGCAGCCAGTTGTGTTTCACCTGATGACAATGAAGACGAGTCCTTAAGGTGCAGTACATCACCGGCTTGCAAAACCCGACCCGCATGACCGCCAAACTGCCCGAGTGTAAATGTTGATCGCGAACCGAGATATTCCGGGCACTGTATTCCTCCCTGAACCAGCAGATAACTGCGCGCACCCTGCTGTTGTACCTTGCCGATTTGCAAACGTTGCCCTGGCTCAATGGCCACCACTTGCCAAAATGGCACCGCCTCACCATCCAGGCTCGCCTGCATGTCAGCACCACACAGCACAATCGCCGTTGCCTGATTAAATACCAGTGTCGGGCCGTTCAATGTAATTTCAAGCCCCGCTGCATTTTCATCATTGCCAAGTAGTCGATTGCCAAGGCGGAACGACAAACTGTCAAATGGTCCTGATGGCGGCACTCCCACATCCCAATAGCCACAGCGGCCCGGATAATCCTGCACTGTTGTCATCGTACCGCCACTGATCACATCCAATGTCGCCGCACTGTAATTGTGATCATTGAGGTAGCGGGTAAACATCTCACCGCTGCAGAAAATGGGTAGCTGCAACAGCGTCTGCAAATAGGCAAGGTTCGTTTCGATACCATAGAGCGATGTGTTTGCGAGCACTGCAGATAAATTAGCTATCGCGCTATCGCGTTCCTCTGCCTTCACAATCACCTTGGCGATCATCGGATCGTAAAACGGCGCTACATTGGTTCCACTCTCTACCCAACTATCAATACGACAGGTCGGCTGCTCTGGCCAGATCACCTCACTGAGCAAACCCGCACAGGGTTGAAAGTTCTTCGCCGGATCTTCGGCATAGATACGTACCTGAATCGCGTGCCCCGCAGGTTTCAGACTGTTGCGCGCTGCTTGCAGATCGGGCATTTCCCCTGCAGCCACCTGCAACATCCACTGCACGAGATCCACACCAAATACTTCCTCGGTGACACCGTGCTCTACCTGCAAGCGCGTATTTACCTCGAGAAAATAGAACGCCTGTGTTTTGGCATCGACAACAAATTCCACCGTACCCGCATTGCGATACTGTACCGACTCACCGAGACGAACCGCTGTTGCAATAAGATCTTTGCGGATTTGTTCATTGAGATTTGCCGCCGGCGCCTCTTCAATAACCTTTTGGTTACGACGCTGACTGGAACAGTCCCGTTCCCCGAGTGCGACAACCGTACCGTAACCATCCCCGATAATCTGTACTTCAATATGGCGTGCATGCTCAATAAATTTTTCGAGAAACACGCCTGCATTGGCAAAGTTGTTCTCACTCAGGCGCTTTACGGAGTCATAGGCATCACTCAATTCTTCGGCACTGTGGCAAACCTGCATACCAATACCACCACCTCCGGCGGTACTTTTAATCATCACTGGATAGCCGATTCGGTCTGCTTCAACCAGTGACTGCTCCCTGGACTCCAGCAAATCTGTTCCGGGCAACAAAGGCACCTGCGACTGTTCAGCCAGTTCACGGGCTGTGTGTTTCAGACCAAAAACGCGCATTTGCTGTGCGGTCGGGCCAATAAATACTACCCCCTCCCGTTCACAGCGTTCGACAAAGTCCGGATTCTCACTGAGAAAGCCATAGCCAGGATGAATCGCTTCGGCACCGCTCTGTTTTGCTACAGCAAACAGTTTGTCCTGGTCCAGATAGGTTTGTTTTGCCGGTCCACTGCCAAGGCAGTGCGCCTCGTCTGCAAGTTGCACATGTAGTGAATCACGGTCTTCCTCTGAATACACCACCACAGAACCCACTGATAGTGACTTGAGCGTACGAATAATACGTACCGCAATCGCGCCGCGGTTTGCTATTAATACCTTGTTAAACATTGGCCCGCCCGATTATTTATTCCTGATCCCAGACCAACACCTCTACCGGTGTTGGGTTGTACGCGTTACAAGGATTATTTAACTGCGGACAGTTTGAAATCAGCACAATGACATCCATCAATGCCTTGAACTCAACATATTTTCCTGCATCACTAATACCATCTTCGAATGTCAAACCACCTTCAGGTGTAATCGGCACGTTCATAAAGAAGTTGATATTGTGTGTGATATCCCGCTTGGTCATACCAAACTCTTCATTTTCAGCTACCGCCAGCATCCAGCTATCGCGACAAGCATGCATGCATTTCTTTTCCAGAGAATAACGCACGGTATTCGACTCTGTTGCGCAGGCTCCCCCGAGCGTATCGTGACGACCACAGGTATCCGCAACAATTTCCAGCATCGGGTTGTTCTCATTCGTCATCAACACGGTACCGGCAGTGAGATAAACATTACCCTGCTCGCGAATAGTATCCATCGCACTGTAGCGCTCAGTCGGATCTGACGCACTATAAAACAACGTGTCCGCCGCCTGATTGCCTTCAAGATCAAGAATACGCATAGTCTGCCCTTCACCCAGGGTCTTCATAAAATAATCACCCGCAGGTATTACCTCGCTATACATCGCGTTATCAACTTGCAAATCACTGTGCCTGATCATGCAACACCTCCGATACCCAGGTTATAAAGACGGTTATTATCAAAACCCCGCTGATTTTCCGGACAGTGATTTTTGCATTCATCGTCATCGGATAAAGGGGCAGATTCAAACAGCTGATAAGTCACCGGGTTTTTCGGATATGTCGCAGCAGGATTTAATGGATGGGGACAGGTATGTAGCAATACCAGTGTATCCATTTCAAAGCGCAGCTCGATGCACTGCCCGGCTGATGAATGATTTTCTACATAGGCAAGATCGCCCACAGCATCAACTTCAATTTTGCTAAAAAGATTGAGATTAGCTGCCATATCCTTGCGACCGAGACCGTACTTGGCAAGCTCAACCAGAAACGCATCGTAACCATTCTGGTACCAGCCATTTTTATACTCCTGGTAGGTACGCTCACCCCATTTTTCACGAACATGTTTTTTTGTAGTATTGCCGCATACCGTATCGTGCCAGCCACAGTCATCGCGCACGATGGAGCAAAAGATTCTCCCCATATCGGAATAGAGACAGTTACCCTGAGTTAACTTGAAGGTATGTTGACATTTAAGGGTATCCGGTGCGTTATAGCGCTCAAGCATATTCTGCGGGTTATAAAACAGCGCCCCTACATTGGCGCCGCCTTGCACATCAACAAGGCGCAAACTCAAACCACGCCTTACAGTAAATGACCAGTGAGAACCACCGGGCAGTGTATCTTGATAAAGAATTTCTGTTGTCATCATTTCGCCCTCCAAAAAAACTTGCGGACTAGAAATGAAAGATCACCCAGAGTCCCGCAATAATCATTGCTGTTGTAATACCAAGGCCTAACATCTTGTTTCATATACTCCATAGTGCTTTGTTGCGGGCCGTCCCGCAGCGTATAAGTCAGTATGGCCGTCCACACTGCTGGTTAGCATTAAATAGTTACTCATGCTTCGATGTCCTCGATATCCCCCTCAACATCATCACCAACTTTGGTGAGGCGAAACATATTGAGTTTGTCTTCAATATTTTCTTCCTCTTCCTGCACCGGATGAATCAACTCTTCAAGGCGTTTTTTCGTGGCAAGAAACTCGGTAGAGATAAACTGTTCAGGGGAACGCGGACGCCGTACCGGCACTTCAATCATTTCCAATACCTCACCCGGGTGGGGTTTGAGCACCAGAATCCGATCCGCGAGGTAAATAGCTTCGTCGAGATCATGGGTGATAAATACAATCGTAATATCAATATTGCGCCAGATCTCCAACAGATATGCCTGCACTTTGGCGCGGGTTTGGGCATCCAGTGCACCAAACGGTTCATCCATCAGCAGAATACGCGGTCTGTTGGCAAGCGCCCTGGCAATCGCTACACGTTGTTTCATACCACCGGATAACTGGTGCGGGTAGGCATCAGCAAATTTCTCAAGACCGACAAGATCGATCCATTGCATTGCCTCACTTTCACTCACTGCCGGGCTGTGTTTCTGCATTTGCAAGCCAAACATCACATTCTTTTTTACCGTCAACCACGGAAACAGGGTGTACCCCTGAAATACCATGCCGCGATCAGGTCCAGGACCGATGACCGGCTTGCCATCAAGCAACACCTCTCCATCGCTTGGACTTTCAAGCCCGGCAAGAATACGAATCAGGGTTGACTTACCACAACCGGACGCTCCGATAATGCAAACAAATTCACGGCGATGCGTTTGAAAATTCACATTATTTAATGCCGTGACTTCACCTTGCGGCGTTTTGAATTTTTTACTCAGATTATTGACCTGCAAAATTACATCGCGCTGTTTGAGTTTGTCAAAGCGCTTTTTAACCGCCTCTTCCTGCTCAAGATAACTCTGCAATTCCAGTTCAGTCATCATAGCCAATCACCCCCTACGCCTTCGCCGCAGCTTTTTCCCAGCGGAACATTCTTTTACCAAGCCAGGCGAGGAGCAAATCCGAGGCCAGACCAATAATGCCGATCATAATGATCGCCGCATAAACGTTATCAAAATTTTTGTAACGCGCCTGCTGAGTAATAAACCAGGTAATCCCTGAGCTAGTACCAATTAACTCTGCCACAATCAAATAAGTCCAGGCCCAACCCAACAGAATGCGCAGATCGCGATACAGATCCGTAATGATGCCTGGAATGACCACACGGAATAATAGCTGAATGCGATTTGCACCGAGCGTCAACGCAGCTTCTACCAATGCGATATCAAGCTTTCGTGTCGTGTTAGCGACAACCAATACCTGTTGAAAGAAGGTACCGATAAATATAATCGCTATTTTTGGCCCGTCGTGAATACCGAGAATAGCCACCGCCAATGCGCCAAATGCCGGCGCGGGCAGATAGCGGAAAAATTCAACAAACGGTTCATGCAAGCGGGAAATGGCCATGTAGGTACCACAGAGAATACCCAACGGAACCCCGATTATTGATGAGAGAAAGAAGCCCCAGAAAATAATCGTAATACTGTGCCACAAACTCTCGTGCAGCCATTTTTCACTACGCCGTTTCGGCTCGGTAGTAAACGCCGTATAAAATGCTATCGCCACCTCATGGGGTGCCGGCAAATAAACCGGGTTGGCGCGAAACCCTTGTGGTTCGGCCTTGCCCTGCTCACGCATATTAGCCGCTTCCTCGGCAAACAGTTCCTTGTCCGCGAGCATACCCACCGAGAAGTAACCCACATCACCGGGATCAGTGATAGAAACCTTCGGATGCCAGACAAACGGTAAATAGCTGACCGCACACCAGACTAACAACGGCAGGAGGAACGAAGCCAAAGTCAGCAACCGGGTACGACGGGCACTGAGTGCCGTGCGTACCGCAAACCAGGGTTCTGTCTGACTCATCGTTCTCTCCCGCCGCTCTGTTATAGACTGACTACATACCCAGCGTCAGCGAACCATCAATATAGCTATCGATATCCTGAGCATCCGGGTAAACCTCGTATTTCAGATTGAAATCGTCGGAGATTTTGGAAGAGCCATAGAGGGATTTAAATCCTTCACCCTTGGCAAAGAAACCTTGTGCTTCTTCCAAAGTAAGGATTTTTGTACCCGCCAATAGCGGCGCATATTCTTCAGCCGTTAAACCAACACGGGCAGACATAATGCTCAACGCTTCCGGCTGGGTTTTCGGGTCGTTAATGAAATCGACGATGCGGTACCAGACCTTGATAACTTTTGCCCAGTCATCCTTACGCGCTGCATAAGAAGCAGGCGTCACTGCCAGAACGTCGTAGATAAGACCAGGCTCATCAGCAGAGGTATAAATAGCTGTGGAACCCGGAACCTGCTTGAGCGCCTGACCGGAGTTCGGCTGCCAGGCCACAATCGCGCTCACATCACCGGAGGCAAGTACCTGGGGCGTTTCATTGGTTGGCACATTGACAAGCTCAACATCCGTTTCTGTTAAACCCGCTTTCTCCAGCGCATTCAATAACAGCAGATGGCCAACAAAGCCAATTTCAACACCGACTTTTTTGCCTTTAAGATCTGCAACCGATTTAATCCCCGGCGCAGCAACTACCATGTCGTTGCCGTTACTGTAGTCATTCAGCAAAATCATTATGCCCTTGCCACCAGTAGCACCGGTCACTAGCGTGTCACCATTCGTCATTGGCACAGCGTCGAGTTTGCCTGCGGCAAATGCATCCATAGATGCAACGTAGTCGAACCACTCAAACTCCACATCAACACCGGCTTCTTCAAACCAGCCTTTTTCAATGCCGACTTCCCAGGCGACCCATCCGGGCCAATCGGAATAGCCAATTTTTAACGGCTCAGCATTCGCGAGAGAAATACTGCAAAGCAGTACACACAGGGTTTTAAATAAAACGGATACTTTTTTCATGAGATACCTCCCATTCTGTTTTGGTTACGCAAGAGGTATCAGTGTGTTCACACCTATCACCTCCCGGGCTTTTATCCCGCCGTGTAACCTTCTACGCTCAACGCGCTTTACTACTGGAAGGTCGATGGCTCTCGGACCAGTCACACAGGTTTAACCCTGTATCGGAACCCTAGCCATCCATTGGTACTGATTGTAAAAACAATGGTGATTCGCTCACCACTGATAGCTCTAGTCTCGGTTTGTTTAATTCAAGTTTCATGCCAGATTTTTCAGGATGAAAACACCGGATATCCCACCCAAAATGCACCAATTTAAAACAAAACCATAAAAATAACGCACCTGGGTAGTGCGGGCGCGAACCAAAACTGCGCACGGATTACCTTGCTGTCGATGGTAGAATAGGCCGCATGCAAACACAGTACCTTGTCGCCACAGACCTTGATGGCACCCTGCTCGATCACTATACCTACAGTTATGCTGCAGCCCTGCCCGCTATCCAGCGGCTGCATCAGTTGAACATTCCGCTGATTATTAATACCAGTAAAACCTTTGCTGAAGTTCGAGCCCTGCGTGAGGCTATTAATAATCATCACCCGTTCATTGTTGAAAACGGCTCCGGCATGGTTATCCCTGATCGCTATTTTTCAGCCAACCCCGCCGGGTTTACCTATAAAGAGGGTTACTGGTTTTCCACGTTTGGCCCGGATTGTCAGGAAATCACTCGCATACTCACTGATTTGCAGCGCCAATTTCAATTTGAGTTTTTTGGCGGTCTGTCGAACCGGGAAGTCAGTCAGCTGACGGGGCTTTCGGAAGACGATGCAGCCCAGGCCAAACAGCGCGACTTTAGCGAACCGGTACTATGGCGAGACAGCAATGAAAACAAGCAAGCTTTTATTAACGCCCTCGCCGAGTCAGGGTTGTATACCTTGCAAGGCGGAAGATTTTTACATGTGATGGGTGATACGGATAAAGGCCGTAGCTTGCTGCAATTACGCGACCTGTACGAGAAACACTCGGAACATAATTACTCTGTGATTGCACTCGGTGATAGTGGCAATGATGTGGCCATGCTCAACTGTGCAAATATCGCCGTTGTGGTACGCTCCCCCAACCACGCACCACCCGCAGTCAGCAGTGCGCAACGTGTTATAGTGAGCGACGCTTTGGGTCCGGAAGGCTGGACCCAGGTAATGAATCAATTGCTTGATGAATTAACCAATCATTAATACAGCCAGGAATATGGAGACAATATAAAGATGGGTGATTTTTACCAGAACGGCATTATCACAACCCTGCACAATCTCTCTCATCGCCCGCTCGAAGAGTTGGAGGCTGAATTGCTCTCTTTCTCACATTCGCGCCCCATGTCATTGGTGTTGCCCTCACTGTTTTCTGAACTGGAGGGTGAAGCGTTACCGAATATCGTTGATCACCTTACTGCAGCATCCTATCTCACAGAAATTGTTATCGGGCTCGACCGCGCCGAT
Organism: Pseudomonadales bacterium; assembly: GCA_028280345.1. Classification (GTDB taxonomy): domain Bacteria; phylum Pseudomonadota; class Gammaproteobacteria; order Pseudomonadales; family UBA7239; genus JANQLY01. Next base: position 110,569 of record JANQLY010000011.1, on the reverse strand, counting down.
GCTGATCAATATCGTCACGCGCTGCAATTTTTTAGCAAATTGCCGCAGCACCACCGCGTACTATGGAACGATGGTCCGCGCCTGCAAGCGATTGACCAGCAACTACAGGAAAAAGGTCTCGCACCCAAAGAGCTCGGCAAAGGGCGTAACGTCTGGTACTGCCTGGGTTATGTGCTCGCTTCAGGGCTCTCGGAAGCGATTGCCTTACACGATTGCGATATCGTGACCTACAACCGTGAGTTGCTCGCACGTTTGATTTACCCCGTTGCCAACCCGGGGTTTAACTACGAATTTTGCAAAGGCTACTATGCACGAGTCGCCAATAACAAAATCAATGGCCGCGTCAGCCGTCTATTAGTAACACCATTAATTCGCGCCCTGAAAAAAACCATCGGCAACCTCGACTATCTCGATTACCTCGACAGTTATCGCTACCCGCTTGCCGGAGAGTTTTCCTTTCGCCGCGATGTTATTACTGATATTCGCATCCCCAGCGACTGGGGACTGGAAATTGGTGTACTGTCAGAAATGAAACGAAACTATGCCACCAACCGCTTATGCCAGGTGGATATCGCTGATGTTTATGATCACAAGCATCAGGATTTATCCCAGGATAACGACCAAGGTGGTTTATCAAAAATGTCGATTGATATTTCCAAGGCAATCTTTCGCAAACTCGCCACCTACGGCGTGGTATTTAATACCGAAACGTTTCGCTCGGTGAAAGCCAGTTACTTCCGTATTGCTCTCGACTTTGTTGAAACCTATCGCAATGACGCAGAAATCAACGGCCTTAACCTCGACATTCACCATGAGGAACAAGCGGTTGAATTGTTTGCGCAGAACATTATGAAAGCCGGCGAACGCTTTCTCGACAACCCGATGGAAACACCGTTTATTCCAAGTTGGAACCGCGTGCAAAGTGCGATTCCCGACATTTTTATGCAGCTGCGTGACGCTGTAGAACAGGATCATCAGGAATTTCTGCAAAGCATTTAAAATAAAATCACCATGAGCAGTCATTCCACAGCAAGTAATCTTGATGAAATTCGCTTTCAGGTGAGCAATCACCTGAATTTTATTTATCCGGAAAATGACAACAGCGAACTGATTGAGCAGCTACTACACACGCTGCGCCTTGATGAAACGTGTCACGATGTACAACCCCATACGAACCATTGGGATCAAAGCGATATCACGCTGATTACCTACGGCGACAGCATTCAGAAAGAGGGCGAAAAACCGCTAAATACTTTACGGGACTTTCTCAACCAAAACCTTAAGGAGCAGATCAACACCGTCCACATTCTGCCATTTTTCCCCTGGAGCTCCGATGATGGCTTTGCCGTTATGGACTACTCCATGGTCAATGAAAGCCTCGGTGACTGGAGTGATATCAACGATCTGGCAGCACACTATAAAATCATGTCGGATCTTGTCATTAATCACTGTTCGGGGCGCAGCCGCTGGTTTCAGAACTTTATCAATCAGCAGGAACCGGGCAAGGATTTCTTCTTTACCGCTTCTCCCGACGATGATCTAAATCAGGTGGTGCGGCCGCGTACCAATGCGCTGTTGCGAGAAGTGGAAACTGATAGCGGCACACAATATGTATGGTGCACCTTCAGCCACGATCAGGTGGACTTCAACTTTGCCAACCCGCAGGTACTGATAGAGTTTTGCCGTATCATCCGTCTTTATCTTGACCAGGGCATAAAGATATTCCGCCTCGATGCCATTGCATTTTTATGGAAAGAAGTTGGCACAAGTTGTCTCAATTTGCCACAAACCCATGAAGTGGTTCGCCTGCTGCGCTCCCTGATCGAACGCGCGGTTCCTGACGCGATTATTATTACGGAAACCAATATTCCAAACCGGGAGAACCTGTCCTATTTTGGCAATGCCAACGAAGCCCACTGGATTTACAACTTCTCGCTGCCGCCACTGCTGCTTAACACGCTGGTGACCGGTGATTGTAAACACCTCAAAACCTGGATGATGAGCATGCCACCGGCTCGCAACGGCACCAGCTTCTTCAACTTTATTGCCAGCCACGATGGCATTGGCCTGCGCCCCGCAGAAGGCATTCTTGATGAGGGCGAAATCAATACACTGGTTGAATGTATGACGGCTTTTGGCGGACGTATTTCCTGGCGCGCGCTCGATAACGGTGTAAACAAACCCTATGAAATGAATATCAGCCTCTACGATGCGTTAAAAGGTACCGTGGATGGCCCTGATGAGTGGCAGTTCGAACGCTTTATCTGTGCCCATGCGATTATGCTGGCGCTTGAAGGCATACCGGCGTTTTATATTCACAGCCTGCTGGGCACAGAAAACGATTATGTGCGTCTTGAAAATACCAGCCACAATCGACATATCAATCGGCATCAATGGGATTACGAAAACCTGCACCACAAGCTCACCGATGAAAACCTTCACCACCAACATGTTCTCAAGCGACTCAAACAACTGATCGATATTCGTAGTCAACAAGCCGCATTTCACCCGAATGCCACGCAGTACACTCTGCATCTGGGCAATGAAATCTTTGCTTTCTGGCGTCAAAGCATGGACCGGGCACAGAGCATTTTTGTATTAAATAATATTTCCAATCAAACACAATCCGTGCAATTGTCTGATATCAATCTTGTCGGCACCGATGACTGGATAGACCTGATTTCCGGGGAACACTTTAACGACCACCACAAGGAAATCACCATGCAGCCCTACCAGGCCGTCTGGATTACCAATCAACCCGATCAATCTTAAAAATTGCGCTATTTTTTAGCGCTGCACCACCAATATTCACCGCTGTGGTGCGTATCGGGCAAACAACCCTCTTCTCTTATGGGTTTATACCACAGTCTGTATCACGAACACCCCATAAAATCAGGCGTCGAGCGACCCCAATAAGTTGGCACAGCCTTTGCTATATACAAGATATATCTTTCAACCAAAGGAGGTGACGCGACCGAGACTTAACATTTCAAATGTATGCTACTACTTTTACTTTTTTTATACGTTTTTTTTCGCCCAAATCTGGAATCTACCCCTAACCCAGAGATTCCGGACTTTTTAAAGGAGGGATCCCATCCCTCCTTCTTTTTTTCTGTTATTTCCCCTGTTAAACGCAAAATCTACCAAGTCTTATCAGAGCCCGCTAGACCCCACTAAACCCAACTACACATAATCACGCTGCATTACAATCTACAGCATAATGCTAATATGTTAATCTGCTTGGCAAACTTCAGATATACATTCTGCCAGGCATGAGGTATGAGCATAAAAAAATTTCCTATTGAAGCTGGCCATATTATGCAGTTTGCCCGCGCTATCGGTGACAGCAATCCCATTTATAGCGATAGTGAATATGCAGAGCATACCGAAGTGGGCAGTGTGATAGCACCACCCACCTTTCTCCAGGCCTGCCAGCATTACGAAGAGAATTTCCCGCTGCGCCCGCAAGCGGACAAACCCTGGTTTGGCTCGGCCAAACAAGCGATTGGCGAGGGGCAGGCACCGGGCAGTGAAGGCGGCGGTATTGGTCTATATGCCGAGCACCACTATGAATACCATCAACCCGTGCGCCCCGGCGATGTGTTGCACAGCAAGCAGCGCGAAGGCAAGTGTTGGCAAAAACAGGGCAAGCGCGGCGGGCAGTTAACGTTTCAGGAATATATTACCGAGTTTTACAATCAACACGATGAACGGGTTGTTACATCAACCATTATCGGCGTACAGACTGAACACGTGGTGAGTTAGATGCCATTATCTATCAGCACTCTGAGGGCCGGAGATCAATTTGAAAAAGTCGTGGTGGAAAATCTCAGCCGCAGCCAGATTGTCATGTATGCGGGCGCATCGGGAGACTTTCACCCTGTACACAGCGATGAAACCTATGCCAAAGCGATTGGCCTGCCCGGCGTGTTTGCCCACGGTATGTTAACCATGGGTATGACGGGTACAGCGCTCACCGACTTTGTTGGCGATAACCGATTGAAAAAATACAGCGCACGTTTTAAAGGTCAGGTTTGGCCCGGTGATACTCTGACCGCAAAGATAATCGTAGAAAGTATTGACACTGAAAACTTGTGCGCGCAGTTGAAAATTTCAACATATAATCAAGATGGTAAGGAAGTGTTAAGCGGCAGCGCGCAAGCTTTGCTTTATCTGTAAAAATCTTATTCACCCTAAAGCAACAACATTTACACGCCCGATATAGCTTCATCAATCGCTTCAATAGAATCCGCAATACGATCATTCAAATCTGCCACGATCAACTCTTCACTTGCATGACCATCAGAATTATAAATATCAATAACACTCCAATCGATAACATTCTCAACAAAACTATTCTTGACATACTTGGCGACCTTTCTGTACAGAGTGCACTCACTAGTATCTCCCTGTATAGTGGCTACGTAAGCCAATTTTAACCTTATGCTTTTTTCATGTTGAAAATCTACCTGCACAATAAACACCGGAGAGATTTGCTCCACTCCCATAGGCACACCAATCTCCTTCACAAATCTGCTTTTTACTCCTGGATTAACAGAAGAAAAGTGCAAGTTAAACTTTTTCAGCTTTGGCGTAATTTTAGCGATGTAATTCCCTATCTGCACACCGATAGACTTAGACCTATTCTGTATCGCCTGTTTGATAGTTACTTCATCACTCTTTTCAAGCTTTTCATTAAAAGCTTTAGCCATTTCAATCGGATCTCGGTTTTTATTCGCCATCAATCCAGTCCTAATAAACCCCAGCCTGTCTATTAATTCACCATAGCTTTGTATACGATCCCGCATATTAAACCGAAAAGCTTTATCAAATAATCTCTCCAGATGTCTTCCCCTAGATTTATCATCAATAGATATCTGACCACCTAGCCTCTGATGAGGCATCTGACCCTGCTCATTCATCAGAGTTTTTGGTGAAACTTTAGTTAACAGATAATAAAGTACCCCGCATACGCTCGTTATATCAGAAACAACACTTCTTTTATCTTCACCGTGCATCGCCCGCTCAGGCAACATCAAAAAGAAATTTACTATTGTTTCATTAACTTGTGTCACTTGAGTAGCTTCATTATCAGTTTGATTAAACGACACTCCAAAATCTAACACATAGATATTATCATCGACATCAACAATCAAATTTTCTGGCTTAATATCCCGATGTATAATTTCCTCAGAGTGAGCTTCCTGCAATGTTTCTATCAGGTTCTCGACCAAGCTAATCGCTCTATCCAGATCCACATCTGTTTCTGCAAGAAACTTATCCAGAGTCAAACCATCGACATAACTCATGACAAAGAAGAGTTCTACATCTTCATTTTTGTATTCTTCAGTATTATCATCCAGCCACTGCGGCACCCGTAAACCACATTCAGCAAGCCATTTCATATTCACAACTTCCCTGTGCATGCGCTGTCGCGCCTGAAAGCTATCTTTATACTTAGGTGTTATAACTTTAGCAACCCCTGTTATTCCTTTCCTTTCAACCACATAAGTGACTCCCTGCCCACCACTCGACAGCCCCTTAACTACATCCCAATCGCCAATTTTCTTGAGCTCATTCCCATTCATATCACTGCAGCTCCATTCTATCCATGTAATATTCAGTCAATCCGAAAATAACTGAGCTGGCCGATAAGCCGGGTTCTGTCGTGGACAACCATTCATCTGGGATTACCGTCACCGATAACCTCAAGCAACCTACCCGAATCCAGCGCGGGTCACGCCTTTTACCCTAAGGTATCAGGATTCCTATTTGGTCTTGCTCCGAGTGGGGTTTACCATGCCGTAGTCTGTTGCCAGCTACGCGGTGCGCTCTTACCGCACCCTTTCACCCTTACCTGTACCTTGCGAACAAGGCCATCGGCGGTCTGCTCTCTGCTGCACTTTCCGTAGGCTCGCGCCCCCCAGGCGTTACCTGGCACTCTACCCTGTGGAGCCCGGACTTTCCTCCACGCCGCTTACGCGACACAGCGGTTGTCTGGCCAGCTCAGCGCGCAGCATCGCATATTTCACCTGAAAAGCAAGCCTGAAATCACTATACTGGATGCCCGGCAACACAAGACTTTCCATGAAAGAAACAATCCAGCAAAGCGAAACGGTTCCCGAACACTTAAGCGGTGAACGCACCGATAAAATCGCCGCCGAACTCTTCGATGACTTTTCCCGCTCCACTTTGCAAGGCTGGATCAAGAATGGCTCGTTAACCGTTGACGGCAAAACCTGCAAGGCAAAGGACAAGCAATTTGTTGGCGCCCTGTTTGCTATCGACGCCACCATTGAAAGTAATGATGAGTGGGTTGCCGAGGATATTCCGCTCGATATTGTGTTTGAAGATGAGCATATTCTCGTGATCAACAAGCCCACTAACCTGGTCGTGCATCCGGCTGCCGGTAATCCCAGCGGTACCGTGATGAATGCCCTGTTGTTTCATCACGCAGCGGCAAGCACGTTACCAAGAGCCGGCATTGTGCACCGTCTCGACAAGGACACTACCGGGCTAATGGTGGTTGCCAAAACCCTCGCCGCCCACCACCACCTCGTAGATGAGCTTCAAGTGCGCAATATCAAGCGGGAATACGAAGCGATTGTGATGGGTGAGATGACCGGTGGCGGCACCATTGATGAACCGATTGGCCGTCATCCGCGACAAAGAACCAAAATGGCCGTGGAACCGATTCACGGTAAACCCGCCGTTACTCACTATCGCATCAGGCAGCGTTTTAGTCATTTCACCCATATCGAAGTGGCACTGGAAACTGGCCGTACTCATCAGATTCGTGTGCATATGAGTTTTATTAAATACCCGATTGTGGGGGATACGCTATACGGCGGGCGCTTCAAGATTCCACCCGGAGCCGATGAGGCATTAATAGATGCTCTGAAGACCTTTCCACGTCAGGCGCTGCATGCAAAGCGCCTTGGCTTGCACCACCCCGACAGTGGCGACTATATGGAATGGGAGTGTGATTTACCCGAAGATATGCAGAACTTACTCGCCCTGCTTGAATCAAAACCCTGATACAGTATAAAACGCCATCCCGGAGCCAGAGTTAACCGCATGCAAGCAGATACACAATTAATCACCCCGACCTGGCCAGCACCAGCCACGGTGAAATCAGCCATCAGCACACGACTTGGCGGCTACAGCCTCGCCCCCTATGATGGCAATAATCTTGCCGACCATGTCGATGACAATCCCGATGCGGTTAATAAAAACCGTGTGCAACTGAAAGTTGAACTCAATTTGAAAAACAAGCCGCTTTGGCTACAACAGGTACATGGCAATGTGCTCGTACCTGCCCATGAACACGACGACAGCGACCAGATTGAAGCCGACGGCAGCTACACCGATCAGGAAGGCCATGTCTGTGCCGTCCTCACTGCCGACTGCTTGCCAATACTACTGTGCAATAAACAAGGTAGCTGGGTAGCGGCAATCCATGCGGGCTGGAAAGGTATTGCAAACCGCATTGTAGAAACAGCGGCACAGGCTTACGGTAGCGAGCCTTCCGAACTCATCGCCTATCTGGGCCCCGCTATCGGTCCGCAACACTTTGAAGTACAGCAGGATATGGTTGATGCGGTTACGGCTGACTTAACCGCGATGCAGAAGAAAATTTTTATTAAAAAGTGCTTTACTGCCAAAGAAGGTAACGACGGTTATTTTCTTTGTGATATTTATGAGCTTGCCAGACAGCGCCTCGCCAAAGCGGGGATTACCGAGGTTTACGGCGGCGACTACTGTACGTTTAGTGATAGCGAACGGTTTTATTCCCATCGACGTGCGCAGCAGGAACAGGATGCAGAGAACCGGAACACCGGCCGCATGGCCAGTCTGATCTGGATTGATAACAGCTAGCTGTTGTAGCTATTTAAAGAGTTCTCCAAAAGTACAGGCTCTAGAAATATAACTCGGCGACAAACGAAACCTTGCCGCGGCGAATAAAATATAAAATCTTTGTGCTGGTATCATCAACATGGTGTGCAACCGCTTTGACACAGTAACCATATACCTCGCGCAGACTACCATCATCCTTGGCCAAACTCTGGCTACATTCATAAGGCTCCAGTACCTCAGCCTCGGAACCTTCTTTTACATAATGCTGGAAAGAGTCCATCACTTTATCGACATAATTGTCCGGCAGCACGCCATAGTCCACTACGACTTCTTCTGCCTCTGCTGCCCCGGTTCCGGTTTCAGCCTGATTGGTCTCTTGCGCATAAGCAGCGCCTGCAATTATCAAAGGTGTTAAAGCAAAGGGTAAAAGGAAGGATAGGCGAACGTTTTTCATTATTAGTCTCCATTAAGTGAGCCTATTTAAAAGCAATCCCCAGACCATTGCAAACACATCTATCGAAACGCTAAAACGCATAAAATATGCGATAAAATTCAATCACTTAGTTCCGCTCATGACATCAACTATCCAGCCAGGCGAGTGCGAAATTCTTTTTGCCGCGACGCACAATAAAGTATTTGTTGTGTATCGGTGCGACAACGTTCAGTGCCTCATCCTGCTTATCAGCGGGCTTGTATACTTCACCATTTATTGACACTGCCCCATTGCCAATAAACTCCCGCGCCTGTTTGTTGCCGCGCGCCATCTCCGCTTCAACCAGTATTTCAACAATGGTTTTATCGCTTGAAGATATCGCCACAGACGGTAGGCCGTCCATTTTAAGTTGCTCAAAGTCTTCCGCAGTTAATGATGAATAATCGTTGCTGAACAAGGCTTCGGAGATGCGCTGCGCTGCCTGCAAACCCTCTTCACCATGAATTAAACGTGTCACTTCTGCCGCAAGAATACCCTGGGCGGATTTACGTCCCTGGGCTTCGGCATCCTTGCGCTCAATGTCTTCAATCTCTTCTATCGATAGAAACGTAAAATAACGCAGGAATTTATAAACATCCGCATCGGCGGTATTAATCCAGAACTGATAGAACCCGTAGGGTGAGGTTTTATTGGCGTCGAGCCAGATCGTACCGCTCTCGGTTTTACCAAACTTGGTACCGTCGGCTTTCGTCACCAAAGGCAGCGTCAAACCGTAGACCTGTTGTTGATTGAGACGACGGGTTAAATCGATACCACCGGTGATGTTGCCCCACTGATCCGACCCCCCGATTTGCAAGGTACAGTTATGACGTTTGTTGAGCTCAGCAAAATCAAACGATTGCAGCAACATGTAAGTAAATTCTGTATAGGAAATACCCGCTCCCTCACGATCAATGCGCTGTTTGACCGACTCCTTCTGGATCATCGCATTGACCGAGAAATGCTTGCCTACATCACGTAGAAAATCCAGCACATCGAGGCCCTGAGTCCAGTCGAGATTATTAACAACTTCGGCCGCATTGCCCCCGCAGTCAAAATCGATAAAGCGGCTCACCTGCTGTTTGAGCTTATCCACCCAACCCGCCACCACATCCGGTGTATTGAGCTTGCGCTCCTCGGCTTTGAATGACGGATCGCCAATCAGGCCTGTGGCACCTCCCACCAGAGCGATGGGCTTGTGACCCGCTTGCTGAAAGCGCTTCAGGGTAAGCAACGGCACCAGCGATCCGATATGCAGACTGTCAGCGGTGGGATCAAAGCCACAATAGAGGGTTCGAGACTCCGCAAGATAATCCTCAAGCGCCTCACCGGCCACCTGATTGACGAGGCCACGCGCCTGCAAATCCGCAAATAAGCCCGTATCGACTTGCGCCATAGCTGAAAAAGCTCCAAAGACTGTGAAAAGGGGCACACAATACCCGAAAGCACCGTAATTACAAGCGTGTGATGGCATTTCCGGCTGGCCCGGGACGTGATCTGCTGGTAAGATTGGGGATTGTTTTTCCTTAAAAACTAACGACTTAGCAGGACAAACAAGAAAGTTTCTCAGAATAATGAGTAACTACTGGTTTTTAAAGGGTGAAATCTCGAGACGCGCACAGCAAGGCCTGGCAAACATAGCAATGAGTGACACAACTTCCCCAAAATCCCGCCGTCCCCGCCGCAACCTCAACCAGCGGACTGCGAACGATGGTCGCAAGCTCGATCTTGGCCAAACCCTGCGCCTCGAACAAATCAAAAAAGTGCCCAGACCTCACCTCGCCGCCATGGTTGCTGTGTCCGCCGTGCTGGCTATTGTCGCCATGCTGCCCACAGACAATGTCGCTTCCACCAAGGCTGTGGAAGTCACTATGCTGGATCTCGGTTATGAAAAGAAACCCGGCACCCCAACCTATTACACAGAGCGCCCCTTACAGGATCTGAATACGTATTCGGCTGAAGCGACTGACACAGCTCCGATCGGTGTCACTGTAATTGATGCCACTACGGATCCCCAACCCACAGCAGCAGAACTCGATGGTCCCGATGCCGAAACCCTGCAAAAGCTGACCCAGGCACCTGCGGAGCCCGAGGAACAATGGCAAAACTTTACCATTAAGTCTGGCGACTCACTAAGCAAGGTATTTCACCGCGCCGGGCTTGATTCCAAAGATGTCTACGACGTGATCAACAGCTCCCGCGAAGCAAAACAACTCAGCCGTATTAAGCCCGGACAGCAACTGGCCTTTATTGTTGACGAAAACAACGATCTGGAAAAACTGCAGCTGATTCGCAGTAAGCTGAACCGCCTTGAACTGGTCAAGGTGAAAGAGGGTTATCAGGTTAACGAAATCAATGAAGAGCCCGACAAACTCTATGCGTTTGCGAGTGGCACCATTGAAAACTCCCTGTTTGCTACTGCACGCGATGCCGGACTTAACGACAATCTCACCATGGAACTGGCGGGCATCTTTGGCTGGGACATCGATTTTATTCTCGACATTCGCAGCGGTGACAGTTTTGCTGTGGTCTATGAAGAACTGTTTTTAAACGGTGAAAAAATCGGCTACGGCGAAATTGTTGCCGCCGAATTTACCAACCAGGGTAAGACCTTTAGCGCCGTGCTCTATGCCAATGAGCATGGTATCAGTCACTATTACACACCCGAAGGCTTGAGCATGCGCAAGGAGTTTTTGCGCACACCGGTAGACTTTGCCCGTATCAGCTCCCACTTTAACCTGCAGCGCAGACATCCAATCCTGCATACAATTCGTGCTCATAAAGGCACAGACTATGCCGCCAGTACCGGCACCCCGGTACGCGCCACCGGCGATGGCAAGGTCATTCATGCCTCACGCAAGGGCGGCTATGGCAAAACCATCATTATCAAACACGGTCAGATTTACCAGTCACTCTACGCCCACTTGAACGGCTATGCTCGCGGTATTCGTGTCGGCACCCGGGTCAAGCAGGGGCAGATTATCGGTTATGTGGGCAGCACCGGCCTGGCGACTGGTCCGCATCTACACTATGAGTTCTATGTAAACGGTGCGGTGCGCAACCCGGTTACGGTTAAGCTACCAAAAGCACAGTCTATTTCCAGTAATGAGAAAGCGCGCTTTCTCGCCCAGACCCAGAAATACAAGCTACAACTGGCAAGTTATACACAAAAACCCACTACAACCCAGGTTGCCCTGGCTAAAGAGACTGACTAATAGCGGTGTCTGATTCCGTTAAACACTCACCCACTGCTCCATCCTCCCTATATATTGGCCTGATTTCAGGCACTTCCATGGATAGTATTGATGCTGCCCTGGTAGACTTTTCCGGCGACTTTCCGCAACTTGTCGATACTCAGGCTATGGCAATGCCTGCCTCACTCAAACAGGATTTATTCACGCTATGCGAACAACCGGAATTACAACCGCAACGCGATAACGCGGATAAACACCTTGCCAAGCTGTTTACCGAAGCAAGCCTTAAGCTGATCAGTACTAACCAGCTTGAGGCAGAAGATATACGCGCTATTGGCAGTCACGGACAGACGATTTTTCACCAGCCACCACAAAACGGCGAAAACGGTTACTCCGTGCAGATTGGTGATCCGCAATCAATCGCCAACCAGACCGGCATCACTACTGTCGGAGATTTCCGCAATGCGGATATGCAGGCGGGAGGTCAAGGCGCTCCACTCGTGCCCGCGTTTCACAACGCGGTGTTTCGCTCCAGTGACAAACCCCGTGTGATTGTTAATATCGGCGGCATCAGCAATATCACGGTGTTACCGGTCAAAGGTCAGGGACAAGTCACCGGCTTTGATACCGGCACCGGCAATGTTCTGCTTGATATCTGGGTACGGCAACATCAACAACAAAGCTACGATGATGGTGGTACCTGGGCTGCGCAGGGAGTGATTAATCAGACACTGCTAAACCAAATGATGGCCGATGATTATTTTAAATTACCACCACCGAAAAGTACCGGGCGCGAGTATTTCCATCACACCTGGCTTGAGCAACAACTGAACTATTTTGCAGAAACCATAACACCTGTTGATGTGCAAGCAACACTGGTTGCACTAACTTCGCGCTGCATCAGCGATGCGATTGAACAGTATGCGCCAGCAACCGAAGAAGTATTTATCTGTGGCGGTGGCGCTTATAACACGACATTGATGGAACAACTCAAGAAGGATTTATCCCGATCGGTTACTTCAACTGATCTACTCGGTATTAAACCGGATTGGGTGGAAGCGATGGCGTTTGCCTGGCTTGCCAAACAAACCCTGGCGGATAAACCTGGCAATATTCCTTCGGTAACCGGTGCCACAAGTGAAAGAGTACTGGGCCATATTCACCACTGCTAACGATTGTCAGTAGTCCGATCCCGGGTGGGTCATTTTTGTCCCGTTTACCTGGTCAATTCACTATGAAATACTTCTTCCTATATATAGGGTTAACGCTCACACAACAGGCGCTCAAATCAACATGTCAGGTTATGAGGGAGAACCAGGAGTTTAACGATGGCCGACGACGGAAAGTACGGCTCACTTGGCAGATCACCGTCACTTCCACCCCCTACATTGCAAGCTCAGCGCGTCAATACTGTTTCACGAGAATATACAGCTTTTGGCGGTAACACCCTGCATGCATCAGTTGATTCACCCGTGTTGCAACGTGAAATGAGCGCTCTGAATGAGCACATTGTTGACCCACCGGAAGCAAGACACGATGCAGAAGCATTTTTTAACGCTCCTACACTCCCGCCTCACGCACAAATTCGCCATATTATTGATCACTACGGCAATCACGATCATTACAACAAACAAGCCCGCAATGCGCATTACGAAGGTGTTCCCGGTGGTTATCAAAACCCTCAGGGACACGCCTTCCTCAGTGAGATGGTTTCCAAAAGAGAAATGGTCTGCCGTGAAATGGCCGTTATGAGTCATATCCATCTTGCGACACTCGGTATTCGCACCGAAGTCGTTTCTGCTTCACGGAATAAATCATCCGGAGGAACAAGTCGTCATGCTTTCTTGCGCACACCATCCGGTGCAATTATTGACCCTACCCATCACAAGATCGGGAGACCCGGTGGGCATATATCTCAACGCTATACAATCGATGCTCAATCACAAGTTTTGGTCGAACCCTCTAACCCGGTACGAGCCGAGCATCAGCAAACCATAATGAGCAGACTGTTTGAAGATTAATATACAGGGAAAGAATCTTTCTCCAGCCATAATAACAGCTAGACCCCAAACACTGTCTCTTCATCCAGCCCCTGCTTCCTCATTAAGTCCCTTAAACGTTGCAACGCTTCTATTTGTATTTGCCTGACCCGCTCCCGAGTCAGACCAATTTCATTACCGACTTCTTCAAGCGTAGCAACATCATGGCCATTCAACCCAAAACGGCGACACAGTACCTGACGCTGTTTATCACTGAGCTCATCAAGCCAGCGACTCATACTTTCAAACAGCTCGGAATCCTGTAGTGCTTCAGAAGGATCAACACTCTGATCATCCGGCAGTACCTCCAGCAGGGATTTATTTGAGTCCCAGCCGAACTGTTTATCGACCGAACTGAGTCGCTCGTTCAGTGCGAGAATCTTCTTCACCTCGGCTACCGGCTTGTCGAGGAGGCGCGCAATCTCCTCTGCGCTCGGCTCGTGATCAAGTTGTTGGGCGAGCTGGCGTGCTGCACGCAGGTAGGTATTGAGTTCTTTCACCACATGAATCGGCAGACGGATCGTGCGCGTCTGATTCATCAGTGCGCGCTCAATCGTCTGACGTATCCACCAGGTCGCATAGGTGGAGAAGCGAAAACCTTTTTCCGGATCAAATTTTTGTACCGCACGCATCAGGCCCAGGTTACCTTCTTCGATCAGATCGAGTAGTGGTAGACCACGGTTGAGGTAGCGCCGCGAGATACGCACCACGAGGCGCAGATTGCTCTCAATCATACGGCAGCGCGCTTCTTCATCGCCGCGCTGGGAGCGACGCGAGTAATACACTTCTTCCTCGGCGCTGAGCAGTGGCGAATAACCAATTTCGTTTAGATATAGCCGGGTGGCGTCGAGGTTTTTCGGTTCACTACTGCTGTGAGTGGAATGTTCGGATAAAGGGTGATGATGAGCAGCACGAGATGGAGGGGGAGATGAGTGAATAGTCAGTGGTACACCGTCAGCAAGTTCGTCGCGGTGCACCAGTAGTGGACACAATGCTTGTGCATTCAGGTCTGGAGGTTTTGTGTCCTGCTCAGATGAACAGAACCCCTGGAAGCTTTTTCCGTGTAAGCTCCCGTGCTCAGTATCAATAGGCATAGCCGCTTGCCCCTGTAGTTAGCCCCGGTTAACCCCCCGTACAACTACTGCAAACTCCATTCACTACCATCACTCCCTAACCCCGTTCATGAAGCCTGATCACTTTTGTCCGGTAGACAGACATTAGCGGCGCGGCAAATATTTTAATGGATCCTCCGGTTTACCATTGCGGCGTATTTCAAAGTGCAACTTTGTCTTCTGTGTGCCGCTGGATCCAATCTCGGCAATTTTCTCGCCCGCCTTCACCACATCTCCCTCTTTGACAAGCAGGATGCGATTATGGGCATAGGCACTAAGGAATTGCTCGTTGTGCTTAATAATAACTAGCTTGCCATAGCCAAGTAAACCCGTTCCGGCATAAACCACGCTGCCAGCAGCCGCAGCCTTCACAGCTTCGCCCTCCCGGCCCGCAATATCAATGCCTTTATTCACCGTACCGGAAGCCGAGAAGGTCTCAATAACCTTACCTGAAGCAGGCCATTGCCAACGAATACTGCCCGAGCTTGCACTCGTACTACTCGTGGCTTTGCGACTACTGCTCGACGAACTGCTTTGGGTTGATGCCGGTGGTGTGTAGGATGGCTGACTGCTCGACGGCGCTGTATAGGTTTTTTTTGTACTGGATTGCGAGGTGCTGTAGGAAGATGAAGCTTTCCTGCCATCGATGCGCAGGCGCTGCCCCGGATAGATCGTGTAGGGCGCCGGGATATTGTTAGCACTGGCCAGGGAACGATAGTCGAGGCCATAGCGCCAGGCAATCGAGAACATCGTGTCGCCTTTTGCTACCTCGTGCTCATGGATTTTCTCGGAGGGCGGCTGACTACGCGAATGCACAGGTACCGTATGCTGACTGGAACAGCTCACAAGCAAAACCATGCCCAGTAGACAGAGGCAAAACAAGGTTAAGTGCCGTTGTGTGCAACCTGCTCTATCCATCATCTGTACGGATCACTCCTCCGCCAAATACACGATATTACCATTTGATCTTTCAATCAGGACTGATAGGCCTGACTCTCGGAAAACTTTTCCAGCCCCAGTACCAGCACTATGCCAATGACCGCAGCGATAACCGCTATCACAATTTGTGGATCCTGCCCGGTAACTTGCTCGAATGTTGTCGGCAATACAGGCTGCTGAGCAAACGGCACCTCTTCACCGTGGCGCACTACGGTACTCAATACCTGCTTCCAGGGCCAGATAACATACAGGGAACCAAGCAAAAAACCTACCAACACTGAAAAAGTGGGCTTGCGCCATTTTTCCAGTAACCAGGTCAGCACATGGGAAAAGCTTAACAAGCCGATGCCCGCCCCTGCCGCAAACACCACAAACACGACAAGATCGAGATTCTTGATTGCCCCGATAATGAACTGATACATGCCCAGCATCAGCAGGATAAAGCTGCCGGAAATACCTGGCAGGATCATCGCACAAATCGCGATGGCACCGGAGACAAACACAAACCACAGCGCCTCGTTGGGCTGGGCAATTTGCGCTGTGGCAATCCAGATCACAAACACCGCACCGGCAAGCACCCCGATAATTTCCTTTGGTCCAATACCGTCAAGGTGGCGCCAAATGTGAACGGTGGACGCCACAATCAGACCAAAGAAAAATGACCAGATCAAAATCGGCTGGTTATCGAGCAGATAAGAAATAACGTTTGCGAGTGTAAACAGGCTTGTGGCAATACCGGCAAACAGAATAATAAGAAAGGTTCCATTCACATGTGTCCAGCAAGCCGGGATGCCCTGCTTGAACAGCACCTTGAAGGTATCCGGATGAGCAATGGTTTTAATCGTACCAAGCAACTCGTCATAAATACCGGTAATAAACGCAATAGTACCGCCGGAAACCCCTGGTACAACATCCGCAGCCCCCATGGCCACACCTTTAAAGAAAAGTGCGAGGCGGGATTTCCAGGTTTTCACGCAGTCACCTTCTCTTTACCTTGTTACCGGATTGTCTAGGACATTGTGCCGGAAACCAGCGGCACAAAGCGCACCTCTTCCAGCACAGCGGTGGTAAAGCTGTCGCTATCACCATCGCGGGTAATCATTTGCAACTGCTGAACATCACCCATGCCAACCGGAATAACAAGCATGCCGTTTGGCGCGAGCTGATTGAGCAGATCCTGAGGCACAACACGCGGCGCCGCTGTACTGATAATGCCGTCGAACGGTCCTTTCTCGGGCCAGCCCAGGGTACCATCAGCATGTTTTAGGAATGCATTGCGTAAACCAAGCAATTTGAGACGGCTGCGGGCAAGCTCCTGCAAAGGTTCAATGCGCTCCACACTGAACACCTGGTCAATCAGTTGGGCGAGAATCGCCGTCTGGTAGCCGGAGCCAGTACCAATTTCGAGTACTTTCTTTCGCGGCCCCAGAGATAATAGCGCCTCGGTCATACGCGCGACAATATAGGGCTGTGAGAGGGTCTGGTTATAGCCAATCGGTAATGCGCTATCTTCGTAGGCGCGGTGTGCAAGGGCTTCGTCGAGAAAAATATGGCGTGGCGTATTGCAGATGATATCCAGAACGTGAAAGTTACTGATACCCTGATCCATCAGACGCTGGATCAGTCTTTCCCGGGTACGGCGGGATGTCATACCGATCCCGTCGAGATTCAACTCTGCCACTCACATTCCCCCTGAAATGATGGTTTTTGCCCCCTGTTATCAGGGCCTAATATACCATAAGGTTTTTTCGCACACCCCATTTATTGCGGGTTTTGCGCGACTATCTGAACCTGAAGCAGCTCGCGCAGCACCGCTGTCGCATAGCCCCCTGCAGGCAGAACAAACGACAACAACAGATCATCCGACTCAAAAGCCGCGCTAAAGTCTTGCGGTTTCAGTACCAGCGCCCGGCGCTCCTGCTGCAAACCGCAGTGCTCAAGAAAATGCGCCCAATGCGGCCACTGTTCGACCAAACCCTGCTCCAGTTCCGCCACTACTCCGCTTACTGGTAATCGCCCTCTACCCCACAATGGACCACTCGCGCATTCAATACCGGCGTATTCCACCAAGGCATCGCCGTCTCCACACACATTCCAGTTGCCCTGCTCAACACGCGCCGACAGAACCTGATTGAACAACCACGCGCGAGCCACAGAAACCATCAGCCGCTGGCGAAAGCCGCGCTGTTTGCCTTTGGCGGTTTGCAAAAAAGTATCCGCTTCCTGAAGGTTCTTGCCCATATGCCCGAAACGTTGCTGACCCACATAATTTGGCACACCCTGCTCCGCAATGCGCTTCAGCCGTTGTTGTAGCTCTGCTCTGTCACCCTTGAGATTGCGCAAGCGAATACGAAACCGGTTTTCGCGGTGATCGCCACGACGCAGCTTTTTGCTGTGCTGTTGCTGCGCCAACACAGCAATCGTGTCGCGCTCAAATGCCTGCCAGGCTGGCATTTCACCGTGAGGTAAATAAACACTGAACCATTGTCGGGTTTGTGCGCGACGATCTTTCATTCCCGAATAGCTGACATCCTGCTTTTTAACACCGGCAAAACGCGCTATTTCATCGGCAACGTACTGCGTATTTTCATAACATTTTTCAATAAACAGGTAGAGGTGTTCACCGTGACCGGCCAGTTCAAAACCCAGCTGCTCCTCGACATAGAAATCTTCAGCCACAGTTTTAAAGTCCGCCTGGATATCCGGCTTATCGTTGGCCCCGGAAATATAGGCGCGGGGAAAATTGAGATTAAACGTTGTCTGATTGGTCATGAACTACCAATCAGAGCAACGGCGTGACAGCTAATACCCTCTTCACGCCCTGCAAAACCGAGTTTCTCTGTGGTTGTTGCCTTTACGTTGACATGATCTACTGGCAGTGAAAGATCTGCCGCAAGGTTTTCGCACATCACATCAATATACGGTGCGAGCTTCGGTGTCTGGGCAACGACTGTCACATCAACATTGCCAACATTATAGCCTTTAGCTTGCAGCTGACTGACAACCTCACGCAATAATTCACGACTATCAATATTCCTGAAACGGTCATCGCTATCAGGAAAGTGACGGCCGATATCACCGAGCCCCGCCGCACCGAGCAGCGCATCGCAGAGCGCATGGATGAGTACATCGCCATCTGAGTGCGCAAGCAGCGCACGTTTATGCGGAATACTAACTCCGCCGAGGACAATTTCTGTATCGCCACTCTCATCAGCGAAGCGGTGTACATCAAAGCCATGTCCGATACGAAAATTTGTCATCACGTTTTAAGTCACCTGAGCTTGTCCAGTATCTCTGTTGCTATGGCAAAATCTTCTGGCAGCGTAATTTTAATATTACTGCGCTTACCCTGAAACACTTTAGGCTGGTACCCCTGCGATTCCAGCGCCGAGGCCTCATCTGTTACAGCAACATTTTCGTCAAGCGCCCGCTGCAGGGATTCACGTAACAACCCATGGCGAAACATCTGTGGAGTTTGTGCGTGCCACAAACTGTCACGGACTTCGGTACCAAGAATCTCACCATTTTCCGCAACACGCTTGATCGTATCGCTCGCCGGTACTGCCATAATACCCCCAACTTCTTCTCCATCCAGCGCTTGCAGCATCGACGCCACTTCGCCAGTTTTTACGCAAGGGCGCGCCGCATCGTGAACCAGCACCCAACTGTCCGGGGTTATCCGATCTGTAAGACTGTGCAAGGCATTCAACACGGAATCTGCTCGCTCCTTACCACCAGTAACGGTATCAATACGCTTATCATTCAATGCCAGGCCGGCAAAATGTTGATCGTCAGGGTGCAACGCGATAATAATGCCCTGCAAACCCGTTAGCGGCAAAAACGCATTCAGTGTATGCTCAAGAACGGTTTTACCTGCCAGCATCTGATACTGCTTAGGCAAATCGTTGCCGGTGCGCTGCCCGATACCGGCGGCGGGAATCACAAGCCAGAATGGAATATCGCTTTGGTTATTCTGTGCGCTGCTCATCCTCATCCACAATCAGATAAAAGGTTTCACCTTCCTTGATCATGCCCATATCCTGGCGCGCCTTGGCTTCAATACTTTCAAGACCCTGCTTAAGTTCTTCAATTTGTGCCATCAGAATACGGTTGCGCTCTTCAAGCCTTTCATTCGTCAGCTGTTGTTTTTCAATTTCCCGTTTTAGCGCAGCAACCTGTTCAAAACTACCCTCACCAAACCAGAGACGATATTGCAGCGCAACAATCACGATGACGAGAACTGCAATCAGCCATTTCATAATATTAGTTGCTAAAAATGTCTACTGCCGTCATCGTCATCACATTACCCTGCTTTATCACAAGATCAGGATTTAAATTCAGCTCGACCACGGTACGGTGACTGACTGCCAAGCTCTGCTTCGATACGCAGCAAGCGGTTGTACTTGGCGACACGATCCGAACGACACAGTGAACCGGTTTTGATTTGCCCCGCTGCTGTAGCAACCGCAAGGTCAGCAATGGTTGTATCCTCAGTTTCACCAGAGCGGTGTGAAATGACTGCGGTATAACCTGCATCTTTAGCCATTTGAATCGCATCAAGGGTCTCTGACAATGAGCCAATCTGGTTAAATTTAATAAGAATCGAATTGGCAATACTGTTATCAATACCGCGCTTGAGAATACTCGTGTTGGTAACAAACAGATCATCACCAACCAGTTGTACCCGGTCTCCAACCTTTTTCGTCAGAATCTCCCAACCGTCCCAGTCACTCTCATCCATGCCATCTTCAATCGACAGAATCGGATATTTGTCAGACAGCATGGCAAGGTAGTCAGCAAAACCGGCGGCATCATAAACTTTTCCTTCACCGGCCAAATCATACTTGTCGTTCTTGTAGAACTCCGATGAGGCGCAATCGAGCGCGAGTGTAATATCACTATCCATTTTATAGCCCGCCGCTTCAGTAGCCTCAATGATGGCTTCGATAGCAGCCTCATTGGACGGTAGATTCGGTGCAAAGCCACCTTCATCACCCACCGCTGTATTCAGGCCGCGACTGTTTAGCACTTTCTTTAACTGGTGAAAGATTTCCGCACCCATACGCAACGCTTCACTGAAAGAGCTCGCACCAACCGGCTGTACCATAAACTCCTGAATATCAACGTTGTTATCGGCATGTTCGCCACCATTGATAATATTCATCATCGGTACTGGCATGCTGTATTGACCCGATGTGCCATTAATATCAGCAATGTGCTGATAAAGAGGAATATTTTTCTCCGCAGCAACTGCGCGTGCTGCAGCGAGTGACACGGCAAGAATCGCATTGGCACCAAAATTGGCCTTGTTCTCTGTGCCATCGGCATCAATCATAATTTTATCGATGCCACGCTGGTCCGCCGCATCCTTACCCACCAACAAACCTTTAATATCGCCGTTAACGGCTGCAACTGCTTTTAAAACGCCCTTACCAAGGTAGCGACTTTTATCACCATCGCGCAGTTCGAGCGCCTCGCGGGAACCCGTAGACGCACCGGATGGCGCACAGGCAGAGCCCACCTCCCCACTTTCGAGAATCACATCGGCATTCACCGTCGGATTACCTCGAGAGTCGAGTACTTCAAAGGCTTTAATATCTTTTATCGTTGTCATTTATCAATCTCCACAACTTTATTCAATCGTCAGTTCAGGTAAGTTTTTCACCACATCATCAACCGCTTTCATCTGCTCGAGAAAGGGTTTTAATTTTTCAAGCGGCAAGGCACAGGGGCCATCACATTTGGCTTGCTCCGGATTCGGGTGCGCTTCAAGAAACAAACCTGCAATGCCCTGGGACAAACCCGCGCGCCCGAGATCCACTACTTGCTGGCGGCGCCCTCCCGCAGAATCCGCTCGACCACCTGGCTGTTGCAAACTATGGGTCACATCAAAAATCAGCGGATAGCCAAACTGCTTCATCACACCAAAGCCGAGCATATCCACAACGAGGTTGTTATAACCGAAGCTACTACCACGCTCGCACAGCATGAGGTTTTCGTTGCCCGCCTCAACACACTTTTTCAGAATATGCCCCATTTCCTGAGGCGCGAGAAATTGCGCCTTTTTAATATTAATCACCGCACCGGTTTTGGCCATCGCCACCACAAGATCGGTCTGGCGCGACAAAAACGCTGGCAGTTGAATGACATCACACACCTGCGCTGCCGCTGCACACTGCTCCGGTTCGTGAACGTCAGTAATCAGCGGCACGTTATAGGTTTGTTTGATTTCGGCAAGGATGTTAAGACCTTCCTCAAGGCCAGGGCCGCGAAACGAGTTGATCGAGGAGCGATTGGCCTTGTCAAATGAAGCCTTGAACACATAGGGAATATCCAGCGCCGTTGTTGCCTCCACATAAGCTTCAGCAACGCGCAGTGCCAGATCTCGGGATTCCAGCACATTCATACCGCCAAACAGTACTAAGGGCCGGTCATTGGCCACGGGAATATCCCCAACGGAGATCACCCTGGCGCTGGCGTTCTGGGTCGCGTTCTGATTCATAGGCGCATGATATACGAAATGGCAGTGCTTTTCGGGCTATTTGTCAGCTTTTGCCCGCTTTGAACTGCTTGGCAGCCTCGATATAGCTCGTAAACAGCGGGTGGCCATCTCTCGGGGTGGAAGTAAATTCCGGGTGAAACTGGCACGCAACAAACCACGGGTGGTCAGGAATCTCAATCATTTCCACCAGTGCATCGTCCATGGACTTACCACCAAAACGCAGGCCCGCTTCGGCAAGACGGCTAACGTAGTTGTCATTAACCTCATAGCGGTGGCGGTGGCGCTCGTGAATCGTCTCCGCAGCGTAAATCTCACGCGCTCTGGTATCGGCTTGCAAACGGCATTCCTGAGCACCGAGACGCATGGTACCGCCAAGGTCCGAATCTGCATCACGGGTTTCCACCGCGCCGCTTTCCGTGACCCACTCAGTAATCAGGGCAATCACCGGATGCGGTGTCTCACTGTTAAATTCGGTGCTGTGGGCATTTTCAAGGCCGACCACATGGCGCGCGTATTCAATTACCGCCACCTGCATACCGAGGCAGATACCAAGGTAGGGTATATCATTCTCGCGAGCGTATTTAACGGCGGCAATCTTGCCCTCGATACCGCGCTCACCAAAGCCACCCGGTACGAGTATCGCATCAACTCCGTCGAGAATTTCCACCCCATTGGTTTCAACTTCCTCGGAGTCGAGATAGAGAATATTGACCTTGGTATTGGTGTGTATGCCTGCATGGATCAACGCTTCATTGAGTGACTTGTAGGCATCAATCAAATCCATGTATTTGCCGACCATGACCACCGTCACCTGATTTTCCGGACCAAGATAGCTGTCGACCACCCTGTCCCATTCACTGAGATCCGGTGCACTGCACTCGAGTTGCAATTTGTCGACAACAATTTCATCAAGACCTTGCTCACTGAGCAAGCGCGGAATCGCATAGATCGTTTTGGCATCCTGCAACGGCACGACTGCACGCTTTTCCACATTGGTAAACAATGCGATTTTGTCCCGTGCACTCTGGTCAATTTCGTGATCGGAACGGCAGATCAATACATCGGGCTGGATTCCAATAGTGCGCAATTCCTTGACCGAATGCTGGGTCGGCTTGGTTTTTGTTTCACCCGCTGTCGCGATATAAGGCACAAGAGTCAGATGGATCAAAATTGCGCGCTGATTGCCAAGCTCCACTTTAAGCTGGCGTACCGCTTCCAGGAAAGGCTGGGATTCGATATCCCCCACCGTACCGCCAATTTCAACAATGGCGACATCAACCCCTTCACCCCCTGCAAGAATACGCCGTTTGATCTCGTCCGTAATATGGGGAATGACCTGGACCGTACCGCCAAGAAAATCACCGCGACGTTCGCGACGCAGCACGGTTTCATAAACACGACCTGTCGTGAAATTATTGCGCTTTGACATACGCGTACGCAGGAAACGCTCGTAGTGCCCGAGATCAAGATCAGTCTCGGCACCATCATCAGTAACAAATACCTCACCATGCTGGAAAGGGCTCATGGTGCCCGGATCAACATTGATGTAAGGGTCGAGTTTGAGAATAGTGACCTTGAGGCCGCGGCTTTCGAGAACGGCACCCAGCGAAGCGGCGGCGATACCTTTTCCCAATGAGGAAACCACACCACCTGTGACAAAAATAAAACGTGTCATATCGACCCAGTCAGATTAACTGTGAAAAACACCCGGAAACAACCCGCGTCCGGGGAACAAACCCGGTGGCTGCAAATAAAAAAACGACCGGAAAGGTCGTTTTGAGAATGACAACCCACCCTAAGGATGGGACATCAGAATACCAGAAAGCGGTTTTTCAATCCAGAAGGTTTTGCGATTTCCCGGCAAGAAAGCCCGCAAAAATCAGGCAACAGGATTACTCTTCGTAACCCAAATCGTAATAACAACCAACCACAAAGCCCGTCTCTTTCTCATCGGTGATACCAAAGCCCTCGTTGATCCAGAAATCACCCACCGCAGCGAGTTTGTTGTTCACATAGATCAGCGGCGTACGATCACGAACCCAGTGAGGAACCTCACACTCCTGCATCAGCTTTTTCAGTTTCTGCGAATGGCGACGACCTTCCGGTTTGCAGCGCTCACCACCGTGGCGAAAGCGAATGAGAATTTTGTCATCCTTGTCAATGTGCAACCCACACCCGATATCAGAAGAGAAGCTCACCTCACCCACACCCGGGATATTAACAAAGTCCCCGGTGGTTAGTTCCACCTCTGTTGTCGGATCAAATGAAGCAAGTGCATTGGTCAGAAACAGGCGGCCCGCAAAACGGCGGCACTCAATACCATCCCAACTGACAAGTGGTGTCGCCTCATCACTCGCATGAATCACGTTATCGACAATTTCTTCAAGCCGCGCCCTGCCCGGCAATTCCAGTCCTTTTTCTGCAATCCAGAAGCGCACAGCATTTTTCTGCCTGACACGAGTACAACCCTTCAGGTAGGCAAGTGCGATTGAATAACCCCAGCGCTCATCCCGCGGGTAACAGGCAAACAAGTCAATTGAGGCGAGCTCCCGACTCAGCTCCTCTGCTTCGCGGGACAAGTTGGCACTGCGTGTAACGTTGTTCAGCATCGCAGGCCAACGTTTTTTCAGCGGGTTAATAATCTGCTTGCGGATAAAATTGCGATCAAAATCCTCATTCGCGTTGCTGTCATCCTCAATCCAGCGCAGGCCATTGTGCTCTGCGTAATCCATTAGATCACGGCGCGGAAACCCCAGCAGAGGACGATAGACATAAGCTTCGCCAACCTGGCGCGCAAGCGGCATACCAGACAGACCCCGCGGCCCACTGCCACGCATCAAGCGAAGCAAGAAAGTTTCCGCCTGATCGTTAAGATGATGAGCAGATAACAGACAATCCCCGGGCTCAAGAAATTCGGCAAACTCGCGGTAGCGTGCACTGCGCGCCGCATCCTCAAGCCCTGAACCGTTCACTACAACATTGGCGGTACGAGAAAAAAACTCTACGCCAAGCTGCTCACAAACTTCACGGCAGTGTTGTTCCCATTCAGTAGACTTTTCATTCAACTGGTGGTTGATATGCAGCGCAATGACTTTTTGTGATAACGGCAGGGCGTTAAGGGAATGCAACAACACCATGGAATCAAGGCCGCCACTCAGAGCAACAACAAACCGTCGCGCATGGAACGCCGGTCGGAGCTCCTTAAATAGCGTGTCGGTGTTGTAATTTATATTCATGAGCAACGCTTATATCTACGATTCCCGATTATTACGGCTTTCCATAGGCCATGAGCCGCTTATAACGTGTGTCGAGTAATTCCTCTACCGGAACTGACAACAGACGCTCCAGTTGGGCTACCAGTCTTGGTTTGAGTGTAGCAACCATTTGATCAATATCACGGTGCGCACCACCGAGAGGTTCGGGAATAATTTCATCGGCAATACCGAGCTCAAGCAGAGTATCCGGTGTTACCCCCATAGCCTCTGCAGCATCCGGGGCTTTTTCAGTTGTCTTCCAGATAATATTTGCGCAGCCTTCCGGCGATATAACGAAATAGGTGGTGTATTGCAGCATGTTGAGGTGGTCACCGACACCAATACCTATCGCCCCACCAGAGCTACCTTCACCAATCACAGTACAGATAATCGGTGTTTTTAACCGTGACATCACCGCAAGGTTTTGGGCAATCGCCTCACTGATACCACGCTCTTCACTGTCTATTCCAGGGTAAGCCCCAGGGGTATCAATGAGCGTTAATACTGGCAATTGGAAACGCTCGGCAAGCTCCATCAAACGCAGCGCTTTGCGGTAGCCTTCCGGGCGCGGCATACCAAAATTGCGTGCCACTTTTTGCTGAACACTGCGGCCTTTTTCTTGACCGATAATCACCACCGGGTGACCTTCAAGGCGCCCTACCCCGCCGACAATCGCCGGATCATCCGCATAGTGTCGGTCGCCATGCAGCTCTTCAAAATCTGTAAACAGAGCATTGATATAATCGAGCGTATACGGGCGCTGCGGGTGGCGCGCTACTTGCACAATCTGCCAGGTGGACAGATCCGCATAAATTTTTTCCGTGAGGCGATCGCTTTTTTCACGCAATTTGCCAAGCTCATCAGAGATATTAATATCGTCGTTGTCGTTACCGAGTGACTGGAGCTCTTCAATTTTTGCTTCAAGCTCTGCAATCGGCTGTTCAAAATCCAGAAAGTTTTGGTTCATATCAGGTTAGCCCAATTCACCCCAAAAGCCCGTCTCACGGCCCCCAGAGGCAGTTACTACTTATAAATCTAGTCGTTATATACCAGATTTACACTTTGATGTCCGTAAAAATCCCTCAATTTCAGCAGGAGCTCATCTTCCGGGTGCACCTGCCACTGTTCCCCGAGTTCGATGGTACCACTGGCCCCGGTAAAACGGTAATTGACCAGCATCGGGCAAGGCCCGCCACGGTACGGAGAAAGCAGCTTTTCCAGATCCGTCACCGCTGCATTCTGAGCGTTCATCTGCACTGCCACCCCCTGCACAGACTGGTTGCGCGCCTCGAAAATGGTGCGCAGGGAATTAACTCGAATACTGGATTTTCCGGAAAAGTCATCGTGTACCACGACCCCTTCTATCAGAAGCAGCGAATCCTTGACGAGCTTGTCACGGTATTCCTTATAAGCCTCTGAAAACAATGTGGCTTCTATACGCCCTGAGCGGTCATCAAGCAGGAGTGTGGCCATATCCCCACGCCGGGTCTTTCTTACCACAAGGCTCATCACCAAACCAGCTACCTGCTGGGCCTGCCGATCCGGGCGCACATCCGCGATACGGGTTTTCGCAAAGCGCCGCAGCTCAGCCTCGTATTCATCAATCGGGTGGCCGGTCAGATAGAGGCCAAGCGTTTCCTTTTCCCCTTTGAGGCGCTCGCGCATATTGAAGGGTTTGGCTGAAAGGAAATCTGCATACACATCTCCACCACCGGAGGTGGTTGGCACCACACTGCCAAACAGATCCGTCATACCACTGTCTTCATTGCGCGAGGACTGTTCGGCGGCCTGTACCGCATCTCCCATCGCCTGCCACAACACAGCACGAGCCCTATCGATATGAGCATTGTCTTTTTCCTGTTCAAATATCGGTGCGATGCTGTCAGTTGCTCCGGAGCGAATTAACGCTTCGAGTGCGCGCTTGTTAACCTTGCGCGCATCCACGCGGGAGCAAAAATCAAATAAATCCGTGAATGGCTTCTCTGCACGCGCTTCAATAAGGCTGCCAATCGGGCCTTCACCGAGCCCCTTGATCGCACCGAGGCCATAAATAATTTCACCGCTGTCATTCACCGTGAACATATAGTCACCTTCGTTCACATCCGGTGAACGAATCTCCAGACCCATGGAGCGGCATTCTTCAATGAAGGTCACAATCTTGTCGGTATTCTGTAGTTCCGAACTCATGGTTGCCGCCATAAACTCAGCGGGATAATGGGCTTTCAGCCAAGCGGTCTGATAGGACACCAGTGCATAGGCAGCGGAGTGGGACTTGTTAAAACCGTAACCGGCAAATTTCTCCACCAGATCAAAGATCTTCATCGCAAGTTCAGGGTCGACACCTTTCTCACTGGCGCCCTCCTTGAACACCTCACGTTGCTTTGCCATTTCCTCAGGTTTTTTCTTACCCATGGCACGACGCAGAATATCTGCCCCGCCGAGGGTATAACCCGCAAGCTCCTGGGCAATCTGCATAACCTGTTCCTGGTAAACAATAACCCCGTAGGTAGGCTCAAGTATCGGTTTGAGCCACTCGTGCTGATATTTCGCATCCGGGTAGGCCACTTCGGCGCGGCCGTGTTTGCGATTAACGAAGTCATCCACCATGCCGGAATCGAGCGGCCCTGGGCGAAACAACGCCACGAGAGCAATCATATCTTCAAGATTGTCAGGCTGAAGACGCTTGATCAGATCTTTCATACCGCGGGATTCGAGCTGGAACACCGCTGTTGTCTCAGCACGCTTAAGCAGTTCGTAGGTAGGGTGATCATCAAGAGGGATTGCATTGATATCCACCTCAGGTTCGCCACGCTGCTGCTGGCGGCGGTTGATCATCTTCAATGCCCAGTCAATAATCGTCAGGGTACGCAGGCCGAGGAAGTCGAATTTGACCAGCCCCGCATCTTCCACATCACCCTTGTCGTACTGGGTGACAACCCCTTCCCCACTTTCATCACAATAGAGCGGCGCAAAATCAGTCAGACGCGACGGTGCAATCACTACACCTCCGGCATGCTTACCCACATTGCGTGTCACCCCTTCAAGCTGCACAGCCATATCCCAGATTTCCTGGCCCTCGCTGTCATTTTCAAGAAACTCACGCAGCACTTCTTCCTGCTCAAGCGCTTTTTTGAGCGTCATACCCACTTCAAACGGAATCATCTTCGACAGTTTGTCAGCCAAACCATAGGACTTGCCTTGTACACGAGCCACATCACGAACTACCGCTTTTGCCGCCATCGTGCCAAAGGTAATAATCTGGGAAACCGCATCGCGGCCGTAGTGATCAGAAACATAAGCAATAACACGATCGCGGTTTTCCATGCAGAAATCCACATCAAAATCCGGCATTGAAACCCGCTCAGGATTGAGGAATCGCTCAAACAGCAAATCATATTCCAGCGGATCGAGATCGGTAATTTTAAGTGCATAGGCGACCAGTGAACCGGCACCGGAACCACGGCCAGGTCCGACGGGAATATCGTTATCCTTGGCCCACTGGATAAAATCCATCACGATGAGAAAATATCCAGCAAAACCCATCTGGTTAATGATCTCAAGCTCAAACTGCAAACGCTTTTCATATTCCGCTTTCTTATCGGCATAGAGCGGGTCATTGGTATCAAGAATGGTTTGCAAACGCTGCTCCAGCCCCTCGAACGAAACTTTTTCAAAAAACGTTTCAATCGTCATCCCCTCCGGAATCGGATAATCCGGTAAATAGGCCTTACCGAGTTCCAGTTGCACATTGCAGCGCTTGGCAATTTCTACCGTATTTTGCAAGGCTTCGGGTATATCACTAAACAGCTCGCACATCTCTGCAGGCGATTTCAGATACTGCTCTTCACTGTAGCGGCGCTCGCGGCGCGGATCATCAAGCGTGCGACCTTCATAGATACATACGCGCGCCTCATGGGCTTCAAATTCAGATTTTTCAAGAAACCGAACATCATTCGTTGCCACTACCGGGCACTGCACTGCTGTGGCAAGTGCCACAGCCTTGTGTAGATAATCTTCTTCCTCGGCACGGCCACAGCGCTGTAATTCCAGATAAAAGCAGTCCGGGAAGTCCTTACACCAGCCTTTGAGCAAGTCCTGCGCATCCTGATCACGACCACCAATCAGCGCCTGACCGATATCCCCGTAACGCCCCCCGGATAACGCAATCAAGCCTTCGGCCTTGTCACTGATCCACTCCCGTTGCACATAAGCAACACCCTGACGCTGCCCTTCAAGGTAGGCAAGGGAAATCAGCTCCACCAGGTTTTTGTAGCCGGTATTGTTACTGGCCAACAGGCAAATTTGCGAAACCGGGTCTTCCGGGGTTTTACCCGCCACTAAAAAATCACTGCCGCAGATCGGTTTGATGCCCTGCCCCTGGGCTGCCTTATAGAACTTGATTAGACCATAGAGATTACACTGATCGGTAATCGCGATCGCCGGGACACCGAGCTCCGCACAGCGTTTTGCAAGCGGCTTGAGACGCACAATACCGTCAACAAGAGAAAACTCGCTGTGCGCCCGCAGATGAATAAAATCAATACTCACACCAAACCCGCTTTATTGTTCCTGTTAGTTGTTATCCCACTACTGTACTGCCACTGATGACTCAAATCGATGATTCCAGTGCCAATCTGACTGGCGCAAAGCTGCGCCGATGAATCGGCGTCACGCCGAGCTCACCGAGCGCCGCCATATGCTGGCGTGTCGGATAGCCTTTGTGCCGAGCGAGGCCATAGCCAGGATACTGTTGATCAAGCTCAACCATCTCATTATCCCGCTGTACCTTTGCCAATATCGACGCAGCACTGATCGCCGCTACACGGCTGTCACCCTTGATGACGGGCTCTGCGGCATAACGCCATTTCGGCAAGCGATTGCCATCCACCAGCACATAATCGGGCTCCCGGGACAAACCTTCAACTGCTCTTTTCATTGCCAGCATGCTTGCATGCAGAATATTGATCTCGTCGATCTCTGCCACTGTGGCGCGGGCCACTGACCAGGCTAACGCTTTTTCACGAATTTCAACTGCCAGCTGCTCGCGGCGTGACTCCGACAGTTTTTTGGAATCAGCCAGCCCTTCAATTGACTGCTGTGGATCAAGAATGACCGCTGCCGCCACCACATCCCCTGCCAGTGGTCCCCGACCAACTTCGTCAACACCCGCCAGATATTGGTAAGCAGAATAATCCCCGAATAAATCCCCGGCCTGCGTCATAAGCCTTATATTGTTAACCCCGTTATTAATTGAATCAATCAGACTTGATTTATCAAACCCAACACCGCCGTTGCGGCCCGCTCTCCCGCATTACAACGCAATTGCCTGTGAATGGAAAGGAATTCCTCGGTCAATTGTTGCCGCGTATCAGCATTGCCAAGAATATCCAGCATATGCCGGGCAATATTATCCGCCGAAGCCTGCTGTTGAATCAATTCCGGCACCAGTTCACGCTGCGCTAACAAATTTGGCAGGGAGACCCAGGGGGTTTTTACCATGCGGGAAATAATTGCATAGGACAACGCTGCCATACGATAAGTCACTACCATCGGACGCTTTAATAACAGTGCCTCAAGCGTAGTAGTACCTGACGCCATCACCACCAGCTCACTCGCTCCCATCACCTCATGGGACTGCCCCTGAATGAGAGTAACCGGCAAATCACTACCATCGAGCAAGTCTTGCAATTGCTGCGCGCGTTTTTCATTTGCCGCCGGCATCAAAAAATGTAGTGCGCTGTCTTTCTCAAGACATTGCCGCGCTGCCTCCAGCAGTATCGGCGCAAGCAGTTTAACTTCGTTTTCGCGACTGCCCGGCAACAATGCAACCCAACGCTGCCGCGCATCAATACCCAATATTCCACAACACTTTGCTGCATCCGTATGATCCGGGAAGGTATCGGCGAGCGGATGACCGACAAACGCCACCGGAATCCGGTTTTGCTTGTAGATTTCCTGCTCAAATGGAAACAATGTCAGCATCAAGTCTACCGACTGTTTGATTTTTACGATGCGTTTTTGCCGCCACGCCCAGACTGATGGACTAACGTAGTGCACAGTCTTGATACCCTGTTGTTTGAGCCGCCGTTCAATACCGAGATTAAAGTCCGGAGAATCGATGCCAATAAAAACATCGGGAGGGTTCGCAACAAAATGCTGCACCAAAGTTTTACGCATATGCAACAGTTCCGGCAAGCGCTTGAGCGGCTCAATCAGGCCCATTACAGACAACCTATCCATCGCAAACAGGGATTCACAGCCCTCGGCGATCATGCGTGGCCCACCGACACCTTCAACTACGCAATCTGGCAGCTGCTCCCTAAAACTTTTTAACAGGCTCGCACCGAGAATATCACCGGAGCTTTCTCCCGCAACAATGCCGATACGTAGTGGTGAGTTGCTCATGCGGGGCAACAGAAATTTGGCACTAGCGCACGATACCGCGCTTTGAGTGGCGCAGGGAATCAACCATCAGTTGTACATGGGAACAATCCGGAACGAGTGCTTCCATTTCCGCACAAGCTTCATCAACCGTAAGATTTTGTCGATAGATAATTTTGTAAGCTTTGGACAACGCGCTGATGTCCTCCTTGCTAAAATTGCGCCGTTTTAGGCCTTCACTGTTGATGGCCCTGGCTTCAGCGGGACTACCAAAAGCCATCACAAAGGCCGGTAAGTCCTTGCCAATAGCGGTTCCCATGCCAGTAAAACTGTGCGCGCCAATATGGCAAAACTGATGTACCAGTGTATAACCACTAAGTATGGCCCAGTCGTTAACATAAACATGACCCGCCAGGGCTGTGTTATTCACGAGAATCGTGTTATTGCCAATCACACTATCGTGGCCAATATGCACATACGCCATCAACAGATTATTGTCACCAATTGTCGTTTCACCACGATCCTGTACTGTGCCACGGTGAATCGTCACTCCTTCCCGAATCACATTATTATCGCCAATCACGAGACGCGTCGGTTCTCCCTGATACTTGAGGTCCGGAGTGTCTTCACCCACCGTGGAGAATTGAAAAATCCTGTTATTGCGACCGATCACCGTCGGTCCCTTGAGAATCACATGCGGCGCGATAACCGTACCGGCTCCAATCTCTACATCGGGGCCTATAATTGAAAACGGCCCAACCTCCACATCCTCAGCCAGCCTGGCTGTGGGATCAACAATGGCACGTGGGTCAACAGACATAAGAAAAGAAACAACTAGACCTTGCGATCAGCGCAGAGAATCGTACCGGAACTGGCCAGCTCTCCATCGACAGAAGCCTGACACTCAAACTTCCAGATGCCGCGCTTCTCTGAAACTACCCTGGCTTCAAGCATTAAACGATCTCCAGGCACTACCGGGCGTTTAAAACGCACATTGTCAGCACCAACAAAGTAGTAGATTGAGCCATCTTCCGGTGTTTTGTCCATGGTCTTAAAGCCCAGAATACCCGCTGCCTGTGCCATTGCTTCCACAATTAAAACCCCTGGAAAAATCGGTATATCAGGGAAGTGTCCCTCAAAAATCCCTTCATTCACCGAAATATTTTTATAAGCCACAATGGACTCCCCGAGGTGGAGTTCAACCACACGATCCACGAGTAAAAAGGGATAACGGTGCGGCAGATACTGCCGAATCTCTGTAACGTCCATTACGATTTCCATAAAAACCCCAAACTGCTTAACAATTAAAAACCACATTCGGGAGTTAACTACCCCCGACAGTTCCAGATCGAATAATAAAGAAAAAAGACTGGCGAGTCATTCACCAGTCCAGCACGGCCTTCACAAATGGAATCGTCAACTTGCGCTGTTCAGCCAGCGATTCCGCATCCAGACTATCGAGATAATCAAGCAAGGTATCCATTTCACGTGCTGCTCGACTCATAATAAACTGTGCAACCTCGTCGCCAAGCACCAGGCCGCGTGCTTTTGCACGGTGTTGCAGAGCCAATTGCTTACCATAATCATCCAGTTCTTCGAGGTGATAGACCACCCCCCAGCCAAGCCGGGAGCCCAGGTCCGGCAATTCACTGCGTAGTTCGCGCGGTGCGCAACTGGCCGCTACCAGAATGCGGGACTGGCTTTCGCGCAGGCGATTATAGAGGTGGAACAAGCTCTCTTCCCAGACGGGAAGGCCCATCACAACATCCACATTATCAAGGCACACCAGATCAAGGGTTTCAAGGCCCTCAAGCAAACGAGCCGAAGGGTAATCGACAAGTTCAGTCAGTGGCAGATACTGGCTATGCAAGCCCTCCTCTTCCGCCTGGCGGCACGCTGCCTGTAACAAATGACTACGACCACAACCCTCTTTTCCCCACAGATAGATAAACGACTCTGAGCCGCTATCAAACATAGTCTGTACCGCTTCAAGCGCTTCACCGTTCGGTGAGACCGGCGGGGTATAAAAATTCTCAAAAGTTGCCTGATCATCAAGGTGAATGTTCAGGGGTAACTGCATCGCCTTACTGGTCATTGACTTGCCGGGAGCCCACTACCTGATAATGCAGCCACTGCTGGTCGTAGCGATAATCACGTTCACCACTCTGGTCTATGATTCGATCATCAGACAATTTCAACAAACCACCCAGCTCAACAAGCTCCTGAAACAATTTCAGACCGCCATCAGCAGTCACTTCATAACGCACCCACTGACCACTGACTTCCTGAATATGCACAGCATTTACTGGCTCCAAATCACTGAGATGTCGGGTAATTTGTGCATAGTCAGAGAAACTGCTGACACCGGAAACTTCCAGATAAATCATACCCTCAGTGCCAAGGGTGTTAATTGCATAACGCTGCGACAAAACTTGCACCACGCCATCAATGCCCTCACGCACAAAATCTTCAAGACTCGCCGTGCGTGCATCAATCACATAGGTCTGCTCCTGAAATAGAAAATTCCAGTTACCACGGTATTGACCCGCGGATGTTTCTGCCACCCGCCCCACGAGCACCGCATCACTTTGGTAACGCCCCGAAGCCGACTGGATACTCGCCATATCCAGTTGCCAGACCTTGTGAGCATCCAGCGACAGTTGATCTTCGAGGTCAAACAGCGGTGTTATCTCGGGCAGCCCCCGACGGGAAAACTCCTCTTGCATAAAATTTTGTATGTCCGGTGAATTCAGACTATTCAGAAACTGCCGTTGCCCCCCTTTGTCGATCACCACCCAGGGCAGCACTACTGGCCGATTGCTCGACCAGATAGGCAATCCGGCAGTACGCAACAGACCGGAAATAGCCTGTCGTGAATAACCGACCTTAAGGCCTATCATCGGCTGCAATACCAATTGACCATCAATTTCAATTTCAGTCACCTTGTCACTGGAACCATAACTGAATTCCAGCATATAGCGTTCGCTACTACGCTGCGCCCGTTGCACTTCCGGGTTCTGCGCTACATCAAGACGCCCACTAATTTTTACAAGAACAGCCAGCAAACCTTCAGCAACGGCCTCGCGACGCGCCGTTTCACTTTGATCAACGACAAGCATTTCCACTTCGTAGAGGTTTTCCACAGTTTCAGACCATACTGCTACTGGCAGCAAAACCACCAACAACAGAAAAGGCAGGAAAAGACAGCGGCGAAGCATAGGTCGTACAAACCTCTCAGGGTATTTAAAAATCAAAGCGCATTGTATCAGGTCTGCACTATTATGCCCGCAACACTGTTACAATGGCGCCCTCACAGCAATCTCTGATCCAGACAGTAAGTTCCATGAGTGAAAAGACCTCTCTGAGTTATAAAAGTGCCGGTGTTGATATTGATGCAGGCAATGAATTGGTTGAACGCATCAAGGGAGTCGCCAAAAAGACCCGGCGCGCCGGCGTACTCGGTGGCCTTGGCGGTTTCGGCGCATTGTGTGAAATTCCTTCAGGCTATAAACAGCCTGTGCTTGTCTCCGGTACCGACGGCGTGGGCACTAAACTCATGCTTGCTATGGAACTCGGCATTCACGACACCATTGGTATCGACCTCGTTGCCATGTGTGTCAACGACCTGGTAGTAGCGGGTGCCGAGCCACTGTTTTTTCTCGACTATTATGCAACCGGCAAACTTAATGTCGATACCGCCGCAAGTGTTGTAGAGGGTATTGGTCGCGGCTGTGAAATGGCAGGTTGCGCACTGGTTGGCGGCGAAACGGCTGAAATGCCAGGCATGTACGACGATGAGGATTATGATCTCGCTGGCTTTTGTGTTGGCGTTGTAGAAAAAAACCAAATCATTGATGGTGCCCGCGTACGCATCGGCGATCAACTGGTCGCGATTGCCTCAAGCGGCCCACATTCAAACGGATATTCACTGATTCGAAAAATCATTGGCTCAAGTAACGCTGACCTCAGTGATACCTTCGATGGATCCACACTTGGGGAAAAGCTGCTTGAGCCAACTCGCATTTATGTCAAACCTCTGTTGCGACTCATTAAGGAATTTGACGTACGTGCACTCTCCCATATTACTGGCGGCGGTCTGCTTGAGAACATTCCACGCGTACTACCTATCAACGCCAAAGCTGTTATTGAACACAACAGTTGGTCACAACCCGCTGTGTTCGACTGGCTCCAGCAACAGGGCAATATCGAAACCGAAGAAATGCATCGTACTTTTAACTGCGGTGTCGGTATGGTGATATGCCTCCCGGAACAGGATGTCAGCAATGCCATTTCCATGCTGCAAAACGCCGGTGAACAAGCCTGGCATATCGGTCGCATTGAAAAGTGCAGTGATGGCGAAGCCCAGGTTCAGGTTCTCTAGTTGAATCTTTCTCAACAATGACAGCTGAGACACACACAGAAAAAAAACTGGCCATTCTGATTTCCGGCAGCGGCACTAACCTGCAAGCTTTTATTGATCGCATGCAGACAAATTCACTCGGCGCAGAAATTGCCGTGGTGATTAGCAATCGTCCGGAGGTGAAAGGCCTGCAACGCGCGGCTGATGCCGGCATTGCCACTGAAACCATTGATCACACAGGGTTTGCAAGCAGGGAACTATTCGACGAGCAATTAATCGAATGTATTAATCGTTATCAATGTGATGCCGTTGTGCTCGCAGGGTTTATGCGTATTCTGACACCACAATTTGTCAATCACTTTCACGGCAGGCTGTTTAATATTCACCCTTCACTACTGCCCAAATACCCCGGGCTACACACCCACCAGAGAGCTATTGATAACCGCGACAAGGAAGCGGGTGCCACTGTACACTTTGTAGTGCCGGAACTTGATGCTGGCCCGGCCATCATTCAGGCGAGCGTACCGATAGAACCCGGTGATAACGCCGAGTTATTGGCACAGCGTGTATTACAGAAAGAACACATTATCTATCCACAAGCGGTGCAGTGGTTTTGCGAAGATCGCCTGCAATTAACCAATGATAATGTTCTGCTCGACAACAGAGCTCTACCAAAAACCGGCTTCTTACTAGCGGAGTAATCATGATCCGATTGGTCTTGTTATTCAGCCTTGCCTTGTTCAGCACTCACACGTTCAGCTTATCCTGCGACAAGGTTGTCACTCCTTATAAAGCCAGTTATAGCGGCACCTTCAAAGGCTGGAAAATCAAAACGGAAAGAAACCTTAATGTTGGCTCCGACCAGCAATGGCAGCTTTCCAATAACAGCGACAATTTCCTGGGAAAAATATCTGAAACATCCACCTTTAATTTCCATGCTCCCGCCACACTGGTATCACAGCGCTACGAATATAAACAGTCGGTGATGATGAAAAAGCGCTTCAAGATTGTCGATTTTGACTGGAGCACCAACATCGCAACTGCCAGCGGCAAAAAAGAAGGCACCGCCACCTTGCAAGGCGGAGAACTCGACCGCATGAACCATATTCTGATGTTGCGCTGCCAACTGGCCTCAGGCCACAACGAATTCAGCTTCCCGGTAATGGATGGCAACGAACTCAAAACCTTTAACTACAAGGTTATCGGCCAGGAGCTGGTTGATACTAAACTGGGTAAAGTTTCTGCATTGGTTGTAAAGCGCATTCGTTCCAACAGCAAACGCAACACCACACTATGGTTTTCCGAAGAACTGAATTTTATGATGGTAAAACTATTGCAGGAAGAACATCAGGAAAGCGAAGCCTATGTATTAAACATTCAGAGTTATTCGCCAATTGCACAAACGACCTCAAACCATTTGACTGAATAAACTTTGTTTTAACAGCACCACTTCCTCCTGCATCCGGTTGCCGCCCCAGTCATAGGAATAACTCACAGCAAACCCTGTTAGCACAGAATGTGTATAGCGGGCCAGCATGCGTCGCTTTTTAATATCCGGCACCACATCTTCAAAAAAGTTTTTCCATACTTCATCCATTGCCACCACAATTTGTAATTGTGACTGCTGCCATTTGTCATCCTCCACACTGGACATATCGTTAAGCAATAATTGGAACATGGAAAGGTAATGCCGGCTACTGTAGTGCTGCCACGCCCGGTCAACGAAAACAGATACCCGCTCCTCTAGTGCTATATCACGCGGTGGCTCTCCGAGTGTTACTACAAAACGCTGGAAGCTGTCGTTAAACGCCGCGATCAGACAACCATTTAGGCCGCCAAAGTGATGCTGCAAGGCCCCCCAGGTTACTCCCGCCTTGTCAGCAATCGCATTGGTCGTGGTTTTTTTTAATCCCAATTCGGCAATACACTCCACCACTGCCGTGATAATTTTCTCACGAGTCTCGGCACTGCGCGCAGCATGGGACCTGCGTTCTTTGGGCTTCAATTCAGATTTATCGCTGGACATCGTTAATTAAGAGAGCCTACCCCTGATGAACCGGGCATTTGGAAATGTCAGCATCTGCAGAAATACCTTTGGGCGGCAAGCCCTTAAACGCTTCACGCCTGGCTTGCAAACGATCCGCCAGAATCAACTCTGCCGCTTTTTCCGCTACAGCAACAACCGGCGCATGGGTGTTTCCCGACAAAATATTTGGAAAGATTGATGCATCAACCACGCGCAAGGCTTCAAGCCCATGGACTTTCAGGTTGCTGTCTACAACTGAAAGATTATCACTGGCTGTACCCATTTTGCAGGTACCTACCGGATGGTACACACTCATGCCTTCATTGCGACAATACTCAAGAATCTCTTCATCCGTACCCACCTCAACCCCGGGCATCTGCTCTTCTGTCGCATACGCTTTGAAATTATCCGCCGCATAAATACGCCGCTGAATTTTGACCGCTTCAACAATACGACGGCGATCTTCCTCTGTATCGAGATAGTTAAACTGCACGGCTGGCCACTGACGCGGGTCCGCACTTTTTACATGCACACAGCCGCGAGACTCCGGGCGCAGCACGCAACAAGTGGATGTCACCCCGGGCTCTTTGCCCGGCACCATATTGCCTTTTTCATCAAGCACACCATTACCCACTGCATAGTGAATCTGGTACCAGGGGCGTTCATCCTCATTGCCGGTTTTATCGGTACCACGCAAGAAAGCACCCACCGTTGCCGCCGGATGTGCCAACACACCTTTTTTGGCAAACAGGTACTTAAACAGACTCATAATAATACCCGGAAACAATCCGTCCTGATTCAAGGTACGTCCCTTGCTGATACCGTGCTGCACCATGATCGTAAAGTGGTCCTGCAGATTTTCTCCCACACCGTTCAGTTCGTGAATACACTCGATACCCTGCTGTTCCAATACGGCTTTTTGACCAATACCCGATAACTCCAGCAAATGCGGCGAGGCAAAGGCTCCGGCGCTGAGAATCACTTCACTCATCGCCGCCGCCTGGATCATTTCGCCTTTTTTGTTGAGGTACTCAATGCCAACGGCCCGGGTATTATTGTGAAACAAAATTTTGGCAACTTTTGCTTCGGTTTCCACTGTCAAATTCGGGCGCTGTTCCGCTTCGCGCAGAAACGCCTGAGCACTACTCCAGCGTTTGCCGTTCTTCTGGTTTATCTGAAAATACCCAATGCCTTCCTGCTTGTCGCCATTGAAATCTTCATTGAAGGGATAACCCACATGCTTTGCCGCTTCTATATAAGCGTCGGCCAATGGATAGTTGACACGGGAATACGTAACGTTCAGATCACCACCCACACCGTGGTAACGGGTAGGTTCACCCGGCTCATAATTTTCTGAACGCTTAAAATACGGTAGCAGTTCTTCATAGGACCAACCTTCACAACCGTCGAGTTTTGCCCAGTCGTCATAGTCCTGATGCTGACCGCGAATATAGACCATGCCGTTAATTGAGCTGCAACCGCCGAGCACACGCCCGCGCGGCGCATGCACCTTGCGGTCATTACAATTCGGTTCGGGCTCGCTGAAATACACATCGGTGTCTTTGTCGTCATACATCATCTTCGAGAACCCAATTGGCATATGGATCATTGGGTTGGTATCGCGCTTACCCGCTTCCACAAGCAACACTCGAATGTTGCTATTACGCGATAGCCGATTAGCCAGCAGGCATCCGGCTGAGCCGGCACCGATCACGATATAGTCGTATTGATTAGGTAACATGTGCGATCACTCCGCGAAGGTTTGATTTGCTATTGTACTGAACAAAGTGATTATTACGAATAACCCCTGAGTCATATAAACACTAGGATTTCACTTTTACGATGCGATATTGCGCTGAGAGCAGAGAAATTAGAGGAATTGGAGAAGTCATTCGATGAAACTCGAGAATCTGGACAATTATTTTAACGGCGACCCGAATTTTAGCGCCGAGCAGGAACAGCAACTTCTGCGCCTCAATGCAGCACTGCGTTCTGTTATCACTCATACAATCAAAGCTAACGCATCGGCAGAAGCGCTCTCGGCACTCGCCGACCAGGCGGAGGCACTGGATGAGGCGATTAAACCCTGGGTTGGCGAACGTGCGCTGCCCGCCTATAGCAAAGTATTCAAGTTCGATGACGTCAGTGCCACCTATGCCTATTCCCCGATTACCGGGCGTGCCAATCCCGTCGCCCCTCCTATGGAGTCCAGAATCGAAAACGACGAGGTCATCAGTGAAGTCACCTTTGGCACCACCTATGAAGGACCACCTGGCTGTGTACACGGTGGCATTGTCGCGCTCGCCTGGGATCATGTACTGGCGGCTGCCACTATGATTAACGATTCCCGTGGTCCTACTGCAACACTGCAAATCACCTACCTCAAACCCACACCACTCAACGTGCCATTGCAATATAAAGCCTGGATAGACCGCATTGAAGGCAAGAAAAGCTACGTTAAAGGACAGTGCATCGCTGCGGGCCAAGTGGTCACGGAAGCGGAAGGGCTATTTATCAATACCCTGATCCGGGAAATTGACGTTACAGAAGACGATCTGAAGCAGCAGATAGAGAAATAGCGGTCGACGAGAGAATAACCAGCCAACCCATCAATAACACGGGCCAGGCACCGTATTAAGGTGGAACAACTTATGAAGAGGCGACAACCCTGAGCGGGCATGCCAATTGCTGCTCAATGCGGCGCAACAGCTTTAATGTTTCCCCCAGCTTCAGCACTTCAAAACTGTCATCCGGCATGGCTTCACGGCTCATGGTTTCCAATACCGTGATCGCATGGCGAATTTCGTCAAGTTCCAGACCCTTTAAAATAACACGGCTACTGCTCACGACAGGTATCCCCCGGTTATTTGTTCATCGCTCCGAGTATACCCGACAAGTCGCTATGGGCAAACCACAGCAATACGACCGTTGATCAGACAGTTACCGGTTGCTGATTGATCACGGTTTCTCCGGTTACGGCAGGTGGCAGGGACTTGCCGAGCAAAAGATCGGCACATTTCTCGCCAATCATAATCGCTGGAGCATTAGTGTTGCCGCCAATCAGTTCGGGGAAAATCGAGGCATCAGCAACACGCAAGCCATCAATGCCGTGGACACGCAACTCATTATCCACTACCGCCATATCATCACTTCCCATCTTGCATGTACCAACCGGGTGATACACAGTATCGGCATTAGCGCGCACATAGGCTTCAATATCGGATTGTTTTTCCAACTCCGCATCAGGACGAATACTGCCGGTGACCGCACCTTGCCAGGCTTTGGCAGCCATCACTTCTCGAATCTGCTCGTAGCACTTGACGAGTATCTTCATATCTTCATCGTTGTCGAGAAAATTAAAATCTACCAATGGTTTTTGCATCGGATCGTTTGAACCCGGTTTGATCCAGCCGCGAGATTTTGGACGCAAGCAACAAGCGTGGGTTGTCATACCCTCTTCTTTCGGCAACGGGTCAATCAGACCTATCATATTCACTGGCACATAGTGCATCTGGATATCGGGCACCTGCAGGCCACTTTGCGATTTGGTAAACGCGCCCCCTTCAATCATATTGCATGCAGCGATACCTTTTTTGAACAAAAAGTATTGAAAAGCTGTTTTCGCCATAAGGTGGATCTTCGTGGCATCGGCATTGTGAGTCAGCTCACTGGCTCCGTAGTTTACCGTCACGTCGAGGTGCTCCTGCAGGTTATAACCCACTCCAGGCAACTCAAAGTTCACATCAATGCCCACTGCCTTCAAATCTTCTGCATTACCGACCCCGGACAATTGCAAAATATGCGGAGATTTCAGGGTACCGCTGCAAAGAATAATTTCCTTGTCAGCACCGACACTGTGCAACCTGTTTTTCTGCATATATTCGACACCCGCTGCGCGCTTGCCTTCAAACACCAGCCGGGTCACCTGAGCATTAACAGCAATACTGAGATTCGGGCGTTGGCGCACTTCCGGCGTCAGAAAGGCACGAGCACTGCTACAGCGTTTTTTCTCATCAGTAATCGTCGCCTGGAAGCGGCCGAAGCCTTCCTGGTTCTTGCCGTTAAAATCCTCACAGCGCGGATGCCCGGCTTCCACACCGGCCTCAACAAAGCGATCAAAGATCGGGTTTTCCGAGGGTGAGTCGATAACGCGCAAACCGCCGCCAACACCATGGTACTCATTAGCTCCGCGCACATTGTCTTCCGAACGTTTGAAGTAGGGCAACACCTCGGCATAACTCCAGCCCTTGTTACCCAACTCCGAGATACGGTTGTAATCCCAGGCATTACCACGAATATAGACCATGCCATTAAGACCGCTGGAACCCCCGAGCATTTTTCCGCGGGGCACAAACAATTTGCGATTATTGAGGTTTTTTTGCTCGACCGAGTAGTCCTGCCAGTTCAGTTTATCGCTTTTCAGACACTCCGCTGCACCGCCAGGCATGGAAATCATCGGATTATTGTCACTTGGGCCCGCCTCTACCAATAACACCTTATTGGCTGGATCCTCGGACAAACGCGCCGCCAGTACACACCCAGCCGAACCGGCACCCACAACAATATAATCAAACATGATT
Organism: Pseudomonadales bacterium; assembly: GCA_028280345.1. Classification (GTDB taxonomy): domain Bacteria; phylum Pseudomonadota; class Gammaproteobacteria; order Pseudomonadales; family UBA7239; genus JANQLY01. The sequence continues at coordinate 67,853 of JANQLY010000011.1, read as the reverse complement.
TTTCTCCCGACTGTTCAATCGACAAACAGAGTATTCCACTGTATTTGCAAAGACGGAATTGTAACGGCTTTCAGGTTGGAAATAACCCCGGGATTAGCCCCTGGCACTCGGCAATTTGGCTGAATCTATACGGCACAGGCCCGATACACTGCCCGCGATGACCCCATACAGCGTAACGGTTTCTCCAGCAGACAGTGGCTGTACATAAACCCGCCAGTGAGTGCGCCGCCCAGGCTGCCGTGTTATTGGCCCCCAGCTATCCTTACGGCGCAGAATTCTGCCAAGACCAACGACTTTTCCAGCCTCATCAAGTACCACCAAATCAGTCAGTGGCGAACGTTCACCATCTGCCACACCACGGCCGCGAATCTCATAGCCGGACGCCAGTGGATTGATTTGTTTTATTTTACCTACACAAGCCGGAACGGGCTGATCCACACTGTAAGTCTGGCCCAGACGCGGATAGGCATCACCGGAAAACATTCCCCAACCGCGCTCCTGCAAAAATACGTTGTGCATCGCCGGACGATTAATTTTTTGCCACTGATCACCAAGAATCAGCGTGGATTTTATTTGCCTGAATTCTACCTGGTTTACGCTAATCGCAAGATGGCTTGTACGCACCCGATCAAAGAAATTGATATGTGCACGGGCATCACGCAGTGACGCCACCGGCAACACGACACAGGACCAGAATAGTATTAGCCCCGTCACTAAACGCTTTGGCCCCGCTCCCTTGTGCTGCTCATGCCGTAAGGCCAATGATAGCGCTGAGGCATACAGACAAAACCAGAACACCAGTACGATACTCTGGTAGCGATCTTCATTCGCCGTATGCACAAAGTACATACGACCAAGCCCTGTGGACATACCCACCCCCGCAGCAAACAATGCAGCACTGAAGCAGAATATTTCAAAACGAGTAAAGCGAGACAGGCGCCCTGCCAACAATTGCCACCAGGCCCAGGCAAGAAACAGCAGCCCGGCATAGGCGAACACCGCTGCTGGCAACATAAGCTCCCTACTTAATGGCGAGCCAAAATACAGCGCATTCCAACGCAACCAGATCAGAAACATACCAAACCAGGCCTTGATAGCCGTGCCCACGGTAATGGGCTGTTCGCCTGTGGAAAACTCGCCACCCTGACCAAACGGGCCACTCAGGTATAACAGTACACTGACCACCACTACCACACTCACGGCAACAAGCACACCACGGGGTACGCGATAGGCCCAAAGCAACGGCGGCAACACTAATAGAAAACACACACCGGAGAACGAAGAAAACACCGTAACGACACTGGCAAAAATCGCCAGACAGAATGTTCCTGCCGGCCATTTCCCGGACAAGCGCCAGGCAGACAACCCGCTCACCCACGCCGCACTGGCCACCACAGCACCTGCGCTGGTGGCAAACCACTGCATATCAAAGGTATAAACAAAATTTTCCAGTTGAGTGGCGTTAAATAAAAACAGTACCAACATTGCCAACAGAAACACACGATAGTGCCACGGCAAATCATTTTCTACTTGCAACATTTTATATACCGCTGCAAGCGCTACCAACTGAAAGCCCACTGAACTGAGTATCAGAAACCAGTTACTGCCGTTAAAAACACCGTATTCAAGCAAAAAGAATATTTTGGGTACCAGCAAGCGATGAGCACCACCATGCAATGCAAAGAAATCGCCCGGCTGCGCCTGCCCCTCGAAAAACAGGCGGATAAAATCCATCACTACCCACATATCCTTGAATGGACCACGGTAGTAGCACAATATAATAAAATACGCTGTTGACAGGGCCATGCATAAAGCAAAGACAGCAAACAGTGTAACGAGTATTTTTTCCTGTTTTATAGAAAGCATAATGTGTGAATTTAACAGGCCCGGTTAAATCTATCGCAAACCACCCGGTTAAACCACCTTTAAACCCCTAAAACTCCTTCAACTGCTTTTAAAAAACTTCACGCGTTTGTGCATTTCCAATTCACCGAGGTCAGGCAAGGTAACCGCTTCACGCTCATCCGTTTCCTGGTAATCGTGCAGCCCATAGGGAGCCCTGGGCATGGTTTTTACTCTGGAATCGGCCACATAGACCGTCTCCCCCCATTGTTTAAAGCAATCGAGCATGGTGTGATTCTCACTGTCGTAGAGCACATCGGCAGCAAATACCAGATCAAACACTGTATTCATACCGACCTGTTCCACCACCTCCAGTTCAATGTGATTAAGATCAGCATTCAACGTCGTTGCAGCGCAGGACAACGGATCAATATCACAGGCAACCACGCTACTCGCCCCTGCCAGTGCAGCGGCAATTGCAACCACACCGGAACCGGCTCCCATATCCAGTACTGTCTTACCACGAACGATCTGCGGCTGCTCAAATAACCATTGCGCCAGCGCAAGACCGCTGGCCCAACAAAACAACCAATATGGCACATCCTCCCAGGCTGCAGCCGTCTCCGCCTCATTTAGCGGGCGATGCATATCACAATCATCAAGCAGGTAAAGCCTTAGTGGTGTTTGCACAAGTGCAGACGCTGTTACTGGCAGCGTATATTCACGCAACCCGGCTGTGGGCAGGATTTGTTGGAGCTTCTGTTCAAGCTGTGCTTTATGTTGTTGTAATGGCATTGATGATAACGATACAGATGATTGCGATACCGGTTTTAACAGACCCGTTAATTATCATGCCCCCTGGCGGCGCTTATAAACCCGCAATACAACCGGAAACAATACAATAAGTAAACCGAGAGTGATCCAATACGGCAGAACCGGATTGATATCGTAGAGCACACCCGCGCTAAGCGGACCAATCACAAAACCCAGAGCCGGACAGGCCGATGTTAACCCCGCCACGGCGCCCTGCTCTTCCGGTTCAACCCGCAGCGACACCGTTGCTGAATAGCCCGGTCCTGTCATACCCAGGCCAAGTCCTATAAAACTGGTAGCAAGAATAAATAGTAGCAGGCGGTCTGCCACGAGCAGAAAAACAAAGCCAAGAATAACAATGGGAACTCCAACAGCGAGATAACGCAACGGTGGCCACTGCAATTTTGGAATCAATATCAACTGCACGAAAACCATCATCAGCGCCGAAGCCCCCTGGGTAATCGACAAAGGCCGTGCAGCCTCCATCGTTTCCAGTTGCAGGACATGGGGTAAATAAAAACCCATCGTTTGTACTGATACGGCCATCGCAATGTAGATAACAACGCCTACCGCAAGAATTTCCCGGTAGCGCGGATCAAAATAACTCATTTTTTTCTGCTGCTTTGGCCGGTTCATGGTATGGCCTGGCTCCTGCAACAAGAACCACACCACAACAGCCATCAGTGCCGCGAGCGTTACCGCTGCATAGAGCGGCACCAGCAAACCAAAAATCGACAATGAGACCAGCATCGGCCCTGCAATAGACCCGATGCCATGGCTCGCCCCGATGCGCCCGAGCCCTATTGTGCGCTGCTCCGGTGTTGTGATATCGATCATATAAGCAGTGGCAGCCGGTAGCATTGCACCGAGTAACACCGCTTGAAAAACCCGGCTCAGCAGTAGCAGGACATACAGAGTCATTCCGGTGAGGGCACCGTCAAAACCCTGCCACAGTACGAAAACCAGCAAAGCCGCAGAAACAGCGTAACCCGCCATGCCAAATGCAATGGTATTTTTGCGCCCCCACTCATCACTCTTGCGTCCCCAGAAAGGACTACAAAAGAAAATTGCCAGCGCCGCACAGGTGCCAATAGAAGTGATTTCCGTCGCCGACATATCAAGCTCTGTGCCGAACAATGGAAACAGACTAAACAACACACTGTTCATTGAGCCAAAAGCCACAATGGCCAATAGCAAAATGCTGACAGAGAGGCGGTCACCGCCTTTGATGTTTAACCGGGATTTGGACATGATTGAGAGCACCAATTTGGTGCAACTATAACGTTTTTCACTTTAACAATCTGTCAGTAGATGTACAGGTTATAAGGCCTTGTGACTACCAGTGTCCAGCTGACAAGATTTCATCAGAAAGACGCCAACACTACCCCTGCGGGTAGTATTTTTCAGTTTTCATTTCGGATAACGTTTCATACTCATAAACATACGAAATGCATTACTCCATGAACAGCGAACAAAAATACGCTCTCTCTTTTGCCGACATTGTCATACCACAGGAATTTATCTGCGAGATCATTCCCAAAAAAGGTATTGAAATTGATCGCTGGGAAAATATTGAATTCGACAATTTCCTCAGTAGCCTGAAACAGCCACTCGGTTTACTACTCAACCGCAAGCACTGTTTTTCATTTACGTTCGATGGTTTGCAACAAATGCTTGCCAGTCCGCATATCAATGCTGCTGCGTTTCTCGCACACGATGCCACCTCATTTGCGATTTCCTGTAGCGACGCACAAATGATTCTGCAAACACAAAAGCCTGTGCAAAGCTTCCTCGACAAGAAAGATGCCATGGCATGGCTTGCCACTACCAGCCCATGTTCAACCAACCAGGCGTTTAATACGAATCCTGACAGCAATCTGTATCATGCCGAGCGGCCAGAAGCACCGTTGACCAGTAAGCTCTGACGCCATCCGTGGCTAATGTCAGTGCTGTCAGGTATGCAAAGCTTACTGTCTGAAGAAGCATTGTACTTTATGCCGCTGCAGCCACTTTTCCAGCCGCAACTCTTTGCTGTTCTCCTGCTCCAGCAAATACCTCATTAATATCAAACTGAACAATCAGATACTTTTCAGCATGATGCCGATAAATATCTGTATCGCGATGTCCCTCCGTAGAAATATTATACGCATTTAACCATTGCTCCCACTTGGTCGGAACAGCAGCAATCAGCTTTGTCATGTTATGGGCCGAACAGTACGCATACATCTCCTGCATCAGCAAGCTGATGCTCACATTCGCCATTTCACTACCATCGACTTTGGTGATCCAGCGTGTACCTTCTACAACCCCTTCATCCATGGGTAACTCATAGGTTGTTTTCATATCAGAATAGCTATCATTCTGAAGTTGATAATGGTGCACAGTCTGTATCAACCTTACACCACCAATCACTTTCACCTCGCGTTTGATTTCATCAAAAGCAGTCACGATGATATGAGTTGTCTCGGGAAGACGATCAAATTCATCAACATCCAACTGCCGGGAATGATCCAGGTCAACTTCCCAGTCTGTTTTTTTAATAAAACGATAACGCAGGTACTGATACTGGTGTAGCATCCAGAAAGGAATTTTATCGCCGGTATAGATGCTGGTCTCGTAAGTGGTGTTTTGAGATTGAAATTTCATAATTTTTCTCCTGTGGAAAAAATGAGTTGACGTTCGCCCTGAAGGGCGACCCAAAAGCATTTAACCCACAAAAGAAAAGGAGGAATACTACCCCTAGGGGTAGTATTTAGAGGTTTCTCAACCTTGAGGAAAATGAGGATTTATGATGAACTCTACACCTTGGATCAGAGTGGTCTAACGTGCAGAGGGATATCAATTAAAATTAGCCATTATTATTTAGAGGCAACTTTTTAAAGTTGGTTTTATTTGAAGAGAAAATCGCAAATACGATTTTATTAGTTGTATATAAAGCAGAGGGAGTCCACAACCGAGTTTGTGGCATTCAACAACCATGAATCAGCTATTAAAGGCTATTAATGCTTTACCTTTAAAAGGATGTGAGAAGCTGCCTGGCAGCAGAACCTGCATGGATGATATAGAGTTTTCATTTGATCTGGCTCTTCGGGAGCTAGGCTTTTCATTTGTTAATTACAGCCTTATTCAGAACAACGATGATGAGGAAGAAGAAAATCCGAATATGGATGTTACTTTCACACCTATCTTTAACAACTTCCCTGATGAGTGGCTGAATATATATGCTCAAAAAAAATACTATGAATACGATGCAGTGTTACGCACTCTGGAATATATGCCGCTGGATGTGGGACTAAATTATGGTACATGGGAAGATGCCAGAGAACTCGCTATCAACTCCCCCGTTGGAAATAATCAAAGACAGAGAAATGAATACATCTATAAAGTAGACGAGGTATTTGAAAAAGCGGCCAACCATCAACTATGCAGTGGCGTCTATATTTTACACAGAACCGGTGCTGTGCAAATTATTATCAGCCTGTCTTCAAATGAATCTAACGAGAGCCTGCGTAAAAGATTATCCACTGAGTCAGCTTGGCAAACACTGCTCGCATTAACGATTCTAACTAACTACTCCATTATGAATACCAGGGGCTGTGATCAGTGCGTCAAAAACGCAAGATTGTATGGCATCCAGGAAATCCAGCTTACCCAAAGCCAAAAGGAAATCTTACGGCTGTTCGCTGAAAAGAGTAATGCCACCATTCAGGAAATTGCAGATGCTCACGGCACAACAACAGATACGGTGAAGTATCACCTTAAGGCAATTAGAACAAAGTTTAATAAACCACGTATATCCGGATACGTTCTTGCCCGCTTTGCCATTGATCACAATCTGATTTAACGCGATAAAAACAGATATCACGAGCAGCAGACCATGCTATACTTTTTACCAGACACCTGACTGGTAAAAGCCGCTTTGACGTGATTCACATCAATCCTAATCCAACCACACACCGCCTGCATCTTTGCGCCGCATGGTTATCATTTCCTGTCACCATCGCCTTGTATATGGGACTCGCTGTGTGGTGTATCAAACAGGGCCACGACCCACAAGTCTGGGTCATTGGTCTATCTGTTGGTCACTTCTTTACTTTTGTCGTTCTGGAGCTGATTCTTCCGCGCAATCCCCGATTCAACCTGTTTCGAGACAGGCAATCATTGAACGACATGGGATTTAACATTATAACCGGAGCAATTCGGCCCTTTCTCGCAGGCCTACTGACACTGATAATTGTCTGGTTTAACGAATTTCGCATCGGCAGTGATATTGCAACCCTATGGCCTTCCAGCCTGCCATTTGCCGCCCAGGTATTGCTGGCCATTCTCTGCGCAAGCTTTATGGACTACTGGGTACACCGCGCCTATCACACCGTTGACCGGCTTTGGTGGTTTCACGCTCTTCACCACAGTGCTACCCAAATGCATATTCTCAAGGGTGGTCGCATGCATATTATGGATGAGGTCGCCCACGCTCTGACAACGCCACTACCGATGTTATTGCTCGGTGCACCTACTGAAGTATTACTTATGAGCAGCCTTTGGGGCGTTTTCACTGGTAACGCTGTTCACTCCAATGTCGACCAACGTTTTCCTTCCTGGGCACACTATTTTCTGCCTACAGTACAACTTCATAACCTGCACCACTCAACCGAACGGCGTTACCAGGACAGTAATTATTCCGGAACCACGCCTTTATGGGATTGGTTATTCGGTACTTTAAGTCACCCACATCACTGCGAATTAAAGGATATGGGCTTGAAAGAACACTATATGCCTGATAATTTTTTAAAGCAGATTTTATTCCCATTCAAGTGGCAACTTAAACCGCCAATTCAAACCACACCCGATATTATTGACACCTGATGACTACTCATCTGCTGAAAAATCAACTGTGCGAACGATATCGCGACCAGATTGCCTGGCTTAGCTGGCCCTGCCTCATGTTTGGTTTCGTCTGGTTCTATTTTTGGGGTATTTCCCAAGGGTTTGAATTGGAAATATGGGTGATTGTTGTGACGATTATTAACTTTTTTGTCTTGTTAACGATTGAACAGATACTTCCACGCAATCCTCTGATGAATGCCTTGCGGGACCCCCAATCCCTTAACGATATTGGCCACGGGATTATGCAAGGCGCATGCAAGCCTTTAACTCAGGCATTGTCTGTCGTTATCGTCGCTTCGCTTAATGATCTTCGCTTGCATGAGTTCAATACATTTTGGCCATCAGATCTGCCTTTTGCATTGCAATTCTTGCTAGTCCTGATGATTGGCAGTTTTATGGATTACTGGGTACATCGCAGCTTTCACACCTTTGACTGGATGTGGTGGTTCCACTCTATTCACCACGACACACCTCAAATGCATCTGATGAAGTCAGCGAGAATTCATGTAGGCGAAGAATTTATAAACTCGGCACTTAAACCACTACCACTGATATTGCTGGGCGCTCCTACAGAAATCATTGTATTTCTCGGTATGTGGGTTGTCTTTGATGGCAACCTATCTCATTCAAATATCCACCAGCGGTTTCCAGCCTGGGCTCACTATATTTTGCCAACTGTTCACTTGCACAATCTGCATCATGCCAAAGACAGAAAACATCAGGATTCCAACTACTCTGGATCTACACCCGTTTGGGATATTCTTTTTGGCACCTTCAGCAATCCAAATACATGCAAACTCGGAGAGCTCGGCATCGAAAACAGCCCTGTACCTGACAATTTCTTTGCTCAGGTCTGGTATCCTTTCAAATCACAAATAAAGGCCCCGACTTCCAGCGAAGCGGACTAAACATATTTTCAGGAGAACCGTATGTCTGAATTTTCAGGAAAAGTTGTTATTGTTACCGGTGCTGCCGGTGCCCTCGGTAGCGCTGTTGCCAATCATTTTAAAACCGGTGGTGCCCGGGTTGCTCACCTTGACTACAGCCTTGAGCTACTGGAGAAAACTTTCCCCGCATGCAATGAAGACAAAGACAATCTTTATATGGCTGCCGATCTTACCGACAGGGACAGTACAGCCGCTGCTATTGAAAATATTGCCAATACAATGGGCGGCATTGATATTCTTGCTAATATCGCCGGCGGGTTTCTTATGGGTGAAAAAGTTCACGAGACATCTGATAAAACCTGGGATTTCCTATTCAATCTCAACACCCGTTCGATCATCAATACTACAGCAGCGGCTGTACCGATGATGCTAAAAAAAGGTTCCGGCAAAATCGTCAATATTTCCGCCGGTGCCGCCAAAGAAGGCCTCGCTCTAATGGGCCCCTATATTGCTTCAAAAAGTGCTGTCTGGCGTTTGACAGAAAGCATGGCACAGGAATTGCGTGAGCAAAATATCAACGTTAATTGCATTATGCCGGGCATTATTGATACAGAAAGGAACCGCCAGGATATGCCCGATGCGGATTTTTTCAAATGGGTACCGCCAGAAGAAATCGCTAAAGTCATCGGATTTTTATCTTCCGACAATGCCGCCATGGTTCACGGCGCTGCGATTCCTGTCTTTGGCTTAAGCTAAACTAGCTGCGGTGAATCCTCGAGCACACTCACGTTTATGCCAGAAGCCGTGCAAAGTCCAGGCAAAAGATTTTTTCCATTTATAGCCTGATCATACCTCGACCACTAATCTGCTAATCAAACCGTTCAAGCCTGCAGCAAAGACTTCACCTATCCACAGGCGTAGGCTTGAGTCTCCAGGCGGCAGTACGTCCTTCCACCCATGGAGGCTGATTATGGCTTCGCGTTATGTCTGTATGGACTGCAACAGTGAAAACCTGATTATTCCCGATTCTCCGCAATTCTTTGATACGGTTATTTGTGAAGACTGCGGCGCTGAGTATCCCTATGGAAAGCTCCGCTCCAGCATGGAAACCGGTCAGTTTGAAGCACTTCCGGTGTGCGGCGTTCAGGAACTCAACGAGTAGCGTTCACGACTCTCCGGACTATCACACCCAATCATCAGGGATTGAGTAGCGGTTCTATCTGTTCGATAGTAAAACCCCGATACTGTAAAAACCGGCTCTGCCGAGCTTTCTCTTTTGCCTCAGATATCTGCTTACAACCAAACTTTTTTTTCCTGACTTGCCGCGCCTGTTCAAACCACTGTTCACCATAGCGATCAAGCATGAGTTCATAGTCCGATGAATCCAGTCCTTTTTGTTTGAGTTCCTGCGCAATGCGTACAGGACCATAGCCCCGATTGCGGCGCGCATTAATAAACATTTCAATAAAGCGTGCATTACTTTGTAAACCTTCATGGCGAAGTTGATCAATAACTTCTTCTATCCAACCTGACAAAGCTTCACCGATATCTGATTCATTCGCAGCCCTGAATTTTTTACCCAGTTTGTCTGTTAATTCTCGCGCTGTGTGCTCCCTGCGCGCCAGCATATTCATCGCAGCATGTCGGATATCAGAGATCGTTACTTCCATCTTAACGTTGCGGTGCTCACTCACTGCATTAAATTTTTATCATGCATACCACTCTGTTTGCTCACTTGTGAGCAAACAGAGTGGTAATGGAATTAAAGGTGCTGTGGAGTTGCATAGGGTCAGGGAGGATGCGGGTGTCTGCAACTCCACAGCGAGGGGATGGATTCTTTTCAGAGCTATGGCACTTGACGGTTCCTTGTCAAAAACGCTGTTGACAGTTTCCTTTGTCGCGAAGAAGGTATCGGTAGCCATCCTGCTTTGCCATTGCTTTTCCATAATCAATCTACGTCTGCCATAGCCTGAAAAGAAAATCTGGTCGCCTGTTTCTCAATCACCTCCGTTTGTTATTTGTCTTTTATTCACCTTCGGCCACTGCACTTTCGTCATCCACTACTGTGAGATCAGGCCTGGTCACATCCAGATACTGCTCTCTCACAAGAGTTTCAATTTCATTGGCAATTTCCGGATTTTCTCGCAAATGGTTCACGGCATTATTTTTGCCCTGACCGATCTTGTCGCCTTTGTAGCTGTACCAGGCACCAGCCTTTTCGACGAGACCTGCCTTGACCCCGAGGTCAATAACTTCACCGAGATGATTGATCCCCTGATTGTAAAGAATCTGGAACTCTGTTTGTTTGAATGGTGGAGCAACCTTGTTTTTAACAACTTTGACACGTGTTTCGTTGCCGATCACTTCTTCGCCATCTTTGACCGCACCAATACGACGGATATCAAGGCGTACAGAGGAATAAAACTTCAATGCATTTCCGCCCGTTGTCGTTTCGGGATTACCAAACATCACACCGATCTTCATACGAATCTGGTTGATGAAGATGCATAGACAATTGGCTTGTTTGATATTACCCGTGAGCTTGCGCAGGGCCTGGGACATCAGGCGCGCCTGCAAGCCTACATGATGATCACCCATTTCGCCTTCTATTTCAGCGCGAGGAGTCAGTGCTGCAACCGAATCAACCACAAGGATATCTACAGCACCGGACCGTACTAACATATCGGCCACTTCCAATGCCTGCTCACCTGTATCCGGCTGCGAAACAATCAACTCATCGACATTGACACCGAGCTTTTCTGCATACACCGGATCCAGTGCATGTTCTGCATCGACAAATGCTGCTGTACCACCCTGTTTTTGACACTCGGCAATCGCCTGCAGGGTTAGTGTCGTTTTACCAGAAGACTCCGGTCCGTAAATTTCAACAATACGGCCCTTTGGCAGACCACCAATACCCAATGCAATATCAAGACCGAGAGAACCGGTCGATATGCTTGGAATAATCTCTTTCGCTTTTTCCCCCATGCGCATAACGGTGCCTTTACCGAACTGGCGTTCAATTTGCCCCAATGCTGCGTTTAAAGCCTTCTCTTTATCTGCATCCATCTTAAAACCCTCACTCATTCACTTTTCAAATTGCACTTTCAAATTACACGCATTCCTGCGCTGCCCGAAACGAATCCATCCGTTCCCATTCGATTGTCGTTTTAACCTGACGCATCAGCGCAACGACAATATGGGCGTACGATACACGAATTTAAAACTACTGTATATAAAATCAGTATTATTTTTAGATTTATTTCACACTTTTCTAAAATTACTTATAAGCTATTGAATATAAAGAACTATTTTACGAAAAACCCAATGACACCCCTTGCAAAAAACCCTGACAAAACTACTGTATAAAGGCACAGTGGCAGATTTTCGGCATTCTCCAACCGTTTACGACAACGCGCTGTGCTAGCATGCAGCAGTTTTATCTGACAGGCTTTTCTTCAATGCGGCGCGGCCACTTCCCTGACACCAATGCAGATCGTATGCACTGGCAGGTCATCCCAATGATTATTCCCTATCTGAAAGAATTCAGAGTCAGGGTTTTTCTTGCGCTGCTGTGTATGGTGATTGCAAAGTTCGCCAGTGTAAGCCTACCTTTTTTTCTCAAGTACATTGTTGATAGTCTGGATCAATCGAGCGATATCGGTAAAGCGCTAGTGATTGCCCCACTCGGACTTGTTCTTCTCTACGGCTGTGCTCGTTTCCTCAATGTCATGATGAACGAAATTCGCGACACCCTGTTTGGCCGTGTCACAGAACGCGCTATTCGCCGCATCGGCTTACAAACCTTTGAACACTTGCACAAGCTTGACCTGGATTTTCACCTCAACCGCCGCACCGGTGGCCTGTCGAGAGACATTGAACGCGGTACAACCGGCATTAACTTTCTTATGCGCTTTATGGTGTTTAATATTTTGCCCACGCTATTTGAAGTCATTCTTGTCGTAGGTTTACTGTTTTCCCAATATGGCTGGCCTTTTGCCCTCATCACCCTGTTGTCGGTCATTGTCTACATTGTATTTTCTGTATTTGCTACGGAATGGCGTACCGACTACATCCGTGAGGCTAACGAAGCTGATTCGGCGAGCAATACCCGCGCCATTGACAGCTTGCTCAACTACGAGACCGTCAAATACTTTACCAACGAAGCCTATGAAGCACAGCATTATGACAATAACCTCGCCACCTGGGAGCACGCCAAACGCAAAAACCGCTTATCACTGTTTGCCCTGAATGGCGGCCAAGCCTTGATAATTGCGGTAGCCATGACGACCATGCTCGCACTTGCTGCAAGTCGTGTCGCAAACGGCACTATGACTATCGGGGATTTTGTTCTCGTCAACGCGTTTATGATGCAGCTGTTTATCCCGTTGAATTTCCTCGGCTTTGTTTACCGGGAAATCAAGGGCTCGTTGGCCAACATCGAGCACATGTTCAGTCTACTCAACGAAGAGCCGAAAATTATTGATGCCGACAATGCCATTGAACTACAGGACATTAACGGGCGTATTGAATTTGACCACGTAGATTTTTCCTATAAGGAGGATCGCCAAATTCTCAGCCAGGTGAGTTTTTCTGTGGAGCCTGGCTCCAAGGTCGCCGTGGTCGGTGCAAGTGGCGCGGGAAAATCCAGCCTGGTCAAATTGCTGTTTCGCTTCTACGATGTCAATGCTGGCGTTATTCGCCTCGACGGTCACGATATACGCCAGCTCACCCAGCAATCCTTGCGCCACGCTGTTGGCATCGTGCCCCAGGATACCGTCCTGTTTAATGATACGATCTTCGAGAACGTCAAATATGGCCGCCCCGAAGCGAACGAAGCCGAAGTACTTGAAGCTATTCGCCTCGCCCACCTCAAGGAGTTTGTCGAGTCTCTGCCCCAGGGTGTGGAAACTCGAGTCGGTGAGCGCGGGCTAAAACTATCGGGTGGTGAAAAGCAGCGGATAGCGATTGCGCGTACGATTCTCAAACACCCTGCGATTCTTGTATTCGACGAAGCCACGTCATCCCTCGACAGCAAATCCGAGCAAGCCATTCTCGACGCACTGAAAGCACTGGAGAAGGATTACACATCTCTGGTTATCGCCCACCGCCTCTCAACCATCGTCGATGCTGACAACATCGTGGTACTCAATCAGGGGCAAGTCGTGGAACAGGGTACCCACCATGAGCTATTAGCTCAAAAAGGCCTCTACGAAAAGCTCTGGCTCACCCAGCAACAGCAAGCCGACAGGCTTGCACCAGACAGTACCTCCGATCAAGCCACCACAGCCACACGTCATTAACCCTATAAAGCAGGCGGCTTTAATGCCACGGGGGACGCTCACATTCGCTAGATATCTGTTACCATGACAGACCAAACAACGGCACAAATAACCTTACCGATTAATGAGCCTGCCAGAAAAGAAGAACATTGATTGCCTCGATATAGACCTGCAGGTGGGTCGTGATCGGCTACACCGTGTCTTTTCAGAGCCCTCTACCGCCAACAAGGCCAGCGTTGCCCTTGTGCGTCCACCACTGATGTTTTCGGAAACCGCCATCGGCAATGAAATTGTACCCTCCATAGGCCTGGCCTATGTCAACGGCTACCTGCGCAAATTTGGCTATGAACCTCTGCTCGTAGATGGCCAAAGCGGCGGCCACAACCGCCTGACATCACTGGACAAATACCCGGGTTACCAGATCCAGGGCCTGACCTTTGACGAGATGTTCGAACAACTCCCTTCAGGTATCCAGGTTTTTGGAGTTACCGCCATGTTCTCAGCCGAATGGCCGCTGGCTCGCGACTTGATGAACGAAATCAAACAGCGCTATCCGGATGCCATTGTGGTCGCCGGTGGTGAGCATATCAGCGCCGTACCGGAATACTCCCTGCGCGATTGTGAAGGACTCGATTACTGTGTCTGTGGCGAAGGCGAACATATTTTTTTCGAACTGTGTGAGGCGGTAACAAACCACATCGATATTCGCGATATTCCTGGTATCGCCTACCTCACTGAAGGCGGCGAGTTTGTCAAAGCATCTACTGTTACCCGCATTCGCAATATTGATTCCATTCCCTGGCCCCATTGGCCTGATGGCTATCTGGAAAAGTTCTGGGCTTCAGGCAAGTCTTTTGGTGTACAGACCGAGCGTGATATGCCACTCATGACGACACGCGGCTGTCCCTACCAGTGCACGTTTTGTTCCAACAAAGATATGTGGACGACTCGCTATGTGATGCGTGACATCGACGACGTGGTTGAAGAGGTGAAGCACTACTACGAAAAGTACAATGTCACATCATTTCAGATTTACGATTTAACAGCTATTACCAAGCGCAAATGGTTCCTGGAATTTCTACATCGTATTATTGAACTCAACCTACCAGTGGAGTGGTCGTTTCCCTCCGGTACCCGCAGTGAAGTGCTTGATGAGGAAATCCTCAACCTGCTCAAAAAGGTTGGCACCAGTTACTTGTGCTATGCACCCGAAAGTGGTTCAGAGCGCATTCTCAAGGACATCAAAAAACAGATCAAACTGGACAATGTAATAGCGTCGGTAAAAAGTGCCAACCGGGCTGGCCTGACCACGCGCGTCAACCTCGTAATCGGTTTTCCCACAGAAACACGGAGCGATATCTATAAGACACTATGGCTTGCGATCAAATGTGTTGTAAGTGGTGTTGATGATTTGCAGCCCTATATTTTTAATCCTTATCCGGGCTCACAGCTATTCAATGAGTGTCTTGAATCTGAAGCTATTACGATTGACGATGAATACTATCTGTCAATTTCTCGACAAAATAGTGATATTCTCAATTTTAACCCGGTGACATTTAACCACCATATCCCGAATTGGGAACTCGCCTTCTATCGCCTATCGATGACCCTACTGTGCTATGGACTGAGCTACCTGCTTTATCCATCACGCATCGTGCGCACTTTTAAAAACCTGCGCAGCAACCGCGCCGACACAGTACTCGAGGCGCGTCTTAAAGGTTTGTTTGCACGTAAAAAAGCCTGACATTACTTTTTCTTCACACGCTTTAGCGCAATTTTGCAATATCCTGTATTTGTATTACCCACCAGCTCTACATCTCTGAGGCGATACGCAGTTGGCAGCACCATATAGAGCTGCACATTCTCGCGCGCCTGTTGCGATAACGGTCGATAACTCACCGCACGCAATACCGACTGACCGCGTGCAATCACTTCACCGTTGCGATTTAATGCAAACAGATTTTCTATTGGTTTATTCTGAGTCAAGTTCCAGCCATCGAGTTTGTATTCGACAAAACGTTTATCTGACACCATAAACTGACTTTGCCTGTACGCTTCGCACTGCTCTGTAGCAGCATAAGTTGACGGCAGCGAGGGCTCATCGTGATATAAACCCCATTGATTCTCACGCAGATACTTATCAAAGTACTCAACCGGATTATATTCAATAATCATGTGAGGCAGAGAGATTTTTTTGTAGGCAAAGTGAATATAGTTGCCATTGATAATATTTACATTGGCCAGCTCTGCCTGCATCTTATCTTGTAGCTTATAGTTCAACTGCGCCACCTGATTCAGCAACAATATCACAACCAACAGCGGTGCCAGCACCATTGCTAAACGGCGATAATGAATAAATAGCAAGACAATAAAGCTGATAATTAACCAACAGTAAACACTATAAAAACGATTAAATAGCTCTACGGGAATTTGGTAGCGGCCCAATGCCGTTGCCAGGGCATGGGCAACCAACATACAAACTATTAATTGAAAGAAGAACGTTTCCGGGTTCGGGCGCCACAGTTCTTTAAAAACAATCACAGCAAGCAGACCTAACAACAACACACCCATCCCAATCCCAAGTGGATAAGACAGCATCGTTACCAGTCCACCAGCATAGGCAAACAGAAAAGTGAAATAATGTGGAAAAAACGCTTTGGGCTCTACATTAGCCTGGGCAAGGAATGCTTCCTGTGTTAGAACAAATGAATCGTCACCCACATTAAAAACCATCTCCCCGGGAATGGAATAATAAAACAGGCACAGCATGGCCAAACCATACACAGCAATAGTCATCCTGGGCGCCCTGATTTGTAACAAGCCCAGCATAACCGCACAAGCGACAAATAGTCCGATAACCGTAAAAAAGTTCGCTATCAGCACCAGCGCAAAATAACCAAGTGCTCGCAACACACCAACATCCCGTTGCAAGCGAAAATCCCTCGCAAGAAAGTGCAGGCACAGCAAGGCAACAAAAATTCCCGGCGGACGCTGAAAGCTGTGCCAGGTATAGTTAAACACAGCCAGATGGGCGGTGTTGAACACCACCAACGTCGCCATTATCACCAATAGGTACTTTTTCGTTTCACCGAGGCTTGTCAGGAAGATATTTTTCACCACTAACACAAACGAGGCAGAGATCATGACAAAAGCAAAAATATTCGGAAACACATTAGTGCCGTGAAAACGCGAAAATTCCAGCCAGATCAGCAAACGGGAAATCGCCACTCGGTGAATACTGTAATACTGTTCAAACAATATGGCCCAGCTTAATTGCCCTTCATGAGCAGCCTTGATAAACGGCAGAATATCCCAATCATCTTTGGTCGGGCCTCGAAAATAACTGAGCCAGATACAGTAAATAAAGCCCGCCACCCAGAGCGCGACAAACAACAGAGTAAAAGTAGGTAGTCGGTTTATAACAGGACTGACAGAGCGGGCATCCATTTCACTAACCGCTAGCGCCCGATCCATTTCCTGAAGATCAGCCAGAGCATTTTGCTACCGGTTTTCAGTACATTGAGTTTATCCCCGGAGTGTTTTGACTCACCACCAATACGCGGTCGATAAGTCACCGGTATTTCCACGACCTTGCGTTTGGCTTTCATCGTTTCCACCATCATCTCCGGTGAGAACTCTGGGCCCTTTGCTGTCAGATTCGGGCGAATCACGCTGTAACACTCTTTCCAGATACCACGGTAGGTGCAACCTAGATCGGTAAAGCGCGGCTCCTGAGACAACCAGAGAATTTGCAAGACCTTGGCTGCCATGACATTTCCCCAGCGCAAAAAACCATCCATGTTTGCTCCCTGTTGAATCATTTGTTTAGTAGTACGTGTTCCCATAACCACGTCTGCATCGCGCAAGTAAGAAAGTAACCTTGGCAGATCATCCACAGAAAAAGAGGCGTCAGCTTCAACGAGAATAATGATATCTCCAGAAGCTGCATCCATGCCGGCTCGCAACGCATCCCCGTAACCATCAAACTTGTCTACAATCACTCTGGTAGCTTTTGCCTGGGCAATTTCCACAGTATCGTCCGTGGAATAACTCGCTGCTACAACAATTTCGTCAACGTGGCCATCGAACTCATCAATGACATAACCCAGTGACGCTGCCTCGTTATAGGCTGGAATGACCAATGAAGTTTTATACTCGTCAAAATGCAGCTTGCGGTACAGGTGCGTTGCACTAATATAGTCGACGTTATAATTAATGTTCTTGTAGCCGCCTCTCAGGAAAAATGGCTGCACCTTATCACCAGATTGCACCAGTTGATTAACCGCGTCGATCAATTCCACCTTACCGCTCTGCGCAGAAGCCTTGGTATTTTCTATCGCAGCAAAAATAGACGGTTTAAAAATAAAAGTTCCACAACCAAGGTAGTTGTTCTCTACAAGCTGCGGCTTCTCAATTAACCTGTTGACCTTATCATCAGAAATTTCCAAACTGTAGTTGGCCTTGATTTCAGTAACATCACCGGTCAGCTTATAACCACAAACCGCTGCGTAATCCCCGATTATTTCACCTGGCATTTGATCATGGTTGCTATTGAGGTATAGCTCATCACCAAGCATCATCACAAAGGGCTGGCTAATGATATCTTTTAGCAGGAGCAAACCCTGGGCAAGTCCCTTTTCCGGGTTCTGACAATGCACATATTCCAGCTCAACCCCGAGTTCCTGTCCATCGCCAAAACGTTCTGAAATCTGGTGTCCGAGATGGCCGAGGATGATATAAATCTTCTTCAGTTTAAGCTGATCACGCATAATGGCAATATTGCGCTCAAGCAGCGTCAACCCGCCAATCTCAAACAGTACCTTTGGGGTATCTTCTGTATAGGGAGACAACCTTAGCCCCCTGCCTGCGGCTGGAATCACTCCAAGCTCAAACATTATTTGCGAACATCGTTATTAAAATAGCCCTATTGTGCCTATTTGCTCGCGAGCTGTCGAGAGATTGGCCAACCGGAATTTTGTCAGGTCAGGAGTGTTGCCAGCTCAGCCGCTTTTTTCGTCACATCCACGAGCTTCTCGATTGCCTTGGTAGTCTTCTTGATTTTAGCCGCAACCTTTTTTATATCAGCATCGGCATTTCTGAGCTTTCCGGTTAAGGTATTCAATCTATTAATATTAGCCTTTGTAACAGCCAGCTTTTCTCTCACTTTTCTTTTCACAATGGCATTCTGGGTACGTTTTAGTTCCTTTTCCAGTCCACGTAGCGCAGTCGCCTGCGATGCAAATTTTCTCCTTTGCACGACCGTTTTGTTCGTATCCCTGGAAAGCTTTTCTACTTTTTTCTTTTGCTTTATAACGTCCAGCAGATCATCTTCAATCGCAGCCAGAACCATCATACCTTCAGTATTTGCCATTAGTTATCTCCCTCAATTTCCAGTTGTGATAATTGCCCGGCGATCGACTCGCGCAGTGCTTTCATTTCTTTCACAGAAGCCTTGAGCTCTTTTGCCGCGGCGATAAATTCATCAAAGCCTTTTTCTTTCTGCAGGGATGCGTTCAGCTTTCCATGGGCTTCCTTATAATCCAGCAAAGCCTTTTTCATTTTTTTAATACTCTCAAGCTGCGTATCAAAAATAGCTAATGTCTGCGACTCAAACATTTCCAGCTCGCTGGCATACAATGTATCTGTCAAATACACTTGGGCCGAATCAGTGCCGCCGTTTTCTGCATTTCCGGAGACCAGCTGTGCTTTCAATCTCTCGCGATAGGCGCGAATTTCACGCTCTACACGATACTCAATATTCAGCGAGCTCTCTACCAATTCATCTTCATCACTTGCTGCGCTATCTTCATCTTCTTCCGGAGCCACTGCCTCAGCATCGCCTTCGCTGTCATTCTCATCATCGGCAACCGGCACAAACGCCAGACACATATCACTGATGGGAAATACATCCTCACTGGTAACATCTTCTACCGTATTTACTACGTTGGCTTTTCTCTCTTCCTCAGAGACTTTACACGCGAGCCGTTGTGTATCAACACTGTTGCGGATGCGTTGCAATGACAGCCAGCTTTCATCCAGTTGCATATCAAGAATAGCGACAACATCATCAACAATCGCAGCAATCACGGCTTCACTCTCTACTGCAGCTACCGTATCTCTAATAGCCGTAGCACGCTGGTGCTCAATATATTGCTTACCCAGGAAATACAGCCCCGATGAGCCTTTGGCGATACTTTCCTGCATTCTCTGTTGTGATTTTTCCAACGCCTCCTGATTGGTTTTAGCCGCTACATCACTGTCACCATTCAACTGACCTTTAATTTCATCAAACTTATCCGGAATAATCACCGCAGAACTATAAAGCGTATTTGAAAAAGCCTTGACCTGCTCCTGAAGATCACTGTCATAGTCTTCTGTCGCAAGTTTATGAATCATCTGGTTATACGTAATCAGCGGCTTGATCATCGCATCAATTTCATCCGCCACTGCCAGCTCAGATTTCATTAGCGACACATCGTATATCAATTCATCAATGGCCAGCCTCTGCATATTATTTATCGCCTTGCTTTTCTCGGCGCCGGCATATAAAGGCAGGGTAATATTTGCCAGAGAATTGAATGACTCAACGCTATCAGAAACGTTTAACGCGTGGTATTGATAACGATATGAATCGCCCGGCTTAATATCTTCATCCAGTGACTCAGAAAAAGAATCAATGGCTTGCCGCTGCTGTTCTGTCAGGCCAGAACACGCCCCGAGCAACAGAACGAGTAATAGCAGGAAGGTTTTGAAATACACCCTCATCATTACGACTCCTTGTAGTTTTAAATCTTTTGGCTATAAAAAGGAACGCGAGAATAATACCCCGTTTTATACAAAACACAAGCACAGCAGCAATATGCCATCATAAAATCACGACTTATACTCTACACATTGTTTTTCAATAGGCTTTTATGTTGTTTTTCACATTGTTTATTTCCGAAGTGCATTAAACAACACGTGACAAAAAGTAACGGTAATAAACGGAAGAATTAGTCATACAAATCATTTTTTTGCTGCGCGGAAACTGTTATTATTTTTCGGCTTTTCCTTCAGATATGGTAAGGACGTAACAGACCATCGCTGTTCTGGGCAGGATCAAACGGTGACTCATGTCACCAACATCAGCCTAACTATAGAAAAGGGAAAACTCATGACAAACGTTGACTGCTCCCCCCTGCGACGCTCAGAAGAAATCGAAGTTGTTGAAGTGCCTGTCCATACCTTGAAAGCAGGAATGTATGTCTGCGGCCTTGATCGCCCATGGAGCGAAACGCCTTTCCTCATGCAGGGTTTCAATATTGACTGCAGTGAAGATATTGAGCAGATCAGCCACTATTGCAAAAAAGTTCATGTTGATATGAAACGCTCATATGCGGACTTACCTGTCGTTAGTCGCCCGATGCGTTCCATGACAGAGTTATTTCCGGGTCGACAACTCAAAAAGTACACCCGGCAAGCCACCTGGAAGAGAGAATTGCCAGAAGCACGCAAAGCGCTTGGTAATCTGGCCACAGATACAGTAGCCATGATGCGCGCTATTCGCTCTGATACTCCGTTCGATATGAACCATATCAAAAGTTCTGTTTCCGGTGTTATCGACAGCGTTATCCGCAACCCCGACACCAGTATGTGGTTAAGCCGTCTAAAAACAAAGGATGACTATCTCTACTCCCACTCTGTCAGCTGCGCCATCTGGGCCGTTGCTATAGGCCGCCAAATCGGTTTACCCAGACATGACCTGCGCACCCTTGCGATTGGCTCGCTGCTATTTGATGCAGGAAAAGTCAGGCTGCCTGCTTCACTACTGACCAAAACCAGCCCGATTACCGTTCAGGAAAGGCAATTACTGAACCAGCATGTCGATGAAGGCCTCAAAGTATTAAGTACCTCTGCCGGCTTTGGGCCGGACATTCTTGATATTGTTCACTACCATCACGAACGCCATGACGGCAGCGGGTATCCAGAGGGCTTATCGGGTGATGAAATTCCGATCATGGCCCGCATTGTTTCTATTGTCGATTGTTATGACGCTATGACTAGTGAACGCTATTTTGCCAAAGCATCTTCCCCTTCCATCGTGACACGTAAACTCTATGCCTGGCGTGACCGCCTGTTTCAAGCGGAGCTGGTTGAAGAATTTATCCAGGCTGTCGGACTCTATCCTGCCGGAACCCTGGTAGAGCTTTCCACAGGCGAAGTAGGTATTGTGACAGCCGTATCTAAAGCACAACGCCTGCGACCACGCGTTATTATTTTACTGAATGCCAGCAAACAACTGGTTGGCTCGCCAGCAGTCATCAATCTTGCAGAAACACAAAAAAATGCAGCCGGAGAAAGCCTCAATATTGTAAAAAGCCTGGAGCCCGGCATTTATGGTATCGACCCACGCACAATTGGACAACAATAGCCTTCAAACTACTATTTCCTCCAGTTGATTTGAATAATCCTTTAAGGTTTCGTAAGATTCCCACCACCTGTTGCAATATCCTTATAAAGCATTGATAAATCGACTGAAATCAACAGCTATTTTTCTTGTTTCCCTTGTTGTAGTTTATGCAATTGCGGAAGTTTTTTTTATTCGTCAAATAGTGATGAATCTTCCAATCACGGTCAAATCAGCTTTTATCGACAAAAACCTCAGGGTCGTTGCACAAAAATCCAAACACTCAGCCATTCCCGAAAACTACACTGCCATCTTCGGCGACTCATATGCCGCTGGTGTTGGTGACTGGTTGCTGGACGCCCTGCGACAAAATATTGAGGAGTTCAACGTTACACATATTATTCACCGGGAAACAGACCAGGACATTGTCGATTTCGGTGTTGGTGGCACCGGCACACTCTATACCTATGTCATTTCACCTGCTAGCGTCTTGCAGAACCTCGAGAGAATATCATCTATCGAACCACCCGATACTATCTGGCTGTATTTTTATTCCGCCAATGATCTCAAAGATAATTATCAACGCATTATGAAAGCAGGAATAATAGATTCCTGTGAAGATAAACTCACTTCCGAAGACCTGGATGCCTATACTACTCAGGCAATTGCAGATGAAAATAGTTATTCCATCTATATTTCATTATTAAAAAACGCAGTTATGATGGTCGTTGATCGTTTCAGCGGAAAAAGCAAGATCAACAAGGAGAATGTCGAGCGTTATCTGAATAGCTTTGCAGAGGCTGAAGCAGGAACCACCAATACAGCCATAATTAATGGAGCTGAAGTATTTTTGCCTGACACCATGCCCGGCCCCCATATTTCCACCCCGGAATGCGAGTTACAAAAAGGCTTTGAAGTTTTTGAATATTCACTCGCCAAAGTGATTGAGATGTATCCCAACGCAGATATAAAACTATTTTATATCGCCTCACCTTTGATGTCCTACAATATGACCTCGGATCAACTGGCGTTTCAGGAGTTGCAGAAATACCCCAAAATCCAGTACAAATTTCGCAAAAAAAATACTGACCTTGTGTCTCAAAAAAGCGAAGATATCAAGCGCCGTTTTTTTGAAATTGCGGAAAAATATCCGCATGTAGAAACAATCGACACTCACCCGGAGATTCTCAAAGCCAGCAGCAAGCAGGTTATTCACGGCCCGATTGACTGGCGCCACTTCAACCGGGAAGGCTATACCGTCTTTGCCGACATCCTGATGCAGAGCTTGCCTGATAACGAATCGCAGACAAGCCCCTAAGCTCGACAGAAACCCCGGCTAAATTCCCTGGATTTTCCCCCCAAGGCTGTTTATGATGCCTCTTCATTGAACCGGCACTTGAATCATCCGCTTTAACCCTGAACCTTGTCTATGAGTATTTGCTTCGTCGCAACGGATCATCAACATCTTGAGGCATTATCGACAATTTGCTCAGCATTTGACGAAGCCACAGCCCTTCACAAATTCAATGTCAGGATTCTTGTTGATAGCAGCACCCGCGAGGCAGTTTCTCAAAACATTCAGCACCCGGCAATTGAAGTCATAACAATTACAAACACCCTCTCCGATACACTCAACATAACACATCAACAGAGCCGGATACGCTGTCTGTTATGTATGGATGAAAGCACACAGCAGCAACTCATTAGTTACAAGCAGCGCTTTGATATTCCCCCCTATCTTGTGCGCTTTCATATTAAAGCAATAGAAATTGCCAAAACCGAAGCCAACCGAAAGCTGCACAACGAAAACACAGATATCAATGCTTTTATAGATTTTGAAGTCAAACAGTTTTACGACCACGTTTACTACGGCAAGCGCGATAGCTTACAGCACCTGGATAACCCCTGCCTGCTAGAACAAAGCCACACGGATAATGCTTGCACAGTTGGCAGAATGCTGGAGCACTTGATTCTTGCCCTGTTAAGTCCGTCTCGAGATCACGAGGTGCGCGGCAAGCGACAAAGTTTTTCACATATAAAACTGTCTTACATCACGCACTTTTATTGCAATCAGAACAATATTGATTCTGTTGTAGAACTATTCAGACGTTACGAACGCTATGACCCGCAAGTCCTGCAACAGATACATTTTGTAATCGTGGACGATGGCTCCCCGGTTGAATATGACATACCGGATTTCAACCTGAACCTCAGTTGGCTAAAAATCAAGCAGGATATTCGCTGGAATCAGGCAGGTGCACGCAACCTTGGTGCGCTCAATGCAAAATCTACTAATATGATCATCAGTGACCTTGATCACGAATTCCCCGAATCCACGCTCAGAGCCTTGCTCTCCAAACCGCGAGTCGGCAACAAGCTTTATAAGTTTCGCCGCAAAAACCTTACTGATAACAGCTTTTACAAAGGCCACCCGAATATTTTTCTCCTATCACGAGGTGTGTTCTTTGAACATTTTGGGCTTGATGAAGAATTTGCTGGCGCCTATGGCGCAGAGGACTTTCGCTTCGTCAAATATCTTAAAGCTCAGGGCATTAATCACTACCACTTGCCGAGGAGCCTGTATTGCTTTGAG
Source organism: Pseudomonadales bacterium (assembly GCA_028280345.1). GTDB lineage: Bacteria > Pseudomonadota > Gammaproteobacteria > Pseudomonadales > UBA7239 > JANQLY01. The sequence continues at coordinate 43,163 of JANQLY010000011.1, read as the reverse complement.
CGCGAAGATATTGATCGAGACAAAAGCTATCACTCACTGATACGTGATCTCTCATTTAATACACCAATTGACGCGCGCAAAAAATTCGAGATGCAGTATTTTGGTCACGACAATGGGCACAGTCGTATGAACCTGAATTTTGACTGGGAGCTTCTCAAGGAAAATTGGCTAACCTGTAACGATACTCCTCCTGCAGATACCAGTTGGAGTAAACGCTGGCTACTGCGCCAACTTAAATCCCTACTTTGTGGCTAAACCGAAATGACCGCCATAAAAGTCGCCATGTGCCTGTTTAAGTACTTCCCTTATGGTGGATTACAACGGGATTTTGTGCAAATTGGTCGCGAGCTAAAAAAACGTGGCCACCACATTGATGTGTACACCCGTAGCTGGGAAGGTGAACAGCCGGATTTTTGTCAGTTGCATGTTCTCGGTGAAAAAGGCCTTGGTAACCACAGCAAAAACCATCACTTTCATCAACAGATGAAAGCCGCACTGGATAAAAAGCCGGTTGATATTGTGTTTGGTTTTAACAAAATGCCCGATCTTGATGTCTACTACTGCGCTGATACCTGTTTTGCCACCAAAGCTTATGAAGAAAAAGGCCCCCTATATCGCCTGACCCCACGTAGTCGTAATGCGCTGGCCTTTGAGGAAGCCGTGGCGGGCAAACAGGCAAAAACCCATACATTGCTATTATCCAGCGCAGAAGGCAAAGCTCTGCAGAAATACTACAACACCCCCCCTGAGCGCCTCCATTTGCTACCACCAGGCATCCGACGTGAGCGTGTCTGGCATGACAGCAGTGCCGAGCTCGCACAACAAAAGCGCAAGGAACTAAAGATTGATAGTAATGCAACACTGATTGCCTTTGTGGGTTCTGACTACACACGCAAAGGCCTTGATCGGCTGCTACTGGCAATTGCTTCACTGCCTGACATTTTGCAACAACAGGTTAAATTACTCGTTATTGGCCGCGATAAAAAGCTGCCTGTCTTTGCACAGCAAGCAAAACAGCTGGGCATTATTGACCAGGTGTTGTTTCTCGGCGAGCGCGATGACGTTTCTGGTCTACTGTATGCTGCCAATTATCTCGCCCACCCTGCTTATCTCGAGAACACTGGTACAGCCATTCTCGAAGCGGTCGTAGCTGGAGCGGCGGTAATTTGCTCAGGTATCTGTGGCTATGCGCGTTTTATTGAAGACTATCAACTCGGCTGGGTTATTGAGGAGCCTTTTCAGCAGGAGACAATGAACAGGCTGTTCCGGGAAATGATCGAGAGCGACAAGGACTGGCATAGTCACTGCCTGGAATTTGCCAGAACCGCTGATATTTATTCCAGTCCGCAGCGAGCTGCGGACTGGGTAGAGCAGATTGCCGCTACTCTCTGAGGTTTTTAATATCGTCCGCTGAAGGCTCTTATCACCCACTAAGGGCTCTTATCACCCGCTGAAGGCTCTTAGCACTCACCAGAGGCATTCAGCCAAGGCAATTAACACCCATCATGGTAGAATTTCCTCCGAATCTGGTGGGGGCTAACTAAAAAACAACTCAATATTCATGCTGTTTAATTCATACGAATTTATCCTTGGCTTTTTACCTGTCGCTTTCGCAGGGTTCTTGCTGTTGGCCCGCTTGCAGATACCTTCTCTGATACAAGCCTGGCTCATCTCCTGCTCGCTATTTTTTTACGCCTGGTGGAACTATAAATATCTTGCTTTGATTGTTGGCAGCATTCTGCTCAACTTTATCTGCGGACAATTAATTGTACGCAACCGAAACTCTGCAAGGAAACTCTGCCTTGTTACAGGCATCTGCATAAATCTGGGTTTACTTGGCTTCTTTAAATACGCTGATTTTTTTATCAGTACCACCAACCAATTATTTGCCACTGAATACAACCTGTTGCATATTATTTTGCCGCTGGCTATTTCGTTTTTTACTTTCCAACAAATCGCCTATCTGGTTGATCGCTACCAGGATACCGCCCTATCCAGAGAAATCAACTTTCTTGAATACAGCCTGTTTGTCGCTTTTTTTCCTCAACTCATCGCCGGACCGATTGTTCACCACAAACATGTCATCCCCCAGTTCCGCCAACCAGACTTTGGTCGTTTCCAATACAAGAATTTCTGTATCGGCCTAACCATTTTCTTTTTCGGATTATTTAAAAAAGTCATTATCGCTGACAAGTTTGGCGAATGGGCAACACCGGCATTCAGTTCCGTCGATGGTGGTAATACACTTTCCGGACAGGAGGCCTGGCTCGGGGCAATGGCGTATACCTTTCAGCTCTATTTTGATTTTTCCGGTTATTCCGATATGGCCATTGGTTTGGCACGCATGTTCGGCATCAAACTACCGATCAATTTTTTCTCTCCCTACAAAGCTGACTCCATTATTGAATTCTGGCGCCGCTGGCACATGACACTGTCACAATTTTTGCGCGATTATCTTTATATTCCACTCGGCGGTAGTCGCAAGGGTAAATTCTGGCGCTATATCAATCTGATGATTACCATGCTGCTCGGAGGCCTCTGGCACGGCGCGGGTTGGACATTTGTTTTCTGGGGCGGTTTACACGGTTTTTATCTGTGCGTCAACCACGGCTGGCGCGCCTGCAAGCAGCATCTTCCCCTACCAACACTACCCGCCTTTTTGGTCAAGCCATTAAGTGTACTTATTACTTTTATCGCCGTTGTCATTGCCTGGGTATTTTTTCGCGCCGAAACATTCCCCGGCGCCTTATCCATGCTGCAGTCTATGTTCTCTCTGACCACTCCGGTCTCTGATTATTCCCCTGTTTATGACAGACCCGACAGAGTCATTAAGTGGATTGTGATCGCCTGCGGTATTGTCTGGCTCTCGCCCAATGTCTTACAGATGTTTGCCAGAGAAGAACCCACAATTGATAAATTGCCCCAGCAAAAAAGTCTGTTTTACTGGTCACCCAATGTGTTCTGGGCACTGATTCTGATAGTGATTATGTTCAAAACTGTTGATTCTCTGAACAATATCTCTGAATTTCTCTACTTCCAGTTTTGACCGCCATGTATAAGCTCTACGCAACCATCTGCTTCGCAATTTCACTTCCGGTCATAGTGCTGGTTAATGTGATTACCTGGTCGGGTCAGCAAGACTACAGCAGTGATTTAACACGTGTAGGCGGCTTTGCAGAACAGGATTATGGATGGAATGGAGTACACGACAGCTTCGATCAACAGGAAGAGATGGTAATAGTGAATACTGGCGACTATCACAGCTATACCGATATCGTTGTACTTGGCGACTCTTTCTCACACCGACAAGGCTCGAACTGGCTACTGCACTTTATCAACCTGAGTGGATTTTCAGGTCAGGTGATGCACCATCAACACGGCGGTATTGAACGTATAACCAATGCGCCACTGTTCAAAGAGCAGCCACCAAAAGTTGTGATTTACCAGCTAATCGAACGCTCTTTGCACGACCAGTTTCATATCTTCCCGACACAGTGCGAATCGCAACCGCATCCAGCTGTACCGCTGCCCACTCTACCCGAGCAGAACACATCCGGAAAATATACAAGTACCGCAATAAAACGGGATACATCTCTGCACTATGGCAACTATCAAATGGCGCTAAAACAATTAAAAAATCGCTTCTATCGTGCTATCGGCCGAAGTGACAAACTAAAAGCCAGAGAAGCCCGGCTATCCAGAGACGACTTCTTCAGTAGTCGCAAGCGGGATCACCTGCTCTTTTATCGGAGAGATGCAGAAAAGGCGTCATGGCCAGAAGCACTGCCAAACCAGCTGATCTGCGGTCTACAACTCTACCGCCAGCTTATCGAATCAAACGGTAAAACGGCATTTATCGTTATACTCGTGCCTGACAAACTCTCTGCGTACTCACCCTGGATTGATGAACCCTCCACACACCTTGCCCAGCTCAGCGTACTGGATAATCAATCCATTAATGCCATCCCTGGATCTTTCCCGTTACACGACAGAGTGATTACCGCAATAGATCAGGGCTTTGTTGATTTTTATCTACCCAGTGACACGCACTGGAGCAGTCAGGGCGATCTTCTGGTAGCCACATGGCTGTTGGAAATATTTCCATCACCGGACACTCCAGGGCAACCTTGATTATCTTGTAATCAAATAAACGATAAACTATGATGGCCCAAATTTTATCGCCGGAGCATCTTTATGGCTGAGCAGCCAATGGTTTCAGTGATCGTGCCATTGTATAACGCCGAAAGTACAATCGAACGCTGCCTCGATTCCATCCTCGCTCAACAATGCGATTTCCCTTTCCAGATACTCGTCGGCGATGATTGCTCATCGGATAACTCCAGAGCTATTCTACAGCGCTATGCGCACGCAAATCCCGACAAGGTCGTCGCCATACTCAATCAAAACAATCTGGGTGTTATTGGCAACTATTGCTCCCTCGTCGATCAGGCGACGGGTAAATACCTGGCATTTTGTGACAACGATGATTTCTGGCACAACCCGGAGAAATTGCAAAAACAGGTTGCCATACTTGATGCCAATCCACAGGCTGTAATGACCTATGGCGACTTCAATCGTATTGATGAAAGCGCCGGTGTTACACGGGAAAACTACCGTCGCAACAAAGGAGATCACCCCCCTTCCGGAAACATTTACGAAACTATTTTGCTGCGTAATTATATTGGCGCCGTCACTGTTTGCTGCCGCACCAGCGAAGCCCGGCAGGCATTGCGCGACATAAATATGGCGCAACAAACCGAGTGGACAACACCGGACTACCCACTATGGCTGGCACTGTGCGCCCGGGGGGAGGCAATCTATCTCGACGAGTCACTCGCCACCTATTGGCTTAGAACCCATTCCACATCGCAAAGTGACAACAGGGCAAAACGCTCCGGATTCACCTACGGCATCTGGAAAATACGTGAGTATTTTATCAATCGTTACCCTCTTTCCCGGCCGGTAAAACAAAAAGCCCTGGAGAACGGTGCAAACCTGCAAATCAATTACTACTTTTACAACAAAAAATATGTCGAACTAAGAACATACATTGATAACCTCACAGTAAGACCTTCCAGTAGGCGTTCACGAGTGATTAGCTACTGCAGCCGCCATGGCATTTTGCTGCATGTGCTAAAATTTTTGTTGCGCCCCTGAGATGACTCACTCAACACAGCAGGAAACTGTAATGGCTGAAGTTCTGGTAAGCATCGTTATGCCCACCTACAACTATGCACAATATCTGCCGGAAGCCATTGACTCGGCACTCGCACAGAATTTTAGTAACTTCGAGCTAATCATCTGTGATGACGCATCAAGCGATAATTCGGTAGAAATATGCCAGCAATATGCGAAGAAAGATGAACGCATACTTTTTGTTGCCAACACAACCAACCTGGGACAGGCAGAGAATCTCAATTATGCCCTGAGCCTTGCCCAGGGAAAATACATCAAGTGCCTATTTGCCGATGATACCTTGATGACATCAGATGCACTAAAACGTCAGATAGACATTCTCGAACACAATCCGGACATCACACTGGTAACGTCAGCCAGAACTGTAATCAATGAGCATTCACAAGCGGTAGATCACTGGGGGGTATTGGGCTCGAAAGATCGAAGCATAAACGGCCAGACTATAAAACAACGCTGTGCCAGCACCGCCAAAAATCTCATAGGCGAACCTTCCGCGACACTTTTTCGGCGCTCTGATATTGATAAGCAATTTGATACACATTATAGCCAGCTGATTGATCTGGAAATGTGGTTCCACTTGCTGGAAAAAGGCAACCTTTACTATATTGCTGAACCACTATGCAGCTTCCGCAAACACGCAGCACAAATCAGTGCGGAAAATCGCAAAAAAGGGGTTCTATACGCTGAACAATACCAATTGTTTACCCAACACTTTTCCGGCTTTTTTTTGCAAACCCTGTTATTTAGCCTGCTGCACAGAATTGCAGCAAAAGACAGCCCCGATCTAACCCCATTAAAAGATACACTCAAATCACAATTCAGTTTCTTCAACTCTGCAATGTATTTTCTCTATACAAAAACCAGTAAAAACCTTCTCGCCCTATCGATCAAAATCAAAGGGCATTATTAGTAGTAGCCAGCAGCACTCTACCACTCGCTTCACCCCGGGTGGCAGTTGACCCCACCTAGGGTGAAGTGTACCATCAACTCCTCAAATTCCCTGCTCAGATTCAAAGCAATGTCCAAATTAAAGCGAAAGTTGAAAGCGCATTTTGCCAAAACTCTTAACAGCCTGCATGCGCCATATGTAAAGTCGAGCTTAAACGACCCTTATCATCAGGTTTTCGAGGATTTCAAGGTACTAACCCAACAAAAAGAAAATCCCTCAATACTTGAAATCGGCTCCAGAGACGTTTCTGACCTGACACGCAGAGATATATTCCCACACTGCACAGACTATACCGGCTTTGATGTCAGGGAAGGTGGCGGTGTCGATGTTGTCGGTGACGCCCACAAACTTGGTAGTGTTTTCCCTGACAAAAAGTTTGATTTCGTCTATTCAGTATCTGTTTTCGAACACCTTCTTTTTCCCTGGAAGGTAGTTCTGGAAACAAACAAAGTAATGAATACCGGCGGCTATGTCTTCGTCTCAACACACCCGGTCTGGCCCGAGCATGAGCAACCGTGGGATTTCTGGCGATTCCCGGTAAATGGCCTCCGTGTGCTTTTTAATCAGTTTACTGGCTTTGAAGTTATTACAGCGACAGAAGGCATCCCGGGAAGATGCTACTCACTATCTGAAGATGCCCCAACGCGAGAGATGTGGAAATACAACGTCAATCTTGGCGTAGCCATTATTGCAAAAAAGATTGGTGATTATGATTCCGACCTTCTTAAATGGGATATCGATATTACGGACGTAGTCGATACCATGTATCCCCCTAAAAGGGAAACATAACCGAACGTTTTTCTCACAAGGCTATTCGTTAGCGTCGAGCTTATTTGTTATAGCTGCCGTGCTTTGCAATATTTTTTAACTGCCCTGTATTTACCAGATAATCTTCACATTGCTCTTTCAATACGGGATATTTATCCAGCGCCATTTCCGACCACGCATCCCAATAACCACACCTGAACAAATCATCCCGGAGTCTCTGGATTTTAACAAATGGGCAATGTAGCTGATCAACCAGCACAGGCATCAATGAGATACTTGGGTTCAGCTCTTTTGTCATAGCTCGGCCTTTCAAATGCCTGCGCACAGCATTCTTCACCGCCTTCTCTGGCTTGGGAAGCCCCTGAAATACCCAATACTTCTTTTTCAAAATATATGGAAAACGCAGTTGCTCAATAATCGCATCTGCACAAGCCTCCTGGGTATACAGGGGTACCAGTTTAACCTTCTGAAAACGCAAAAATGCCGATAGTGCAAGCTCACCATGCTCAATAGCATCGTCTCTTTCCTCTATTTCGGGCATCAACTCAAAAAATTTCAATAACGCAGGAGTAGCATTACTCTCTATGTAAAGCCAATAACTCTGCAAATGATAGCTTTTACGCAAATGACTATCTGTCAGGCCAACGCACACTTTACGGTCTTTATAGCGTTCCAGCTTATCGAAAATATCCTGCAAGGGGAAAAGCGGACCAAAACAGGAATCATTAGCTAATAGAATAGACGTTCCTTCATCTAACAGGCTCGTTTCTTTTTCCAAGAATTGCAAACCGTATTTATAACTGGTGAAGTCGTAACCGGTATTTTTTCTCGGCAAGAACGTTGCACCTATTTTCTCACAGAAAGATTTTCGCGCCCCCAGATCACCACCTGACGTGTCTACAACAAATATCTCAAGCCCTAAGTCAGCATAAGAACTTAATTGATCAGTAACATGTTTACCCAGATGTCCATCCGGGTGATAGGTAGAGTAAATGAGAGCTTTCTTTGCAGGTGAGTTCACAGTAACAATATGAAAATTAAAAAATGGTTCGCTAATATTCCCTTACTGAGCCATAAAAAGAAACTACACATGCAATTCCTGAACAAGACCAAAACTTACCATTAGCGATCAAGCTCAAGACTCAATAAAACGCAGCCATGATACCAGGCTTCCTATCAAAATCCAAGACGCTATAAGATGCGTCCACTCTAAAATTGTTGCTTATTTAAATCACAGTAGCTATGCTGGCCCTAATTTTTAAGGCTGCCAATCATGTCTCAAATAGGCCTCGGACTCATTACATATAATGCGCCGGAAAAAATTTGCCAATCTGCATTTACGGTTCCGGAACAGATCATAGATCATTTCGTCATCGTCAATGATGGCACTCCCTATGATGATTCCGCCTACCCACCACAAGCACATATTATTCAGCACGAATCCAACCAGGGTGTTGCAATCACCAAGAATGACGCTTTGCGCTACCTCATGAAAAAAAACTGCGAGCATATTTTCATTATGGAAGACGATGTCATCATTAAGGATAGCAATGTTTTTCATGCTTATATTGATACCGCTAACACCTCCTCCCTTATGCACCTCAACTACGCCCTGCAAGGCCCTGCCAATCGCGAACAACCAGACGAGATCAAATACCTTCCACAACCGACATGGCAAAAACTGGTCAACCGGTTCAGCCGCAAAAAGAAATACCCAAGGGTTGCGCGGGTATTACAAAATGAATCCAGGGCCGTTTTCTCGGAAACAGGCGCCCCCGCCCCGCGATTAATCTATGACTACCCGGATGGGAAGAGTATTGCCCTCTACCAGCATTGTGTGGGCGCATTTTCTTATTATCATCGCTCTGCCCTGGAACAAACAGGCCTAATGGATGAAAACTTTTATAACGCCTGGGAGCATGTAGAACATACCTATCAAATCTCCAAACGCGGCCTAACCTCACCTTTCTGGTGGTTTGCAGACATTACAGACAGCGAGAAATATCTCGACAATATAGAAAACTGCATGGCACAAAGCTCTATTGCTTCTTCATCCAAATGGGAGGAAAACGTGGCTCGTGGGCAAGCTTACTTTTTAGAAAAAGAAGGGATCGGCTTCATGGAAATTCCAACTCAGGATGAACACCAGGTCAAAGCTTTTTTACGCCGAACCTTTATCAGTAAGTCTGCTAAAACGGAAAATAACTTCTAAGCCGAATTTTATTGATCTTTTTTTCAGGCAATACAAGCTTAAGTAGCCTGTGGAATTTTCTACATAGCTCTCTTTGTGTACTCTTGCTATAACTACGAAAATTTAGCGTTACCGGATTGATAATACCTCTAACCCATTCCAGCAACTCTTCCTGTCTATATTTCTTATAACTTTCATTTGCAGCCAACATCCTGGAACACAATAAAAGAATGGCTGCCACTTTATCTTCTCTCCAGTCCTGGTTAACAATATCCAGCAAAGATGCTTTATCTTCCTCTGTAATATTCCCCAGCAAATTCTCCAACAAAGAAAAGCGGATACCCATTGACTCATCATTATTCTCTGTTTTTTTACTTTGAGTTAACTGCCCTCCATGAACCCGATACTGCAGCAAGAATTCCGGTATATTCGCGACCTCTGTCACTTCAGCGAGTCTGATCCACAAATCGTAATCCTCCGCAACAACATCTCTATACAAAACATCAAGTTTCCCTAAGGCTGAACGTCTAAACATCACGGACGGATGAATAAAAACACAGGAAATCAATAAATTAATTTTAAGATTTTCACTACTGGTCGCCGGGTGGATCATATCACCTTCTTCTGCGTCAAACTTCTTCGCCCACCCCCCGAGCAAACCGACTTGCGGATGATCTTCCATGAAGTCAAACTGTTTTTGTAAACGATCGGCATAGCAGATATCGTCGGCATCCATACGCGCAATGTAAGGTGCTTTACACATTGAAATTCCCTTATTTAATGTGGCCGGCAAACCGAGGTTTTGCTCATTATTTACCAGGCGGATGCGATCATCAGAATAAGACTCAACAAGAGCTACCGTATCATCACTACTGCCATCATTAACAATCAACAATTCAAAATTTTGAAATGTTTGCGCCAGTACACTGTCGACCGCCTCACAAATATGTGCAGCGGCATTGTAAGCTGGCATCAGGACACTGACTGCGGGCTCACTCATAAGCTACCGACGTCCTTGAGAATATGCTGTACTAGTGTTTCGACAAAACGCTCACAACCAAAGTCCAGTATCGCCTCGCTGCCGACAAAATTGCGCATATTTTCCTGGTACTCACAATAGCGCTGTTCTGTCATGGATTTAAGGTAGTCATAGACCCCGGCAGTATCCTTGAAATTACGCCGATCAATAAAACAATCTTCGGGGATATAATCGTGGATATTACCCGGCCCCCAGTACACAGGCACGCAACCGGAAAAAAAACAATCAAAAATTTTTTCTGTGATATACCCTGGGTAGTCACGCAGGTTTTCGTAGCAAATAGAAAAGCGTGTTCGGCGCAAGACATCCGCTTTCGAGACAACCTTTCCCGCATAGCTTGGAAAAGCCCGGCGTGGCTTTGCTTTCCTGAACCATAAAAATTTCTTCGCCTTTTGTTCTTCCTCTGACAAAGGCGGTTCCCACGGCGCCCTTTTATCCCAACCAATACCGTACAGCACAAAATCCTGCGCGGCATGTTGTTCAAACCAGCGTATACTTTTGACACGCTCCGAATACAATTCACGCTCATCTGCCTGTGCGACCTGCTTATTGCCCGCGATAAGACAACAGAAACTATCTCGCCCGGCAAAGCCATCAACCGCAGGCACCGCAATCGGGCTGGGAAAATTCAATTTGATATAAGTCTCACCATCAACAAGATCATCATTCCAGGTAAATACCTTGCGAAAAGCTGATGCCCCGCCTATATCTCCATTCGGCGGATGAATCGCTGGCGTTTCCAACAACATCACATAGGATGGTACTGCAGAGTCCACTTCCGCAACATTCATATGAAGATCAAAAGCAATATTTTTTCCTACAACCCTGTCCGGGGTATGCAGTTCTATACCATATTTATGAAAACCTTGTTGCAATTGGGCATAGGGTTCAAAACAGCGATCACGATTTCCCGGATCATTGAGATCGAATATTCTGTCTTCAACCAAACCCGGGGCAACCAACCTGGCTTGCTTCATCGCCAATGTCACTTCAACACCCAGTTTTCCCAGACAAACTCATAACTCCAGGATTCAACATGAGTCTTTTTCAAAGCTTTGCGAATCGCAGCGCGTTTTTTCTCAGCATCATCAATAAAGGTATGAAACTGTACCTGGATATTTTTAACCTGGCGAATCAACCCCGATTCGATCAGGGCTGGCAAAACCTCAAACTCACCACCCTCAATGTTAATTTTTAGCAAGTCGATTTTTCTACCTTGCAGCAGTGCAGCGTATTCATCAACTACTGAACGCACTTCCACGTTCACACAGTTTTTACCCTGTGTATCGCGTGAAATACTCGAAGCATCTTCATCTTCAGATATCTGAAAAAAACCCGGTTTGTCTGACAAGCCATACATATAACAATGAATCTTCGGATTATTGCGAAAGCGTTCTTCACACATCGAAAAAAAGCCCGGCATTGGTTCAAATACAAATATTTCGGAGCCATAGCGAGAGTAAATACTGTCAGCAAAATCACCATGGTAGCCACCCAGATCCACCACAATACTCTCTGCGGTCAACGGATAATCCAGACGCAGGGTTTCATCACCCTTGTCCGCAAACCAGCGATTGACTTCGCGCTGAAAACGCTGTTCAAGCGTTTCCGTCTCTTTAAAGTACTTTGCCTTAAAATTGCGAAACTTTCGTCTCAACCCCATGACAGGCCCCTGCTGTTAATTCTCACAATCTGATCCAACTCGTCGGTACTAAATCATCAGCTACCATAGCTGTATCTCGAAACCAGACTTTCGGTGCAACCACCCGCTTTTCAGAATTTTCGTTAAGCCAGGCTGCCCACCAGCTAAAACTGCTATTAGCTATCACCTGATGATTGCAGGCGCGCATCAACATCATGTCTTCTTCTGGCGGCACTGCCTGATCGTAATCGGCATAAACAAACTTTCCGGCAGATGAAAGATTTTCCTTACACCACTCAATATCATCGGAAAATACAAAATAGCACAAATCATTCAACTCAGTTTCAAGTCGGGACATTGCGGCACAATAATAGTCCAGCGAGCAGGTGCCGTGAACAGCATTTGCAGCCGGGTTTGATATATAATCACCGCGACGCACATGCAGAGCTACGGAATGGCTCTGGCGAATTTGCTCAAGCATAGTGGTACTGCGCTCACTCATCGGCGCCTTCAGGCTGATTTCTTCAAGTAACATATCACGAGCAGAAGAAAAATAGCGCTCGGTCTGAAAATAACCATCGTAAATATAATGGGTGCCACGCTGCGCAGGCACTAATGCCGCCTCAAACGCAAGCGATGTTTCGTTGTAATTCTCTACAGGAAAAAAGCGTTTTGCCCACCAGTTTTTAATGCCGGTTTTCTCAAAATTATATTTTAGAACTTTTTTCTGCTCGCGACTCAACTCTGTTTGTGCCGCTATATGGAATTTATGTAGCTCATAGGGCCAGGAGTGCTCCCCTTCGCCGCCGGGCATATAATGGGAAATATCCAGGATCAGTTCCTGACCAGATTCCAACGCCCGCGCACGGCCGAACGCGTACTGAAACAGCTGGTTACCAAGCCCGCCTTTTAATTTAACGATAACCATATTAGCCCGCGACAAGCTGCTGCAGAGCAGCAACCGCTTCAGCCATCGGATAATGGTGATTACCAATAAATAGACCTTGCCGGTCAACATGATCAGCATTTATCAGTTCGCCAGATATTTCGTAATCGAAATAACGCACCACCTCATTATTGGCAAAATTTCCTGCCACAATGGGACGACACTCAAAACTGGCCCGCTGCAATTTATCCAACAGATCTGCCCGCTGCAGGCTTGAATCAGGACGAATCACCAGACTGAAACCAAACCAACTACTCTTACCTAACTCCTTTTGTACGATGATATCCGGATGATCGCGCATCACATCGACAAAAGCCGTCGCATTATTACGGCGCTCTTCAACCAGCATCGGGAGCTTTTTCAACTGTTCAATACCAATCGCACCGGACATTTCCAACGGCCTGACATTATAGCCAGGCAGTACAAAACGAAAGGATTCTTTAAATGGGTCTGGGTCTTTCTCACCACACACAAGGTTGTTATCCGGAAGGTTGCGAGTCCAGCCATGGGCTCGCAGTGACAGCAGAATCTGGTAAATCTCTTCATCATCCGTGACAATCATTCCTCCTTCCATGGTTGATATATGATGGGAAAAAAATGCGCTAAAGCTACCCATCACACCAAAGGTACCTGTCTTGCGGCCACCAAATTCAGCACCCATGGATTCGCAGTTATCTTCCAGCAACACTATATTGCGATCTTTAATCATCGCTTCAATAGCTGCAAAATCATTAGGATTGCCGAGCAAATTAACCGCCAGTATCGCTCGAGTCTTGTCAGTGATCGCGCCTTCAAGGGCCTGCAAATCAAAATTCAGGGTTTCAAGATCAACATCAACAAACTTCAACTTCAAACCGTATTGATATAACGGAAAATAAGTCGTCCCCCAGGAAACAGCGGGTACAATTACTTCATCACCTGCTTTCAGTTGATACTGATCATTAGCGCTATAAAACAAAGCGGCCACCATGAGCAAGTTAGCCGACGAGCCGGAATTCACCATCACGCAGTAACGGCTACCCATCTCTGCAGCAAATGCCTGCTCAAATGCCTGCACATGTGGCCCCATAGAGAAATGACCGGAATCGACCACCTTCTGAATGGCAGCATACTCCGCATCATCCCAGGAAGTCGTAGCCAATGGGAATTTATAGGTCATGATGCACTACTCTCAATATAATACTCATAGGTTTTGGCAATACCTTCCTCGAGTGAGGTCGGCGGCATCCAACCCCAAGCCTGTTGCCTTTCCACTGAGGTCAGCTTGCGCGCCATACCGACAGGCCTGTCGAGATCATGTACAAACTCGCCCTGCCAGCCAATCACTGTTGCCGCTGTTTCATAGTATTCGTTAATCGTATAGTCCCTGCCGGTACCAAGATTCATTACCTCGGACAGCTCGACAAAGTCTTCCAGCGCTTTAAAAATACCTGCAGCGGTATCCCCTGCATACATAAAATCCCGACGCGCCTCACCACTCCCCCAAATCTCCACCGTCGGGGACTGGTTAACTTTTGCTTCATGAACCTTGCGAATAATAGCCGGGACAAGATGAGATTTTTCAGGGTCAAACTTATCGTACCGCCCATAGAGATTGCACGGAATCAACGTTTTGTAATTAAAATCATCCGCTTCCCGATTAATATACTCACACAACCTTAGCGCCACCATCTTCGCCAGCGCATAACCTTCATTAGTTGGCTCCAGCTCTCCGGTCATAATCATATCTTCGGTGATTTCACCGCTAATATTTCTCGGATAGATGCAAGAGCTACCGAGATTAATCAGGTTTTTTACACCCGCTTCACGAGCCGCAAGAATAACATTGCGCCCAATATCAATATTTTCTACCAGAAATCTTACCGGCTCTTTCATATTGGCATGAATACCACCAACAAGACCCGCTGCATGAATCACAAAGTCGGGTTGCAATGTAGAGAGATGATCAAGTGTCGCTGCGTAATCGCGCAAATCCAGCTCATCACTACCCGGTGCATCAATATCCCAGTACTGCGCAGACTCACACTCCAGCAGATTGCGACCAACCATACCTCTGCCACCGCTGATAAACAGTTTGCGCATTGCTATTTCTGACTGTTGGTATACGGATAGGGGTTAAAGCCCTGGGATTTAAGTAAACTCGCCTGCTTTGCCTGATTAAGGTCGTGAGCAATCATCTCCTCAATCATTTCCTCAAGCGATATTTTCGGTGTCCAACCAAGCTTTTCCTTCGCCTTTGCCGGATCCCCGAGTAGTGTTTCCACTTCTGCAGGTCGGAAGTAATGAGGATCGACTTCAACAACTACATCACCAGTTTTGATACAGGGAAGGTTTTCTGCATTCTCTATGGATGTAACTACACCTTGCTCATTCACACCTTCACCCTGCCACTCAATGGCAAAACCCAACTGCTTCGCTGCCATTTCAATAAAGGCACGCACGGAGTACTGAACACCTGTAGCAATCACAAAATCTTCCGGCTCATCCTGCTGCAACATCAGCCACTGCATCTCCACAAAGTCCTTCGCATGTCCCCAGTCACGCAGCGCATCCATATTGCCCATAAACAAAGTTTGTTCAAGCCCCTGCGCAATATTACATAAACCGCGAGTAATCTTGCGCGTTACAAAAGTCTCACCGCGACGGCAGGATTCATGATTAAACAAAATGCCATTACAGGCATAGAGATTATAAGCTTCGCGATAGTTGACGGTAATCCAGTAGGCATAAAGTTTGGCCGCCGCATAAGGTGAGCGGGGATAAAAAGGTGTTGTTTCTTTTTGTGGCACTTCCTGAACCAGACCATACAATTCAGACGTCGACGCCTGGTAGAAACGGGTTTTATTTTCAAAACCAAGAAAGCGAATACCTTCAAGTAAACGCAAGGAACCAATTGCATCAACGTCTGCTGTATATTCCGGCGATTCGAACGACACTGCTACATGGCTCTGGGCACCAAGGTTATATACTTCATCCGGTTCTACCTCACTAAGTATACGTACCAGATTCGAGGTATCGGTCAGATCACCATAATGCAATTTCAGTTTCGGGTTCTGCTCATGCGGGTCCTGGAAAATATGATCAATCCTGTCAGTGTTAAACGATGAGGCACGGCGTTTGATTCCATGCACCTCATATCCTTTGGCTAGCAACAACTCGGCAAGATAGGAGCCATCCTGCCCGGTAATACCTGTGATCAATGCAGTTTTCATATCTTTAAACCTGGAGCTATCAAATAACGAGTCTGACCAACTCTCAACCTTCCGACCCCTCACTTTTCCGCTTGCATGACTATAAAGACACACCGCGAAAAACCGCAGATTATACACTTTTTTACTTACTGTTTCCCGCAAACCCTGTCTTTCAGCAGTAAGATTTTATCTGTACAATGCGTTTTTTAGCTGTTTTTATGAGTTTATACCAATGTTAAGAGATATTCTGGCCTGCATCGTTTGTGGCGCTGAACACTCTGGTACAACTATCGTCAAGGAGATCCTGCAACATCATAGCCAACTGGATTCCGGCGTTGAATACGGCCTACTGGTAAACCCTACTCTCCCTGAATATAAAACCAGTAAAGAAAATAGAATTTTTTATGAACGCTACCCGAAGACCTGGGGGCTATCTTATGAAGATATCGACCAGATCATTGCCGCTCCTTCTCTCGAAGAGGCCTATCGTCTTACAAAAAAACTCAGTCATGTATCTAATGATGAGACTGTCCGACTAATCGATAAAACTCCGAAGTATGTTTATCTATTGGAAAAACACATCTTTTCACTTATAGAAGATGTCCCTGTTATTGTGATGAAAAGAGATCCTAGGAATTTTGCCGGCTCCTACATGGGCCGAAGGGATCTGGCAGCTGATTTTACCTGTGTTACTTACAACTCGGCCTATGAAAAATTTCTTGATGAAAGTTACCAGCAACAATATGGTGACAGGTATCGTATGTTTCAGTTCGAAGACTTTTTGGCCAACCCCGCTGAGTCACTTGCAGAAATGCTCGACTATATCGGTCTTCCCTTTGAAGATAGCTTTAATCAACAATTCTTTGATGAAGCTATCAGCAACAAACCGCTCTATGACCACAAACTACTCAATAGAAAACAGCTCTCGGCAATTAAAAAAATGGTTAATCCAGCTCACTATATCAATTTGAAAAAGTACTGAGACACTCCTTTCCTTAATTCGGGCATCTTGTTATTTTATTCAGGTGCATTCTTCTCCGGGTACATGGTGTCAACAACACCTGAAATATCCACATCCCATTTAATCAAGTCATCCCTGTAATCTCCGGTTTTTCGCGCCAGAACCGAAACGGCCTGACTCAAGGTAAAACGCCACATTTCACTGGTATTCGGCGCATCAACCAAGGTAAACATTTTTCCTGGCAAACCCTCTTTTGCCATCACCAGCTCAAAGCCCGTGTACTGATTAAACAACGCGTGAAAACCGTTGGCAGGAAAACGCCAGAAATCCCAAGGCATCTCGTGTTCCGGCCAGGCTGTGTGGGTAGATAAGAACACATAGCCCCCGGTTTTCATAACCTTGTTCATCTCTATAGCGACCTTCCAGGGAAAAAGAATGTGCTCGAGCACAGACACACTGTATACAAAGTCAAATGATTCATTCTCAAAATAATCTGACAACTTATGCGCATCACCAACCACATCAACACCTTCACCTGCCAACACATCAAACCCGGTATAACTTTCTATATGTGGAAATAGTTCGCGATAAGCCTCTCCTGTCACATTTCTCGAACCAATCTCAAGCATGGAAGCACCACTCTGCTGTTTAGTCGCCGCTAAAAAGTCATCAAACACAACCTGGAAAGGGTCATCAGTGGACCGCTTCACAACGGGTTTGAGAAGCGCATTGACGATCTTGAAAATTCTCTTTTCATAGCTTCTTTTCAAATTCATGCAGCAATCTCTCTCGCAGTTAACAAACCGAGCATATAATAATCGTAAAATAACAGCTAGGAACAGCTTTATTTACGAACTCCACATTGACTGTCACATATCCCGGCTACATTGATTTACAAAACAGAATTGTTAAAATAGCGCATCATTTACGGGAGCCCGTCAGGGTCACTTAATGTCCACCGCCGTCCACAATCTGTCGAAAGCCGAAATCAAACGCTTTGCTGTGCAAAAACGCGACGAAGGTGCTTACTACGATCGCTCCATTCCTCACCAGGAGGATAACTTCCACGGCTCTATTGATCGTTTTTGCGATATTGCCTGGCGATTCAGAAATCACCGCAGGGTTCTCGACGTTGGCTCCGGTGACGGTCTATTGCTGGTTCTGCTAAAGCTGCTCGGCCACGAAGTGTACGCCGTGGATTTTATGGATCACAGCCAGGGAAATCTCTATATCCAGCATGAAATACCGTTTCAGGTCTGCAATATCGAAGCAGATTCGTTGCCCTATGACGATGCATCGATGGATGCCATCAGCTGCTGCCAGGTACTTGAACACTTTACTCATTCCCATTTGCCACCCGTACTGGAAATGAAACGGGTTCTGCGCGACGGCGGTATCCTCGAAATAGACGTTCCCAATGCCGTGTGCTTTCGCAACCGCAGCCGCCTGATTCGCGGCAAACACATTACTTATGACTATAAAACCCACTATCTGAACGCCGCGCCCGTGGAATACAATGGTCGCGAGTACTACCCACAGCGCCATAATCGTGAATTTACTCAGGCCGAGCTGGACCTGCTACTCACAGAAGCACAATTCAAAGAGGTCGATGTCCAGTTTTTAAAATCGCGGCGCTACCGTGAGGGCATCGCTGGAAATATCCAAAATCTGGGTACAGCACTTAAGGATGCCGTACCGTCGTTCAGAAAATCATTAATTGCTTTCGCTGTTAAATAAGCTTTCTTTTATTCTCTGCAATTACAACCATAAAAAAACCTCCCGGTTTTAGCGAGAGGCTTTTTCATTAACGACAGGAAGTGGCTATTTCTTATTCCATGAGGCAAATACTTCACGCACTTCTTCACTCTCCGGGCGCAGGTTTTCAATCCCTTCATAGGGAACACCTTTACCCAGCTTGTTATGCGGATACTTCTGAATCATCATCATATGGCGCTTGGCCATATCCTGGAAGCTTGCACCAGACCACAAGGACATACCAACATGGGCATTTTCCTCACGTGGGTCTTTATAGAGATTAAATACCGGTGCTGCTGCGCCAGGCACCCCCGGCAGGGGCATATGCATTTTGAATTCCTGTTTGACGATTGAGCGCAGCACTTCGTTTTCGTAGATATAGACGTAATCACGACGGCCGTGATGCTCACCATTTAATAGCAATGCTGTCTGATCAATACCATCGATTACACGATCACGAGGAATATACTCTGTTGCTTCTGCAACACGCGCAAAGGTTGTGAACAGATCCGAGACATGCACAATATCACCTGCATAACTGCCTGCTTCAATCACACCCGGCCAACGCACATAGGCATCAACTCGCACCCCACCTTCCAGATGGTTGGTTTTACCACCTCGATAAATCAACTGACTTAAGCCGGAAGTCCCCTCATAGTGATACATCAACCCATTGTCCGCCATGAGAACCACAATTGTATTGTCAGCAATACCCAGCTTATCAACCTCTGTCATCACTTCGCCAATCATCGTATCGAGCTCTTCCAATTTTTCTGCCATAAACCCACCATTGCGAGTGTCCTGCTGCTCGTCATACACGAAATTCAATGGATAAAGAGGCCAGTATTGGAGAAAAAATGGCTCATCATCTTTGGCCAACTCACGCAGTTGCTCCAGTGTCTGACGCTGATAACGCTCGTTCATGGCAATATAGTGAGCCTGAGTCCACTTTTCGCCTGGCTCCAGATCCACCTCGCGAGCCTGACCACCTTTCACCGCTTCTACACCAGTAACCAAACCCACCGGCTTAAAAAACCTGTCCATGGCAAACTCATTGGATTGCAAGGCAGCTTCATAACTCAACAGATTATTGGCCCGCCCGGATTCCTCGGACATTAACGCCAACTGTACTTGCTGATGCAAGGGGAAAGCCGCATAGTCGAAACCCTGGTTATGAGGATAGGACTGCTCAATATCACCTTGATGCCATTTGCCCACATGGGATGTCTGATAACCAGCTTTTGACAGCACCTCGGCAATTGTCACTTCCTTTGCCGGTAACCCTTCACCAACTAGTGCCACTTTTACTTCCTTAAGGCCTGAACGCACCGGATGACGACCTGTGAGAAAGGCCGCCCTTGTCGGCGTACACGAAGGCTCCGTATACATGCGCATCAGCGACAACCCTTCTGACGCCAACTCATTGATATTGGGCGTATCAAAACCCGTTACATAGTTCATATTGGGCTTGCCCATCTGACCAAAGCTCACATCATCAATCAGAATATAAAGAATGTTTGGACGCTTACCGCCATTTTGTTCTCGAATCTCCGCCAATTTGGCTGCGACTTCTTTATCTTCCTCGGCCCATTTTTCACCGTGCTGGTTTTTCAGGAAGTAATACTCACCATCGTGAATGATATCTTTAGCGGCAACCACACCAGTTAGCGCCATAAGGACAGAGAAACCCAAAACCTTGTAGTAGATAAGGCTATTCATACTGAACACTCCACAGTTGTTGAAGGGAAAGTGAAGTAGAGACTATCAGAAGCATAGGCAATCACCTACACAACTATCAAAAAATCGTCAATTTGCTATACAGGAAGCATTCGGGAACAAACGGGAATTGCCTGATCCCATGATCGGCTGATACTCTTTGCACTCGGCTTGCACCAGACCAACAAACCCTGTGTAAGACCGAACCACAACAACTAACTAATAACGCATTTCTTACAAACCTGCGATTGCCCTATGAACAATCTTATAACGTTATGTAAAGGTTTCTCCTACTCAGATGAAATGGCTGAGTTTGTCTCCGATTGGGACGTCGAATTACTGCAGCTTGAAACGGGTACCATGACTTCAAATCTGAAAATGATCGCCACATCCAATGTCATACTTCAGGAAGTCTGTTTTGAAAAGCCGGTTCACCAGATCGGTGCTGCCCCGGCGGATGCATTCACCGTCGCTTTTTTCCTGCAAGGCAAGCAAGACAATCTACAATGGTGCTCACGTACCGCTTATGAAAGAGACTTTTTGCTGTTTCCATCTACACAGGAATGGGACTCTATCAGTCTCAACGGTTTCAAAGGACACACCCTGTCTTTTTCCAGAGACAGCCTTGAGAGTCTGTACGGAATATTTACCGAAGAAGAAATCAATAAGGCAATACATATCTCACCTTCCATTGTGCAAAACCGGAACAATCGTTTTAATGCGATCCAGAATACTTTAATAGAAAGTTTTAACAATATTGAAGCTACTTATACTGACCCGAACCGACTGGAAAGCTATCTGGAGCAAGGACTATTAATTGATTTACTACACTCTATTAACCTGGCGCCTGACAGCAGAGAATGTCATATCAACAGCTTGCAACGGGAACAAATCCGCAAAGCGGCGCTTGCATATATTCATGAATCGATCAATGAGAAAATTACCGTCAAGAGTTTGTGCCAAAATGTTAATACCAGCCTGAGCACATTGGAACGTGTATTTAACAGTACTTATGGCATGGGACCAAAACAATACATCAACAATAGAAAGTTACATCACTTGCACCGCAAACTGATCAATGCCGCACCCGACCAAACAATAACCGAAATCGCCTCCGAACTCGGCTATTGGCACATGGGACAATTGACACGGGATTACAAAAAACTGTTCAACTGCTTACCGCGGGAAAGCTTGCAGCGTTCTGCCTGACCTTGATGGTTGACTGATATAGCGAACCTGATAATCTTGAAACACCCGGAAACTAATCCGGCCTGATTCATCCATACACCGCACACTTCAAGGAGTCTCTATGAATTTCTCGCTAAAAATGTTGCTTGCCACCCTGGTTATCGCTATAGCAGCTTGTAGCTCTGTACCTGATGACTGGTCTAATATGAGCTCCGAAGATATCGCCACATGGAAACAAGCTGGCTTCGCCCCTGAAGAAGCACAAACCTGGAAACAGGAAGGCTTTACTGCCCGACAAGGCGCGGACTGGAAAATAGCAGGCTTTGAGTTAGACGACGCGCAGGACTGGCAAAGTGAGCAATTCACGGCGACAGAGGCACGCAGCTGGGTAGATGGCGGCTTCTCACTTAAAGAGGCAAAAGACAACCGTACCAAGGGCCTGATGCCGATTTCCGAGCAATCCACTGATACTGCAGACGCAGACGCAGACGCAGACGCAGACGCAGACGCAGACGCAGACGCAGACGCAGACGCAGACGCAGACAGTATGATGGAATCGGAAGAACAGGATATGTCTGAAATGTCCGGCGAAGAAGATATGAGCGAGCACACTGAAGGCGATATGTCTGAAAGCGAGGCTTTAGACGAAGAATAGAACTGAACCACCCTGCGGGGTGTATCGCACCCCGCATTTCCTTCCTGACTACTGGAGCTTCCAAAACCAGCTGACACAGCCCGTATTAATTTGGGTCTGCTGCCTGGTTTGCGTACAATGAGCCGCTTTAACCTTTAACTTTTTGCCCCGGTACGGATTACCACCTGTTCAATGAGTCAAGCTGAGAAAGACCTGAGCCAACATACTCCCATGATGCAGCAATACCTGCGCATCAAAGCCGAACACCCGAACGAGCTAGTGTTCTATCGTATGGGGGATTTCTACGAGCTGTTTTTTGACGACGCGAAGAAAGCTGCCGAATTGCTTGATGTCACCCTTACCGCCCGAGGCAAAAGCGGCGGCAACCCAATCCCCATGGCCGGTGTTCCCCACCACGCAGCAGAAAATTACCTCGCAAGACTGGTCAAACTTGGTGTCTCAGTCGCCATTGCTGAACAAATTGGCGATCCAGCAGAAAGCAAGGGGCCGGTAGAACGCAAAGTGGTGCGCATTGTCACTCCTGGCACCCTGAGCGATGAATCCCTACTCGACGAAAGCATCGACAACCTGCTCGTCTGCATCGACGAACACAGCGACAAACGCAAGGAAGCCGAACGCTGGGGTATCGCGGTAATGGATTTGAGTAGCGGTCGCTTTACCGTACAGGAAGTTACCAGCCTTGAATCCGTACTGGGCGAGTTACAGCGACTGAATCCTGCCGAGTTATTACTCAATGAAGAATGCGCTCACCCCGAGATCACGCAAAATCGCCGCGGTCTGCGCCTGCAACCCGGCTGGGCCTTCGACTCAGACGCTGCTACCACTCTGCTCAACCGCCAGTTTGATACCCACAACCTTACCGGCTTCGGCATTGAGGAAATGAGTGTCGGCATTCGTGCGGCGGGCTGCCTGTTGCAATATGTGCGCGACACACAAAAATCTGCGCTACCCCATATCCGCGCTATCACGCCAGAGCAACACGATGACAGCGTAGTGATGGACGCCGCCACACGGCGCAATCTGGAAATCGATATCAATCTCAACGGCGGCGAGGAACACACCCTCTACGTCGTACTTGAAAACGCCGCGACGGCTATGGGCAAGCGCCTGCTGCGACGCTGGCTCAACCGCCCACTGCGCAATCTCGATGTATTGCAACAGCGCCAACAGGCCGTACAACAACTGCTCGATAATTATCGCTTTGAACCATTACACGAAGTGCTCAAACATATCGGCGATATGGAACGCATTCTCGCCCGTGTCGCACTGCGTTCGGCACGCCCCCGCGACCTGTCACGACTCGGCGTATCCCTCGCGCATTTCCCGCAGTTGCAAGAGCAACTCAAGGCTTTTGACTGCCCACTGCTGGAAACCCTGGCCCGGGGGATCAGCACCTTTCCGGATATCGTTGATCTACTTGAGCGTGCCATTATTGAAAACCCGCCAGTCGTGATGCGCGATGGTGGAGTCATTGCCGATGGCTACGACAGTGAGCTCGACGAATTGCGCGCGATCAGTACTAACGCAGGTGAATTCCTTGTAGAACTGGAAAATCGTGAACGCGAGCGCACCGGTATCAGTACCCTCAAGGTAGGCTATAACCGTGTCCACGGCTACTTCATCGAGATCAGCAAGGCCCAGTCTGAAAATGCCCCGGTAGAATATATTCGCCGCCAGACACTGAAAAATGCCGAGCGCTATATCACCCCGGAACTCAAGGAGTTTGAAGACAAGGCGCTGTCGAGTAAAAGCCGCGCCCTCGCCCGCGAAAAAGCACTTTACGATGCACTTGTGGAAACCCTTAACGAACAGCTTGATACGCTGCTACTCGCTGCCCAAGCTGTGGCTCAACTTGATGTGCTGTGCAACTTCGCCGAGCGCGCCGAGGCACTCAACTACTGTTGCCCGGAGCTTACTGAAGACAGCGGGCTATCTATTAACGAAGGGCGCCACCCGGTGGTGGAACAAGTGCTCGACGAACCATTTGTACCGAATAATCTCGAGCTCGACCGCAAACAACGCATGCTCATCATCACAGGGCCGAATATGGGCGGAAAATCCACCTATATGCGCCAGGCAGCGCTGATCACCTTGCTCGCCCATACCGGTAGTTTCGTGCCCGCCAGTGCCGCCACAATAGGCCTTGTCGACCGCATTTTCACCCGCATTGGCTCCTCGGATGACCTCGCAGGAGGCCGCTCGACGTTCATGGTAGAAATGACAGAAACCGCAAATATCATCCACAACGCCACCCACAACTCACTGGTCTTGATGGACGAAATCGGTCGCGGCACGAGTACCTTCGACGGTCTTTCACTCGCCTGGGCCTGTGCCGTGCACCTCGCCCAGCAAGTCAGTGCGTTCACGCTGTTTGCCACTCACTATTTTGAAATTACGGTACTGCCAGAGCAAATATCAGGGGTGCGCAATGTCCACCTCGATGCGAGTGAGCACGATGACCGCATCGTATTCCTGCATGCCGTGCAGGAAGGGGCCGCAAGCCGTAGCTACGGCCTCCAGGTAGCAAGGCTCGCAGGCATTCCAACTACAGTCATAGAACAGGCTGCGACAAAGCTTGCCGAGCTGGAAGCACAGGGCAGCGACGCTCCGGTAGCCACCCCTGTACCAGCCTCCCAGGGAAACGGCAATGCCGCAGCTCCACAGCCGCTGCAAACCGAGCTATTTGCTCCTCCGGAGCCAAAAGCCCTGAAAACCCTGCGCGAGCTCAACCCCGACGAGCTGAGCCCGCGCGAAGCTCTCGATGTGCTCTATCAGCTGATCAAACAACTCTAGAAAAGACACGTTACGCGGCCGAAGTGGGTGATTAACTAAGCATAAACTCGTAGTCTCCAAGTCATTGCTTTACAAAGCAAAACTGATAGAATCTCGTCTCGTTTTAACTACAACAAAAACAGGAGCAACCCGCATGACTTTTATTGTTGGGGATAACTGCATCAACTGTAAATATACTGACTGTGTAGAGGTCTGCCCGGTAGACTGTTTCTATGAAGGTCCAAACTTCCTCGTAATCCACCCGGACGAGTGCATTGACTGCGCACTGTGTGAGCCAGAGTGCCCGGCTGAAGCCATCTTCTCCGAAGACGAAATCCCCGATGGCCAGGAAGCTTTTGCCGAACTCAATGCAGAGCTTTCAGAAGTCTGGCCAAACATCACTGAGATGAAAGATTCCCTGCCAGATGCCGATGAGTGGCAAGGCAAGGAAAACAAGATCGAGCACCTGCAACGCTAGATCAACAGCAACAAATTTAAAAGGCCGCGTATCGCGGCCTTTTTTGTGCCTTAAAAAATAAACGCTTTAAGCAAACGAGAATTATTCAGGATAACTGTCGCGTAAACGGCGGCAGTGATTCAAGCATCATTTTGCCATAACGTTTACTCACAATGCGCTTGTCGAGCAGAGTAATCGTGCCACTATCATTTTCATTGCGCAGCAAACGTCCGCAAGCCTGCACCAGCTTCATCGCCGCATCGGGTACGGAGATTTCCATAAACGCATTGCCACCACCCTGCTCAACCCATTCTGCCAACGCTTCTTCCACCGGGTCGTCAGGCACCGCAAACGGAATCTTTGCAATCACTACATGGCGACAGTAGTCGCCGGGCAAATCTACCCCTTCGGCAAAGCTCGCTAACCCAAACAACACACTGCCTTCACCTGCATCAACGCGTTTTTTGTGCTCGTTAATCATTTCCTGCTTGGATAAATCACCCTGCAACAAAATACGCTTTTGCCAGTCCCTGTCGAGACCGTAAAAAACATCCTCCATCTGGCGGCGGGAGCTGAACAATACCAAACAACCGGATTGGCTATCGACATGGTCCTGCAAAAAGCCCACCAACGCATCGGTATGACCTTTTGTGTCTGATGGCTCAACCTGCAACGGCGGTATGCAAAACACTGCGCGACTGAAGTCAAACGGGCTCGGTATCGTAAGATAGCTCGCATTGGCTGGCGTACCGCTCTGCCGGCAAAAACGGTCAAAGCTATTCAGCGCTGTCAGTGTTGCAGAGGTTACCACTGCGCCGTAGGCGCGCTTCCAAAGTGTATCGCTCAGCGTGTGTGCCGACTGTATCGGACTGCTACAAAGTTCAAAATCGATATTGCCTGAGGCATTCTCTCCACTGCCATCTCGCAGTGCCACCCAGCGTGCCGTGGGTAAATCACCCGCTTCATCCGGCGTCGCAAAGCTGCGCCACAAGCCAAATGCGCTATCAGCACGTGCCTGCGATAAGCCCGCTGCCGGATACCACAATTCAATCTCGTGCTTTGGCGTACCGGTAAAATCATCGTCAAGTGCGTCTTTCAATTGTTCTACTACATCCGCCCAGAGACCAGCCAGGCGCAAAAACTGCTGTGAAAGTATTTCAGCCTGTTGTTGCAACTCATCGGGCACCACCCCGAACGGAAAGCGAAAACGGCGGCTACGCTGATACTGGCCATCATCTCCACTGTCAAAATCAATGCTATCTTCAAGCCAATGATACGCCTGCAACAATGACGACTGCGTTGCATCAGTGATCTCAGTAATCTTTTCCAGTTGCTGTCCAACACTGCCAATAACCCCAACCACTTTCGCCATCGACGCGAGGGACTTGCCAGATTGCTGCAACCATTTCACCGTGCCCTGCACACGACCATGAAAGGCGAAGTGATTAATCGCCTTATCAGCAAGGTGATGCCCTTCATCAAACACATACAAGGCCTGTTCGGGTTCAGGCAGTATCGCCCCACCGCCGAGGGATAAATCCGCCAGCACCAGGTCGTGATTGGCCACCACCACATCGACCCCCTGCAAAGTATCGCGCGCCTTAAAAAACGGACATTGGGAAATATAGGCGCAGCGCCTGCCTGCACATTGATTGTGATCTGTCGTGACCTTGACCCAATCACTCTGCTCAATATGTCGCGGCCAGCTATCGCGATCACCATCCCATTTGCCCGCTGCCATTTCCCCGGCCATGGAATGAAACAATTCCGTAGTTTGCGCGTCGTTGACGAGCGGAACCTCATCGGGATACAACGCCAGTGTCGGGTCGTGACTCGCATCCTCCAGTTGGGTATCAAGCTTGGCCGGGCACAGGTAGCGTGAGCGCCCCTTGGCGAGCGCAAAGTCAAATGGCAAATCCGCATGACGACTGATCGCAGGCAAATCCTTGTAGACAATCTGCTCCTGCAGAGCCACTGTTGCTGTGGAAATCACGAGGGTTTTTTCAAGCTTTTTTGCAATCGGAATTGTAGCGAGACAATAGGCAATGGTTTTCCCGGTACCCGTGCCCGCTTCCACCACACAGATATGTGCATTATCAGCACTTTCATCGCGATGACCTTCTGCATCACTCGCGATATTGCCCAATGTTCGGGCAATTTCTGCAATCATTTGTCGCTGACCGAGGCGTGGCTGCCAGTCATTAACTTCAAGAAAGCGACTATAGGCCTGCTGTATTGCCTGTTTTACGTCATCTGTCAGCATTAATGAAAATGATTCTTAAATAAATACAAAAAATGCATTGTCTCACAAAAGCGGAATCCCAATAAGCCTGACTTGATTTATTCAACAGACTTTTGAATACTGCCGGTCTGCGCAGTGTTACCACAATAACAACAGCCGCAATGGAAACGACAACCCCGAAACGATAACCCCGGGAGCAATCAACAGGACGGCGACCAACATGCTGGAAAAAATCCTTAAACCCCTTGCAAACCCGAAGTGGCAGCAGGAAGACCCTGAAAAAAGGCTCGAAGCCCTGCGCGAGCTTGATGACAGTCTGGAAAATCACCAGCCGATTTTCTCCCAACTGGCGATAGAAGATACCGATACAAGAGTACGACTATTGGCAATCAGCAAAGTTGACGATCTCGATAAGCTCGCCCATCTTGCACGCCACGCCGGGAATGCAGAGGAACAATCTGCTGCAACTATCCGGCTCGCACAAATGCTTGCACGTCATTACACCAATACTTCAACCCTGATACAGGCGAGCAAGGCCTACAACGATTTACCACTACTGAGTGCGCTAGCCTGCCACAGTGAAAGCAATGATCAGCAACTGGCCGTGATTGCAATCATTGATGATGAACAGGTGCTGAGTCATATCGCCTGCCACGCAACCATCGCAAAAACCCGCCAGCTCGCCGCAGAAAAAATTACCAGCACTGATGTGCTTACACAACTGGAAAAAGAAACCCTGGGAAAAGACAAGGCAGTTAATCATATTGCCCGTGACAAGCTCAAAGACATAAAACAACACGAAACGGAACAACAGGCTCTGGAACAGCAGTTGCTTGAATTATGCGAAAAACTCGAAGCCCTCGCTGCAGGCAGCTACGACCCATTATTCCATCAACAGTTACAACATCTGCAACAACAGTGGCAAACTCTCGGTGGCACAGATTGCGATTTCAATGAGAGATTTATCAAAGCGCAAAATCTCTGCCTGCAACATCTGGAACAGCACGAATCCCAAAGCCGTGAAGCAGATGAACACGAAGCCGGGCGCGCAGAAATTTGCGACACCCTCGACACATTAATACAGACGATCCCGGACACAGCGGATAAGCCCATCCACGAGTTGCTCGACTTTCTGACAAAGCAACTGGAACCACTGCAACAGCATTGGAAAGCACTCAGCAATGAAAGTCAGCCCAGTCCAAAAACTTCCATGCGCTATCAAAATAGCAGTCGCACACTGAATACTCTGCATCACCATTTACACAATATTTGCGCAAATGAAAACCTCGCGCAAACCCTTGAACAGATCGAGGCCTGCAAAACAGCTGATCCACAGCAACTCAAGCAGTGGCGCAAACAACTGGATAAAGCTACCTATAAACATCCCTGGCCCGATGAAATCCCATGCCCCCCCCTCGTAAGCCGTGTTAGTCAGGGGTTTGAAAAGCTTCAGCTACTGGGTGAGCAAGCTAAAACCAGTGCAGCAGAAGCAGAAAAAGAGCTCAACACCTTATTGACAGAAATCGAAAAACAGCTGTCAGATGGAGCCATTGACAGCGCAGCAAAAAATATTAATCGCGGCTACAACCTGCGACAGAAGCTCAATAACAAGGCAGCCAATCAGCTGGAAGGTAAATTGCAGTTATTGAGCAAACAACTTTATGAATACCGTGACTGGCAAAACTACGCTGCACTACCCAAACAAACCGAACTGTGCGAGAAAATGGAGCAGTTGATCGGCATTGATTTACCACCTAACGAATTAGCCAAAGCTATCAAGGACTTGCAAAAGCAGTGGCAGGATTTACACGGTGGGCGCAGCAAGGAAGAGCAGATGTTATGGAAACGTTTCCGGAAAGCTTCAGACAAAGCTTACAAACCTTGCAAGGCATTTTTTAACGATCAACAAAAGATCAAACAGCAAAATCTTGAACAACGCTATGCCATTTGTACCGAACTGGAGCAATACCATCAAAAATACGACTGGGAGAACGCTGACTGGAAGGCCGTCAACAAAATTATTGAAACTGCAAAGAATGAATTCCACAAATTTTCTCCAGTCGACAATAAGGACTTTAAAGCCGTCAAAGCACGCTTTAGCGAAACCCTGAAACCGCTGAACGACAAACTGATCGGAGAACAAAAGAAGAACGAACAACTCAAGCAGCAGTTGATTGAACAAGCGGAGCGACTGAACCAACAACAGGATCTCGATGAACAGATTGAACAACTGAAAAAACTACAACAGCAGTGGCAACAGATTGGCATCACTCGCCGCCGTGAAGACCAGAAACTCTGGAAAAAATTTCGCGCGCTGTGCAGCCCTGCCTTCGAGAAAAAACAGCAAAACCGACAGGAATTTCGTGACAATATCAAAAATGATATTACTGCAGCTAACGAGATTTGCCAGCAGATCAATAAACTTGCCAAAGCTGACGACAACACCCTGCGTCAAAGTAGCGAGGCATTTAATGCGCTAAAAGACCGTTTTCACGCCCTGGAACACCTTTCCAAACAGCATCAGAAACGCGAATTCAAGCGCTTCTACGATGCCTGCGACTTTTACAAAAAGCGCTACGGCGGCATTGATCGCCGCAAACAGCAGCACCATCTCAAGGAAGCCCATCGCAAGGCCCAGCTCTGTGACGAAATAGAAGCTTGCAACAATATCGACCAACTACCTGCACTCGCGGATGGCTGGGAGAGTGAAACTGCTCTGCCTGAACCCTTGAATACCATTCTCGAAAAACGCTTTAGCCAGGCACAGACTCTCGCCAAAGGTGACTCCACCACTGATCGAGAGAGCAATGAACAGCAACGGCGCTTGATCCTGATTCAACTTGAGATTTTACTCGACAGGGAAACTCCCGCTGAAGACAAACCTCTGCGCATGGAATATCAACTCAAACAACTCTCTTCCGATTTTGGTAAGGGCAAGAACCAGGGCAAATCACAGCTCAACGAGCTGATACAGGAATGGTTTGGCTGCGGGCCTGCTACTGAACAGCAACAGGCAAAATTGCAGCAGCGCTTCGAACAGCTTGCCGAAAAACAGTTAAAATAAACATAACCAAAACAGAAAATAAAATTCCGTTTAAGTAGACTTTGCCACGATCGGATTCGCATACATATCAACAAGAATATCTCTGGCACTGGCAGAACAGCTAGCAACACGTTGCTCAAACAACGCTGCTTTATTTTCCAGTATAGACGGATCTACAGCCACATCCATGGCAAGATTGTTTTTTTCTCCCGCCAGATAATTACTCGGGTGCAAGCGGTAGTTGGCATGTATTTGCCTATCGATTTCCATTGCCACCGCTTCAGCATCTTCATAATCCGCCTCGAGCACTTCACCAAAAGCCACATGTACATGCCCCTTCTGTCCCGATATGCCATTTGCAATACTTTGCACATCCTCGTGTTGTTCTTTTTCATAACTACCATGCTGACGCTTTGCATCAAGCTCTTCGGCCTTGGCGATATCACAGGGATCCCATTCATAAGAAATCGCCACCGGTACAATTTTTAGTGAACGAACGTAGTCAGAAAATTCACCGGTTTTCGGCTTCGCCATGGCAATCATTTTTATAATAGCAGGCTCGGTTTTGTCATTACCGTCTTTAGCACGCCCCTCACGTTGTGCAATCCAGACATTGGCACGTTCTTCAACAACTGAGTGATAGATATAGGCGGAAAGCTTTTTTAACGCCACAAAAATTTTCTTTGGTGCCGTTTCAGAGCGATTAACCAGAAAGCTTTTGTTCAGACGCATCAAATCAGAAGCGTAGGCTTTAGTCAGTAAGTTATCACCGATCGCAATACGCACTGTTTGCATACCGTTGTGGTATAAAATCCAGTTTACAAATGCCGGATCCATCGCAATATCACGATGATTACTGATAAACAGGTAATTTTGGTCTGCTTGCAGGTGCTCAAGACCCGAATGGGTTAATTCGGTAGTTGTGGTTTCTATCATATGCCGCATATATTTCTCTACGGCCTGCTGAAAGCTGTGTACATCGTGCACGCGACGCGTCTCCCACTTTAATACGCAGCGAATCAACCAACGTATTAGGCCGGGAAATACTGCGTAAACTCCGGGTACAAGAAAATTACCCATGGCATGCAGAAATTCTCGATCATTAATCACCCGATCCAGCACTTCCCGTGCTTCTTCGTCGCGATAGGGACGAATATCTTCAAAATCGTACTTTTTCATGTTCCCAAACAATTAATAGTATCTTTGCTGCATTGCTCATTTATTACTGCGTGTGAGCTGTTCAAGTTTTTCCTCGATATTGGCAATGCTTTTCTCCATGCGTTCAATGCGCTCCCGGGTTTCGACAATGTGGCTATGATCCGGCTCATCCTCTCTGGAAATAAAAAACGCCGAGATATTGGCCGTGATCAATGAGAACAAGCCCACTCCCATAAAAATCAGTAATGCGCCAAACATCTTGCCCTGAGAGCTTACTGGTACCACATCACCATAACCTACGGTGGTTACTGTTACCCAGGCCCACCACAAACCGTCAAACACGGTTTCAATCCCTGGATCGATACCAGCGATAAGCACGCCAGCCATCAGCATGACGATCATCGCGACCATCAGCGTGGTTCCCAGACTGTTTCTCGAAAGTACTTCACGCATGGAGCCGAGCAGAGGCACCACTAGAGAAACAATCAAAAACAGGCGAATCGCACGCAGACCTGGTGCATAGTTAAAAATCTCCCACAGCACCGGAACACCACAGATAATGATCACCAGATTCAGCCAATTACCCATCAGAAAGCGCATCTTGTCTCTGACCAGCGAGGTCAGCACGCTCATTTCAACAACAAAGAACAACCAGATAATCCAATTGCTAAAATGTTGTACAGTAGGCTCTATCTGACCCTTGAGACCGAGATACCATTCAATAACGATCCAGAAAGCCAGCAGGATCATCGGAACTTCGAGCACTTTGGCAAAACGCCTGGCAGCCAGCGTCTCGTCTTCGGCGACCCCGGCCAGACCCATTGGTGAAAAATTGCTTGTACTCAGCGCTGTATCCCCCCTACCGCTCCAGACGCTATCAGGCGCCCTTGTCCTGGGTTTTTAACCAGTTATTAATCGCCTTTTCCGCTGCACCACGAATCGTCGTCGTTTTCGGGTAGCCGATATACTGGGTCAGATGAATGATAATTTCACGAATCTGCTCAATAGTGAGCTGACCGGTATTGAGTGCAGCAGTTACCTGGATCTCAAAAGTATCCGGTTCCGTAAACGCCGCAATCACCCCCATGGTGAGCAAGCGGCGATCGCGCAGCGACAGCGCCTCCCGCGTCCATACCTCGCCAAACAGGTTTTCAATCATCAGGTCGAAAAAGGCGTCACCCGTCGGTGTGTCCGGATCAGCGCTGAGAATCCCCTCGTAGACTTCACCAAACGCTTTTGCACCTTTGGCCCTGCGCTCATTACTATCACTCATCTTGTCACCTCTGTTGATTAATTCCGCCCTGGCAATGGAAAGCGATACGGACTGCCAATTAAAAACGGGCTTCATTATACTGAGTCGGCTTTGAAAAAGCCCCCCGGCGGCGGACCACACAAAAAGGCATTTCCCTATTGACTATCCGTCACCCTAAATTTACATTGCAAACACAATGTATTGTATCCCGGATAAATAATCCAGGTAAAAAGTTCAGGTAACACGATATGGCCTCATCCAGCACCCCCCTCGACAATCAGGTCTTTGCGGTAACCGGCTCCTCCCAAGGGCTCGGCCTCGCGATTGCCCGCGCCCTCGTTGCTGCGGGCGGCAAGGTCGCCCTGCTGGCGCGCAATCAAACCGCACTTGCCGAGGTTGAGGCAGAACTTGGCGAGAACAGCAAAGCCTTCCCGACAGATATTACCGACCCGGCTGCGGTGGAGCAGGCCTTTGCGGCTATCGCCGAACATTTCGGTCGGCTCGATGGCCTCGTTAACAATGCCGGTCTCGCACGTCCAAACAAAATTTGCGATGTCACTGCTGAAGAGCTCAGCCTGCAACTCAACACCAATATTGGCGGAGTGATTTTCTGCTCTCAGGCCGCCCTGCCACTGCTACGGCAAAGTGGCAATGCACGCATCATCAATATTTCTTCCGCCAGTGCGCGCAGCCGCTTTGAAATATCCATGCTCGGTATCTATTCCGCAAGCAAGGCTGCAGTAGAACGGCTATCCGATGAAATGCGTGACGAGTTTCGTGAAGATGGCATTGCGGTTACTGTATTGAGCCCGGGCGCCACCATGACCGATTTTGCCAGTGGCTGGGAAGAAGAAAAGCTTATTGCTGCGACCCGTGCCTGGCTGAAAAAAGGTGCAGAATACGACGGCTACATGGATATGAAATATGTCGGCCAGGCTGTCGCCGACTGTTTTAATTACCCCAAAGGTGTGTGCATCGATTTTGTCGAGATACGCCCTAATGCGATTGAGCAAAAACCGGCTTTTTAAACTTTACAAGCTTATTCAAGAGAGGTGAGTACTATGGATTTTTCCGGAAAAGTTGTCATTGTCACTGGCGCAGGTGGCGGCATTGGCGAAGGTTACGCAAAACGTTTTGCTGCCGAAGGCATGAAGGTCTGTGTGGCGGAAATTAATGAAGAACAGGGCCAGCGCGTTGCCGGTGAAATCAGAGAGTCTGGTGGCGACGCAATGTTTGCCCGTGTTGATGTTTCCGATGAGGCATCCTGTAAAGAGTGTGCCAATGCCGCTAAGGAACAGTACGGTCAGATCGACTACCTCGTGAATAATGCTGCTATTTTTGGCGACATGAAAATCGAGGGATTGACCAATGTCGATGTGGACTATCTGAACAAATTCATGGCAGTTAATGCCTTTGGCTGTCTGTATATGACGCGCGCCTGCCTTGATCATATGCCCAAAGGCAGTGCCATTGTGAACCAGTCTTCTACCGCCGCATGGATGCACACGGGCTTTTATGGTGTTGCGAAACTCACCATGAACGGCATTACCACCTCGCTCGCCAACGAACTGAGCTGGCGCAAGATTCGCATTAATGCCATTGCACCGGGCCCAACTGAAACCCAGGCCCTGCGCAATACGGCCGGTGATTTTGCCGACGAGCTGGTTAAACAAATGCCCATCAAACGCCTCGGCACCCCCGATGACCTCGCCAATGGCATTCTGTTTTTATTGTCTGATCAAGCAAGCTGGATTACCGGCCACATTCTCAATGTGGATGGCGGCCAGTTTATGCGTGTTTAAACTGTTAAGCAGCGATAACAGACAGCAATAAAAGAAACGTCACTTATCTTGCAACCATTTTCAATAGCAAGATAAGTGGCGCTTCTCAACTCTCCTCAATAAATTTTAAAACTACCAATGCTGGTAGTAGCGTTCCGCAAATCAACTCGTTAATATTCACACTGACAAAAACAATATTAGGAAGTAGTGACCATGCGAGTGTATCAATATCTTCTGCAGAACCATCAAAGCAGTGTCGAGTTTTACGTCGCCACCAATAGCGCCGAAGACGCCGCAAAGCTGTTTGATATTACCAACGAAGAATTTCTGACCAATGGCACCGTAGCCTCTGATAAGGAGGTTCGCACCCAGGCCATTGCACAACCCGGCTGTGTGTTTTATCGCAACGGGGGTAGCGACAGCGCACTTAAAGCTCTGCCCGCAGGTGAAACCGTGTTAACGGTACGCCTGAAATACACACTGAAAGAAATGGCCGCAGCCTGAATCCAATAATCCTGCAACCCGCCTGTCAGACCCGATTTGGCAGGCTTGCTTCACCCGCTGTTTGTTTGTTCGATATAACTTATTTGGTATAGCAGCGGGCATTTCTGAATAAACGCAACCACGGACCATCTTCCTGCCAGTCCCCGGGATACCAGGAATTCTGCACTGCACGAAATACTCGCTCCGGGTGCGGCATCATGATCGTATGACGTCCATCACTGTTGGTTACCGCAGCAATACCAAACGGCGAACCATTCGGGTTGGCGGGATAGGCCTCTGTCACTGTCAACGCATTATCCACATAACGATAAGCCACCTGTCCACCGCTGGAGAATACAGCCGCCGCATCAGCACTGGAAAACTCGGCACGTCCTTCACCATGGGCAACCACCACCGGAAACGTCGAGCCCTGCATACCGGCAAGCAGAACAGAGCCACTCTGTTCAATCTGAACCATCACCACACGCGCCTCAAATTGCTCGGACAAATTACGCACAAAACGCGGCCATTGCGCCGCTCCTGGAATCAGATCCTTGAGGTTCGACATCATCTGGCAGCCGTTACATACACCGAGACTGAAGCTATCTCCACGCTCAAAGAAACCTGCAAATTCATCGCGCGCCTGACTATTAAATAAAATCGTTTTCGCCCAGCCCTCACCAGCACCAAGTACATCACCATAGGAAAAACCACCACAGGCAACCAGTCCTTTAAAGTCATCAAGCCGCTGTGCGCCGGAAAGAATATCACTCATATGCACATCAACAGCGGTAAAGCCCGCACGGTCAAATGCGGCCGCCATTTCCACTTGGCCATTCACCCCCTGCTCACGCAACACGGCCATACGCGGACGTACGCCGGTATTAATTAACGGCGCAGCAATATCCTCATTTTGATCAAACGTAAGTTTGACACTTAAGCCCGGATCACTTTTATCCGCAAGCCCGTCAAATTCCTGTTGTGCACAGTCAGGATTATCTCGTAGAGACTGGATACGGTATGAGGTTTCAGACCAGCGTTGCAAGGTCGCGTGCAAGTCTTGTTCAAGCACAACCGTATCACCACAGGCAAATTTCAAGCAATCCGAATCAACCGCCTTACCAATCACCGCAGCACTGATACCCGCCTCAGTAAAACGCGCCTGCACACTATCAGCATCCGCCGCATCAAGCTGTAACACCGCACCGAGTTCTTCGTTAAATAACAATGCAAGTACATCTTCCTGCGCAGACTCAGTTACAACACCCAGCTGAATATCCAGGCCACAGCGACCAGCAAAAGCCATCTCAACGAGAGTGACGTACAAACCACCATCGGAGCGATCGTGATAGGCGCGAATTTTTTCTTCTTCGAGCAATTGCTGCATCAGCTCAAAAAACTGTTTGAGATGATGCGGATTATCAACATCTGCCGGCACATCCCCAACCTGATTGTAAACCTGAGCCAGGCAGGATGTTCCAAGGCGATTTTTGCCATTACCAAGATCTACCAATAACAGCGCGTTATCCC
Source organism: Pseudomonadales bacterium (assembly GCA_028280345.1). Taxonomy (GTDB): domain Bacteria; phylum Pseudomonadota; class Gammaproteobacteria; order Pseudomonadales; family UBA7239; genus JANQLY01. Next base: position 6,248 of record JANQLY010000011.1, on the reverse strand, counting down.
TGTCACGGCGCAATTGCGGCGTAACCGTTTTTCTCACATCCAGTACAGGAGAAAACGCAGAAATGATGAGTGACAGCGGTGCAGTGACAGACTTGTCTTTCCCGTTGTCCTGCCACACTGTGCGCATCGACATGGAATCCTTGCCCACAGGGATCGTGATGCCGAGCGCCGGACATAATTCCATACCCACGGCTTTAACCGTGTCGTAAAGCTTCTCATCCTCCCCGGGATGACCTGCGGCACACATCCAGTTAGCCGAGAGTTTGATATCGGATAATTTACCTATACGACTTGCGGCAATATTTGTCAGCGCCTCACCAATAGCCATACGACCGGAGGCCGGCGCATCAATCAACGCCATCGGCGTACGCTCTCCCATTGACATCGCTTCACCGACATAGCTATCGTAAGCCACTGTCGTCACTGCACAATCCGCCACTGGCACCTGCCAAGGGCCTACCATCTGATCGCGGTGAATCATCCCCGTTACCGAGCGATCACCAATCGTAATCAAGAAGGATTTTCCCGCCACCGTCGGCAGCTGCAAAATACGCTGTGCAGCATCCGCCAATTCAATACCGGACAATTGTAACGGGGCTTTTTTATAGACAACGCGCTCTACCTGACGATGCATTTTCGGTGGCTTGCCAAACAACACCGACATCGGCAAATCCACCGGATTATTATCAAAGTGTTTATCGCCGAGACGCAGATGCTTTTCTTCAATAGCTTCCCCCACGACCGCATAAGGGCAACGCTCACGCTCGCAAATTGCGCTAAAACGTGGCATATCCTCACTGGCAATAGCGAGCACATAACGCTCCTGAGCTTCATTGCACCAGATTTCCAATGGCGCCATACCCGGCTCGTCATTGGGTACATTGCGCAACTCAAAGTTACCACCGCGGTTACCGTCTTTGACAAGCTCAGGAAACGCATTTGACAGACCACCCGCACCCACATCGTGAATAAAGGCAATCGGGTTATTCTCACCGAGCTGCCAACAGCGGTCGATCACTTCCTGACAACGGCGCTCAATCTCCGGATTCTGGCGTTGTACCGAAGCAAAATCCAGGTCTTCACTTGAGGAGCCTGACGCCATACTCGACGCCGCGCCTCCCCCAAGACCAATCAACATAGCCGGGCCACCTAGCACCACAAGCTGTGCGCCCACCGGAATCTCGTGCTGATCCACATGTTCGGCGCGAATATTGCCATAGCCACCGGCAATCATAATCGGCTTGTGATAGCCGCGCACTTCTTCACCTGCGGCGCCGTTAGCACACTGCTCATAGCTGCGAAAATAGCCGCAAATATTCGGGCGACCAAACTCATTGTTGAATGCCGCTCCACCGATAGGGCCTTCCACCATAATATCCAGGGCCGATACTATGCGGCCGGGTTTGCCGTAGTCACTCTCCCAAGGGCGGGAAAAGTCCGGCAAATTCAGATTGGAAACCGAAAAGCCTGTCAGCCCCACTTTAGGCTTGGAACCGCGACCCACTGCGCCTTCATCGCGAATTTCTCCACCGGAGCCGGTACCGGCACCCGGAAACGGTGCAATCGCTGTGGGGTGATTATGTGTTTCCACCTTCATCAGCAAGTGAATATCTTCCTGACTATAGGTGTACTCGGCGGAATCCTGTTGCGGATAAAAGCGCCCGGCGTGACTACCGGTAACCACTGCCGCATTATCTTCGTAAGCGGATAACACACCTTCCCCACCACAGGCATAGGTATTCTTGATCATTTTAAACAGTGAGAGCGGCTGCTCTTCACCATCAATGCTCCAGCTCGCATTAAAAATCTTGTGGCGACAGTGTTCAGAGTTTGCCTGAGCAAACATCATCAGCTCCACATCAGTCGGGTTGCGCCCGAGCTGCTCAAAACTCTCCACCAGATAATCAATTTCATCATCGGCCAGTGCCAACCCAAGCTCAACATTCGCATCACGCAAGGCTTGCGTACCACCGGCGAGAATATCGACAGTAGTTAATGGTGCGGGATCACGGGCTTCAAACAGCACACTGGCCTGCTCTACTGATGTCAGCACTGCCTCTACCATCCGATCGTGCAACAGTGCTGCCACAGCATCACGATCCAACGCCTCGCTGCTGTGAACATCGTAAACAATGCCACGTTCCAGGCGTTGCACCATCTGCAAACCACTGTTGTGGGCAATATCTGTCGCCTTGCTCGACCACGGCGAGATCGTCCCGGGGCGCGGCACAACAAGGAAACGCTCGACTCCGGCAGGCTGGTCTAATGTTGCCTCCTCGTAACCCGGCCCATAGGTAAGCAGGCGTTCAAGGATCTGCTGCTGTGTGGCATCAGGCTCGGATGAGGTCTCGGCAAAGTGAACAAAACGACTGCCAAGTGCCGTAATTGTCGGACAGAGCTGCTGTAATTGTCGGGTTAACTTGTCGAGGCGGAACTGTGAGAGAGCTGGTGCACCGGGGATAATTAACATCGATCAGTTTTTCGAGTCGAGTAAAAATAAAGCTCGCATTTTACTCAACCAGCGCGTGAAAAACTATGACATTTCACGCGCAAGCGGATTATCAGGAGATTTTGATAATCTCATCCATCACGTAATCAAGGGCTTCAAGCTGCTTCTGGCGGGTAAAATAATTCGGGCGCAATATCGCATTACAACTGAGGCCATAAATACGGTGTAACAGATTCTGGGCAATCAGCTCCAGATCTGCGTCAGCAGAGATTTCACCCAGTTGACGTGCCTCCTCAAGGTATTTGAGGTAGATTTTCTCGGCCAGATGGATACGTTTGGTCTGCTCCTTCTTGTGCTGGGGATTCACAACCGCAAGCCCCCAGAATTGCATGCGTACTTTCCACTCGCGACGTGTCTGGTCGTTAATCGGCAGCGTTACCTCATTGAGCGCCCTGAGCGCGGCAAGGCCATTAAGGCTTTTGAGCTTTTTCTCCACACGCTCCATGGATTTCTCGTTAATCCATTTCAGAGCATCGGTAATCAACTCTTCCTTGCTGTGAAAATAGTGCTCGATAAAACCCCGGGAATAGCCGGACTGACGTGATATCTCACGAATCGTGGTATTTTCTACTCCAACCGTTGCAAGCATTTCTGCCACTATCTGGGCAATATGTTCGCGACGCTCTTCATGGTCTACAATTTTGGGCATTTTTGCTTACCTGCCACTGCTGTGTTGTCGGCTGATTACAAATGACTAATCAGATATAAATAACCAGCGGGTTTTAAGCCAACTGGCTTTTTTATTATAAGACAACCGTCCTAAAAAAACAGCCTGCAAGCCCTCTGCGGTCTAAGACATATCGCGTAGTTCGCGCTACGTGCTTCATGCTAAACTTCGGGCTCATTTAAACCGAACCAACAGAACCCATGGCTGACAATGTGAGCAAACCGGAACGCCTGACCACAATTGATCTACATATGCAGGCACTGAAATTCTCAGCGGCACATTTCACTATTTTTAATGCCACAGAACGCGAGCGACTGCACGGACATAACTATGCAGTTACCTGCCGCATCACTGCACCGGTTGGCGATGAGGGCCTGACCTGTGACTACGCAATATTCAAGAAAAAGTTATTTGCCCTTGTCGATGGCCTCGACGAATACACCCTGATTGCCAAACACTCACCCCACTTGCGGATTGAGGATGAAGAGCCGTTCTACAAAATCCATTTTGACAATCACTATATGATGCTGCGTAAATCGGAAACCATCCTATTGCCGATTAGTAACGCCACGGTAGAAGAGTTCTCATTCTATGTGCTCAGTAAACTCTGTGAAGATGCAGGATTCCTTAAACAACACGATGTACGCAAACTGGAAATAACCGTCGCCTCAGGCCCTGGGCAGCATGGTTCGGCGGTATGGAAAAAGGAAGAAGACCAGTAATAAACCAGCCAAGCTGTTATTTGTTATCGGGCTGGATATGTTTCCAGACAAATGGCATTTTCAAATGCCCCCAATAAGAGTTATCTACTTTTGTGCCATCCGGCAAACCCAAGCCCTCATCATAAAGTCGTTCAACGTTGTCCGGCAGGATGCGAGTGCCAAAAATTGCGTCCCAGATAATCAGCAAATCCCCATAATTACTATTTGATTCGACCACTTCCTTGGAATGGTGCCAACGATGCAACTGCGGTGTAGCGAAAATCCAGTTGAGCACACCACAGCGCATTGGAACGTTCATATGCTGCATCATACTATTGGTCGCAACCATGCCGAGATAAAGCGTCATCACCGCGGCAGGCGTGCCGAGCAACCACAATATTGTGAGGCGAATGCCGTAAGTGTAGATCACCTGCACCGGATGTTTGCGTAAACCGATCATGCAATAGTAACGCCGTGAGGCATGGTGCAATGCGTGAAGCGGCCACAACAAAGGTACGGTATGTAGCGAGCGATGTATCCAGTAGGAAATAAATTCAATAATCAACACCGCCCACAGCAGCTGTGCAAGCAAGGGCCAATGCTCCGGCCACAAACTGTATCCCAGCGCCCCCTCAAGTTGTACTGCAGCAGCGGTAACCAAACCAAAAAAAAGTGCGCGAAACAGTGCGGTCGGAATCGTATTACTAAGACTGGCATGCAACACATCGCTGACCAGCTCCTGCTTGTCAAAACGCCAGTGCGGCGTTTCCGGAAACTTCAGTTCAAGCCAGAAGCACAATGGAATAACGGTTAAGCTGATGATTGGTACGATCCATGGCAACGGCACTTCAAAGTGCAGCATGGTAAGCCCTGCCACCAGTGACGAAGTGAGCATGAGCGGATAAAAGGCATATTTCAGGAAAGTATTTACCATAAAAGCAAAACCGCAAGTTTCGTTTTTCTCAAGACAACTGTCTTTTTATATCACGACCGGCAGCGAGAAGCTAAGCCTATGCGCTCGGGAATTTCCGTAATGCTCTGGATGAAATTACTTACTGTGATGGATGTAGTCTCTGATTGTCATCACCCACGCCGAGCACCAGCGTCCACTCGGACTTGTACAATACCTTCGAGGACACCATGTGCAACATAAACGCGGCGGACTGACCATCCCTGGGGCGAAATACACTGCGCATGCCGGTGACATTCTCGCGTGGCTCCTCGGTCAGCTCCCACTCGTCACCGAGGCACTGGGCAATCTGATCTTTCGCCTTAAGATAGCCTGCACTGGCAGCTTCTTCATCCGGCATGGCCTGCTCACAGACATAGCCCACATTGCCATTGGCCCATTCCCAGATCTCGCATTGATTGCCTACCATATGGGTAGTTGCGGCCCATACGCCAATGGTTCGCTTCGAGCGGTAGGCCCCCTTAAACGCTTCAAAACCGGTTTTATATGCCTCAGCCAGGGCCGAGGCTTTTTCACAAGGTTCCATGGCGAGCACTTCTTCCGAAGGGCCCTTGTTACTCTGACACGCTATAAGAAACGAACAACAGACAAGCAACATTGCGTAAATAAATGTCTTTACCATGGAGTTTCCCTGTGATGTTTAATGTATATCGCTATTACTACTTTTGTTCCGCTTCTTGCGCTGCTTTAGCATCATAGCCCGGCGGGAATTTGGCGATGATCGCAGCTACCACTTCACGCACTGCCTGATTACGCTCCTCCGGTGTCTGCTCCGCTCCGGAAAGACGCTTCTTCACAACACCGCGCCAAAGCAGCTCTTGCCCGTCAGGGCTGACAAAATCTATCATCAAAGTCCCCTCCTGATATTCGCGAATATCCACCGGGGAGCCATAGGATACAGTCGTACCATAACCGCGGCGATAGGTGCCGTAACTCACACCAACCGAGGTATCGCGACTTTCAATTTTACTCTCTGAACTCAACTGATAGGTTGCCTGAAAATCACCGCCACTCTCAAGCTGCTTATAACCTCTGGCTTTTAACTCACTCTCAATCGCCGACTTGATACGATCTTCAAGCAAAGTATTACGCACCGCATCACCTTCCGGCGTTTTAATCTCATACCATGACCAGGTTTTCCAGGCACTGAAATCCTCACTCTCTTTATAGTCGGTGGTCACATGAATACCACTACACGCACCAAGCAGTACAACTGCAGATAATAGCCACAACAGTTTTATGTTTTTCATTAAATTCTCACATACAGTTTTTACACACATAGCCATCTCAAACCTCACCTTTTCACATCCAACTTCGGTATAACAAAAGTATAAACGTATTTTTGCCCATTCAGCCAGTATCCTGTCAGGACTGACAACCAATACCACTAAAAACTATGAC
>JANQLY010000002.1 GCA_028280345.1 Pseudomonadales bacterium | reverse complement strand
CACCACATCCACATCGCCGTCGGCATCCGCATCAATCACACCTTTCACGGTATAGGCAAAAGTACCGAGCCAACGACCTGTGACCTTGGCACCGTTTTCAATTTCCACCACCTGTACAGAGCCGGTACTGCTGTTTTGCTGAATCAAATCGGCATCGCCATCGTTATCAATATCACCGACTGCGAGTACTTCGGTACCACTCCAGATACCGAGCCAGCGACCAGTAACTTTAACGCCGTTTTCCATTTCTATAACCATGACATCCCCGGCATTTTCCATAAAGATATCGTCATCACCATCGTTATCTGCATCACCGGCACCCACTACGGTACGACCTGCCCACACACCAATCCAGCGCGCAGTCACCTTGTTACCGTTTTCTATTTCAATCACATTCACATTACCGGAAGTATCCTGAGTCACAATATCGTCATCACCATCGCCATCCACGTCAGCCATCACCGCAAGCTCCTGGCCGCTCCATGCACCAAGCCAGATAGAGGTTTGACGAACATTGTTTTCCATTATCATGGTCAGAAAATTGCCATCCTGGTACTCAACAACAAGATCGTCATCCTGATCCCCGTCGAGATTGCCCGATGCTCCCACATCAAAATAAGGCAGACTCGCAATCACTGTAAGCGACTCTCGCGTACCATCCTGCATTTCCCAGAGATAGACTGTTTCTGAACTATTAACAAACACCAGATCGTGATCTGCATCGCCATCCGTATCAGCAATCGCAAACATATCGTAATCGGAATCACCTAACCAAACAGATGATGACTTCAGACCATTCTCCATTTGCCATAGAGTGACATCTCCAAGTGGCACCTGGAATACCAGATCATCATCACCATCTGCGTTAAAATCACTCACACCCTGGGCACCGGTATTCGACACCAGAGGATTGGTGCCCGCAAGGTATTCATCCAGGTTCGACACGCCATCACTATCCGGATCACCGGCTGAGTCATCTACTAGCGGATTAAAACCGTACTGGTTTTCCCAGCTGTCGGGCATACCGTCATTATCATCATCTGTATCAGCATTATTACCGGTACCATCTCCGTCGGTATCAACAGACTCGTTTTGATCCAGCGGGAACGCATCCACATCATCATTAACTGTGTCACTATCTGTATCCACATCGGTCGGATCAGTACCTGCATTGAACTCTTCGAGATTACTCAAGCTGTCTGCATCAGCACTGGTGGCAGCATCTGCGGCATTTTTTGAATCCAGGCCATAGGTGTCCTCCCAAGTATCCGGCATACCATCACCATCGTCATCGCTGTCGGCATTATCACCAACACCATCACCGTCAGTATCGGCAGATTCAAGCGGGTCAACCGGAAACGGATCCAGATCATCGTTCACACCGTCACTATCGGTATCTGCATTACCCGGATTCGTGCGCAATTCAAATTCAGCGAGGTTATTCAAACTGTCGGCATCATTATTCAGGGCTGCATCTGCCGCAGAGGTATTATCGAGCCCATTGGATGTTTCCCACCCGTCATGCATGCCATCCATATCTGCATCGACTTTCAGCTCATACACAACTGCAGAACCTGCGGCCGAGCCATTTGTTGCATCAAGTCTTGAACCGGCAACCACACCGAAACCATTGGGTGTCATATCACCTACAATAGCAACCGAGGTACCCAGTTCCTCACTAGCATCATCACCACCCATAATATAGAGTCGCGAGCCATCGGCACCGGAAAATATTGACATGCTGCCTGCATAGCTAAACGTGTACTCGTCGTATCGCGACCCGACTATCAGGTCCGGGTAACCATCAAAATTAATATCTTCACCCCCGGCAACGCTGGAACCAAAATTATCATTGGAATCTCCTCCCAGAAATTCATAGATCACAGAACCATCCGAACCGGAATAAACCACTGCTCTGCCTGCAGAGCTTGCAACACTATCATCTGCTTCAGCACCAACAATCACATCGGCATAACCATCCTGATTCACATCCCCTGCCGTAGAAACCGACACACCAAAATCATCACCATCCTTAATTCCATAGAAAGTATGCAGTATCGCACCATCAACTCCGGAGAAGACGCGCGCCCCACCTGGACGCTCGGAGTTATATAAGGCCTCACGGATACCAACAACAACATCACTATAACCATCATTATTGACATCCCCGGCACCACTCACTGACAAGCCAAAGCGATCGCTGAAATTATCTCCATTAAAGGTATACAACACAGAGCCATTTGCACCCGAGTAAACACGCGCACTACCGGAGGTTGAGCCATTATTGTCATCACCGTAAGCGCCGGCAATCACATCATCATAGCCATCACCATTAACATCACCTGCACCGGCAACTGCATAACCAAGATAATCATCTGTATTATCCCCATCAAAACTGTACAGCAGAGAGCCATCAGCTCCGGAATAAACATAAACGCGCCCGGAATCATCATAAACCCCAAAGTAATCCTGTTGATAAGCACCAACAATGACATCTGCATAGCCATCATTATTAACGTCTCCAGCTCCCGATACGGCATAACCAAACCGGGCACTACTTTGCTCCCCTGTAAACGTATACAACACACTGCCATCAATACCCGATAGCACTTGTGCTTTACCAGTTGCGGAATTATCACCATAAGAACCAACAATCACATCCGCATAGCCATCAAGATTTACATCACCCGCTCCTGCAACAGACTGCCCAAGATAATCACTGGCACTATCACCATAAGCGGTAAAATGAACAAGATCCGGCAAGGTATCATCCAACGGATTGGAATCTACAATATCCAGATAGCCATCGTTATCATCATTGTCGTCACAGACATCACCATGCCCATCGCTATCGGTATCGATCTGGGAAAGGTTAGCGTCGATATAACAGTTATCAGTTGAGTTATCGACCGTATCGCCATCACTATCAAAGGCTAACGAAGCTGTGTTGGTTTGTCCTTCCGTATTACGCCCCCAGCATTTAATCCCTTCATTATCGAGCGCACAGTTGTGCTGATACCCGGACGTAATCTGTACCGGGTTATCCAGTGCCGGCGGTGACCCCTGGCCTGCCCCATTGGAGCCCCAGCAGGTGATATAGGTACTGGACCCGTTATCACGCAACGCACAGGCGGTATTTTGTCCGGCACTGATCGCTATCGCATCGGTCATGGCTGGCGGTGAGGATTGCCCGGCACCCGCCAGACCCCAGCACGCCACTTCGCCACCGTTATGAATCGCACAGGTGTTGCGATCACCACCCGTGACATCAGTTGGATTGGTTAATACAGGCACGGTAGTTTGGCCATTCGCATTCAAACCCCAACAGGTCACACCGTTATCATCGAGTGCACAGGAATGACTGCGGCCCACACCGATACGGGCCGGATTGGTTAATGCAGGAACCGTAGTTTGTCCGCTGCCGTTATCGCCCCAACAGCTAACACCACCACTATGAACCGCGCAGGTATGATTATTAAATGAAGCGATTTGAGAAACACCGGTCATCACCGGCACAGAAGTTTGCCCAAGACTATTATCACCCCAACATTGCACACCATTGGCATCGAGACCACAGACATGGGCACTACCGACGGCAAGCTGCTGCAAATCCGTAAACGAAGGGATACTGGAATTTTGTCCGGAACTGGTTGTACCCCAGCAGGACACACTGCTTTCATCCAGGCCACAAGAGGTATGCCAGCCGGCGTTAATCAGATAGTCCGGTACATTTGGATCGCGGGCATTGGACAGCTCCCAGCTATCCGGCAAGGTATCGCTATCACTATCCTGCGCTAGCGCAGAAAAAACAGGCAACAGGGTAAAACAAACTACGATAAGGCACAGGCGAGTAACAAGACAAATATATTGAGTAACCATTGTTCATTTGCTCCATTTTGTTTTCGTTGAACAACCAGGTTAATAAGTGGCGCAAAGCCACCGGCTTTATTTCTTTTAATCGCGCAAAATACTAGCAAAAACTACAAGGATTAAATAGACGGACAGTTTTACTCAACTATTTGGACAAACAACTAACTATCTGTTTTATAAGCACCTTTTAATTAGCTCTCAGCCCGGACTACGTATAAGCACTTAGATCAGCCGAATAAGAAAAACGATTATTGATCGAATAGCTTGCCCGTTAAATTCTCGCTATTTTTGCATACCGGCTTTAATGAAAAATTTTCACTTCGGCACTATTAATACCCAACCACTTCGTACCACCAGATTTCATGCCATTTTCAAGCTCAATTAATGCGACATTACCGGAGCCGTCTTGCAGGATGATATCCACATCACCATCACCATCTCCATCAACAGCACCTTTCACATCATAATTTATCGTCGTAATCCAGCGCCCGGTCACTTTCGCCCCATCTTCTATCTCGACTACCTGAACTGAACCGGTTGTACTATTTTGCTGGATTAAATCCTTATCACCATCCTGATCAATATCACCTACATATTTCACATCTGTACCACTCCAAATACCCAGCCACCGCCCAATCACTTTTGTAGCATTTTCGATTTCAATCACCATCACATCACCACCGTCACCGGCACCACTATCTGCCGTCATAAAAATATCGGCATCAATATCATTATCTGCATCACCAGCACCGACAACTGTCCTGCCCGCCCATTGACCGAGCCAGCGTGCCGCAACCCTCGCACCGTTTTCCATTTCAATCACATTAACGTTACCCAGGGTATCCTGTGTCACCAGATCATCATCACCATCGGCATCCAGGTCACCACTCGCCATTACCTGGTGCCCAGCCCAGGTGCCAAGCCATACACCAGATTGCTTTTGGCCATCCTGCATCAACCAGATAATAATACTGCCCGTACCATCTTCAAGAATTAGATCCGCATCACCATCAAAGTCCACATCAGCGACAACACTACTCAGGGTGTAGCCAGACTGAACACCTATATAAGACGACAATCTATCTACTGCATATGTCGCCGGATTTTGAAAAATAACTTCTGCATCCCCCAAGGCGGTAATATCTGTAACGGTTTTGATTACAGAACCAACCGGCGCCGGGCTCTCAACATTCTGCCGATAAGTGAGCTCCGCATCCCACAATCCCCAATGAAAAACGCCTGTACCCGACCACAAGAACAAATCCCCGGTTCCGTTACCTGTGCTGTCATGATTACGGATAGAGAACGGCACCGCATCATTGAAAGGCCCGGGATCTCTAATATCCGGCACACTATCATTATCATCATCCAAATCGACAAAATCATCCAAACCATCCCCGTCAAAGTCTGCTGCCCGGGAAGGATCCTGGGGAAAACTATCATCAATATCCGGATAGCCATCGTTGTCATCATCAGTATCTATCGGGTCATCAATAAGGTCACCATCGCTATCTGTCCAGCGACCCTTACCCGAAATAATTCGTGCGACACCCGCGCTGCTACCATACTTACGATTACCTGGCCCACCAATAATCACATCATCATAGCCGTCATTATTAATATCACCGGCAGCGCTCACTGAGCTACCAAAATCATCTCCATACTGATAGCCATAATTTATACCGTCCACCGTATACAGAATACTCCCGTCAGCACCGCTAAACACCCTTGCCATGCCCGCGCTTTCTCCCTGGTTTTGATCATCTATCGCACCGACTACAAGATCAGCATACCCATCAGCATTGACATCACCCGCACCACTCACACTATGACCAAACCTGTCATAGGCACTGTCACCACCAAACTCATACAGCACACTACCATCGACACCGCTGATTACGCGGGCCATACCTGCCTGAGGCCCTCTTGAAGTTCTTGCACGCTCGATACCAATAATCAAATCCGCATAGCCATCATTATTGACATCACCAGCTCCGCTCACAGAGCTACCCAGGTACTCATCTTCCAGGCCATCATCAAACACATAAAGCTCACTAGCGTCAAAACCACTATACACTCTCGCACTGGATGCAGCTGAACCCCAAAAGGTACCAACGATAACATCATCATAACCATCACCATTTACATCACCGGCTCCACTAACACTATAACCAAAACGAACATACGACGAAGGAAGCGTATAGATCAAACTACCATCCTGACCACTATAGATATACACGGCGCCGCGGTGATAACCATACAAATTGCTTTCATAGGCACCCACAATCAAATCTGCATAGCCATCGTTATTCACATCACCTGCCCCACTGACAGCACTGCCAAACCTGTCAGCGTCTTCCCCACTACGCAACTCATACAACTCACTACCATCCTTGCCGCTATAAACCCTGGCCACACCCGTTACATTACTGCCTATACCATGGCCACCCACGATCACATCATCATAGCCATCATTATTAACATCACCAGCGCCACTGACCGAACGCCCAATACCTTCACGCTCTTCACCAACCATCAAATACAGCAGCTCCAATGTTGCACCGCTATAGACCTTTGCATAACCTGAATATTGATCACCGTATCTACTACTAAAGTAAGCACCAACCACAACATCCGCATAACCATCGTTATTCACATCCCCGGCACCACTCACGGAATGTCCCGCATAACCCAGACCTCTACCAAAAAATGAGGCTAACCAAGGTGTGTCACCTTCTGTAGAACCTGCATCATAGGGCCAGGAATCCTGATCATTCAGCACTCCATCACCATCAATATCGTTATCACAGATATCGCCCTTGCCATCACTATCAACATCTTGCTGATCCGGATTTGCCAGGAAGATACAGTTATCAATTATTCCATCGACCCCATCACTATCGTAATCACCCGCCTGAGACGCATCGAATATATGAAAATCATGGATATCAATCACCCCATCATTATCGTCATCCTCATCCTCAGCATCATTGATGCCATCGTTATCTTTATCCGACCAAAAAGCCCCACCACTATAAACCCTTGCTGTCCCTGAATTTTCCAGCCAGCTATTATCATTAAGATACATGCCCGCTAAAAAGTCAGGATAGCCATCCGCATCAATATCCCCCGCATAGGATATAACTCCCCCCATATAATCCGCGGGACCATCTCCATTTATCCCATAGATAATCGAGCCATCAATCCCACTATATACACGGAGCATGCCAGACTGGGCTCCATTATTATCATCCCCACTTGCACCAACCATAAAATCAGCATAACCATCAAGATTTATATCGCCAGCTTTCGAGACTGCCACGCCCAGCGAATCATAATCAAATTCGCCATACAGAGTATAAAGCACAGTTCCATCCTGGCCACTAAACACCCGGACCACACCTTCATCATATCCAGCAGTAAGCGATTCATCAGGAGCTCCCACCAAAAAATCCGGATAGCCATCCGCATTTACATCACCGGCACCAGCGACCGCATAACCAAAGTTATCCCCTGAGTTTATTCCATCAAACTGATATAAAAGCCCTCCATCGAAACCGCTATACACGAATACAGAGCCTGACTGATACTGAGCATCATCGGCACCCACAATAACATCATCATAGCCATCGTTATTGATATCTCCCACTCCATCAACCGATACACCAAAAGAGTCATTCCCATTATCCGAAAATGTATAGAGTCTGCTGCCATCTACACCTGACAACACATGAGCGACTTCGTCATAAACAGGGATTCCCACAATTACATCTACATATCCATCGGCATTCACATCCCCCGCTGCCGAAACCTCAAGCCCAAGCCAGTTCTCACCCTCATCACCTGAAACCGTATACAACTCATTGCCATTTAAACCTGAAAATACATGAAGTGTTCTACTCCAGCTCGCGGCCACAAGAATATCATCATAACCATCGCCATTGACGTCTCCAGAACCCAGGGAACTGCCAAGTCGATGCAATTCATCAGCACCATAGAATGTATAAATAACCGAGCCATCCAGACCACTAAAAACTTGCACCATGCCAGCACGATCCCCCGCTGTACTATCTTCATACGCACCGACAATGAAATCCGCATAACCATCTTTATTGATATCCCCTGCAGCCTCAACCGTACCACCAAAAAACTGGCCCACCTGAGTACCATCGATAGAATACAGTATGCCGGTATGCCCCTCCCAACGAGTTATGTCATTGGGAAAGGTATCAACAAGATCATCAACACCATCACCATCACTATCAGCAGCCACGGAAGGCAACGTCATTAGCATTGGAAAGAAAAAAGCAAAAAAAGTCGTTATGGTTCTATTCATAGTTTTCACGCTTTCATTATTTAATCTCCGGCCCATACATACCGGATATTCTTATGTATTAACCGACAAAAGTATAATCAGAACAGGTAAAGATCACCACTGTTCACACCAAGCCATTTCGCACCACCCAACTTGGTACCATTTTCAAGCTCTATCAGCACTACATTACCGGAGCCATCCTGCATAATCACATCGACATCACCATCTCCATCGGCATCAACGACTCCTTTAACCGTATAGCTAAATGTGCCCAACCAGCGACCTGTTACCTTGGTACCGTTCTGCAATTCAACCACCTGCACCGAGCCGGTTCCGCTATTTTGCTGAATCAAATCCACATCGCCATCATTATCAATATCACCAACTGCCAACACCTTGGTACCACTCCAGACACCGAGCCAGCGACCGATCACTTTGATACCCGCCTCCATTTCAATCACCATTACATCTCCTGTGGGCGACGTTGTTTCCATCAGAATGTCCGCATCACCATCGTTATCGACATCACCGGCAGACACTACATCACGTCCACTCCATTGACCTATCCAGCGCGCAGCCACTCTGGCACCGTTTTCAATCTCTACTACATTGACATTACCGGAAGCATCCTGGGTAATCACATCATCATCGCCGTCGTTATCAACATCGGCAACCGCTTTAACTGACTGGCCCGGCCAGACACCAAGCCAACTTTCTCCAGCTTTTACCCTGTCTTCCATTAACCAGGTAATAATGTTGCCTGCACCGTCCTCAAAGATGAAATCCACATCCTTATCATCATCAAGGTTGCCGACAAAGGTCAGCGTATAACCTGCCGGTGATGCTATCGAGCTGACGCTCACATTATCACCGTCTTCCATTTCCCAGATCACAATATTCGTGCCTGTATCAAAGGCAATATCTGCATCCGCGTCTGCGTCCATATCACCATAGGCACTGATTGTAGCAACCGCTGTATCCACATCAATCGTCGAATCAGTGTTTGCATTTTCCAACAACCAGGTACCAACCTCCAATGTACCGCTTTGCTGGAACAATAAATCGCCGTCAAGATCGGCATCAAAATCACTCATGTTTATATCAACCCATGGCTGATTCTCATCAAGCGGTGCAGGGTCGTGAATATCGTCAATGCCATCATTGTCATCATCAATATCAATATTATCTCCGAGGCCATCACCATCGGTATCCAGTGTTTCACCCGCATTTAACGGGAAGGCATCAACATCATCATTAATCCCATCACCGTCAGTATCTGCTGATGCTGGATCCGTACCTAGTGAGTACTCCTGGCTGTTTGTCAGGTTATCACTATCACCATCCAGAGCCGCATCAGCACTACTGGTTTTATCAAGGCCGTAATAATCTTCCCAGCTATCCGGCAAACCATCGGCATCGGTGTCAGTCATAAAGCTCACCACACGCACACTACCGGCACTGTCACCAGTATTATCATCACCCCAGGCACCGATAACTGCAGATGCCGCACCGCCAGGTACCAACACTGGCAGCACAGCGACTGAATAACCAAAGTGATCTTCAGCACCTTCACTATAGAAGGTGTAGAGGAAGTTACCGTCCGCACCTGAATAAATGCGTGCAACACCGGCTCGATAACCAATAGTGTCATTATGATCCGCACCGACGATAACATCATCATGGCCATCATTATTAACATCGCCCGCGTTACTGACAGAGAAACCAAAACGCGCATAATCTCTTTCGCCATGCAGAGCAAACAGTGTTGAACCATCTGCACCGGACAGAATCCACGCACTACCCATATCGATACCGGTGTGATCATCACCATAAGCACCAACAATCAAGTCATCCAGACCATCATTATTTACATCGCCAGCACCACTCACAGAACTGCCAAATACATGACCCTGCCCACTTCCGTTAAAAGTATAGAGAACCGAGCCATCAATACCCGAGAACACCTTGGCACTACCGGAACTTACCCAGACATTGTCAGAGAACGGCGCACCGGCAATCACATCAGCATAGCCATCGCTATTCACATCACCTGCACCGGCGACTGAGAAACCCAGGCGATCCAGCAAGCTATCACCATTAAAGGTATACAGAATGGAGCCATCGGCACCGGAGAAAACCCGCGCACTACCGGAGCGATCGCCATTATTATCATCCTCATAGGCACCGACAATCATGTCATCATAACCATCGTTATTCACATCACCGGCACCATCAACTGACGCACCAAATAAATCTCCGGCACTATCGCCATGGAAGTCATAAAGAAGACTGCCATCTGCACCAGAATAAATATAAGCAGCACCAGCCTGATTACCATTTCCATCCCGACCATAAGCACCCACAATAAAGTCATTAACGCCATCATTATTCACATCGCCGGCACCAGCGACAGAACGACCAAAATAGTCTTCAGCAACAAATCCCTTAAACGTATAGATCAACACACCATCAGCACCGGAGAACACCTGAGCTTCTCCGGAATCCACACCGTTACTTGTGTCAGCCTTGTATGCACCAACAATGTAGTCAGAGACACCATCACCATTGATATCACCAGTTTCAGCCACAGACACACCGAAATGATCATCAGCTTCCACACCATCTACACTATAGGCAGGCAAATAAGGCAAAGCGTTATTCTGAGGCCCCGGATCAACGATATCCGCAACGCTATCATTATCATCATCAAGATCAGCGTTATCACCAACACCATCGTTATCGTAGTCTGTCGCTTCGGACGGATCTAACGGGAACAGATCACTGACATCAGGCACCCCATCATTGTCGTCGTCATCATCGTAAGAGTCCGGCAAACCGTCGCCATCAAAGTTACTATCAATAACGAGAGGATCAGTTCCAAAGACATTCACTTCATCACCATCACTAAAAGTATCACCATCAGTATCAGGATCGGTCGCATCGGTTTCACCCACATCAAACGAACCGTTCTGGTTAGCATCTTCCACACCATCATCCAGGCCATCGCTATCGGAATCTGCCAGTGTCGGGTTGGTTTCGAGCTGGAACTCCTTCAGGTTGGACAGACCATCTGTATCGTTATCCAATACGGCATCAGCTGCACTGTTTTTATCAAGCCCGTACTGATCTTCCCAGGCATCCGGCATACCATCGAGATCAACATCCACCGAGAAACTCACAACACGCACTGAACCAGATGTATCACCATTATTATCATCTCCCCAGGCACCCACCACCGCAGATGGCGTACCGTACTGAATCACCACCGGCAACATACTGACTGAATAAGCAAAGTGATCTTCTGCACCTTCACCATAGAAGGTATAAAGGAAGCCGCCATCCAGACCGGAGTAAATACGCGCCGCACCGGCATTAAACCCGGTAATATCGTTTTTATCCGCACCGACAATAACATCATCGTAGCCATCGTTATTGATATCACCCGCCTCACCAACAGCAAAGCCAAGGCGTGCATAATCGCGTTCACCGTCAATAGTAAATAACGTCGTACCATCCCAACCGGAGATCACTCGCGCACTACCGGTATCTGTTCCGCTATTATCATCGCCGTAGGCACCGATAATCACATCATCGAAACCATCGTTGTTGACATCACCGGCACCGCTCACGGCATGACCAAACAGATCATTCGGGCCATCGCCATTAAAGACATAGAGCACATTGCCATCAATACCGGAGAATATTTTCGCACTACCGGAGCTCGCCCAGTTATTGTCATCAAACGGTGCACCCGCGACAACATCACCGTAACCATCGCCATTAACATCACCGGCATCACTCACGGAAAAGCCGAGACGATCCAGCGTACTATCGCCGTTAAAGGTATAGAGAACACTACCGTCCTGACCGGAAAACACCCTGACACTACCGGAACGATCACCGTTGTTATCATCTTCATAAGCACCAACAACAATATCGTCGTAATTGTCGTTATTCACATCACCCGCACTGCTTACTGCATAACCAAACAGATCACCGGCATTATCACCGTAGAAAGTATAGAGCACAGAGCCATCGGCGCCGGAGAAGACACGCGCACTTCCGGATTGCGCACCATTGTCGTCGTCGCCATAGGCACCGACAACAAAGTCATCAATACCATCATTATCAACATCACCAGCCCCGGCTACAGCACGACCAAAATAGTCTTCACTTGAATCACCATTAAAGGTATAAATCAGTGCACCATCAGCACCCGAGAACACCTGGGCCTGCCCCGAATCAAACCCACTGACATCTGATTTGTAGGCACCAACAATAAAGTCTGCTGTTCCATCACTGTTAATATCTCCAGCTGCACCGACAGCCACACCAAAGTGATCATCTGTCGCTATACCATCGACTGTGTACTGTGGCAGATACGGCACCTGATCATCAAAAGGATCCGGATCAACCACATCCGCCACACTGTCGTTATCATCATCACGATCTGCGTTATCACCGATGCCATCTCCATCAGCATCATTATTTTCAGACGCATCAAGCGGGAACGGATCACTGACATCTGGCGTACCGTCATTATCGTCGTCTATATCATAGTCATCCGGCTCACCATCACCATCGGTGTCATTATTCGCCGCCAATGGGTCAGTACCAAACACATTGATTTCATCGCCATCGCTAAAGCCATCGTTATCCGAATCATCATCAGCCGGATCCGTTTCACCCCCATCAACAATACCGTTCTGATTCGCATCTTCGACACCATCATCGATACCATCACCATCACTATCCCTGTTAAAACCATCAGTACCGAGCAGGGCTTCTTGAGGATTACTCACACCATCGTTATCCGGATCAATAAACAACGGCGCTACGGTGCTTTGGCCAAAACCATCATTCCCCCAACAGGTCACACCGGCACTGCTCAATGCACAGCTATGAAACTCACCCGTGGTCACAGCACTGATATCACTGAGTGCTGGCGGCATGGATTGGCCATCACCGTTATTACCCCAGCAGGAAGCATCATTAATATCGATACCACAGGTGTGATAACCACCTGCAGCAACTGCATAGGCACCAGTGAGTACCGGCACATCGGTCTGGCCATGCCCGTTGCGACCCCAACAACTCAAACCATTAGCATCCACGGCACAACTAAAACGATTACCAACACTGATCAGCGACGGGAAATTCAGTGAGGGTACGGTGGTTTGTCCGTCGACGTTATACCCCCAGCACACCACACTCGTAATACCCCCATCCTCATCAAGCGCACAAGTGTGGTAGTTGGCAGCCGCTACCTGCTGTGGATTATTCAACGCAGGCACACTGCCCTGACCATAGGTGTCATTACCCCAACACACAACACTTCTTGAACCACCGTTAACATCGATTGCACAACTATGCAGCTCACCCGCCGACACTTGTACCGGATTTGATAACACTGGCGGAGTTCCCTGGCCAAACACATCTTCCCCCCAGCAAACGACACCGCTATCATCAATCGCACAACTGTGTCGTGCACCCGCAGACACAGCCACCGGATTGGTTAATACTGGTACATTGGTCTGCCCACTACTGTTATCCCCCCAACAGACAATACCGTTCTCATCGAGCGCACAGTTATGGTAAGCCCCGGCATCCACCAGATATTCAGGCAGGAACGGGTTCATACCAAATACCAACTCACTGGCATCCGGCACTCCATCATGGTCAGTATCCGCCAACAATGGATTGGAGCTGTAAACTGTTATCTCAACAAAATCACTGAGCGTATCACCATCGGTATCACTGTTCGCAGGGTCAGTTTCATTAACATCAACGATGCCATTATTGTTCGCATCCTCCACCCCGTCATCAATACCATCTCCATCACTGTCAGCATTGTAAATATCGGTTCCCAGCGATGCTTCCTGGTTATAGCGCAAGCCATCGCCATCGGGATCCATATCCGTAAACGACGGTGTAGCCTGACCATTGCTATCAAGCCCCCAGCAAACTACACCCGCATCAGTTAGCGCACAGCTATGGGATTCTCCGGTAGCCACAGCAGCCGGCTTGATCAATATTGGCACATCGGACTGTCCACTACCATTAGCCCCCCAGCACAACACGCCGTTGGCATAGACTCCACAAGCATTAAAACCACCGGCATCTACTGTGTGGGCCTGACTACTTTGTACCGGCGCAGTTGATTGCCCATAATCATTCAACCCCCAACACTGGAAGCCATTATCATCTGCCGCGCAGCTAAAACGACGTCCGGCACTCACATACCACGGATTGGTTAATGGCGGCACATCTGTTTGACCATCAGAGTTATAACCCCAACATACAACAGAATTCACACCACCATTTTCATCCAACACACACGTATGGTGATCACCCGCATCGATATCCTGCGGATTGTTTAGCACCGGCACATTGCGCTGATCAAAGAAATTATCACCCCAGCATTGCACACCACTATCATCTATTGCACAGCTATGCAGCTCACCCGCCGCCACCTTGACTGCATTGGACATACCTGGAACTGAGCTTTGATTCGCTGCATCACTACCCCAGCAATCAACACCATAATCATCAGCGGCACAGGTGTGATTTTTACCTGCGGAGATATCTCGCGGGTTATGTAATATCGGCACACTGGTCTGACCATCAGCATTGGAGCCCCAACAGCTCACGCCATTGTCATCCATGGCGCAACTATGGAAGCCGCCCGAGGTTATCTGATACTGAGCGTGCAGCGGATTGGTACCAAGAGCAATTTCAACGCCATCCGGCAAAGTATCGAAGTCGCTGTCTGCAACCAATGGAAAAGTGGAGTGAACATTAATCTCATCGTAATCATTTAATCCATCGCCATCTGTATCTGCTTTGGCCGGGTTGGTTTCACCGCGATCAACCAACGCATTAAGGTTGGCATCTTCCGCATCATCGTTCAGTCCATCACCATCACTATCGGCACGTAACGGGTTAGTGCCAAGCTGATATTCCTGAAGGTTGGTTAGATTATCGTTATCCGCATCCTGGGTCGCATCGCCGGCATTCTGTGGATCAAGTGCATAGGTGTTCTCCCAATCATCGGGCATACCATCCTGATCTTCGTCGAGCTCAAAGCGATAAATACGTACACTGCCTGACAGTATGCCAGTGTTGTCATCCGCCCAGGCACCCACGGCGATAGCAGGAATACCATCCTGCTGCAACACTGGCAAGGCACTAACACTATAACCAAAGCGATCATCAGCACTGTCACCATAGATATCATAAAGTCGCGCACCATCTGCACCCGAGAAAATATTGATACGTCCAGTACGATAGGCTTTACTGCTATTGTGATCAGCACCAACCATCAGATCCGGCGTGCCATCCTTATCTACATCACCAGCACCACTCACCGAATTACCAAAGCGCTCAAAGCTTTCCTCGCCGTAGAAAGTGTATAAAGTCGAGCCGTCAATACCGGAGAATACCCGCGCACCACCGGCATCAAGCATACCGTCGTCATCCAGTTGAATACCCACAATAACATCAGCATAACCATCCATATTGATATCGCCGGCATCACTAACCGAGTAACCAAACAAATCGGCAGCGTCATCACCATCAAAGGTATACAGGGTTGAACCATCAACACCGGAGTAAACTCGCGCCATACCGGAGCTTGCGCCATTGTTATCATCATATGGCGCACCAACAATTACATCACCATAACCATCATTATTAATATCTCCAGCTCCACTGACGGAGTGGCCGAGGCGGTCTTTGCTCGCATCACCATCAAAGGTATACAACACCGAGCCGTCAAAACCTGAAAATACCCGCGCACTACCGGATGCATCCCCGTTGTTATCATCTTCAAATGCGCCAACTACGAGATCCGCGTAGCCATCACCATTAATATCACCGGCACCACTCACTGAGTAACCGAACTGATCACCTGCACTATCACCGTAGAAGGTATAGAGCACAGTACCGTTAATGCCGGAGAACACACGCGCACTACCGGAATCCGTACCGTTATCATCATCCTGATTCGCACCAACAATGACATCATTCACCCCGTCATTATTGACATCCCCCGCATCACTCACAGACCAACCAAAGAAATCATCTGCATCATCGCCAAGGAAGGTATAAAGCACCGCACCATTGATACCTGAATGAATACGCGCAAAACCCGCATCAGCCACGCTGCCATCCCCTTTGTGGGCACCTACCACAACATCTGAAAAGCCGTCGCCATTAATATCACCGGTACCACTCACTGAAGCCCCGAGGTGATCATCAGCACTATCGCCGTTTATCGTAAACTGCGGAATCTGTGGTGCTGTATCATCGGTGGGATACGGATCAACACTGTCTGCTATACCATCATTATCTGCATCGGGGTCTGCGTTATCCCCGATACCATCACCATCGGTATCAACGGTTTCTGTGGGATCCAGTGGGTAAGCATCGGTGATGTCCGGCTCACCATCGCCGTCATCATCTTCATCCGCGTTGTTACCAATACCGTCTGTATCCGTATCGGCATCCTCGGCAGGATCCAGTGGGAACGCATCACTAACATCCGGCGTACCATCATCATCATCATCCAGATCCGCATTATTACCGATGCCATCGTTATCGGTATCCAGGGATTCTGCGGGATCTAACGGGAACGCATCACTACCATCCGGCACACCATCATCGTCATCATCAAAGTCGGCATTGTTACCGATGCCATCATTATCTGTGTCAGTATCTTCCGCCGCGTTATACGGGAAAGCATCATCAACATCCGGCGTTCCGTCATTATCGTCATCCAGATCACAGGCATCGCCTTCGCTATCACTATCAAAATTAAGTTGGGAGGGGTTCGGTGCAAAGATGCAGTTATCAGTATCGTTATCAACACCATCCTCATCATAATCCGTGGGATTTTCCGGAACGAGATGCTCAATATCTGCCGAGTTAACCGTACCATCGCCATCGGAATCGAAATACAAGCCCGCCGTATCAATTTGGCCTTCGGCATTACGCCCCCAACACTTGATGCCTTCATTATCAAGCGCACAATTGTGCTGATAACCGGATGTTAGCTGTACCGGATTCACTAACGGCGGTGGCGTGCCCTGCCCCGAACCATCCGAGCCCCAGCAAGTTACATAGTTATTTCCACTGGCATCAACTCGCAATGCACAAGCCGTATTTTGCCCTACGCTCACCGCAATCGCATCAGACATAGCCGGTGGATTCGACTGATCTAACCCGTTCAAACCCCAACAGATAACCGCACCATTGTTATGAACGGCACAGCTATTGGACAGACCTGCCGCAAGATCTGTCGGACTGGTTAATACCGGAACATTCAATTGCCCGGACGTATTATCGTTGCCCCAGCATTGCACGCCGTTATTATCCAACGCACAGGTGTGGTTACCCCCGGCGACCACTTTTTGCGGATTCGCAAAGATCGGGTAGTTGGTATAACCAGATGTATTATTTCCCCAGCATATCAAGCCACTATCATGTATTGCACAAGTATGGTTTTGAAACGCACTGATCTGCGTAACACCAGTGACAGCAGGTACATTCAGTTTGTTATTAGCGCTATCACCCCAACACTGCACACCATTATCATCCAGTGCGCACACATGGTCGCGCCCGACGGCAAACTGTTTCAGGTTAGTCAATGACGGTATCGTGTTTTGTCCGTCATTAGCATCTCCCCAACAAGAGAAAGTGCTTTCATCTTTACCACAGGTGGTGTGATAACCCGCCTGGATCAAATAATCAGGTACATTCGGATTACGCCCCATAAAGGTTTCCCAATCATTGGGCAAAGTATCGTTATCCAGATCATCATCACCTTCACAGGCGTCTCCGATGCTGTTTGTATTGACATCTTCCTGACCTGCGTTTGGCGTCAAACGACAATTGTCTGTTCCATTCGCAACACCATCACCATCAATATCAAACGTCAGCGACCCGGTGTTGGTTTGCCCTTCAGAATTTCTTCCCCAACATTTAATCCCCCCATCATCCAGTGCACAGTTATGCTGATAACCGGAAGTAATCTGAATCGGATTATCCAGTGCTGGCGGTGCATCCTGGCCGGCACCACTTGCCCCCCAACAGGTGACATAGGTCGAACCATTGTCGCGCAACGCACAAGCCGTGTTTTGGCCCACACTCACCGCAATCGCATCACTCATCACAGGGGGAGACGATTGCCCCAGACCATTCAAGCCCCAACAACTGACACTACCATTCGGGTTCACCGCACAGCTATTTCTTTCACCTACTACAAGGTCACTGACCGGATTCGTAATACCCGATGGCGTAGATTGACCATCGGCATTAGAACCCCAGCAGGTAACCCCATTATCATCAATCGCACAGCTATGAGCCCCTCCCGCTGTTACTTGCGTCGGATTTACCAGCGCAGGTACCGAGGTCTGACCACTGCCGTTATCCCCCCAGCAACTCACACCACTATCATGTACCGCACAGGTATGATTTTTAAACGAGCTGATCTGCGTAACCCCTGTCATCGCAGGCGGTGTAGTTTTACCGTTACTGCTGTCACCCCAACACACCACACCGGTACTATCGAGTGCACAGACATGCGCCGAGCCCACCGCAAATTGTTGGACATCAGTCAGCCCAGGAATAGATGTTTGCCCGGACCCCGTGCTACCCCAACACGCAGGACCACCATCAGCGATACCACAACTGACATGGGTACCCGCACTGATCAGATAATCCGGCGCGTAAGGATTAAGTCCGTTAAATAACTCCCACTCACCCGGCAGGGTATCGTTATCCACATCCAGTGATAGTGCCGTCGCCGGTAGTAGTAATAATGATAAATAGATGAAAAAAGAAGTAACCCAACTGCAGTAGCTGTAGCGATTCATTGCATGCCCCTATTGTCTTTGTCCTTTCGTATACCGCTTGACTACGTTAATTATTAGTGTGCTTTTTAAACGCCAGATCATAGCCTGACCTTTTATATAACACCAGTACCTTAATTCAGGGTGTCGAAGTCCACACTTATTAATCGACTTAAAAAAAAGCAAGTAACCTATTGATTACAAAAGGAATGGAGGTTTCCAGCCAATAAAAAACCCGCACCAGGCGGGTTTTTGGTATTGGTACGAACGAGTGGATTAAGCGGGGCAACCTATGGGTTGCCCCGCCCCCTGTGGGGCTTCGCTGCGCTCGTTGCAAATTGCTGGCGCAATTAGTCGAACCCGTGGTTCTCATCCACTCAAAACCAATAAAAAACCCGCACCAGGCGGGTTTTTGGTATTGGTACGAACGGGTGGATTCGAACCACCGACCCCCACCATGTCAAGGTGGTGCTCTAACCAACTGAGCTACGTTCGTAAAATTTGCTTCCGTTCAAGGGAGCGGCAATTTACCAGCACCATTGCTGCATGTAAAGGGGCCCATTAATCAGCAGACTGGCGACTATTGATAAACCGCTGCCGGTTTTTATCCTTCTGCCTTTCACTTTTGCGAAACAGCACATAGACCGCGCCGGCTCCACCATCCTTTGGCTGTGCACTACTAAATGCCTGAACCTGTTCCAGTTGTTTGAGCCAGTGCACCACACAACTTTTGATACGCGCCTGGGGCTTTCGCTCACGCCTGCCGGAGCCATCATCGTCCGGAGTGTGCATCCCCTTGCCATGCAGGATCAACGCACAGCGGATATCGTGCTCTACACAGTCGAGCACAAACTGATACAACATCTGGCGCGCCTGCTCCGCGGTATGGCGATGCAAATCCAGCTTGGTATCGGTCAGGTAGCGCCCCTGCTTGAGTTTTTTGAATACCCCATGTTGAATACCATCGCGTTTGAATTCCACAATGTCGTAAGGGCTAACAGCGGGCACTTCATTAAGAGACAGAAAGTTGCGGTCCTTGCGCTGCCCGTGCTCCGCTGCCTCACGCCGGGCCTCACGATTGGTACGGTCATCCGGGGTCTTGAGCGCGACCTTGTCCTGACGCTGCGCAAGCGGCTTGACGCCCTCACCACTCATCAGCTCTGAAAAATCGACGTCATCACCCATTGGTCGTGTAATACCCGGATTAAGGAAGAAAAGTGAACTATGTAATTCTATCCAAAGCGGCCTTCAATTAGAATATTTACTCCGGCATACCCTTGTCTCAGGAGCTGACTGACAACCATGGCCCTCACCCCTTCCAATATGATGCCTCTGGGTACCACCGCCCCTGACTTTACCCTACCGGATACTGTCAGCGGCGCTCACAAACAGCTCGCGGAACTGGCGGGGCCAAAAGGCACAGTGGTTGCGTTTATTTGTAATCACTGTCCCTACGTCTTACATATCGAAGACACCTTTGCTGCCATTGCTCGCGAATACGAAACCAAAGGCATTCTCTTTGTTGCGATCAGTGCCAATGATGCCGCCAACTATCTCGCCGATGCTCCCGACAAAATGCGCGAACGCGCCCGGGAAAAAGATTTCTGCTTCCCCTACCTCTATGACGAGAGTCAACAGGTTGCCAAAGCCTACGACGCCGCTTGCACTCCGGATCTGTTTTTATTCGACCGGGAACTTAGCCTCGTCTATCGCGGCCAGTTTGATGACACACGCCCGAACAGCGATCAGCAAGCTAACGGTGAAAGCCTGCGTGCAGCTATGGACGCGCTACTTGATGGCGCCTCACCACTGACCGAACAGCAGCCGAGCATTGGCTGCAACATCAAGTGGAAACAGGCCGGGTAAATACCATGTTGCGAGTACATTTGAGCTACGACAAATCCACCCAGACACTGACCGGCATCATTGCCGATGCGAATGCCGGCTGCCTGCTCGCTACCGTGATGATGGCCTACGATGTTTACGGCAGCCAGAAAACCCGCTGGAGCGATATTATGGTCACCGGCAAGGAAGGTTGCTCGCCACATCTGGCAACGATTCAGTCATCGGCAACCAAGATTGTCAGCGGCGCCATTCTGCGTTATCTCGCCGATCGCAGCAGTACCGACAACAACCTCAGCGCTTTGCTACAAGGCCTTAAACATCCGGCGGAATTGCTGATGGCGCTTGGCAGCTTTGCCGTTATCTATGAAGTGGAAAGCGCCGATACACTGATCAATATCACGCAGCAGTTCAGCGCTCTGCAAGTCGCCCCGGATCAGCAAGTCTGTTAGCCGCCAGCCTATAAACCAATCCAGAACCAAGCTCTTTGAGCCAGCCCCAAAAAACCTGTAGCATTGATCCGATAGAACCGGGAATCGCTGTTAATTATGATTCGTTATCTCTTTTTTATTGTACTGGCAGTCATCATTTTTCACCTCGCGCGCCAGTACATTGCCAACTCACCACCGGAGCAAAAACGCTCGCGCAAGATCATGGTATCGCTTATCGCCTTTGCTGTGGTGATGCTGGGTCTCGCTGCCACCGGACGTATGCACTGGCTCGGCGCGATTATCGCCGCTGTATTACCGGTTGTGAAATGGTTATTGCAGCTAATTATTCCCACGTTATTACACCGCCGGCGTTCCGACCAGCCACCCCCGCCACAGGCCGCCCCCGAACACAGCATGAACCTTGAGGAAGCGCGCGATATGCTCGGGCTCGAAGAGCCCTTCACAAAGGAACAGGTCATTGAAGCCCACCGCCAGTTAATACAGAAAGTTCACCCGGATCGCGGCGGCAATGATTACCTCGCCGCCCGACTTAATCAGGCCCGTGACCTGTTACTTGAAGACCTCAACAAATAGGACTGGCTTGGCTTGGGAGGCAAATTTCCGTAAGCTAGCCCTATGAAATATCAGGTTTCAACATGCCAGAAAAATTGCAGTTAACAGAACAACAAATCAACACCTTTAATACCTTCGGCTACATGCACTTTCCGGGCTTGCTCAGTGATGTGATTGACGAGTACACCGCTGTGTTTATGGATCTTTATGAACGCTGCAAGGACGAAGTCATTGATTGGGTGCACGAAGCCCACTACAACAAAACCCGCCGCGTGCTGATGCAAATAGCGGAAAGAGATGCAGCGTTTGCAAAAATTATTGACGACCCACGCGTCGACGGTATTTTTTCCAGCCTGCTCGGCGAGGATTACATCTACCGCACCAGCGAGGGTAATATTTTTTCCAGCAATACCTACTGGCATACGGATCTGTACAATATCGACTACCGTTACAAGCATTTAAAAATGGCCATGTACCTCGACCCCGTGGATGCCGACTCCGGTTGCCTGCGCACCTTACCTGGCAGCCATCACTGGGATGACAGCTTTGCCAAAATGCTCGAAAAGGATATTTACGAGCCGGAAAAAAACTACGGCCTGAAACCCGAAGAGATACCCGGGCAACCAATTCCCTCCCAACCTGGTGACGTCATCCTGTTTGATTATCGAATCAAACACGCCACGTGTAACTCCGGCGACTACCGCCGCATGTTTACCGTCTGTGCCTCGGAGCGTTTTAAAGACGACCACCTTCCTGACCTCGCCAAACTCGTTAACGAGCTATATGGTTTATCGGGAAAAATCTTTCAGGAAGCGATGGTGGACAGTGCCGGGCCGGAACGCATGAAACACCTTGAACAGTGTCTTGCATGCAAACCTTTGGTTGGTTAAGGGGGGCGCAGCGCCCCCCTTAGTAACCCCCCCTTTCTCCCACCAAAACAGACCTGCGGTTACCCTCGCTGCAATCACTGCTTTCGCGACACGTGCTGACGCTACTTCCTATAGCGACAGCACTCACTTCGACGTCCTGTCGAAATGTTCGCACACAGTGATCTCGCTCGGCTGTTTTGAATGGGAAGATTGGCTCTGTAGCACAATGCGGAAGAGCTTTCCCTTAAAGCCGCTGAACGTTAACTCTCAATAGCGCGATTTGCACAGGACGTGCAAATCAGCCGCGCTGAGCATGGATGCGAATCGCGGCGGCGCGTCATTGAGAGGTAAACGTGAAGGAAGTCGCCAGACCGGCGCTTAGGGAATCCAAGGGGGGATATAAAGGGGGGCGCTGCCCCCCTTTAACTATTTATCCAATGATTGGTAATAATCCATCAAAATCTTCGCACACTCCGGTCGCGAAAACTCCGGCGGCGGTGCAATGCCCTGCCCAAGCATTTCGCGCACCTTGGTACCGGATAACAGCACAAAGTCTTCCTTGTCGTGATCCGGCGCATCTTTCATCATCACTACTTTGTTGAGCTTCTTTGAATAGGCAGTGTGATCCGCGCGATAAATTTCAATATCCAGCGCGCCTTCGGGTACTTTGTCATCAAAGATGGTTTGCGCATCAAAGGCACCGTAGTAATCGCCAACACCGGCGTGGTCGCGACCAACAATAAAGTGGGTGCAGCCACAGTTCTGACGGAAGATCGCATGCAGCACAGCTTCGCGCGGACCGGCATAGAGCATGTCAAAACCGTAACCGGTAATCATCACGGTATTCGCCGGGAAGTACAGCTCCACCATTTTGCGGATGCAGTTATCGCGCACATCAGCGGGAATATCCCCAGGCTTTAATTTACCGAGCAGCATATGAATCAGCACACCGTCAGTGCCGAGATCATCCATCGCCATGCGGCACAGCTCCTCGTGGGCGCGGTGCATTGGATTGCGGGTCTGGAAGGCAACCACCTTGTTCCAGCCACGCTCAACCATTTCATTGCGAATCTCAACGGCAGTGCGGAAGGTATCGGGAAAATCTGTCTGGAAATAGGAAAAGTTCAGCACCTGAATAGAGCCGGACAACAGCTTGTTGCCAAGACCTTTGAACGTCGCCACTCCCGGGTGTTCAGGATCAAGCGTACCAAAAATATTTTCCGCCATCGTATCGATTTGTGCTTCGCTCACATCTTCAATGGCATCGATATCCATGATCGCGAGCACAGGATTACCTTCTACATTCGGATCACGCAACGCGATGCGTTTGGCATCACCGATACCACTCACATCATTGGTCAGATTGACAATCGGCACTGGCCAGAACAGACCGTCAGTGGTTTGCAGATTTTCCGCAACAGACAACGCATCAGCCAGATTCATATAACCTGAAAGCGGTGTGAAGTAGCCAGCGCCGAGCATCACGGCATTGGCGGCAGCGGCAGAATTTACCAACAGGGAAGGCAGCCCCTCGGCTTCCTCATTGAGGGCATGGTGTTGCTCGGTATCATAGACAAACAGCGGCTTCAGTTCGTCAGCGCCATGGGGCTTAATCATAGGTAGCTCCTGTATCAATATCACTCTGCCGGGCAGCAATGGGGGCCGGCTCTGAAAGCGCGCTATTATAATGTTTTCCGTAGCTGATTCATCCCCGGATTTCAGCGTATAATCCGGTTTTTCACGAATCGGGGCTTTTCTCCCACCTTTTGTAACGAAACCAGCCAAACCGTGACACAGACAAACGAAAAACCCTCAAATTTTCTCCATTTTATCGGCTGGCCGGTTATCTGTGGCCTGCTGATCGCCGTGCTGTATCTGCAGCACAAAAAAATCACTGGTATTGAACAGGCATTGGAACAGGGCTCAGTCGCCCAACCCGCTCTGATTCATCAAAGTGTCAATTCCTATTCCCATGCAGTGATGAAAGCTATCCCGTCCGTGGCGAATATTTACTCGCTAAAGCGTATTCAACGTCGCCGCAGTTCGGTGTTTGACGAGCCGTTTTTTGATCATTTTTTTAACTTTGGCGCCCCACCCCAACGCCATCGCATCGAATCCTCTCTGGGCTCCGGTGTCATTGTCAGCCCGGACGGTTTTTTGCTCACTAACCACCATGTAATTGAAGGTGCTGACGAAATTATTGTGGTACTGCACGACGGTCGGGAGAGTCGCGCCACTATTGTCGGTACCGACCCGGAAATTGACCTCGCGGTTTTAAAAATTGAACTCGACAACCTCGAAGCAATCGCGTTTGCGGATATCGAAACCGCCTCTATTGGCGATGTCGTGCTTGCTATCGGCAATCCCTTCGGTTTTGGGCAGACAGTCACCCAGGGCATTATCAGTGCCACGAGTCGTCAGGGGCTGAGCATTGCGTCAAATTATATTCAAACCGATGCCGCGATTAACCGCGGCAACTCCGGCGGCGCGTTGGTTAACACCAACGGGGACTTACTCGGCATCAATACCGTGATTTACAGTGAAACCGGATCATCGATCGGCATCGGTTTTGCCATTCCGGTAGATACCGCAATGAAAGTACTCGATGATATCAATACCCATGGCCGCGTCTTGCGCGGCTCTCTCGGTATTGTACCGACAACAGTTCCTCCGCAAACTGCCCGCGCCCTGGGGATTGATGAGGGTATAGGCATCCTTGTCAGTGCCATTTTCAAAAATGGCCCTGCCCACCAGGCGGGATTGATGCCAGGAGACATTATTGCTGAAGTCGACGGGCAAACTATTACCGGCGACGAAGGCGGCCTCGATACGATTGCCCGCACAACTCCCGGAGAGGAAGTGCATGCCACAGTAATTCGCCAGGGACAGATCCTCGATATTCCAATTACTCCCGGCATTCTCTAATACCAACGCTAACGTAAAAGCCATGCAGGAACATTTACAAACCTTACTCGTTGGCTATCTTGCCAATGCAAAACACGAGCTAAACGACAACAGTGTCAACAAACTCAATGCTGGTTTACTACAGAACTATCTGGGTCTGATTGTAGAAGCAGTACCCATTACCGAACTCACAGATAAAAACCTGATCAAACATGCCCTGCACTGCCTCGACGGCGATTACAGTACCGAGGAAACCATTCTGCATATTTTTCTGCTCTATATATTCAAGCTAAGTTATTTTGGTTCCAACCACCCTCTCGAGCGCGGCATTATTAAACAGAAAATCGCCGGCATTTTGCCGATTTTCAAAAATGCACACCAACAACAACTGATACGCACGGAATTATTCGAGCGCAATATTGATGCACTGCTGCACATCATGGAAAACACTCCTGAACAGACAGAAATACTTGAAGCGCTTAAAGTAGAATACGAAAAGTTTCAGGATTAACTTTAAAAGAAAAATTCAACGGACAGTCTTAATCCTGTTTTTGTTCTTTATTATCTTTTTTCTCGAAACGAAACAATTGCGGACGCGTTTCCTCAAGAGGCAGCGCCTTTTCCTCTTCCGTTGTCGGCACCCAATCAACAAAGTTACGGAAGCCTTCGTAATCCTTATTTTGCGGACGCTCAAGCAGATAGTAATAAAGTGCAAATGAATTGCGACGTCTGTCAGGAGGACATGTTAGTGGTTGAGGATGACCGTGATAACTGTTGGTGCCGGACATAAAAATAATCAGTCGATTAAACACCGGCAAAACACGTCGTTTACATTCCGTTAAATCCTGATTCCACAATTCCAGATGACCACCGTATTCCTCTTTCCAGTCCGGATTAAGAAAGTAAATCAGGTTAAACATCTGATCGACTTTTTTATTGGGATGACGCGACTTATCGGCATGCACCATTAACTTGCCACCAACACCGGTTGAATGCAAACCACCACCGCGATAATGAGGATCCATAATCAAACCGTACTGTCCGGTAAGCGTGCCAAGAAATTTGATAAACGTCGCTGAATAGAATTGCAGCATAATGTGGCGCGTTAATGGACCAAAGTCTTTTTCATTGGAATGGCCAAGCTTGGCATAGTTGCGCACATTATTGCGCATCGCGCCGGTATCACCCCTGTCCCAGGCAATATCATCCGGATCAGGAAACTCTTCCACCAGCTGCATGGCAATATCATCGGGAAGAAAATTATCAATTACCACATTACGAAACGGTTCGGCGTGAACAAACTCTTCGTGATATTGCTCAGCCAGAGCCTGCAATTCATCGTGATCGAAATAGTATGCCGGAATTGTTTGCAAGGTTGTCATTGCGATTGCACCATCAATTACACCATCGTTACCGCTTTTAGACTTATCATAATACCCTTGAGTCTAGCACAGCCCGGCTAACCGGCAAAGCAACCGGCAAGCGTCATCGGTTGACAATGCCCGCCCGGCTTGCACAATAGCAAGGTATCAACGAAAGAGTAAAAATATGCAGCACCAGGCACCGGATTTTCTTATTGTCGGAACCCAGAAAGGCGGTACTTCCTCGCTGTATAACTGTCTAAATCAACACCCGGACATACTCGCCGCCAACAAGAAGGAAATTCACTATTTCAGTATGTACTATAACCGGGGGGCAGACTGGTATCTTGGACACTTTCCCAAACGCGATGACAACCAGCTCAGTGGCGAAGCGAGCCCGTTCTATCTGTTTCACCCGCAATCAGCAAAGCGCATTGCCGCAACTTTTCCACAGATAAAAATCATTATCATGCTGCGCAACCCCGTACACCGCGCCATTTCACACTACCACCAGCAGTATCGCCGTGAGCACGAAAAACTGACTATGAAAGAAGCCTTTGAACAAGAGCCACAGCGCATCAAGGCAGGCTGGAAGAAAATGCTCAATGACGAACAGGTCAGCGGTAGCAAGGTGCAACAGTGCTCCTATTTAAAACGCGGTGAGTATCTGGAACAAGTCGAGCGCTATGAAGTCCACTTCCCGGCTGAACAAATTTACCTTTCAAGCAGCGAAGCATTCTTTAGCGACCCCGCCGCTGAACTACAAAAAATCTTTACCTTTCTCACATTGGATAACAGCTTTGTGCCGGAAGATCTGTGGCCGCGAAAACCGGGCAACTACGGGGACACGGAACCGGAAATGATAGATTTTCTCACTGATTACTTTAAGCCCCACAACGAAGCACTATTTGCACATCTCGGGCGACAATTCGACTGGCTGTAGGCTCCGGCTATTGGGGCTGCCAGACCGGTTTCAAGACTACCCATAAAGATAATTTCACCGTATATTCATAAAGGTTTCAGCCGGTGGTAGTATGATTATGTGACTGCCCGGGTTCCACCTGCGGGCCTATGAAATGAAGCCAAAACTCTGATTAAGGGGGTAATAATATGGACGTCTCAACATTGGTTATGCTGGTTATCATCGCAGCCATTATTTTTTATGTGATCGGCATCTACAATACGCTTGTAAGATTAATAAACCGTTACGAAAACGCCTTTGCACAAATTGAAGTACAACTTAAACGCCGCTACGACCTGATACCCAATCTGGTTGAAACCGCCAAAGGCTACCTGAAACATGAAAGCGAAACCCTCGAAGCGGTCATCAAAGCGCGTAATGCCGCCCACGAAGGACTCGCCTCCGCTGCAGCCAACCCCTCCGATCCTAACGCCATTGCCCAACTCAGTTCAGCTGAGGGCCTCCTCGCCGGGGCTATGGGGCGGCTCAACGTTGTCATGGAAGCCTATCCGGATCTAAAGGCCAACCAGAATATGATGCAGTTAAGCGAAGAGCTCACCAGCACAGAAAATAAAGTGGCATTTTCACGCCAGGCATTTAACGACGCGGGAACTGAGTACAACACGTACAAGCAAACCTTTCCGCCCGTCCTGTTCGCCGCTACTTTTGGTCACGGTAAAGACGTTGCCTTGCTGGAATTTGAAGACAGCAAGTTGATTCAGGAAGCACCCAAGGTTTCTTTCTAACCCCGATTTCAAAGGGAGGCCCTGCCCTCCCTGTATTTTGTTGCCATGAACTTTTTTGCCCACCAGGATAAGGCCCGCAGTCAGACCACCTTGTTAGTTGGTCTGTTCAGCGTCTCTGTACTCGTACTTATCCTGCTCACCGAAGTACTGTTTATCGCCGTCTACGCCAGTTCCCAGGGACTCACCTGGCAGGAGATGCAATCTGCTGAGGCACTGCGCCAGCATATCGGCTTTGATAATCTGTTTTATATTGCCGTCGCTATTGTCAGCGTGGTGGGCCTCGCCGCGCTCTATAAAAAGGCCCAACTCTCATCCGGGGGTGAAGCAATTGCCGAAGCTATGAACGGTCGACTGCTGAATATCAACACCCGTAATCCAGACGAAAAAAAAGTGCTCAATGTGGTTGAGGAAATGGCAATTGCCTCCGGCACCCCGGTACCCCCGGTCTATCTGATTGAAGATTATTCCATCAACGCCTTTGCCGCCGGTTACTCCCCTTCCGATGCCGTGATTGGCATTACCCGAGGCAGTATCCAGTTGCTTGACCGCGATGAATTACAGGGCGTCATCGCCCATGAATTCAGCCATATCTTTAACGGCGATATGCGCCTGAATATTCGCCTGATCTCCACCTTGCACGGCATTCTTGTCATTGGCATGCTCGGCTACTTTTTAATGCGCGTTTCCATGGGTAGCCGCTACTACGGTTCCGGCTATCGCTCCTCTTCGTCACGTGACAACCAGGGTGCCGTGCCGATTGCATTAATCGGGCTTGGTCTGGTGATTATCGGTTACACCGGTACCTTCTTTGGCAACCTGATCAAGGCAGCAGTGAGCCGGCAGCGGGAGTTTCTCGCTGATGCCTCGGCAGTACAGTTTACCCGCAACCCGCAGGGTATTGGCAACGCCCTGAAAAAAATCGGCGGCTACAGCCTCGGCTCACGTATGGATGCACCGGAAGCCGAGCAAATCAGTCACATGTTATTTGGCCAGGGCGTCAGCAGCCATTTCAGCGGTTTTCTTGCTACTCACCCCCCGCTGGATAATCGCATCAAACGTATTGAGCCGCGCTGGAAAGGCAACTATCCGAGTGTTGCATTACCCGAGGCCGTCAAAGCCAATCCATCCGCCATCAAGGTAACCAATAAGGGTCCGGTTGCCGATAACGCCGCACTTGCCATGGCTGCTGCAGCGACCACTAGTGCCCTGGACAGTGTCAGTACTGGCACTGCAACTGCAAACAATACAGAGACTGGCAGCAAACCCGCCGCTACAGTTATGGAGTCCATTGGTGAGCCTACTGACGCCCACCTCAAAGAAGCACAGAAAATCCTTACCAGCATACCCGAAAGTCTCAAGGAGGCAGCGCACGAACCCTTTGGCTCACGCGCACTGGTTTATTGCCTACTGCTGGATCGCGAGCAAGAGAAGGTACGCAGCAAACAACTCAAACAACTGCAAATGTACGCCGACCCGGCTGTTTACTCTGTCACGCTCAAACTGCAACAGGATGTGGAACGACTGCACAAGACCTGCCAGTTACCGCTACTCGACCTGTGCCTCCCGGCTCTGAAGCAGCTTGGCAAAGAGCCGTTAAAGATTTTCAAAAGCAACATGCTCAAACTGATCAAAGCAGACTACAAGGTTGAGCTGTTTGAATGGAGCCTCTACCGCATTGTGATGCATACTCTGGAGCCTCCGAAAACATCGGGCAAATGCGTTTCAATCAAAGCAGTACGTGAAGACTGCCAGCGCCTGTTATCTGCCGTTGCCTTGTCATCGACTGACGATCTGAAACAGGCGGAACAACGCTATACCCAGGCCTGGGACAGTCTGGACATTCATCCCGCGTTGCCGTTTATCGAGGACGCGCTTGAAGACACATCTCTGCTTGACCGCTCGCTTAAACGCGCCAACTATATCTACCCACTGAAAAAGCCGCGTTTGATCAAAGCGTGCTGCCTGTGTTTGCAGGGGGATAATTCGCAAGAACACGACCATGCGGAGAGCATCGAATTGATTCGTGCTATTGGCAACGGACTCGATACACCGATCCCCCCCATGCTCAGTGGCCAGACTTTTACCTGAATTCATCTGAACATCAATGAACACATTATATAAAGCCACCCTGCAACTGCCGGGTCTAACACAGTCGTTACAATTATGCCTGCACAACCCGGAGCACGACCTCGTTTCAAAATATATCCATGAGCACCACTACTGGGAAATCCATGAAACTGCCCTGTTACTCGACAGCTTGAAAGCCGGCCAGAACATTATCGATGTCGGCGCCAACATCGGTTATTACAGTATTATTAGCGCCGACAAAGTCGGCAATCAGGGCAACGTATTTGCCTTCGAACCTGACCCTGATAATTTTGCTCTGCTTGAACAAAACATTAGCCTGAACCACATGAATAATATCCACGCTATTAACGCCGGACTCTCCAACAATAATGAAGACAGTTTTCTTTATCTATCAGCAGATAACCAGGGTGATCACCGCCTGTTTGCAGAGACCGAAGCCAGTGCAAAAACTGCAATCAAACTACTCAATGGCGATGAGTTTTTTCTCAATCACCCCTCACCTATTCACTTTATTAAAATAGATACCCAGGGTGGTGAGTTTCAGGTTGTCGACGGACTGCGCAACACCATTTACAACAATCGCGAGCACCTTTCCATGATCGTTGAATTCTGGCCCTGGGGCCTGATACAAAACGGGCACAACGCACGAGAATTGTTAGCGCTGCTGGACAGTTTTAACCTAACCATCCATATCATGGACCACCTGCAAGGTGGCTTTTATTCTTCGCAGCGCGCTGTACTATTGGAATGGCTTGAAGATGTTGAACACAACCCCGATAATCAGGGCTTTATCAACCTGCTACTAACACCTGCATGAGCCCTGAATGAAAAAGAACAGCAGACTGGTTTACTCCACAGAAACTGGACGAATCAAATCGAGTGACACAAAAAACTCTGCCCACCAGGCATCACCTTCTCCCTATAACGACCCGGACGACGGTATTGTACGTATTCGCCGCGAAACCAAAGGTCGCAAAGGCAAAGGGGTTTGTATTATCACCGGCCTTAAACTGAATGAGGCAGATATGAAACAACTCGCGAAAAAACTCAAACAACTCTGTGGTACCGGCGGCGCGGTAAAGAATGGCGTCATCGAAATCCAGGGAGACAATCGCGATAAACTCAAACAACAGCTGGAAGCCGATGGTTACCAGGTCAAACTTGCAGGTGGGTAGAACAACAATGGCAACACCACAAACTGCTGGCAGTTGGCTATCGCCGATTACTACTAGTGAACTCACCAAAAGCAATGTAATGATAAGCCAGGTGATTACCGATGGCAGCGACGTTTACTGGCTCGAATGTCGTCCCGAGGAAAAAGGCCGCAATGTCATTGTCAAACACAGTGCCGATGGCAATCATCGAGACATGACACCTCCGCCGTGGAATGTGCGCAGTAAAGCCCACGAATACGGCGGTCGCTGTTACGATGTCCACAACGGTATCATTTATTTTTCGAGCTTCAGCGATCAAAATATCTACTACCTTGATAGCCAGGCATCATCACCGGAGATTCGTGCACTAACCAAAACAAAAAACTGCTACTACGCTGACCACCGTATTGATGCTGAGGGCAAATGGCTACTGTGTGTGAGCGAACAGGATTTTCCGGAATTTAAAGAGCCGAAAGCCTCCATCATGGCATTCAACCTTGAAGATCAATCACAATATGAACTGGTCAGTGGTGCAGATTTTTATTCCAACCCAATGCTATCACCCGATGGAAAACAGTTATGCTGGCTATGCTGGCAGCACCCGAACATGCCCTGGGATACCACTGAACTCTGGATAGCCGACATTGAGACTCAGGGTGGCAGGCTTTTTCTGTCGCAACCGCAACGACTGGTTACCACAGAACAACCGGAGTCGATCTTCCAACCACGCTGGGGGCAGGACAACCAACTCTATTATGTATCTGATCGCAGCAATTGGTGGAATCTTTATTGCTATACTCCCGGCACAGAGCAACACGAATGCGTGATTGAAGCAGACGCCGAATATGGCCTGCCCCTTTGGCAGTTCGGCATGTCCACTTTCGATCTTGTAGATACCAACACACTCGCAGCCTGTTTTACACAGAACAACCGCTGGCAACTGGCCTTAATTAACCTTGAAAGCAGACAACAAACAATTGTCGAAAGCCACTGGGATTACTTTACTAACATTGCGTGTGATAGCGCGGGCCATATTTTTTGTTTTGTCGGCAATGCCACCGAAGCAGTGCGCCTGCAACGTTTTACTTTGAACGGCCCGTCTGACACGATTAAATGTTCAAGTGATTCGCCAATTGATAGCGGTTATTTATCACAACCCCAAACAATCACCTATCCAACATCGAATAACGACGAGGCC
The DNA here is from genome assembly GCA_028280345.1 of Pseudomonadales bacterium. GTDB lineage: Bacteria > Pseudomonadota > Gammaproteobacteria > Pseudomonadales > UBA7239 > JANQLY01. The sequence continues at coordinate 327,204 of JANQLY010000002.1, read as the reverse complement.
TATGGGCTGTTTTATCCGCCGTGCAATCGTGATTTCGCTGTACCGAATGGCGAGCGCCCGCCTTTGATTGTGATGGCCCATGGTGGTCCAACTGCATGCTCCGAAGCCACCTTCAATTTAAAAGTCCAGTACTGGACTTCCCGTGGCTTTGCTGTGTTTGAGGTAAACTACCGCGGCAGTACTGGCTATGGACGCACCTACCGCGACAAGCTCAAACCCTGGTGGGGTATTCGCGATGTGGACGATGCTGTATACGGTGTTAAATATCTTGCAGAACAAGGCCTTGTAGACGCCGACAAGGTAGCGATTCGCGGCGGCAGCGCCGGCGGCTATACCGTGTTGTGCGCACTTACCTTCCACAATACTTTCAAAGCCGGAACCAGTCTTTACGGCATTGGCGATCTGAACACCCTGCTTAGCGATACCCACAAGTTTGAATCACGCTATCTCGACAGCCTTATCGGCCCCTATCCGGAGTATGCGGATCGCTACAAGGAACGCTCACCGATCAACTACGCAGAACAGCTTTCGTGTCCTACCCTGTTTTTGCAAGGCCTTGATGACAAGGTCGTGCCACCAAACCAGGCAGAAACCATGGTCAATGCACTGCGCACACAAAACACCCCCGTAGCCTATCTTGCCTTTGAGGGTGAGGGTCATGGTTTTCGTCAGGCTGCGACCCTGCAGCGCAGCCTTGAAGCAGAATTGAGTTTCTACTGTCAGATTTTTGGTTTTGAACCCGCCGATGATATCGAACCGCTGACGGTCGATAATCTCTAAAGGCGTCATTTCATGGGTCGTTATCGCAAACCACAACCCTGGGGCTCACCTTATATCACTGCAGCCGGCGAAAAAGCCATGCAGGAAGAACTACATCAACTGTGGAAAGTGGAACGCCCTCAGGTAACCCAGACCGTCCATGAAGCAGCAAAAAATGGCGACCGCTCCGAAAATGGCGATTATATTTACGGCAAGCGCCGCCTGCGGGAAATTGACCGCCGTGTGCGCTACCTCAGTAAACGTCTGGAACAACTCAAGGTTGTTGACCAATTACCTGCCAATCAGGACAAAGTGTACTTCGGTGCATGGGTTACTGTTGAAGACGACCAAGGCGAAGAAACTACCTACCGCATTGTCGGGCCAGATGAGTTTGACTTGCGCAAGAAATACCTGAGCATGGATTCACCACTCGCCAAAGCGCTACTTGGCAAACAGCTTGATGATGAAGTATCTCTGGTAATTAACAACAAACGATCAGAATACGTGATCGTTGCGATCCGCTATTCACTCAATGACAAATAAGTAAATAGAGAAACAGACAACTAATTTAGCAACGCTTATTTTTGACCAGGCTTTCTAATCAGTGGCTCAACATTATCACGGCGAATGCGATTACCACCCGCTGCATAACTTGTGCGCGTCTGATTCCAGACAATGTCGTCGATATTATCATTTGACTTGCTGTATTCGGGAATAAACTCACGCAGCAAATTGGTTACCGCCACGCAATCAGCCTGATCACAAGCCTCCGAGAGTTTACCGAGATAGGATTGCAAATTGACAAACTCAGCACCCTGCTCCTCGGCACGCAGAATCATCGGATGGTGAGTTCCGGTGACGTTTTCACCAAGCAACAGCTCTTCGTAGAGTTTTTCTCCCGGGCGCATTCCGGATATCTTAATTTCAATATCACCTTCGGGATTATCGCTGTCCTTGATTTCATAACCCATCAACTGAATCATGCGTTTGGCAACATCAATAATTTTTACCGGCTCACCCATATCAAGCACAAAAATATCGCCGCCCTTACCCATACTACTGGCTTGCAATACCAACTGAGCCGCTTCATGCAACGTCATAAAATAGCGTGTCACATCCGGGTGCGTTACCGTGACTGGACCGCCGGAATTAATTTGATCAAAAAACAGTGGAATCACTGAGCCCGACGAGCCGAGCACATTACCAAAACGCACCATGCAAAATCGCGTATGGAAGTGATAGTTAAACGACTGGCAGATCATTTCTGCGCAGCGCTTGCTCGCTCCCATGATACTGGTAGGTCGCACTGCCTTGTCCGTAGAAATCAGCACAAAAGTTTCTACTTCGTGTTTTACTGCTGCCTCTGCCGTGGCCAGAGTACCGAATATATTGTTTTTAACCCCTTCCACCATATTGTGCTCAACGATCGGCACATGCTTGTAAGCCGCAGCGTGATAGATGGTCTGTATCCCGTTACCGAGAATAATGCGCGACATCTGCTCTTTATCCTGCACATTTCCCAGCAACCCAACAACTTCAACATGCTGGAGGTTTTCAAAATTCTCCTCATCGCGCAAGTCGCGCTCAATGTTATAGAGTGCATACTCACTTGCTTCTACCAGAATCAACTTCGTCGGCTTGTTGAGCAGAATCTGGCGGCACAGTTCACCGCCGATAGAACCGCCGGCACCGGTTACCATCACCGCCTTGCCTTCAATACAGTGTTTTAACAGATTCACTTCCGGCTGCACGGGATCGCGGCCGAGCACATTTTCATAAACGTGGCCAACCTCATCAGTATTCAGGGTACTATCGAGCAAGTCTTCCACACCCGGCATCATATGCACACTGATGTCCTGATTTTCGAGATCGCGCATGATTTCCTTGCGGCGATGCAGGGACACTGACGGCATTGCCAACAGCACCTGGGTCGCATGGTGCTTTTCGAGCAATTCCGCGAGACGACTGGTCGGGTACACCGGCATGCCATCAATAATCATGCCCTGCTTGGCGCTGTTGTCATCGACAAAAAACACCGGCTTGTATTCGATACCGTGCAACAGGGCCTTGTATACCTGTAACCCGGAAGTCCCCGCACCGTAAATCGCCACGCGCTCTTTGTGAATCTGAATACTCTTGTGGTAGTAAGCCCGGATCAGCAGGCGCGACCCACCAATAAACACATAGGCAAAACACCAGTAGATAATCGGTACCGAGCGCGGCATAAAACCACCGGTGAGGAAGGCCGCGAGCGCGAGAATCAGTGCGGAGATCGTTACCCCTTGCAGTACAGCGAAAATAGCCTGCTGCCCCATATAGCGAATAATCGAGCGATATAACCCAAGGCGCACAAAAAAGAACAGACTCGCAATAATCGAGCCATAGAGAATAAACTGATCAATCGGGTTTGGCGGCAGCCAGATCATGCCGAGGCGTACCCATAGTGCAAGCAATAGCGCGAGGCTCAGCAAAACCGTATCGGCAACCAACATAACCAGTTGCTTGTGATGTTTGCGGAAAAAGGTGGTCAAACCCTTTTGAGTGTGATCTTGCACCATCAGACCTCTATCTAACCCGACCCACTTTTATGTTTCTTACTATTAACTATTTGCTCTTCAGGTATTATGAGGCGCCCTTCTACCTCGTAACCCTATGTTTTTGTTGGGTTTTTTACGCCGAGCCGCAAAAGCCAGGCCCATTTCCCGAACAGCTACCCCAAATATCACTGCCCCGGTGATTCCTGCATTGATAACCGCCTTTCCAGCCACACGATCATCAGTCCATAAATCACCAACCAGAAAATGGCTATGCCCTGATTGTAGCCCAGCCCCAGCCACAAACACAACAGCACACTCAAGCCCCCACAGGCCATCAGGCCGTATTCTGCGAGGACCACCTTGCGGTGGCCGAGCCCCGCGAGCACAAGGCGCTGGTAAAAGTGGCTGCGATGCGGCAACCAGAAGCGCTCCCGCCGCAAAATACGTTTACATAGCGTATAACTCGCATCGGTCCAGAACGGCGCAAAAATCACCAGCGGCACCCATGCCGGGTACAGCCCGAGTTGCCAGCCATGGATTGATAATACAGCGCCAAGATAACCCAGCAGGGTCGAACCGATATCCCCCATAAAAATCTTTGCCGGGGGGAAGTTCCAGCACCAGAAACCTGCGACACAAGCCACAATCAACCAGTTAATTTGCGCAAAGTCCTGCTCCCCATGCCACCAACCGACTGCCCCCAAAAAGCCAAAACCGAATAGCGCCATACCTGCGGCAAAACCGTCCATGCCATCCATAAAATTGTAGAGGTTCACTGCCCAGACAATCGCAAACAGTGACAGTAGCTGAAACAGCACTGGCACGGCATGCAGAGGCTGCCACACATACCCTCCCCAGAATACCGTCACTCCACCCACCAACAGCTGTGCGCACAAACGTGCCAGCGGTGTTGTCGAAGCCAGATCATCCCAAAACGACACCACGCACAGCAGTGCCATGGAAAGCATGACCGGCACGGTGGTAACCACCGGCCAATCGAGGGGCCAGAGTATAAGAATGCAAAGCAGTGCCAACACAATCGCAATCCCGCCAGAGCGCGGCATGGGCTTCGCATGCAGGGAACGCTCTCCGGGATGATCTTGCAACGCGACAAACGCCGCACGGATCAATAAGGCACAGGTAACCAGCGCAATGACAAACGCACAGGCCATAGCTCCGGCAAACGACCACAACATACGTTACTGCCGGTAAACCTGTACCATGGCTGGCAACTGCGAAGCAAAGGTATCCTGTGGCTGCCAACCGGTGTCTCGAGTGAGCTTGTCCGAAGAGTAACGCGCAGGGCCAAGCAATTTATGGATCGTATCGGAAGAAACCGGGAAGGGTTTTACTATTTTTTTGATCAGATCCCCGGTTGCACCAATCAAGCGAAAAATAAAAAACGGAATAGTGACTTTAAATGGCCCCTTGTCAAACGCTGCGCGAATCAATCGGGTAATTTCGTACACAGAATAATCCTGTTTGTCTGTGACAATATAAACCTGTCGATGTGCAACCGGTGACTGCGCCACAGCAAGCAGCGCACGCGAGACATCACCAACCGATACCATGGAGCGCCGTGCCCCGGTTTCCGGTAACGGCGGAAACACTCCCTTGCCAATTGCCTTCATCATCGTATCGAGATTACTCTTTACACCCACTCCATAAATCAGGCAAGGGCGTACAATCGCCAGGTGCAAAAAACTATCCAGCGCCAATAATTGTTCTTCCGCCTCGCGCTTGGAGGTACCATAAGCATCGAGCGGTGGCTCAGTAAACGCTTCATCTACTAACTGATCATAGGGTTCCGCCGTTGCCTTGGTACTGCTGACATAAACAAATCCGCCAACGCCAGCATTCGCAGCCGCTTTGGCAAAAGACACACAAGTATCCACGTTAAATGATTGATAGAGATGTTGCGCCGCTTTACTGTGCGCAATTGAGGCAAGATAAAATACCGTATCAACACCCTCAAACAGCGCTTCACGGTTATCGGCTGCCGCTTCCAGCGCACAGACCACCTGCTCATCCCAAGGGCCATCCTGCTCTTCACGCACCACCACACGCACAAATATTCCGGCCTGCCGGAGTTGCTCGCACAACACTCGTCCCACAAAGCCTGTGGCGCCAGTCACCAGACAACGTTTGATGACCCGCCCTGTACTATCACTGCCACCACCCTGTTGCACCTGCTCATTCATCCTCGTGCTGCCCCCTCATACAACTTTCACAGACACCACGTGAAGCACCGTGCCTGTGTTTATCATTCTGCACAATTGTCCCCCAAACCCTGGGGAATTAAAAGCCATAGCTGTAGCCTGTTCACCCACAATGTCAGCCCCGGTTTTTCCCCATGGAAATTTATCCGCGAGCCAGGCAGACTCAGGAAAAATATCACGAGGTTTACTATGAGCATTACACCTGTCGATCTGAGCAACAAAAAAATTCTCGTTACCGGGCCCACCAGTCAGGTAGCTATGCCACTAATGGAAGAACTCGTTAAAATCAGCGATGAGATTTACGGCCTTGCGCGTTTCTCCAAATCATCCGATGAGCAGATTATCAAGTCCATGGGTGCCACGGTGCTCAAAAAAGACCTCGCCAGCGACGATCTCAGCGATATTCCCGATGACTTCGACTATGTACTGCATTTTGCGGTAGTTAAAAGCGGTGACTTTGAATACGATTTGCAGGCGAATGCCGAAGGTGCGGGACGACTGCTCGCTCACTGTCATAAGGCCAAAGCTTTTTTACTCGTCTCATCCGGTGGCGTGTATCAATACGCAGGGCAGGATCCCCTGCCGGAAAATGCACCTCTCGGTGACAACCACCGCGCGTTAATGCCCACCTACTCCATTTGTAAAATTGCCCAGGAAACAGTGGTGCGCTTTGCCGGCAAGCAATTTGGTGTGCCAACTGTGATCGGGCGTATGTCCATGCCCTACGGTGATAACGGTGGCTGGCCGTTCTATCACCTGCTGATGATGAAAGAAGGCATTGCGATTGACGTCCATCCGGATCAGCCTAATTTTTATAATCCAACCCACGCCGTGGACTATATCAAACAAATTCCCTATCTACTTGCAGCCGCCACCGTAGAAAGCAATACCGTTAACTGGGGAGGTCCGCAGCGTGTGAGCATTGAAGACTGGTGTGCCTATCTCGAAAAACTCACCGGCTTTACACCAAAATTTAATATCACAGATACGGCCTTTGGCTCACTGTCTGTTGATACCACTAAAATGCAAGGCATCTATGACGAACCCTCTCTCGACTGGAAAGAAGGTATTCTGCGTCTGGTGAGAAATTTGATGCCGGATGTTCTGAAAGAAGAATACCGCGCGTGAGCAAACTGAACTTTGCTATTCCTGTGGCGATGTGTCCGCCCCAGGAATATACCGCGATTGCTACCTGCGCCGAGCAACACGGCTTTGATGCTATCGCCATGTCAGACCATCTGATTTACCCGCAGCAGTTTTCCACACCCTACCCCTATACCAGTGATGGCAAACCCCGTTTTTCACCAGATGACCCATGGCCCGACCCGTGGATTGCGATCAGCGCGATGGCAGCGGTAACCACCTCTTTGAAGTTCTATACCAATGTGTATGTATTGCCAACACGGGAACCACTGCACGTTGCAAAGTTTATGAGCACGTTATCGGTTATGACCAATAACCGGGTTGCACTCGGCGTGGGCATGGGTTGGATGCCGGAAGAATTTGCCGCGAGCGGCCAGTCATTCAGAAATCGCGGCAAGCGCGCTGATGAAATGCTTGAGATTATGCAAAAACTCTGGAATGGCAAAAATATTGAACACCAGGGGGAATTTTATCAATTTGAGCCTTTTAAAATCTCCCCAACACCGGATCAGGATATCCCCATTTATGTTGGCGGATTTTCCAAACCTGCAATGAAACGCGCCGCAAAATACGATGGCTGGATTTCCGATCTGCACAGCCTTGACGAACTAAGCGAACTTATTCAAACGATGAATGAGTACCGGCAGCAGGCCAATACAGCGGACAAACCCTTCGAGGTTTTATCATTTGGCTGTAAGGACACCTGGGATGCAGACGGTTTTAAGCGCATGCGTGATATTGGCGTGACCACCATGTGTCATATGCCATGGTTTTTTTATGGCGGCAATCCGAAAAGCCCGCTTGAAGAAAAACTCGATGCGATCAAACGTTTTAGTGAAGACTTTATTCAGCCGGTAAATGAGCTGACCTGATAAATAGAACTCAACAACTCCCGCGTATAGTCTTGCTGCGGGTTATTAAATATTTCTTCCGTACTGCCCTGCTCTATCAATTTACCCTGTTTCATAATCACCACACGACTTGCAAACGAAGGAATCAATGACAGATCGTGAGTAATAAACAGATAAGTAATTCCCTCTTCCTGCTGCAAGCGTTTTAACAGCTCAATCACCTGACCACGAATTGATACATCCAGTGCACTGGTTGGCTCATCACAAATAATCAGCTTAGGCTTCACCGCCAGCGCGCGCGCAATTGCAATGCGCTGACGCTGCCCACCGGAAAACTCGTGTGGAAAGCGATCCAGATGGCTGGCTTGCAAACCCACTTTCTCAAGCAGGCCCGATAAATATTCACTGCGCTGATCCGCAGCAATATCAATTTCAAGACTTTTCAAGCCTTCTTCGAGAATGGATCGCACCGTCATACGCGGGTTCATCGAAGAAAATGGGTCCTGAAAGATAATCTGTATCTCCTTACGCAAATCAGCAAACTCTTTATCAGCCAATGCGCTTATATTGCGTCCTGAAAATTTAATCTGCCCGGCATAAATATCTGCAAGGCGCAGAATCGCTCGCCCCAGGGTCGTTTTACCACAACCGGATTCACCCACCAGCGCAAGTGACTCGCCTTGTTGAATCGTCAAACTCACACCATCTACGGCACGTGTATAGTCGTACACCCGTTGTAACAATCCCTTACGCACCGGAAACCAGACCTTGATGTCATCCAACTCCAACAGAGGTGTAGATTCATCTGCTGTAAGAAAACGACTCGTATCCGGCAATGACTCAATCAGCTCTCGACTATAGGGGTGTTGTGGTGCCTGAAAAAAGTCTCCCTTATTGCCCTGTTCAACAATCTCACCATGGCGCATGACCGCGACTTTGTCAGCCAGCGCATAGACAACGCCCATATCGTGAGTAATCAACAACACTGATAAATTGCGCCGTTCGCACAGCTGCTGAATCAGTTCAAGTACCTGTTTTTGAATGGTTACATCCAGTGCCGTAGTTGGCTCATCGGCAATTAGCAATTCAGGCTCACACGCCAACGCCATCGCAATCATCACACGCTGTTTCTGCCCACCGGATAATTGATGGGGATACCAGCCGAGCCGTTTTTCCGGATCGGGAATACCGACCTCATCGAGCAGCTCTATAATACGTTGCCGTGCCTGAGTACGCTCCAGCTCCTGATGCAACTCAAGAATCTCTGCCAACTGTTGCTCAATCGTTTGCACCGGATTCAATGAACTTTGCGGTTCCTGAAAAATCATCGCCACCTTGCGCCCGCGCACGGTATTCATCGCCATTTCCGGCAAGTCAAACAGGTCCTTTTTAGCTTTATTGTTATCCTGACCCTGCTCATTAAATATTACCGAACCGCCATCAATCGACAAGGCATCGGGCAATAATCGCAAAATAGACAAGGCAGTCAGTGACTTACCGGAACCGGATTCACCGACCAGGGCAAAAATTTCGCCAGCGGCAATCTCAAAGCTGACGTGCTTGACTAGCGCAACCGGAGGCTCACGTAAGCTGACCTGTAGATTATCAACGCGCAGCAGGGGCTGCTCTACATCATTCATGAACGCCCTCCCGCTACCGTACGCGGATCAAACGCATCACGCACTTTATCTGAAAACAGATTGGCCGCCAGCACCAGCACAAACATCAGGATAAATGCCGACAGTATTGACCACCATACTGTTGGATCCCGTGACAGCTCTTGCCTCGCTGTATTGATCATATTGCCCCAGCTGTTCATTGACGCATCCACACCAACTCCGATATAGGACAAAATCGATTCTGCCAATACAAAAGTACTGAAATTCAATACGAGGGAAATAATCACCAGATGCATCACATTCGGCAAGATATGGCGCAGGATAATACCGCTATGACTTACACCAAACGCACGCGCTGCCTCAACATAGTCAAGCTGGCTCACTTTGAGTGTTTCAGCACGCAACAAACGACACAAGCCTGTCCAACTGGTTAAACCAAAGATCAGACACAGGGCAAGAAATTTAAAATCGGCACGCTGTATCAACAATTCAAACTGCTCTGCGCGAGTTTCAATATAAACATCAATCACCAATACTGCCGCCGCTATCAACAGAATATCGGGAATAGAACTCAGCGTGGTATAGATATACTGCACCACATCATCAACCCAACCTTTAAAGTAACCCGCCGATATACCAAGCCCAATTGCAAACGGCAGTGCGAGCACGGTCGCCAATGTCCCAATTAACACGCCAGTGCGAATTGATTTGATACTTTGATACAGCACATCAGTACCCACCTTGTCCGTTCCCATAATATGGTAGTACGCACCGAGCTCCAGCACCCAGACAACCACCACACAGATCAACAACAAAACCAGATAGACAGTACCCCACGGCAAAGCCAAATCCGGCAGCCAGCGTTTTCTTGCAAGCTGTACCAGCACAATAGCGACAAACGCAAACAACACACCGAGACCCACTGCATGCAAGCTGCGCAATAGAATATCCTCACCCCTCTCCTCAATGCTATCGAGATGAGCTCCTCCGTATCTAAGGCGCGGAAAATCCCGATAGAGACGTCCCTGCTCATCAGTCATATTTTCCTTGGCAAACGAATACAGGGCAAACGGTGCAGAGTAGGTTTTTTCATGATTATCTTTTAAATCTACGAGTATAAGGTCGAGCACACTTTCCACATTATTACTGTAGTGCACCTCAGTAGAACCCTCTACTGGCGGCAGTGCTTCACGAAAATGAATGGAGTCAAGCAAAGCAATAAAAATGTACAGGCACATCACCATAAAGGACGCTATCCCGATGCGCGACTCAAATACCTGCAACCAGCTTTTACGGGTTTGAGGTTTACTCCTTAACAGTACAAAAAAGCCAACCACCGACAACACAAGGAAGTAGATAAGCACGTCACTCCACAGCAGGGCGAATTTAAAATCAGCACCCATCAGGACAACCTCACCCGCGGATCAACCCAGGTATAGGAGATATCCGTCAATAATAGTCCGATGATATAAAGCACAGAACCCAGGAACACCATACTGCGCACGATGGAGAAATCCTGCGCCTGAATACCGTCAATCGTAAAGCTACCGAGTCCGGGAATACCAAAAAATGACTCCGTCAGCAGGCTCCCCATAAACAGGGTCGGAATAATCACTACTACTCCGGTAAGAATCGGTATCAAGCCATTTGGCAACAAGTGCTTAAACAGAATGCCGTATTCCGACACACCCTTGGCGCGGGCGGTACGAATATAGTCCCGATTCGCTTCTTCGAGAAAAATCATGCGATACAAACGCGTGCCACCACCGATACCGCCAATCACACCAATAAATACCGGTAAAATCAGAAAGCGCAGTGCATCCACACCATGCAAATACCCGGAGACCGGCACAAGATTCCAGGTTTTGCCAAAAATAAACTGCCCACCAATGATATAGAACATACCGGAAATCGAGAACATTGCGACACACAGTACCATCGCCGCAAGCTCAAACATACTGGCACGAAACATCACTACAATGAGTGAGAAGCAGATATTTACCGTTAGCCCGATAATAAATACCGGCAACGCCACCGACAGACTCGGAATCATGCGCTGTTTGATTTCTGTGGCAATCGAGCGCCCTTCATCCGTTTTACCAAAATCAAACACAAACAGCTTAACGGATTTTTCAAAGAAGATAGTATCGGTTAACAGCCCCTCACTGTCTTCCCGGTCGTTCACAAATAACGGCTTGTCATAACCGCGCTCAGCTTTCCACTGTGCAATTGCCTCTGGCGTAATATGCTTAATGCCGAGTTGTGCCTGGGCCATATGATCCGGCGAGTTCACCATAAAAAACAGTGCGAACGTAATCAGGTTTACCCCTACGAGAATAGGAAGCGCATATAATAGGCGACGGATAATATAGGCCAGCATCAGTCTTTCCCTCTACGGGTCTGACGGCGCTTGTGAGCCTTATAACCGGGTATGGCCACCACAATTACAATCAATGCCATAGCAAACAACGGCCACAATACCGGCTTATTCCATTCCGCACGACGCTGCTCGCGTAAATTGACATCAATATTCTGGTATTTCAAAGTCACCTGTGAAATACCATGGGGCTTGTAGTTTTTCATCCACTCGTTATTCAGCACAAATGACTGCGGATGAAAACTTGATGCCCAGGGCACATCGCGGTGATACAGCGCAATCATTTTTTCAATGATCTCAAGACGCTCGGGGGAGTCTTCCATATTCTTCATTTTGTCGAACAGGCGATTGTACTCCGGGTTGTCATAGTTGCTTGAGTTCACCCCGGAGCCACCACTGCCAACACGACCATTGGGGCCATACAACAAAAACAGGAAGTTTTCAGGGTCGGGGTAATCGGCAAACCAGCCCCAAAAAAAGATTTGCGCCTTGCCGTTTTCCATCTTGTCCTGAAAGCGATTGTAATCGGTAGCACGAATATTGAGCTGGATGCCGATTTTGTCAAATTGTTTGATCAACCAGTTTTGGCGCGCATTACCACCACTACCACCGGTTGTAGTATCCAGGTTCAACACCAGCGGCTTACCGGTTGTTTTATCGCGCCCCCCGGGATAGCCAGCTTCGGCAAGCAGTTGCTTCGCATCTTCAATCGACCTGCGTTGCGCTTCACCATCCTTCCATTCAAACACATAGGGGTTAATACCCTGCTCTCCGGAGCGATAACCAAACAAGCCCGGTGGCAGCGGGCTCATTGCCACTTCACCACGACCGTTTCTAAAAATGGATACCTGCTCTTTTTCATCAAATGCAATCGCAATTGCCTGGCGCAACTTACGATTTTTTTCCTTGTCCACTGCCTTCTGATCACCCACAATCGGGTCGAGCATATTAAAACCCATGTAATAGGTTGCCGGTTCAATTGAGGTATTCAGCCGCACCCCCTTACTCTGCATTTCCTCACTTAAACCGATACCCTCTACATTAACCACAACCGCCTGATCAAAGCTGTCACTGCTGATACCCGAGCGATCGTAATAACCTTGCAGAAATTTGGTCCAGGTGGGAATCGCTTCTTTTTCGTAGCGAAAGATAATCTTGTCAACAAATGGCAAACGCTTACCCGCATCGTCAAGCAAACCTTTTTCGCGATCACCGGGCTCACCTTCGGAAGGGTAATAATTTTCATGGTAGTTCGGGTTGCGCTCAAGCACGATCTCTTCATGGGGGTTGTGCTTTGTCATCATATAGGCACCAGTACCGACGGGATGATAGCTCAATGAGATATTTCTATCGGCAAGCCCTGGCTGATTATAAAACCGATCAACTTCCATCGGCACCGGGGCAAAAAAATGAAATGCCAACCAGTATTTAAACTGCGGGTATTTGCCGTTAATCGTTACACTGAAACGGTAGCGATCGATTTCCTCAATACCGGCAATATCAAACTGCCGCAGATCAATCCAACCCTCACTATGGTTTTTACGGTATTCAACAATCTCTGCACGGGTTTCTTTCATACCTTGCACATATTGTTCAATGATATTCCAGATTGGCATCTGCAAGGTCGGATCGGCCATGCGTCGAAATTGATAGATATAATCAGCGGCTACCAGTTCCTTTGTATCCGTTTTGGAAAAGTCCTCAAGTTTTTTGAAACGCGCTGACTCAGCAGCAGAAGAAAATTGATAATAAGGCTTCCCGTCTTTATCCAAAGCAAAAGCAGCATGAGGCTGATACAAAATACCAGGCTTGATATCAAATATGTATTTTGACATGGCCGGATTGGCCGCATCAGTTGGTAACTCCCTTCCTTCCTTATCGAAGTAACGCACTTCCGGCATGGCTGTCAGCGTCATCGGTTGCAACACATAGGGACGCTTCAGGTAATGGTATTCCAGAGGTGGCTCGTATATCTGATCGATAAACGTCGACTCATCCAGATTATAGGTACGCACGGGATCCAGATTTTTGGGTTTTGCGGAAAACACTGAATACAGCACTACTTTGCCCTCATCACCCGAAGGATGGGGATTGTTCCACTGCGCGCTATCACAGCCGAAAAGTAATGTGCTTATGCAGAGAATTGTTAATGCTTTCTTAAGCACTTGCCTGTTCCTGTCACTACCTGATCCTGTCATTATCGACAGAATTATTACATATCGGGCTCTACGCTGAAATACACTGCTTTTATTACGCCTGACCCATCTGCCCCGATGTTTTCCACCTTGAATTTTGCAGCCGATACCACGATAATCTGCCGTCCTTGTAATGGTGGCCTTCTTTGGTCCCTCCGCAATGAATATCTACAAACCCCGCCAGGCCCGGAAGGGAGCAACGGTAGTAGTGACTTCATGTGCCGGGGTGTGGCTGGGGAAGGTCATCTCCATTACCCTGCAACGTCGCCCCCCGGCACCTCCCTTAAATAACAGTCGTTATTTGCGTGTCATATTGTCCAGCAGCTTACTCGCCTTGTCCGTGTAGGGCGGTATCAGCCCGGCCAGCGCCATCAGATTCACCTTGCTCTGCCGATATATCGAACGGGCATGGCTAAACGTTTTAAAGCCCTCAAAGCCGTGATATTGCCCCATACCGCTGTCGCCCACACCACCGAAGGGCAAGTCTTCACAGCCCACATGCTGGATGACATCGTTAATCGTTACCCCACCGGATATCGTCTTATTGAGCACTTGCTCCTGCTCAGCCTTGTCCTTGCCAAAGTAGTACAACGCCAGTGGTCGTGGCCTATCGTTAATATAGTCAAATACATCTTCAATATGTCCATAGCTTTTGATCGGCAATAACGGCCCAAAAATTTCTTCCTGCATAATTTTCAAATCATCCGGCGGATCGATAAACAGCATCGGTGGCATTTTGCAGGTTTCTTGCTGCGCGTAGAAATTTTCTCGTGCCGGATTGATCTCCCATATTTCACATTCCCTTTCCCGCGCTTCGTCGATGTAGCTTTGTAAACGCTCAAAGTGGCGCCGATTAATTACCGAGCTATAATCATCATTCTCCAGCATGGTCGGATACATCGCCTGAAAGCTGCGCTCATACTCCGCAATAAATTCATTGAGGGAATCCTTGCGCACAAACAGATAATCCGGCGACAGACACACTTGACCCACGTTAAGAGACTTGCCAAATGCCACCGCAGCAGCGGTCTTTTTCAAATCCGCGGACTTACCAACAATAACCGGCGACTTGCCACCAAGCTCCAGGGTTACCGGCACTAGATTGCGCGCCGCCGACTCCATCACCCGTCGCCCCACATGGGTTGCTCCGGTAAAAATCAAATGATCAAATGCGAGACTGGAGAAAGCTTCTGCAACCTCAACACCACCGTTAACAGCCACCAGCTCCTCTTCATCAAAATACTGCGCTATTAAAGATTCAAGCAACCCGGATGTCTGCGGTGTAAATTCAGAGAGCTTAATCATGCAGCGATTGCCCGCTGCAAAAATTCCACCAAGCGGACTAAACGGCACCCAAACCGGGAAATTCCATGTGGCAATCGCACCTACAATCCCCTTGGGCTGGTATTTGATACGCGCTTTTGCACCAAACAGATTCAAGGGCGGCTGGACACTGCGCGCTTCATCATTCATCCACTGCTTGACATGTTTATTGGCATATTTGAGTGACTCTATTGCCCCACCAATATCTGCCATCAGGGTCTGGTGACGCGAGCGGTGACCGAAATCCATACTCACGGCCTCACACAACTGATTCTTATTATCTGACAGCAAAGCATGGGCCCGCTCAATACGGCTCTTGCGCACCGCCAAGGCAGGAATGCCTTCCTTTTGAAACGCCCTGCGCTGCCGCGCTAAAAGATTTTCAAGCTCTGTTGGGCCATTCGACATGACAAACCCCTACGCTGATTCCCGGCAATAAAAAAGGGAGCATAACGCTCCCTTTTAGCTGATGTAAATACGATGATCGGATCAGAAGGTGTATTTGATATTGAACGAGATATTATCGCGGTCACGCCACATATGTCGCGAGCCATGGAAAGAGTTGTAGTTCAAACCGATCGTGGTGCTATCGAGGTAAATCGCATTCAAACCAATTGACCACCACAGCGCATGCTCATTGTAGTTGAAGTAGGAGAAGCTACCATCAATGGTGTAATCGAAGAAGATTGGTACCGTGAGGTCAACACCCTGCATAACGTTTTTGTATTCTGGCAGGAAGATAGCGGAAATACCGTAACCCTGCTTGGTGAAACCACCGATGTCCGTCACACGCAGATCTTCATCCTCAAAGCCACCGACATAGAAACCACCGAATTCACTAACGAAGATACCGGTATCCCAGAACGGAGTCGGCGGAACCACCATGGTCACACCGATGTTATAGGTGAATACTTCGGCGCGGGTCGGCCAGGCAAATAGCTTGTCGGAAGAACCTTTCCAGGTGTAGAGCACCTCGGAAGTTGCATCAGTCGGATCGGCAAAGAATACGTCGATACCTTTTTTCGCTGCCTGATAGTTGGCTGACGGGTCTTTACAGTCAGAAGTAAACGTTTCACGCATACGGAATGTATTCGGGTTGAAACCGGAAGGAGAGCCAAACGGATCCGGGTCAAATAGCGAAGGATCCTGGGAGACCGAACCACTATTCAACTGATCCAGTGAACAGCCCGGTACCACTGGCTGGTTCGGGCGATACGCAATCTCGAAGCCCATCTGTACATCGGCAATTACCGTGTTAAGGGTCAAGCCATAGAGACGTATCGCCTCTTCATATTCAATGGTGTATTTCTGTACGTTAAAGCCAGGCGCATCGGTTGTACTTACACCCAACGCTCCGGAAACATCATCATCAACCGTAGACAGGATGCCGCCATTGTTAGCTGACCAGACACTCGGATAACGGTCGTGATAACGCAAACCATATACACCGAATTCTGAACCGTTCTCAAGCAGGTAGCGGAAAGCCACACCCCACTGATCACCTTCATCTTCCGGACGCTTGTCTTCAACACGCACCATACCGTTGATACTGGTGGTGTGTTCCTTACCAATCAATTTGTTGGCATCAGTACCTGTGAGTGGCACAAAACAGGCAACATCATTGGATACACCATAGTAGGTATCAAAACCGTACATACAGTTCGGGCCAATCTCGGCATTGGTCAGGAAAACCTGGCCACTGTTACCGATAAAATCCTGTGCCGCCCAGTAGGAACCCGGCTCAAGCAGTTGAGACTCAATATGCTCATACTGCCAGTAAGCTTCCATAGTCAGTGAGTCAGTCAGGTCAATCTGGCCGTAAACAGAACCGGTGGGCAGGAAGATCTCTTTCAATTCCACACCAGGCGAAGTTGCCGCAGAGGCGTCAATGCGGTTTTGCGCGAAGGAGATACCCCCCTGGCGCATCAAACTTTCACCCCAGCTGATTACCTGGCGACCAATACGCAGGTCGAGCAGGCGATCACCGATTTCGAAGGTCCCGTAAACGTAGGCATCGAGGAAACGGGCGTCGGAACCGTGAACATCGCGAACCCCCGGACTAAAATGGTTCGGATTATCGATTTGCTGGGTCGCGTAAACGTTATTGATAGATTCCGGGCCGATATAATTCTGCCAGTCATCCCAACCGGTACCACTCCAGTCGTTTTCCTCATAGTAAACACTGTCGTAGAAAATCTGGGTACGGAAGAACACACCGACATTTTTGTAACTGATATCAAAGTCTGTGGTGGCGGCAAAACGACTCGAAACCATATCCCCTTTATCAAAGTTACGGTTACCGTCATCGGAGTTCCACTTCAACACGGACTCGATATAGGCTGGATCATCAATGGTATTCGGCGGCGCCAACCACTGATCGATGGGCTTGGATGGACTAAGACGATCGCCATTACGATCCGATACACGCCACATTGCACCATAGGCAAGCGTGGTATCCACGTCGATCGAGACATCATCACTAGGTTCAAAGCGCAATGCGAGTGCGCTGCTGCTGATAGCAAAAGCGCCTACAAATATCGCCGTTTGCCTGACTCTCTTTTTAAAGTATTTATCAGCCTTGTTGCAGCGTGTTTTTATCATATGTCCACCCTAAATCTCTCAACTCTACTACTTTCTTTGTTGTCGCCTTTTCCGGTACCCGGCAAAACATCTCAAATGCCTGCCCCCTTCTTTCTGGTAAAACCGGAGTAAGCATAAAGCCACCATACCCGCCGGCTGGCAGTCTTTAAACTAAACTCATTTTGGCCTGCTATTTTTCCCGATACAGCTGGCATGATGGGCAATTCCAACAGAATTATCCGGCAATTGCAATAGGACTCCCGAATAATTTGTTATTCTTTAGTAAGTTACAAACCTATCTTAAGGTAACACTATAAATCTTAAGCCCGCTTGTACCAGCGGATTCTACATATTCTACGACAAACCGCTTTACGACATATATCTAGCAGCACAACACAGCTAAACCCTTGATAATGCTGGTTTTTATACTTATAAACCTCTTTATTATAATGGTTATTAGCAAAATCTCATCAAAGTACAAAAACCGGCAGTTGAGGCCCACCAGACCCGGATGCCCGGAAAATATTCTTTTGTAGCATCAGTTCCCAAACCCCAATAAGATAGAGACCCCGGAAATATTGAGATGATTTTTGTGACCGCCAGTAAATTTATTATTGCCGATGATCACCCGTTGTTTCGTTCTGCTCTCCTGCAGTCCATCCAGCACGGCCACAAAGGCGCCGCCATCATTGAGTGTGACAGTATCAGCACTCTGGAATCATCCGTAGAAGACAACCGGGATACTGATCTGATCCTGCTTGATCTGCATATGCCTGGAGCCAACGGCTTCTCAGGCCTCGTGCTCGTGCGTCGTGAATACCCGGATATCCCCGTGGCAGTTGTTTCTGCCAGCGAAGATGCACAGATCATGAAACGGGCTATTGATTACGGCGCGAGCGGCTTTATCCCCAAATCTGCCGACCTGCCAAC
Source organism: Pseudomonadales bacterium (assembly GCA_028280345.1). Lineage (GTDB taxonomy): Bacteria > Pseudomonadota > Gammaproteobacteria > Pseudomonadales > UBA7239 > JANQLY01. Next base: position 308,671 of record JANQLY010000002.1, on the reverse strand, counting down.
GATTAACGATGCAATTCAGAGCGTACTCAACGGCAATATCTGGTTGCCTGAACCCAGTGAGAATGCTGAAGTAAGCTCGGAAGAAAAAGAGTTTGCGAGCAAGGTGAAAACCCTGACCCCCCAACAGTTACGGGTATTCATGATGCTCACCAAAGGCTTGCTTAACAAACAGATCGCCGCTGAAATCGAGGTTTCCGAAGCGACGGTGAGAACTCATATGACAGCAATTTTCAGAAAGCTCGGCGTACGCAATCGCACCCAGGCAGTACTTGCGGCAAACTATCTCAATGTTGAAACTCCGGATATAGAGGCCTAGCTCAGCAAGCTGGAGATCACAGCACGCAACGACGCAGGCCGCACCGGCTTGGCAAGAAACAGATAACCTGAACGCTCTGCTTCACGTCTCACATCTTCAGTGTTGTTCGCTGTTACAATCACACCGGGCAATGACGTATATTTTTCCTGTAACCGGTTTAACAACGCAACTCCGGTCTCACCTTCATCCAACTGATAATCAGCGATCACCACTTCGGGCAAATCGCCTGAACTGATCTGCCTATCCGCCCCGTTATAATCCGGTGCCACCATCACATCACACCCCCAACCCTCAAGCAGTACACGCATCGCTTCAAGTACAGTGGGGTCATTATCCACACACAGGAAACGACGCCCGGATAGCTCACCATCAAATACCGTCGAACGGGGTTGCTGGGGCTCCGTTGCTATTTTTTCTTCTGACAGTGGCACATCTACAGAAAACACCGATCCCTTACCTGGCCAGGAACGCAAACGAATATGGTGACCGAGCAAGCGAGACAGTCGATCCGCAATGGCCAAGCCAAGTCCCAGCCCTTCCTCCGCTTCCAGCTTCTGGCTTTTGATGCGGCGGAACTCGTAAAAAATCTCAGTGCGTTTATTATCCGGAATGCCAATACCGGTATCCCAGACTTCAATCCGACACACACCCTCTCGAATACGGCAGCCGAGCAAAACCCTGCCACCATCGGTATAACGAATCGCATTCGATAAAAAGTTTTGCAAGATACGCCGCAGCAGTTGCTTGTCACTGTAAACCACCTGGGTGCTGTCCACCTTGTGAAAGGCTATGCCCTTGTTCTCCGCAAGCGCCGTAAATTCCATGTCCAGCGTCGAAATCAAATCTTCAATGCGAAAATGCTGTCGCTTCGGTTTAATTGCACCGGAATCAATGCGCGAAACTTCCAACAAGCTATTAAGCAAGTCATCAGCTGCCTGCAATGATGACGTGATGTTGGCGGTTAACCCCTTTAGTTCCGGATCAGTAACTTTCTGATCCAGTGCCGAGGCAAACAGCCCTGCGGCATTGAGTGGCTGCATCAAATCGTGACTCGTTGCAGCGAGAAAGCGGCTTTTACTGAAGTTTGCTTCTTCAAGCGCGCGAGTACGCTCCTGAACACGCTGCTCCAGAGTTTCATTCGCTTCGCGCAATTCACTTTCCAGTTCCTTATGCGAAGTGATATCAGTGTAACTTGTAACAAAGCCGCCACCGGGCATCGGGTTACCGCTGACCTCAAGCACACGCCCCTCCGGACGATAGCGTTCAAAGTTATGAGGCTGCCCTTCCTGCAAATATCTAACGCGCTTTTCCACCTCTGCATCGAGTTCTTCCGGTGCACAACCAATGCGCTCCAAATTAAAACGAATCAAATCCGCCACCGGGCGACCGATGCGCACATAGTCTTCCGGGTACTCAAAAAACTCCAGGTAACGTTTGTTCCAGGCCACCATGCGCATTTTCTGATCAACCACACTGATGCCCTGGGAGATATGCTCAATTGAGGACTGCACCAGTTCCTGCATAAACTCGAAGAACACTCGCGCACCTTCAATAATGCGCAATACATCCTGGATATGCAGGCTACCCTGCTCAATAAACGCACTGACCAGGTTACCAACTGAATCACGATCCACAACACCAACCGAATCACGAATAATCTGCTCCGCCACTTCGCGATCCTGCTCGGTCACCAGCGCCTCAGGATTAAACGCCAGATTTTTAACCGTATAGGCTTCAACAAAGATATCGTTTGCTGTATCCGGTGGCAAAAAACTCTGCACAAAATCCGCGAGCTGCTGCACCGTCACTGTTTTACTCATAAATCCCGACCGTTAACGACCGCTTAACCGTTTAAAGAGAACCACCCAGCCAGTGGGTTGCAATATCTACCAGTATAAACGCCATCATACCCGCTGCGAGTGCTTCAAACACAACGCGACTCAGCGGCCATTTCTCATCAATTCCCTCTTCAAGACGGTAAAACATCGGAAAGCTGGCAAAGAAATAGCAGGCGTAAAACCAGGAACCATAGGTTAACATTTTCTCCAGGTCGCGATAATAAAATGCTGTGGAATTCGCATCGGTGGCGATCAGGCGGGTTTCAAGCCAAGCCATTGCATAAGCAACCACAATCACGACTATGACAAACAGCAACGGTCGCAGTGCAGTCGCTACAGGAAAAGTGGTTAAACGCCTGATGAGTAACATCGCCAGTGTATGATAAACAATAAAGAAAGCTGGTGCGTTAAAATACATCCCCAATGGAACCTGTAATTGACCTGTTCCCAGCAATGCTGAATCCAGATACAGATTCACACGAGGAAAGTGATACACCATACCCAGCACATCAAAAAAATACTCGCTGAGGAAATAGGTGGCGACAAAATTGAACACCAACATCCAGAGCAAGGCTTTAAACCAGTAGGTTTCATACCAGCGTCTTTCCAGAAAAGTTTCGCGCCTGATCAATAACGGCATAAGAAATAACGGCAACAATAATACGAGGTTTTGTACCACATGCCAGAATGTTCCTACATCCAACCAGCCAAATGCCTGCTTGGCACCATTGAGCGCAAAGAAAAACGGAATATAGGCAAGATAAAATTTTTCTGCCCAGGCACGACTCGGATTGCGTGAAAACCAGTAACCGTTTACTGGTGGATTATCCTTAATCTGCATATCAATAACAGACATAAAATACCTGATCAATCCCCTGACTGCGCTGACAAGCGCGGCAATAATTCAGCGGGAACATGCCCAGCAACAGCCATCCAGCGCAACGTATCGGAAAAAGTCTGCTCTGGTGTGCGCAGGCTAACACCCAGTTCCTCAAGCACTGCAGAGTTTTCAACCCGGGGCCACTGCGTTGCATAACGCATGGTCTCTGCAGAAATCGGCAACGCTACCGGCTTAAACAAACGCTTGAAATCGTAAAACCTGCCGACAAGGCGCAGAAACCAGCCAGGGATTTTCTGTTGCTCCAGCGTATAACCGGAAATAGTTTCTAGCAAATCAGCAAAGGCTTGCCACGGCAGATAATGACCAACTGTAAGATAACGTCCTGGTTGTTTATTGTCCTGCTGTAACAGCGCAATAATAATCGCGGCGAGATCACGCACATCAATTTGTTGTGTACCACCGGAAGTTACCTTGAAACCCTGGGTAAAACGATACTGTAATGACATCAGAGTTGCCGACATGCCAGGATCATCAGGCCCAACAATACCACCGGGGTATACAACCTTCACGGGATGCCCTTGATCCTGCAAACCACGAATATACGTTTCGGCCTGCGCCTTGCTTTTTCCATAGGGGTGCGATGAAGGTGCAATAGCCGCATTCTCGGTAACTCGCGCCGCATCGGTATGAAAAATCGCGGTAATACTCGATACATACACGATCTGCGAAATACCTGCCTGACACGCCAAACCCACTACATTTTTTACACCATCAACATTGGTAGCAAACAATTCTGCATCGCTTGCACCTTGCATCGGTGTAATCGCTGCCGCATGTACCACGGCATCACAACCTTCAAGCGCCTGTTTCACAGTATCACGATCAGATACAGAACCTATTACCACATCATTAACCGGAATCTTACGCTGTCCGAAAAATTGTTCCGCCTTCTGTTGATTGCGCACCAGCAAACGAAATGATAAATCCTGCGCATGTAAAGTTCTGACAATATGAGAACCGACAAAACCGGTGGCACCGGTTACAAGCACTTTCATACTCAGCCCTATTCTTCTATCTTGATGCAACGATTCGGGCAATACTTCACAGCCAGTTCCACTTTCTCACGCAGGGACTCATCAGGCTCACCCACAAGTATTTTCACTTTGGCATAACCTTGATCATCATCTACTACTTCAAATACTTCCGGACACTCATCCATACAAACGCTGTGCCCCTGGCACAGATCCATATCAACGGTTACTTTCATGCGCTCTTCCTCTTGTAACGCACCATCATTGGCGCTCCAGGCTTTACTGTCATACCCGAGTGATCATCCTGGTAAGATTCCGGTGTATCCGCCAGCTCAAAATCAAATTCGCGCAGCAGCGTGGCAAAAATCGCTTTCAACTGCAAAATAGCAAACGCATTACCGGCACACTTATGGCGACCACCACCAAAGGCCACATAGGCAAACAGGTGCTCATGCTCAGGTCGATGCATATCAAATTTTTCCGGCTCAGGCCAAACCTCAGGAATCTTGTGCGCCACCGCCGGTGACATAACCGCGCGATACCCTTTGGGTACCACATAATCACCATAGGCAAAGTCTTCTTCTACCACACGAATTAACGTTACCAGTGGCGGATGCACACGCAACACCTCACGCATATAACTTTCCAGTACCGGCATCGCGCGCATCGCGTGGTGACTCACCTCACCACCATCGGCAAACACACTGTCAAGTTCAGCAACGATTTCCTGCAAGCAATCGGGCTGGCGCAGCAATTCAATCAATGACCAGGTTGCCGTACCGGAACTCGTGTGATGGCCTGCAAACATCGTGGCAATCAACAAACCGGTGATTTCATTCGGCGTCATATGCTCCCCCGCCTTGTCACCGTCTGTATAAGTCGCTGTCATAAAAGTATTGAGCGCATCACCGTATTTCTTACCTGACGCGCGACGTTTTTCCACAATCTCTTCAACCATTTCACCGAGTCGTGCACGCGCCTTATCCCGCGCGGCAAATTCGGGAATTGGCATATAGGGATCAATAAAGGCCACTGCAATCAACCCCCCTTCGAGGTCGCGGTATAACTCTGCAAACTCATCGGTCATATTGCGGCGAAAATCCACACCGAGCAAACAGGAAGTCGAGGTATACAGCGTTAGCTCAAGAAACGCGTCTACCATATCGAGCTCACCTTCATCACCCCATTTTTCTGTAAAGTCGCGCACTTCGTCAGCAATGATATTCGCGTAGGCTTTCATGTTCTGATAGCGCAATGCATCCACCTGAATTTTCAGTTGCTGTTTAAGCACATCCATCGGTGCGTCAAATAACACACCTTTGCCAAAAATTGGAATCGTTCCAGTATAGGCAGCAGACTGGCCAAGCACTTCATCCGGTGCACGACACCAGGCCTCCTGGGCATCCGGCCCCGAAAACAACACATGGGGCTGTCCCATTAAGTCGTATTCACCCACCTCACCGCAGGCCTCACGTACCTTCATCATAAACGCCGGCTGGTTTTGCTCGTACTCTTCGTAGTGACCCAGCTCCGGCTTGGCACCATCAAGTTTCGGTATTGGTTTACTCATAACTTTCTCGACCTCGCTCCCTAATTTTCTCTACTATGCTTCACCAACACTTTGCTTCAGATACGCAAGCCTTGCTTCAAGCGCCTGAATCATCATTTTATTACGCTCCTGACGTCGCTCCATGGCAAGATCGCTGAGAATACTTTTGTCAGCACAGCGGTCTATAAACTCCATGGTTTTACCAAAGTCATAAAAATCACGCTGCTCGCACCACTTGTGATCACCACCATATTTAAACCAGGATGCGCCGCACACCCGCATCGACTCACCGTTTTCATCAAGTGGCGCACCGGGCGGCACCTGCCACCACATACAAAACGCTTCACCCTTGTGCTCATCCATCACAATCTTTTCATAGGGATAGGTCCAGCCAGCATAGGGGTCCATCGCATCACCGACACAGGTTTCACGGATATTCTCACGCCCTTTCGCTTCATAAAGGCCGCCGGGGATATCCCAGCAATAGTAGGCATCTTCGGTGTAACAGTCCGCCAGACAGCGCCAGTCGTTGGTCGCTTCGGCACGGGCATTGGCATCGAGCCAGATTTCCATGGTTTTTTCGAGTTCCTCACGGCTACAGGCAGTCACAGTATTTCCTCCGCATTTGAAAAATTATAGTGCTTACTATAATCTTTCCGATAAGATTTGCAACGACTACTGATCACTTATGGCCAGCGAAAAGCAACCCTCAGCACAACCCTCGCCCGGCGGCACCTTACCTCAGCAACTGGCCACCGGGCGCAAGCCCAATCAGCACAGTGCAGAAACCCGCGAAAAGATTGTTACTGCCGCCATTAATTGCATTTGCCGTGACGGTTTTCAGCGCGCATCTACCAACCGTATTGCCACTGAAGCTGGACTTACCTGGGGTGTGATCCAGTACCACTTCGGCGACAAGGACAAATTGCTCAAAGCTGTGCTCGACCATGCCTTTGCCAACTATGACAATCTGTTCTACGAGGTGGAGCACCTCGCCGATCAGCACGATTTGCACACCCGGCTTGAAAAACTTATCGAGCTTTTGTGGCAGGAATTTAACCGCCCTTCCTACCTCGCCAGCATTGAAATCATTCACAATGTTAACCGTGACCCGAACTCCCGACTCGATACGTTCGACTATATCCGGCGCTGGTCAGCTTCCGTGGATTCGGCCTGGAAACGCCTGTTCCCGGTCACGGCAACCAGTCCAGCAGCAAAGCGCATTTTATTTGCCACACTGCGCGGCTTTGTGGATAACCGTAGTGCCGGACAGGCCAATAGTGACTATAGTGACGACTTTCCCATACTCGCGGCCACACTGGCTGCCCTGCTTGAGGACTCTGAACATGGCTGAACCGAAACGCTACCCGATGGAACCCACCGATGCCTCGTTTTACGACACTGCACCGGCCAAATTTGATAACAGCATAGAAGTGCCTGTACCTGCGAGTGTGGTATGGAATATTCTCGAAGACGACCACAGCTGGACTGTCTGGGCCGGCGTGATTGACGATGTCGAGTGGACATCCCCAAAACCGTTTGGTCTCGGCACCACACGAACCGTGACAATGGCGAAAGGACAGATGATCGGCTGGGAAGAATTTATCGCCTGGGAGCCCGGTAAACGCATGGGCTTTTGTTTTACCGAAGCGAGTATGGACAGTATCGCGCGCTTTGCCGAAGACTGGCATGTGACACCGATTGATGAGAATCGCTGCAAGGTGCGCTGGGTAATGTGCATGGATCCAAAAGGTGCAAGCAAGTTTATTCTTAAACTGTTTAGTCCAATTATGGGCTGGAACTTTCGACGCTATCTGAAAAGCTTGTCGAAGTATGCGCAGAAAGAAGCAGGCAATCCAAAGTTTGCGACTGCCAGCTAGTCTTTAATATTAAAATCGACATATAAAAAAGGCGCTCTGTTGAGCGCCTTTTTTATATGTATCTCTTTTGGTAAAAATCAGAATGCGTACTGATAACCCAGCGTTAACATCGACTGCATTTCCATCTGAATACCGTTAACATCCTGCTCCAGTGGCACTTCGTATTCGAGTGCAAGGCGATGCCCTTTAAGTGCACCGGACTGACCCACTATGTTGACACCAACACCAAGGTCAAGACGCTGGCCACCGTAGTTATCCGGGTTAGCGGTTTGTACTGGCGCCATGATCTGGCTATCCATACCATCAATACTGTCTTGATCACGCCAGCTTAAACGCAATGAACCACTGATCCAGTCCGCCATTCGGTAGGCTCCCCAGCCAGTTATCTTGTGTACATCCCCGTAGCTATAGCCTTCATCGTTGCTGCCGGTACGCAGGGTCGCCATATACTGAGCGCCCCAGGCGATACGATCATGCTTGCCGTTGTAAGTCACACCGGGTACCCAATCGTATGTACCGGAACCCAGTTGCATCGCATAGGGCAAACGCATTTCCATATTCATGTTCATCGGAGTCAGTACCGTATCACGGTTATCGATATCACCAGTGGGAAGGCTTACGCCAAAATTCAGGTGCACTTTGTGATGATGCGAATCATAGAGACGAAACATTGCGGAAACTTTGGTATCACCTATACCGGAAGCCTCGGTACTGAATGTACCGAGCTGATTCGTACCCATCATGCCCTGATAGGTAATATGATCCATTTCCTTGCTCACATAGTTAAGCATGGCCATTAACGTCACATCATCAGATGGCGCATACATCAGACCGACCATATGCATTTCGGTTTGCATCTCCACAGGCACAACACGTAAAAATGGCGGCGGCGCATTCGGATTCGGCTGCCGTACAATCTCATCCGCCGAAATGGACTCATCACCCTGCAAATTATCTTCCATATCCATCGTCATATAGCGATAAGACACCATCCACTCGCCCTTTTTGTGCATATGGTCTCCCATCACACCGATCGGCGCATGACCAAGCGGGTCAGGCCCTTTTTCAACATTGCCAGCCAAAACCATCTCATCCGCCAGTACAACACTGGAAGATAGCAGTGCGATTGCACTCACCAGAAAACGATTGATAAATTGCTGCATAAAACTACCCCGATCTTTATGGATTAACTGCCGCGCATCTTAATGATTCGGCGGCAAAAAGCGATGTGACACATTGTCGCAGTGAAAACCACAGGTAAACCTATAACTCCGGGCGCTACAGCCACCCCGGCAATTTGTGCGATAATAGTGGCCCGTTTCAGCCAAATCAGAACACCTGCCCGGAATCATGCCGGTACCCCCGCTGCCACTGTCTGCCCTGCATCACAACCTGCTGCGCATCCTTGTGATTCGTACCATTGTGCTGTCACTGCAGTTATTTGCTCTCGGCTGGGCACGCCTTAATGAAATCGATGGCATAGCCTTCACAACTATTTTCTATATTCTCGTAGCGCTATTTGTTATTACCGGGTTGTCATTTATCCGGCTGCGTCAGGCTCGTGCTTTAACCGAACTCGAGCTGTTTTCCCAACTGTGGATTGATATCATTGGCCTGACACTATTACTGTATTTTTCCGGTGGCTCCACTAACCCTTTTGTATCCTATTACCTTATTCCTCTGGTGATTTCAGCGGCCACTCTACCCTGGCGCTACACGATTTTTATTGCCCTTGGCAGTCTGTGTGCCTACAGCTATCTATTGTTCGACTTTCAACCGCTTGAAGCACTCGCACCATCCTCCGCCCACGAAGCCCATAGCGCCCACGCACATCATAGTAGTCATAGCACAGGTGGTTTTGATCTGCATGTGCTTGGCATGTGGGCAAACTTTGTAGTGAGCTGTTTTCTTATCACCTGGTTTATCGTAAAGATGTCTCATACGCTCAAACAACAGGAAAGCGAACTCAACCAGTTGCGTGAAGACGATCTGCGTAATGAGCAGGTACTCGCCGTAGCCACTTTAGCTGCTGGCACCGCTCATGAACTCGGCACCCCGCTATCTACCATGAAGGTAGTTTGCCGCGAATTGCTCAACGACAACCCGCAAAATCGTGAAGATCTTGAACTGCTACTTGAGCAAATCAAACTATGCCAGGAGAAATTACAACAATTAAGCCACAATGCCTCACTGGACACCGCAAGCCCTCCGGAAGATCTGCGCACCTTTATCAAAAAACTGTTACTGGACTGGCACCTGCTGCGTCAGGAAGTGAGCCTTGATATTCACTGGCGAGACAGCGACCCCGCATTGTCGATTTGTCCACCGCGTACCTTGCAGCAAAGTGTTATTAATCTACTGGACAATGCTGCCGATGCGAGCCCGGAGCGACTCGACGTTGAAATCCAATGGGACGAACAAACACTTAATATCAGCATTCGCGACTATGGTCAGGGTATTCCTGAAAACATGATGAACGAACTCGGACAGGCATTTGTCACCAGCAAACAGGATGGTCTCGGTATCGGACTACTGTTGACCCACGCCACTATTACGCATTTTGGCGGCTATGTCCGCCAATTCAATGCAAACCCAGGTACCCTGACCCAGATTTCCCTGCCACTTGCCCCTCTCTACAACCCGGCACTGCATACTGCGGAGTCTGTGCAATGACCACTACAGACAACTGTTACCTGTTGGTTGATGACGACCAGGCTTTTAGCCATGTGTTAAAACGTGCATTGGAAAAACGCGGTATGGAAGTTTGCGTTGCCGAGAACCGCGAACAAACGTTAGAACATTGTCGCAGAAAACAGTTTGATCGCATTGTGCTTGATCTACGCCTTGCCGATGAAAACGGCCTGACACTGATTCCCGATATCAAACAGACTCAAAGTAGCGCTAACATTCTGATCCTGACCGGCTACTCCAGCATTCCCACCGCTGTCAAAGCGATTCAGCTCGGCGCAATTAATTATTTGTGCAAACCCGCCGACACTGACGAGATTATTCAGGCATTTACTCCTGGAGCAGATTCGCTTCCGGAAGCCCCGGTGCAACCACCCTCCGTCGAACGTCTGGAGTGGGAGCATATCCAGAAAGTACTCGACGACCATGAGGGCAATATTTCTGCAACAGCCCGTGCACTTGGCATGCACCGGCGCACCCTGCAACGTAAACTGCAAAAACGCCCCAAAAAGCAATAAGCTCACCGGACAAAGCGTAGCAATTTGTGAGTGATTTTGTTATTTTCATTCACATTGTATTTCTGCCAAAGCACTGCTGTTTACGCTGAATATAACCAGCATGCTTAATATTGATATGTCGTCTACAGAAAGAATTATTGCCATGAATTCCACCCGACTTATTTTTGTCATCTGCCTGTTCGCCACATTTCTGCTCCATGGCTGCGCCTCAACCCCTTCATCACCTGAGGCAGACAGCCAGGCTTCTGCAACACAGGAAGCTGCCACTGCCAGCGAGGGTCGTATCACAGAAAAGCAGGTGCCGATGTCACCGTATTCAACAGCGGGCATGCAAGCACTCGGTGACTTGCGGCGCCATCACTTCCTTATCGATGATTTTCTTAACCGCTACCCGAAGCCGGATTTCTTTTTTACCGGTTCAAATCAAAAAACCTGGTTTGTCTATCTCGGTAGTGACGACATCTATGTTTTCGTTCCAGGCGCAGACAAAACCAAACGCTACGCCCCGGTTCCACAATCCATCAGGGAGAGTGTCAAAGGCGTTCTAGAGCATAAAAGTGAAGCAAACTGGCAACAAAAAGCCAAAAGTGTACCGTTCAATGAAAAAACGCGTAAAAACATCGAACACAGCCTGGCTAATACACAACCATCACCCTATCTCAGCGCCAGCGTTATCAACAGTGTCATACAAAACCCGCAGGGCGACTCCATCAACAGCCAACTGTTTTATTTTGACCGCGACCTGTACACCAGCCTTGAAAATGAATACTCGGTAAAATACGAACCACGCAAACAGCAGATCAAATTGATTTTTCCCCAGGCTTACACGCTGGAGCCGATTTACGCCGACACCTCTATTCAGGCAAAGAAAATCTATTTTAAACGCAACAATAAAAGCGGCGCTGAGACCTCCCTTGTGGTACCTGATTTTCTACCCGGCTCCGAGTTTTACCACAGCACCCGGGGCAACCTGAAGCAGGCCTTCGCCTCGCTGTATCAGGCTGGTATTCACCCGAGTGTTGCCGACAATCAGAGCCTGCGTATTCGTTATATTGTCAAGCTGTGTCAGCGTGATGAGGCAAACACCTGCATTAATACGGAAGATAACAAAACCTTTATTCGCGCTATTGTAATAGCTGCAACAATCTATGACAGAAAATCAGGCACTGTAATTGATACAATCACTCTAAAATAAATGGAACAATACCTCCGCTCAAATAAAAAATGCCATCATGAGATGGCATTTTTATAGTTAGTCATCTAAAAATTTTTAAGCAGATCGGTGTTACTTGCGCATACTCCCAATCACTGATTCCAGTGTGCGGTCAAAACTCAACGTATCTTCCACGAGCTTCATTGTGCCATCGCGTAGCTCTTCAAAAATATCTTCCTTGTCAAATGATCCAACCTTTTCCTGATTGCGGTTAACTAATACAATTTCACCGCTGGATGGCAACAACGCAGCGACGCGCAAGCGTTCCGCCCCCTCACCCTTATCATAATCAATACGCACACCAACGGTAATCGCATTAACTAGCGCGCGCAGTTTTTCCTCATCCGCTTTTTCGTCTACGACTGGATCAACAGCGCTTTCCTGTACCGGCGGTGACGCGACCTCGGTCACCTCCGGGATATCTTCCTGCTCCGATAGTGTTTCCTGAGGCATGGCAGTCTCAACTGGCTCTGAACTACTTTCCTCACTTTCACCAATTAGCTGCTCAAATTCGGCATCAATTTCATCGAAGTCGGCAGCAACCACCTCTTCTGTTGTAACAGCCTCAGCTTCATTTTCAATATGGTCTTCAATCTCGCTAACCAGCTCATCAACCACATCCTCGGCTGCAGGATCCGGCTCGGACACCTTGACCGCTTCGATCTGAAAGCCACTAAGATCGGTGGCAATTAATTCATCAAGCAGTTTCTCACACAGTTTGTAACTTAGAGGATCCGCTTCACGCACCTCTTCTACCTTGCCGGCAAGCAGTTTGTAAAGCTTGTCTGTATGCACATTGGCTTGCGGAGACCACAACGCCGCAATATCGGATAATTTATAAAACAACCGAATCGCTGCATTATTGGTTTCATTAATGAATGATGTATCCTGAATCGCCAGTTTCAGTAGCGGCACCTGCAAGTAGCCGAGCAAGGTGCGAATGTCACCTTCAAGGTCATTACCAGTAAGAATCTGTTCAAACTGTAACGATAGCTGGGTTATCGCAAAGCGGGCAGCATCTTCAAGCTGCACCATAGACAAGCTTGTATAGCGCACCAGCACTTCCACGAGACTGGATTCAAGCGGGTCGTTACCACTGATGTATTTACCCGATTGCACAGCTTTAAAAGGCTCATCCTCAAACTGTTCCTGATAGCTTTCAAGCTCCTCAAGAAACTCATCGGTTTCCACCAGCGGGCCGTCCGGGTCAGACGGAATAATGTGACGATTGGAATCGAGCATGCTACTTTCTACTTCACTTTCAACAACAGGGCTACGATGTGGCTTACGCTCTACTCTAGCACCTTGATTTTTACTGGCAATCCGGATTTCACCGGGTAACGTCGATAGTTCAACCTGCATTTTCTACCTGATTTTCAAGACATCTTCTATCAGACAGAGTTTAAAGTATTCCGACGAGCGGTATTCCACTGCATTACAAAACTGTTAATGCGTTCAAATTTTGCGAAAAATTACCTGCCAAAAAGGAAAAAGTATAAAATCAATATAATTCAATAACTTATAAATAAAACCAAGAATTGATATCAGGGTTCTTTTGCAAGCCACTGTTATTCAGCAGCTGAATCACGAGCTTCCTCGGTCAGCTTTTCACGCACCGCCGTCAGCACTTTGCCATAGTTATTCTCACCGCGGCGATCCCTGCCACAACCCCAGAAGTAATCGTACTGGCTGTTTTCCACCAAACGCTTATCCGCAGTGTCCAGCAAGGCCTGCCCTGCCAGCGGCCAGGTCCGACATTTGGTATATACGGCACGAGTCATCACAACGGTGCGAATCTTTTTCCAGTCAGAGCGGACTTTTTTCAGACGGCTCCTCCCGAGCTTGCGCGCCTGCTTCGGGCCAGACGCTGTGCGAATCTTTTCCCGATAACGCTCATCTTCAAACTTCATCGCCTGAAAATAATGCTCCACGGTCGGCCAATCGGCATCATCAAGATAAAACGGATAACTGGCAAAAGTACCCAGAATCTCCTGTTCATCCGCACGGGAAAAGTACAGTGCATTTTCATCCAACTCAGGAAATAAACCGCTACCCATTAAAACCCTCTACCTATTGCCTACGTCTGTCGCTTCTCAATAAAGACATAGATTCTACGCTGAACCACAGCACAAAATCAGCCCCTTTACTAAATAAAGAGGACTGGTATATTCAACCAGGCTGCTGCCTGGCGATTTGAACGATTACTCAAACCATGAAACGATTTCTGAAAAAAATGGCCCTGATCTTTGGTGTACTACTATTAATCACCAGTATTTATGTCTTCAGTAAAAGCCCAAGCCACGACAAGGACTGGCAGATTCCCCAACAGCGGCTTCCCGAAATCCGCTATGACGACAGCAGCTTTACCATTAATGGCATTCGCGACTTCCGCTATGGCGGACGTGGCTCAATCACCGAACAGAACTATCTTGAGAAACAATACAACTTTGCGGATGTACAACATATCTGGTATGGCCTGTCTCACTTCGGCCCGAGTGGTGCCGGACTCGCCCATGTATTTTTAAGCTTTGAATTTGTCGATGATGCGGGCAACCCCGACTTCCTCGTACTGTCAATTGAAGCACGCCGCAGCAAGAAACAGGCTTACAGCCCGCTACTTGGTGTACTGCGCCACTATGAAATCATTTACATCTGGGGTACAGAAAGAGACGTGATTGGCGTACGCAGCCATGTGCGCGAGGAAAAGACCCAGCTTTACAAGCTGAATACCTCCCGGGAAAATACTATTCGCCTGCTGCAGAGCTACCTTGAGGACAGTGCCGAACTTATTGATGAACCTGCGTTTTACAACACCCTGCTCAACAACTGCATGCTCGGCTTGATCCGTCACGGTGAGAATTTCAGTTTGTTTGAAGCACTCACCACACGCAATATCATTCTGCCCGGCTTCAGTGATTATGTGCTATTTGAAAAAGGCTTTCTCGACAGCAAAGCTGATTTTTCTACACAACGACAAGCCTCGTTTATTAATATCGGCAAAAGCGCCATTACCGACAGCAACTTTTCCGAACGAATTCGTCAGTAACCTGTTATGGATAAAAACACCGCAAACCTATTAAGCCAACGCCTGCTCGACCGCGTCACCAGCAATACCACCGATGAAGCAGAGCAAACCATGACCGAACCAGCCAGCGTGTTTATTGATCGGCAGCGCTGGCAACAGGAGCGCGACAAGCTTTTTTTACAAACCCCGCAGGTAATTGGCTTCGCAGCAGAAGTTGCAAAACCCGGCTCCTTTATCACCGCAGATATTCTTGATATTCCTGTTGTTGTCACACGGGATGAAAACAGCACCCTGCGTGCATTTATCAATGCCTGCGCCCACCGCGGTGCGCGTGTTGCAAATGGCTGCGGCGAAAAAAAACGTTTGACCTGTAGTTACCACGGCTGGAGTTATGCACTTGATGGCACCTTGGCCGGACGCCCCTGGGACAGCGCATTTGAATCCGCCGGCCCGGAGTGCAACCTCACTGCGTTACCGGTTTCAGACAATGGCGGTCTGCTTATGGTTGGCTTGCAAGCGGATATGCCACAGAGCACGGTTGATCATGCGCTTGACGAACTGCTACCGGAGCTGAGCGGCTTTAACTTTACAGGCGGCGCACCCATAGAAACCCGCCGTTTTGAAGTCAAGGCAAACTGGAAGCTCGTGGTCAACCTCAGCCACGAAAGTTATCACTTTGCGGCACTACACCGCGACAGCCTCGCTCCGTTTATGAAAGCCAACGCCATCGTTGACACCTTCGGTCGACATAGCCGCTGGGGTTTTCCGATGAGTGATATAGAACAACAACTGGACAAACCACAAAGTGAATGGCCCGATCGACCACCGGCTGTTTTCAATCACACAGTTTTCCCTGGTACAGTGATTGTCGTCGGCCCGCAGGATGCACAGATGATTCGCGCAGAACCCGGAGACACACCTGACACCTGCGTGATTCACTATTCCGGTCTCTGCGAAAACCCGGACAATCTCAGTAACAGTCAGAAGGCTTACGAGTTCGGCGGAGAGATTTTTGGCAATGAAGATCTCACTGCGGCAATTCAGTGTCAGCAGGGACTCGCGGCCGGACAACCCTCAGTGATCTTTGGTCGCAACGAGCCACTGGTACAGTTCTGGCACAATGTATGGAACGAAGGTCTAAAATAGACTGTTATTTACTGGAACCCCAGATTTTTGCCACAGCCCGATCATTACCCAAGGTACCAACAACCAATCCGGTAAAACCTACGCCACCAAAAATTAATACGGGAAACAGATAACCCGGATCTTCGCCCTGGGCAAGAAACAGCACCAGTAGTGCAAGGCCACTAAACAGAATACTGACAACAATCAGTATCTTGCGATGTGAAGGCTGAACCTTATAGGGATCATCACCGGATTCAAATATATCCAATAACGGCTTAAAGATTTTTCGCAGGGCGTCTTTCATGTCTTGCACCATGTTTACACACGAATTAAACGTGAGGGTATTTGCAGGCCAACGCACTATAGCACTTTCGACCAAAGCGGCCTATCAATAACGCAAGGTGCAGGGCAAATTTACCCCGCTGAGTATTTTTAGCAGGCTCAATATGCCTGGCGTTTTTGCTTTCAATATTGTGACAACATTCACGTGGTAGCGGGGAGCTTTTAACAAACTCCCCGCTACCTCTTCTATGGAAAGTAACGTACCGTTGCAGCGTCTCCATCTACCGTGCTGCCCGACGTACCTATTGTTAAGATGAAATCGTCATCCTGTATAACGACAGCATTAGCCTGGTCAACGGTACCGCCGGCATCAGTCACCTGAACACCGGTTGCAAAGGGCTCGGTATAAGTTTGATTAAAACTCGCATCCTGATTGCCATTCTGATCAAGGCGCAGGGTTAGCACGTCATAATTATTACAGGTTTTAGCCCCGCCGTTCCAATTTGAACAGGTTTGGCCCACAGCGACCAGGTCATTATTATCAGCAATGGTTAACGCCCTGATATGCTCATCCCACGCTTGCCAATGGGTATCAATCGTTCGCTTGCCATTATCCGCAAAGGTTGTGTCAATGGCACCATCTGCATCATCAAACCGCATCAGAATAACGTGATTATCATCTGTGCAACTACCTCCACAATACTCACCATCCAGATAGTATCCTGCAACAACCAACTTACCAGATGCTTGCTGGACAATGGCGTAAGCAACATCATCACCATTACTACTCTGACTATTCAGTGGCGCTACCGTAACAATACCATTACCCAATCCGGAATCTCCATCAAAGCCACTGTCCAGAGTACCATCATCATCCAGGCGCACCAGTGCAATATCCAGATCGGTACCATTATCCGTTTTACCTGCCAACACCAGTTTGTCGTTACTCTGTTCAATGACACTGTAGGCCTCATCGTCATAGGCTCCAGAGGTCACTGGAATGGTTCGGGTACCCGGCAACGACCCTGAAGCATTAAACCCTGTATCATCCAAAGCCCCATCGCTAACATCGTAGCGGGCAATAGCAAAATCATTGAGATTTGAGCCACTAACATAGGAATACCCAACCGCAACCAGTTGATTATCGGATTGTTGTATCACTGCCTGGATATAATCATTTCTGTTAGCCGTTGCAGCAGCCTGACTGATATTGGTGAGCACCTTGCCACCACTACCAAAAGAACTATCCAGCACACCATCTTCATCAACACGGGCCAGTGCGAAGTCCATATTGGTACCGTTGTAGGCATAACCAGCGACCACTACCTTACCATCTGACTGCTGCAGAATAGCTGTCGCCCTATCGTTATCATTGGCGCCATTAGCAGTACTCATATTGATCGTCACAACACCGCCTGTACCAAAAGTCGTATCCAAATCGCCATCCAATTCGTAACGCGCCAAAGCAAAATCATCATTAGTGCCATTATTCACATAACCGGCAACAATAATTTTTCCATCGTCCGGATTGGCACCAGGCAGACTCAATTGAATTCCCCCGGATAATCCCTGAATATCCGTATCAACAGCGTAACCATTGACTGTCCAGGCGTTTTGATTATCAGGACGATTATCACTGAATCTATCCAGCTTCCCGGTTTGCTCCTCCCAGGTTAGAGGGTTTACATCCAGAGAATCCACCACACCATCATCATCCGTATCCGGCAACGTGGGATTTGTACCCAAACCCTGTTCCGCCGCATCGTCCAACCCATCGCCATCGGTATCTGGCCACAAGGGGTTTGTTCCCAAGGCCAATTCCTCACGATCACTCAAACTATCTGCATCACTATCGATAGGAGTCGGCCAGCACACCAGATCGTTAAGCATCAAGCCACCGGATTGCGCCAACACAGCACAGTTTTGATTACCACCAGATCGCATTCGAACCGCATTGGCATCAATCAAATCACCAGGAACACTGGTTTGACCATGGGTGTTATCACCCCAGCATTTCACTGTTGCGCCACCAGGGGTTTTCGTTCCATCAATCACACAGGTATGGAAGTCACCCGCCGAAATAGCAAACGGCGTGACGGGATCACCACTGGCAAAGCTGTCGTCATCATAGAGTTGCGCCTTGCTATCATCACCCCAGCACATAATCGGGCCAGCACTACCACCTTCCACAATCGCACAGAAGTGCTTGGCACCAGAAGCAATCGCTACCGCTTCACCTCCAGCCAGATCAAACTCATTGGGAAATCCAATATCGGGTAAATCTGCCCCATCCGGACCAGTACATAAAACATCTCCATATGAAATACCACACATAAATGGCTCGCTTAAGACGATATTAGGATCAACCGGGTCGATTTCTCCATCGGACAAAGTGATATCGGTTACGCCAGAGATACCAACGACATTCAAATCGGGAATCGAACCACCGGCATGCGGTGAACCACACCACACACTGGTGTCCTCACGTATCACACATAGATAGTCGCCATACCCGGTACGATTAAGCACATCGACCTTAACCGCATCACCGCCGCCATAGACCGGATCCACCGGCGCAAACAGGCTTTGAGCATTACCTGTCGGATCAATCCACGAAAGACCATTAATATCCTGATTGACATCCTTAAGGTCCGCATTCACCACATAGTCAAACAGCGCACCTCCGCTACCGATAGCCCATTGCGCAAAGATATTGGGATAAGCTTCGCCGCTGAACTCTGTCGGTATCAAGCCTAACGCAACACTCATGCCATTATTGGTTGAAATAGTTGCAGGGTCGAAATGACTTAATGGGTCTGAGCCATAAGCACCTTCTTGCACATCCGTCAGGGAATCATTGTCATCATCCGGATCACAGGCATCACCTATATCATCCGAATCAGTATCGAGTTGTGATGCGTTCGAGTCCAGCGGGCAATTATCACTGGCGTTCGCACAAGTGCCATAACCCACATCTGTTGAGACTACATTATCGCCATCACAATAATCATCACCATCGCTATCCACATCGTCTACGTCAGAACCGACTCCACAAATCCAGGCGCCCGGTTCCAGTTGTTGATTCAACTCAGCAAAATCAATCGCCCCGTCACCATCAGTATCTGCAATAACAGGATCAAAACCAAACGCAATCTCGTCGAAGTCGCTAACGTAAGAAAATTCCACAGGCATACAATCAGCATCGACACCAATCAACGCCCAATCACCGTCGGTATTGGCATTATTTGGATCAGTACACTCATTACTACCCACACCATAAATGCAGTTAGTTACTTCCGTTTTATCCGACAAGTTATCGCTATCGGAATCCGCTCGCCACGGATGGGTACCATCAGCAAACTCCTGCGCATTAGTACGACCATCACCATCTGCATCCGCAGCAGAATCATTGTTAGCAATATCCAGCCCATTGTTGATCTCCCATAGATCATACATGCCATCACTATCCCCATCATAGGTTGAAGGCGTTATAGTATTGGGGTATGGATCCAATCCATCCGGGAAGCCATCATTATCACGATCGCCCTTTAATGGCTCCGTATCAGAAGCGTTAACGATTCCATCACCATCAGAATCATTAAACATTGGAATAAAACGGGTATCAGGACACGGACCAGCATGCCCATCACCATTGGTATCCATACCGGCACACAGCAAGCCCGAAGCAAAGTTACCTGAGCCCATACTACAAGCTGCTGAATCGACATTGCACAAACCACTCGAATTAAATTGAGCAAGATCATTAGCACTATCAATAACACCATCCGTAGCACCAGCCGTTGCACTGGCAATATCCAGTGCCAGATTAAAGTTAACGCTCACGCCTGACACTTCCATACAATCCCATTGCGGCGTATTACCATCACCACTGGCCGTGAGGCAATCTTCCAGCAATGTCTTATCCGCCGTATCAATATCTGCATCATTATCAAAATCAAGATCACAGATATTGCCATAGCCATCCATATCAATATCAAACTGCATGGGGTTAACAAGCGCCACACAATTATCGCAGGCATCGCCAACACCATCCCCATCAGTATCCGCCTGACCAGGATTATAATAGTATGGACAGTTATCTACCGGATTGTTGAGATAGCCACCGTTGGCTTCTTGCAGGTTTTTAATACCATCGTTATCAAAATCATTTTCATTGCCACTACCTATTGCATCAGGGTCATTATAGGTATCGAGCAACAAAGCGATCGGTGAAACTTTAAAGTTGTGAACAGCCGTCATAGTCGCTGCAATATGCCCCTTACTGTACCAGTCATCACCACCAGAACCGTTGGCATTGATTATGCCAGGGAAAGCAATTCCAGAGTAGACTTCGGCCGTACCATTGAGCTGAACAAAATCCAGCTCAATCGGTTGATTCGCATAACCATTCAAGGCAGTTGACGGTGCCACAAATGGTTGGTTCATTGCCACTTTATAATATTCATAACGGACATCCTGACCAAAATCAAAGTCATCTTGCTCAAACGGCAGCACATCAAACTCATTCCAGCCAGGAAAATTACTTTCACTGAAAACAATTTTGTAATTTGGCAATACGGCATCTTCATTGTATTGGGTAATTTCAAAATTGGAAATTTTGGTACCTGCATCATCTGTAGAACCACCCGCATTGTAGGTGGCATCACTCCATATTCTGATATCACTTGGTACATAAAGATCATCAACCCACGCTTGCAGTTGGCATATTTGCCGTTGAACTGCTTCATTTATAGTTAACTGCGCTTTACCGGAAGAGGCACAACCATCGTCAATCAGTCTTTTAGACTTCTCCTCATTACCATTAAAATCATAAACCCAGCTATCAACCTTGCCAGGATAGTTACTAAAAGCCATAGCAAATGGTACTTCTGTGCCAATATGCAAATAAGCAAAGCTCAGGAAGTCTGCTTTAGACGTTCCCGGCCAATGAAAATCCTTGGTAACAAACACGGTAGGAGGCGCAACTTCTTTGTCTAATTCCTGAATCACCCCATCATACATAGCGACATAAGAGCCGTGGAACTTACTATGGGCATCGATTCCCTCACCGCCAGCAACAGATGGATCCTTACCTGCGATCAGTTCTTCCACATGATTCAGACCATCATTATCTGGATCACCAGAACCCACCTCATCCAGGTCAGCAAAGTAGAACTGCTCCCACTTATCCGGCAAGCCATCGGTATCGGTATCCTCGATATCATTGCGAAAATCAGGATAACGGTTCCTAAAATAGCCATAATCATTTTTAATCGTGACTAACTGATCAGTCTCCCTGGCAACTGCCAGATAATCAACCTCCAGATAATCCACTAAAAAGCGCATCAATAAAGCCATCGCTCGGCGGGTGTCCGGGTCTTCCCAGGTAGGATAACCGTTCGCTCCTTCACCACACGCGGGATCACAACCGGCAACGACAAACCCCTCATCGAGAAAACCTTCCGGGTAATAAATACCGTTGGGCGCTTCATCACCGTAATTACCCAACTCTGCCCAGGGTGTATTGACAAAGTGACCTTGCAAAAAGACCTTTTTAGTATTACCTGTGTTTTCTATTACCGTGCGACGATGCACTTCTTGTAAGCGAGAATAAAAATATGGATAGTCCTCTTCTAATTTGGTTAACACTGCATCTCTGTAGGCAGCTGAGTAAACCTCATCTTCGTACTGCCCATCACCATCATTGCCTGAACCACCAGTCACATCCAGTGCAGCCCAGGGCGCGCCATTAAGGTTGTAATCAACACTTTCCGGGAACCAGATATTGATCATATTGGAATGGGTCAACAGCTCTTCTTCAATATCGGGCACCAACTCTGTGGGAACTGGTGGATAATCCCCCTCTACAGGCAATATCACTGCATCCATTCCCGCTTCGAAAGAGGATTCCAGAGTAAAAGTAAAATTAATGTTTGCCAGATCGAAAGAAGAACAACCTAATCTGGCAATTAAAGGATATGGGTCTGCAACATCCGCGCAGCCATCGTTATCATCATCCAGGTCTTCTGCAATATCATCACAGCCATCACCATCATTGTCACTATCCAGACTAACAGTCGCATCACATTGATCAGCATTATCACCCACACCATCTGCATCAACATCGGCTGACTCGGCACCGTCAAGAGGGAAAGCATCACTAACATCTGCTACACCATCATTGTCATCATCCAGATCTTCTGCAACATCATCACAGCCATCACCATCATTGTCACTATCCAGACTAACAGTCGCATCACATTGATCGGCAACATCGCCGATACCGTCTGCATCCGCATCGGCCCATTCCGCCCCGTCAAACGGGAAAACATCACTCGTATCCAGCACACCATCATTGTCATCATCTGTATCGCAAAGATCGCCGAGGGAGTCACCATCGAAATTTGCCTGTAGTGAGTTTGCAAGCCCCAAGCAATTATCCGGACCAGCAACATCATCAACACCGTCACGATCATGATCCGTTTTCCAGGCACTGTTTTCAGGGAATGGATCCAGACCATTATTTATTCCATCATTATCACGATCAAGGTCACAGGCATCACCAATGTTGTCGTTATCCATATCCGGCTGGATTTCAGGTGTTGCCGTATTACTGTCATGGTCCACTACCGGATTGTAATCCACCGGGCAATTATCTGAATGTCCGGTACAACTTCCTGTTATCGTTCCTGCTTCACATATCCCGTCACCGTCTACATCCTCGTCTGATCCGTTGAGAACCATATCACCATCAATATCAGCATCTGAATTATTTCCAATACCATCCCCATCAACATCGTGCCATTCAGTCGCCACATAGGGGAAAGCATCGTAGTAGTCAAACACACCATCACCATCAATATCGATATCAATATCGTCGGGAATAGAATCACCATCCAGGTCAGCACTATTGTCTAACAAGGGGTTATTGACGATAGGTCCGGGACCGGCGTCGATTTCATCTTTATCTGACACGCCATCACCATCGGTATCCGGCAACAGCGGATCAGTGCATTGATTACCATCAATGCCATAGATGCAATGCTGCTCAACTTTACTAACCTCATGTGACAGTTCCAGATAATCCGACAGGCCGTCATTATCGGTATCACCGTCCATATCGGTAGGATCCGTCCCTGCTATCCTTTCTACGCTGTCCAGCACTCCATCGTCATCTGTATCCGAGTCATACGGGTCGGTTTCCCCTGCATCCAAATAGCCGTCCTGATTGATATCTTCTGCAGTATCAAGCAAGCCATCACTATCAGAATCAAATAAATCATTGGCTTTGATACCCGACATCAGGATTTGATAATGATCTGTTTCTGTTGCCTGCGCCCCACTGTAGGGCAACAACTTATAGATACCTGAACGCCAGGTGACAATCTGATCGCCGTTATCACGCAGAAAAACAGTTGGCATCGAGTTTTGATGTGTATAGACAGTACCCGGACCATCGGTATCATCATCAAAATCATGATCCTTGGTTACCGTGCTTGAAGCCTGATATTCAAACCAGTCAAAAGCTCCTGAGATTGGATGCTCCAGATATGTTCTCGCTATTACTACATCACCATATTTGCAATCACTCGTGCCACCACATACGCTATTTCCCATATACTGATACACCAGTGACAACTCTTTATCAGTATTAATTGCCACCGCCGGGTCAACAAATTTAGTGTACTCAGGGCCATAACCATTATCATCCGGCTCAAAGGTTTCCTCTATTTCCCAATCTGTATAAACCGAATTCCATTCAGCCGCCAAATCAATATTGACCTGATCCACTACATGATCTTCCCAGGCAATGACATAGTGGCTGGCTGTATTCATAGAAACTGCCGGGTTGGTTTCATCACCATTGGTGATAGTGATAGTTCTGTTAGTTGCTGTTCCACCAATAACAAATCTGGACATAATGTCATAATCGCCGTTACCCGCCACCACTTGCCATGCGATAACGTAATCGCCATGAGTACTAGCTGCTGCATTCATAGCAATAGCCGGATTCTCACCCGAACCAAAATTCGTAATGGTGGTTGTATTTGTTTTAACTTCTATATTGCCCGCTTTTTCATAAGCGATAACATATTTACCATTGTTATCAATAGCAACGGAGGGGTTAGATGCACCGGAAATCGGCGTTTCTATAGTGCTACCCAGATCCAGCGAGTATTTAACATCACCACCAACTTCCCAGGCAATGATAGTTTGAGAAGCATCATCTGATGTGGCAGCAGTAAGATTGGACAAACCGGATTGACTGGTAACCAACGGGCTCTGACTACCATTACTACTGTAAGTGCCAGACCACCAGTCAGTCATCAACGTACCATCACAACCATCCTTACGATAACTACGCTCATAAACACTACCGACATCGTTATACCAAAAAACTTTCATGCCTCCATTGGTACTACCAACAATAATCGGCTGATGGTTATCATTGTCATCCACATCCTGGTAAACAATCGAGTTCACATAACTGTCCGGAAAACCAACATAAGGATAAGATCCATTCAGCTTGGTATTCAGGTAGTCACCACCTGCATCATCCCAATCCTTGTCATAATCCAGATCGGATAAAAAATGGGGGAATTGATTTAAGTAATCACCCGAGGTTGAGATACGCGGCTCACCTTTTGCATAACCCGCCCCATGGGTTTCATACCCGGTACCACCTGCTTCAATATACCACTCAGGAAAATAGATATCTCTAGAGGCCACATCATCCGCCAGTGGCGTACGTATATCTGCTGTAATTTTGCCTGCATCAGGTCGAAAAGTGAGCATTCTAAACCAGCCACTGGAACCAAATGTATCCGCCCAAATAGTGCCCGCAGAATCCAGCACAAAACCCAAATGAGACTCTCCGGCATAATCCGTCACCAGACGATGGTAACTACCACCACCCCACTCCCGGCTGGTTTCGTAATGATCAGACTCAAAAATATGGCCGTTCATAGCCAGAATAATATTGTTATGATGATCAGCAAAAAACTTGCGCGGAAATCCTTCCCACCCGGAATGGGTTGTTGCAAGAATCAAACGGTCCTGGTTGTTTTCCGCCACATGGTTTGCCCAACACAAAGCATCCTTACGAGGGGCATTTTCCAATCCTAGTACTAAAAATTTATCTACACTATCTCCACCCGTATCAACATCGAATGTTATAAAGTTATTATCATTCGCTGTTAAAGGGTCTGTAGACACTCCATAACCCAAATCGCCAGCATGTTTACCATACCAACTCTTACCGTTAAAACGTGTTGCATTGAATATATTATTAAAACCCTCACTATCTTTCTGTGCCCGACGCTTATTATCTTTAAAGTCATAGTCGTGATTTCCGGGAATTACCGAGTAAGGAATATTCTCTGTATCCAGTTGCATATAAGCCGCATCTACAATACCCCACTGGGCAGCACCACCATCATCAGCAGTATCCACATAGGCGATATCGCCCATATGAAGTACAGATTTGAGATTCAATTCATTAACATTAGTTGCCAACCAGTCAATTTGCTTATCCAAAACATCCGGAATCACAAATAATGACGAGCCATCAGGGCATACATGAGAAGATGTCTTTAGATAGACATTATATTTATATTCCTCATAGGACTCATCATTAACATATTCAAGACATAAATCATCACAGGATTTTCCTACACCACAGAGCTCGGCACTTTCTGCCACTTCTTTTATTTCATCAATTCTTTGCTTTAACCGAACATCAAACTGTGTATCGCCGAATATAGCCAATGTATAATCATTCGTTCCCACACTATTAGTACCTGAGCGGTATTCATCCACCGCAGACAAACCATCCGTATCTGCATCGCTACTTGCATCTACCTGGCTATTCTTATTCAGTCCATGGGCATCTTCCCAGGCATCCGGAATGCCATCACTATCTGTATCTATGGCATAACTACTAGCACCCCAAACACAAAAGCACAGCATTAAAAGTACAGACAGAAAATTTTTGGTTATATTTACATCCTTACCACGATCACTTTTATTAATCATGTTTTTTCTCCATTGATGGAAAGAGTGAAATGATGCTCCAGGCGACTTTGGTGTTTCTCCAACATTATCGCTACAGGGATATTAAGTTGATTTTGGGTTAGACCCAGATCCAGTTGAGACTTAACTGTGCCATATTTAATTTTTGTTCTATTTTTATAAGACAAAGAAGCATGATTCTGAAATAAGCTATAAGAGATAGCGATACGACTTAACGAACTGCGGCACTGATAATCCAACTGATAAAGATAGACATCCTCATCAGACGCCTCAACAACCAACGTATTAACGAGCTTACAGCGGTCCACACTAGCTGAGACGCGCCATCCGCCAGCAATTAAACTTATGTATTTATCAGCAGAACCGGCGCTCGCTGTCTTATTATGATTATCCTCTTCACCTGTCAGCATAGCCAAGGCATGAGCAGGAACGCTATAAATAATCCTGACACCTGGCTCTGCAATTTCAATAGATGACTCAGTTACACCAACCTGATGCGCATAACTATTAACGGACAAACAACAGCAAAAAAATAAATAGATTCTTGCATCAACTCCATTTAAAAAAAGCATACCTTTTATTTCCAATTCAGTAAATTTGAAAGACCCATGTCGGGCGTCTTACAGCACTTCCTGTTCTTTAGTTTTTGTTTTTTTAATTTTTATACTGATTAGGCGGCAGATTACTATAAGAAATACCTTATGTAAACTACCAAAGTTGGCAACATGCCCTTAAAAATACATAGCCGGCTTTAAAACCTTAATAAAGACAAGAACTTATCCAACAAAAACGACAGATTATCGATTAATTCACGATGTGCTTTGACTATCACTTTACATCTTTCGGTGTAACCATCTATGGGAAGCTCGAAACAAAAGGGTAGCCCCAGGGCCGCCTTTGCCTTCACATCCATTAAAGACCAACACACTATCAGCATTTTCAGCTGAGGTAGTAACCTACCGACACTCCACTATCAGAGAAGAAGCGGGACAAATTTGTCCCGTTGACCGCCTTTAAAGGACTTAATACGCTTGATCTTTTTACTTTCAAGACCATGGCAGCATCCGACGGTAGCGGCCCCATTGCCAGAAAAGGTGGACATAGCAAAACCCAGGGCAACAATATGGAGCGCGCCCGGGGGCGCCCCACTGTCGGCAACCTGACAACCGCCGGAAAAGCACAAACCCATCGCACTTCCAGCGCATCTTATCGCAGAACCGTTGGCAGCCCTGCACTAACCACAGATGTTGCAGACCTGCTGCTAAGATCTGTTGAAACATCCACCAAACATCACCGTACAGAATTAGCTCACAAACCTGGCGATAGCGCTGCAGTCAAACGGGCTAAAACCGGTGCAACTGCTGCAATGCAAAGAGACCTGGATAAAACCCGCAAGGCGCACGGAGAGCTTGTATCTTCAATGAGTACACCCTCTGCTACTGGCACACAGCGCCGTACAGCAAGAGAACAATTTGCCAAACAACTGGAACGCAACACTACCAATGTTCCCGGCTTCGGCGACCAGGATGGCAACAATCTGGTTTCGGATGACCCTCAATTCCGCCTCGCTAAAGATGGACGGCCAGCCAGTCCCGGCTCGGAAACCGCACGTGCACTTGCCACCCACCCGAAAATGGTAGCTATGGCAGGTAAACCTACAATCGTTGTTAACAAGGATGGCCGTCACATGACTGCCGATGGCAATCTCGTCAAGCCCAACCCGGTTAGCTTTGCCGGATTTGAAAAGCGTGTTGCCACAAATGCAGCAACAAAAGCGTCTTCTGATGCGCCAGCACTCCCGGAAACCGGGCTTGATCCATTTGCGCTTTAAAACAAGCTATAGCCACTTTACAGTCTCAATGAACAATCACCCCAGGATCAGAACCACATTGAAATAATACCGGGGTTATGCAAGTATACCTTCAGCTGCCGCCAGACAGACTTGACTATAGCTATCAGTGAACCGTCATTTATCTTCGGTGGATCTACATATTCAAAAGGTCATTGAATAGTAAAGGGACTAAAGGAAGCGATTGATTGAAAAGGAACAGCGACAGGGAGCAAAACCATATGTCCGACTCACCTATATCCATTGACAATATTGCCAATAAAGCCGGCCTCGCCAGAAGGGATGTCATCAAGGGGATGGCCCTGCTTGGCATTATCCCCGCGGCCTTGACCAACTGCACACCTGCCGATGTCGACGAAATCGTCGATTCACGTATCACTATTGCCAATCGACCCGTGCGCAGGAAGCTCAACGATCTCTCTCCAAACAGCGATATTATCGTTGCCTTGCGCGATGCCGTGGCCACCATGCAAGGCTTACCGGATACCGATACCCGTAGCTGGGCTTACCAGGCAAACATACATCAGAACTGGTGCCCCCATGGCAACTGGCTATTCCTGCCATGGCACCGGCATTATCTTTTCTGGTTTGAACAGATTGTCAGAAATCTCACCGGCATGAATGACTTTGCTCTTCCCTACTGGAACTGGATAGAGGATCGTGAAATACCGACACCCTTTCAATCCGGTGTATTGAATGATACGTCACGCAGAAGAAACCATGTCAGAAACGGCATTTGGGTTAATCCATGTAATGAGAATCAGATGGACGAAGTGATGGCCGCCACGGTTTTTGCACCGGACTTTGGCTCCGGTGCACTCAATGATGCAGAGCCGGAGAGCCAGCATGAGCTAGTTACAAAATCCCGCTTTGAATTACGTCCCCATGATTTTGTGCATTACCGCATCGACGGCAACCTCGGCGAAGTTGCAAATGCCGCACTGGATCCTATTTTCTGGTGCCATCACAGTATGATTGATTACCTATGGACCGAGTGGAATCTCGCTCAAGGCAATCCCAACCCCGCAGAAGAAATCTGGAAAGGATTTTCCTTCGATAACAATTTTGTTAGCGGCAGCGGCTCTCCGCTAGCAAATTCAGTGGTAACCCAGGTGCGATACTGTCTGTTATTCCCGTTACTCTCCTATCAGTACGAGGATTCAATGGTCGGTTCTGTTATGGGTACAACATCAACAGCTATTCCATAGTGGGAGTCTGATATGAGCGATCTGGACCCATTGGCCGAACTCAGGCCCGAATTTAACTCAACCGAAAATCCACAGCTGCTAAAACTGAGAGACTTTGCACTGGCAGGCTCTGCACAGCCAAAGCCTCAACTGATTCGTTCCTTTCCACTGACAGAAGAACTGCTGTCAATACAGCCAGGCGAGTCATTGGTCATCAAAGGAAGCGCAACGGTAGAAACTATTTTCAAAGCTTCGAATGAAGGCGAACTACTGATTGCACTGGTTATCCGTGATCGTTCACTAACAGAAAATAACTTTCAGCTACTGTTGGAAGTCGGTACAGAAAACTCTTTCCCGGCAACCATTTCAGCTGAAACTGTCTCCGCAGCACCGATCAGCTTCTTTGACCATATCAGCCCTGAACACGGTCATCATGCAGACAGGATTCAAGCCTCGGAAGCCCCATACGGGCATTTCTTTATTGAGGCAACCAATATGATACGTAAAGCCGCTGATGATCAGCGTGCGCAAGTGGCGCTACGTATTTCTGTACTCGCCGATGACGAGCAGGGCCTGCAAGCCAAGCCATTACAACTCGGCAGGATTTCGCTGGATATTATTGAGCGTTAGAAAAGCATACCAAGGAAAAACTATGACAAAAAAACAGGACACTGAAAAAATCCAATGCTTTTGCATTATGCCTATCTCTAACCAAGCAGGATACGAAGATGGGCATTTTCAACTAGTATACGAAGATATAATCAAGCCCTGCATTGAAAATGCAAAAATGGAACCGTTTCGTGCAGACGAATCAAAAAACACAAACCTTATTCAATTAGATATCCTAAAAAGCGTAATCGCATCACCAATGGCTATTTGTGATATGAGCGCAAGGAATCCAAATGTTTTTTATGAACTTGGAATGAGACAAGCTTTTGACTTACCAACAGTACTTATCAAGGATGATGAAACAGACGCTCCTTTTGATATAAACGGACTAAGATACGTTACATATCAAAAAGATATGAAGCATCGCAATGTATTGAAAGCCAAGATTGAACTTACTAATGCTCTCGAAGATACCTATGAAAAACGAAATGATAAAACTGAGATAAACTCACTAATCAGGCTTTTAGAGCTTACCTCACCTGCAAAACTTGAATCTACCGAAATAAGCGAAGAAGTAAGACACGAAAAGCTCAATGAACTCCATTTTAAAGAAATTCTAGCCAATATCGAAAGCCTTAATAACAAGCAAACTGACCTGTACAGACTTATAAAAAGAAATGACAGAAGATCCAGAGCCGAAAGAACTAGCGGCAGTACTCTATGGGATATTGTCCAAGAATCTGAATCCAATCAAAAAAAAGAATATACAGAGGACTCTTTAGCTGAATACCTTAAGAGAAGAAAGAAGTCCGATGATTAAGTTATTCAATCGGTATAACTAGAAGGCAAATCCAGACACTCTTTTCATTTAAAGACTTCATAGTTCTAAAAGCGTCACGAGCGAGGGTAAGACAAGGCAAAGTCTGGCGCGAAAGCGGAGTGTACACGTTAGTACATGAGCATTTCGCGTCAGACTTTAACGCTGTATTACCGAGCGCAGTAGCTTTTAGACAAAGATCTCGTCTTTTTCAGCTCTATCAATCAACAATTGCGGCGGATCAAAGCGCTCACCGTATTTCTCGGCAAGCTCTTTGCAGCGTTCGACAAACGCTTTAAGGCCATAGGCATTGATGCATTGATAGACACCACCGGTTTGCGGAGGAAAGCCGATGCCCATAATGGAACCGATATTGCCATCACCAACAGACTCAATGACACCCTCTTCCATTGCTTTAACTGCTTCGATGCACTGGGAGAACACAAGGCGATCTTTCACATCCTGCAATGGAATTTCGCTGTAACCATCCGGTGCGAAATGTTCTTTCATACCCGGCCAGATAGTTTTCTTGCCACCTTCAGGGTAGTCATAGTAACCGCCGCCGTGAACCTTACCTTTGCGATCAAACTCTTCTACCATACGTGTCATCAGTGTAAACGGGGCATTTGCTTCAAACACTTCGCCTTTGGCTTCCGCATCCGCTTTCTGCTGCTGTGCACCTTTGTAGGCGGTGTCCTGACCGATCTCATCAATCGCTGTCAGCGGACCAACCGGCGAGCCGTTAAACGCCGCAGCGTTGTCGATCAATACCGGGTTAATCCCTTCAAGCACCAT
Source organism: Pseudomonadales bacterium (assembly GCA_028280345.1). Taxonomy (GTDB): domain Bacteria; phylum Pseudomonadota; class Gammaproteobacteria; order Pseudomonadales; family UBA7239; genus JANQLY01. The sequence continues at coordinate 277,076 of JANQLY010000002.1, read as the reverse complement.
AATAGCACCTTCGGAAATCGTGGCACCGATCACGCGAGTGGTAAAAAAGCCCGGCGCATCGTTAACCACAATCGGTTTCTTGCCGAGTTTGATACCTAGATCAAAACACTTTGCGAGTGTTTCATCAGAGGTTTCCTTGCCACAAATAATTTCCACGAGTGGCATTTTCTCTGCGGGTGAGAAGAAGTGCATACCGATAAAGTTGGCCGGGCGAGCGGAGGCTTCTGCCAGCTCGGTAATAGGCAACGCTGAAGTGTTTGAGGCAAAAATCGCACTGTCATCGAGTTCTGCTTCGGCTTCTTTGGTTACTGTGGCTTTAACGTTGCGATCTTCAAACACTGCTTCGATAATAAAGTCACAGCCTTTAAGATCAGCGGCATCCGCAGTCGGGGTAATTAGTGAAAGTATTTCTTTCAGCTTGTCATCGTCCACGCGACGATCTTTAGCACCGGCAGTTTCCGAGTAAGCTTTACCCTTCTCTGCATTCTCAAGCGAAATATCCTTGAGTACCACTTCAATGCCCTCTTTCGCAGCCATATAGGCAATACCCGCGCCCATTTGACCCGCACCGAGAATACCGAGTTTTTTCACTTCGGTTTTCTCAATACCATCGGGGCGGCTCGCACCGTTTTCCAACGCATTTAACTGGAAGAAGAAAGTGCGAATCATATTCTTCGCGACCTGTGACATCATCAGTTGCTGGAAGTAACGGGACTCAATTTTTTCAGCAGTATCAAAGTCCACCTTCGCCACATCGTTGATACAGGCAAAGATGGCTTTCGGCGCCGGGAACACACCCTTGGTTGAAGTCAGCACGTTAACCGGACCAAAGAACAACAGCCCCATCAGGCCCTGATCGATCTCCTTGTCGTTCGGCGCACCGCCAGGAATTTTAAAGCCAGGTTCGTCCCAAGGGTTTTTCGCTTCAGGGTTTGCCTTGATCCAGGCTTTTGCCTGGGCGTGCATATCATCTTCGTCTTTCGCCAGAGCATCGATAAAACCTTTTTCCAGTGCAGGTTCCGGCTTGAACTGTTTGCCTTGTGACACATAGGTGATCGCATCCTGCAAACCGAACTTGCGGGTCATACGCACGACGCCGCCAGCACCCGGCATTAAACCGAGCTGTGCTTCAGGCAGGCCGACGACAACGCCAGGTTTGTTGATCGCAATACGGTGATGGCAAGCGAGACAAATCTCATAACCGCCACCAAGTGCTGCACCATTAATACCGGCAACGACCGGCACACCCATGGTTTCAAGGATGCGCAGCGGCTTTTTGCTGTTGAGGATTTGCAGATAGTTCTCGTTGAGTTCGTCCTCTTTCATTTCCATCGGCATTTCCAGTAACGCCGTGAGATCACCACCACCGAAGAAAGAATCTTTACCGGAACGCACATAGATACCGGTTATGTTTTCCTTGTCCGCTTCGAGAACGCCGACCACTTCGTTAACCGCTTCGAGGTATTCGTCACCCATCACGTTAACTTTTTGACCGGGCTGGTCAAAAATCATTTCTACAATGCCGTCGCTGTCTTTTTCGAGACGGATATAATCGCTTTTCAAATTGTATTCACTCATCTGTGATTACCTTTAGTTTAAAAATTAAATTCTTTACTCTGTAGCATTTAAACGCGTAGATTTTTTGTGTCAGCGAGGCGAAAGGTATTTTGAGAAGCGGAGTTTACTATTGCTAAATGAGCACTCTCAAAATGACTTATAACGAAGCTGGCGCACAAAATATGCCGTTTAAACAAGCTCAACGACTGTTGCGATACCAATACCTCCGGCCGCACACAAGGTCGCCACACCGCGCTTGAGTTTGCGGCGCTCCAGTTCATCGACGAGTGTACCGAGGATCATGCCACCGGTTGCACCGATCGGGTGACCGAGTGCAATCGCACCGCCGTTCACATTGATTTTCTCGTCGGGGATATTAAAGATGCGTTGATAGCGCAGTACCACCGCAGCAAACGCTTCGTTCAGTTCAAACAGATCGATATCGTCAATCGTCAAACCCGCTTTTGCCAACGCTTTCTCGGTTGCCGGTGCCGGGCCCGCGAGCATAATCGTTGGCTCGCTACCAGTCACTGCACAGGAGACAATTCGAGCACGCGGTGTGAGATTGTTTTCCTTGCCGGCTTTTTCATTGCCGATCAGCACCAGTGAAGCACCGTCAACAATGCCGGAAGAGTTACCCGGGGTGTGCACGTGATCCACATTCTGAATTTCCGGATATTTGAATTTGAGCAATTCATCGTGACCAAAGTCGCCGAACATCTGGAACGATGAGTTTAGCTTGGTAAGATTTTCCATCGTTGTACTCGGACGTGGAAATTCGTCCTGACCAAGAATCGTAACGCCATTAAAATCTTTCACTGGCACCACAGACTTGTCAAAGTAACCATTAGCCATCGCTTCACCAGCGCGCTGCTGAGACATTCGCGCATAGCGGTCACAATCTTCACGGGTTGTGCCATCAACGGTAGCCATTAAGTCCGCAGCCACCCCCTGGTTAATCGCATAGGATTGCATCGCAGTCCACGCATCCGCTACAGCAGCACCACCGGCACCCATGCCAAGACGAGACATGGATTCCACACCACCCCCCATACCGAGGTCTTCCTGACCGGACATAACTTTCATGGCAACGGTGTTACAGGCATCAAGTGCAGCCGCACAGTAGCGGTACATCTGGGCGCCGACAGTTTTTTCCGACCAGTCCGCATAAACGAGTGCCGTTTTAGCAATATTCTGGCCCTGCTCATTGACCGGCTCACCACAGCCGAGGATCACATCCTCAACCTGTGACTGGTCAAGATTGTTGCGCTCGACCATCGCATCGAGCAGGTTTTTCACCAGATCGACTGACTTTACTTCGTAAAGCGAGCCGCCGGGCTTGCCCTTTCCGCGCGGTGTGCGGATAGCATCGTAAATGAATGCTTCTGTCATAGTTACACCTTTTCCAATTAATAGAATGAATCCGGGTTAAAAATCTGTTCAGACCAAAAAATACTTGCTAACTCAAGTACTTATATCTACGCCCATGCATGTTTACAGCACGGCTCCAGCCAATGGGATGCCAAGGATACCGGATAGGCCATTGAGGGCAATGGCAAAAGAATCCGCTTTGGGTGGCAATCGGTACTCAGTAAATATACCTGGGAATAGGTGTTGGAGAGTACGTTAAAAAGTATAGACCTAATCAGAGGCCCGGGCTGTCTGGCGCGAGTAAAAAGCTGCATTGATAACGGGCATAGGAACCCTGTTTTTTTACTGTGTCTCCGAGTTTGATTTTCTCCTCGACACCTTTCTGGGAGATTTCCAGAAACTCATTTTTTTCAAAGCCCACAGGCTGCAACAAGACACCGGCTTCACAACCCAGCACTTGCTCCCGTGGCAACAAAATCCCGAGCCCATAATTTTCACCAAGGCCAAGCCGCAGCGGTAAATCTACCGCAATCGGAAAAGCTTCAGCACTGATCAGGCGAATACCACTGCGGGTCTGTTCTTCACCGTGATCGAGCCACATAACTTCTCCTATATGCCAGTGTTTATGATCCTGACTCTTAATGCCGATGAGTTCTCCTACTTCAAGTCGTTTACCCTGGACCAGCGGCCATTCGAGGCAACAACCATGCTCGCTCTTGTCAGACATATGCACATCAATATTCTGCTCTGCTGCATTCACCGCCGTCGGGTTTTCTGAAAAGTGACGTTGAAAATTGTATTCTGTGGGAATATCGCCCTCTATCAAATCACCATCCGGATCAGAAATAAACGCAGACCACACATCACCACTGCGCTGGCTTTCAATGGTTGAAATATCTTCATCTTCTTCATACATAATTGATAGCGACACTTTTGCACCGACAAATTCCTTGAGCGGCTGTCCGCCGCAGAGAAAGAAGTGTATATCTTCCAGACCGATACAAGCGCGCACCATTTCATCGGTTTCAATGCGTGCCTCACGGTAGATATATTCACTCCACGCCGATTTCAAATGGGTAAGCAACTCTGCATTACCGGTGCTGCTACCCGGAACCAGCTTCGCTGACTCATCGGCCTCCTTGTCGGGTAACATCTCATCAAGTCGGGCAATGAGCTTCGCTACCTGTAAATAATATAGTGCTTTGCCATCTGTATTCTGTAGCTTGCTAAAGTGTGGCGCGGAACCGGATGTCACATCCACCACCAACTGATTTTCACTATCGCTTTCGGGTTGCTTGGAAATACCTACCAGCTCAACCCACTCCTGTAACGACTGACATACTGTAAGAATCTGCTTCGCGGTTAAATGGTTAACGCGGGAGCAACCGAGCAGCAGCGCGATACTATAGAGCTGCAGGATGGAACGCTCTTTGCCGGTAAACAGGTCACTGTCGGGTTGGGTAAAACTGCTCACGGATGCCTTGACCGAAAGCTGGAATAACTTGTGCAACTTAAGCCACGCAGCTTCGGGCACCGCCAGGTGCAATTGATAGTAGGTCACCTGAAGATACAACTGTTGCGCCAGCGCCCGATGCAAAGCTTGCGACATCAGCGCTTTGTTATCCATAGATTTACTGACAACAACGGTATGCGTATTGGTAAGCCCGTTCAATAACGACAAACTCGCAGTAATCAACGGCTCGGACTCCGTGGAAAGTTCCACCTCACTTTCGAGATAATACACAGTCAGAGTTTTTACCGTGCGCAGCAGTGTCGGACGCAACAGCTCAAGTGTCTGATACATTTGTGAGGCGGGCATGGAGTGTTTTGACAATGCCGCAACCACTTTATTGAGAAAGCGTGCCGCCAATGGAATGTTGTCACGCCCTTTCGGCAGATTGCGTAACCAGGTTTGCAGCATATCCTCATTGAGACCCTGGTCAAAAGTTGCAACCAATGCCTGTGTTTCACTGGTCAGTTGCTCGAGTCGCTGCGTCGCACCGGCTTCTGTGCTACCAACGTTATTTATACTGCCTGCATTAACACTACTTCCGTCACCATCATTCACCACACTAACCCCGTATCCCAAGTCTGTAGTTTATTATCAGCCTGTGGCAACGACACCCGGTCGGTAAATAGCTGTTATGTCCGCACCGAATATGCTGGCTTTCGCCAGTATAACGCTATTTTGCGTCGAGATAGCGACCTTCTTCACGAAATTTCTTCGGCGTGATGTCGGTCCATTTTTTGAAGGAACGGTGAAAGGAACTGGTATCGGTAAAGCCCATCAAGCCCGCCACAGCGCTGATCGACAGCTCCGGGCGACTCAGATACCCGATAGCCGCATCGCGGCGCGCATTGTCCTTGATCTGCTGATAGGTGGTACCTTCACTGCGCAGGCGGCGACGCAAGGTGGTCGCCGAGGTATTGAGCTGTTCGGTGATTTGTTCAAAGCTCGGGAATTTCTTGCTGAAATCGTGGCCGATCAACGAGCGAATCTGGGAAACCACCGAATCACCGTGATTGGGCATGGTAATCAGTTGATAAGGTGCATTGCGCAGAAACTGTTTGAGACTATCTTCGTTCTGCAAAATCGGGTATTGCAAATAGTCCGCAGAAAATATGAAGCCATTTTCTTCCTGATTAAATTTCAGACCACAATTAAAAAAGTGTTGATACTTTTCAAGGTTATCCGGTGTCGGATTGGTGAAATGTACTTCAAGTAATTCGATTGGTTTGTCGATTAACCAGCTACAGAAGCGATGCCAGATAGAAAGTCCACTCGCAATGCCAAGCAGTGACCACTCTTCTTCTGCCGCACTGTGGTAATCGGTATCGTAGTAATATGTGGCAATCTCTTCACCGTCCCCAACATTATCGCCGGTACTGACGCGAAGCGGCCAACCATTCGGGTGGCGGGAATGACGACGACGGGATTTGATCTCCGGATCGCGGGTCGCCTTGAGGATTTCATTAAAATCCGCCGCACGGTTTATCGCATGCTCAAGGTTTTTACAGTTAATCAGGGTATAACTCATCATGCGGAAGGTGCCGAGTGGTCGCACTCCCTTGGCATGCAAACCGAAGGATTCATCCTGTACCATCCACATCGCCCACTGGTAGAGACGGCTGTAGCACATCGCTGGAATCTCTTCCTGGTCACTGTGGGCCGGGTCGCGTGGATCAAATGGCAGTTCTACCGCCTCGAGAATGCGATCCATTTCGCAGCCCTGCTCGTCGAGGAAATGTAACAACGAACGTACAAACTTGGCGGGAACCGTACTGTCAGCTTCCATCATTAATCGATTACAAAGGTTTCAGGTGAGTTACAAAAGCGGTCAGGATACTACCGCAAATGGCTGAAAATGTCACTCCAGGCAGGCTAACGGCTTTTTGCCATCCCGATACCGAAGCGGGTTATAAGCTCGCGCTGCACCTCATTAACCCCGCCACCAAAGGTAAAGATCAAGGCAGCCAGATCTGCCCTGCGCAGATGTTCGTGCAAAGAATAGCCGAAATCTTCAAGCTCGTAATGACAATCGGGACCGATCAGATCGAGCAGGATACGATAACACTCAATCGAGCACTCCGATCCATAAACTTTCATTGCCGAAGCGAGCGCCGGATCGAGCGCACCGTTTTCAAGACACCAGGCCATGCGCGCATTGAGATTGCGCATGGCTTTGAGCTGTGACAGCACTTCAGCAAGTTTCTGCTGTACATGGGGTGTATCAATCGGGCGCAGACCCTGTGAATTCGGCTCACGGGCCCAGTCGAGCACGTATTGAAAATCACGCTGCGCAAAAATTCCCGATGCACCCAGTGCAATACGCTCATGATTTAACTGGTGGGTAATCAGTTGCCAGCCCTTGTTGAGCTCTCCTACAAGATTCGTTGCGGGCACGCGAATATTGTCATAGAAAGTAACGGTAGTGACTTCTCCGCCTACAGTTCTGATTGGAGAAAAGGAAAAACCCTCACTGTCGCGCGGCACAATAACAATGCTAATGCCTTTGTGCTTCGGTGCGTCCTTGTCAGTGCGGCACGCCAGCCAGACATATTCCGCATCGTTACCACCCGTCGTAAAAATTTTCTGTCCATTAATCACAAACTCATCGCCCTGAAGCTCGGCACGGGTCTGCAAAGCCGCGAGGTCTGTACCCGCCTGGGGTTCGGTATAACCAATCGCAAAGTGAATTTCACCTGCGGCGATTTTCGGCAGATAAAAGTTCTTTTGCTCTTCACTACCGTACTGCATCAACGCCGGCGCAACAGTATTCAACGTCACGAGCGGTACCGGACAATCTGCGCGATAGGCTTCTTCAAAAAAAGCCATTTGCATCTGCTCACCCTTGCCCTGACCACCGTATTGTTTGGGCCAGCCAATTGCGAGCCAGCCATCCTGACCAATGCGTTTAATCGTATCGCGGTATAAAGGGGAAGTATGATTGCGGCTTTCACGACGAATTTGCGGCGTGAGAATATCGCGAAAGTAGGCGCGCAGTTCATTGCGAAACTGCTTTTCCTCCTCTGGAAAATCAATCAGCATATCCAGCTCCCCGCTGCTTGCAGGCTGTGCTAGCCACTTATTATCAGGGTTTGCTGAGCGCGAGCGTTAGCCCCGTGCTGCACGCCCCATATTCATGCCGAACATGGCAACGATTTCACGCATGACTTCGTTAACGCCGCCACCAAAGGTCATGGTCTGACATTTGCGGTAACCTTCCTCAAGGCGCCCTTCGACCACTTCACCTGCGTGCTTGCGACGAACCGTACCCGCAGCACCAACGGTATCAAGCATCAGGCGGTAGCATTCAATCGCTGATTCTGTCACATAGACTTTCATCGCCGAGGAAAATGCCGGATCCGGCTCACCCTTTTGCATTTGCCACACCATGCGGTTATTGATCATGCGCATAGCTTTAAGAAGCGAATAGGCTTCCGCGGCATTTGATTGCACCCAGGATTCATCAATCAAACGACCACCGTTTTCCTGCTCTTCCCGGCACCAGTCCATAAAGAACTGAAAGTCACGCTGGCACCAGACTCCAATTGCTGCCAGCCCCACACGCTCGTGGTTCAACTGGGAGGTAATCAGGCGCCAGCCTTTATTGATCTCTCCGACAAGCTGGGTCTGGGGTACACGCACATTGTCGTAGTAACTCATGCAAGTCGGCACATCCCCGACTGTTTCAATCGGTGCGTAGGAAAACCCTTGCGCAGACGTCGGCACAACAATCATGCTGATACCCTTGTGCTTGGGGGCCTCTTTATCGGTACGTGTCGCGAGCCAGATATAGTCCGCATTGTCGGCCCCGGAGGTAAATACCTTGGTGCCATTAATAACAAAATCATCGCCATCCTTTTCTGCCGAGGTCTTTAACGACGCAAGGTCAGTACCTGCACCGGGCTCGGTATAACCAATCGCGAAATGAATCTCCCCTTTTGCGATACGGGGCAAATAGTCTTTTTTGTGCTCGTCGGAGCCGTGCTCCATAAGTGCAGGACCCACAGTACCAATTGTGACAAACGGAAAAGGCGCGCTGGCAATATAGGCTTCCTCTACTGAGGCAAGTTGCGCCACTGGCCCCATACCCTTGCCGCCAAATTCCTTCGGCCAGCCTACGGTCAGCCAGCCATCTTCACCAATCTGGCGCACGGTATCGCGATACACCTGGCCACTTTCGACCGCATGACAACCCTCTTTTACTTCCGGGGTCATCAATTTGGCAAAGTAGGCACGTAATTCCTTGCGTAATTCCTTAACCTCGGGGGACTCATCTACAAACATTCAGACACCTTTATATTTACGGCCCTGTTTACGATAAATTTACAACAGAACCGCGATAGTGATTAAATTCGCCAGCGCCAATGTAGCCATACTATTTTAACGCTGCACCGGACTGTACGTCATCCACAGAGAACAAGTGACTATATCGAATATGGATAATGGCATATGGATACGGGTCGCAAATACGCTACGGACAAACAGCAGATTAGCGACTTTCTTCCCGGTTATCGATTCGGAATTCCCCTAAATCTGTTGCGGCACATTTCACTAAGAAAATCTGTCTTTTATCTATATAATTACACCGTTTCTCATTTAAACAGGCATAGCACTATGGATTTCTCTTTTTCGGAAGAACAAACCCAAATCAAAGAATTGGCTAACCAGATTCTGCGCGACAATAGCGACGATGAATTCCAGATGGCATTCAGCAAAACTGACGAGCTGTACAGCGAGAAACTCTGGAGCCTGTTTGCCGAGTCCGGACTACTTGGCATGGCTGTGCCGGAAGAATTCGGCGGCTCCGGTTTTGGCCTTATCGAGATTTGTCAGATGCTCGAGGAACAGGGTCGCTTTGTTGCACCAATTCCTCTGTTGCCTTCCCTGATCTACGGTGGTCTGACACTGGCCAAATACGGTAGCGACGCGGAAAAGGATAAATACCTTGCCCCGCTCGCCAGCGGCAACACCATTCTCACCGCAGCCATTGCTGAAGAGTCTATGCCTGCTGCGATTCGTGAGCAGTGCAGCGCAAGCCAAAACGGTGACAACTGGACCCTGAACGGCACACGTATCGCCGTGCCCTATGCTGAACAGGCAAGCGTGATCATTGTTGCTGCCGATGTCGATGACAAAACTGCACTGTTCCTCGTTGAACCTGGCAACAACGGTGTAAGCTGTGAGTACTGTGACAGCGCCAACCACGAACCACTTTACAGTGTCACTTTCAATAACGCCGATGCTACGGTACTCGGCAGTGTGGACAGTGGCGCGGAAATTCTGAATTTTATGCTCAACAATGGCATGGTTGCCTGCTCCGCAACAATGATTGGTATTACAGAAGATGCCATGCGCCGCACCGCTGAATACACCGGTGAACGCAAACAGTTTGAAACAACGATTGCCAGCTTCCAGAACACCACGATGAAACTCGCTGATTGTTATATCGATATTGAATGCCTGCGCTCAACCTACCTTGAAGCACTGTGGAAGCAATCTGAAGGACTCGCTGCTGATGCTGAAATCAGAGCCGCCAAGTACTGGGCCTGCAGTGCCGGCCACCGCGTCACTCACACTTGCCAGCATTTGCACGGCGGTATCGGCGCTGACAGGGAATACCCGCTGCACCGCTACTATATCTGGTTCAAACAAATGGATTTGACGCTCGGCGGCAGCAGCAAACAACTGGCTGACCTCGGTGAGCTACTGGCGAACGACAGCAGTATCAATCTGTTACCGGAAACTGCATAGTTTTTCAGGTATAGCCTTTTTTAGGCATGGCTTTTTTGGGATAAACGTCAAAGCGCCCACTTTTACCTTTAAACATCAAGCCAGGCTCTCGCCCTGCGAGATGCCCGGCCAGCTTGGGCCGCTTCACCACCACGCGATGCACATCCTGCTGCAACGCCAACAACAGCAAGTCATCGCCGTTTTCCTCCTGACTATCTACTTGACCAACACTGTGCTCCAGCAACTGCTGCAATAACACCATTTCTTTTTTTACTGCAGCGCTCTTTTTACGCTCGGGAAACATTGGATCAATATAAATAACTTGCTGCTCTATCCTGTGCTGCTGTAAATACGTCGCACTGTCACTATTCAGGTAGTGCATACGCTCGATAATTTCAAGCAATTCACTATCTTCTTTTGCCGCATGGTCACGCGCGCGCTGCAAAGCGTCTTCGAGCAAACAAAAAACCAATGGGTGGCGCTCCAGCAAGGTCACCTCACAACCCAATGTAGCCAACACAAAAGCGTCACGGCCAAAACCCGCGGTCACATCCAGCACTGAAGGTGTTTGCTGCGCCTTGATGCCTACGGCTTTAGCAATATCCTGCCCTTTACCACCACCGTATTTACGGCGATGCGCTGCCGCACCCGTAACAAAATCTACACGCACGGCATTAATCGGGTCATCATCGGCTGATGTTAAACCCAGTCCGTTATCACCAACCACCAGTTGAAAATCAAAATTCTGTAGAACTTCGTCTACCGTTGTTAACGGTAATTGCAAACGCTGCGCCAGTTGCTCCGCATGCTCACGCGCCGTTTCATGTAAAAGAGTAATCGCGACGGCAGGCAGAGGCTGCGCACTCATCCTGACAAAGACACCGAATCAGTTTTTGCGGCGCTTGCTACGCACAAGCGCCATAACGACAGCGAACACAACAAGCAATAGCGGAATCGCCGCGGTATTAATAATTTTTAAGCGAGTGCCAAGCTGTTCAATATCCTTGTTCAACTGATGCTGTACATCGCGCAATTTTTTGCGAATTTGCAAACGCTCCTGCTGGAATTTTTCTACCTCTGCTTCCTGCTCCGGTGTTAATTCAAACGGTTGCTCTTCATTGCCACTCAGCTCCATCAAACGGCTTTCAGTTTCTTCAAGACGCGCCATCAGGCGCTCTTCTTCTGCACGAAACTGCTCACTGGCCTGGCGTTCCAGTTCAGCAACTTTTTCAAACGGACGGTTATAGGTACCGCGGCTACGCACATTAATTAAATCCACGCTGCCGCTTAGTTGTTCAAGCACATTAACCACCAGATCACTATTGCTCGCCCAGGGCACCGCTACCTGCTGTCCGTAAAACTCCTGCACATCAACCCACATACGATCATCAAGAAGATCTGTGTCAGCAAACAGCACCACCGCTATATCCTGTTGCGATTCAGTCAGGTGCTCTGCTACTACTTCATCTTCCACTGCTTCTTGATCCTGCTGCACAGACACGCTGTCCGCCTCCCCATCCAGCTCTTCTATAACCGGTTTGCCATCCGGAAACGCGCTGCTGGCCGGCCCGCGCACAAATGCCGCAATGGTATACGGCCCGTTGCCATCAGCTGCAAAATTGCGCAACAACTGTGAGTGATCCGACGCCTGATTATAAATTTCGCTATCAACCAGTTGCACCTGATCACTACTACGCATCAATGGGGTAAATGTCGTGCTGGCATCCTGCTGCGGCGCGAGCACCCCTGCCGTTGCAATATTTACCATATCCATACCGGACACCATGGTTTCCTCGCGATTGAACCCCTGTTCAGTAATGCCGAGAATACCGATATGGGGCAAGGCCTGACCATAGCGTGTTACTGGAATGCCATGAGCAAACTTGTAATCGGTGAGAATTTTTTTCGGGTCGTAATCCACTCCCCAGGCATCCAGCAATTGCTCCAGTGATGAACTCTTATCCCGAAACCCCTGAAACATGGCACCTTCGGATACATCCAGTTCGGCATTCGGATCCATAAACACCAGCAAACGACCACCACCAAGTACAAACTGGTCAATCGCATATAATGTACTTTGTGGCCACAGATGTGGATGCACCAGTACCAGCAGATCAATATCTTCATCCACTTTTTCAATGCTCGGATCATATACCCGTTTAATATCAAACAGCTGGCGCAGCTGCTCAATAATAACTTTCGGTGGTTCGGTCTGGCGCGTTTGATAATTGACGTGCTGAAAAATCGGCAGACTGCTCAATACGCCAACTACCAGAGATTTCTCCTGATCCAGGCGGTAGACCAACTGGCTGATATCGTATTCAAGAAATTCCTCACGCTGCGGATTAAAAAACTCAATAATTTCCTTGCTACCTGTGGCATTCTGCCCAACCAAGCCAAAATAGATCGTATCGTCATTACTAGTAGGAACACCCTGCAAACCGAAATTGGCAGCTATATCTTCATCTTCGGAAAACGGTTCGGGATCAACAATATTCAGTACAATCTGTCCGTCACTTTGCAATTCGTATTCGAGCAGCATTTCCTCTACACGCCGCGCATAAGCACGCAATGCCGGGATATTCTCGGACAGTTTGTCAGAATAGAAAAAACTCAACAGGATCGGCTCACCGTCGAGATCATTGAGAATATTCTTCGTACCGTCGGACAGGGTATACAGCTTGTCTTCCGTCAAATCAAGGCGCACGTTTTTAATCGTACTTAATAACATAACCCCGACAAACAACACCGCAGCGGTTACTAGCAAACCAAAGCCGGATAACAGATTCTTTTGTTTATAATCCATATCCCTACCCCGCCTTTTTGATTTCAATCACAATGGCTGTGGCAAACAACCAACAGGCGATAAATAGAATAAAAAATAGCACATCACGCAGATCAAGCACTCCACGACTGATCGCATCAAAGTGGGTAAGAAAACTAAGCTGGGCAATTACATCAATGACAACGACAGGTAACCATCCCTGAAAGCTGTTCAGCACCACAGAAAAACCTGCCAGCACAAACACCAGGCAAACAGTAATGGTCAGAATAAACGCAATCACCTGGTTGCGCGTTGCTGCCGATAAACAACAACCAACAGAGAGAAACGCACCGGACATCAACCAACTACCCAGATAGGCCGCAACAATGATACCGTTATCCGGATCACCGAGATAATTCACAGTAATCCATATCGGGAAAGTCAATAACAGGGAAAGGCCGGCGAATATCCAGGCGGCAAGAAATTTGCCCACCACCGCATCGGCAACAGTGACCGGCAAGGTCAATAACAACTCAATCGTGCCGGATTTGTGCTCCTCAGCCCAGATACGCATGGCAATCGCTGGTACAAGAAACAGGTACAGCCAGGGGTGGTAGGAAAAGAATGATTCAAGATCAGCCTGACCGCGAAAGTAAAAACTGCCGAGCTCGAAGGTAAAAAAACCACTGAGCATCAAAAATATCACAATAAAAATCAACGCAAGCGGCGTGGCAAAATAGCTTTTTAACTCGCGGCGGAAGATCACCAACATGGCGGGTGTCATGCGGCACCCCCGGTCAACGATCTGAATACTTCGTCAAGACGGCCCTTTTCCTGAAAAATCTCTTCAACCTGTAACGACTTTGCCGCCAACAACTGTTGAACCTCAGTGTAAATATCTACATCAGACTGCGGTAAAGCTGTCAGCACATTGTCATCCGTCATTTCAACAGCCGCCACACCCGGCAAGTCACCAAATGCCGCTTCAACCTCACCGATACCTGGCGCCTTGACCGTTACCGCACCGTGATAGCGTGAACGCGCCTCAAGCCCCGCTGGCGTATCGTCGACGAGCAAACGACCGTGATCAATAATGATTGCACGACTGCATACCGCACTAACCTCTTCAAGAATATGGGTGGAGACAATTACAATCTTGTCCTGAGCCAGGTTGCGAATCAGTTCGCGCACCTGGTGTTTCTGGTTGGGATCAAGGCCATCGGTAGGCTCATCAAGGATCAATACTTTCGGGTCGTGTAAAATTGCCTGAGCAAGACCAACACGACGTTTGAAACCTTTCGACAGCGTATCGATACTCTGCTGCAACACTTCCGACAGACGAATCTTTTCTACCACTGCTGCGATTGCCGCATCGATCTGGTTGACAGGTATCTGGCGCACTTTAGCGACAAACTTCAAAAAGTCACGCACACTCATATCGCCATAGCCCGGTGCACCCTCGGGCAAATAGCCAATCATTCTGCGCGCCTGCAAACTCTGTTTCTGACTGTCAAAACCACAGATACTCACCGAGCCGCTGCTTGGCGTCAAAAAACCCGTAAGCATTTTCATCGTGGTTGATTTGCCTGCACCATTCGGGCCGAGGAAACCAAGCACCTCACCTTCAGCAACAGTAAAGGACAACTTATCCACGGCAGTAAAATTGCCAAAGCGTTTGCTTAATGCCTTGATTTCAATCATTTTAGACTATGTTTTTTGAGACCATGTTTAATGAGAGCACGTTTAAATTACTACCCGATTAGACCATATTGCCCCGCCCAATATGACGAAAGCAATGCCAGATTAATATATGAATTTCGCGCTGTTTTTCAAGTCCGTAGAGCATTGACCCGGAACCAACAAATCGATGCGCAACTCTACAGCGGCTGCAACTCCATTTCCACCCGGCGATTGGCCTGACGCCCTGCCTCGGTGCCATTATCTGCTATCGGATAACGTGGACCATAACCGGTTGCCTTGATACGCTGCGCGGCAACATTACGACTGATCAAATAGGACCGTACACTGCCAGCACGCTGCTCGCTCAGAGTTTGATTGTAATCGAAGCTACCGGTGGAATCTGTATGCCCGGCAATACGAATCGCGGTTTGATCAAACTCAATCAACACTTCACTGACCGAGTTCAGTATTTCGTAAAAATCCGGTTTAATTTCATAGCGATTAACCGCAAAGGTAATATTACCCGGCATAATCAGGCGAATATTGTCGCCTTCCCTACGTACCTGCACACCACTATCTACCAGGCGTTCACGCAATGCCGCTTCCTGCTGATCCATATAGTGGCCAATACCGGCACCGATAGCACCGCCGACAATCGCACCAGTCACAATACCTTTCTCGCGATCGCTCTTACTGGATGTCGCAGCACCGAGAATAGCCCCGCTGATTGCGCCAATACTGGCTCCCGTCGTGGTATTACTGGTTTTTTCTTCTCCGGTATAGGGGTCAACCGAAGCGCAGGAGACAAGTCCGAAGGCAAGAGTGAATAGAATGGTTAAAAAAGCACACAATCTGCGCATGGAACAATACTCCCCATCAACTAACGGTCAAAATTCAGGCTTAGCGGGTCTTGCGATTAAGCAAATGCAATTTCCGCTCTTCTAACAGGCTTTCAAGAAACTTGCAGTTTTTTTCTATGCCTTCCATATAGAGGTTCTCACCGCCAAAATGTTCCCCGGCGTAACGATATACAGAACCAAACAACTCATCGAGGCGTTTATTAATAGTCATACGAATAAAATTTGGAGTCTGATCCAGTAGTGCAATCGGTGATTCAAACGGCTGATCAGAATTACCGGTCGGCGGCGTAACCTTGCCAATCTTGAATTCCTGAAATAGAAAATCGCGACAGCGCTCCAGATAAGCGCGATCCGACATTTGTGCAATCAGATCTGCCGTGCCAAGCAAACAACCGAGGGTGTGATCAATCGGGTCTTCTAAATGTACCTGCTTTTCATAGCCGGTATAGTGCAGCAGTATTTTGAGTTTGGGTACCCACTCCGCCTTACCCACCGCTGGTAAATACTTGGCAAGAAAACGTGTGCCGCGGGAAACATGGGTTTTGGTATATTCTGCGCCGTGTTTATGTCGTGTGTCATTGCGATGACGAATATAACCAATATCGTGAAACAGTGCGCCAGTCAGACCAATCAGTACCCGCTCATGACCAAGTGCCTGCTCTGTACCGCCGTTAACTTTTTCATGGCCATCATACAGCCGCATTGCTGCCAGTGTGACATCGAGAATATGGCGCATGTCGTGGTAATCGGTATCACAGCTGTGGTAGCCCGGGTACTCACCGTGGTACATACGATGAATATCTTCAAACATGGTTTCAACCACCGCAAAATCACTTTCGCGGCTGGGGAATCGAGTCAGGAAGATCTCCCGGACGGCATCACAAACAGATTGGGCATCACTGATACAGACAGACAGGGATATATCCAGCTTCTGCCGGGGTAGGTGCTTCACTGAATCTTTTGGTTGTAACTGTCCCGACATCGCCCTTGCCAACAACAATTTCGCTGATTATACCAGCCCGCAAGCTTACACCAGGTTCAAGCCCCGAATCTGATACCTGTTTAACAGTTTAACCCTGCTACCGGTTTCTGCCACTGCACCAGAATTCGTTAGAAAACAGACACCTGGCGAGTTTCTACAACAAATGCATCAACTTTGCCATCCACCCCTGTGGATAACTCTGTGAGTAACTGGCGGAAAAAAACCTCAATTTATGACAAAACCCGCCGACAACAAAACCGGCGCAATTCACCGTCTGCCTCGTCATTCACAAAAAAAGCTGATAAATCAGCACTTTACATAAGTTTTCAATAAAATCAATAAGATACATTACTTTCTGGATAAAACAGATAAAATTGCTACCCTAACTGTGGAAATTACTCCGAACCGACCATCAGGGTGCCCAATGGCCAAAATCACCTCTGCAATCCGCTTCAATATGACAGGTGACCCCACCGCCAGCCGCGCAGAAACTGCCGAACGCTATCAGGCAGCTCTCGATATGGCAGCATTTGCCGATGAGGCCGGTTTTTCGATCATTAATCTTGAGGAACACCACTGCGCCGATAACGGCTGGCTACCTGCCCCGCTCACTATGGCCGGAGCGATTATTGGCCGCACCAAAAACGTTTCCGTTAATGTAACCGCTCTGCTTGTCACCCTCTACGATCCGGTGCGCCTCGCCGAAGATATTGCCACACTGGATTTAATCAGTGGCGGACGTTTCAGTTTTACTGCCGGGCTCGGCTATCGACCCGAGGAATACCACGCCGTAGGTCGCAATTGGGAGCAACGCGGTAAGCTCATGGATGAAGTGATTGAAACCCTGCTCAAAGCCTGGGGCAACGAGCCGTTTGAGTACAAAGGTCAAACCGTCAATATCACCCCCAAGCCCTGCTCCGAACCCCACCCGTTCTTTTTTATCGGTGGCATGAGCAAGGCTGCGGCAAAACGCGCGGCAAAATACGGCGTACCGTTTTATCCACCGATGCATATGCCGGAACTCGAACAACTCTACTACAGCGAACTGGAAAAATACGGCAAGCAAGGTTTTGTTTATTACCCGAAAGACGGCAATACGATGACCTTTCTGCATGAAGATCCGGAAGCGGCGTGGCAGCAATACGCGCCGTACTTTCTCAATGAAACCAAAGAGTACAGTAGCTGGAAACGCGATGGTGTACCACGCCCGAGTGAGCAAGACACATTATCGATTGAGGATTTAAAGGCACAAAAGCGTTTTGAAATATTAACGCCTGAACAATGTATTGAGGTTATTAAAGCAGGTCGTAAAACCCTGGTGCTGCATCCACTGGCGGGAGGTTTGCCGTTAGAGGAGGGTTGGAACACATTAAGGCTGTTTAGCGAAAGCGTTATTCCCACTACAAAGCTATACACATGAAGTCACTGGAAGTTAACTTTCCCCCGGCTTCGCTTTGCCTTTGCGCACAATCGGCCAAAACAATTCCTCTTTCCAGTCGAGCCTTTCGGAATTTGCCATACCGATTTTGCTTTGCTCTTTATGAGGGATACGTGCAGTGCCAAAAATGGTATCGAACAGAAACACCGTAATCGCATAGTTGCCCTGCACATGGGCATCTTTACCAAGACCGTGGTGGGCATGGTGGGTATCGGGCAAGGTAATCACATGTTCAATCACGCGCCAGAACGGTTCGCTCCAGGGCATTTTTTTGCGCAACCACAAATCCCAGCGGAAGTTCATATGGGTGAGCGTATTCACGAGGAAGGTAATAAAGATTGCAGTGATCGCTGCCTTGCCCTGCCCCATATACACGCAAATCGCTGCAAACCAGGTCTGTGGTAAAACCAGCGTCCAAAAAATATTGTAGCGAAACAATAATGTCACGCTCATATCCATTGCGCTGTGATGGGTACGGTGAATTTTCCAGATTGGGCGCCACTCGTGGGCGAGACGATGTAACCAATAATGCAGAAACTCATTGGTAAAAAAGACGAGCGGAAAGACCAACCAATAGGACAAGTGCGCCCAACCACCGGCAGAGTCGGGAAACAGGTTAACAACCAATAACCCGGCCAGGGTTCCAATCAGACCACCGGCAATCGTGCTCTGGGCAAACAACCCGGTCACCATAAACGCAATATCGCGCTTTGGTCGTTTGATACGCTTGAACACACCGCTGGCCAGCTCAATCAGAAAGGCAATAAGAAAGCAGCTATAAACCAGAATACCGGCCAATTGCATTTCGGGATTACCCATCTCTATCCTCACTACAGTTTTGTGGAAAGTGTATAGATTAATGCAGGAAAGGTAAAAAAACGCCTTAGCCGACCGGCAATAAAAAATAAAAAGCCTTTATTTTCAATAACTTGTATTTTTTTAGAAAAAATCCGGAAATGTTGTCTGTAATTGCCCCGCAACCACCCCTGCCATTATCTGCTGCCCCTGCTCCCGTTTATGGCAGCTGTCATAAAACAACTCGGGGTCAAACAGTGCTTCATCCAGCAGGAACAAGGGTAGCTGCTGCACAGCAGCAAAATTCCGCAGTCGGTGATTATAGGACTGCATCAACCGATAGAAATTCTCATAACCATGGATATTCAGATGCCCTCCCCAGATCAGCACATCCTCATCGAGAAAATCCTGGAACTCAGGTGATGCCTGTTGATAATCCGGCATCGCGAATGTTCCCACCAGGTACTGTATGTTGTGCGCCGCCAGCTTTTGCTGCAATTTGCGAAAATTCTTCAAGGTACGGTCAAAGTGCGGTGAGAGTGCCTCCGCCTCAATGGGAAATAATTTCTGGTACAAGTAGCTATTTTGCAAACCAATCTGCCAGCGGTGTTGTTTGGCATAACGTGGCGCATGGTGCCAGGCAATATCGTTAATCGCGTTGTAATGCACAACAATATCCGGCTCAAAAGCAATAACCCTGTCGATATGTTTCACCCAGTATCCGCTCCAGGTACCACTAACACCAAAGTTTAAAACCTCAATCTTCCGCTCAGGAAACAGGCTTTGCAGCTCTCGCTGCAAATACGCGGGATAAGTTGCGTCATCCGTCAAACCGAGGAAAGTCGTTGAGCCACCCATCGCAATAATTCGCAGCGTGTTTGCAGGCTTCATTTGGGTAACGTCTGATCCACGAAATCCATGGCGATTAATTGCCAGCGAGAATAATTCACCGCTGTCCAGTGTCTGCTGAATAGACACATCGGGTTTATAGGATTTCCACGGCTCCTCCCACAACCCCTGACCTCCCGGGCCAACCAGATTTTGAATTTGGGTATAGGGGTTAGTGCTGCGGTATTGCTTTCCAGACTGGACACGCTGGTGATAATCAAAACGCAGATAGATTTCAGCCACAAGTGCTATACAAACCACACCTGTCAGCAATAAATAAACCCTTTCGAGAACAACAAACCATTTGTGTCGGCGTTTAGCTGCCACTTTCACGCCCCGGGTGATGCAACTGCTGTTTGCGGTATTCTGACGGAGAAATAGACAGGCTCTTTTTAAATCGGGTTGAAAACACTGACTGGGAACTGAAACCGGATTCCAGTGCTACATCTAGCAGAGGCTTTGTAGGGTCGTTTTGCAGTATGCGCTGCGCCTCATCAAGGCGATAACCGTTTACATAGTCGTAGAACTTACCAGCAGAATGGGTATTGATCACCTGTGAAAGGTGGTCTACAGGAATCTGCACCGCATCGGCCAGTTCCTTGAGGTTCAGGGTACAACTAAGATACGGTCGCTCTGACTGCATATGAGTTTCAAGTGTTTGCCAGTGGGAAAGACTCGCCTGTTCACCGAGACCACTTTTTCTGTACTTGACCGGTTCAGTTTGCTCCTCCGTGAGATTTTCTTGCTCACTGACGGTGGTATTTGCATCAGCAAAGATCTGCTGCTCCCAACTGCTAAAAATCAATTGCTGCCGCAACCCCATAATGGCAATCACAAACAACTGTATAAGGTTAACAATCATCCAGATATATAAACGCGGCCCAAGTTCTGCCTCAAACAGGAAGCGCATCAGGTGGGCAAAGCTGGACAACAAGGCTGCCAGCACTGACAAACCCAGTACAATCCATAGCCAGCGCAACGAAACCGTCTGAATAGAAGAAAACAATTCAAGGATGCGTTGCTGATGGCGAATCAACAAACCTACAGACAATACGCTGTAAACCACAATACTCAGGTTAAGCAGTAGCGGCAGTACCCAGTCCATGTAGTACAGCATCATCGGTTGCTCAACGTTAAACCAGACATAAATATTTTCTTCAACACCTGGCTGGCGCAAGCGCGGCAATGCAGACACAAAGATGCTTAATGGCACCGGCAATAAATGTAACCATTGACGCTTACCCCATTTGAAATCACCCTGGGTTAAAGAGCAGGTATAAAAGTACAATATTGGCCCCAGCGCAAAACCGCTTGCCAGTAGCACAAAGATTTCCTGGCGCTGTATCGGAATTTCGCCATATAAAAAATATAACAGCAACAATCGCAAGCCGTGTATCGCAACATAACTAACGAGTAATATCGTGGAGAGGTGGGTACGTTTGATACTCAGTATAACAATGGCGAGCGTAAAAGCCTGGAATGCCCCGACCAAAGCTGTCTGACTAAAAATGAACGTGAGGTTATAGCTCATTCCTGGATGTTATACACACGGCAGGCATTTTCATAGAGGAATTTTGGCCACACCTCTTCCCTTAACGGTACCTGTGGCAACTCGGAAAAGATTTTGTCGAGAGACAGTCCCATCGGAAAATAACCGGCATACATGACCTGATTTTTACCGCGACGATTGGCAAAGTCGATAATCGCCTTCGGATAATACTTTGGCGAGAACGCACTGGTCATATAGTAGAGATTCGGATACTTGAGCATCAATTTTACCGCAAGCTCTTCCCAGGGTTCAGCACCGTGACGCATCACAAACTTTAACTCGGGAAAAAACCATACCACTTCATCGATCAGTTCCACATGCTGGCAGTTCATCGGTACTCGCGGCCCTGGCACACCACAGCACACGTTAATCGGAATATCGAGTTCGACACAGGCTGCATAGATCGGATACCAACGCTTGTCATTGATCGGCACCTGCGGGCATTTACCGGCAGGAAAACCACCGAGCGATGTGATGCCATAATCCTTATGATACTGTTTAATTTTGCGTACTTCTTCCATGCCTTTATTCGGGTCGACATCCAGGTCGAGCAAAAAACGATCGGGAAAACGTTTCACCGCGTCGAGGGAAACCTCCCCGAGACCAGTCAGCGCTTTGCGGATATTGAATTTATCCATTTGTGCAATGGTATAGGCAATATAGTCGTCAGTACCTTCCGGAGTTTGCGGAATATCCTTGAACATGTATTGCGCCGGCATTTTGAACAGCTCCCGGCTTTCAGCGTCCATCAGCAGCGGCTTGATAAACTCATACCACTGGCTGTTATCCTCTCCGGGAATCCCCATCATTAAATCAATCACGGGCTGATTTGCTGCGTAGGCCATAGCTGTTTACCTGAAATATGGAAAAGGAAGAACGTTATTTGGTGAAAAACTCGGTCATCATTTTAGACAAATCATGCACTCTTTGCACAACCGGATAGTTTTTATCATGTACCCAGTTAAGAGTAATACCGTTAATCGCCCCTACCATCATATCGGCAAGAAACTCGGGGCTATAACTGTCAATAACATCCCCTTGTGCCTGCCCTTCTACAAACACGCGGGAAAAACACTCGTTGAGACGGGATAGTTTTTCTCCGCTCTCCTCGGTATTCGATGCGATGGCAAATACCGATTGCAATACCAGCTCCCGCTCAAGATCCGAGGCGGTATGCATATTTTCAGACATGGTTTCAAAATAATATTGCAGGCGCTCCGCCGTCGAGTCATAGCGCTCCATCGCCATATCAATACGGTTAAACGTCTCGTTAATCAGAAGCGCATCAGTCAGCTCATTGAGCAGTTCCTGCTTGTTCTGGTAATAGTTATAAAACGTTTTGCGTGCTACCTGCGCCGCCTCACAAATTTCTTCAACGGTAACCGGCTCGCAACCGTATTCGGAAAACAGTTCAATCGCCGCATCATTAATACGACTACGCACCTCCTGCTTGCGCCGCTCGCGCAGGCTGATTTCAACAGGAGGTACCTGAGTCATTACCTGGCTATCTTCTTATAAGCCCGGCATTGGCGGGTTAGTCTGATTCACAATGCAATCAAAACGTGTTTTGATCTGCTCCAGTGTGGATTCCTTGGTTTTGGCAATAAAGAACTTATTCTCGCGTAGCCCTTCCAGCGCATATTCCGCCACTTCATCCGGATGAGTGGTTTCAAGTGTCATGCCAAACTGTTCCATCATGTTTTTCATATCATCCACAGAGGTAATACCTGAATCCGGCTTGTCCGGGTTCTTCGGTAAATCTTCCGGGCGTACACGATCAGAATTAAAGATACCAGTATCCACGACATTCGGTCCTGGGAATAACGCATTCACTTGCACCGGCGACTGTGCGCGCTGCATCTGGAAGTAAAGCCCTTCGGTAATCGCATGCACGGAAGCTTTTGTTGCTGTGTAGATTGGCTGATCAGGATACATGAGAAACGCACCATTACCGGAACCGGTTACTACAAAATGCGACTCTTCGTTTTGCTCAACCAGACGTGGCATAAAGGCATTAATCGTATTGATCACACCCCAGGTGTTTACACGAAAACCCCATTCCCAGTCATTAAGGTCATATTCCCACATGTTACCGCCTTCACCGGCACCAATACCGGCATTGGCAAACACCAGATGGATACCGCCAAACTCTGACTGCGCTTTCTCCGCCAGTGCAGCCATGGAATCCGCACTGGTTACATCGGCTTTTTGTGTCACCGCTTCAATACCTTCGCTCTTCAGAGCCTCCAGTGCTGATGCCATATTGTCATCGTCCACATCACCAATCACGATTTTTGCGCCTTCGCGACCAAGCGCAAATGCCAGTGAACGGCCTACGCCGGATGCGCCGCCGGTGATGACAGCAATCTTGTCTTTAAAATCTTTCATAACATTTCTCTCCCGAACCTGTTGCGCTCGACAATCCTGTGTTAAAAGCTCGCTCAAGGTGCTCATTTATTCGCATATAAACTCCGCACTTTCGCTTGCTTTTGCTTTGACTTGTCATCGCTCACGACGGTTCTTAATCTTTCAATAACTTAAATTCTGAATTTATAACCTTGAGTATATTTTCAGTGCAATAGCTCCAGTCTTTGTAGACATTAATTTTCAGCGTTATGAGCGCAGAAAATTTGAGGCGAAACTGCTTGAGAAAGCGAAGCGTATAGATAATACGTGAGCATTTCGAAAGCAGTTTCAACGACAAAGTTTCAAGCGCAATAGCCGAAAATCTATTTTTTGGGGCCTCCATTCTCACCCGGCCACCTGGACCCACCGATGACATCGGCAAACGGCATAAACTTCTCGCCATCCAGTTCACCCGCAAGGGTAATCTCGCGGTCATGGAACGTCGGCCACCACAGATAGTTTTCCACTTCTTCACGCACCGGCAGCAAGTCTGCAACCGGATCCCAGGGGCTGGAGGTCAGCGTCAGTTGACCCATGACTTTTTCTTTATACGCTGTGCCATAAACTGTGCGTACACGTACCACATGGGGCGGGAAGTCATAGCTAGTAGCAGGCTCAATACCAACACCGCGGGAAACCTTGATCCACCATTCGTTGTGCTCAAACTGTTCACCAGGGTCTTCAGCACCGACACATTGGCCTTTGAAATCCAGGAAGGTATGCCCCTGGTGGGTACAACTTGCAAAGACATACTCCATCAAGCGATAGAATTTAATGTCGCAGGGAAATTTTGGTTGCCCGTTGCGTTCCTGGCTAACAAACACTGCTTCTTCCTGATCGATACCATAGCCCAGTGCGAATTCACCTTCCATGCCGTTATAGTTCGCATGCACGGTGGTAACCACACCATATTCTGGCGCACCATTGACCGGAAAATTGTAAACCGTCAATGTCACAATCGGCTCTGCGCCAGGTTCAATACCCGGCGGCAACAATGCGGCAATTTTTTCCGGGTCAGTTTTGTACTTAATCTTCAGCATCGGCCAGTTGATAATTTCGCCGGTGTTGGCTTGAGGTTGGGTTGTATCGTTCATAGGATATTTCCTGCTAGTGATTTCAGTAATTAATCTAACGTTTAAACAATGTGTTACAAGTTGGTTTTAACCATTAACTTTTTCAAGGCAATGGTGTTGTGAACCTCAATATCACGCTCCGGCTCTTCCATTAACTCAAGATTCGGAAAGCGTTTAAAAAGCTCGGTCATTGTCAGGAACAATTGGCGCTTGGCTAACGCAGCACCAATACAAAAACGCGGGCCATAGCCAAACAGCACATCGGGATCAAACTTGCGTTTCACATCCAGCTTGAGTGGCTCGGCATGCTTTTGTGGGTCGTGGTGGTACAGATGAGGCATCAAAAGAACCATTTGCCCTTTGCGCAACTGCTGCCCAAGCAGTTCCATATCTTCTGGTGCGTAACGGGCAAAACCCATTTTTGAGGTCATCGCCCAGCGGGAAATTTCGGTAAATGCATTGGAAAAGGCCTGATCGTCTTCGAGTGCCAATGGAATCTGATCAGGGTGTTTCAACAATGCGTATACAGTCCACTGTTGAGCATTCATCGTGGTTTCAGAGCCAGCACCTATCAGAGCAAGAATCAGTGTAATCACATCCCACTCCTCAAAGCCCTCATTCTCTTCCTCAATCTTCAGCATCATGCTGAGAAAGTCATCTTGCTGTGGTTGTTTGCGACGCTCTGCGACCACTTCCTGAATAATATCAATTGCGCGGTTGCACTGTTGACGCGCCGCTTCACGTTCCTCATCAGAAATTGTCGGATTCCAGGTTTTGGTAAAGTCCATCACCACCGGCTTGAACTCATCCCAGTACTTTTCCGGCAAACCGATCATGCGCGTAATGGAAATGAACGGAATATTGACCGCCACTTCCTGAATATAATCAAACGATTCCTTGTCCTTCAGGCTATCGAGCAAGGCAACAATATCGGGTTTGATCTTGCGTTGAATATCGTCAACCACATTACGGGAGAATGCCGGTGAAACAACCTTGCGCACCAAGCGGTGATGATCGTGATCCGCCAGCAGACTGTGGCCGATCATGGCACGCTCAAAGTTCTGCCACTGGTCTTCCGGTGGGCGCTCCGGAGCAAACTCCCAATCGTAAAAATCGGACGACAGGTACTCCCGCTGCCAACAATCCATAATGTCGTCCATCTGCGTCATGATCCAGGCTTGCCATGCCTCATAAAAGACAAGGCGACCGCGCTCGGCCAGTGCCTGGCACTGTGGTGCCGGATTCTCGCAATACTCTGCTGAAAACGGATTGAACACCTCTTCAAGTTTGGGTAATTCGCTATCTGCTGTTGTCTGGGTTGTCATCGTCTGCTCCGAAACGGTAGTTTTTCCTGGCCAGTATGTCACCGTATCATGCCATTGCCACAACCTGACTGCGCGTACGCAAAGGTTTTAGGTAAATGTCGTAGTCCGTCACGGTTTACAAGCACCAGGGTTTCACATAAATTTACACACGTGTTACCCTTTTTTCAAGCAGGCGAAAACCGCAATTTTGAAAAAAATTAAATTCCCAACTTTGATGAAGATCAGGTGAGAAAGATATGACCAATAAAAAACGCTATGACTTGCCTATTCCGTTTGGCTGGTTTGCCGTTGCCCTCTCCGGCGACCTGCAAGTTGGCGATGTAAAACCGCTGGAATACTTTGGCCGCGACCTTGTGTTATTCCGTACCGAGTCCGGCGAAGCCAAAGTGCTCGATGCCATTTGCCCACACCTTGGTGCCCACCTCGGCCACGGTGGCAGTGTTCAGGGCGAATCGATTGCCTGCCCATTCCACGGCTGGCAATTCAATGGCGACGGTTTCTGCACCTCGGTACCCTATGCGGAGAAAATGCCGCCAAAAGTGGTCGACAAGCAGTGTATTCGCCACTACGCCACAAAAGAAGACAACGGCGCGATCTGGTGCTGGTATCACCCGGACGATGACGCCCCGCACTGGGAACTTGATCATGTTCCGGAAATGAATGACGACGGCTACTGGTGCAACCAGGAAACCCGTGAATGGATCATCGACTGCCATATCCAGGATACCAACGAAAATGCTGTAGACAAGGCACACTTTGCCTATGTCCACACCAGTGAAAATGTCCCCGAAGGTGAGGTGGAAATTGATGGCCACCGCCGCGTTACCGAACTTGCGAGTCGTACCCAGGCCTTTGACGACTACGGCAATATGCTCGAAGGCGAATACACCGACACCAGCTTCACTTCAAAAAGCTTTGGCCCGGGATTTACCTGGCAGCATTTCCGCGGTGTTACCAACAGCATCATGATGGGCACGATTACGCCGTTGAATGAGGAAAAGGTTCACCTGCGCTTTGTATTTCGCTACCCCGAGCTAACTACAGATATTGCCAAGTTGTTTAACCAGGGTTACATCGATGAAGTCTGCCGTCAGGTAGAACAGGATATGGAGATCTGGAACAGAAAGTTCTATCAACCCAATCCGATTCTCTGCGATGGCGACGGCCCTATTAACCAGTACCGCAAATGGTTCAGTCAGTTCTATGCCGAGGAAGTTTACCAACAGGAAGCCTCATAGCCGATCCCACATGACAGATAAACAGCCGCCGGAAGGGTTTATGCCCTTCCCGCTTGATAACAGTTTTAACGACCGTTTTGCACCGATGTATATCTCGGTAGACGATGATGGCCCGACTCTTGGTTTAACCGTGCAGAAGCATCATTTGAATGGCATTGGCATCTGCCACGGCGCGGTTTATATGGCGATGTTCGATATTTCCTTTGCCGGTGCCGTTGGCTTTCGCATTGGCAAGTTCGCCGGTACGCCGACAATCAACATCAGTATCGACTATCTCTCTTCTTCTATTGAAGGCGAATGGATCTACACGGATGTCGAGTGCCTGAAAGTCACGAATACTATGGGCTTTGCTCGTGGCATGATTCGCAACACCGCGGGTGATATCAAAGCCAGTGGCAGTGGCGTTTTTAAATTACCCAAGGATCTGGAAGCTTCACCCGGGGTTAGCGTTGAGGAAGTCAAAGCAATCTACAATGCTAACTGATATACAATTTAACACGCTGTACTAAAATCTTTTTCGAAACTCTGGCGCATCTTCAGTCTTTTGCAAAGAACTGTGTCCTTGTGGCACAGCTCTGTAGGCTGCCGCCAACCTCTTCTGCCGATGCGTTTTAAAATTATCTTTGAACAACTCCCCACTGACTGCAGCAAAGCGCGCAAGCGTCGCAGAATCCCTTGTTAAAACACCCCTCCTTTTTGTAAATTCAGGGTGAGGAAAGTCGCTGGTAGCACGATTTTCACTACTTGCACGGTAGCGTAGATTGCTTTCATTTTTATTAACCAAA
Organism: Pseudomonadales bacterium; assembly: GCA_028280345.1. GTDB lineage: Bacteria > Pseudomonadota > Gammaproteobacteria > Pseudomonadales > UBA7239 > JANQLY01. The sequence continues at coordinate 249,128 of JANQLY010000002.1, read as the reverse complement.
GCCCTGAAACCACGCTCATAAATCGGTTCACGCGTTACCGGCACCCGAGTTGTTCGACTTCTATTACTTTCAATTTCTGCAATCATCTGAGCAACGCTCTCCCTCGCACTGCTCGATTCATATTGACCTCTCCTGTGCACCGCTTTCAGGGTCCTTATAAAAGCAGGAGAGACTTTGCCCGGGTGTTTCAGTGACATGTTGCCAATATGCTCGGCATATTTTGCTGACACATGATGTGAATTATCAATTTGGCCCAAGCCACCTGTACCCGTTGCAGCTACTTTCTCCAATGCCCTCCATTTAGCCGGACTATCCCAGAGATGTGGATACTTGCTGGCTACCTGTCGCCCGGCAACACTCTGTTTTAATGTTTTTGAAAACTGGCCTGTAGGTACAGTAATATCCAGCGCTGGCTGTGTGGCCCTGAGAAAGTGATTGGTACGCGTCCTTGCAAGCATAGCGCAACCTCGATACCGAAGAGAATACCGGCATAGGTTAGCTATCTATAGTTAGCTGGACAAGATGGGACAAAAATGTCCCACCTTTGTAGAAGAGGCAAAAAGCCCGCCGTGATCTATCTAGATATTCAGATTCATATGGTAAGACAACACCGCTGAAGGTTTGCCAAACACCTCACTAAAACAATCGATTTCAATCGACTCCATATTCGGGAAACGTTTGAACAATTCATCGTAGGCATATTGCAACAGCACCAGCGAAATACGTTTGCCTGGGCACATATGCTCACCAAAACTGAAGGAGAGGTTTTTTTCCTTGCGAGCTGCGCGATGCGCCGAAATCTCTTCCTTGGTCATACCAACGGTTGCCTTACTACGCAGTGGATTAAACTTGTCGGCATCCTTGAAGGCTTGCGGATCGCGATTCGCCACAACAAAACTCATATATACCAGACTATCTTCTTTAATCTCACTCCCCATCAATTCACCACCTTTTGGCGAATAACGCGGTAATAGACCGCCGAGACGACGCTGTGTCAGACGAATCATTTCAAAAATTGCTTCGCGGCGCTCTTCCCGAGTCGTTTCAGGGTTCAGATAGTAATCTTTGGCGACATGCGCTTCGTTAAATTCATCACCGCTGAGCAGAAAATCCAGGCAGTTACATAAAAAACTGCCGCTCACACCGAGGCCCGCCTGAAACAACCCACCAACAATCTCCACATAGGCACGCAGTTTTGCCTCACCGCTCTCACTGATGTTTTTTGCAAAATCATAGAGCAGGCAGTCTGTACGTGCGTCTTTTTCCAAGCGCGCAATAAAGCTCGCCAATTGACGCTCGACAAACTCCATCAGTTCATCATGCGCCGCCAAAGCCACCAGTTTTTCTTCGTCGGTAGCCAGCAGGTTGATCAACAGAATTGCTTCTGCCGCCTGATCAATGCGTAGTTCCCTGTCTTTCTCATCTTCAAACTCAAGACCAGTCACATGACAGGTCACAAGAAAAGCCAACGGCTGGGCAAAATCCCACAGCAATTCCACTTTACCATTATTGGCTTTGGCTTTTTTCTCCAGCGAATCACACAGGGCATTCACACATTTCTGAATAAACGGACCGTGATCATCGACTGCAGCACCATTAAAGTGGTTGCGAATATCCTTGCGTAACTCGTTGTGGATAGGGTCGTCATTGCCGAGGTTATTGCTGAAAATATCGGCAATTTTTTGATCAACTTCTGACTTGCCAGGAATGGAGTCAAAGTAATCGGCAAAGTGAACGAAGTAGTTGTTTTCGTTTTTAAGCACCTCGTTGACACCGGGGTGACTGGAGACAACATACATTGAAGGCATGCCTTCGGGCACATCAAGGTGAATCACCTCATTGCGCTCACGTGCTTCACTGCAATACTTTAGATAATCTTCCCGAAACTCTTCAAAACCGAGATTCATCATAATGGTTACCTGTTCCTAAAACCGTATCATTAGTGTCTAAATATAAAAGGTACACACGTGTGTAACAAGTGCATTAGCACAAATATATGATAAGTAGTTAACGAAGCAATTCTAGCGTGATAGAGTGCGCTGTATTTGCGCCATATCATGTAAAACACTATTACCTCTCATGCAAATTACAATTTTTGGTGCGGGCGCCATCGGCAACTACATCGGCCTGCAATGCCATAAGTCGGGCCATGCCGTTACCTTCAAAGGCAGCGACCGTGTGGTTCGTGCGATAGAAAAAAACGGTTTTAGTTTTGCCTATCCCGACGATCAAACAGAGCACTACCCTCCCGGTACACTTACTTTTACAACTGACAGCAAATTGGCAACTGAAACAGCAGATCTACTTATTATTGCTGTGAAAAGTCTGCTGACTGACACCATCATTAATGAACTGCAACCCCATCTCAACACAAATACCGTGTTGCTGACTTTGCAAAACGGCGTATCGAACGGCCCCCGCTTGAAAGAAGCCTTTCCCGGCAATACTGTATTGAGTGGCATGGTTACATTCAATGTGGTTGAACTCAACGACCACACCTTCAGGCTTTCAACCAGCGGAGAAATCTATCTGGAACAACATGTTGCTATCGATTTGCAAACGCTATTTTGCGACAGCGAACTGATTGCAATCAGTAAGGGCAATATCACCGGGGTACTTTGGTCAAAGCTGTTGCTGAATCTGATTAATCCGTTAAATGCACTTTCCGGGCAGCCATTGAAAACCTGTCTTGAAGATAGAAGTTTCAGAAAATTGTGGTGCCGATGTATGCGCGAAGGACTCGAAGTCTTAAAAGCCGCAGGCATTCAAACCGAAAAAGTGACTCCCCTGCCTACACACTTCCTGCCATTTATGATTGGACTACCTAATGCCATTTATTTACGCATGGCACAAAACATGACAGATATGGACCCCACAGCAAAATCATCCATGGCCCAGGATTTCGAGAAAGGCAAACAAACAGAAATTGATTATTTGAGCGGGGAAATTATTAGCTTAGGCAAGCAGCTTGGAGTGCCTACCCCAACTAATCAGCAAGTCTACAACACTATAAAAAAGCTGGAACAAACAGGCCTGGAAAAAAGAAGCGACGCTTACTCGACATTATTAGCACAATACTAAAATAACACTTTTGCCAACATTTCTATTTCAGCAACATCCGCACAGGTCGGCACAAGAATCACATCATCAGCTCCAAGTGCCTCTATGCCACTGAGAAAGTGTTGTAATTCTTCCACGCTGCCGTTAAAACCGGTTTCAGGTAACATTGCGTCTACCAAATCCTGTGGCATGAAATTTAAATAGCGGGTTAAATGGGCTTGCATCTTTTCCTTACCCTCTTCGCCCAGACCGTACCAGAAGCTCGCAATCAGACGCGGTTTGCCAGCGCGCCCTTCAGCTTGCCACGCATCACGCAAACGGGTAAAGGCCTCTTCGATTTCCTGAAGAGAAGCCATAAACGAAAAGCCACTCAAACCATCGGCATAGCGCGCTGCCGCCTGAATAGACTTTGGCCCAATAGAACCAGCGAGAATTTGCGGCCCGTCCGGCTGCACCGGCAGCGGCTCCACAATGCGTTTGGCATTTTCCAGCACCTGCTCGCCTTTCCAGATACGACGCATCGTATTTACTCTATCTTCCAATACTGCCAGACGACGCTGTTTCCAGTCAGCACCAATCGCATCGTAATCTTCTTTGCGCCCACCGACGCCAACACCGACGCTTAAGCGACCATCGCTAATAACATCAACGGTGGCAAACTGCTTTGCCATCAATACCGGGTTGTGCATCGTTAACACACTGATTGTTGAAATCAGCTCTACGCGCCGGGTCCAAGCCGCCGCTGCCGATAGCGAGGTCATAAATTCCAGATTTAAAAAAGTAATGCGCTCACCGAGTGCAAGGCTATGCCACGGCCCCTCATCAATACATTTAACCCAGTGTTCAAACAAACTACGATCAAAACCAGGCTCCATTAGCGGAACCGTCATGCCTATGCGCATCAGTGATTTACTCCAGCTATTCAGTAAACGAGCTTATATATCCAGTTGTTCAGGCATTAACTCGCGTTTTGCATATTTTTCCCAAACCCGTGTATTGACAAACAACTCAAATATATCCGGGTCAATATGATTATCATCTTTCATGCGTCCAAGAATATCGAGCGCCTGACTAATTTTCATCGGGTCTTTATACGGGCGGTCTTTTGAAGTCAGCGCTTCAAATATATCGGCTACCGCCATCATACGTGCCGGAATCGACATCTGTTCGCGGGTCAGCCCCTTGGGAAAGCCTGTGCCATCCATGCGCTCATGGTGCCCCCCTGCATACTCCGGCACCCGGCGCAACTTGCGTGGAAACGGCAAGGATTCCAGCATATCAATCGTTACCGACATATGGTTATTGATGGTGTTACGTTCTTCCGTCGATAAAGTTCCACGCTCAATGCAGAGAAAACTTACTTCCTCTTCCGTAAGCAGGGGCTGCTCAATGCCTTCTGCATTCAGCCATGTTTTGCGGGCAATATCGGCGATGCGCTGTTTGTTTTCTTCTGCCATAAACTCACCGCCCTTGTTGCTTTTCACGACAAAGTCCAGCTCCTCATCAAGTGTAGCAAGCTGTGCATCGAGTTCCTGCTTGAGTTCAGTGGTCATTTCCGGGTTCTGTGCAAGCGCGAGATCTTTATAGTAATCCTTTTGCAAAGATTGTTTTGCTGCAGCAAAGCGCGCCTTCACAGTCTCAATACCATCGAGCATCAAATGCAATTTAGTGGATTTATCAAGCACAGAATCCGGCGTTGCGAGCTTTCCACAATCATGCAACCACGAAGCAACCCTGAGTTCATACCACTCATCGTCATCAAGATCAAAATCACTGAATACTCCTTCATCTTCACAGGCCGCCTCGGCAATGAGTTCCATTAACAGAGGAATTCGCTGGCAGTGTGCAGACGTATGGGAGGATTTCGCATCAATCGCCTGGGCAATGCACTGGATAAACGCGTCGAGCAGGTTTTTCAAGTCGCGCACCAACAACTGGTTATTAAGCGCAATTGCCGCATAGGCAGCAAGACCATTGATTAACGCTACAGAAGTTTTGGAAAATGCCACCACTTCGCCGGATGCAGGATCTGTGGCATTAAGCAACTGCATAACGCCGATCACATCCTCATCGTGATTTAATAACGGGACCGTTAAAAACGAGGTAGAACGATATTTGAATTTTTTATCAAACCCCCGCGTTCCGGAAAAATCAAACTGCTCTGTATTGTAAGCATCTTCGACTCGCAAGGTTTTTTTGACCAGCGCCGCGTAGGTGACAATATTATTGTGATTTTCTTCGCCGTTTTCGCGATACAGTGGCACCGGTGGCAGATCAATTACCTCACCGGAAAAACCACCGCTAAACACATCAAGCGACTTATTAACCATTAACGCAAATTTTAATTGCGGACCGTTATCTCCTTCCTCAAGCAGATAGATCGTACCGCCATCTGCATGGGTGATATGCTGCGCTTCCGCGAGAATCTTCTCCAGCATACGCCCGGTGTTTGACTCGGATGACAGTGTGGACAACAGTTCCTTGCGTCGTTCACCCTGTAAAAAATTATCCAGTGCAATTGCCGCAAAGCCCGCAAGATAAGTCACCTCGGGTTCCAGTGCCTTCGCAAACGGCACTATAGCGCCCTTGTCACCACCCTCTTCGCTCTGGGCATTAATCAACTGGATCACACCTATCACTTCATTACGATCATTAACCAACGGCACACAGAGGAAAGATTGCGAGTGATAGTCATTGGCCTTATCGAATTTGCGCGTGCCTGAAAAATCGAACTCCCCGGCCTCATCAATATTTTCCAGGTTTACCACCTCGCGACTGTGGTAGACACTTGAAGCAATATTGCCTTGATTGGCAGTACCAAGATCATCAAACAAACTGACCCGCCGCCCAATGGTACGCTCGGTATCAAGACTTTCGTCAATACCAAGGCTATTGTTACGCGCAAGCATAAACTGCAGATATGGATGCTCTTCCTCGTGCTTGACCAAATAGAGTGTACCTGCATCAGCACAGGTAATTTGCATTGACTCTTCAAGAATCAACGAGCATAGCGACAAAATATTGTTCTCTGCGGTGATACGCTGAGCAATATTAAGCAGACGTTGATAGCTTTCCGGGGCAAGAGAAGTCGTGCTCTGCATAAGCGAATGCCTGTTTGCGGGACTCGCGTTAATATAAACGACTCCCGCGACAAAAACCATGCCCGATGCCAATGAGTCGTTTATAATCGAAACTCAATTATCACCACGGACCTGGATCACTACTGTGTCACGTACCCGGGAAAAATTTGATCGCGCCGCCTGGACCATTCTGATTTCCATTATTTTTACTGTGATAATTGTCGCAGCGCAGTTTCCCTCCAACTCACTGATTCATACGATCAACTACCGCCTCGACCTGCTGCTCTATGACATTCGCTTTAATTTTTCCCTGCAGCACCGCGAACCACAACAGAGCTCACACAAGGTTATTATTGTTGATATTGATGAAAATAGTCTCAAGGAAGTCGGCCACTGGCCCTGGGATAGAAAAACTATCGCCGATATGACACAACAGCTCATTGATGCCGGCGTAGCGGTTATTGCCTTTGATGTAGTTTTTTCCGAACCTTCTACAAATATTGCCACTACACTGGGTGCAGCGCTTGCTGAAAACAACCCTACTACGGCAGCACAAGTCAATCAGCTGGAAGATGCCTTTGACTACGATCGCATCCTCGCTCAAACATTTAGCGAGTACGATATTATCCTTGGCTACATCCTGCATGAAGGGAACAATATCACCAGCTCTACTTTGCCTTCATCCAATCTGGTACTTGATACTGCCAACCCCCGGGACACCCATATTGATGAAATGACAGGCTACACCGCCAATATTCCAATATTGCAGCAAAATGTACTCGCCGAGGGATTTATTAATGGCAAACCCGATATCGACGGTATTTTCCGCCGCGCACCATTGGTGTTCCAATATAAAAACCGTTTGCAGGCAAGCCTCGCCCTGCAAACTGCCATGGCCTACAACCTGACCGATGAAGCCTTTATTGAAACTGCTGCCAGCGAAGGCATTCACTATGTGCAAACCATCAGACTCGACAATCAGGTGCTCCCCACTGACATCAGTGGCCATATCATCGTTCCTTACCGCGGTCCACGAGGCAGTTATCGCTACTTTTCCGCAGCTGACGTATTGAACGGCAACGTTGATCCTTCCGAACTGGAAGGTGCAATTGCAATTGTCGGCACCACCGCCATAGGCCTGTTTGATTTGCGCAGCACCCCCGTCGGTATTGAATATCCGGGAGTTGAAGCACAGGCAACCATTATTGACACCCTGCTCACCGGTGATATTCCCTATGAACCGGACTGGGCCACCGGCTTTAACATTATTGCCATTCTCGCGTTGTTCCTGTTTTTAAATATTGTCTTTCCTCTCTGCGGCCCCATTACTATGACACTGACCGGTCTGGGCAGTATTACCCTGCTACTCGGTTTTAACTTCTGGCTTTGGCATACACAGAATATTAACTTGCCACTGTCAGGACCACTGGCAGAAGTCATTCTGATCTATGGAGCCTATATGACCTACGGCTTTTTCTTCGCTTCCCAACAAAAAGATCAGATACATTCCATGTTTGGTCAATATGTGGCGCCTGCCCATATCGATAAACTGATCAACACCCCGGATGCACTCACCTTTGATGGCGAAACCAAACAGATGACAGTACTGTTTTGTGACATTCGCAGCTTTACCAGCATTTCCGAAGATCTCACGGCAAATCAGCTTAAAGATTTTCTCAATCGCTACTTTACGCCAATGACGGAAATCATCTTTTCCCAACAAGGTACGATCGATAAATATGTTGGCGACATGATCATGGCTTTTTGGGGCGCACCACTGGATGACGACGAACAGCAACAACACGCAATTAATTCAGCGCTACTAATGTTGGAAAAAACCGAGGCCATGAAGGAAACCTTTCGCGAGCTCGGTTACCCTGCTGCCAACATCGGCATTGGCATAAATACCGGCATGATGAATGTCGGTGATATGGGTTCCACCTATCGCCGCGCTTATACAGTCCTCGGCGATGCCGTTAATCTCGGCTCGCGACTTGAAAGTATTACCAAATTTTACGGCAGTAAATTGCTGGTAAGCGAATCCACTCTTTCCGGCATTGAACAGGCTTATGTATGTCGCGAAGTGGACTATATTCAGGTAAAAGGCCGTGCCGAGCCAGTGCGGGTTTTCGAGCCACTATGCCTCAGAGATCAGGCTGATGAACAGCTTCTATCACAAGTTGAAAAATACCACAGCGCAAGAAAAGCCTACCTTGCACAGAACTGGTCAGAGGCAAAAGAATTCTTTAATGAACTGGTCGTTGCAGACAGCAGTGCCGAAAAGCTTTACTGGATATATATTAATCGTATCAACGACTTTGAAATCACCCCACCAGCCGAAGACTGGCAGGGTGTCTGGAAACACGATTCCAAATAAATAACCGACAATAAGCGACGACTTAAAGCGGCATCTCGTATTCTCCTCCCTCTTCCTCACGCGGAGGAGGCTCCGGCGGCTCAGGTGGAGGCGTGACTTCAACCGGCGGAATACCGGTATCATTCGTTGTCGGTGGCTGAGTATTTACATTCGGGTTGAGCAGAATATCTGTGGTATCCACATCAATAGTGATAATCGTGGTTCCCGCATCCGGGCTCTCCTGCCAGCTCGCATCATCCGCAGGAACCGGTAAAATACTTTGCAAATATTGTTGCACTTCTGCCGGTGCCGGTGCCGGTTGCGTCGGCGCTTGCCCCTGATTGACCACTGTCGACAAACCCGCCAGATTTAGCAATATCTGTTCACCAACCTGACCGGTAACATCCACGCCACCTTCACGCAGAATAACCGTGGTTGAACCATCCGCACCGACATAAATATCAAACACGGTTCCACGAATACCCAATGTGGCTACCGGTGTCTCCATTGTGTAGGCAGACTTCTCCACCTTGCCAGTAATGCTGCGCAATCCACCCTTGAGAACAGACAAAACAACCTTGTCATCCTGTTCTGCTTCATCATAGCTATAAGCCTTGACCTCAAATACAGTATTTTCACCCAAGGCGATTAATGCACCATCCTTCATACGCACCTGTGCCTGACCTGATTCTCCGGTAACCAACACATCACCTTCATATACTTTTGAACGCCGCTTTAATGACCGCTCATCACTCCCGTCACGCGCATAAACATCGCCCACCGCCATTAATACCTTGCCAACAGCAGCTTCATTCGCAGCCCATACCGACGACAATGGCAGCAGACAACACAGCAGCACACTGCCTATTACCCATGATTTTATTTTCATTGTCATATCCTCTCTGTCTCTGCCTTCGAGTTTCTCACTTCATACTAGAATGTATATTTAACACCGGTTTCAAGATAACTGCGATCATAGGAATACAAACTGATCTCACTGTCATTATCGGAGTAACCGAGCCGTGTATTGATTAACAACTGCGGATTGTATTGCAAATTCCAGATCATCATCGCGCCGAGAAATTCATCTTCCCGTACAACCTGGAATACCGGATCAGCCTCGTCGCGCTCACTGTCGTTATAAATCAGACGCGCCTGCAAACTATTGCGCGGATCAAGGTAAATACTGTAATCATAGAACAGAATCGTGGAGTCACGCGCATTGTGCTTACCCGCATCATTGCGTGCCTTTTCATCACCAAACATCAAACCAAGTGTGTGATAGGTTCTTCCCCAGCGGCGGCGCACGGAACCATTCAGATAATACTGCTGCACATCAAACAGCTCCTGATCCGGATAACTGATATCGTTATACGATAAGCCCAGTGTGTAGTCCCAACCACCCAAACCATTGCGCAACCAGTCGCCGTACAAACCTGCGATATTCGAATAGGAAGAGCTGTCAAGGCGGTAATTCTGACCAGCAAGCCCGAGGCGCCAGGTATCACGATTATGAGTTTTATTCATATCAGCGCGCAGTTTGATAATCCCCTCATCAAACTCATCGGAAGAGAAATTGTCCTTATGCGTTAATGAACCTTTGACCGTTAAGCCGAGGCCACTCTTTAATGGCTGGTAATAACTCAAACCACCACCAAGCGTGGTATACATATCGGACTTTTTACGCGCAAGATCATTGATCTCAACAATACTTCCCGGTGGTAAGGATGGAAAAGAAACCGTTTTGTCAGCGGTTGCACGATTAATATTGTCGTCGTGGCCGATATAGCCTTCGATATAACCTAGTAGTGTGCTCTTTCTATCTCCTTCAACACCGAGGCGAGTGAGATAGGTGTTTAACTCACGTGCAACATCCACAGGTGGGTTATTCGCTTTAACGATTTTAAATTCTTTCTGCGCACTGTCCATATCGCCAAGCTCGTAATAACTCTTTGCCAATACAAAGCGCGCATACATATTCTCTGGTTCAGCATGAACTACACGTTCCAAAGCAAACACCGCTTCGTAGTAGCGCTGTGTGTGATAAGCGGAAAGACCCATCAACAAATCAAATTGCGATTCTCCTTCCCACTCCCATGCCAATGATTCCGCCTCAACCCAGGCCTCTTCATAACGCGCCAGTTTCAGCAGGCGCGACAGTTCCTGCCAACTCTCTTCCTGCGATATAGACTCTTCAGCATAGGATACGGCCACCGCAGAGCACATCAATATCGCTGCCAGAACCGCCGCTACCAATCTTTTGCCTGCTCTCATACTCAAGCTCTCACTCCCGGATACTCCACCTTATGATCCGGCCAGATGTTCAAACACCCGGCCCCCAATAAATGAATCCGGACATTATGCCAATATCCCCGCAGGATATACAGAATATGTCCTGCTTTCGGTCACAACAGGCAGGATTTCAAAACAAATTACAGTACAATGCGCTGTGGAATTCATATAACAACCATATTTTTAATAACGATTTAGGCCAGTATCGTCATGACCAGCGCTCCGACCCAGCCTATCTGGCTTTTCAGTATGGATTCCGACCAGTTTCAGGGGCCGCCGACCACCACCGCAACCTTGCAGGCATACTATCAGGCTTACGGACAACGCCCCTCCAACACACAGTTTGAGCTGATTCATTTCCACCACGATGAGGAAATTGAACAGTGGCAAAATGATGGACGCTTGGAAAAGCTCATCTCTACCGCAAATCAATCCACAGCCTTTCCTCCGCTTGCGGGCCTGAGTTTTTACACCTGGAATGCCGCGGGCTTTCTCCAACTCGCTGCCACCCTTAAACAACACTGCCCGCAACTGATAATCATTGCCGGCGGCCCCCATGTGCAACAGGCAGAAGATTATCTGTTTGACGAAGCAATAGATATTGTCGTACTTGGCGAAGGAGAACAAACCTTTAGCGAATTGATTAATGCGTTCCAGCAAACTGAAACCATTACCCCCCTGTGGCAGCAGGTACCGGGTATTGCCTGGCTCAACAGCCACGGAGAGATGGCAAAGACCGCTGCACGTGACCGGATTCGCAACCTGGACAGTATTCCCTCTGCTCTGGATGTACTACCGCTAACTGATAACGATGGCCAACCATTGTATGAAGCCATTTCCTACGAAACCTCACGCGGCTGCCCCTACAAATGTGCATTCTGTGAATGGGGTACCGGGGCAATTGGCACAAAGATGTTGCAGTTTTCCATGGAACGAATTCGCCGCGACTGGGAAACCATTGTCAAAGCCGGCATCAAGGATATCTGGCTCGCCGATTCCAACTACGGTGCATTAAAAACTGACTTACAAAAAGCCGAACTACTTGTTGAACTTAAACAGAAATACGGACTACCGAGTTCGTTTGCCACCAGTTGGTCGAAAAACCACAGCAAACAGGTACAGAGCATTGTGCGTCTGTTACACGCCCATGAGCTGTTACCCCACTACCAACTTGCCCTGCAAACTCTCACACCACTCGCCCTGGAGCTTAGCCACCGGGAAAACATGAAAGCTAATCAGTACGAACCGATAGCCAAACAAATGGCCGAGGAAGGTGTACCCATTGCCGGCGAGCTGATCTGGGGACTGCCGGGAGACAATCTGCGCGACTTTGAAAGCAACCTTAACGAGCTGCTAAAAGTATTCCCGAATGTAAATATCTTCGGTTACACCTTGCTGCCGGGCACAGAATTCTACGAAAAGCGCGAGCAGTATCGGATTAAAACTGTTCCCGTTGCCGGCTACGGCAAGGCCCACGGTGAATATGTCATTGGCTGTCATACCTTTAGCGAAGAAGAAGGCATGGAGGGTTATTTTCTAATTTCTTCCTACATCATCTTTGTACATGGCTATTTACTACCGCTTACAACACGCTACCTCGCCTTGCTTGGCATCGAAACTGTTAACAAAACTCTCGGTGCGATTTTACGCGGCCTGTTACACAATCTTGTGGATGCGTTTCGCGACAAGCTACCTGAGCTCGACTGGGATGACAGACTCGTGGTGTATGAAAACCGCGCGACACTTTATCTGACCCTGCTTGAACATCGCGAAGCTTGTTTCCAGCATATACTTACCGTCTTGCCGCAGTTACTTGAAGATTGCCCGGCAAATATACGCGATAAATTGCTCAAAACTGTACTTATTGATGAACTGTTCTGTCCACGCACCGGAAGCAAACAAACCTTCGATGCCGAACTTAACTTCAACGCAGAACTTGTCAAACAACATCTCGAAAGCATGCAACTACCGCCAGACACTGCATTTATAAAAATACGCCAGTTACTAAACATTTTTCACAGTGGCGGTGCCGGCGACTTTCTGCAAGATCCGGACGGCGGTAGCTGGATCAAAGGTAAAATCGTAAAAAGCGCTGCCATTGATAGCGAAGATTCCATTGAACCAATACCCGCCTGAGTACTGATCCAATAATTTTATAATTGATAAATGGTGGTATAATTCTGCCCCACTGCCAACCAGGCAAGTCCAGACGTTACGCGCCCGTAGCTCAACTGGATAGAGTACCGGGCTTCGAACCCGTTGGTTGCAGGTTCGAATCCTGCCGGGCGTGCCATTCGTTATTTACTGTATTTCTCTCTTTACTGCTTCGTCGTTATTGATTACTTGCCCGTTGGATTTCCGGCCACGCGGCGGGTACGCGCGTGGCGTCTTTCGTGGCAAAGCCATGCTTTGCCTTCTACCGAAACGACCCTGCCGGGCGTGCCATTCGTTATTTACTGTATTTCTCTCTTTACTGCTTCGTCGTTATTGATTACTTGTCTGTTGAAGCCTGCCTTTTGGCGTACACGCAAAAGGCGCTATTTTGGGACAAAGACATGCTTTGTCTATTTCCAAAATAGCCCAGCCACGCGACGGGTACGCGGTTTCTAAAGCAAAACTCGCCTTTGTTATTGATGATACTGTATGCTGGCCAAATTCAATTGCACCAGAGATACCAATGCCAAAATACGCAACCATCTACAGCAAGGCCGCCAAACGCAAGGGTGGAGATAAAAACCTGGAAGCACTGCTGAGCAAACCCCTGTCCCGGGCGAAGCTTGCAAAAAAAAATGATGCGGAATATTTGTCGGAATTCAGCAAGAAAATTTTCCAATCCGGTTTTGTCTGGAAAGTGGTGGAGAACAAATGGCCAAACTATGAAGAGTTATTCTGGGGTTTTGATATCGATAAGTTGCTGATGATGCCCGACGAGATGCTTGAACAACGAGCCCAGGATAAACGCCTGATTCGCAATCTGAAGAAAATCTGGGCGATTCGCGAAAACGCTTTTATGATCGATGACACGCGTCGTCGCGAAGGGGGGTCATTCGCCAAATTTATCGCCGACTGGCCGGTAGATGATATTGTCGGACTTTGGTCTTACCTGAAAAAACATGGCTGCCGACTCGGCGGCAATACCGGCCCCTATGCCCTGCGTACGCTCGGCAAGGATACATTTTTACTCACCCGTGATGTGGAAGGCTTTCTACGCGCCAATAAGGTTATTGATACGGGCATCAATACCAAAAGCGCATTAAATAATACCCAACAGTTTTTTAACCAGCTACTCGAAGAATCCGGGCGCCATCTGTGCGAGTTAAGTGCAATCGTCGCCTACAGCTATGGCAGCAATCGGGTTGGTGTAGAGTCGTAACACTACGAATACACCTTCAAGGGGTCGATTTAATTTTGTAGAATACGGCAACTTCTACGGACATGGTTGCCAATGATTCGCCGACTCTGCCTGCTGATCTTTTGCACTCTCGCTGTTGGCTGTGCCAATTTTGAGATTGGCGACCTCGCTAAAAGCGATACTGACCTCGCCACCGACCAGCATATTCAGCAAATGAATGCTTATATGAAGTCACTGGCCACCAAACTTTACAAACGCAACCCAATCGAGCTTACCAAGGCACCAGGTGAAACCCCTCCTACCATGGAAGAGCGTATCGACCTGATTTTTAATACTAAAGGGCGGCTACAATTTGAGGAGTTACTCAACCTCGAGGAAATTGATGCGATGAACCTCGCATTCCGCGAAGAATACACAGGTGACCGCGTCTTTGCTCTGATGGTCGGTCTCGTTGGCATGATGCGCCATTCCTACGACTACAAGGAAGAGTTTTATTTCACTGACAGTCTTGATCCCAACAAACTTTATACAAGCGCACGCAATATCGAGATAATGAGCTGGCAACTAAAAGCCCGGCGCAAATCCAATGGCGATCCGTTTCTGATTACTAGCCACACCAACGGCACCATCGATAACACCAGCTTCGAGCGTTTATATGGAAAGATGATCGGCCAGCAGGATATTCTCGCCAAAGTAATTGCAGATCGGGATTCGCGCTCGATTAACTTCCTTGTTCACTCCAGCGCATCAATGGTATTTCTTCCTTTCTAGAACGTTTAAAAAAACGTCACTTCTCCGGTCTCCAGGGCATACTCTGCGCCAACCACCATGACCTCACCTTTTTGAATCTTTTCGGCAAGCACACTGGAAGTGGTACTTAATTCCTTCACAGCCGCACGCACATTTTCCTGAATCGCCTGCTCAAGTAATTCGGGTTCTGATAGATCAGCATGCATTTCAAGTACATGCTCAACGGCAGGCCTGATTGTACTAACAGCCGCCTTCAGGTTTGCAGATAAACCCTGCGAAGGTTCACGAATGTGCGCGAGTGTTGCCTTAACTGCTCCGCAGTTAGAATACCCAAGTACTACCACCAGCGAACTGCCAAAGGCTTCCACAGCAAACTCAATACTACCCAGTTGTGAAGGCGTAACAATATTGCCAGCAATGCGTACGACAAATAGATCACCGAGCCCCTGATCAAATACTATTTCTTCAGGCACACGGGAATCCGAACAACCAAGCACAATGGCAAACGGCTCCTGTCCGGCTGCCAATTCTGCTCGACGCTGTTGTTGTCCGGCAGCACCGATATTTTGTTGCCCCGCGACATAGCGTTGATTACCTTCTTTTAAGCGTGTCAATGCTTCAGATGCCGATATCATCGGTTTGCCATTGCTCCCATTATTTAATCAGCTCCTGAAGAGCCTCGCTGTTGTTTCTATCATTAGGTTCGAGCGCCGCATCATACTACCGCCGTTGCACTGAATCCAGATAACCCACTATCTGCCCTCGGCATGGCAATAACTTTTTTACCAATGACAAATTGCCATTTGACAGCTCAGGATTAGCCCGCCCTAACAGTTTCCCCAATTGACTTAACCTACTGATTCCATTAGAGTTTCACGATTTTTTGGGGGCGCAATTTTAACTGCAATACAGCAGTTTCAGCCATTATTTTCCCTCCAATTATTCAAAAAACCGTTAGGAATCAGAGTATTAGCGTATGACCAAACCGAGCCTTAAAAACCCCTTTGGCAAACAGCAGGAAGTTGAATTTTCTGTCCCTGGGCAAGTTGCCTACGAACCAGGCATCTATGAAGCCACCCTCAAGGAAGGTTATGACCTGATCAAGCGCCCGAAGCAGGCTGCTGGAGTCGCAAGTGTACAGCGTCAGCACCTTAAACATCGCATGACGATTTGGGAGCGCATCAAGGTACTGTGCGACCCGGATGCAGAGCCAAATGTACTGTATCAAAACTGGGGCCCCAACCTTGATGGTGCGAGCCTGGTCACCGCGATTATCAAGGTAAACGGTCGTGATGTCGCAGTTTATGGTCACGATTTTACTATCCGTGCAGGCTCCATGGATGCCACCAACGGCGACAAACTCGCACGTCTGTTCAACCTTGCAGGCAAACGCGGTATTCCTCTGGTGGGCATGAATGATTCTGCTGGTGCGTTTGTTCCAGCCGGTGTCGGCGGCCTCGACGGTTACGCCGAAGCATTTACTGCATTGCGCAAAATCTCCGGTCGTGTGCCATCACTGATGTGCATGTTCGGCTTTAATGCCGGCGGTGGTTCCTATCTGCCACGCCAGGGCAGCTTTGTGATTCAACCCAACAATACTTTCTTCGGCTTGACCGGACCCGGGGTTGTAAAATCTGTACTCGGTGAAGATGTGACACCGGATGAACTTGGCGGTCCGAAAGTACACAGCCAGTCTGGTGTTACTGATTTTGTTGTTGAGGACGAAGCGTCTGCTTTGTATCTTGTGCGCGAATTGCTCGGCTACCTGCCATCCAGCAACGCAGAGCTTGCACCCTACCGCGAAACCTCTGATCCGATTGATCGCAAAACCTGGGATATCGACATTCTGCTCAAGAAAGCCTTTAATTCCCCTACCGGTTTTAATACACCGCTGGATATCGGCATTGTGTTACAACAGATTTGTGATCACGGCGATTATTTTGAAATCCAGCCAGATCGCGCCCGCAACACTATTTGCGCTCTCGGTCGTATTGGCGGCAACGTTGTTGGCATTGTGGCAAACAACTCTGCGGTCAGCTCCGGTCAGATTGATATTGCGGCGGCTTACAAAAACGCACGCTTTATCCGCTTTTGTAATATCTACAATATCCCGGTGATGTTCTTTGAAGATACTACCGGCTTCCTACCAGGACGCGAACAGGAAGAAGGCGGTATTGTACAAGCCGGCCGCGCCATGCTCGATGCGATTGTCGATCTGCGCACACCGCGTTTTCTAATTATCATTCGCAACGCGTTTGGTGGCGCCTACGCCTCCTATAACAACTATCCCACCGGAGCCGATCATGTGATTGCATTGCCAACCACACGTCTTGCAGTTATGGGGCCTGCGGGTGTGGAGTTTGTTTACAAGAAAGAGTTACGTGAAATTCGCGGCGCGGTTAAAAGCAAAACCGCCAAGGAAGTTGCACGTTTGAAAAAAGGCGGCCTGAGTGCAGCCAAAGCTGAAAAACAGGCAAAAGCAGCTGTAGCAGAATGGGTAAAACAGGAAGAAGCACTGCTCGCACAACGCTATGAGCGTGAGCTGATGAATCCGAAAGAAGCTCTGAGTCTTGGCTCCATTTCTTCTATCGTGATGCCTTCTGATTTGCGCAAGGAAATTGCCGAAAACCTGGAGTTTCATCTGCGCCATTACAAGGCGGAGCCGATGCAGGACATTCAGAGAGAGTTTTTCTAACAGGCAAGCTATTAACGCCTTCCTGGTACTGGCAACTTAAGCAGGAAAACTTAAACCAAAGTATTGAAGATTTATTGTTGAGGATTTTTAAACGTGGGTAGCAAAGACAACTATTTGAACAATCCATATATTCATGGGGATCGCCGCATCGACGACCACAGTTCCGAGTGGGTGCGCAGCTTTGACTGTCGCGACATGAAACCACTAATCATTTGCCGCGGCCCAATCCGCAAGGAAGCCATGGATGTTTTCGATGAGATGGGTATTAACAGTTATGGCATTTTGTTATCGGAAAAGGATTCCATTACCTATACCAATGCCTTGGCTCCTGAGTTGCGCAAGCTCACCGACCCTTCCCGTGTTCACCGGGTACCTGACTACACAGGTGCCACCAAGGAAGAGCGCACCCAACGCATCCAGCAAATCATTCAGATTGCCCACGAGAATGGTTATAACTCTATCTTTACCGGCTATGGCTTTATGGCAGAAGACGAGGAAATGGTTTCCTCGATGGAAAAAGCTG
Source organism: Pseudomonadales bacterium (assembly GCA_028280345.1). Lineage (GTDB taxonomy): Bacteria > Pseudomonadota > Gammaproteobacteria > Pseudomonadales > UBA7239 > JANQLY01. The sequence continues at coordinate 231,020 of JANQLY010000002.1, read as the reverse complement.
GCCTGAACTTTATCGGTCCGTGCTCCAGAACTGTTCACGATGCAGGTCTTAAAGACGAGGCAAAACGTACTGCCCTGTCGGTTGGCGTAAGTGTCACACCCGGGGTAGATAATGCGACTGCGCTAACCCTGATCAGCAAACACAAGGACGCCGCAGGTCTGAAAAAACTCTGCCAAAGCAAGAAGCTCAAACCCGCCATTGATCTCGACGACAAAAATATCACTCTTGAGGCAAAAGCCGACTCCGTTTTGGCCGCAAGCTATGACAAGGGCATTGATCTTTACACCGTTGAAGAAATGAGCGCTGAAGTCGTTAAAGCCGTAGAAAGAATGTACAGCGAATATCCTGACAACCGTATCCGCCTCAAAGCGATCGGCGGCGGCGGCGGTAAAGGCCAGCGCATTCTCGCAGCACCTTCTGCTTATAAAGGCTCTGCCAAAGAGAAAATCAAGAAAGCAGCTGCCAAAGCTCCGGAACTGGTTCTTGAGATTCTCAACGAGGTTAAAACCACCGGCGTTGGCGACAACAAAAACGTACTTGTTGAACTGAATATTGAAACTACCCGCCACCAGGAAATTCAGGTGGTAGGCAACGGTGACTGGTGTATCACTATGGGTGGCCGCGACTGCTCCCTGCAAATGCATGAGCAAAAATTGCTCGAAGTCTCTGTAACTCACGAGACTCTGCAAGAAGCAGCCAGCAAAGCCAAAGGCAAGGAAAAGGCAGTACTGGAGCAGGACATTAAAACTCTGGACGCCATGGAGGATGAAGCTGCACGCTTTGGTAAAGCAGTAGGCCTCGACTCGGTATCTACATTCGAGTGTATTGTCGATCGCGACAAGCACTTCTTTATGGAAATGAATACACGCATCCAGGTAGAGCACCGTGTTACAGAACTATGTTATTCACTCACATTCACTAACCCGGATGACGACAGTGACTCTTTCAGCGTTGATTCACTGGTTGAATTAATGGTACTGCTGGCCCGTCATGGCAAACGCCTGCCGAAACCGACTCGTCAGGTGCGCGAAATGTCTTCCGTGGAAGCGCGCATGAACGCCACCAACGACGCCTTGCAACCTCACGCTGGCGGCGTAATCAGCAAGTGGTCCGACCCGATTGATGGTGAAATTCGCGACGACCAGGGCATCTCCATGCACAATCCTGACACCGACGTGTTTATGAAATACACATTGGCCGGCGCCTATGATTCCAATATTGCCCTGCTACTCACGGTTGGCCAGGATCGCATGGAAACCTACCGCAGCATGGCCGAAGTATTGCGCTGCACAGTAATTCGCGGCAAGGATCTTGCTCACAACCTCGATTTTCACTATGGCCTTGTCAACTGGTTTATCGGCAATGGCATTAACGCACGTCCAACAACCCGCTTTATTGTGCCCTACCTCACACTTGTCGGTCAGCTGAAACAGCAGGCAAACAATATTGATCTCCCGTTTGCCTGGCGCAATATTCGCAAAAATGCGATTGCCAGCTCCAAAGAACCGGAAGCTATGGCCGAAGTCATCGATCGCAAGATTACCCTGTTTGATCGTATCTTTGACAAACTGCTCACCAATGCCCATGTCCTGTCTGGCTGGTTAAGCGTAAATCAGGAAAACTTCAGCGTCAGCAAAGGCAAGGTGAAATGGTTGAAAAATCCGGTTACCGTACTGGCAGAGACTTATCATTTCCTCAATATGGAAGCCCAGGACAAGTCACCGGCTGCCTATGTGATCTGGGATCATGACAATGAAGTATTACAGGATGCCATTGCTTTCTACAAAACACTCGGCGACAAGCTCGGTTCACCGGACTGGACAGAACTGCAAAAAGTACTCACTAGCAAGACACCGCCAAAAGGCATTGCGAAAAAGAGCTGGCCTGCCGTACAGGCTGCCCATGCGGGTTTCCAGGCCGGCTGCGATATTCTGTCGCTATTACCCTATATTGCTGATCAATGCGATTTCTACAAACTCAAAGTCAATACAGATCTGACCATTGATATTCCCGAGCACCTTACTGATACCGAGCTACAGGACGAGATGATGAAAGTACTCGTTCCGCCACCGGTAGCCAGCTCCGATGAGATTCTCGCGGAAAGCGGCGGCATGTTCTATCCCCGCGAAGCGCCTGGTATGGAAAAATTTGTTGAGGAAGGCGCACATTTTAAAGAAGGTGAAGCGCTGTATATCGTTGAAGTAATGAAAATGTTCAACAAGGTCTATGCACCGTTCTCAGGTACGATTGACAAGGTACTCGTAGAAGAAGATGGCGTAATCATCAAGAAAGGACAGCCGCTGTTCAAGATTACACCGGACGAAGTCATTGTGGTGGAATCTCCCGAGGAAATCGAGCAGCGTAAACAGAAATACACCAGTGCGTTTATCGACAAACTGTAATTCACATTAACACCAATAAAAAAGGGAGCCTTGGCTCCCTTTTTTATTTCTAATCTTTAACTGCACACTTTTTACCGACTCCATTTACCTGTTTACCGGTATATAACATCGGGGAGTTTGGCAAATAGTGCCGGATCAAATTCAAGGTCATTCTGATAATCCAGATAATTGATTGCCATTTTTTGTATGTTTTCCTGGAAGAGCTCCATACGCAGTGGCACACCATCTCTTACATAGAATTCGAGTCGCTCGCCAGATGTTATGTAGCGATAGCGCGTAGCAGGCGCACCGTTGTAATCCACCGTTTCAGATTTGGCGAACTCGCTGATTTGCTCAATCTCACACCCCCCTTGCAAGGCGCGGATTTTCTCATCTCTGGCAATACCTTCAAGCAGCGGAAAACGAAAGTTATAGTCAGGGCCGGGGTCACGCATGGACTTACCATAGTTGGCTTCAAGATCGATATACCAGAGTCTCGGTTCATCAACAATGATCAGTAAATGCAGGCCAGTGTCAGGGTTTTTTTGCTCTTCCACACGCCCGTACTGATTCGTATAGCGATAAATCACCTTGGGCAGTTTGGCAAACTCCGATTGTCCTTCCCACTCAAACGCGAGTTCGATGCGAACCATTTTTTCCGGCGCACAAACATAGTCTTCTGTCGACTTTTTTGCCAGAGAGAGCTGCGGTACTACTAACAGCAGCCCCGACAGAGCAATACGCAACAATCTTGCTAACAAAGAAACGTTTTTTCCCATTTAAGCCCCCGGCTGCTTCACACCAATGGTCATATAACCTGAATGAACACTTTAACCTATAAATATATTAAAAACACAGAACAAAAACACAATAGTGCGATAATAGTGCGATAAAGAAAAATTTAACCCTGTTTACTTAAACTTTAAATAATCAGGCCAAAGTAGTTACTGATCGCAAGAATCGCAATCACGAACACTGCCTGATAAGTCAGCGTTAAACGCTCGGCAAGTGCCGACCCTTCCACACGATACAACAACCACAGTGCCAGCGGTGCATAATAATAACGCGGCTCAACAAACTGGATCGGCAGCAGAGAGACGACCGTAAACAACACACAGAGCTTACCTTTAACATCCTCACGATACATATCGTAGTACGTTACCAACATCAAGGAAATGGGAATAAACACCAGCAGCTTTGTCCAGACATTCATAAATAACACATGCAGAATCTGGTTCCAGACAAAATGCATATTGAAGTTAAACGGGTGGCTAAGCTGGGCAGTCACCAGAAATACTAGTAGCATCATTGCCAGCATGACACGAAACACCGCATCACTGGACAACAAAATAAACAGCCGCTTTATTTGTAATAGCAATAACGGCATAAAACCGAGAAAGCCAACAAACATACAAATAAACACATTGGTAGTAAACAGCCCGGACTGATGATCGCCACTGGCGATCCCCACCGCAATGCCGCCGTTAACTATGACAAAAACACCAAAACCCAGACACCCAAGTCCGTAGGGTAGCAAGCTCATCATCAGGCTACTGAACTTGTCCGGACGCTGATACCAGGTCCAGGCAACCATCGCCGCAGCAAATAACAACCAGACAATATTGGACTGCCGTACCAGAATTGACAGACACAAGATCACTCCGGCGAGAAAGTAACGCTCACGCTGCACACATAAAAAACCGAGCACAAGCACCAGCAGGGAAAATACATCGGTATAAACCCGCGGCAGTAAATAAAACAGTGCTGGAAACAGCAATAACTGCAGTGCTCTAATTACTGGCCTTTCACGCCCATAGCTTTTTGACAGCGCGTAGAACACATAAGCAAGCAAGATCGACAGCACACAGTTAATCAGACGATAGCCGTTCACCTCGTCAATACCAAACAGCACTCCCCAGAACGCCATGAAATAGTGATAACCTGGCAACATCGTGGGTCCATGAATATAGAACCCCTCGGGCTTGATGATATGGCGAATCTCAGCGAGGTGAATGCGCTCATCAATCGTCGGGCCAATGTCGTGGATCCAGAACCAGGATGCCGCCACAATCAGCACCGAGAAGCCAAGCAATAAAAGCTTTTCAGTGGTCAGTTGGCGATGGTCTTGCATTATTGGCCCTGTGGTCTGGAATTTTGCGTGCTAGTGTACACAATCACCCTGCCCGCCACACACAAAAGCCACGCAACGCCTATGCCCCCTGGAAATACCTACTAGCATATTGGCCGCGGTCAAAGTAGAATTGCGCACTCTGAATTTTCGATATTTTCAATTAAATCAAGAGCTTAGCAATGATTACACACCTTGATCACATCGCCATCGCTGTCCCCGACATGGAAAAGGCTATCAAGCGTTTTATGGAAGACTTTGGCATCACCTTTGAAGGCACTGAAGATGTGGAAGCGGCAAAAACCTCCACAGCCTTTTTCCCGATTGATGGCACCCAGATTGAATTAATCCACCCGCTCAATGGTGAGGGCCCGGTTGCCAAATACCTGGAAAAAAATAATAACCGCGGTGGCATGCACCATGTTGCTTTCCGCACCGACGATATCGAGGGTGATGTGGCCATGCTCAAAGAGAAAGGCTACCAGTTTTTATCCGATGCTCCCTCCCCCGGTGCACACAACAGCCAGGTGATTTTTATTCACCCGAAATGCTGTGATGGAGTGCTCGTGGAGCTATGCCAACACAGCGGCGATCATTAATTTAATTTCTTTTTTAATTTTCAAAACAAAAGAGACCAGAAAGAGGTAGCCCATGGCGGACAACAAATACTCTCCCGATCAGGCCAGTGTAGAACAGTGGACCGAGCTTGCCACCAAGCAGCTCAAAGGCAAAAGTCCGGACACGCTGACCTGGAATACACCGGAAGGTATTGATATCAAGGCAATGTATTCTGCTGAAGATATGAGCGGGCTTGAGTACGCCAACACCATGCCAGGTATCGAACCGTTTATTCGTGGCCCACAGTCCACCATGTATGCAGGCCGCCCATGGACCATCCGTCAATATGCAGGCTTTTCTACGGCAGAAGAATCCAACGCGTTCTATCGCAAGGCTCTCGCCGCAGGTGGCCAAGGTGTTTCAGTTGCCTTTGACCTCGCTACCCACCGCGGTTACGACTCCGATCACCCGCGCGTTACCGGTGACGTGGGCAAGGCCGGTGTTGCGATTGACTCGGTTGAAGATATGAAAATCCTGTTCGACGGTATTCCGCTCGACAAGGTATCCGTATCCATGACGATGAACGGTGCGGTTTTGCCGATTCTTGCAGGCTATATTGTTGCAGGTGAAGAACAGGGTGTGAGCCTCGAGCAACTCGCGGGCACGATCCAGAACGATATTCTCAAGGAATTTATGGTGCGCAACACCTATATTTATCCGCCGGCACCAAGCATGAAAATTATCGGCGATATTATTGCCTACACCTCGCAGAATATGCCGAAGTTCAACAGCATTTCCATTTCCGGTTATCACATTCAGGAAGCCGGTGCCGATGCTGCGCTGGAACTCGCCTACACACTCGCCGACGGCAAAGAGTATATCCGCACCGCGATCGCTGCCGGTCTCGACATCGATGCATTTGCACCGCGCCTGTCGTTCTTCTGGGGCATCAGCATGAACTTCTATATGGAGATCGCCAAAATGCGTGCAGCACGTTTGCTCTGGGCACGTATTGTCGATGAGTTTAATCCGCAGAACCCCAAATCAAAAATGCTACGCACCCACAGCCAGACTTCCGGCTGGTCTCTGACTGAACAGGACCCTTACAACAATGTGGTACGCACTACGATTGAAGCGATGGCGGCAGTATTTGGTGGCACCCAGTCACTGCATACCAACTCCCTTGATGAGGCGATTGCTCTACCGACGGAATTCTCTTCCCGTATCGCGCGTAACACCCAATTGATTATCCAGGAAGAAAGCGGTATCACCAATGTCGTTGATCCCTGGGGTGGCTCTTATATGATGGAAAACCTCACCCAGGAAATTGCCGACAAGGCCTGGGAGCTGATTGAGGAAGTGGAAGAAAAAGGCGGTATGACCAAGGCGATTGATACCGGCCTGCCGAAAATGCGCATTGAAGAATCTGCGGCGAAGAAACAGGCACGCATTGACCGCGGCGAAGATGTCATTGTCGGTGTGAACAAATACCAACTGGAACAGGAAGACGACGTGGAAATCCTTGAAGTGGATAACCACGCCGTACGTGAAGCCCAGCTCAAGCGCCTTGACGAGATCAAGGCATCGCGTGACAGTGCCGCGGTTGAAGCCGCATTGAATGCATTAACTGAAGCTGCAAAATCCGGTGAAGGTAACTTGCTCGAATTATCCGTAAATGCGATTCGCTTGCGCGCTACTGTCGGTGAAGTGTCCGACGCGATGGAAAAAGAGTTTGGTCGCTATAATGCCCAGGCCCGCACTATTTCCGGTGTGTACGGTGCCGCTTACAAAGATGATGAAGACTGGCAAATGATTAGTAAAGACGTTGAAGAGTTTGAAAACAGCCATGGCCGCCGCCCGCGCATGCTCGTGTGCAAGATGGGTCAGGACGGTCACGACCGCGGCGCAAAAGTTATTGCCACCGCATTTGCTGACCTCGGTTTTGATATCGATTTGTCACCGATGTTCTCTACACCGGAAGAAGTCGCGCGCCAGGCGATTGAAAACGATGTCCATGTGATCGGTGCCTCATCCCAAGCCGCCGGTCACAAAACCCTTGTTCCGCAGCTCATTGAAGAACTGAAAAAACAGGGCGTGGAAGATATTATCGTGGTTGCCGGCGGTGTTATTCCAAAACAGGACTACGACTTCCTCTATGAAAAAGGTGTGAAGTGTGTGTTTGGCCCGGGCACCAAGATTCCACCCGCTGCAAAACAGGTGCTTGAGTCGATTAATAAAGAAAACTGATTTTTACTTTTTTCCGAATTTTCAGGGGTAGTTGCACTGGCAACCACCCCTTTTTTATTTTCCTGTTAGCTCATAGTCTAATCCTGCATATTGGCCACAAGCTACCATTCCTGTAAAATCAAGCTACTTATAACCCTGTCACAAAGCTTTAACACAGCTAAAAGTAAGAAAGCATGACAAAAAATCACCTGAAAGGGTTATTTACCAGGTAAATAAATACCATTGAACTCTTTAAAGATATGTCTCTGAAAATAAACACAAAATACGCTTTCGTTATATTCATGCTCAGCTGTTTAACATTTTCATATTCAGCGCAAGCGGGTCTATGTGCACTGTGTCCCGACGAGGGTGACTCACCCCCTGGTGGCACAGTAGCCGATCAGGATAGTGATAGCGATTTCCTACCCGATAACTGGGAGTTATTGCATGACAGAAACCCCCATATTGCAGATTATGGTATAGCTATGGGTCATGCCTGGATTTGTGTCAAAAGCGACTCCGGCATTCACTGTGATGGTGAGAATGTGCCGGGGAATTCTGTCTTTACTGAAAGCAATCTATATCGCGCCACAAATACTTTTAGTAACCAGAACGGCCCAGGAGATACCGAATGGATAGATGGCACTATCACTATATCTATAGAACTAAGAAATTCATCTATTTATCTGGATATTAACGGCTCACTCACCTCTCATTCAGAAACAGAAACTCTTGGGCCTTACGATATTCTGGGCGATGGACTCGTTCTCAGTTTTCTCTCCGGCTTTCCTGTCCAGGCACATGGCTATGCCGGCAACAATGGCAGTCTTGACGATAGTATTGATGGTAACAAGCTTTGTTACTTAAGCGGTAATGGCGTTTATTGTTATCGCTACAAAACTGAAAATATAATATTAAATACACAATATAGTAATCCCGTCTGGAACATCTCCTTTGAGAGTATTGATGCAACACCAAACGGAGTTTTCTTTGACAGCGATGCAGACGGTATTGAAAATGCCGTTGATAATTGCCCCTTAATTTATAACGTGGATAACAATTGCGATGAAACAAATGCGTACCGCGATAATGACGATGATGGACTCAGTGATATTGTCGAAACGATAATGGGATTGAACCCATCTTCTTCAGATACAGATCAGGATGGACTTGACGATAATGGCGAAGACACAGACGGTGATGGCATCCCCAACCAAACCGAATTTGATAAAAGCATGAACCCTGCCGACCCAGAAGACTCTACACTTCCTCTGGATGAAACCTATAAAGGAAATCTCCAGGAAGTTTCTTATTAAAACTCCATCTTCAAGGCTTCACCGTGCCAGTACTCAGCCATACCCTTGCCTACCTGGGTACCCATACCACCGAGCAATTCTTCAAGTGGTGTTTTCTTCACCGTAAAGTCACGCATTTCTTCCACACCGGCAATATCGCGCGCTACCTGACCGGCACTCGCAAAGCCATCAATTAACCCCATCTCCAATGCCTGCTCGCCATTCCAGATCAGACCGCTGAACATATCCGGATAGTCGCCGAGGCGATCACCGCGTCCTTCTTTCACGCGGTTAATAAAACGCTCATGGGTACTTGCCAAAACAGTCTGCCAGAACCTGACCTGTTCCGGCTTGCTCGGTTGAAACGGATCGAGAAAGCTTTTGTTTTCACCAGCGGTATAGTCACGACGTTCAATGCCAAGCTTTTCAATCGCTTCGACAAAACCAAATCCCGCCGAAGTCACGCCGATAGAACCGACAAGGCTTGCCTGATTCGCATAAATTTCATCCGCCGCGGCAGCGACATAATAGCCGCCGGATGCGGCAATATCACTAACCACCGCATAGACTTTAATATCCGGATGCTTGTCTTTCAGACGCTTGATTTCATTAAACATATAGTCCGATTGCACCGGACTACCACCGGGGCTATTGATCGCAATAATAATGGCTTTGGTATTTTCATCTTCATAGGCACGGCGCAAACCTGTTGCAAAGGTATTTGCATTGGCCTGAGTATCTTCCTTGATCACACCTTTTAAACTGATAATGGCGGTATGTCCATCTGTACTGGAAGGCACTGAACGACCGCTTGCCTGATAAAAAATCAATACGCCAAAAAACAGATAGGCGAAGGTCAACAATTTGAAAAAGATGCCCCACTGGCGCGCACGTTTCTGCTCAACAAACGCATCGCCAACAACTTTCTCCAGCAAAATCCACTGCTCCTTACCCTCACTGCCCGGCTCTGTCATAACACTGTCGTCAGTGTCTCTGCCAAGTAATTTATCAATCAAGCTTTTCACAAAAACTACCTTTTACGATTTTCTGTTTCAAGTACCAGTCATATTTATCAAGCACTTTGGGCTTGCTGTTCTGCCACAATATCCAGCATTTCTACAAACTCATCCAGAAAGCGAAGCGGCGAGTATTGTGCCAGATTTTCTGTCGCATGCGCACCGTAGCTCACCGCAACCGATGCAACATTTGCCGCCTGAGCCATTTCCAGATCATAACTGGTATCTCCCACCATAAGCGCCTGTTCCGGTTGACAGTCAAATTCCCCAAGCAGTTCCAGCAGCATTTTCGGGTGAGGCTTGGAGGCGGTTTCATCAGCACAGCGCGAACTGTGAAAAAACGCATCAAGCTCAAGATTCTTGAGCACACGGTTTAAACCGCGACGGCTTTTACCAGTCGCCACCGCCAGTTGATGGTCATGGCTGCGCAATGTCTCGAGCGTATCCATTACCCCTGGAAAAAACGGACAGGGTGTCTGATCTGCTTCAACAAAATACTTTGCATACAAATCCCTGAACTGCACCTGCACTTCTGCATCAATATCAGGGAACAGGGTGAGGATCGCTTCGGGCAGGCCAAGACCGATAATCTGGCGTACCGATTTAGCGGATAAATCCGGCAGGCCCAGATCACGCGCTGCCTGTTGCATACACCCGGTAATTTTATCGGCGGAGTTAATCAGCGTTCCGTCCCAGTCAAAAATCAGTAACACAAGCGTTTCCTGTGGTTTAATTCAGCGGCGCCAAATGCGACAAGGGGTCGGCAAGATCGTCAGGCAATGGCGCATCAACAGTTTTTAATCTCCCCGAGTCATTGCCATCCACTCCAGGCGGTAACGGGAATGTGAGTCTGGCCGCATGTAAAAACAGTCGCTCAAAGCCTTGCGCCTTCATCTGCGCATTGATCTCGTCACGGTTGTACTTTTCGTCACCCACCAGCGGACAACCGACGGATTGTGCATGAACCCGAATCTGGTGGGTACGTCCAGTGATCGGTCTGGCTTCCACGAGTGTGCAGCCCTCGTAGCGTTCGAGAATTGCAAACTCGGTGCGCGAGCGTTTGCCTTCTTCACTCACTTTGACCATGCGCTCACCAGAAGCAAGGTGGAATTTATGCAGCGGGGCGTCCACTACTGTTTTACGTTTTGGCCAGCGGCCAATCACTAATGCCTGGTAATGCTTTGAAATACGATGCTCACGCAGCGCATCCTGTAAAAAACGCAGCGCACTGCGCTTTTTGGCCACCAGCAAACACCCCGAGGTGTCACGGTCAAGGCGATGTACCAGCTCAAGCTGTTTTTCCCGGGGCCGGGATTGCCTCAAAGCCTCAATTAAGCCAAGATTAATACCGCTACCTCCGTGTACCGCCATACCGGCCGGTTTATTGAGCACCAGCAGATCGTTATTTTCAAACAGCACGGCCGCTTCAAGGGATGCCAGTAACTTCTTACCCGCCTGTTGCGGCGCAGAGCGTTCCGGTAGCCTGACCGGGGGAATTCGCACAATATCCCCACTCTGTAGGCGGTATTCAGGCCTGACACGACCGCGGTTCACCCTGACCTCCCCCTTGCGCAGAATGCGATAAATCAGGGCGCGGGGACTACCGTGCAGATAATTATGCAAAAAATTGTCTATTCTTTGACCGCTGTAGCCCTCGTCGACTTCGACGTGATGGACACCTTTACCAGCGGGTGCAGAGTTGGGGGAACGAGTGGCAGACATGGGCGCATAATAGCAATTTCCTTGTTTTTTAAGAACTTAGAAACACAATTTAATTCGCCGATGAGCTTTCCTGTGGTTGATTCTGGCCCGGAAGCTGCTATAGTGCCGCTACTGTTAATGCGCCCTGTTAATTAAAGAGTGTGCGCCAGAACAGCCAGTCTGGAAACATAGCGTAATGGGCAGCTGCAACATACGCACTCGGGCCAGGAGCCCCTGCCATTACCGCCAGACCGGAAAATGGTGGTACCTGCCTAGGCTGAATACAAGCCTCCGCAGTACCGATGTAAAACCGTATCGCAAGCGAGAGAATAGCTGGAAACGAATTAAGTTTACCCAGGGCAGTCCACGCAAGGACGCCCGGCATTGTTTGCCAGTCATTACATGTAATGGCACAAGTACGGCAAGCGGGTTATCAAGGTAACCAAGGTAATAAAGTAAAGAGTTTAGCCAGTCACTGGCAGGAAAGACGAAAGTCACAACAGGACAATCAGGTACAGGGCACAGGTATAAATGTACCCGGTGGTTGCAGCAAAACCGCACCACCCGAGGAAACAGCAGTTTACAGCACCAGGTGGGTTTTACTTGGCTGTAGCAAAGCAATATATACCAGCCGGCATAAATCAAATGCCAGCCTGCCTGAAGTTCCAACAGCACGGACCCGGTTTATTGTTCCGTCTGATATTTCCTCCCGCCTTCTCGATGTTCCGCGATACCTACGTGGAAGAGTTACATGAAACGTATGCTAATTAATGCAACTCAAGCAGAAGAGTTGCGCGTTGCCCTCGTCGATGGACAACGACTTTACGACCTCGATATCGAGAACCGCAATCGGGAACAAAAGAAAGCCAATATTTACAAAGGGAAAATTACCCGCATTGAGCCGAGCCTCGAAGCGGCCTTTGTTGAATATGACACCAGCGAAGGTGCCCGCCACGGCTTTCTACCCCTTAAGGAAATTGCCCGCGAATATTTTGACCGCAAGCCCGGTGAAAACCGTTTTAATATCAAAGATGTTAAAGCCGGCACCGAGGTTATCGTTCAGGTCGACAAGGAAGAACGCGGCAATAAAGGTGCAGCGCTGACAACCTTTATCAGTCTCGCTGGCCGCTACCTTGTACTGATGCCAAATAACCCGCGTGCCGGCGGTATTTCCCGTCGTATCGAAGGTGAGGAGCGCACCCAGCTCAAGGAAGCGATGAGTCATCTGGACATTCCCTCTGGCATGGGCGTGATTGTGCGCACCGCCGGTATTGGCCGCGCACCGGAAGAACTGCAATGGGATCTCGAATACCTGCTGCACCTGTGGGAATCGATTGAAACAGAAGCGAACAACTGCAAGGCACCCTACTTCCTGTTCCGCGAAAGCAACGTGATTATCCGCGCGATCCGTGATTACCTGCGCGATGACATCGGTGAAGTGATTGTCGATAGCCAGCCGGAATACGAACTCGCCAAAGCTTTTATCAGCCAGGTGATGCCGAATTTCCAACACAAGGTGAAATACTACGACGACGATATTCCGCTGTTTAATCGCTATCAGGTCGAAGGACAGATCGAAACCGCCTACGAACGTGAAGTGAAACTACCCTCTGGTGGTTCTATCGTAATTGATGTCACCGAGGCATTGATTTCAATCGATATCAACTCCTCACGCGCCACCAAGGGCGGCGATATTGAAGAGACTGCTCTGCTGACCAATCTCGAAGCCGCCGACGAAATTGCACGTCAGCTGCGTATTCGCGATATCGGTGGTCTGATCGTGATCGACTTTATTGACATGGGGCCGGTGCGCAACCAGAAAGAAGTTGAAAACCGTATTCGCGACGCGCTCGAAACCGATCGCGCCCGTGTGCAAACCAGCCGTATCTCACGCTTTGGCCTGATGGAAATGTCCCGCCAGCGCCTGCGTCCATCACTCGGTGAAACCTCCGGCAGGGTTTGCCCTCGTTGTAACGGTCAGGGCACGATCCGCGATACCAAATCCATTGCACTGGCCATTCTGCGCATGGTGGAAGAGGAAGGTCAGAAAGAGCGCAGTGGTGAAATCCGTGCATTTGCCCCGGTTAACGTAGCAACCTTCCTGCTTAATGAGAAACGCAATGCGATTCGCGAAATCGAAAAACGCACAGATACTCGTATGGTAATTATTCCAAGCGAGGAGCTGGTCACACCACACTTTGAAGTACAACGTCTGCGTGATGATCATGAGGCACTCGAAGAGACTTCTTACAAAATCACCATTGACACCGAAGCCGAAGACGATTCACTCACGGCAAGCAACAATACGCCCCCGCCTCCGACCCCTGCTGTGCAGAACATTGCACCGCCAACACGGGCCCCGGATGTACCTGAGAAAGAAACAAAAGAGCCCGGCCTGTTTGCCCGTATCGCCAAATTCCTGTTCGGCGAAGAAGAGCAGAAAGAGCCCGAGCCTAAACCGAAACAACAGACACGCAGTAACAACAACCGACGCAACGACAACCGCAACAGAAATCGTAACCGCAATCGTAACCGCAACCGCAATAACGAAAGCCGCGGCAACGACAATCGTCGCGATGGACAAAGCGATAATCGTGACAGCCGCGATAACAAACAGCGCGGCAACAAGGACAACAGACGCGGTGGCAACCGTGATAATCGCAACCGCAATAAAGATCGCGACCAACAGGATGATAATCGCCAACAGGACAACCGCGGAGACCGCGGTGGTGATAATAGAGGCGATAACAAAGGACGCCGCGATAATCGCAACCGCAAGCGTCAGAAAGACCGCAATGAGCCGCGCAACCAGGAACGTACAGAACCAGGTAGCGACAATACCGAGCAACAGGATCGCCCGCAGCGCCGACCGGCCAACAAAAAGCCACGCAACGAACGACGTCGTCCGCGCCAGGACATGCCGCAGGATGAGCAGCAAACCCAGCAACCTCAATCCCAACAACAGGAACAGGCTGCACCTGCTCAGGAAACCCAAAGCGAGTCACCAACACCGCAAACCTTTGAGACACCGAGCTTTGTACCTGTAGCTGATATTGCAGCTCAGGAACATCAACAGCAGGTACAACAAAAAGCTGCTGCACAAAGTCAGTCACCGAAATCAGAGGCGCCTGCGCCAGCAGCTGAAACGCCGGAATCAAAACCGGCACCAGCTCCGTCAAGAGCAGAACCACCAGCTGAAGCTCCGACACCAGCCAAAGCTCCTGATAAAACGTCAGCTGCCGAGAAAGCAGAACCGGCCAAACAGCGCTCCTCACGTCCTGCTAATGATCCACGCCTGCAACCCAAACAAGCAAACCAGGCATCTGCTATCGTGACAGAAACCATCGAACGCCCCGCTCCGGTGAGCCCAACAGAAATGGTTGAACCTGCACCAACCGCAGAGCGTCGCCGCCCGGTTAACGACCCGCGTCAAAAGCGCGAAGCCGATACCACCAGTGGCACCGATGCAAATACAGACAGCGATCAAAATGAAGCCAGTGGCAGTTAACCACTGGCATTGATTTCTGTATAATGCGCGGCTTCCAGCCGATAGCGAATCAGCAGTCGGGTAGGAAAGAAGCAAAACAGAAGGAAGATAATACAAGTTACACGGTGGGGTGGCTGAGTGGGTGAGAACTCACGTCTGGAAAGCAACGCTTTCCGGGATGTCGAACGACAACAAGCTATGCTTGTTGGCCGGACCGCAAGTGGCGGTAAGACCGCCGCAGAAAAGGAATAAAACAAAAGGAAGATAGTACAAGTTACAGGTGGGGTGGCTGAGTGGTCGAAAGCGGCGGTCTTGAAAACCGTTGAGTCGAGAGGCTCCCAGGGTTCGAATCCCTGCCCCACCGCCATTAAATAAAAAAGCGCCCCCTGTGGGTGCTTTTTTATTTAACCGGTCGAGTAGGCATTCTGTTTATAACCCGCTCGACTAAATGCGCCAGCATTTTGGGCGTCTGCTTTGCCGAGAGCCTGCCCCGCAAGCGCAGTGAGTGCTTTGGGTACGGGCGAAGCCCGAAAAAAGCCCATAGGCTGTTTGAGTCCACCCCAGTCAAAAACATCTACATAATTCTACATATATATGTACTTACGGATGAGAACCCCGTTCGACAAAACACGATTAAGCGTTTTGGGCGTCGCTTTAGCGAGAGTCTGCCTCATGAGCACAGCGAGTGTTTTGGGTACGGGGCAAAGCCCCGAGTATGGCCCTCAGGCCAGACGAGTCAATCCCTGCCCCACCACAGCCATATAAAAACCAAATTTTTTTAACTTCTTACAAATCAATCCAAAACCAGTATCAATTTCAGGAGAACACAATGAAGCTATCAAAGGCCACCAATCATTTTTTGACCTATTGCCAGCATAATAAACAACTATCCAGGCACACCCTGCGAGCCTATGAGATCGACCTAAACGACTTTATGAAATTCGTCGGCCCACGTAAAAGCATCAAGAACTGCGATAAGTTCCTGATCCGGGAATTTATCCAGCACCTCTATGAAAGGGGCCTCTCTAAAGCCTCGGTGAAGCGCCGCATTGCCTGCCTCAAAGTGATGTTCCGGTGGTTGGAAATTGATGAGGTCATCGCCGAGAACCCCTTCCATAAGCTCAATGTCCAGATCCAGCTCCCCTCCCGGTTGCCGAATAATATCAACGACACCGATTTGAAAACCCTCTTTATAACCATGAGGCGACAGATCGGCTTACCGGCTAACTCGAAATACACAAAAGCCCAATTGGACCAGGTTAGCGACAGCCACCCTATCAACGATATCTCGACGCTCCTAGCTATGGAGCTGTTATTCAGTACCGGCATTCGGGTATCGGAACTTACACAGATTTCTCTTGATGATATCAGTATCAAAGAGTCCAGTATTTTTATTCATGGCAAGGGTGATAAGGAGCGTTATGTTTTCCTGCCAGATAGAGCTATCAAGAACCTGGTTAATTTCTATATTGAACGTAGACTTCAGGTATCCCCTTCTCACGGTTATCTATTCGTTAATAAGTTAGGAAGCCCCCTATCACCCCAGATGATTCGTTTGTTTTTTAGCCGTCTGGCAACCAAGGCAAAACTTGGGAAAAATATTACTCCCCATATGTTCCGCCATACTACAGCATCCAAGCTGCTAGAAAATGATGTTGATATCCGCTACGTGCAAAAGCTTCTAGGACACCAGGATATTTCCACTACGCAGATATACACTCATGTGAGCAAAAGTAATTTAAGACTAAAAATACAGGGATCTGGACTTCGTGCTGTTACTTTCTGAGGTGTTTTAGTGATAACTCAGAATTATGAATAACTCTTGGCTACTTGAATTATCGAAAAATCAAAGGCGAAATACAAAAATATTATACTTATCGGAATACGCCCCAAATGGAGACTCTTTCCAAAAAGATCAACACACTTACCATAAAGAGATATATGACCTATTAGTAGAGATTGGCCTATCCGTACATGCCAGATGCTCCATAGAAGATCTCATCTCATGCCACCAGGAATTTAATTATGTTTTTTCACTACTTAATAGAATGAACTTCAATAATTCTGAAATTTTAATATCCTCACTTTGTGAGTATTACTATTTACCCTATCTTGGAAGTACACCCAACATTCGAGCTCTTGCAGAAGACAAGCACTTGTCGAAAATATTTTTTAAGCAACTCAATATACCTACTGCTAATTGGAAGCTTTATAGCGTTTTTGATCATCTATCTCCACCTAATTTTAATGGTCCATATTTTGTTAAATGGCGATATGGGGCAAGCTCTAGAGGAGTTTCCTGTAGCTCAATATCAGAAACATGGGAGGATGCAAGAATAGAGGTGAAAAAACTCCATGATGAAGACAAAGACGCCATTTTGGAAGAATATTTACCTGGAAGAAGTTTTACTGTACCTGTGATTGGTGCCGAAAAGGCAATCGCTTTACCAGTAATTGAGACATTCAGCTCCAATAAAGGCGGCATTGTTACTTATGCTCAAGCCAGAGGACATGAATCAGGAATGTACCGAGAGGTCTGCCGGGAGCAGAATGTGCAAGAAAAAATCCATGAAACTGCCATCAAACTATTTAAAGCAATTGGTAATATTGATTACTTTCGAATGGATCTAAAATGCGGCGAAGATGATAACCCATATGTGCTTGAGTTTAATATCTGTTGCAATCTTAAATCTACGAGTGCAATATCGATTGCATCAGCTTCAATGGGAATTACCCAAGATTTGCTATTGCAGCATATTCTATCTTACAGTTTTAGCCGTCAATATATGTGTCCGTAAGAGAAGACAAAGGGTTAAAATACCAGTACTCTAGGTAGCACGGCTGCCAATGTTCCAAAAGCATAGCGTGCTTTTTTTCTGAGGAAATAGCGGTAGGTTCTTTTTGCGAAAGAAGTGACAGCGTATTTATGGTGCTTTCTGGATATTTCCTATCCTTATGCTCCCAAGCCATTTTGATTTTTCTGTCAAGCTCCTTCTTGTCCTCGCTGCAATACCAAGATAGTAGAGCTAAATTCGTAAAATAACGCTGTCTAACCCTATCAACCAGGCACTCATTGACCTCTTTTTCTAGGCCAACCATCAAAGACAATCCCTCTTCTGAGTTTCCCGCAATAGATTTTGACATTGATGTATTTATTTTTGAATATACTCTAGGCATTAAGCTTTTAACCCTGGAGGATTTTTTAAAGAGTGCTTCAGCTTTTTGGAAATTCTCTAACACAATATTACAGATGCCAAGATTATTCTGAACAATATGTAAATGATGTGGCCCAAAGACCAACAAATCATCATACGCTTTGTCTAGAATTTCCAATGCTGATTTGTGCTGTCCGATTTCCATCAGAGCAACACCTATATTCGCACTTATTGCAGCAGCACCAAATACATCACCAAGCTTAAACGATATAGTTTTTGCCTTGTCTAGATAATCAATTGCAGTTTCTGGTTCATATATAGCTGATGCAGTTCTTAAAAAAGCAGGGTAGCTTCGCACATCTTGAAATTCATCTATATATTTTTGAAAAACTTTTTTCGCTTCATCAATTCTATTTTCATGAACAAGGTTATTTATGAAAAACGAGTGAAGTATACATGCATCATTATCACTCACTTCACTTTTAAGCATCTGTTTTATTAGCTTTTCAGACTCTATGTGATTTCTACATCGATTCAAACAAACTGCTTTTAGTACAGCCAGATAGCTATCGCTAGACCACTCTGAATAATCTTTATTGTTGAGAAGCTCTAATGCATTATTATACTGTTTAGTTAAGAAATTAAAGGTCACATCTGTCATTAGGTCAGCTTTACTTTTGGGTGACCCAAAATCCAGACTATTAGATATTTGAGAGCGTGCAATATCTAGTGTTCCAGCACCCAAGGAGGAGTTTATTAGCTCTCGACTCCAATATCCCACAGAGTCCCTGGACACTAGTTGGGATAATCTATATAAAAGCCCAGACAACTCTGCCCTAGAGTGCCGAATAGAATTCTTGTAAAATTTTTGGAAATAAGCGTAGGCAACATCCGCTATAACAAGCTTGTCAGCCTGAAGGGTTACTCTAGATGCCTCACTAGTTGCTCTTAAAGACACAAATGTATCACCATGAGAAACAGCGTCTTTATTTATATAATTTATGCGTAATAGCCTGTCAATCGCGTCAGAAACTTCGCGCTCGCAATCAACATAAACGTAATCTGTGTCCATCAATATTGTTATTAGGTCACTTACTCTTAGCGGTTGCGAAGCAGAGTCCAGAAGACCCAGAGTAAATCGTTCTAGATCGGTAAGATCAATTTCTGTTTCCAATCCCTTAGATGCCACAAGCCTCTTAATGCGGTAAATGTCTCCATTTGACTTTTCTAATATTTCAGAGGGTGAAACATCAAGGCTGGGGGCCACTTCAGCAATATATTTTTCTACAAATTCTCTATCAGGGTTGATAAATTCTCGATCAACAATTTCTAGTCCAATGTTATAGATTTTGTCAGAAAATTCACTTGCAGTTTCACTACTCTCTCTACGCAGCACATGTCCTAAAAGAAATTTAATTCCTTCTAGATCATACTCTTTGATCATATAAATCAATTCTTTTAAATCTTCTGTCGCAGACTGAATATCATCTATAGCTAAAACCAAATTCTTCTTACTAGAAGAATATGACTTTAAATACGCTAGCACAATCTCTCTAGGCAAATTCCTATTTTCCAAGCCAGCCATTTCAAGTTTTTGTCTTCCTGCCGTAATACCTGGGCCTATGTAAGGGATCATTCTACATAAAACCTCGAAGCCATCTAGAATACCAGCAGTCGCTGCAGCTTTTCTTAATTGGATGCGTCCCTGCTCACTTTGTTGAATAGATTTTATTAAAGACAGATAAATATCACTCTCTCTTTTAGAGGCAATAATTCCAATATTTCCATTGTGTTGATTGTTACATATATATTCTAGAAAGGTAGAAAAACCAGATGCCGGTCTTGTTTCATATACGATAGATTCAGATTCTTTTTCCTCAGACAAGAAACGACATGCAAAATTTAGATCGTTTTGCCTATCAATAAACTTTACATTCATAATTCTGAGTTATCCCTAATTCTGCTTCAAATCTATAAACTCACCCAAAAACTCATTTTGACTTTCTGAGAGCTGCCTTAATTTTAAGGTTCTTTTCCACACACTCTTCTACTTGCTCCCTGGGAAATGGAGCTCCAACTTTTTCTCTACATGAATCAATAACTCTTGAAATTTCATCACGAGAAAAGCCAAATCTCTTCTCATACCCATCAATCATATCTGGTATCTCATAAGGATTATCTTTAGATACATAATCCCCATCTTTGTCAGTTTGATCCTTGTCATCATCCTTATCCCAATTAGTCATACGCTTCCCCAGTGCAAAAAACCGGAATCTTCTCTGATAACAGGAATATACATTGTGAGATGTCAGTTTATCTACTACCCCTCCGGGTAGTATTTGTTCCATTTCCCTTATAATTTCCTGCTACTAAATTCGCCTAAAATAGACCCAGCCTCGGTAAAGAGCACCCAATCAGCTCTTTAGCAGACTAGCCAGATTCATCCTGAAAACATTGCCTGATTTTTGCTCAATTACCCTGCTGTGAACACTGTTACAGGGAACTCCAGAGACTCCTGATCTCTCCCCTACTTCACCATCGCCAAGAGCTAAAGGCATTTTTTAAAACTTTTTTAGCCCGATAAAGTCCGAAACCTAACCAAGCGCTGGGTTTTTATTTTTTATAGCCCATCATTGTCTGCAGAAATTTTTAAACGCCTGTCCTAACTGGGGCATAAATTTACATCCTGAATTTCTGAAAAGCCAGCATGAATACAAACAAGTTCAAAGGCACTACGACTCGCAACGCAAAGACCAAAGAGAAAACGTATAAGCCATCTGACGGCAGAAAGTCACGCCCTACCGGTTCAAAATACTGGCGTTTAAAGTATCGCGAAATATCGCCAAGCCAATAAAGATAAAACGCCTGGCCTTAGGCGTATATCCAGAAGTTTCGTTAAAGCAAGCGAGGCAAACCACCCTTGGAGCCCGCAGCCAACTAAGTAATGGCACCCAAAAACTTCAGCGTAATCTGGAAGCCAATAACAGCTTTGCTGCCATTGCTAAAGAATGGTTAAAACTGAAAACCCCGGAATGGTCAGATACCCCCCTACAGAACAACGCAGATCATTGGATCTTCCTTGAGTAACTAAATAAAATTTGACGATTTTTTGATACCAATAAATAACCTTTAGTTTTTAAGTCACAAAAGCGCTAAGGGTTTGAAGTAATAATTTTTATATGCTGGGAAATACACAGCTTCTGCTACAATTAAACTTCTCTCAAACCTTTAGTGGAACATATTATGGGTATTAAAAGATTTGTAAGTCTCGTGACGGCTTGGGTCTTAATCGGCGCGAGTGCACCACTCATTGCGAAGCCTATAGTGCATGATGCTGAACACTATGTACTACTCGCACAGTATAAGGATAAATGGGAGGAGCAAGATCAAGCACTTGATAAGAAACTAGCTGAGCTGGAACAAAAACACGGTAAGAAGCCGAATATTATTCATATCATGTGGGATGACACCCCGGTAGGTGAAATTGGTGTTCCTGAAATCCAGAAGCTGCGTGGCTGGGAAACACCTAATATGAATGAGATTGCCAGACAGGGAATAAATTTCATGCGCATGTATACGGAGCCTTCTTGCACGCCGAGTCGTGCTGCGGTAATAACAGGAAGACACGCCGTGCGTAATGGAATGTATAATGTCGGTTTCCCATATGAGTATGGTGGACTTGCTGAAGAAGAAGTCACAATGGCCGAAGTCTTGAGCAAGGCTGGCTATGCAACAGCCTTCTATGGCAAAGCACACTTAGGTGACGTCGAGTCCAGCTATTTGACAAACCAGGGCTTTGACGAAGCCATGTGGGCACCTTATAACCAAGTGCCCAGTCTATATGTACCTCAAGCACAACTAGGGGTGCTTGCGCCTGGTGTGATGTTCCCGGAGATGTTTCCTGAAGACCCTTACGATATGGACAAGGGTTGGCGACCCAAAGGCTATGTTTGGGCCTTGGAAGGCACTAAAGGTGGACCAGTTCGTGAATGGGGCACCCCACCTGATCATGATGACTACATGAAAATAGAAGATGAATTCTTCAAGAGATCTGAAGAGTTCATCCGTAAAAAAGCCAAGAGTGATCAGCCTTTCTATCTAGCACTTTGGCCTCAGATTACATCTTTTATGGGCTTTCCCGACAGAGTAACGGTTAGTGGTGGTTTTCTACAAGAAGGCCTGGCACGGATGGACGTACGCATAGGTGAACTTAAACAACTACTTGAAGAATTGGATATTGATGATAATACGCTAGTTGTTCTAATGGCCGATAATGGCCCGATGGTGCACAACGGTCCACCGGGTATGGTAGAAACGTTATACACTGGAGGCAAGGGTGATTACACAGAAGGCGCTGTTCGTGTTCCTGCTATCGCCTATTGGCCAGGAGTAATTGAGCCTGGGCAAGTAATAGGTGATATTCTCCATGAAACTGACCTGTTCACTACATTTGCCCGCCTGGGTGGCGCAACTCAATATATTCCTCGTGATCGTATAATTGATGGCGTAGACCAGACGGC
Source organism: Pseudomonadales bacterium (assembly GCA_028280345.1). GTDB lineage: Bacteria > Pseudomonadota > Gammaproteobacteria > Pseudomonadales > UBA7239 > JANQLY01. The sequence continues at coordinate 208,553 of JANQLY010000002.1, read as the reverse complement.
GCTGTTTCTCGAGGGTGATACAAATAGTAGACGTGACTATGTACATATTTACACGGGACCTGAATTAGCTGCGACTGTGAAAGGTCGTTATAAGAAGCATTGGACTGGAGCAAAGAAAGGATTATCAGGTCCAGAGTTCTATGACCTGTACAATGATCCTCGCGAGGTAAGTGGCATGATGTTACCGATGTACCCAGCTAAAAGTATGTTCAATCATATGAAAACGCGCCATGAATTAATGAAAGAAAAATATCCGGATAAGGGCCAGAATAGAGATTTGCCATTTACGAATATCGAGAATGCCAGGCCCGAAGTAGTTGAGGCAAGTAAAATGCGCGTGAAGAAAGGTGATGCGCCTTTTGACCCTCGAGAGGTTATTAAGAAGGTTCCAGAATGGGATAATACAAGCGATAGCTGGGGGTTAGGTGAATAGTTCTCATTTCTTAGTAATGCAAAGAAACCCCGCTTTTCAGCGGGGTTTTATTACATTGAGTTAAACTTCGACCGGTCTTATTTTTCGGGGGGATTACAAATCATCCTCTTTTGAATGCCGTTACAGGAAACACCAGAGACTCCTTATCTCTCCCCTACTCCCTTCCCGCCAAAAGACAGAGACGCCCACAACCAGTGGACATCTTTGTCTTTTTATAAACCCATCGCTGCAAGGTCGTAATCACGGTAATACCAGGCTTTACTCCATAATATTGCTGCACACCTCCAAACCCAACCCTGAAGCCTGTGATAACCTCATCGAAAATTAATAGAATATTCAATTTCCGAGTAATATCCCGCAACTGCTGCAACAATTCAGGGTGCATGGAAATAAGCCCAATCGCTGTAACTGGCCCACATAACCTGTTTTAAGTACTTTTACAGAGGAAGTCAGAGAGGCTCTATATCTATTTCCTACACCTCTACTGCCATTATTTTGCATGCGAACTCTGAATGCCCGGAGGGCTAAACAGAAAGTCCGCTTTTGTGAGCTTTTTTACTATGGTGCAGTAAAATCTATCAGACTCTCCGAATGATGCATCTGGAATTATTTATCCTCATTTGTGTCATCTTCCTGCTTACTATCTTCCCTTTTACCAGGTTCAACCGAGGGGTTTTGCTCAACAATTGTTGAAGTGACCTTTTTAGCAGCATCACCTGCGAACTTACCAACAACATCGCCAGCAACTTCAGAACCTTCCTTTCCAAGCTTTTTCTCGGCTAATTTTTCAGTCACAGCCCCGGCAATCTCACCTGCTGTCATATCTGCGATATTATCTTTTATGTCTTCCTCAGTGATTAATTCATGCGTAGTTTCTACTACATCAATAATAGCTCCACCTTTTGTATAGGACATAGCCTCTACGCTTGCTTCTGCCACTGTATTAGTAGAATCCATCATAATTCTTGTTGCTTCTTCATGAGACTTTCCAGATAATCTGGCACCAACATATACTCCCAAACTCTGCCTTCCATCAGGATCAGTATATAAGTAGGGATTATTATTTGCATAAGCATACCGATTAAACATCATCGGGTTATCTTCAACGCTCTCAAAAACCCCAACCGGATCATTGGAATAAAATCGCCCGATTTCCGGATCATAATAACGCTGCTGCATGTAGCTAAGACCGGTTGACTTATCTTCAACATGACCTGTATAGCCGATATGATTGGTACCATCTGCATCCACTGTCTTCCCTAAGGGTTGGTACTCTTTTCTCCACAGCACCGCACCGGTTTCACTCGAAGCCGCCACCGGAGAACCCAACATATCCTGATGAAAATACGTAATCGTGGTGGTATCAGACAAGCTTGCTGTTGACAGAATGGGTAAAAATAATAGTAACAGTACTTTTATCGCTTTCATTCTATTTTTCCAGCTCATGCAATCATTCGAAATATTGTTTTCTTAATAGGCATTTTTAATGATACCTCAATGTGTTAAAGCTCTTGTATCTTCAAAAAATGACCTGCTTCCCCCTGTTAATCCTTGACCACTTATATAAATTGCAGCCGGCTGAACCGCATAAGAGGGAATAATATTAAAAATACTTTCCTCAGTGCTCGCAACCTGGCCACCTCCATAGGCTTTTATAAGATCAGTTGACCCTACTACAATCGCAGTAGGAATTTCAGCACTGACAACCTGAGCAATACTTCCTTTGTCGTGTAGTGCTGTATCACAGCCATTAAATTCAACAAGGCCAGCTGGCTGTAATTTCTTTTCTAATAAATCTACAAAATCCCCAATAGGCCCGGCTACAATATCTCCATCAGGAACAGCCTTCATTTGAACACTTCCATCGCCAGCAACTTCAATTGAAGAAGCATTAGCCATTATCATAGCTTTAGATTTTCCATGCCCATTCATAACCAGACTTTGTATAGAGCCATCCGGCATACCCTCAAGATGTTCTTTTAATTCAGCCGCATCCATAACTCCCAAATTCTCATCATTGATTTTAACTTCTGAATTACCATCAGGATCAATAAACCTATAAGGATTATTATTTCCATACTTGTAGCGATTAAAACTCATCAGATTCTGATCAGTAAAACCTACAGGATCATTAGAATAGAATCGTCCTATTTCAGGATCGTAATAACGCTGCTGCATATAGCTAAGGCCGGTTGACTTATCTTCAACATGACCTGTATAGCCGATATGATTGGTACCATCTGCATCCACTGTCTTCCCTAAGGGTTGATATTCTTTTCTCCACAGCACCGTACCGTTCTCACTCGAAGCCGCTACCGGGGAACCCACCATATCCTGATGGAAATATGTAATCGTAGTGGTATCAGCCACACTCAGTGTTGACAGAACGGGTAAAAACAATAACGCAAATATTTTCATCACTTTCACTGTATTTCTCCAGCCCATGTAATCATTCGAACTATCTTTTTCCAATAATTGTTTCATTATCTAACCTCCAGCGGGTAACGGGGCCGCCTTACGGACAGCCTGTTCCGGTCCAGTAATCATCTACGAGATCACGACTAAACTGATACTGATCATCGGGTTCGGTATCCGGAGCAATCGCCGCAGCCATGGCATTCGCCAGGTTCTGGAATTGACCGCGATCAAGGCTCTGACAGTCGCCGGTAGCCACAGTAACTGTGTCCAGCTGATTGTTCGTGTTCAACCAGTTCTGTATGCGCACCTCATTGTCTTCACCGATAATCTCAACCACCAGATCATTACCATCAATGTGGAACCAGAGGTCTTCTGCAATATAGGCACCCGGGTAGTGTAGAGTATCCTGCTCACTACCTGCATGCACCGCATCTATCGTCGTCGTCATACTGTCATCGTCGATATGGTAGGTGTCATTACCCGCACCACCGGTGAAGGTAGCGACAGCGTTGCCGTGCCCGCTATAGAGGTTATCGTCACCATTACCTCCATCGAGAACATCTGCTGACCCTTTATTAGCGTAGAGGTGATCATTATCGTCACCACCATCGATATCATCATTGTCATTACCGCCATGGATAGTGTCGTCACCACCACCACCATTGAGCGTGTCATTACCATCGTAACCGAATAGCACATCATCGCCATAGCTGCCGTTCACTGTATCTGCACTCCCTGGATAAGCGCGCAGTACATCATCATCCAACACAGCATTGCTACCGGTATCGTCGTTGATCATATCGGTGAGAACCCGGTTTTTAATGCAATTCTCCGGGGTACCGCTGTAATCAATACAGCTGCCATCCCAAACCGTGAGCGTATCATCGACAAATTTAATATCGACAACATTCCAATCCGCGAGGAAGTAATCCCGCACTCGCGTAGTAGAAGTGGCAGCACTGCTTGCCGTAATCACCAAATCCATACCCTCGCGCTTCAGCGTTACATCGGCTGGCAAGATACCGGTCTGGAATTCGAGCAGGTCGTTAGCCGTAGCAGAAATAGCGCCCGTACTGACATCGGCATTATCAATAACGTGATAGGCAGCAACATCACTGATTTCATAGGTATCAACACCCCCGCCACCATTAAGGATGTTATTGCCGCCACCGGGGATAAAGGTATCAGCGCCGGCATCACCATAGAGGGCATCGTCGCCACTACCCCCGTCCAGAGTATCGTCACCATCCTCACCATAGAGAATATCGTCACCGTCGTTACCGGTCAGCGTATCGTTGTCGCCGCGACCGAAGAATACATCACCCTGAGCGGTACCGTTCATACTGTCCTGACCAGTACCTCCCACTGATGTTGCACTCGCAGTAGCATTACTAACTATTGTAGATTTACCTGAAATAGCACTACCGGTATCAAACGTGATCTTGTCAAAGTTCACTGCACCGTCAGGAATCAGCAAGGTGTGGGTAGAAGCTGAGTCTTCAAAAAAGGCTTTAATACGATGAGCACCGCCGCCATCAAGTATCATGAGTAAATCCATACCGTCACGATCCAGCGTAAGATCAGCATTGGCAGCATCAATAAAATGTACGGTATCAGCCGCATTCGGATCAGTATCACCGAAGATATGGATTGTATCGTTGCCATCCGCTTTTCGAATCACAATCAAATCCTGACCGCCGGCAGCATCGATAACATCATCACCATCGTTACCCATAAACACTTCATCATCTGTACCACCACCCATCGGTGAAAGCACCTCGTCACCGGCATTTGTAACCCCGTTAATACAAGGGTCGGTAGCAAAGCCGGTAATACCAAGGTTACACCCGGGCAAACCATCGGCTGGCGTCACGGTGACTACCGCGGAGTCGCTGTGAATGCCATCGCTTACCCAGTAACGGAAGACAGAGGGATCAAACTCATCTGTGGGGTTAAGGCTTACGCTGACAAATCCCCAGATACTCTGATAAGTTGGGTCTTCGTCCAGATTGCCGTCACCTTCTTCGAGTAGCGGCACCCTTTGCAACTCCAGACTATCACCAAGGTCTGCGTCAAAGTCATTCCCGATAAAGGAGTCAGGTGCTACTTCGAGATCGCCACCAATCACAGCACGCTGCATAACAATCTTGTCATCCACAGCCAGCAAGGTACGATCGGGACCGCTGTTAAAAGTAAATTTATCTACCTGGTGTCTGCGGTGCTGGTACCAGCCGATCAGGCTCAAGCTGTCGGAAGAGCCGCCGACGGACACAACCAGATCGCTATCCAGTTTTTCAAGGGTCAAATCACCCCGCACAATACTGCCGGCAAAGTGAACAATGTTCTCTCCACCTTCTTTGGTATCCATGACCAGCAATAGATCGTGGCCATCACCGCTGTAGAAACGCACGGTGTTGTCACCCGCTCCATCGACGATTATATCCACACCGGCACCAGCCTCCACGACAGCACCGGCAGCAGCATCTTCCGCAAGAATGACTTCATTCGCCGTTGTGGCGACCATGTCTGCACCGCCTGGCACCAGAGTAAGCGCTACTACTGCTGTTTCTGTCGATGAACCATCGGAAACATCGTACTGATAGATTTCATAGGGATAAGTGCCGAAGGTATAGGCTACCGTTTTATCAGTACTGTTATATACCAGGCTGCCGTCACCAGCACTGAGCCGGAGGATATTTTCAATACTGACCGGCTCACCTGCAAGACTGCTGTAATCTTCAAGCATGAACCAATCCTGACTGACCGTAAAACCTGACTGTGACGCCACCATACGAGTCAGGGTATTTGCTTCAAGAGGCAGCACATCTTCTCCGTCTGAAATACCATCACCGTCTGTATCAGCAACCAGTGGATTAGTCCGGGCCTGGTACTCCTGCAGATTAGTCAGACCATCGCCATCCTCGTCATGATGCTGATCGCCGGTAATCGTACTGTCGAGACCGCTATAGTAGTCTTCAAACCAGTCCGCCACACCGTCAGCATCACTGTCGATTAGGAAAGGCACAACATATACAACACCATGGTTGCCGCTATAACCAGCTGAATCTTCAAGGCGATCGTTGACTTCATCACCTACGGCAAAATCGGCCAGACCATCATTGTTAATATCGCCGATAGCACCGATAGCTGCGGCATAGGTTTGATCAGTAGTGTTATCAGACAGCGCATAAAGCAGGCTGCCATCTTCACCGGAAAGCACTTTAAAACCACGATCACTACCGGTGGAATTCAACATAACATCCACGTAACCGTCACCGTTGACATCACCGACACCGGCAACCTCTGAACCCAGGTTGGCACTTTCAATATTACCACGGTGAGTGAACAGCACCGCACCATCTTGACCGGAGTAGACTCTCACAGCACCAGCAGCGCTCTCGCCACCTGAACCGTTCTCATTGGAACTGCCAATAATAATGTCTGCATAATTATCATTGTTGATATCACCGGCTGCTGATACTGACAGGCCGAAATTATCCGACGCCGAACCAGTCCACTCGTAAAGAACCGTACTATCCTGACCGGAGTAAACCTTGACGTTGCCGGCAGTCCCCACCACAACATCGTCATAATTGTCATTGTTGACATCACCGGCATGGCTGACTGCATCAACCGTTCCGGCGATCTGGATAAGCACCGTATTCAGGTTCGCACCGGAATAAACGGTAAAACCGTTCCAGCCAATGACAATGTCGTCATAACCGTCGTTATTAACATCACCAGCCTTACTGATCGGCGCACTACTTGTACCGAAATAGCTATGTAATTCAGTACCGTCAACACCGGAGAACACACGGGTATAGTTTTGCTCTGAGGCGATAACATCTTCGTAGCCATCGTTATTGACATCACCCGCGGCACTAACCTCCATACCGAAGCTACCACCCAGGTTATTACCCTGCCAGGACCAAAGCTCCTGCAAATCGACACCGGAAATCACCGACACTTCGCCATAACCAATACCATCACCCGGTGAAGCGTTTAAAGCACCAACGATGATATCCGAGTAGCCATCGTTATTAACATCACCACCACTGATAGACGAGCCAAAATAATCATTGCCATCGCTGCCATAAAGAACATAAGGCCCTTCCCACAGATAACCAGGTTTGGCTTTGTAAGCAGGCCAGTTATCTACAGAATCACCAAAGCCATCGTTGTCATCGTCGTCATCTGCATTGTCACCAATACCGTCACTATCAATATCCGAGTATTCCTGATAATCAAACGGGAAATCATCGTAAATATCCGGAATAGTATCGTTATCATCATCGGGGTCGGCGTTGTTACCAATGCCATCGCTATCAAAATCGTGTGTTTCTGTCGGATCGTAAATCCAGGCAATCTCTTCAGATTGATCTGCGACACCATCACCATCACTATCCAGTAACATGCCATAAACAGTCACACGACCAGCAGAGCTATTCGCGCCATGGGCTCCAACCACGGCATAGATACCGGTTCCACTGAAATCAGCGGAACCAGCAACGTCCTGACCGAAATAACCCGAGGCCTCACTGCCGTAATAGGTATCAAGAATACTGCCGTCTTTACCCGAGACCATTTGTACCGCCCCTGTATAACCACCGATACCGAGACTGTTATCCCTGGTAATGCCCACAATAAAGTCGTTATAACCATCATTATTGATATCCCCGAGAGCAGCAGAGTCATCACCGAACCAGGAATTTTTAGCACCAGCCATATTATGTAAGGCACTGCCAGTGGTACCTGAAAACACTCTCAAGACACCATATTTGGAGGAATTTCCGCCAACCGGCGAAGAAGTCATGTAATCATTGGTGCCGTCATTATTGACATCCCCCACATAGGAAACAGAATGCCCTTCCTGGTCATAATTTCCACCATAGATTTTTTTCAATACGGAGCCATCCTGTCCCGAAAGAACCGTTGTGCTACCGCAAAAGGTAGAACACGGGCTGCCCTCTGCCCGTTTGGCACCAACTATCAAATCGGCATAACCATCACTATTCAAATCGATTTGCCCATCAACCGAATGACCGAACAAGTCATTTGAATCTTCTCCCTGGAAAGTATAGAGCAGGGAATAATCTGCACCGGAATAGACATTGGCACTACCTGCATCGGAGGCCGGGGAATCTGTATAGGGCACACCAATAATGATATCGTCCGTGCCATCATTATTTACATCACCGGCCGCCGCCACAGAGTAGCCGAAACGATCGTTATCAGCCGCACCATAGAATGTATGTAGAACAGCGCCATCTTTTCCAGAGAGCAGTTTGGCCAAACCCAGACGATTACCATGCTCAGGAACTCCGAGAATCAGATCGGCATAGCCATCACCATTGATATCTCCGGCTCCGGAAACGACATGGCCCAGCTCATCATCATTCGCATCACCCAAAAAAGTGTGTAAAACCGATCCATCAGAGCCGGAATAGACAATCGCACTGCCCGCATTATTCCCGTTAGTATCTACACGGGGTGCTCCAACGATAATATCGGTAACACCATCGTTGTTAACATCGCCGGCAATCGCGACACCGGCTCCCATATAATCTCCGCTATTAACCCCTTCAAAGGTATAGAGTTGTACGGGGATCGCTGATGGCCGAGACGAGTCTGCGGGAAATGGATCCTGATCATCACTATAACCATCACCATCGCTGTCCGTACTGAGAGGGTCGGTACCGGCATCGTGCTCGTATAAATTGCTCAACCCGTCACTGTCTGAATCAGCACTCTCTTCTCCGAGTGCTCCATTAATCGGATTAAAGCCATAGGCTTCCTCAAAACCGTCATCCAATCCATCACTATCACTGTCTGACAGCACATAGCTGGTGCCAGCGGCTAGCTCCTCATAAATGGACAAACCATCAGTATCTATATCAAAGCTCAACGTTGTTGGTTCATCACTGATGCTGCCAAGATCACCCCAGCACTCAACACCTTCGCCTCCAGAAGCATCATGTAATGCACAAACCTGGATATCTGACACAGAAATCGTAAGCGCATTATTGAGAACCCCGGTATTAAGATCGGGGATCTTTGAAGATACGACCCCCCAACACTCTATACCGGTATCGTGCAATGCACAGGTACTGTTTTTATGGGCTTTGATTAACCGGGGTGATTTTGCAGCCAGTGATGTCGGTACTGATGTTTGACCATTGCCATTATTCCCCCAGCACTGTACATCTCCACCAACCTGTAGTGCACAACTATGATTACTACCGGTAGCAATCTGCACCGGATTTACCAGAGTGGGAACTTGAGACTGACCAGAACCATTGTCTCCCCAGCAGGAGACACCGTGTCTATCCAGTGCACACGCATGGTTATCTCCGACACCTATCTGGATTGGTTTGCTTAAAACCGGCGTGTCATCTACTGGCATCAGATCACCATCCCAGCACGCCACACTACCATCCGCAATGACGCATGACTGTGTGCCACCTAACTGCAGAGACGTTATATTAGAGAAGGCGGGCACACTGAAGGTTGCACTATATTCACTATTAGAGCCTTGCTCCCAACATGCCAATTCATCGTTAACATCCAGCACACAAATCGTACTTTCATGCACATCCAATAATTCTTTAGAGATTATTTCTTCGGGAAAATCAAAGTCTTCGTGCCAGGTCCAGCTCCAGCATGACAAACCATTGTCGGCATTCACGCATGACAAGCCGCCATCAGTATTTAACTGGTATGCTGACGATAAGGGATCGCTAAACATCGGATCTTTTTCAATCGCATCAGAGAGACCATCGAAATCACTATCATGGGTATTGGGATAAGTGCCATCAGTCACTTCAACCGCATCTTCTACACCATCACTGTCGCTATCACAATCATTCGGTCTTGCACCTGCCTGATACTCCTGTAATGCTGTCAGGCCATCGCCCACTCCGGTTTGAGAGGGGCAGCGAGACGACTCATAAGGATCGGCGTCTGTGTTGCTGTCATCAAGCATCGGATCCAATGCATAAGACAATTCCCAACGGTCATCCATCCCGTCAGTATCAGAATCAGCGTTATCCGGTTCAGTACCGTGGATATTAACCTCATCACTATCGGACAAGCCATCACCATCGGTATCAGCCACAAGAGGATTACTATTATTCAAATATTCCTGATTATCATTTAGGCCATCGCCATCTGTATCTGCCTGGGTCGGGTCACTGCCCTGTAAAAATTCATTTAAGGCACTCAAGCCGTCTCCGTCATCATCAGCACTGACATCAGTATCGTCGTGGGGGTCAAAATCATAGCCGTTACCGGGGTCGTTATAAGTCACCTCCCAACCATCTGCAACGCCATCATTATCGCTATCACTATCGAGTATATTAATAATTCCATCATTATCCGCGTCTCCACCCGGATTCACTTCATCGGCATCACTCCAGCCATCACCATCGCTATCAGTGCTAATCGGGCTGGAGCCGTAGGTATTAACTTCGACATCATCATCTATGCCGTCACCATCCGTGTCGGTCATATGGGGGTGAGAGCCCGCGTTTTCTTCCTCCTTCCAACTTAGACCATCACCATCTTCATCGTTATCCTGGCAAATTCCGATCGCAAAGTTCGCATAGCTGGCCTGACACCGATCGACCTGAGCAAGCATTTTGCCATTCCAGTAGACATAGTTTCGGTGGTTACCCTCTCCCAAATCGTCTATTTCCGCCAACAAATCACCGGATTGGCTGTACAGGGCAAGGTAGGTATTAGGCGATTGCGAAGGGCCGGTATGATCTGCAACCTCATAGCGGCGATTGTGTGCATCATAACTGTAATCAAACATCAAGTTGGAATTACTGTCCTCAACTTCTAACATCGTATTATTCGCACCATACTCAAACTTGTTGCGGCCATTATTGATAACATTACCTACAGCACGATTTTCAAAACTTCCACCTTTGTCATATTCAAATTCAACATTTGAAACACCACCAAGTTTCATCAGCTGGTTGTATGTGCTGTAATGGTAGTGGGTGACACCCCCATCAGTAGTTTTACTTTTTATATTACCTACCGCGTCATAAGTAAAACTTCTGTTTCCCCACGGACCTATAGCCGAGGTCAATCGTGACAACTGATCATAGCCAAGGGTTTTATTATTGGCAGAGTTAACACCATCAGTAATTTTGGTGATATTGCCGATAGTATCCATCTCATAAAGCAGATCCACTACCTCATTACTATTATTATGATTAGAGTCGATATCTACCAGAAACTGTTCCGGGCGCTTCCTGTTATCCTGGGTAAACTCAGCTAAAAGATTATTGCCGTACTTCATCGTATGCAGCTGACCATTTGCATGGTATCGGGTATTAACGGAGGTATCATTTGCGTAGATCAACGTTACTTCCGGGTCACCACCCACACCATCTTTATCGTAGCTCGCACCCTCCGGTCGACCAAGATGATCCAGTTGATAATCAATATAGGCGCTGTTTGGATAGGTTATTCTGGTTAACCTATCCAAATTATCATAGGTATAAGTAAATTTCTCACTGACCGTGGTTCCCGCCAGAGAAAACTCCTCTTCAAGAAGATTACTGTTGTCATCATAGACATAATCCCAGCGGCTGACTTCTGTAAATGTTCCAGCATTATGGTCATAGGTGCCTGTTGCAGCCACGATTAAATTTCCACGCGAATCGTATTCGAACTTTTTATCTGCGGTTTTTGAATCACCGGGGTAGTACTCATACGCCACCTGCCCCAGATCATTATATTCTGTTGCGACGTCCACGCCTTTTAATGCGGGATCAGCTCCGGTTGTACAACCAGAGATCGTGCCAACAGGTGTAGAACCTGCCGAGCCCTGCATATAGTTTATCCATACTACTCTGCCAAGATTATCAACACAGTATTTGGAAGCACGCTCCGGGCGCCGCTGCCCGGACAACAGCATCGGCTTATCATTACCAACATATTCATAATGATAATAGTGGTTTATCCATGTACCTCCGCCGCTTTGTATTACCTCTTCGAGACGACCAACCGCATTCTTTTTCATTTCAGTTGTGACACCTTCCGGCTGTTCAACTTTGACTAACATTGCATTTGCCGGGCTGCCAAAGGCCTGATACGTTGACGTAGTGATATGCCCCTCTTCATTGGTGACACGAGTGGCCAACCCCTCAGCTCCTGCGGGATCATAATCATAGGTAGTTTTGGTTGATGGCGAAGCACTGTGCCAGGTTTCCAGTGTCCTGCTGAGACCGTCATAGAGCGCGTGTGTACCCTCATTACTTGCTGTCGGCAATGGCGCAGCAAAATCATTAATATAAAACGGATCAGATGTAAACAGAGCATTCCCCTGATCATCATAACTGTACCGGGTTCCGATACCGGTTACACCATCTGATACCGTACTGCGTATTAGCTGACCACGCTGATTGAAGTGGTTCTTCTGCTCGTATAAATCGATACCGGCCACACCGCGATATACCTTTGACCAACTCAAATCAGAGGCATACTTAAAAACAATATCCCTGTCCGTTGTTTTTGGCGTCTCCACTAGTGTGCGGCGATTCAGCTCGTCGTATTCCATATGTATAGTACTATCACTATCACCGGTTCGCTTTGTGGTAACTTCTTCGATATTACCCCGCTCATCTACAACGCGCTCGATGGTTGTTTCATTATCAGGTAGTGCTATTTTTGTAGGTATACCGGCCACATAATCGGTGAGCGTTGTTACCTTACCGTCCACTGTAATCGTGTAGATATCGCCGTTAATATCAACCGCATAATCCGTGATAATGCCCAGCTCATTGGTTAGATCCACATTGCCATCGTCATCATAAGAAACGTAATTTTTATATGTAACACCATCCGCTATCGTTTCAGAACCTTTTGACTTGATCCAGAAATTCAAATCCCAACCGGTCGTACTATTACGCTCAAGTTCATAACGCCATTTATTATTAGTTACCCGGCCATCTTCAATCATCTTTGTTACTTTCTGAGTGGCTGGCGGTATCGAATCAGAGAGGCACCCTCCGTTTAGCTCCGGCGGGCAACGTTCATAATCCCAATCAAAGCTAACAAAATGATTATCGGGGCCATTATCATACTCATACAGTGTTTCAAACCGTTCACCATCCTGGACAATCACCTGCTTACTCAGCAAGGGGCTCCAGGACATATTACTTATTTTGGGATTATTCGCCGTCACACCATTCGGCAAAAAAGGCTCCTGGAAGCTGACCGGTGCTTTTTTATTGAAGGTGTAGTATTCACTGCGAATTTCCGAACCTAAACATTTATTATTCGGATATGTATCCCAGGGCGTAGTACCTGCGTAATACTTCTTCTGAATCAACAAACCTTTCCGGTACGACGCTACCGGTTCATAGCCTGAAATAGCAATAATGCCACTATCACCACCACTATAAGGAGGACTATTTTCCCTGGACTTCTCACCATGGTGAACATGATAAACACAGGTAGTCAGATCACCAGGATTCGTAGCCAGTTTTTTGATCAGCGTTACATCGTGTTTTGTTTCCGCTCCTTCAGAACCTGGGTGGTATTCATACTCCCATTCTGTTACATCACCATCACCGGTTACTTTTTTCTCAATAACTACAACATTATCTTCTACACCATCATGATTAAAATCTACCCGGTCATAGTTATACGTTACTTTGAGACCACCTGGTTCTTCTACCTCTGTCAGAGAATGATGGTCCAGCCCCGATGTACAGTTATAAGGGTAAGCAATGATCGTAGAATCTGTGCATTTATAGTCGTATTCCCAACTGAGATCATTCTCGCCATTGATGCCATCCGTTGAATTCCCAAGGATAACTTTTACCAGCTTGCCATCATTAGGATCTGCACTATTCTCTTCATATTCATACTTTACCAGCGGCTCAAAACTGTCTGTGGCACTGTCTGAAATACCTATGGTTTCAAGTCGTCTTTCCCCCAGATTGTCCGAACTGTAGCCAAAACGTGCGTACTTGCTATAAACCGGATTATCAAACTCGTCTTTTTCCGCAGACACCGTTCGAATATAGTCGAGCTTCAGGATGCCACCGCGGGGATGCAGAGAATCCGTCGAGTAACCAAACTCGAGATAGTTACCGTTTTTATCTTCAATTTTTGTCGGCACATAGGCCATCCTCGCTATTTGTGACGCACCGGTGCCAGCGTAGGTCATTACTCCCCTGCGATTGAAGTAATATTTTAAGCCCTCGGGTGAGTAGAGGATCAAGCCACCATGATCCCATACCTGCATTTGGTGGTTATGATCTTCATAATTCTGTTCAATATTTTCATTATCATCCAAACAGACCGCTTTCCACATGCTGCTTGTATGCATTGAGTAGTAGCGATCGAAGGTCGCCGCCTGTCCATTGCCATCCCAAAGCGCATAGTGAAGAGTTTGGCGTGAGCCACCGGGAAGTTCCAGAACGGGATTCTTGCTAGTAGAGTTATTTGCATCCGTAAAATTGGAATTCTGAATCGGGTTTACATAACTGAAATTCGGCCAGCAGTCATAGGTAAAAGCAGGATGGCTCTTATCGTATTGCGAATGAGCAATTTTACTGTTATTGGTCGAATACTCCGGCGCATTGGGTAAATAACCCGGGTCATAAGTCCAGATTCTGCCAAAATGCATATCCCATGCCGGCCCCATCAAACCAATACCGTTGGTATGTGTTCCGTCTTTTGCATCAGACATCTGGCTGTGATATGTGCGATTAATCACAATATCCATGCCTCCATTGCCTGGCACACGTAAATCTACATAAGTGCGCTTTAACTGTCCGCTGTAGGGGTCAATATACTCATTAGCCTCTCCGGAATGATAACTGCGCATATCACCAAAACCTGGTGGCTGATAAACATCCGGGATAGCAATGTTGTAGTCATTGGTTGCCGAAGCAGCGCCTGTCAACACCAGATTCAGCACCAACATAAAGCCTGGAATAGCAGTGAATATCGAAGGCATTACCTTATTTCTTATCACTTGTCTCGACGTTAACATAATGTTTATTACCCTTTTCTTTATGATTATCGTTACACATACAGCAAACTGCAGGCATAGCGAATTTTTATTCAACAGAATACACCTAAAGTTATTAACCCAATAACTTATTGATGTATATCTACTTACTTGTGGATCAAAATATTGTGCTGAATTTTACTGTTCGAGTTTTAATATCCTGTTGTCATTACTTTAATATCCTGTTGTCATCTACTTTATATATTAACCCGTGAAAACAACTCACATAATGCACCTGGATTATATGAATATCTCAGGGGTTTCATTTTATATTTAAATCGTAAGGCTCCAAGTCTTTGATACTTAATAAGAAAGCTGGAAAAATCAACAAGAAACAAATTACCGCTTGAATATCTCATTGTTACTGAAATTTTTCTTTATGTTTCTTCCCTTACTTTTGCCATTGATTGTAGCCTCTCCAATAAACTACGACAACATTATTTTTTCAAAGAGTTAAAAAAATAAATGTTGATCACTTTATTTAACTTACTGAAATACCACACAGCCATAAAATCAGCACTGACAAGAAACCCATTAAAGCTATTCAATCAGATTTTTATCAGTCGCTGATTCTCTCGCATTACAACAAACTGGCCATACCTTGCTGAATAGCTTGGTCGGGGTAAGAATAGTAAAGTAGCGACGCGGCCTATCTCCATTATCAAAAAGTCGTCCCAAACTCCACACGAATCACTTCAAACTCCGGATCTGAACTGCTCTGGGAAAACTCGGTCCACTGCATGCCATAGCTACCGCGCACAAACATCGGCCCTTCAAAATCCAGTCTTAAGCCCACCGCTGCATTGTAGGAAAAGTCTGTAGAGTTATAGGATTCCTGATAACAGTACCAACCCCAGTAATACCCCGGCGCACAATAGCCCTCACCGTTACTGACATTCGAATCAATAAAGGTCCAGCCGAAACCACCACTCACATATGGCGCAAATCGGCCTTTTGTTAAATGGAAAGTGGCATTGAAGTTATTACTGTAAAAATTGGCTTTCTTTGTGAAGGTACGCGGTACATTCCCCGGACCGGTAAACCGGGCGGTATAGGTAGGTTCATTTGAAGAGAACTCATAAGCCAGGTTCAGGTGCTCATTTAGATTGTAGCCAATGGTAAAACCCCAGCCCGTATCATCATCAAAGTCCAGGGTCGCACCACTCGGGCCCGTTATTGATTCAGAACCGAGGTTTTTCAGTAAAAAAGACGCTTCCCAGCTTTGGCTGCGATTGGCAGCGTGAGCTGAAGACATAAATAAAAACAGGCCCAGAGCAAGCAAAAAGCCTCGAAAAAAAACCTTACTAAAATTGTGTCGCATTATTACCCCCAAAGCTATTTAGTTATCAGGCAAGCAGTATACCTTTCCACAGCAAGTACCAACAAACACTTTAACTACCTTTGACAAAAGTCATCGCAGATTACAAAAGGGCTTTTGCCACCTTTTCGAAACTACGTTTTCTATCCTCAAAGTCCCACAACATGGTCTGAATCACCAGCTCGTCCACACCGGCTTTTTCTTTTAACTCCAGTAAACGATCCCGCACTTGCTCGGGGGAGCCTGCAATCACTGCATCACGTTTTTGCGCAAGGCGCTCATTCTCCTCGGCACTGAACCCGCGCTCCAGTACAGTTTCAACAGAACGGTATGGTGGATCCATGCCCTGAAATACTTCTATCCACCATAAATCGCGGCTGCTGCGCTGGCGAATCGCTTCCTCTTCAGTATCACAACAGATCACATACACCGCCAGACTCGCTTTCGGTTCTGCTAAAAGTGCCGACGGCTTGAAGTTATTGCGATAGTTTTCTAATACATCAGCATAAACGTAGGGGTTAATAAAATGTGCAAACGACAGTGCGAGGCCCTGCTCTGCCGCATGGGCAGCACTGGTTTCTCCGGAGCCAAGCAACCAGACTTCCGGCGTATGATCTACCACTGGCGTTGCCTTGACGTTTTGCCATGCCGGATTTTGCGGCGCACTGCCTCCAATAAAACTCTTCAGGTCTTCCACTTTTTCAACAAAATGATCCTGCCCTTTATCAGAACCGTAAAGCAGTGCTTCAAAAGTCGGGCCATCTGCACCGGTTGTGCGCCCGATACCCAGATCAATCCGGCCGGGAAACATGGTTTCAAGCATGCGAAACTGCTCGGCCACCGCATACGGACTAAAGCCACTTAACAAAATACCACCGGAGCCAATACGCATTTTTTCAGTTTCTGCCGCCAAACGGCAGGCTACAAGCTCCGGTGCGGCAGAGGTAAAACTGACTGTCCCATGAAACTGCGCCGTCCAGTAGCGATAGTAGCCCCACTGCTCAGCACATTTGGCGAGCTCAATCGCATCATCTATCGGTTGTTTCGGGTGACCGCCTTCACGAATCGGCAGTTGATCAAGAATACTGAGTTTCATTACAACATAGACCTTCTTTAAGTAAACACTTTAAAACAGACTTTTAAAAAATGAATCAGGCTTGCTTGAGTTCGGACAAGACCCCTTTCGTTGCCTCATCTTCATCAGGATTATCCGGAACCGGAAAGGTAATCCAGTTCGACAAATTGGCATAGTGCTGCTTAAGCTTGCCAGCAATTTCATCATAACGCCCAGAGATCACTACTTTATCAAGCAAATCATCGTCGATGAGTTTGATCATATCATCCCAGCGATTTTCGCGGGTCAGCGTAAGCAATTGTGCGCCAAGACCCTCTTTTCCCTGCTGCAAGCCAAACAATTCCAGGCTCGGCCAATAGGCCGGCGTCGAATACAAAAACGCCAGTAACTCGCGCTGCTTTTCCCGCGCTGCTGCCACCGCTTCGTCAGTCAGGCCAACCGCGACCTGGGAGGCAAGCATCAGGCTGATTTTATCTTCAGCCTTACCTGCTTTTTCCAATCCGTTCTGCAAGCGCGGTTTTAAAATCTGCTCAATATACTCAGGAGAGGTATTCGTCGGATGTGCCATCAAACCATCGGCAACTTCTACTGATAGCGCTACCATTTTTTCACCTACCGCACCAAGATAAATCGGTGGCACGCCACCCTGAAATGGGCCACTGTTAAAAAAATCCTGCAGTCGGGTAAATTGATAAAACTCCCCCTCAAATTGCAAGCGCGCTCCGGTTTCAAAGCTGTTAAAAATAGCACGCAGGGCAAGAATATACTCGCGCATCTGGGTCAATGGCTTTTCCCATACCGCACTGTAACGCTGTTGAATATTCTGTTTTATCTGGGTACCAAGCCCCAGCTCAAAACGCCCACCCGACAGCGCTTGCATGTCCCAACAGGCCTGCGCCACCACCATTGGGCTGCGCGGAAACGCGACGAGCACACTTGTAGCCACCTTGACGTGTTGTGTGGCAATCAGTGCCGACTGAGCGGTTAACAGGCCGTTATGAACACCGTCCGGCACATTCATACCATCAAAACCAAGCGACTCAATACGCTGCGCTACGGCTGCGACTTGCGCAGGCGGCAAGCGCAAATCAATACCGGCATAAACTCTGAAAGGCATAAGTTTCCAGGGGAGAATCAGAAGGCATAAATTATAACGAAAAGCCTGACATTAACCTATGCGATTTACACGATTAATCCTGATTATCCATGTCATTATTACTGTCACGTTCTATCCTTGTTTTCATATCTTTATTTTTCAGATAGCCCTGATATTGCGCCTGTACAAATGTCTCATCCCGAGCCATATCAACCTGGGTTTTGAAGTTCTGTTGTTTGCGATTGATACGTCGCCGAATGATCAGCACGCTGCCGAAAATAAAAATGAGTAGCACAATCGCCAGAAAAACATATTGCATTTTTACTCCCCTACCTTTACGCCCTTATCATACCTTTCCCACATATTTATCTCTTTTATCTTTCGTCCTGCAGTTGCTGCTCGGCCAATGATTCTATCTCAACACCATGGTCAAAAGCACCGATATTAAATTGCATAATCGTGACAAGCCTTTCTCTGGATAGCAAAGGGCGCTGTTCTGTTAGCACCCGGATGGCTGCGTAATATTCGTGTAAGTGTGGATCGACAATACGATTTTCACCCGATAAAACACTTCCCCGGTACCCATCTGGCAGGTTGCGTCTGAAATGACCAGCTTTCCAGTCACCGCCATCATAGGGCAATTGTGCGAGCAACGGGTCGGTAACCGCCCAGGGTTCTATTATTTTTATATCAATACCCGCACAGTATCCATACATACCCACCGGGCCGCGAATAGCAATTGCTTCCCCCCGAACTTCCAGCCCTTTATTACACCAGTTGTGATCCGTAATTGAATTACTAAAGTCTTTTTTCTGATAAACCCACAACGAATTGCTGACAAATTCCCCATAACGCGAATCAAAGTTTTTATTAATCGTTCGCGCTACCCGATCCTTATCTTTACCCCAGTTTAACGGGCTGGTTAATGGATTGTTGCCATAGCTGGTAAATGTAAACCAGAGCGCACAACACCCAAGCAATACAACAGCATTAATATAGCGCCAAAGCTTTAGCGGCTTCCATATAGCGAGCTGCAAAACCAGCAGCAACACCGCAAGAAAATACGGAATCGAAAGAAAGCGACCGAGCATGTAGTCACCACCTATCGTGTATAAATAAGTAATATGTAATAGCACACCCGCCGCCAATACTCTCAGCAGGGCAATACGGGAAAACAAACCACACACAATAGACAGCAACAAGGCGACAATGACTGGTGTATCCCAGTACCAGTGGGCCACAAAGTAGCGGCTGCCGTATTCCATAATCAGTTCACGCGGCACCCCGTGATTGAGTTTTGCATAGGCAGTATTGGGAAGTGGAATACCGTAGTAGATAAGTGAAAACAGCGTCCACAGCAACGGCGGCATAAACAGGGCAACCAGCGGCCAAAACAATATAGTTCTGCTGATCAGGCCGTGACGCCAATGCTGCCACCTGACGATAGCCGCCCAGGCAAAGCCCGGCGCCAACAACAACACCAGATCATGCCTGACAAGTGGTGACAGCCCTACCAATACACACAGAGCCAAAAAGCATGACTGTTGCTCTTGTCGTTCCCGGTCTTGCCCGACCACCAGGAATTGCTTTAGATAAAAAACGAAGGCGCTAATCAGAGTAAATGCCAGCGCATTTTCCAGTCCCGAGCTCGTGTAATCAAAAAAACTGCGGCTCGCAATTAACAACAAAACAAAAATCAGGAACAGTTTCGCATGCTCAATAATGCGCGCAGTGTAATACAGCATCAAACCGCAACAAACAGCCGACAGCATAATGGAAACAATAAAATAATCGCGGTAGAAAAATGCGATAAATGCATTTAGCCAATACCAGATAACACTGGTATAAACTTGCACACGTGCGTGCGCATTCCAGACCGGGCCATTGCCATTAAATAACTGTTCAAGACTGCGAAAAAAGATATAGGCGTCTTCACACACCCAGGCATTTTTAAAAAAAACAACCAGAAACAAGGCAAAGCCGGCCACCACAAAGCCGTTACTGAAGATGCCTTTATTTTTCTGCGTATTGTTTGCCTTGAGATTCAAATATTCTCGCCCGTTAGCGCCAACCCGGGCAGATATTATAGGCTAGATTTTTAACGCGGGTAATCCTGTCTTGCCAATATCCAGATGATTGCAATAACCGCCAGGGTTTTTCGCCAGATATTGCTGGTGGTAGTCTTCGGCATAGTAGAATGTCTGCCCACTTTTAACCTCTGTTGTAATACCACCGTAGCCCTTGGCCCACAACTCCACCTGATAGGCCGCAAGACTCTCACGCGCCGCATCGAGCAAGCGCACATCATCAGCATAAATAGCCGAGCGATACTGGGTGCCAACATCGTTACCCTGACGCATTCCGAGAATCGGACTATGACTCTCCCAAAACACCTTAAGCAGTTTGTCAAAGCTGACCACTGCCGGATCAAACACCACCAACACAACTTCTGTGTGCGCCGTTTGCCCGCCACACACTTCTTCATAAGTTGGATTCAAGGTAATGCCACCAGCATAGCCCACCGCGGTAACAACTACGCCATCGAGCTCCCAAAACAGCTTTTCTGCCCCCCAGAAACAACCCATGCCAAACTGCACTTGCTGCAGGCCATCTTTAAACGGAGGGTGAAGAGACGCACCATTAACATAGTGCGTAGCCGCCGTTGCGATAGGCTTATCACGACCCGGCAAGGCGGTATCAGCATCGGCAAGCATCAGTTTTTTGAGAGCAACGGAGCGTCCAAACATATTGTCACCTTTAACTTAAACGGAGAGCTATTAGCGAAAGTCTGTTACAGAGACCGGTCCCCACAAGCAAAGTTCCCGACGTTTGTATTGCAGCTGAAAATCAATCAATAAGACCGTAGTCCTTGTTCAAAAGGTCGATAATTTCCTGCTTGGGGTTATCAGAAAGCTCTATCTTCTGACCGGTAATCTTTTCGGCAATACTGGTATAGGTATTTGAAACCTCCATCAATACAGCTTCAGGCAAGTCATTGTCACGGGCAAGAGCCGTACGTTCATCCATACGCTCTTTATTCAACAGAATATCAGGATCAGGGAAATGCTTAAGCAACAACTGTCGGAAGCCCTCTTTCGAGTTTTCAACAATTTTGCCATCTCTGTATTGTGCGCCATCCCAGATGCGTGATGAATCCGGTGTACCCACCTCATCCATATAAATTAATTTCTCATTGCCGGCTTTATCGGTTACGTAACCAAACTCAAATTTGGTATCAACAAATATCTGGTCAATTTCTGATAGTGCTGCAGAAATTGTGTCAAAGCCTTCTGTTAACAATTTTTCATAGCGATCAACATCTTCAACTGACTTGAAATTAAACGTTTCAATATTCTCAATAATATTCTGTCGGGTAATATTTACATCATCCTGAGCAGGAACACCCGGTATACCTTCGAGTATGCCTTTGGTAGAAGGCGTAATTAACAGTTCCGGTAATTTCTGGTCTTTTTCCAGACCTTCTGCAATCTGAATACCGCAGAACTCACGCTCACCTTTTGCATAGGCACGCCACATTGAGCCGGTAATATATTGACGCGCAATGGCCTCAATCATCACTGGCCTGGCCTTTTGCACAATCCAGACCAATGGATGTGGAATATCCAGGATATGGCTATCAGCCAGACCTTTTTCTTTAAACAGCTTGAACCAATGGTTTGAAATAGCATTCAGCGAGGCGCCCTTACCAGGAACACCATTCAATCCGTTCTCGCCATGCCAGATACATTCAAACGCTGAAATACGATCACTGATCACCATAATTGCCAGCGGTGCATCCGCAGCAACATCATAATCTTTCTCTTCAATCAGGCGCTTGCTATCCGCTTCAGTCAACCAGTAAACCGAACGTACCTTACCGCTGTGAACAGGTTGATCAGTACGAATCGGTAAATCATTGTTGGCTTCGAGGACTTTGCTCATAACATCAGCTTTGTTGTGAAGAAAAATAGATCAGGTGAAACGAAACAGCGGACTTTAGCAGATTTTTAACCGCCACCAAAGCACTTGCCAATAGACAAATACCAGCCAAACTATTGATTTCATTACGAAATCGTTAGCCAGTCAAAACCCTGTTGCTGACAGGCGAAGAGTGTATTTTGCGCTTTTTTCAGGCGATCCGCCATGACTGCTTTCACCTGCTCAAGAGAATTGTTTTGTTCACTGAGATGGGCCAGCACGAGGTGCTGCAAGCCACCTTCGACCTGATCGAGAAAAGCCGCTGCCTGCTCGTTACTCAAATGTCCCCAGTCACCAGCCACACGCTCTTTTACTGAAGGTGGATAAGGCCCCACCTGCAACATCCCCGGGCAATGGTTACATTCAAGAATCAATGCATCACAATCACGATATTGTTCTGTAACATGGCGCGTCAGCGAACCGAGGTCAGTCAACACACCGAGCTTTTTATTATTGGCTGCAAGCACATACTGCACCGGTTCACGTGAATCATGGGGCACAGGCACCGGAATAATGGTCAGTTCACCCAACACAAACGTGTCATGGCTATCAATAATATGCAGTTGGGGAACCTCGCCGGTTTTACCGGAGCGATGGGTGCCGGCCGTGATATAGACCGGTACATCGTGACGGCGGGCAAACGGACCTACACCACCAATGTGATCACTGTGCTCATGGGTTACAAGAATTGCGCTTAATCGCTCTACCGACACATCCAGGCGAGCAAGGCGTTGCTCGGTTTCCTTGATCGTGAATCCACAATCAATAAGCACACAGGTATCGCCAACCTGCACAAGAGTACCATTGCCCTTGCTGCCACTGCCGATGGATGCAAATCTCATTCGTGTTAAACGAGATGATAACGAATATAGCTGAGAATTTTCGCTGCTTCCTGATGCGGTACGGGGTTACCGTTACTGTCCTTAACGTAAACCCTGATCTCATTTTGATCAAACTCTTCGAGATATATGTGATAGCGACGCAACCCTTCATTGTCGTCGTCATCACCAAAATCAAAGAAACGACTGAAGAACCCGTCTTCGTCTTCCCCATCTTCCGGCCGCCAGGATGGATCAAAGGTTACCTTGAGCAGGCGTTCAGATTCGACCATTTCATCGAGTCGCATCGCCTGATCACTGACCGCGCCACTCACCGTTGCCCAGGTGCGATCCATATCCAGATAAACCAGCAGGAAAGGGTCTCCCTGATAAGGGCGTACCAGCTCTACCTTGCGATCACCGCCGATAGCTTGCGCCAACAGCGATATAGAATCTCCCTGCTGTCGCGCCAGATGGTTGGCAAGTTTGTTGAGCATCCACGCTTCGCGGTTTGCGTTCATCGACGTGTCGGGCCAGTTCACCTTGCCCTCTGCGGGCACCATGCGATCCACTGTTATCTGGACAATATGAATCTCTGTGGTATTCGGGTGTAAGCCCTGCTGCACACTTAAACGGTAACGATCCTTGGTTTCCGGTTCCTCTTTCAGACGCAGCCACACCGTTTCAATTTCACCGGTCACTGCATCTGAATGGGCCACCTTGATACTCTGCTCGTCCAGATAGCTGTTAACCTGTGGCCAGACGCCTCCGGGAGGGCTATTAATTGCAATCCAGCGCCGCGTACCTAGTTTCTGTATTTTTACCTGAGCCACTTCACGCGCTTCAATCATGCTGTGACGCGGCGCTTCAAATTCCACATCCGGATCTACGTAATCATTTGATACCGGGGGAATCACAAACAACTCGGTGATCGCGGAATCATCAAGCTCTTCAGGCACTGACATCGGTGGAATTTCTTCTGCATACACGTAGGAATCGCCGCGATCACGGAAGTAACCATCGCGACCAAACAGTGAGCCACAGGCATTAAGAGTAAACAGGGTAACCAGAACAAGCGACAGCTTGCCAAAACTAAAACGCATTAAATAACTCCGACTTGCTGCAGGGCGGCACGAACCTCGTCGTGATAATTTTCAGAAAGGGTTGTGAGCGGCAAACGAATACCATCACCGATCAGACCCATGGCCTGTAACGCCCATTTTACCGGAATCGGGTTTGCTTCAACGAACAGAGCCTTGTGAATGGGCATGAGTTTGTCGTTTGCAGCGCGGGCTGCATCGGCTTCACCGGCCATCGCAAGGCGACACATTTCTGCCAGTGCCGCCGGCGCTACATTTGCCGTCACCGAAATACTGCCCTTGCCACCCATCAGCATTAATTCAACAGCGGTTTCATCATCACCGGAATACACAAGGAAATCACTATCACAGCGTTCGATCACCGCCCTGGCCCGCTCCATATCACCCGTGGCTTCCTTGATGCCGATAATATTATTAATGCTCGCAAGGCGCTCAACGGTTTCCGGTAGCATATCGCAGGCCGTACGGCCCGGCACATTGTAGAGAATCTGGGGGATATTGACCGCTTCGGCAATGGTTTTGTGATGCAGATAAAGCCCCTGCTGGGTTGGCTTGTTGTAATACGGCGTGACCAGCAGACAGGCGTCGGCACCTACTTCTTTTGCCGCTTCGGTGAGTTCCACGGCTTCCTGGGTTGAATTGGCGCCAGTACCTGCAATCACCGGAACACGACCATTGCTGGTTTCCACCACACGGGCAATCACCGCCTTGTGCTCCGGTATAGTCAGGGTGGCCGACTCGCCGGTCGTGCCCACCGCCACAATGGCGTTGGTACCCTGTTCAATATGGAACTCGAGAAGGTGGTCGAGGCTGCTCCAGTCCACCGAACCATCGGCTTTCATAGGAGTGGCTAACGCAACAATACTGCCGGTAATATTCATGGGATATGGGTCTTGGTCCGCAAAGGCGGTAATGTTACTGACGCAGGCCGCTTGGCTCAAGCTTTATTAGGAATCAATCTGTTACGCCGGGACTATCACCCAGCACTGCTCGCCAAACTCACCCGCATCACTATCCGTGCGCCTGGCCAGCCCCTCCCGTTCCAGCTTGAGCAAATGCGCCCACAACGACACACTGGCGATCAGGTGCAATGACGGATCGACATCGTCATAGACCACTTTTGTCAGTGCTTGCAGCGTCGTTTCGTCCTTCATACCACCCAGACGGTCCAGCACCTTGCGTTCACGCTGCAGACGGTGCTCGATCAGATAGTCCACCCAGGCCAATGAATCCGTAATCAGATTGCCGTGGCCCGGGGCAATACTGCTCAGTGGATAGTCACGCAGCAGTTTCAGGGAGGCAATGTAGTCCGCCATATCCCCTCCCGGCGGCACAATCACGACGGTGGAGCCTTCCATTATGTGATCTCCGGCAAACACCATGCCCTCTTCGTGCAGGCAATAGCAAAAGTGGTTGCTGACATGGCCCGGCGTGTGAATCGCTTCAAGGCAGAATTCATCCGTCTCCAGACACTCCCCGTGCACCAGTTGTTGTTTTACCTGAAAGGTCGGATCCTGAAGACCATCATCACAGGTTGCTCCAATCAGTTGCGCGCCGGTTTGCTGAGCCAGTAACGCTGCCCCCGGGGAATGATCCGCATGAGTGTGGGTCACGAGTATCCAGCGCAAATGCTGTTGCTTGCTCTCGAGAGCGGCG
The DNA here is from genome assembly GCA_028280345.1 of Pseudomonadales bacterium. Lineage (GTDB taxonomy): Bacteria > Pseudomonadota > Gammaproteobacteria > Pseudomonadales > UBA7239 > JANQLY01. Next base: position 182,624 of record JANQLY010000002.1, on the reverse strand, counting down.
AGGATCGCCTCAATATGATCTTTATCAGCGGGCCCGGGATCGAGCACCGCTACATCCTTATTGCCAATCAGATAGGTATTTGTACCCGGGCCCGTGAGCGGGCTCGGATTCGGCGCAGTTATGCGACGCACCAGTGGCGAAAGCCGGGTTTCCTCACCCGCAATAATGCCTTCGCCTGTCACACTCATAGCGCGGTCTGAACGTGATCAGGCCAGTTCGATATCAACCACCGGGCTGATATCCTGTTCGTAATCCACGCTGTCAAAGCCAAACCCGAACAACTTGAGAAACTCGTCCTTGTAGCCCTGATAGTCAGAAATATCATTGAGGTTGTCATCAGTCACCTGCAGCCAAAGCTCTTCGACGGTTTGCTGAACCTCCGGCTGTAATTCGAGACCATCGCGACGCAAGCGGCCGTCTTCATCAAGTTCCGGCTCGGCATCGGTCAGACCACCGGCAAACAGGCCGTAAACCTGTTCAATACAACCCTCGTGAATGCCCTTTTCCTTCATCACCTTGAACAGCAGTGCCAGATAGAGCGGCATAATCGGAATTGCCGCCGACGCCTGGGTCACTACTGCCTTGAGCACCGACACATAGGCATTGCCATTGATACCATCAAGTTTTTGCTGAATCACACCACAGGCGCGGTCGAGATCTTTTTTCGCCGCACCAATCGTACCGTGCCAATAAATATCCCAGGTCACCTTCTCACCGAGGTAGGTATAGGCTGTGGTTTTACAGCCTTCGGCGAGTACACCGGCTGCGGAAAGTGCATCGATCCACATTTCCCAATCTTCGCCCCCCATCACCGCAACTGTACCGGCAATTTCCTCATCCGTAGCCGCTTCGAGAGTGACTTCCTCAATAACGTTCTTGTTGGTGTTTACGCCGCGCTGGGTAACCGATTTGCCGATCGGCTTCAGTGTGGAATTGAATACTTCTCCAGTTTTTGGGTGCTGGCGACGCGGCGACGCGAGGCTATACACCACCAGATCCACCTGGCCGAGATCCTGCTTGATCAGGTCAATCGTCTGCTGCTTGATCTCATCGGAAAACGCATCACCATTAATGCTTTTCGCATAAAGCCCTTCCGCTTCAGCGGCCTGATGAAACGCCGCCGAATTGTACCAACCTGCTGATCCGGTGCGTTTCTCTTCCCCGGGCTTTTCAAAGAACAGACCGATGGTTTTCGCGCCACAACCAAACGCTGCTGAAATCCTCGACGCCAGCCCATAGCCCGTAGATGCCCCGATCACGAGCACATTTTTCGGCCCGTTTTCCACAGCCCCCTGCTGCTTCACATAGGCAATCTGCTCCTGCACATTGGCTGCACATCCCGCCGGATGGGCATTGGTACAAATGAAACCCCGAACTTTTGGCTTAATGACCATATATTGACCCCTTTCTGAAACCCTTGCTGGTACAAATGCGATTTTGGCCTCGATGTAGAATAACTTCCGACCAAAAGTCGCACATTATAATGATTAAGTACCGCTGCAACTACTACCCCCGCAAACAGTTGCAACAGCCGTTATAATCGCCGCATGTTTACCCTACGCTACCACACCCCCGCCGAATGGGCCGATATCGTCAGCTCCGATATGGATACCTTCCTGCCGGATCATGCCGCCGCCGAGAAAAAAGCCTCAGGTATGGCACTTTCCATGGCCTCCCACTATCCGGATCGCGATCATCTGGTGAAAATCATGACGGATATCGCGATTGAAGAGCTCGCTCACTTCCGCGATGTGATCAAAGTGATGCAGTCACGTGGACTCACTCAAACCCCGGATGAGAAAGATCCTTATATCAACCAACTACGCAAGTATTTTCGCAAGGACAGTGACCTCTATCTTATGGATCGCCTGATCATCGGTGCGATTGTCGAGGCCCGCGGCGCCGAGCGCTTTGGTCTGGTGCGTGACGCACTCAGCCCGGATCACAACTCAAGCTCAGATGCAGAACTTTTTACGTTCTACCAAACCATCACCCAGTCTGAAGAACGCCATCAGAATATTTTTATCGAACTCGCCCATCATTATCTGCCTAACAATGAAGTGAATGCACGTCTGGATGAACTGCTGGATGTCGAAGCAGAGATCGTGCGCAATTTACCGCTGCGCTGCGCGCTGCACTGATTGCAATTCCGACTATTCTCATGGCCAATGCACTGCAACAATATCTGCAACGCCACATAGAAACGGAAGCCGCTAACCTGCCCGACTGGTTTTCAACTAACCAATTCGAATACTGTCTGGTAATTCCCGCCTGTGCCGAAGATATGACCTTTATCGACCGCTTTGAGTCACAGTTTGGTGACAAATCCTACCTGTTAATTGTGATTATCAACGAGCCAGACAATGCCACAGTAGAAACGCACCAGCAAAATGCTGCTTTACTAACATCCATGCAGACCCGTTATTCGCAACAGCAGTCACTCGCACCGCTCTATCTGTTTGGCAAAGACAACCAGACCTCGCAGTTGCTCGTGATTGACCGCACCGCTCACAACAGCATTCCCGCAGCACAGGGGGTTGGCCTCGCGCGCAAGATCGGTTGCGATATCGCATGTCGGCTGATTACACAACAGGTAATACGCGATCCATGGATATATTCCAGCGATGCGGACGCAAGCTTACCTGATAACTATTTCGAACAAACTGACGTACCGTGTGCCGCACGGGTGTTTGATTTTTATCACGATGTAAAAGACCCACAAATAGATGAAACGCTACGCAGCGCCACAATACTGTATGAACAACATTTACGATACTACCATGCAGGTCTCGAATGGGCCGGCTCCCCCTATGCGTTTTATACGCTGGGCAGCACGCTTGCTGTTCATTACGAATACTATGCCAGGGTACGTGGTTTTCCAAAACGTAATGGCGGCGAGGATTTTTATCTATTAAACAAACTTGCCAAAACCGGTGAGGTTCTCTTTATTCCTGAATGCCGCATCAAGCTTGAGGCACGTGTTTCCGATAGAGTGCCATTTGGCACAGGCCCGGCAGTTGCAAGTATTATGGCACTCAACAATCCACAAACCGATTACTGCAGCTACCACCCACAGGTTTTTGCTGAACTCAAAACCCTGCTCAAACAACTTGAAAGTTTTTTTAATGAGGAAAAACCGGTTAATCTTTCCATTGAACTGGACAATGCTCTTGAAATCATTCGGTTCGACGAAGGGCTAACTCACAGCCGCAAACAGGCAAAAAACACGGAGCAGTTTCTAAAACACATGCACGACTGGCTTGATGGCTTTAAAACCCTAAAACTGATTCATACACTCCGGGATAACAGCTACCCGGATCAACCATTGCCGCAGAGTCTGAACAATTGCCCGTTCCAGTACAAGATATCCCCTATTCCTCCTCAATAAGATGAAAGCGGTGGTAGATGCGATGAATCACCGGAGCCAGCAAGGTGGCAACCGCAAGCAGGAAGACTGTCTCAGCAAACAAACCATACCAGGCCGCAAACAACATGCCGTAACCGGATTTGGGAGGATAAGGCAAATCGACAGAACCAAGCATTGAAGCCGCATTCACCAGCGCCATTTTGAAATTAAAGCCTTCGATCATATTGAACCCCACGATGCCCACGAACAGGGAAAATGCCAGAAAGGCCGTGGCAAACAAATAGCAGCGAATCATACGAACAATAAACTCGCGAGTGGGAAGAAGGTCGTGACGGGCGCGCTCGAAGAACATGGGGACTCCTGGTTACTGTCTTTTAAGTATATTTATTGCACTCAATATAACTACCCTATCAGGTAGATTTTAATCTTGCCAATAAGCGTTAGATTATCTCTTACGTTTCCACTTCGAGAATACACTATGACCGGGAAGATTACTGTTGATGAGACGCCTTATACCCAAGACCTTTGAAGGTTGAATCGATAGGCAAAGCCAGCTCCGTGGAATTATTGTGATCCAACGGGGCACTATCCACGATATCCGGAGCACCGTCACCATCATCATCCCAATCCTCGTTATTACCGATATCATCTTCATCCGTATCAAGCCATTCAGAAGGATCATCAGGAAATGCATCGACACCATTCAAAACAAAGTCAAGATCCCGATCACCAACCAAATCCGAGCTCAATATCACCCGCGCTGAACCACTGAAAATATCGTTATTATCATCCCCGTAAGCCCCGACTATCACATCCGGGTAGCCGTCATTGTTTACATCACCGGCACCACTAACGGAACGACCAAAACCATCACCCTCACTGTCGCCATTAAGGTTATAGAGGATCGAGCCATTTACACCACTGAATATCCGCACCGAGCCACTGCTCGTGCCGTTATTGTCATCTTCATCAGCGCCAACCATAAGGTCGGCATAACCGTCATTGTTTATATCACCAATACCACTAACCGACCGACCAAAAAAGTCGCCGGCACTGTCACCCGCAAAGGTGTACAAGATTGCACCATCCGCACCACTGAATACCCGTGCTGAGCCACTTTCCGTGCCGTTATTATCATCCCTGTAAGCGCCGACAATCAGATCCCCATAGCCATCATTATTCACATCGCCGGCACCATCGACCGAAAAGCCAAAATAGTTATTTTCGTCATCACCATTAAAGGTATACAGAATAGAACCATCCATACCCGAGAACACCCTCGCCGAGCCACTTCTATAACCATTGTTATCATCCAGATAAGCTCCAACAATCAGGTCTCCGCGGCTATCGCCATCTACATCCCCTGCATCGCTAACAGAAACACCAAACCAATCACCTTCACTGTCACCGTTAAAGGTGTACAGAATAGAACCATCCACACCGGAGAATACCCGCGCTGAGCCACTGTCAGCTCCGTTATTGTCATCGAACGTTGCCCCAACAATCAGGTCCCCATAGCCATCGCCATTCACATCACCGGCATCACTGACTGAAACACCAAAATAATCATTCTCATTATCGCCATTAAAGGTATATAGAATAGAGCCATCCACACCGGAGAATACCCGCGCTGAACCACTAAAATTACCGTTGTTGCCATCTCTGGAAGCGCCGACAATCAGATCCCCGTAACCATCACCGTTCACATCGCCGGCACTGCTGACCGCATAGCCCGACCAGTCACCCGCACTATCACCATTAAAAGCATGGAGAATCGAACCATCCACACCGGAGAACACTCGCGTTGTGCCGCTATCAGCGCCGTTATTGTCATCCCGATACGCGCCGACAATCAGATCCCCGTAGCCATCATTATTCACATCGCCGGCGCCGCTGACCGAATAACCCAAATAATCACCTGGATGGTCTCCGTTAAAGGTGCGCCACCAATAAGGCCTCTCATTCGGGTCATTATCGCTAGTTCCCGCCAACATCTCTTCCTCAGCCAGCGAACCATCACTGTCAACGTCTATGGACAAGGTATGACTGGAAAATAGAACAAGAAGCGGCAACGCCAAATGACTGAAGCATTTGAAAAGACATCCCAGGAAAGGACCCGGCGTACTACGTTCCTGGGCGAAACGGTATAGATTATTGATTGATTTCAATATTTTCCAATTCCTTTGGGGTATAAAGTCATGTCTTAATGCCTGTTACGATACCTGCTAAATGCTATCTATTACAAATTCCTTGCCCATCAAGGGTGGACTGGAGGTCTTTACCCCGAATTAGCGCCAATCACTTAATGGAATAAGGGGCTGCACTGCGTACCCATTACACTCGCTTCGCTCGCGGAGCAGGCTCTCGGCATGCAGACACCCAAAATACTCAACCGTATTTTGCCGAATCCGGTTATAAACAGAGTCTCTATCACCGCCTGTAACCTATTGAAATCAAAGGCCTATATAGAAAATCACTACTCGGAACAGCTATCATGCTGTAGACTCGGATAGAGTGAGAAAGAGCTTAATAGTCCATATTTAGAACTATAATGATGAAAAATACCTTACTACCAGCTTTTTTAAAATACCAACGCATCTGTACTTTGCTTTGTTTTTTACCTTGTGCTGCGCTTGCATTGGATTCTGATAATGATGGCTTGTCAGATGCTGAAGAAATAATCTATGGAACTGACCCTCTGATTACTGATTCAGACTCTGACTCTATAGCTGATGGATGGGAAGTAATTATTGGAGAAGACCCTACCGTCAAGCGTTATGAATTAAGTATAGATATATGGAGTGACAAACCCCATAGCCAGGGAGGTGATATATTTTTCTCTCTTGAAGCTGGCACTGTGAATGCAAAACTATGTGTCGTGGATGAAACAGGCCCTAACTGCCTTCGCTTGTCTGACTATTCTCTCTTTAATCATAGAAATAATGATGACCCACCCAGAGATAGTGGCATGCAATTGATTAATGAGCCCTTTAATCTTCCCGATCAATACTTTGCTGGCGGAGAATTACAATCAAGAATTGAATTTTCCTGTAGCGGAAATTCGATTCTCGAATGTAATCTATTTCAGAACTGGGAGCAAGACAGGAGCTATTGTTACGATTTTATGATCAATGTATGCTTTAACGAAACCAATAACATCAGCGTTACAAATGCACAAACGGAAACCCTTAATATATCAAACTCAATTCAATTTTCTTACGGTGTTAATGACTTCACTCTTTGTACATTAACACTGAATGCGGAGCAGTCTTTAGTTCAGTGTTATAAGACTTATGTAAATATTAATGAAAACCTGGTGGACTTTCCGACTACGGCAATAGTAACCAGCTGGGGATTCAATGAGCCTTTTGAGCCACCTCTGGGTGAGCTGATCTTTGACGCCGATAAAGATAACATCAGAAACGAATATGATACAGATGATGATAACGACGGAGTGCCTGACACTATTGATCATGACGATTTTAATCCATTCTTTGTGGGAGACATTGATATTGATGGCGACCAGTTATTAAACAGTGTAGACCCTGATGATGATGGAGATGGTTATATTGATACAATCGATGGTTTTCCATTTGATATAACCCGGTGGGCCGATGCTGATGGAGATCTCATAGAAGACAGCGTTGATAACTGTATCAGTGTAAGCAATTATTTACAGGAAGATGTTGATAATGATCAGGTTGGCGACGCGTGTGATGTTGCCGATCATGATGGTGACGGCCATTCAGATCAAGAAGAAGTTTTTCTAGGCTCAGATCCTCATAATGCTGAAATTCAGCCTTACTGGAGGCGGTCTTATTACGGAGAAGATTATGAGGATTTTTTTGGTGATGACGTTAGCGATGCCGGCGACGTTAACGGCGACGGTTACCCTGACAGCATTATTGGCGTGAGCCGAGACGATACAAACGGGGAAGATAGTGGCTCAGCCCTCGTTTTATCCGGAATCAATGGAGAGGTCTTATATAATTTTTACGGTGACAACGCTTTAGATTATTTTGGAGGCTCTGTCAGCAGTGCTGGCGATGTCAACAATGATGGTTATGATGATGTAGTTGTCGGAACTAATAAGGGCTATCAATACCCAAGTGGCGATTATGTTAAAGTTTATTCCGGGCGTGATGGTATTGAACTGTATTCCTTCAATGGTTCTGGTGGCAACTCCTATACCTTTGGTTATTCCGTCAGTGATGCCGGGGATGTCAACAATGACGGTTACGATGACATTATTATTGGTGAACCTCTCGCTGACACTACGGGCATGAATAGCGGCCAGGCAAAAGTTTTTTCCGGCAAGGATGGCAGCATTCTTTATAGCTTTGATGGTGATGGTTGGGATTATCATCTAGGCATAGATGTCAGCGATGCAGGTGATGTGAATAATGATGGCTATGCTGATGTTGTTGTTGGCTCCAACGGAGCTTATTTGGACGGCGGCTCCGCCAAAGTTTTTTCTGGCGCAAATGGCGCAATATTATATGAATTTTTAGGTGGTACCGCGAAAACCTTTGGTGTATCGGTCAGTGGCGCAGGTGATATGAATGGGGATGGCCATACTGATGTCATCGTTGGCGCACCTGCTTATTGTTCAGCTTCATTTCCGATTCAGTGCAATGGCTTTGCTCGAGTATTCTCCGGTGCCAACGGGGCTGTACTCTATGACTTTAGTCTGGATACTCCTCCTGGAGAGTTTGGCCGCTCAGTGAGTGATGTTGGTGATGTGAATAATGATGGTTATGATGATGTGGCAATTGGTTCCTTTGGTGAAGCCCATGTGTACTCAGGTATTGATGGTATGTCATTGTTTAGAATTGGGCGTGCAGCTAAGTGGGCATCCTTCGGTGAAGCTGTAAGCGGCGCTGGTGATATCGATATGGACGGGTACGCAGACCTTATTATCGGTGGAAGACGTCTTGACCACTGGAATCAAATAAATACAGGCTCGGTTCGAATCATCTTAATCGCTGATTTACTTAATGATATTGATACTGACTTTTATCACAATGCCATTGATTTTGATCCGAATAATGTTGACGAATGGGTTGACACTGACCTGGACGGCATAGGCAATAGTATTGATGAAGATGATGACAATGATGGTACCATTGATGCTGAAGATGCTTTCCCGTTAGACGCTACTGAGACAGCCGATTCCGATGCCGATGGCATTGGGGATAATGCGGATACCGATGACGATAATGACGGCGAGCCCGATGTGAGTGATGCATTTCCTCTGGATATTACTGAATCACAAGATAGTGATGGTGATGGTATGGGGAATAATGCTGATGCCTGTGATGCAACGGTAAGTCTGGATAATGATAATGATGGTGATGGCTGCGATGATCTAACAGAAGATAACGATGACGACAATGACTTAACACCAGATATTATAGATGCAGACCCATTGGACCCTAACATTAATGATGTTTGGCCTTTGGATGGTGATTACCGTGGACAAAGATTACTGAATAATAATTAACTTTAGCTTAGTCGTTAATATAAGGTATTGATAAGTTAAGTGGATTTACAAGAGAATTCTCTGGAAACAGACCCATAACTTATTGATATGCGGTTCCGGGCTGACTTGCGGTGATCAAGTTTAGCTTGAACCGCTATCGGCGCCTTGTCTACCGGCAGGTTAAATAAAAAAGCCCGGCACAAGACCGGGTTTTTTTATTTATTGGCGGTGAGGGGTGAACGATACGTTTTTTGCGAAATATATTTCGCGTATCGTGAACGCCCGGTAGCCATGCTAGCGGGCCGGACGCTCGCGACTGAGCCGCTATCTTCGATGGCGGGGTGAGGGAGGGATTGACTCAAACAGCCCAGTGTGGCCCACGAAGTGTTTTGGCCATAAGGGCTGTTTTCGGGGCTTCGCCCCGTCGCCAAGGCGACGTCCAAAACGCTTAATCGCATTTTGTCGAACCGGAGATTTTGCCTCCATTCACTCCCGAACCAACAAATTAAAAAGGCACCCACAAGGGGTGCCTTTTTAAATTTGGCGGTGAGGGAGGGATTCGAACCCTCGGTACGTTGCCGTACACACACTTTCCAGGCGTGCTCCTTCGACCACTCGGACACCTCACCATAATTTTTTCTTGGGGATTTGGATTTTTTCAGAGCTTCCAGTCCACACGCCTGCGTGCTCCTGCGGCCCGGCCAAAAAGCGTAGCTTTTTGTCGTTCCGCCTTATGCAAAGCTTTGCTTTGCAAACGATAAGGCTCCACCCACTCGGACACCTCACCGAAACACAGTTTTTCAGCCTCAAACTGACCGAAAAAGCTCGCAAAATCGAGGCGGCAACTCTACACAAGCACCTTGTTGAAAGCAATAGTGCGTGGTTTCTCCCCTGTAACCTGCAGATCGGCAGCCCGAATGGGAAAACAGGGGTAAAAAGCGACCATTTTTAGGTATTTTCCGAAGTAATAGGTAATACACCTTAATTATGGTAGATTACGGCGCGGTACTTTTTGTAAGTATCTGATCGTAGACAGGTTTTAATTCGAACTAAAATATATTTCAATAACATCCATGAGTGAAGTAGCAGTTTCAGAGGAAATGTCGGAACAGGAGCGCCGTCAGGCAGAGATTCCACGTAACGACTATTATTTCCGATTATTACTTTCCGCGGCTGCGGCAAGCACACTAATCTCCTATATCGACTGGACTGAATACAGTCTGCGTTTTTTCTTTTTCTTTTTCTGGATTGTCTACCCCCATATTGTTTTTGGTATTACCAAGTATTTCTCCCACAAGCTGGAAACGGTATCGCGGGGGTTTAGTTCTCTGGACGCCTTTCTGCTCGGCAGCCTGATCAATATTATTGATTTCAGTTTATTGCCCGGCATTCTGTTTTTCACCATTATCCAATGTCAGGCATTGATCGCCGGTGGCCTGCTGCGCTGGCGTGAGAATATCGCAGTGTTTGTATTTGGCATGGGCACAGCCTTCCTTTATAACCAGGCTGAATTTCTGCCGATGAATGATGTCTCCGGCAGCTTGCCGAGTGTTATCGGTATCAGTTTCTATTTTGTGGTGTACTCTTTCCTTGTCTATAACAACACGAGGGAAAATCGCGAAAACGCAGACAAGCTGCGCGAAGAGCAGCATGAACTGAAAATGAAAACCTGGAAGCTGTCCCGTTATGTCTCACCGCAGATCTGGCAGACAATTTTTTCCGGACAGGACTCCAAGCTCAATACGAAAAGAAAGTTCCTCACGGTGTTCTTCTCCGATATCAAGGGTTTCAGCGAGCTTTCCGAACAACTTGAACCGGAAGAGCTGACCAAGATGCTCAACGATTATCTCACCGAGATGAGCAAGATCGCCCATAAGTTTGGTGGCACCATCGATAAGTTTATCGGTGATGCGATTATGATCTTCTATGGTGACCCGACTACCCGCGGACCAAAGGAAGATGCACTGGCCTGTGTGTCGATGGCGATTGAAATGAAACGCCTGATGAAGGATTTACAACAGCGTTGGAATAGCGAGGGCATTACTCGCTCTCTGGAAATTCGTATCGGCGTCAACTCCGGTTACTGTACGGTAGGCAATTTCGGTACCGAGCAGCGTCTCGACTATACCCTGCTCGGCACCGAGGTTAACCTCGCGAGCCGTCTGGAGGCGAATGCACCGCCAGGTGAAATTCTGATTTCACACGAGACCTACTCACTGATCAAGGACAGCATCATGTGCCGCGACCGTGGCAAGATCAAGGTAAAAGGTTTTGCCGAGCCAGTGCAGGTTTTCCAGGTAATGGATTTCCGTAAAAACCTCGGCGCGAGTCAGACCTACTTTGAGCAGCGTCTCGACGGCTACACGCTGTATATGGATATCGACAAGGTGAAAAACTACGATCGGGAAAAGATTATCAAATCACTGGTCGGTATTGCCAACAAGCTCAAAAATAAAGTTAACTGATCTTTTTATTAAACGTTTTAACCAAAACGGCTATTGACGCAGCATGCGTTGCAGTGCGGGCTTGTCATTGCAATTACTGCGCAACGGATTGATATCGAGTCCGCCGCGGCGTGTGTAGTGCGCCTCTACGGTCAAGCTCTCACAGTCACAACGCCCAATAATATCTCTAAATATCATTTCTACACATTGCTCGTGAAAATCATTGTGTTCACGAAATGAGCAGAGATAGCGCAACAGCCCTGCCCGACTAATTTTGTTACCGCGGTAGCGAATCAATACGCTTGCCCAGTCCGGTTGCCCGGTAACCGGGCAATTGGTTTTTAGCAGATGACTGTGGAGTGTCTCTTCAACCTTTGTATTTCCTTCGGTCTCAAGTAACGCCGGGTTAACCGTATACTCTTCTATGCTCACTGGTTCATCATCAATACAGTCTCCGGGCATCACACCGATAAACTGCTGCGGCTCAGCAAAGTCATTTCTATTACGCAGTTCAACTTCTACACCGGCCTGTACGGCTGCACTCAAATCCCTGATCAGGATTTGGCGCACTTCGTCACTATCACTAAAGCGACTCTGGTTAAACGAATTGAGATAGAGTTTAAAAGACTTCGACTCCACAATACCTGGCGAATCACATGGAAAACGAAACTGTGCCATCGCAACCACAGGCTTGCCGGATTTTTCCAACCAGGATACTTCGTAGGCATTCCAGCTATCAAAGCCGTCAAACGGCAATGCATCATTATCGATGCCAAGCGTCTCTCTACCTGCAAGGCGCGGTAACGCGCAGAGCAATTCGGGGCTATAGGTAGAGCAGTAAACAACATCCTTGCCTAACGGCAGGTTGCCGCCAAGGGTTTGAATATCTGACTTGTCGTTTGCCACGGTGCCTTTACCCATCTATTTGCCGATCTGGTTGCCGACCTAGTTACGCAGGCCCTTGCCACTTTTTAACAGCGACAGGGAATAGGCAAACGCAATCACGATAAATACCATAATCATCACAAAGGCGGTGACAATATTGATATCGGATACACCGAGCACACCGTAGCGAAAGGTGTTCACCATATACAGCACGGGGTTCAGCATCGATACATTCTGCCAGAACTCCGGCAACAGCGAGATCGAATAAAACACTCCGCCGAGATAGGTGAGCGGTGTCAGTACAAAGGTGGGAATAATCGAAATATCATCAAAGCTCTGCGCATAAATAGCATTAATAAAGCCGGCCAGTGAAAACAGCAGTGCAGTTAGAAACACAATTGCAATCATCACGAACCAGTTCGCCACATTGAGTTCAGTGAAAAACAATGACAGTACGGTCACCAATGCGCCCACCATTAATCCGCGCACCACACCACCAATGACTACGCCGAGCAGTATCACCATATCGGGCACAGGTGATACGAGTAATTCCTCGATATTACGTTGAAATTTGGTACTGAAGAACGACGACACCACATTGGCGTAGGAGTTGGTAATCACCGACATCATGATTAACCCCGGCACGACAAATTGCATATAGTCATAGCCACCCATCTCACCAATACGCGAACCAATCAAGGCACCAAAAATCACAAAGTACAACGCCATGGTGATCACAGGCGGAATCAGGGTTTGCACCCAGATGCGCATAAACCGGCGTATCTCACGGACTACAATAGTATTGAATGCAATAAGAATCTCGCGGGGTTCCATCAGGCAGCCCCCTCTACAGCTTGTTCATCGTGCTCATTAAGCAGACGCATAAACAGTTCTTCAAGCCGGTTCACCTTGTTGCGCATGCTGGTCACTTCGATCTGTTGCTTTTCAAGCTCAGCAAACACATCGTTGAGTGAGTCTCCTTTCATAACTTCAATTTCCAGATTGGCTCCCTCACAAGCCACCACCCGATACTTGCCGAGGTCCGGTGTTTTATCCAGCGGCCTGGTCAGATCAAGTACAAAGGTTTCCTGGTTAAGCTGTGCAAGCAAATCCTTTATCGATGTATTCTGGACAAGCTCACCGTGATCAATTATCGCAATATTGCGACACAGGCTTTCTGCCTCTTCAAGGTAGTGTGTGGTCAGAATAATTGTCGTACCGGCAGCATTGATCTCTTCAAGAAAATCCCACATCGAACGACGCAGTTCGATATCAACACCGGCGGTGGGCTCGTCGAGAATTAATAGTTTCGGTTCATGCACAAGTGCGCGGGCAATCATCAGGCGGCGTTTCATACCACCGGATAACAGTCGTGAGCGTTCATTGCGTTTCTCCCAGAGTCCAAGCTTGCGCAGATATTTTTCTGCGCGCTCCAATGCCAGCGGACGCGGTATACCGTAGAACCCGGCCTGGGTCACAACAATATCCAGCACTTTTTCAAACTGACTGAAATTGAACTCCTGCGGCACAACGCCAATTTGCTTTTTTGCTTTGGAGAAAGATTCATCAATATCAATACCAAAGATTTTTACCTGACCGGCACTTTTTACGGCCAGCGAACACAGGCTGCTAATTAACGTGGACTTACCCGCTCCGTTCGGGCCGAGTAACGCAAAGAAATCCCCCTCTTCCACATCGAGATCAACACCTTTGAGTGCCTCAAAGCCATTGTCATAGGTTTTCTTCAGCTGACGTATCGAAAGTGCTGGCAAGTTGTTCTCCCCGGAAAGTAGCGACAGATTATAGAACGGACAGGGTTCTGATGGGTATCAGTAGTAGGTATGGGCAGAATCGGAAATTAAAAGGCCTTAACCCGGGCAATAAGTGATGAAAACAGACAATAAAAAAGGCCACCTGCAACAGGTGGCCTTTAAATAATTTGGAGCGGCTAACGAGGCTCGAACTCGTGACCCCGACCTTGGCAAGGTCGTGCTCTACCAACTGAGCTACAGCCGCCTGAACATGCACGATACCACAAAAGCACATGTTCCCGGGTAAGTCTGAAATGGCGTCCCCTAGGGGAGTCGAACCCCTGTTACCGCCGTGAAAGGGCGGTGTCCTAGGCCTCTAGACGAAGGGGACGCAACAGACTTCCAGAGAGCGCGCATTCTAGGGGCCAGACCGGACGGAGTCAAGGCCCCGTGGACGTTTAGTCCCGTAGAATCAATAACCTGCCGACACGGACTGTGGTTTTCCGAAGGCCGGTTTTATAGCAATAACCGGCTTATAAAAGAGCTTGCTAATTACTCGGGTACAAAATCCAGTGACAGCGAGTTAATGCAGAAACGCAGGCCACTCGGTGGCGGGCCATCGGGGAATACATGACCCAGGTGAGAATTACATTTGTCACACACCACCTCGGTGCGCACCATGCCATGGGAGTGGTCGACGATCTCGCGCACCGCTGATTCATCAATCTTTTCGAAGAAACTAGGCCAGCCGGAACCGGAGTCAAACTTGCTATTGCTACTGAACAGCGGCTGTCCACAGCAGGCACAGGTAAATACCCCGCCGCGCTTTTCATCAAGCAAGGCGCCACTGAACGGCGGCTCTGTACCCTTCTGCCGACAAACCACATAGGCTTCGGGAGAGAGTTTTTCTTTCCATTGCTCGTCGCTAGTTAGATCATCACTCATAATAAGCTCCTCACTCGGTTATTGCTCTCGATTATGGCTGTGGCTGGCCTGAAGTGAATAAGTATTAGCCTGAAAAATATGAAGCAGTTACAATAACTTACTGTTATTCCTTAAACCAGCTTATTATTGACAGACCAAAGGCTGAAAAGTGCCACACTGTTGTTGCAACAGCTCTCTGTAATCCAGCTAATTAACTCTGTCAGGTAATTGAACAAGCAATTGACACTTATGAACATTCTTGAAAAGTCCAACAAACTCCACGGTGTCTGTTACGACATCCGCGGGCCTGTGCTTGAACAGGCTTATCGTATGGAAGAAGAAGGACAACGTATTCTCAAACTCAATATCGGCAACCCGGCTCCATTTGGCCTCGAAACCCCCGATGAAATTTTGCAGGATGTGAAACACAACCTTGCTTTGTCACAGGGATACTGTGAATCCAAAGGCCTGTACTCTGCACGCAAGGCTGTTATGCAGTACTACCAACAACACGGTGTACCCGACATCCAGATTGAAGATATCTACCTCGGCAACGGTGCCAGCGAGTTGATTTCCATGGCCTTGCAGGCACTCATCAACAGCGGCGATGAAATACTGATCCCGGCACCGGACTATCCTCTGTGGACAGCGTCTACTTCGCTCAGTGGTGGCAAGGCCGTACACTATCTTTGTGATGAAGCATCGGACTGGCAGCCAGATCTCGATGACATTAAAAGTAAAATCACCGACAAGACCCGCGGCATTGTTGTCATCAATCCGAACAACCCCACCGGCGCAGTCTATAGCAAGGATATGCTCGAAAGCATCGTAGCGCTTGCCCGTGAGCACAACCTCGTTATTTTTGCCGACGAAATCTATGACAAGATTCTCTACGATGATGCCCAGCATATTCCTCTGGCAAGCCTTGCCAATGATGTGATATGCCTGACCTTTAACGGTCTATCCAAGGCCTATCGTCTGGCAGGCTTTCGTTCCGGCTGGATGTTTATCAGCGGCGCCAAACACCAGGCAAATAGTTATGTTGAAGGGCTGGATATTCTCGCCTCAATGCGACTGTGCGCCAATGTGCCCGCACAACATGCGATCCAGACTGCACTGGGTGGTTATCAAAGTATCGACGACCTTGTGATAGATGGTGGTCGTTTATATAAACAACGCGAAACCGCCTGGCAATTGCTTAACGACATTCCCGGTGTGAGCTGTGTTAAACCTAAAGGCGCGATCTATCTGTTTCCGAAACTGGATGAGCGATTTAATATTCAGGACGATGAACAAATGGTGCTCGATCTATTGGTTCAAAAAAAACTGCTGGTGGTTCAGGGTAGCGCGTTTAACTGGCCCGACACGAACCATTTTCGCGTGGTGTTTTTACCACAACTCGACGAACTGGAAAAAGCCATTCTCGATATCGGTGACTTTCTCGCGCATTATTCCCAATAGGCGCCAAAAGGTAACGACATGACCGATATCCATATTGATGACTTTTATAAAGATGTAGCGCGGATTCTCGTACAACTTTATCTGTATTTTCCCAAGCCCGCCCAGTTATATGTAGAAGACATTTCCGGCCCGGACGACCCGGATGAGTTCGGCTTACACAGTGATCGGCACAACGCCTGTTTTAGCACCATGATCTGGCTCGCTGATTCCGGCTATGTCCGCTTTGTCGATACGATTCGCCATGAAGCACTCGACCAGGCCGTATTAACGCAGAAAGCCTTTACACTGCTGACCACTCGCTCGGAACTCGCCGACAAGCACCCATTCGTCAGTGAAGAAAATAACCCGCCCTCTGTAATAGAAGAATTCTCCAGCAATGTCCATCAGATTCGCATTGCACTGAAAAACCGCTCATCGGTACAGATTCGCAGTATTGTGCAACATTTGTTTGAACAAGCTAAACATCATTAACTGCCGCAATTGCTGTATTAACTACATTGATAGACAAGCAATTTGAGATTGCGCTGCACATCTCGCTCGGGAAAATCTTCCCGGGTCGGTAAACGCTCCACAAACTCACACTGCGGCAATTCCTCGGCAAACAGGTCTCTTAAAAAGCTCTCATCCAGACCCGGCGCATTGAGGCAGGCAAGAATTTCACACTGATCCGCCATCCAGCGCGGCAAATGACGCAACAAACGCGCATAATCCTTATGCGTCAAAAAACTGCCCTTCTGGTTAAACGGCGGATCAATCACTATCAGCTCATAGGGACCCAGCCGCTCAAGCTTTTTTACCGACTTAAAAATATCATGGGGTAAAAAATGCGCCCTGTCCGCAGGCAACTGATTAAGCGAATGGTTCAACCAGCCGCGATTTAATGCCTGTTTACTTTTATCAATATTAACTACCCGCCTTGCACCACCAGCAATACCGTAAACCGAGAACGCACAGGTATAGGCAAACAGATTAAGAATGTTTTTTCCCTCAGCTCGCTGCTGCAACCAGCGATGTCCCGGTGTCATATCAAGAAAGAAGCCGATATTCTGGTTATCATCAAGATTTAATGAGAACTGTAGTTCATCGACGTTGGCATAGGTTTTTTTCGGTACTTCACCGGCCAGCAGATCGAAGGGCGCACCGCGAATATAGCGTTTTTGTACAATCACCACATCGAGGCCGCACTGTTCAGCACACTGCTTTAACTGCTCACTGAGTTCGTCATACCAGTGATCGCTTTGCTCTTCATAAAGTGTAGCGAGTAAAACCGGCGGATGAATATCGACATTCAGAAAGCTCAAACCTTCATAGCAATGACCCCGCCCATGAAAGGCACGCAGACTTTGCTTTTTATCCGCTTGTTTATAGCGTTGCTCAGCGACCTGCAAAACTGTCTTTAATGTTTCCAGTTCTTTCAATACTGACATAACAACTAGCTTAACTGAAAACCCACTGCACGAAGCTGCGCACGATGCGCTGCAGGCACGTTTGCCACACGGCAATCCCCGAACTCCCGTCGCGGAATATAATCCTTACGTAGCCGATCAAATAGCTCTCCTTGCTGTGCACCATCCGCCTGAACTACCTGCTGCAATAATTGTTGATCCTGTGCCAACGGGTATGCATGTAACAGCAAGGATCGCAATGTACCGAAGTTATTCCAGTCAAGATCAACCACCATATTGTTATTATCGGATCGCGCAACTGACGATAAAGAAAAATACTCGCATAGTTGTTCATAAACCATCACCGTGGCATTAATTTTTCCTCGCTCACTATAACCGGCAATATGGGGTGTACCGATAGCTGTGTGCTTTAACAATGTCGTATTAATCTGCGGCTCTTCCTCCCAGACATCGAGTACCACACGAATATCTTTTCTCTGTTGCAAGCAGTGTAACAGCGCGAGATTGTCAATCACCGCTCCTCGCCCGGCATTAATCAATACAGCATTGGGCATTAATGCATCCAGCAACGATTCATTGAGCAAATGGAAAGTCGGGTGCTCACCTTGTGACGTTAACGGGGTATGCAAACAAATAACTTCACACTGCGACACAATATCTTCAAAACGATTATCGCGGTAAGTATCAAGAAATGGATCACAGCCTAAGGTGTTAACCCCGAGTGCCTGCAAGCGCTGTAACAAACGCGACCCGACATTGCCGCAACCCACCACACCTACACAAACATCGGCCAATGGCACATCAAGTGAATACAATGCCGTTAATACATAATCTACGACAGCGTTGGCATTACACCCCGGCGCATGTGCCCAGTGAATCCCGGCTTCTTCAAGCCAGGCAATATCAAGATGATCCGTACCGATGGTGCAACTACCCACAAACCTGACCGCACTATCTGCAAGCAAGGCTTTATTTACGTCGGTAATTGTACGCACCAGTAAAACATCAGCATCCCGCACATCAGCCGACGTTATCTCGCGCCCGGGCAACCTCACTACTTCGCCATGATTGGCAAAAGTCTCAAGCGCAACAATATTTTCATCAGCAACTATTTTCATCACAAAGAATTCTACCAATCATAGACCGATTGAAAACGTGTCAATGTACGCTGACCAAAACCCAGTTGTCGCACAAGGTTTTCCACCTTGCGCTGTGAAACCGTTCCGGCAAAATGCCCGCAACACAAATCGCTTTTTTTGATGCTTAATGGCACCTTGTGATACAGGGTTGCAAGCTGCTTTGCCATCTGTAACTGCTCGCGATATTGCTCAAGGTTTGTATGCAACTTCTGTACACCGCGTAATTTCAGATTGAGTACCTTGTCGAGATTGCGCAACAACTGTTCAACAGTGTCAAACTCCGCCAATAAACCGGCAGCTGTTTTCGCACCCACACCGGGCACACCAGGAATATCATCAATACTGTCGCCCACAAGTGCCAGGTAGTCTGCTATCTGTGCAGGTTTAACGCCAAATTTACTTTCAATCTCTTTTGCCTGATACCAGGTATCATCAGCGTAATCCCAGATGCGATCATGTTTACGGATTAACAATTGCCCAAGATCCTTATCTCTTGTCACAATGACGACGGGACAACGTTCATTACCAAAACGATGAGAGAGGCTTGCAATCAGATCATCCGCTTCATAACGCTTGCTGGCAAAGGTTTTAAAGCCCATCTTTTTCGCCAGTTCGCGGCAACTGTGCAGCTGAAATGCCAGCTCATCATCCGGCAGCGCGCGACTGACTTTATAGTCCGGGTAAATCTTATTCCTGAAACAACTGCCGAGGCTTTCGTCAAACGCAAGCGCCACATACTTCGGTGAAACTTTTTCCAGCAATTGCAACAAAAACATCGCAAAGCCATAAACCGCATGTGTGCTATAACCGTTGTCCGCATGCCAGTTATCCGGCATGGAAAAATACGCGCGAAAAATATAAATGGAGGCATCCACCAGATATAGTGGTTCAGCTGTTTTATGTGTGGTCTGCTTTTTTTGCTGCCGCCTGACTGCCATAACCTTAATTCAATCCATTTTAACTCGTTAAATCTCAATCCAGCATCTGACGGTCAAATTGTGTCTCTGCTAACGGCTCAATATATTGCCCTGTAGCCTGTAGCAATGCTCTATAAAACCGCTCTCCACGCTCCGGCAAACCGTTGTGACAATATTCCAATGCCTGTTGGTAGACCTGGTCCTTGAACGGGGTATCGTCACAGGTCTCACCGTTGAGATTATCCGTGCTAACGCGAAAGCGTTGCTGACAGGCTAACGACAAAGCCCACTCCAATGCCTGTACTTTAACTTCAACCGTTTCAAAAGCGCGTTGTTGTTCAATATTGCGACCATCGGGCACATACCAGTATCCCCAGTCTTCCTGTTGCAAACGCTGTTTACCGGCAATACACCAGTGAGAAATTTCATGTAAGGCGCTGGAAAGATAATCCCGGGTAAAAAACAAACGGTTATTAGGGTGTTTTTGATCGGCAGGTAAATAAACCGGTTCTTCAGCTCCACCAAATAGCCGTATATTCCAGGCTTGAGAAAATTCCCGCTCAAAAAGCTCGATAAGTTGTGTGCATTCCACCGGTACTGATTACTCAATCTGCCTGTTTTTACGTATTTTAACCGCCTTACTTACCAACCAGCCGCAACAGCTGACCGGGATTTTTGTGAAAATGTTCAGAGAGGAATATCTTCGGGGGGAACTATCTATTATATCCGTGATTTCAGATAAATAAAGGGGTTAAAAAATTATTTTCCACAAGGTCTTGTGCTTTGGTAGCAAGGGTTATACTGTATATAGTAATCGAGCCCCTTATTACATCATTGTGTTCACAGCCTCGCTACCCGGGCGCAGAACACCCCCAGGAGGCAGTTATATGAAGACGACGCATCACGATAATAATAACGACGACAATGTCTACGACCTGTTCAGCGGTCAACTCCTTTCCTCACACTCCGAAAACCAGGTTATTCGCCTCGCCCCGGAACTCGACGGGCTCGAAATGCTATATAGCAATAACGCCAACCCGGGCAAACTGTTTGCAATGCGCATCCTGTGCTGGGGATTATGCAAAGGTGGTGAAGTGGTTGGTCTGATCCCCTGGATGAATCAACTGATCCCTTGCACCAAAATCGAGGATCCTCTTGAAGGCCAGTTCGAAGGGTTTTATGACCCGGGCATTGATGAAGTGTTTTTCGAGGCACCGATCCACAAGATCGTCGAGCTGGAAACCGCTGCAGAGTACTACGAATACGAAAGTGAAGATCCAAATGCCGTTGTTCAGGAAATTCCCGACACCATTGGCACCCATGCCGTGTTCAACACCAACGAGCCCCATAGCCTGATGCTCACCGAGATTATCAGTTGGCAACTGCATAATGACGGCACAATTCACGGTATGGTGGTGGACGACAAGAAATGCACCCAGACCCCGGTATTACCTGGCGATGACTGCCTCTACAGCGCCGAGAAGCAGAGTGATTTTCGCTACTACTTCCAGCACCATATCGCCAACAAGATCAAAGCACA
Organism: Pseudomonadales bacterium; assembly: GCA_028280345.1. Taxonomy (GTDB): domain Bacteria; phylum Pseudomonadota; class Gammaproteobacteria; order Pseudomonadales; family UBA7239; genus JANQLY01. Next base: position 161,308 of record JANQLY010000002.1, on the reverse strand, counting down.
GGATCCGGAAGCCTTGGCCGCGATTGCCCTGCTTGTGGAGCAGCCTCCCACACAATAATTCCTATGCAATAAATAGGCTCTGTTTCCCTTTCACTCAGCGCTATGATTCTTCGGCATCGCGCTGAGCTGCTCCCTTGCGAATACGATAAGTAAACAGCTCTTCAGATTCGGTTTTCTTAACCAACTCATGGCCAAGAAACTGACAGAATTTGGGAATATCCCGTGCGGTTGATGGATCTGTCGCAACCACCTCCAGCAACTGCCCCACTTCAATCTGGCGAATCGCACCGTGCAACATCATCACAGGCTCCGGGCAAAATAACCCCCTGGCATCGAGGTGCCTTGCAATAGTTTCTGTTTGATCGCTGAATTCGCCCATGGCGCGCATTCTATCCGGCCAACCTCCTACCCAGTCAATAAGGATTCAACATATTGTGGCAAAACCGCCCCCGCCTTGCCATACAAATGCTGTTTAAACTGGCTGCCTACATTGGAGGGCTCGAGGTTGATTTCCACCGTATGCGCCCCCACCTGATTTGCCAATGCAACAAATCCCGCCGCAGGATAAACATTACCTGACGTACCGATCGACAGAAACAGATCACAGCGTTCCAGCGCATGGGCAATCTCATCCATGCGGTACGGAATCTCACCAAACCAGACAATATCGGGGCGCAATGTGCCTGTAGCTGAGCACTGCTCGCAGCAGCTATCAAGAGCAATATCCGCCTCGATCGAAAACTTTGCAGCACAGTGGGTACAAAACATGCGCAGCAGCTCACCATGCATATGGATCACCTGCTGCGAGCCACCACGCTCGTGCAAATCATCGATATTCTGGGTGACCACAAGCACATTGCCCGGGTGCTCGCGCTCAAGCCTCGCCAACGCTTTATGAGCCGCATTCTCCGCTACCTCATCCGAGAGCAACTGACGGCGGCGCTCGTTATAAAAACGCAATACCAGCTCCGGATCCCGCTCATAGCCCTCCGGGGAAGCCACATCCTCGACCCGGTGATCTTCCCACAGGCCGTCGGCAGCGCGAAAAGTCCTGATGCCGGACTCTGCCGAGATGCCGGCACCGGTAAGAATCACAATATTCTGGTACGACATAAAATAACCACATTATCAGTTGCTGTCCGGGCAGTGTATCAGGCCCAACCGGATTTGAGAGCCATATTCCGATTGATCAAAACATCAACACTTTTACCTATCGACATCCCCCGGATTTACCGTCAATATGCCTGCAAATTGAGTGATTTTATTGCACTATGTGGGCAGTTATTCCGTTAAAAAACCTGCAATTTGCCAAACAGCGTCTGGCGGATTCCCTGACGCCACAACAGCGCCGGGAATTGATGCTGCTGATGGTCAAAGATGGCATCTCGGCCCTGAAGCACAGTGCAGCTATTGAGCGGGTCTTTATTCTGAGTCGTGATCCGGAATGCACTACGCTTGCCACTGAATTGAACATTGAAGTGCTCAATCTGGAAGCCGATCAATGCCTGAATTCCGGTCTGCAAGCCGCGCAACAGTTACTCGCCAGTCAAGCACCTGCTGATACTGAACTGTTGATCCTGCACGGCGACCTGCCACTGATCAACAGCACCGATATCGATACACTGGTTGCAGAACACCGCAACAGCGACAAAGACATCACCCTTGTCAGCTGTCAGCACAAGGGTGGCACCAACGCGATGATTACCGCTCTGCATACCCCGTTTACTTTCTGCTTTGGCACCGAAAGTTTTACCCGGCATCGCGACCAGGCTTTGCAGCAAGGTTTGTCAGTCAACACGTTTTATAGCCACCACCTCGCACTGGATCTCGATAATTGCGAAGATATTTTCCAACTGCAACAACTCGCAACAGCCGACAATCTTACCGCCGCCTATGTTAGCGAACTGCAACTGGCCCGCCCCGAGGCATTACATACCCTGCTTGATACGCTGCGCGTGGGTAGAAAACTGTCTGATCAACAGGCACTGCAACTATCTGCTGTAGAAGATACTGCTTTGCTGATGGCCTGCGCGAGCGATCTGCGCGACCAGGGCTTTAACAATGTGGTGACCTTTTCAAAGAAGGTATTTATTCCGCTGACCCAGCTGTGTCGCGATGTCTGCCACTACTGCACATTTGCTCAGGTACCGAAAAAACTCGACAAGGTCTTTTTAAGTGTTGACGACGTACTGGAAATCGCTCGCGAAGGTGCGGCGATGGGTTGCAAGGAAGCCCTGTTTACCTTGGGCGAGCGTCCGGAGCTACGTTACAAGGCCGCACGGGATGCGCTTGATGAAATGGGCTATGACAGCACTTTGCACTACCTACGTGATGTTGCCGAAAAAGTCTTTACTGAAACCGGTCTGTTGCCCCACCTGAATCCCGGCTGTATGGATGCGGAAGAAATGGCCATGTTACGTCCGGTTTCACCGTCCATGGGTATTATGCTGGAAAGTGCCTCTGAACGTCTCTGTGAGAAAGGCATGCCCCACTACGGCTCTCCGGACAAGGTTCCGGCACGTCGTCTCGACACCCTCACTGAAGCGGGCCGTCAGCAAGTGCCGTTTACTACCGGCATCCTGATTGGCATTGGCGAAACTCGCCGCGAACGTATCGAATCGCTGCTGGCCATTCGCCAGATCCACGAACAATACGGCCATGTTCAGGAAATTATCGTGCAAAACTTCCGCGCCAAGGAAAACACACAGATGGCGCAAGCACCGGAGCCCGACCTCAACGAATTGCTATGGACACTGTCGATCGCGCGTTTGATCTTTGGCCCCACCATGGCGATTCAGGCGCCACCGAATCTGAGCCCCGGCGTGTTGCCGCAGATCGTCAACGCAGGTATTAACGATTGGGGCGGTGTATCACCGCTAACACCGGACTATGTAAACCCGGAAGCACCGTGGCCACATCTGGAAAACCTGCGCCGCGAAACTGAAATCGCCGGCAAATACCTGCATGAGCGCCTGACGATTTACCCGGCCTACGCGCGTAAACCACAGCAATGGACAGATCACAACTTCCATCATCCACTGCAAACGATTAGCGACGCCGAAGGCTACCCGCGTATCGACGATTGGGTGACCGGTATTCATAGCGACGCACCGGATGAGGATATTCACCGCTTGCACACAAGCTCACATAAAACACTGAGCAAGGATGTTCAGGCTATTCTCAACAAGGTAACTGTCAACCAGCCACTGAATGAGGCCGATATTGTGCGCCTGTTCCAGGCCCGTGGCGATGACTACAGCGCAATCTGTCAAACTGCCGATGCACTGCGCCAGCAAGTGTGTGGCGATACCGTCACCTATGTCATCAACCGCAATATCAACTACACCAACATCTGCTATTTCAAATGCCAGTTCTGTGCGTTCTCCAAAGGTAAAACCCATGAGCACCTGCGCGGCAAACCCTATGACATCAGCCTTGAGGAAATCAAAAGCCGTTGTCTCGAAGCAAAGCACCGCCAGGCAACAGAAGTCTGCATGCAGGGGGGCATTCACCCGGACTATACCGGTCAGCATTACCTCAACATTTGCCGTGCCGTGAAAGAAGCCACACCGAACATGCATATCCATGCATTTTCACCACTGGAAATTTTTCAAGGTGCCGAAACCCTCGGCATTAGCGTGCGCGAATTCCTGCAACAGTTAAAAGCTGCCGGACTCTCCACCCTGCCAGGTACGGCTGCAGAAATTTTGCATGACGATATACGTAATATTATTTGCCCGGACAAAATTAATAGCGCGCAGTGGCTTGAAGTGATACGTACCGCCCACGAACTCGGTATCAAAACTACTTCCACCATTATGTTTGGCCACGTAGATCACTATGAACACTGGGCTGCGCACCTGCTTGCGATCCGCGATTTGCAGGCAGACACCGGCGGTTTCACCGAGTTTGTGCCACTGCCATTTGTCGGTGAAGAAGCCCCTATCTACAAACGCGGCAAATCGCGCAAAGGGCCTACCTTCCGCGAGTCCGTACTCATGCACGCCATTGCACGCCTTGTACTGCATGGCTACATCGACAATATCCAGGCCTCCTGGGTTAAACTCGGTCACAGCGGTATTCTCGCGTGTTTGCAAGCTGGCGCAAATGACCTCGGTGGCACCCTGATGAATGAGAGCATTACTCGCGCTGCAGGTGCCGCCCACGGCCAGGAGCAGACACCGCAAACGCTGCAACAACTGATTGAAAGTATTGACCGCCAACCACAACAGCGCACCACGGATTACCGTTTTATCGAGGAGGTGGAATTGTTACGTTTCACCCCCTTGCCAGCATCACAACCGATTATTAATGCCGCCGAGACCCTGATCGCCATATAGCATGTCGAAGCGGTATCACAAACCATGAATTAACCGGGCATTAGAGGTTTTACCATGAGTCAGACAATTACTTCCTTCGACGATTACTGCATCCACCAGACTACAGATCCGATTGCTATCCCGGTCAGTGCCGAGCGCAACTTTTATGACCGCTACTGGTTTAACGGCTTTGATAAAGACGGCGCGTTCTTTTTTGAATCCGGTTTCGGTATTTATCCGAACCGCCATGTTATGGATGGACACTTCAGCGTGGTAATTGGCGATGACCAGTACTCTTTTCACACTTCCTGCCGCGCACCAATGGATAGAACACAAACCACTGCAGGGCCGATGAGTATTGAAGTGGTAGAACCGATGCGCAAAATTCGCATTCTCGTACGTCCGAACGATACCGGTATCGAATGTGACCTGGTGTTTCATGCACGCACCGCCCCGGTTCAGGAAGATAAGAATGTGATGAGTGAGGGTGTGCGCGTGATTATGGAGAACTCACGTTTTACCCAATACGGTTTCTGGCAAGGTTATATTTCCATTAACGGTGAACGACACGAGGTTAATCTGGCCACCACCTACGGTACCCGCGATAAAAGCTGGGGCTACCGCCCCGTGGGCGAACCGGAAGCCGGCGCCCCTGGACTGCTAAACGGCGAACCCGGGGTGTACTGGGTATGGGCACCGATTCATTTTGAAAACTTTTGTACCCACTATGCGACCTTCCAGGACAGGGACGGCAATCCCACCCAGGAAGGCGGCGCGATTATTCCCGCCTACAGTTCCATGGAACAAATCCCCGAAGGTGACGATGATGGTTTGTATCACACAAAAAAATGCAGTCACAACATTAACTGGCAAAAAGGCACACGCTGGACCGAGACCTCATCGGTACAACTGTTTGATGCTGATAACACCGAATATAGCATTGAACTAACACCGCTGGTGCGCTTCCAGATTCTCGGCATCGGCTACCATCATAGCGAATGGGGTCACGCATTCTGGAAAGGCGAAGAGGCCTATGCCGGAGAACACTGGAAACTCAGTGAACTCGACCCGCTCGACTACCGGCATATCCACATCCACCAGGTTGCCAAAGCCAAACTCACCCGCGGCAACGAAACCTTTGAAGGTATTGGCACCTTTGAAACCATTTGCTTCGGGCGCCACGATCCCTCAGGCTTTAAGGATATTCTTGACGGATTTGAGGGTTAGTAATAAAGAGCTATATAGTAAGCGCTAGCCCTGCAACCAGGCTAGCGCTTCATCAGCATCTTCGAAGTATTTAACATCGCCGGATATAAACCACGCACCGATTTTGGCGGTGATTTCCTGCCAGCCTTTGTTGCCGTAGATGGCAACCTTTTCAAACTCGGTTCCGTGTTTGAGGCCGAACTTGAAGTCATCCCACGCCGCACGCAACTCCCAACCTTCCATTTCCGTACCATCGATCAAGGCCTTGATGCTGGGCTCCTTGACACCCTCAAGGGCAGAGTCGATCATCGGCGTGATCGTTTCGTAATCTTCGTGAGTTAATTTGCCAACGGCTTTGAGTGATAAAAAGAACTCGCTACCCACTCTTTCAATACCGATGGAAAGACCGTGTCGTTTAATACCCATATCTTCCTCCTGATTCCCTGACTAGCTAAAAGTATAAAAACTCAAACAACCTTTCCAATGTAGCGCACTTTGTGTGACTTTGTCTCGGACCAAATCAATTTTATGCAGATTTCCCATACTGCAACTGCGCCCCTTCCAATTCACGCAATGCCGGGCCGAGCAAATAAAGATGGCGTTGGGTATAACGATAGAAAAAATTCACCAACTCCGGCAAGCGATCATCTTCAGCAACCAATACCAGATCTTCCAGCTCCTGCCAGGCAGATAGCCAGTTGTCGACAGATTTGCCAAGAATACCACCTAATTCCTCACGATTAGCTGCATCAAAATCAGCACCGAGCGCATCTACCCGGCGCAGATAGGTACTCATACGCTGGGTAATATCCAGCTCATAGGCAAGATCCGATTTTCCGGCCTCTTCATGCAAAGCCTTAAGATGTGCCTGCAACGCTTTAAAGCTCGCGGCAAACTCGCTCGGAGATGTTTCTTTTAGTGGCGGAAGCTGCGGCTCTTGCAGTGTTATATTTTCCTGGCGCGCAATAATTTCCAGCGGTATACGACTGTAGAGATAATACCAGCCAAGATACTGCGGCAAATTGACCCGCTCCGGTGGAAACGCTACGAGAGCCGCAATCGGCATCGGCGTCATCAGTGCAAAGCGTGCTGTGTGATAGTCGAGAGCCACCCAATCTATGCTCTCACCCGTGGCCTGCTCATAGCGCTGATAAGCCCGCGATAAATCGCCCAGCGGTTCTGACAGATGTCGTGTGCGCAAGCCGGCCAGATCTGCCATCGGGTCGCCGAGCATACTGAGCTCAAAGTCCAGCAAGGCGCTGAGCTGGTTTCCGTGAAAAATAAACTGCCCGGAATCCACTTGTAAAAACACCATTTTCTCACGATTTTCGGGCACATGACTTTTCAACCAGCGCAACACACACTCAATGAGCGGCTCCGGCTTAAATTTTTGCTTGCGGTAAATAGCTTCCCAGTAGTCGATATCCGCAAGCCCAAGTGCTGCAGAACTTGTTGGCCGCGTTAATTCGACATGGGAAAACGCCTCAATATCAATCTGATGCATGGTGACAAGCGCATCGACATATTGATCCAGCACCGCTGTGCGGTCGATCTCTGATTCGAGGGTACTTAAATCGGGCCTGCCGGGCTTGCATTCCATAACAATGCCTTCCGGCTCTGGACACAAACCATAGATATGAGGCACAGGAATCTTGTGTTCCTCAAGCACCTGCATGACTTGCATTTCCATCACAAGCCGTTTTGTATCTTTACCGAGACCAGGACGATGACCGCGAAAATACATCGGTAGTATTTCGCCGTCTTTCTCAAGATCAAAGAACCACGCCGCACGCCAGCGACCCTGCCCGCGCACATTCGTTACCTTGCCGCCGAGTTCCTGTTCTATCCAGCTAACTGCCTGGTCCCATTTATCAGTCATGTTGGTTTTTCATCATCCGGCAGATATTCCTTAAACGCATTGCCAAGCTCATCATCATCTTTTTTCGGTACATCGTAGTAGGTGCGAATCAATACTGAACCATCCTCTTCAAAGCGATAGGTTTCGATGCTATAGCCGATAAACGTTTCACCATTGGTAGTAATATGATTTTCGAGAAACCATGCAACTTCATTACCACAGACAAACAGGGAATTCTCAACAATACGAAATTTGTCAATCGCCTGAAACAACTCCCAGGCACCGACAATTTCTTCAAAGCCAACTTTTTCCGGCGTACCCACCGGGTCATACATGCGAAACTCTCCGGGTGCGACACTGCGCCAGTTATCTATCCAGGCCTGTTTGTCACCCGCATTCCAGTATTTCACATAGTTTTCCGCCCACTGCAACAGGGCTTTACGCTCCGGGTATGGCATAACTGACTCCGTTAGTCTGATCCGGGCATCAAGTATCTTCCCGTTTCAGGTTAGCTGCATAGTTATGCAGGTTATCGACATAGGTTAGTGCTGCAAGCTCCAGCGTTTTGACCATTTCTTCATCGAGTGTTTTCTTTACCTTGCCTGGTGAACCGAGCACCATGGAGTAATCCGGCACTTCCATACCTTCTGTCACCAGCGCATTCGCACCTATCAAACAGCCCTTGCCGATCTTCGCACCATTGAGCACCACAGCATTAATACCAATTAACGAGCCATCACCAATCGTACAACCGTGTACCATCGCCTTGTGTCCTATCGTGACGAGCTTGCCAATGATAATTGGATAGCCTGGATCGACATGCAATACAGCACTTTCCTGCACATTGGATTGCTCGCCAATTGTAATCGGCTCATGCTCAGCGCGCAGTGCAGCGTTAAACCAGATACTCACTTCATTCGCGAGCCTTACGTCACCAACAATCGATGCGGTTTCGGCAAGAAAATGGTTTTCACCTTGCAGCTGTAATTTTTTATCGCCGAGAGAAAAGATCATAAAGAATGCTTAGCCCTTATTCTGTAATGCCTTTTTTGCCTTTGACCGGGCGCCAGTCCTGAGGTTTGAACTCTCCTTGCAACTTGTCCATTCCGGTATCAATATTTTTATCAAAAAAGGTATTCATCATCGAGACCAGGATCACTGCTGTCACGCCCCAGATTTCATAACCATCGTATTCCCAGGCAGGCACTTTGACTTTGAAACCACCTACAGTACCAATATCAGTGCGCATACGCTCATCACGCAGAAAAAAATCAAACGGCACTTTAAATACCGCATCCAGCTCATCCGGGTTTGGCACGAGCTGGATATCCGGAGCAATTAAACCCACCACCGGAGTTACCTTCATGCCAAAGCGAGTCACCATCGCATCAAGCTGACCGAGCACTTCAACATTTTCCGGTAATAAATCCACTTCTTCATGAGCCTCGCGCAGTGCAGTAGCGATATAACTCTCATCTTCCGGGTCTTTTTTACCACCTGGCAGGGCCACTTCACCGCGATGGCTCGACAAATGTTCGGCGCGTTTGGTGAGTACAAGTTCCGGGGTATGACTATCTGTGAGTGCGATCAGCACCGCCGCCTCACCGTCAAAACTCTGATCATCCCAACGATCAACCGGCTCATGACGGAGCAATTGGTCTCTTAGTTGTCGGATCAGTTCTGACACAGTCCTACCGCCTTTCTGTTAACAGTGAGTACTTGTTGGGAGCATTCCATCTTAATACCTAACTATTTGTTTTAATAGGGGTTTTCGGAAAGGCGCAATGATTTGGCAGATATCCTCGCGGCAAAGCCTGCGCCCCGCTGGTATACTGCCAATTCAACGACAGATCCAGCGAACTATGAAGTTTTGCAGTAACTGTGGCAGCGCCATCACCACCCGAATTCCGGAAGGCGATAATCGCGAGCGCTTTGTTTGCGACGTTTGCTCGACAATCCACTACCAGAACCCGCGTGTGATCACTGGCTGCCTACCCATTTATGAAGACAAAATATTGCTGTGTCGCCGCGCGATTGAACCGCGTCACGGCTACTGGACCCTGCCTGCCGGCTTTATGGAAAACGGAGAAACCACCGATGCCGGGGCAAAACGGGAAAGCTGGGAAGAAGCGCGTGCTGAACTCACCGATGTTGAGCTCTACTGCATTTACAATGTGCCGGACATAGACCAGGTGTTCTTTTTTTATCGCTCCTACCTGACCGGTCCAGAAGCTTTTGGTGTGGGTGAGGAATCGCTTGAAGTACAACTGTTTCGCGAAGATGAAATTCCCTGGAAAGACCTCGCATTCTATACCGTGTATAAAACCCTCAAATACTACTTTGATGATCGCAATAACGATCACTACCCGGTACGCGATGAAGCATTGATACGACCGGAAAAATACAGGGTTTAATTCTTTAAGTTCCTGGCAATACTAAACAGACAAGTCTTGAGCAAGTAGTACAACGCAACAATCCGCCCATTCCCGTAAAAATAAAATGCGAGAATGGAGTGGAGTGCAAGGCGTCCCGCAGCGAAAGGCGAGACATATCAGCTAGATAGGGGAGTCTTGAGCGAGGAAAACAACGCTGCAATCCGCCCATTCCCGTAAAAATAAAATGCGAGAATGGAATGGAGTGCAAGGCGTCCTGCGCAGTAAAAGGCGAGACATATCAGCTAGATAGGGGAGCCTCGGGCGAGCAGCACAACGCAACAATCCGCCCATTCCCGTAAAAATAAAATGCGAGAATGGGATGGAGTGCAAGGCGTCCCGCAGCGAAAGGCGAGACATATCAGCTAGATAGGGGAGTCTTGAGCGAGGAAAACAACGCAGCAATCCGCCCATTCTCGCATTTTAGAACTGCTCAAGCTTCCACACATCATATGCCGGCTCCTCATAAGGATGCGCCGCTTTCATCGCTGCAATAGCCGCTGCAACATGCGCCTCTTCACACACCAGCTCAACCTTGTATTCTGCTACGGTTTCCACCTTGCCAGTCTGGCCGATATAGGGCGCACTGCCCTCGAGGGGGCGAAACTGGCCTTCGCCGAGGGTTTGCCAGCAACAGCTATCATAGTCGCCGATACGTCCTGCCCCTGCCGCAAACAGCGCGTCTTTCACCTGTTGCAGGTGTTCTTCCGGTATATAGACACAGATTTTATAAAGCATGGCCTATTCTGTTCCTGTGCTCTCTATTCTGCTTTTGTGTAACCGGCTTACCAGCGATAACCTGCCCCGAGTGTCCACTTGGTATCTTCTCTTTCTGCATCACCTGCCGGGTCGTTATCATAATCCCACTCATACTTGATCTCACCGTGTAAGGCAGCGTTGAAGAAATAGCGCAGACCGGTTTCTGTATCTACTTCATAGTCATTACTTTGCTGGAACGATTGCAACAACTGGTGGTTATGGAACACTCGCAAATCTTCAGCAAGTTCATGCCACCAGTCGAGTGACCAGCGCCCGGCACCGTATTCACCATCTGCTGTGGGGTCATCAACAAGAAAATCCTTGGTGATGTAGGAAAGACCTGCCTCGATTTCCAGCGCTTTGGTCTCGGTTTCCCAAAACTGGTGGCCGAGGCCAGCACCGAGATCGTACTGCGCTTCGAGATTACGCGCCTCGTCTTTCTCCCAAGCTATATAGGTATTAAAAAACCACTGCTCCGAGAAAAAGTAATCGTAGGCATATAGCGCTTTATACTCTTCATCGGTTTCCCCAGGGCCACTCACATAATTTTCGTAGTCAAATTCCAGTCTGTGTCGAAACGGCCCTTTGGTAAATCGGGTTTCTGCAGTGATATACCACTCATCACTGTAGGTATTACCGCGCTGTTGATACGCCGCAAGACTAAAATTCCCCTTGTTAACCCAGGTCAGGGGCGCATTATTTGTGCTCAATTGACTGGCGAGACCGGATAGATGTTCATAAGTGACTGATTTGCCTGCACAGTCCAACGCGACACCTTCAACCATACTCCCCAGCTTGCAAGGCTCTGTCTGATCTACAATCTCCAGCGTTGCATCACTCTCTATCGCTTTGACACTACTGTGCGGTATTTCCAGTTCACCAAGCAGCTCCGACTGCCAGATCACCTGCTCCTCAGTAATATTGACAAGATCCCCGTGAATTTTGTCGCCATTATTCAATTCGATCACACCTGCCGACGCAGAGACACCGGCAACAGCCAACAACACAAGCAACCCCGTTTTAAAATAACTGCGACACATCACTTCAACCTTCACCTCTTTAATTTATTAACTAACCCTGCTTCTCTAACTCTGTTCTGCACGCTGGTAGACACGGTTAACCAGCACAATTAAAAATATCACCGGCACACCAAGCAACGCTGTGACAAGAAAGAATGACGGATAACCAATCATATCCACCATGCTACCGGAGTAACCCCCTAGCGCCTTTGGAATCAAGGTCATCAGTGAACTGAAAATAGCGTATTGCATGGCGGTAAACGAAGTATTCGTCAGACTCGATAAAAATGCAATAAATGCAGCACTGGCAATACCCGCCGACAAATTATCCGCTGCAATCACCACACACAACAAATAAAAATCGTTACCACTGCTTGCCAGCAACATAAACAGCAAATTGGTGCCCGCAGAGAGAATCGCACCTGCCATGAGTAAACGCATGACCCCAAAACGAAACACCAGTGCTCCACCGAGAAAACCACCAACAATGACCATGATCAAACCAAATATCTTGACCACACTGGCTATTTCATTTTTGGTAAAGCCCAGATCCTGATAAAACACATTGGAGATCACACCAAGCACAATATCAGAGATGCGATAACAACCTACAAACAATAAAATCAGCAGCGCCACACGCCAGCCTGCGCGTTGAAAAAATTCCTGTACCGGTGCTACATAGCTTTCGTCCACCAGATCGCTATTCACCAGTTTTAACTTAACCGCTGAAACAGCCACCATCACTGCAAAGACAATACCCACACATAATCTTGCGGCTTCCACAAGGAATGCAGCAAGCGCTTTATTGGCAAAGACATCAGTTAAATATGACTTGTAATGCACACTGATATCTGACGATAGCTGATAGGTTGCAATAAATGCCAAAACTGCTACAACAAACAGCAACAGAAAACCCAGGTAATCCGGTGTAGAGTAAGCGTCTACAGATGCACTTTGATGGTCCGGCTCACGCATCAGCAATGTGGTCAAAATACCCGGCAACATACATAAACTCATCACCAGATAGGTATTACTCCATGCAGCAAAAACGTACTCTTCTGCCGTAGTGCCAAAATAGCTTGCCAGGTACAACGCACCGGCACCGGCAACAATCATCGCAAAACGATAACCTGCGACATAAGCGGCAGATAAAATACCCTGCTGATCAGAAGGCGCGCACTCAATACGATAGGCATCAATGACAACATCCTGGGTTGCTGCGGTAAAGCCGAGCAATACAGCACCCACTGCCATCCACTGCAAGCCGGAATCCTGTTGCGGATCAGTTAACGCCATCAGGATAATCGAGGCGGCGACGGCACATTGTGCCAGCAATAACCAGCCGCGACGTTTGCCAAGTCGCGAGAGTACGGGCAACGGTAGCTTATCCACCAGAGGAGCCCAGACAAACTTGAAGGAAAAACCCAGCGCAGCCCAGCTGAAATAAGTAACGGTGGCCCGTTCCACTCCCGCCTCACGCAACCAGAGTGAAAGCGATGAGAATATCAGTAACAGCGGCAGACCAGAGGAAAAACCCAATAACAGCAGTGTCAAAGGCTGTGGCCGCATAAACGCCAGTAACGTTTCGTGCCAGCTTTTCCTGTTATTCTGACCAGGGTGAAGTTGCTGTAACTCTGTCATAACCAGATGTTGAACAAATTGCTGCGAAGCATACCATTGATTGAGCTTTGTTTCTTACCGTTTCTGGTGCCAATACCTATTTAGCCAGTGTACCGGAGCGGTATACTTGCGCAGCCGAACTGGATAGCACCTATAATCTACCCCCTATGACCCACCTGCTCGAAGTAAAAGATCTCAGCAAACACTACAAGCACATCAAAGCTGTGGACGGCATCTCCTTCTCAATCCCGGCTGGTATCTGCTTTGGCTTGCTCGGCCCGAACGGCGCAGGCAAAACCACCACTATTGAAATGATCGAGGGCATTACAGCTCCCACCAGCGGTGAGATTCACTATCGCGGCCAACCGCGCAACCGCCAATTTGCCCAGGAAGTGGGTATTCAGTTCCAGCAAACGGCACTGATGGACTATTTAACTGTTGAGGAAACCCTTGAATTGTTCCAGAGCTTTTATGCCTCCTCCCTGCCTCTGGAACAGCTTATCGAGATGTGTGACCTACAGGAATTCACCGCACAGTTTTCCACCAAACTATCCGGCGGCCAAAAGCAGCGCCTGCTGCTCGCTCTCGCACTGATCAACAATCCGGAAATTATTTTCCTCGACGAACCCACCACCGGACTCGACCCCCAGGCACGGCGCAACTTCTGGCGTCTGGTCGAGGATATTAAACAACAGGGCAAGACTGTTATTCTTACCACTCACTATATGGATGAAGCTGAAGCACTGTGTGACTATCTTGTTATTGTGGATCACGGAAAAATTATTGCCGAAGGCTCTCCGCAAGATTTACTCAACGAGCACTTTAACGGCGCATGTATCACACTGGACAAACACAGCTTTACACTGGACGCACAACAACTCGATCTCGATATTCACATTGGAGAAGATCAGATCGAAATTTTTACCGGTTCAGTCGAACACACCATCGCACAGTTAATCGATAAAGGTGCAAAACTCGACTCTCTCAGTGTACGCCAACCATCACTGGAAGATTTATTTCTTAAACTCACCGGTCATCGCCTGCGCAGTTAGGGTTGTGTTTATGAATCTGAAAACCGTCTACAGTCTGATCATTGCACGCAACAAGGAGTTCTACCGCGATCGCGGCTCACTGACCTGGGCGCTAATTTTTCCGCTGCTGGTGATCACAGCAATTACCTTTGCCTTTCAAGATGAAGACCAGGTGTTGTTCAAGGCAGGCATACTGGGCGATAGCGAACAACTTTCCAACCTGTCACTGCGCGAGCAGGGCTGGATTACCTGGGTGGAATACAAAGATGAGCAACGCGCATTGGAGAAAGTACGTCACCATCAGCTCGACCTGCTACTAAAGCCCGGCGCGAATGAAAACCAACCTCTACATTACTGGATTAATAGCACAGCAAGTCGCGGCGATGTGCTTGAGCAACTGTTGCTGTCACAGCACAGCAACGCAATTAAACAAACCGTAGAAGGCCGACCGATCCGCTATATCGACTGGGTGATTCCCGGTGTACTTGGCATGAACATCATGTTCGGCGCCCTGTTTGGTATCGGCTATGTGATTGTGCGCTACCGCAAAATGGAAGTGTTGAAGCGCCTGCAAGCCACCCCGGTCTCTGCAATGGAATATCTCACCGCCCAGGTTTTCTCTCGCATGTTGATGCTTGTCACAGTAAGCTGTGCGATTTTTACTGGCTGCAACCTGTTTTTGCATTTCCTGATGCTCGGCAGCTACTGGACCCTGTTCTGTATCGCTGTGGTGGGTGCCGCCGCAATGATTTCCCTTGGCCTCGTGATTGCGAGCCGTACGGACAGTGAAGAACTCGCCGGTGGCATGCTCAATTTCGCCACCTTCCCCATGCTATTACTCTCGGAAGTCTGGTTTTCTCTCGACGGCGCCCCGGAATGGATGAAAACGATTTCCGAAGTTCTACCCCTCACTCACATGGTAGCCGCGGCGCGCAAGGTTATGCTTGAGGGAGCCGGTTTTGCGGAAATTAGTTTGCATTTATCAATTTTAGTCGGTATGACTGTAACCTTTCTTATTCTGGCCTCGTTCCTGTTTCGCTGGAGCAAGAGCTAGACAATTTTTGCAATACATTGCCCCGTGTTATCCGGGGATTAATAAACATGTCATGTATTAATGGGTATTTATGGCTGACAGACTGACCATCAAAAAATCTGTACAAACTTCTCTGAGCAGTGCACGCCGTATTGGCCACACTACGTTCTCGCTGCAGAAAGCTGGCCTGCGCTGGCTGCGCGACCGCGAGCAACCAGTGCCCGAGCTGCTGCGCGATACCATGGAGGAGCTCGGTTCCACTTATATCAAGCTCGGTCAACTGATTGCGAGCTCACCATCGATCTTTCCCCCGGACTATGTGGAAGCATTTCAGTCCTGCCTTGATCAGACCACACCACTGCCCTTCAAGACTATTGAAAAAGTCATCAAGCAGGAACTTGGCAAGGATTATCGCCGCCTGTTTCGCAGTATAGACCCGGAACCACTGGCCTCTGCCTCCATTGCCCAGGTTCACGCAGCCGAGTTCATGAATGGAGATAGTGTGGTTATCAAGGTACAAAAGCCCGGTGTGGAGCGCATTCTCGAAACCGATTTTCAGTTTTTAGGTTTTAGCGCCAAACTCACTGAACGACTCAATAAAAAGATTCCTGAATCGGCTATTACCGACATGGTGGAAGAGATTCGCAACGGCATGCTTGATGAATGTGACTTCCTCAAGGAAGCCCAGAATATTCACGCCTATCACAACTTTCTGCGCGAAGCAGAGATTACTGATGTCGTAGTGCCCAAGGTATACCTGAAGGCCACTAAAAAGCGTGTCCTGACCATGGAACGCTTTTACGGCGCGCCGCTGTCCGACATAGAAAAGGTCAAACGTTATGCCCCTGACTCGGAAGCCGTACTCATCAGTGCGTTGAACACGTGGTTTAGCAGTCTGACCCAATGCCAGATTTATCATGCCGACCTGCATGCAGGCAATGTCATGATTCTCGAAGATGGCCGTATCGGCTTTATTGATTTCGGCATTGTCGGCAAGATTTCCAAACCCACCTGGGAAGCTCTCATCGCTCTTACTGTATCAATCCCGCAAAAGGACTACCTGAGTATTGCCAATTCCCTGATTACGATTGGCGCTACCAACAAGGATGTCAACGCCCACGCCTTTGCCAACGATATCGAACGCCTCGTTAATGCGATTATGTCCGATAATGATGATGAATTTGATAATCCGGATCAATTCCTGCAACAGGTCACAGTGAAACTGTCAGAGGTCGCTCAAAAACACGGGGTACGCTTTCCACGGGAATTTACTCTGTTAATCAAGCAATTTCTCTATTTTGATCGCTATATTCGCCTGCTGGCACCGGAACTGGAAATGTTCGACGACGAACGTATTTTGCTCGGCGACAGCCTACACTAACAATACTGACAAACTGCCATAAACTGATACAAAAAACGCGCTACCAAACTGATAGCGCGTTTTTTATTCGCAGCGCACTTTTATTCGCAGTGAACTGACCTCTCAACAACCTGTCTAGAAACCGGCTTCCTCAAAGGCCATCAGGTTCTCTGCACCGCTGAGCATCGCAGCTGCATGCGCCTTGGTGCGCGGCAGTAAACGGGCAAAATAGAACTGCGCCGTTTGTACTTTGGCTTTATAAAAAGCATCATCCTGTTTGGCGAGACTTAGCTGCGCCATACGCGCCCACATATAAGCCAGCACCACGTAACCGGTATACATAATAAAGTCCACAGAAGCCGCTCCCACTTCATCGAGGTCGTTCACCACCTTTTCACCGATTTGCGCAGTCAGCTCACCCCATTCCTTATTGACGGCTGCCAGCGGTTCAATAAATTGCTGCATCTCTGGATCGGTGGTTGCCTCACAGTATTTGTGAATCACTTTGGTAAAGTTGCGCAGCATTTCACCACCGCTACCCATCACCTTGCGGCCTAGCAAATCCAGCGCCTGAATACCTGTGGTACCTTCATACACCATGGAAATTCGCGTATCGCGCACAATCTGTTCCATGCCGTGCTCGGCGATATAGCCGTGGCCACCAAAAATCTGTAACCCCAGATTGGTAGATTCAAATGCAGCCTCAGTACAAAACGCTTTTGCTACCGGGGTTAACAGATTGAGAACATCATCATCGTGTTTGCTTGCTTCCTCGTCAGTGCTGTTCTCAACCTTGTCGACCAGAAAGCTTAACCAGTAGAGAAAGGCACGGGAGCCTTCTACGATGGCTTTCTGGGTCAGCAACATACGGCGCACATCGGGATGCACAATAATCGGATCAGCAGGATCTTCCGGGTTTTTCGGGCCGCTTAACGAGCGCATTTGCAAACGCTCCCGCGCATAGGTCAGGCTACCCTGATACGCAGCTTCTGCCATCGATACACCCTGCATGCCAGTACCAAGACGCGCCTGATTCATCATCGCAAACATCACGCGCAGCCCCTTGTCCGGCTCGCCAACGAGATAGCCGGTAGCGCCATCAAAATTCATCACACAGGTGGCCGAAGCCTTAATGCCCATTTTCTTTTCCAGCGAGCCGCAGTGAACCGCATTGCGTTCGCCGAGACTGCCATCGTCATTGACCATCACCTTCGGCACAATGAACAGGGAAATACCGTCGGTACCCTCTGGCGCACCTTCAATGCGAGCCAATACGGCGTGGATAATATTTTCCGCCATATCGTGCTCACCGGAAGAAATAAAAATTTTGGTACCGGTCAGCTTATAAGTGCCGTCTGCCTGCGGTTCCGCTTTGGTGCGCAGCAAACCAACATCGGAGCCACAGTGGGATTCCGTCAGACACATCGTACCCGCCCACTCCAGCGTCAACAGTTTTGGCAACCAGAATTTTTTCTGCTCTTCGGTACCTGCCTGTAACAGGCAGGTGACCGGTGCATGGGACAAACCACAGTACATGCTCCAGGCCCAGTTCGCCGAGCCCATCATTTCACCAATCGCAACACCTACAGACGATGGCAAACCTTGGCCCCCATCAGCAACAGGAATATTCAGCGCTTGCCAGCCGCCATCGCCATACTCGCGAAACGCCTCTTTAAACCCTTTTGGTGTTGTGACCTCGCCATTATCAAAATGGCAACCCTCTTCATCGCCACTGCGGTTCAGTGGTGCCACAACCTCTTCAGCGAACTTTGCGCCACTATCGAGAATGGCGTCGAGCAGGTCATCGCTTACTGGCTCAGGCCCGGATAGACTGTCGTAATGGTTCTGGCAGTCGAGCAACTCCTTGAGCACAAATTGCATGTCGCGTAGCGGGGCATGATAGTCAGGCATAACTTCTCCTTAGCAAGGGATATTGTGTGAATATAGGACTTATTATACGATTTTTGTCAGCCCCACCGTTACCGAAAAAACCACAAATTCATCCATTCCTATATGGTCAAGAGATATAGGGTGATGGGATATATGGTCATAATGTATAGGGCTAAAATACTTTGAAACCTCTTCCCGATACCCTTTACAATTTGCCACCATGCTTTATGACCTGCACTGCCACAGCAATTGTTCCGACGGCGAACTCGCACCCACCGATCTCATCGCCAGGGCCATCGACCACGGCGTTGAAGTATTATCGATCACTGATCACGATACAGCCGATGCCTACCAGCAACTCCCTGCCACACAACAAACACTGACCCTGATTCCCGGCATTGAGTTTTCTACCAGTTGGCAGAAAATCGGTATTCATATTGTCGGCCTGAATATCGACCCGACCGATAGCACGATGGTTGCAGCTATCAATCTTCAGCAATCCGCCCGCCAACGCCGCGCTGAAACTATTGCACAGAAACTTGAAAAGCTCGGTGCCGAAAGACCACTCGAAGGCGCACAAGCTATTGCCGGCAATGCCGGCTTGTCGCGTCCCCACTTTGCCCAATACCTTGTAGAGAGCGGTTTTTGCAAGGACTACAATCAGGCGTTTAAAAAATACCTCGGTGCTGGCAAACCCGGCGATGTAAAACAGGAGTGGGCTTGCCTACAAGATGTAGTCGACTGGATACGCGGCAGTGGTGGTATTGCTGTACTCGCCCACCCCCATAAGTACAAGATGACCCGCAGCAAACTATTACGCCTGATTGAGGATTTTAAATCCGCAGGTGGCGAAGCCATGGAAGTTTTATCAGGGAAACAAACACCGGATATTACCCAAAACCTACAAGGCATCTGCGAACAAATGGGATTACTTGCATCGATCGGCTCGGATTTTCACCACACCCAAACCTCCTGGTGCTATCTCGGCATGCACCCGCACCTGCCCAATGCCTGTAAGCCAGTCTGGGAAAGATTCTAGATTCCGTTCGGCTTTTAAAATTACGTGATATAAACTGCGCTGATCAGGCCTGATCAGACAGCCAAGTGTGCATCACCCGTTTCAGGTGTTCAATATCCACCGGCTTGGTTACATAATCATCACAGCCGGCGTCGAGGGTTTCTTCACGATCTCCCACCATCGCTTTGGCGGTCAGCGCAATAACCGGGGTCTTCTCATAGGCCGCAATCTTGCGCAACTGGCGTGTCGCTTCATAGCCGTCCATTTCCGGCATCATCATATCCATAAGGATAATTTCAAAGCCGCTATCTCCATTGAGGGCATCAAGCGCTTCCTGACCACTCATTACCGAGACAACATCCATATCAATTCCATCGAGTACAGCTTCCATGGAATAGATGTTGCGCACATCATCGTCAACCACAAGCACCTTGCGGTTCTCAAGGCAGCCATCTTCGTATTCAATATACTCTCGCGTTGGCACAAAACCCATGGACTCGCTCTCCTCAGCCTCAGTTTCAGCTACATCGCTTTCGTTAGTATCTGCCAGATTCGCAGACTGTGAATATGATACCGCAGTTTCTGCAAGCGCTGCCCCATCATATTGGCCCGACGGTTCCTGTTCAACCATCTCCGGTACACTCTCTTCTGCAAACACCGGCGGTTCTTGCCTGATCGGCACAACCTCTGCAACCGGCTCCGACTCTGTAGCAGCCGCTGGTGCAGCAGTTTCGGCATTTTGCGCGAACGAGTGCAGGAACATGCCAGTGGTTTCAATCAGATTATCAAGCGCTCGCGGCGATTTAACCACCACTCTGTCTGCATAGCGGCTAATTTCAAATTCCTTTTCCGCATTCAATGTCATCGCAGTAAAGACAATTATCGGCTTGCGGGCGACCGCTGGTATTGAGCGCAGTTTTTCAAGTAACTGCGTATCCTTGTAGTCCGGCAGATTCAGATCGACAATAAAACAGTCAAAGTCCTGTTCCTCAATTAACCTTAGCGCCTCGTTGCCCGTTTCAGCGAGCACCACACCAAGACCGCGATCCTTGAACTGCTCCTCAATAATACGATGCAACTCAATACTGTCTTCAACAATCAGAATACGGTTAAAGCTCTCCGAGATTTCCATCTTGATCTGACCGAGCAGTCCCTGCATATCGTCATGGGAAACCGGCTTTTCAATAAAACCATCAACCCCTAACTCCGATGCTTTCTTTTGCTCCGGCATCGCTGACACAATATGCAGCGGCACGTTTTTCAAGTGTGGCAGCTCACGTACCTTTTGCAAAACATCCCAACCGCTAATGTCCGGTAATGAAAGATCGAGAATAATCGCAAGTGGAATGTAATATTCCAGATAGGTCAAAGCATCCAGCCCCTCATACAGCACATCACACTGCAGACCTTCCCCACTTGTCATCTCCTGTAGAATACGCGCAAACTTGATATCGTCTTCCACAATTAGAATCGAATTACTTGGCATTGCCAGCGACAGATTCGACAAGTTGGCTTGCATAGCAACTTCATCAACCGCTTCTGTCGATTCATCAATAATCCCATCTTCAACAAGCTCTTCCTGGATATAGTCTGCCGATGCCCCCATTTGCAGCATTTCTACTTCTTCATTGACTTCCAGCGGCACAATCAAACCAAAGGTACTACCGGTTCCCTCTCCCGAACTGAACACGGAAATCTCACCGTGCATCAGACTTGCCAATTGTCGTGAGATTGTTAATCCCAGGCCAGTACCCCCATATTTACGACTGGTTGTGCCATCCGCTTGCTTGAATGCCTCAAAGATCAAATCCTGCTTCTCTTTGGGAATCCCCGCTCCGGTATCGCGTACAGCAAACACAACGGCCTTCTCTTCACTGAGATGCGGGTGCATGGACACAAATGGGTGCTGCGGTCGGTACATATCCACATACACACCCCCCTTGTCTGTAAACTTGATCGCATTGGAAATAAAGTTTTTCATAATCTGACTGAGTCGTTGCATATCGGTATCGATATGGCTCGGCAGATTCGTAGCGATATTAATGGCAAAGTCCAGGCCTTTGTCAGTCACCACATATTTGAACTGACGATCCAGTTCACTGGAGATATGCTCCAACGCCACATTCTCATAGACAAGCTCCATCTTGCCTTCCTCAACCTTGGATAAATCGAGAATATCATTTATCAAGGTCAACAAATCACTGCCTGCAGAGTGAATCACATTGGCGTGCTCCAGTTCCTTATCGCCGAGCTTGCCATCTTTGTTTTTTAACAATGCCTGGGAAAGAATCAGAATACTGTTAAGCGGAGTACGTAACTCATGAGACATGGTCGATAAGAACTCGCTTTTATAACGACCACTTGCTTCCAATTCTTCCGATTTCTGAATCAGCACCTGTCTGGAACGCTCCAGCTCATCATTTTTCAGAGTAATTTCCCGATTTTGTTTATCCAGTACATCTGCATGCCCTTCCAGGGTAGCGTTAACCCCAATCAGCTTGTGGCGCAAATTGACATTAATGCTCTCAAAGATATACAGCGCAATAACCAGCATGGAGCAGATAATAATTGGCATCGCCAGATGCAATAAAAAGGCACTCTGCTCGTCAACAATGGTATTAACCTGAATAACGCCGGACGTTTCCAGATAGATCATCATAAACTGCGTCACGATTACCACAATTGACCAGAATACCCCTGAGCGATGCCCGGCAAGCAAAAAACTCAGTAATGGCGCCAGCAAAAACAATCCAACCAGCGGTGACGTGCTATAACCACCGGTTACTACCACCGCAAAGAAATCATCCAGAAATAAACCAAATACGGCCACGTTGGTTGCAGATACGATTGAAGCAGAGATGCGCAAAACCCATAACGCCAATGCATACATAACGATCGGAATCGATGTAAGAATAATGGCAATCATATTGAGGAATGGCGGCAGATCGAGAACCACCTGAAGGAAGACAAGCGTTAGCAAGCAAACTATTATGTTGCCAAGGAAGACCCCGACCAGAATATTAATCTGCGTTCTTTTTTCTAATTGATTTTGTAACGCCTGTGGAACCAGCCAATCGTAAAAACGATTCCAGTATTCCATACAACCCTCTCTTCCTGTTCAACTGCCAACCTACACGACCCAAAACCTGGTCTGAGAATCGACCCGGATGAACGACGACAGACACCCTTCTACCGCCACACAATAAAAGTTTTCAACCAACAAGCGTGACCAAAGTCACCACTCGTCCGGATTATGTTATGACTGCCCGGCTAATAAATGCCAAATTCCTACAACTTTCCGTAACTTGCCAACCAGCTCCACAGCGCTTTGCGGTATACTGGCGACTCGAATCACTGTAATACATTGTTGAAGCAATGACAAAAAAATCTGTCGACAGCCTGATTTCTGCACGCTGGGTCGTCCCTGTTATCCCGGAAAATACCGTTCTGGAAAACCACTGCCTGGCCATAGATCAAGGCAATATCATCGATTTATTCCCCGAAAATGAGCTCGACTCACGTGGTTACCAAACGGCGAATCACGAGCGACTCGATAATCATGTGCTAATCCCCGGCCTTATCAACTGTCACGGTCATGCTGCCATGGCCCTGTTGCGCGGCTACGCCGATGACCTTGCCCTGCAGGACTGGCTTGACAACCATATCTGGCCCGCTGAGGGAAAATGGGTGGGTGAACAATTTGTCTACGACGGCACTTCGCTGGCGATCGCCGAAATGCTCAAATCCGGCACCACCTGTTTCAGTGATATGTATTTTTTCCCCGATCAGACCGCCCGCGCTGCACAAAAGGCACAAATGCGCTGTCAGCTCACATTCCCGATATTTAATTTCCCGAGCGCCTACGGTGAAGGCCCTCTCGACTATATCCACAAAGGACTTGCAATTCGCGACGATTATAAAAACCAGCAACTGGTCAATGTGATTTTCGGTCCCCATGCACCGTACACGGTTAGTGACGAGGCCTTTGAAAAAATTGCCATGTATGCAAATGAGCTTGATGTCGGCATCCATATTCATCTGCACGAAACGGCCCACGAAGTAGCAGAGTCCATCGAACAGTATGGCAAGCGGCCAATAGAGCGACTTAACGCACTCGGCATCCTGACATCGCGTACCCAATGTGTGCATATGGCAAACCTCAACCAGCAGGATATCGATATCGTCAACAACGCTGGCAGCCATGTTATTCACTGCCCCGAATCCAATATGAAACTCGCAAGCGGCTTCTGCCCGGTACACGAATTACAGGAGCAGGGAATTAATGTTGCCATCGGTACTGATAGCGCCGCGAGCAACAATGATCTCGATATGTTCTGCGAGATGAAAATTGCCGCGCTGCTCGGCAAGGTAGTCTCCGGCAACCCGAGCGCGGTAAATGCCCACAACAGCTTGCGCATGGCTACGATTAACGGTGCGCGCGCACTCGGTCTTGAAGATACTATTGGCAGTCTCGAATCTGGCAAAGCCGCCGATCTCTGCGCAATTAATATGGGTGCAGTTGAAGCACAACCACTCTACTCTCCGGTATCTACCCTGGTGTATACCAACAGTGGCAACCGCGTTGAGCAAGTGTGGGTCAACGGAAAAATGCTGGTGAAAGACGGTGAACTCACCACCCTCAACATTGAGGAAATTTACCAGAAGGCTCTCGAGTGGGGGCAGAAAATTGCAGGACAGGTTCCATGAATGAAGCCGGTTTGAATATCGATGCCAGCGAGGTACGCAAATTCGAGGAGCTTGCAAATCGCTGGTGGGATCCGAACAGCGAATTTCGCCCGCTGCACGACATTAATCCCTTGCGCGCAAACTATATCGACGAACATTCCCCTGTTGCCGGCAAACAGGTGATTGATGTGGGTTGTGGTGGCGGTCTGTTATCGGAAGCACTTGCACAGCGTGGCGCCACCGTAACCGGTATTGATGCCGGTGAAGCACCGATCAAGGTAGCACAATTACACGCCCTCGAAAGTGGCGCCAATGTGCAATACCAACAAATTACCGCCGAGGAAATCGTCAGCGACAAGGCAGGTCAATTTGATATTGTGGCTTGTCTGGAAATGCTTGAACACGTACCGGACCCCGCTTCGGTGATTCAGGCCTGTGCCGATTTGTGTAAGCCTGGTGGCCATCTGTATTTTTCCACGATCAATCGCAATCCGAAATCTTATCTGTTTGCGATTCTCGGTGCCGAATACCTGCTCAACCTGTTGCCAAAAGGCACCCACGATTACGACAAGTTTATTCGTCCATCGGAGCTCGACTACTGGTGTCGCGAAGCGGGATTACTGCTCAAGGATATGACCGGAATGGTCTACAACCCGCTGACCAAACGTTACAAGCTTAACAGCCGCGACGTGGACGTTAACTACCTTGTGTATTACCAGAAACCTGCCTGAACCTTATGACACTCAAGGCTGTTCTCTTCGATCTCGACGGCACTTTGCTCGATACGGCACCGGACTTCGTTACAGTGCTCAATACACTACTCATAGAAGAAGGGCGCGACACGCTGGCTGATGACATTATTCGCGCCACCGTCTCCAGCGGTGCACGAGCACTGGTGCAACTGGGTTTTAATCTCAATGAGGGCGAGACTGAATTTGAACGACTGCGACTGCGTTTACTGGAACTCTACAGTGCACACCTGGCCGATGCTACAGGCCCATTTGCCGGCATTGAAGACACTCTTCACTTCCTGCGCGAACAAAGCATCGCCTGGGGTATTGTCACCAATAAGCCCCAGGCTTATACCGAACCACTGATGCAACAAATCACGCTACCGGGCACACCGCCCGCCACGGTTATCTGCCCGGATCATGTCACTCATCGCAAACCCCACCCGGAGCCACTACTGCTCGCTTGCAAGCATCTTACCTGCACGCCTGCCGAGGCGATTTACCTCGGGGATCATCGTCGCGATATTGAATCCGGGCGTAATGCGGGCATGCCTACAATTGCCTGCGGCTATGGCTATATTGAACAAGGCGACAGTATTCACGATTGGCAAGCCAGCCATATCATCGAACACGCCAGTGAAATCCCTGCGGTGCTGCAACACTACCTTTAATCACCTGATCATCAATTCTGTTTAATCACCCCATGAGCGAAACACAGATACATACCCTACCCGCCAATTACACAGCCACTACTGATCTGCTTGGCGATAAAGTCATTCTTGTTACCGGCGCCGGAGATGGTATCGGCCGTGTCGCCGCGATCACTTTTGCACAACATGGCGCTACAGTGGTGCTTGCAGGCAAAACACTTGAAAAGCTTGAAGCAGTCTACGATGAAATCGAAGCCATGGGCTTACCGCAACCCGCACTATGCCCACTGGATCTTATGGCCACTGACCTCGACACTTATAAAAACGTTGCCGAGGTAATTGAGGAGGAATTTGGCCGCCTTGATGGCCTGCTACACAATGCAGGCGTTCTCGGCGACCACGCCACACTTGCGAGCTACAAACCCAAACCCTGGCTCGATGTTATGCAGGTCAACGTGAACGGTGCTTTTCTGCTGACCCAAGCTTTACTACCGCTGCTAAAACAAAGTCCATGTGCCTCGGTCGTGTTTACCTCATCATCCGTAGGTCGCAAGGGCCGCGCCTATTGGGGCGCTTACGCTGTTTCCAAGTTTGCTACCGAAGGCATGATGCAAACCCTCGCCGACGAACTGGACTCCATCAGTAAAATCCGCGTGAACTGTATCAATCCGGGCGCCACACGCACTCGTATGCGCGCTCAGGCCTATCCGGCAGAAAACCCGGAAACCCTGCCTACACCAGAAGCGATTATGCCACTCTATCTTTATCTATTCGGGGATGATAGTGTTAACACCAATGGATGTACGTTTGATGCACAACCCAAATAGCTTCTAACCTACCCGCGTTTCTTCACCCGTAACTCACCCGTGACCCAGGCCAATCAATCTGTTTTAAATCCAACGCCTATCAGACTACTGTCAGTCTTATTTATACTGGCTATCGGCCTGCACATTGCTGCAATCACTCTTATCATTAACGCCGCCGCCTGGCCCGGCCCGGTACTCGACTTCTGGGGTGTTATACCCTTTCTTGAGCAGGCACAACATTATGGCTGGTTCAACGAATCATTATGGCACCCGTCTAACGCCCACCGCCTTGTATTATCTCGTCTGGCATTTTTGATCGACCATCAATTCTTCCACGCCTCCAATACATTCCTTGTTGCCACCGGCATCATCGCCATACTGATTCAGGCTGTCTGTTACCTGGTTATCAGCACACAGAACACTCTGGCATCGGATATTCGCCACCTGCTCGCCCTGCTTGCAATCTCCGTACTGACGATACCGACAGTCAGCTTCAATTTATTGCATACTTTTAACGCACAATGGCAATTGTGTGCCTGTTTCGCCCTGCTTGCTATTACCCTGTGCTATCTCGGCCTGACATCGAAAAAGTCCAGCCTGTTATATGCAGGCCTTGCCTGCGCCATACTGTGCAGCTTCACCACCTTTACGCTAACAGCTATCTGGCCAGCGCTACTGTTGCTCGCCTTACTCTGCAAGGTCGACAGAAAAAACCTGCTGATATTATTCACTGTATCTATTCTCTACAGTCTGTTTTTTGTCTTCGTTTTACCTTCGACACCACAAACCGAAATGCCGGTTAGCAGCACCGTCACTTCGTTGTTTGATGCATCAATCTGGCAAATCCTGTCAGCACTTTATCATTACCTGATTCACTACTTTGCCTTTCCCGATAGCAGTTTTGGTTCAATCAGCGCTACACTGTCACTACTCTCACTGATCTGGTTTACCATTCAGCTGACCTCGCGTTTTCGCCAACAACTCAACGGCACACAAATTATTGCGCTCAGCGCTATGGCCTTTTGCATCTGCCTTGCACTGACAACAGCATTGGGACGTGCCTACCTTGGTGACATAGCGTTTGGCCCTCGCTTTCAACCGATTGCGCTATTGTACTGGGCCAGCTTTTTCCTGCTGATTTTAAGTAAATTTTTCAATCAAACCAGCCAGCCCCGCAAAGGACTAATTGCCCTGACACTCGCTTTTGTCTGGCTCGCAATGGTTAGTATCCCATCCACCACTGCTATTGCCGATCGCCTCGGCAACGACCACAACCGCTTTATGAAAGCCAAGGTTGCCTATGCTACGGGCAATCTGCATCCAAATGCGGTATTTGAAAATGTGGTACCCGAGTGGCGCGCCATTAATCACAAAGGCATTATTGAATCACTACCGTATTTACAGCAAAACCAGCTCGGCATTTACCAATCTCCACTTGCTGCCGCAGTTAAATTACCCGCAGATACAGATCACAACCTGCCCCACTGTGTTGATATACGCATTATTGAAAAGCCTCGCGGCCAGGACCCAAAAATTCGCAACCTTGTTATAAACGCCACCGAGGCAGGTGATCAAATTTATCCTTACCTGCTGTTTTATCACGACAGCAAGATTATTGCCGGCGCTTTCAGTAAAAGCTTTTCACCGTTTAAAGCACAACCGAAAAAGCCACAGTGGCTCGGTATTAGTCAACAACCATTGACCGGGCAAGTCAGCCATGCAATTGCGATTAGTACAGACGGCGAACATTGCCAGGCCAACATTAAAAACATCAAGAGTAAAAGCTAATGTTAAAAGCCATTCAGGATTTTTTTAGTGACCATATTCAAAGCGAAGAGAATCCCGTTCACCCACCGGAGCAACTCGCTGCTGCCGCACTATTGATCGAAGTGATCGAAGCAGATGACGTTTACGACGAGCATGAAAAACAAACGCTCTACTCTCTGCTAGAAAAGCAATACCACCTTGACAAACAGGAAGTCGACAAACTCGTAGAGTTTGCCCATCAGGAAGTTAAAGAATCTTCAGGGCTGTTTCAATTCACCAGCCTGATTAACGAACACTTTTCACCACAACAAAAAACAGAACTGATTTACCAACTCTGGTTACTCGCCTATGCGGATGGCAATATCGACAAACATGAGGAACATACCATCCGGCGCATAGCGGATTTAATTTATGTCAGTCACACAGATTTTATTAAAAGCAAAAGCAGGGCCAAAAACACATCAGTCTAACTAGTGTGCGATAACACTTAGAACCCTTTCTCAAGATTTTCCACTAGTTCTCTGAACGCATTTTTATTGTCTTCACTTAATGACATCAGCACTTTATGCGCATCAATAACACATCGGCGTACCGCCATTTCGCTATCACTTTGCTCATCATCCGGCGACGAGGCAAGTTCCTCACAATCGACATTGGCAAGGCTGTCATCGAATTCGGTTTGAATGGTAAAAATCTGCTCAAAACCCACCGCAATCAGTAATCTGGTAATTGACGGATTGGTGGAAAAAATTAGCGGAGTCAGTGAAAAATGTTCACGACAGTAAAGACCGAGCTTGGCTAGTACGCCGAGAGAAGTACTGTCGATACCCTGGGCTTCCATAACATCAACAATCACCGAGTCATAACCTTCGGCACGATCAAGAATTGATTCAATATAGGTCTCGATCGACACGCAGAGCACCACCCGAATATCGCCCACGAGCTTCAGTACGCAGGTGCCGTCTTTATCTGCTACAAAAACCTTGCCGGTTTTTATCTCTTCATCGGCCATCTTTGCTCACCGTCATTATCGCGATATCATCGGGCACATCTTCTACTTCATTGAGCCGCAGTGCGTCGTGTAACTGAGGCAAACTGCGCTTGCCTTCGCGCACCATATTGAGCAGACAGTCTTCCTGTTTAAGCAGACCATCCACAGGCAGTACTTCGAGTACACCATCAGAAAATAGCGCCAGAGTGAAATCATCAGGCAACTGAATGATGTAATCGCTGTATTCCACATCCTGCACGATACCCAACGGCATCCCGTTACCTTCAAGATAGCTCGCCTCATCGCCAGTAGCAAGAATTGGCATCGGTAAATGTCCCGC
Source organism: Pseudomonadales bacterium (assembly GCA_028280345.1). Lineage (GTDB taxonomy): Bacteria > Pseudomonadota > Gammaproteobacteria > Pseudomonadales > UBA7239 > JANQLY01. The sequence goes on along the minus strand of JANQLY010000002.1, from coordinate 131,792 downwards.
CACACTGTATTTCAGCTCATTGGTCTCAATATTAATCAGGCCGAGAAACATCGTGACGTATTTATCCATGCCTACCGCCAACAATTCCTGGTTAAAATAGGCGAGTACATCGGAAGGGGCCGCTGACTGGCGGCCGGATTTTTCATACTGGCGAAACATACTCACTGACAAGTGATGCAGTAGTGCTGTGACAAACGCCGAGGAAGAACCATGACCGGAGACATCGGCAATATAAAAGCCAATACCTTCATCACCGAACTCCGCATATTCAATGAAATCACCACTTAAATACAACGAAGGTACAAGCTTGTGCTCAATATGGTAGTCACCCTTGCTGAGGACTTCCTGGGGAAACATTTTCAATTGCAACTGCAAACCTGCACGTTGATCCTGCTCCAACAGGTTTAATGACTCACGCAGTTCACGGTTGGCACTTTCCAGCTCGTGGCGGTATTGGCGATTTTGCTGTTGCAAATCCACCCGCTCAAGACAGTGCTTGATAGAGTGCTCCAGCACTTTCATATCCACAATAGGTTTAACAAGATAATCGCTCGCGCCAAGGCGCAAGGCTTCAACCACATCCGACATTCCACCCGCGCCGGAAATCACAATAATCGGCACGGGTATTTCCATGTCCACACTGCTGATTTTACGCAGCAGAGATATGCCGTCGAGTTTCGGCATGCGCAGGTCACAAATGACCAACTCGGGAGAGTCTTTTTCAAAACGCTCGAAGCCGCTCATCCCGTCATCGGCTTCAATTACATCATAACCGCTGTCCTCCAGATAGCCAGCCACACTCTCACGTACGATGGTATCGTCATCAATCAGTAGCAATTTTCGGCCAGCAGACAAGGTCATGGAAATTTCGGTACACACTCCATATGGCAGCGTAAAGTCATCGATTATAGTTTTTATTCACTGACTGAATCAAGCAAGCACCAAGAGCAGCAACGGCAGGTTAGAAGTCAAATTCTTCGTCTTCCAATTCATCACCACCGAAGTCATCTTCAAGCTTGCCATCGTTGACAAGGTATTCCCGACGCTGCAAATAGGCATCGCGAATGAAGGTATAGCGGTCCCCCTCCACAAACGATTCAGCCTTGAGCAGGGAGAGGCGCAAGTCAATCAAACCAACACCGATAATCGTATTGCGCAACGGCACATTGTCAATTTCTGTCACCGGATGAATCTGGGCGTCAAGATACAGACCTGGTGCATCACGCAAGTTGGATGGTCCCAAAAAAGGTAACACCAGATAGGGCCCGGTACCGACGCCCCAATGGGCAAAGGTCTGCCCAAAGTCCTCGCCGAGCCCCTGCTCTAGCCCCATATGCTGCGCCACATCGAAAAAGCCCAGAATGCCCACAGTACTGTTCACCACAAAGCGGCCAAAGTCATTACCCGCCTGCTTGAATTTCAATTGCAACAAGCCGTTAACCGTATTGCGCGGCTCGGTCAGGTTGGAATAGAAACGGGACACTGCATCCTCTGCGGGATCAGGCAAAACAGACGTATAGACATACACAAGAGGACGGTAAACATAGCGATCCACGCCATCATTAAAACCAAACATCGCGCGGTTAAAACCTTCAAAGGGATCACCTTCGCTGCCCTCAGTCTGCTCCGCAGCATCCGCATTTGCTCCATCTTCATCAACGTCAGGCGTAGAGGCGCAGCTATGCAGCAGCACAGACAGCAGCAATATTATCCACAGAACAGGAAAACGACCGACAATCAACCCCCGGAGCCCCTTGATACATTCTTATTTCAGGTGACGCATTGTAATGTATCTCAAAAACGAATTTCCACAACCTTTTGCCACTGCCGTTCCACACGCTTGCGAGACACCGGATATTGCGTACCCAGCGACTGGGCAAACAGTGACACGCGCCATTCCTCAAACATCCAGCGCAATGCTTGTGCTTCCTCATGCTGTCTCAATAGCGGCTCCTTTTCACACAGCTCATCAAACGGCTGCTGCAAGGCCTGGAGCTCATCAATCGCCGATTTATCTTTTGCCGCCTGCCCTTTGAGCTTTTGTAGACGTTGCGCAATCGCCTGCAAATAGCGCGGGTAATGTTCAAGAGCCTGCAACGGCGTATCCAGTAAAAACTGCTCCCCCAATAAATGCTTCAACTGCACTTTTATATCAGCAATCGCCTCGGCAAATAACGAGCGATTAAGGCCTTTCAAGGCAAGCGATAACTCATGGTAATGATCAGCAATGGTATCCAGCAACTTATCCAGGGCAGTGGCAACACCTACTAGCTCCGAGCGCTGACTGTCACACAGGGCTGAAAATTCACCCTGATTTTTTGGTCGGTCTCTTCCCTCAAGAAAACACGCGTAACAACTGGCAAGGCAGGCATCATCAACAAGTTGTTCGCGCGGATAAACATCCGCCAAAGCCAGCTGTGTTTTTGTGCGGTTGAAAAACTGTTTTTTCAGGTAGCGGCGCTGCTGTGGCAGTGTGAGCAAAAACAGCCGTGCAAGTCCACGTCGATTAGCCAGGTCTGCCTCCGGCTGCGAGGCAAACAAAGACAATGTCACACTCTCATTATCATCCACCAATGCAGGAAAAGCCTTGAGTGAGCGCCCTTCGCGCTCCAGCATCACATATTCGGGCAAATCACCAAAATCCCAACGGGTAATAGCGGACTTTTCAAAGCCTTTTTCTGCACTTTGTTTAACCGTAGCTTGCAAGTAATCGCGGTATTTATCGCGCAGCGCCTTGAGGTCGCGGCCACGCTCCAGCAACTGGCGATTATCATCCACAAGATGAATATTAAAATGAAAAAACTCATCGAGCTGTTCAGGCTGCCAGTCGTCGCGAGCCGGCGAGGTACCGGTACGGTTTTTTACCAGCTCTGCCAAAACATCCACAAGACTGCGCTCCGAAGGCTCAAGACGCAACAGGCACTGGTCAACAAACTCCGGCACCGGTACCAGCTTTTTGCGCATTGCCTTGGGCAAAGTTTTAACCAGCTCGATGCACTTATCACGCAACATACCCGGCACCAGCCAGTCGAGCAAACTGCCAGGTAGATGCGCCAATTGCTCAATCGTAACCGTTATCGTGACACCATCATCGACGTGTCCCGGCTCAAAACGATAGGTCAACGACCAGCGCTCTCCTTCCCATGCCAGCTGTTTCGGAAACTGTGCCTGAGTTGGCAAGGCCGCTGCGCGTTCGAGCAATAACTGCTCCCGGCGCAAAAATAGCACAGCGTGCTGTTTCTTTTCCGCCTGCCGGCGCCATTTTTCAAACTGTTTGAGTGTGACAATACCATCGGGCACAACATTGTCGTAGTAGTGATAAAGCGTTTGCTCATCTACCACGATATCGCGCCGTCGCACCTGATCTTCCAGTGCAGCGAGTTCTTTATAGAGCTGCTGATTATGGCGCATAAACTCACCGTCACCGCGATAGGTACGCGCGCCGGATGCTATCGTGTTATGTACCAGCGCTTCGCGTATCAGAATCTCACGACTGGCTTTTTCATCAATTGGACCATAGTGAACTGCCTGTTTTTCAACTAACACAAGACCAAACAGGCTGATCTGTTGCCAGGCACTGACGCGCCCGGCTTTTGTCTGCCAGAACGGTGAAAAATACTGTTTTTTTGCCAGCTTCTTGCAATACGGTAACACCCAGTCCGGTTCGATTTTTGCCACGGTATGACCAAACAACTGTTCGGTTTCAATAAACTGCGCCACCACCAACCACTTGTGATCAGATTTGTACTGGGCAGAACCGGGAAAAACCCGAAAACGACGATTGCGCGCGCCACGATACCATCCCTTCTCATCGAAGCTACCTAACTGATCAAGCATCCCGGCAATAATCGCGCTATGAATATCCTTGTAACTCGCAGCCTGCCGGTTTTCCCGAAAGCCAAGGTCGCGACACGCGAGGCGCAACTGGTGATGTACTTCGCGCCACTCCCGCATGCGCAACAACGACAAGTAGTTTTGTTGGCAGTATTTGCGCAACTGGTTGTTACTTAAATCCTGGCGTTGCTGCTCAAAATGCTGCCACAGTGCCAGTATCGCCATAAAATCTGATTGTTCATGGCGCCACTGCTTGTGCGCTTCATCTGCGGCCTGCTGTTTCTCCGGTGGCCGCTCGCGTGGATCCTGCACCGACAAAAAACTCACAATCACTAACAGCTCCCGCAAACTGTCGATGTTTTTTGCTGCCAGCAACATCGCTGCAAGGCGCGGATCCAGCGGCAAACGCGCCAACGACTTACCCAGGCGCGTTAAATGCTTGCGCTCATCTACAGCTTCGAGTTGTTGCAACAAACTGAAGCCGTCATTAACAAGTTTTTTCTCTGGCGCTTCAATAAACGGATAGCGATAGATATCACCCAGACCCAGTGATAACATTTTTAAAATCACTGAAGCAAGGTTAGTGCGCAGAATTTCCGGCTCGGTAAACTCACGGCGATTGAGAAAATCCTCTTCGCTATACAAGCGAATACAAATACCGTCCTGCACACGACCACAGCGACCGGCTCGCTGGTTTGCACTCGCCTGTGAAACCGGTTCAATCGGCAAGCGCTGTACCTTGCTGCGATAACTGTAACGACTTACCCGCGCTGTTCCCGTATCGATGACATAGCGAATTCCCGGCACCGTCAAGGAAGTTTCCGCTACATTTGTAGCGAGCACAACACGTGTACCCCGATGCTGCGCAAAGATTTTATTTTGTTCCGCGAGCGGTAAACGACCATAGAGTGGTGTGATTTCTGTATTTGTCAGGTTGGCGCGACGCAGGGTTTTAGCGGTCTGACGAATATGTTTTTCCGTAGGCAAAAACACCAGTACATCACCGCCACCACTCCCGGATCGATACTGCTCTTCCAGCAGGGTTTCCAGCTCTGCAAGAATCACCTTGTCTGTTTCAAGTTCCAGTCCTGATTCGGAGCGTTCCAGTGGACAGTGATAACGCACTTCGACCGGATAGCTGCGCCCCTCTACCTGCATCACCGGCGCTTCATCGAAGTAGCGGGAGAAACTGTCCACATCAATCGTCGCGGACGTAACAATCAATTTGAGGTCATCGCGGCGCTTTAGCAATCCCTTAAGATAACCGAGCAAAAAATCAATATTGAGACTGCGCTCGTGGGCCTCATCAATAATCAACGTATCGTATTGCAGCAGCAGACGATCGTGCTCAATTTCACTGAGTAAAATGCCGTCTGTCATCACCTTGATGCGGGTACCATCACTCACCGCGTCGTTAAAACGCACCTGATAACCCACCGTATCACCGAGCGAAGTATCGAGTTCTTCAGACAAACGCACCGCTGCATTGCGCGCTGCAATACGGCGTGGCTGGGTGTGTCCGATACGCCCGAATATACCGCGCCCCATGTCGAGACACAGTTTTGGCAATTGGGTGGTTTTACCGGAACCGGTTTCCCCGGCCACAATCACCACCTGATGTTTTTCAAGCAATTCCCGAATTTGTGTAATTTTGCCCGCAACCGGTAAATTCTCCGGGTAGGTAACGGTTTTATCAAAAGCCTGTCGCTGTGCAATCTGCTCACGGGAATGCTCCAGCGTGCTAGCAAGCTTTTCCAGATATTCATCCACCGGTTTATTCGCCGCAAGTGCCGAGCGAATTTTATCAAGCAAACGTTTTATACGCGGACGGTCGCGCAACAGACACTGATCCAGCGCCTGACTCGCCTGCTGCAGGTGTTGTTCAATATATTCTGACAATATTTTTGACTCAGGGATTTAACGTGTACGCTTAGCCGTTTCTTTTAAACGGCTCTTTAACAAACAAAATTAATTCTCTCGCAATTCGCGCCGTAAAATCTTGCCCACATTGGATTTTGGCAGCTCATCGCGGAACTCAATATATTTCGGACGCTTATAACCGGCAAGATTTTCGTGACAATAATCCTGCAACTGCTGTTCGGTTAACGCCGGATCTTTTTTAATCACAAACATTTTCACCACTTCACCACTGTGATCATCGGGCACCCCTACTGCGGCACTTTCGAGCACACCGGGGTGGGCATTGATAGTATTCTCCAGTTCATTCGGGTAGACATTAAAACCGGAAACCAGGATCATATCTTTTTTGCGATCCACAATACGCACAAAACCATCAGGCTGTATCACCGCAACATCACCGGTTAACAACCACCCATCAACAATCGTTTCCGCCGTCGCCTCCGGACGTTGCCAGTAACCCTTCATTACCTGTGGGCCACTGACACACAATTCTCCGGGCTCATCAATACCGCATATCTGCCCTTCTTCATTAACTGTTTTCAAATAAGTCGCCGGCAAGGCCAAACCAATAGAGCCGAGCTGTTCATGCCCGGGGGGGTTAAACGTCACCACCGGAGAGGTTTCAGTCAAGCCATAACCTTCCGAAATACAACAGCCAGTCATTGCCTGCCATTCCTTTGCTACCGACTCCGACAAGGCCATACCACCGGACAAAGTCAATTTTAGACTGGAAAAATTCAGCGCTTTGAACTGCTCATTGTTCATCAGAGCGACAAACAAGGTGTTCAACCCCACCATCACAGTAAACGGCCACTTGCCGAGTTCTTTAACAAAAGCTGGCAAATCCCGCGGATTCGGAATCAACACACTGTGTCCACCCCAGGCCATGCCCGCCATGCCGTGTAACATAAATGCATAGATGTGGTAGAGCGGTAGTGGTGCAATAAAAATATCCCCTTCGTCCACATTCGCGAGCTCCATAAGTGGAGTTACCTGTTGCATATTCGCCACAAGATTACGATGGGTAAGCATTGCGCCTTTCGCTACGCCTGTAGTGCCGCCCGTGTACTGTAATACCGCGACATCATCACCATCAGGTCTATGCGGCTCACAATTCAAACCTGCCCCCTGTTGCAACACTTCACGAAAACTGTGCGCTTGCGGCAATGAATAGGCCGGCACCATCTTTTTCACGTATTTAACCGCAAAGTTCAATAGCACCCGCTTAAATCCGGGATGCAGATCGGCCATCTCCGTGACAATTACCGTTTCTACACCGGTAACTGGCAACACGGCCTCAACCTTGTCTGCCATATTGGCCAGTACCACCACGGCTTTCGCTCCGGCATCATTAAACTGATGTTCCATTTCCCTCGTTGTGTACAGCGGATTGGTATTTACTACAATAAGTCCAGCTTTGAGCGCTCCAAATACAGCTACTGGATATTGCAAAATATTAGGTAACTGGATCGCAATACGGTCACCGGGCTGCAAATTGTTCTGCTGCTGCAACCAGGCCGCAAATGCCGCGGCTCGTTCACCGAGTTCACGATACGTCAAACTGCAACCAAGACAGGTAAAAGCCGGTAAATCGCCATAGCCCTGCACAGCGCGCTCAAACACATCGAGTACCGTATCGCTTCCGGAACCACCGGAACGAGGATCAATGGTATTGGGCAAACCAAATTCACTGCGCCTGGCATCAAGTAGCGCCGCAACCTCGCCCACTGCATCAACCATAATCTTTATCCTGTCAAATCCTGATTGTCGTTTGTTTATCGCCTATTCCCGACATCGCCATAGGGTATTAATCATGAATACCGCTGATACAGCCGATTGACATGGGAAAATGTGGAACTGCCTACATTAACATTAATCAACCGGATGCAATAGCATAGCCATTGGTTTAGACTGGCAATTCGCAATTGGTTTAACCCCTGGACGGAATTCAATCTCTGGTGAGCATTGACATCTTTATTATCGGCGGCGGCATCCATGGCACCGGCATTGCCGCAGAGGCAGCAAGCCGCGGCCTTAAGGTTATGCTCTGTGACAAGGCTGATCTCGCCAGTGGCGCCTCATCACGAACCACCTCACTGATTTCCGGCGGCATTCACAGCCTCGCCAAGCTCGAGCTTGATGTCGTGCGCCGCTCATTCCACGAACAGGCAAGTCTCGCGCGCCGTGCACCACACCTGTTGCGCCATGTCGATTTTGCCATCCCCATCGATCCGGATACACGCAGCAAAACCCGCCTGCGTGCCAGCCTGTTTTTGTATAACTCCCTGCGCCCGTCAGAGTGCAAAAACGAGACGGCTTTTGATACCGACAACAGCCCGCTCAAGCCCCATTTTCGCGACTGCCTGACCTATAGTGACTGTATGATTAACGACAGCCGCCTCGTAATTAGCAACGCCCTGCTCGCCAGACAATACGGTGCAGTTATCCGCCCCTACACCCGGGTCAGCCACGCCGAACGCAACAACAGTGACAACAGCTGGCGGATTCGCCTCGCCGATGGCGAGATCATCACCAGCCGCGCACTGGTGAACACCACAGGAAAAGACACTAACAAGTTGTTACAAAATGCACTGCCCAGCAGTACCCGTTGCAAGGCGCAACTATTGCGCGGTGATCATATTATTTTGCCGAAGCTCTACCCCCAACAGCAGGGTTACACACTGCAAATGGAAGACAAACAGTTGCTCTACGCCCTACCATTCCGCCAACACTACACATTGATTGGCTCCCACGAGCAAGTGCTTGAAGACGATACCCAGGCCGATGACAACAAGCTTACTGAAAACGCCATTGAGCACTTGCTCGGCGCCGTCAACCATTACTTTTCCGAGCCGGTCAACCGCAAGGATATTGTGCGCCATTTCTGGGCCGTGCGTTCTGCCTACGACGATATCGGCAATACGGCAGCGCGTATCAGCTACGATGTGGTGCTCGACCTTGAAGCACCGGATAACCACGCTCCACTGATTAATTTATTTGGCGGACGCCTCACTACATTTCGCCACTCATCGGAAAAAGCTGTCGAACTGTTAAAACCTTACCTCGGTTGCGAAAAGAACCGTGAGTTCGCGCAGCAACCGCTGCCCGGCGGCGATATCATCGACGCCAACCTCGATAAGTTTATTGAAGAGCTAACATTTAACTACCCCTGGCTTGATGCCAGTTACCTGCCACGATATGCCCGGGTTTACGGCACACTGTGCCATGAGTTTCTCAACGACTGCCGCAGCCTTGAAGACCTTGGCGAGCACTTCGGTAACGACCTGCACGCCCGCGAAATTGACTATCTTATCGAGCAGGAATGGGCTACCTGCGCCGACGACATTCTGTGGCGCCGCACCCGCCAGGGGCTTTCTCTTGATAGTGCGCAGCATCAGCGCATCGACGACTACGTTAAACAAAAAATCACTCAGCAAAAAACTGCCTGACAACGTTTATGACCACGATTAGCAACACCCTGTTTGAAGACATTACCATTGGCGACAGCCGTGAGTTCAGTAAAACCCTCAGCGCAGAAGATGTGAAACTGTTTGCCAAAACCTCCGGCGATCTCAATCCCCTGCACCTGGACAGCGACTATGCGCGCACCACAGATTTTGGCGAATGCATTGGTCACGGCATGTGGAGCGGCGCACTGATTTCTGCAGCCATTGCAATGACATTACCAGGACCAGGCTCAGTGTATCGCAGCCAAAGCCTTAAATTTAATAAGCCGGTCAAAATCGGTGACACCTTGACGGTGACTCTCACTGTGAGCGACAAACGGGACCGCGTTAAACTCGTTACCCTTGACTGCGTCGTTAACAACCAGCACGGTGACAAGGTAGCCCAGGGTGTTGCCGAAGTCATTGCTCCTTCACAAAAAATCGACAACCTCGCAATCAAACCCGTCGACCTCGCGGAGACTCGTTGATCCCATGGTGTTCTACAACTCGGTCCGCACCACTGCTGACGAGATTATCAAGCGCACCGAGCGGCAAATTCGTCTTGGTATCCCACTCGGTCTCGGCAAGCCCAATCAGCTTGTCAATGAGCTGTTTAAACGCGCGTGTGACGATATCACCATCTCGCTGGAAATCTATACGGCACTATCGCTGACAAAGCCTGTCGGCAAAAGCGGCCTCGAACAACGTTTTTTGCAGCCATTTGTAGATCGTATCTATAGCGATTACGTTGAGCTCGACTACATTCGCGCTGCACAGCGCAATGAGTTACCGAGAAATATCTCGGTGTATGAGTTTTTTGTTAAACCCGGTGCCGAACTGAAGCATCCCTATGCCCAGCAACACTATATGAGCAGCAACTATACGCACGCCGCGCGGGATTTAAACAACCGCGGCTGTAACGTGATTGCGCAAATGCTCGCGGTCGATGAAAGCAACGGCAAGAAACGCTACAGCTTATCCTGTAATCCGGAAGTAACTCTCGATCTGCTACCCATGCTGGAACAGCGCCGCGCAGCCGGTGAGACCATTATTGTCATCGGCCAGGTCAATCGACAACTGCCGTTTATTGAAAATCATGCCGTGATAGATGACGAGGCCATTGATATCTTGCTCGACGACAAACGCTGCCAGACTGCTCTGTTTTCCACCCCCAATATGCCAGTGAGTATTGCAGAACACTGTATCGGCCTACATGCATCCACCCTGATCAGGGATGGCGGCACACTGCAAATTGGCATTGGTGCCATTGGTGACGCCGTAGCTGCGGCCACACTGATGCGCGAGCAGAACAATGCAAGTTACCAGCGCCTTGTTAAAGCTATCGGCAGCACACAGTTTCAGGACTGCATTGACAAGGATGGTGGCCTCGAACCCTTTGCCCAGGGGTTGTACGGTTGCAGTGAAATGTTTACCTACGGTTTGCTGCGCCTGATCGAAGAGAAAGTAATTCGTCGCACGGTTACCGATAGCCAGGGCCGCGAAATTTTATTTCACGGTGGCTTTTTCCTTGGCCCACTGGCGTTTTACCAAGGTTTACACGAGTTGCCGCAAGAACTCAGAGAGAAAATTGATTTACTCAATATCTCATTTGTTAATCATTTGCATAACAGTTCAGGCGGCGATGAATCTCTGAAACGCGAACAGCGACAATACGCGCGCTTTATTAATACCGCGTTCAGTATGACCCTTATGGGTGCTGCGATTTCTGATCAACTCGAAGACGGTCGTATATTAAGTGGTGTCGGCGGACAATATAACTTTGTCGCCCAAGCCCATGAACTTGAACATGCACGTTCGATTTTGATGTTACGCGCCACACGCACCCATAATGGCAACACTGAATCTACCATTGTCTGGAACTATGGTCACACCACGATTCCACGGCATTTACGCGATATTGTGATTACCGAATACGGCATTGCCGATTTGCGCAGCAAAAGCGATGCAGAGGTGATCAAAGCCATGCTCAATATCACCGACTCTCGCTTTCAGCAGGAACTCATGGAGCAAGCCAAAGCCGCTGGCAAACTCGAGGAAGACTACAGCATTCCCGAAGCCTTTCAGGATAACTTTCCGGGCCGCTTGCACAGCATCTATCAACAGTTTAGTGCCCAGGGTTATCTGGCAGAATTTCCGCTTGGCTGTGACTTTAGCCATGAGGAGCAAACCCTGATCAAGGCGCTCGGCTGGTTAAAAGCCAATGCCCGCCCCGGACGATTGTTAAATTTAGCCAAGAACCTGTCGGTTAGTGATAGCGATGAAGAACGTTTTGCTCTGCATTTGCGGCGTATGGGACTCGATAAAACGGATGGCTTAAAGGAAGAGTTATATAAGCGCTTGCTATTGGCCGCTTTATCCGCAAACAGCTAGCCCAAAATTTTAACTCACTCAAACAACCACGGCTTATCCTGCTGATATTTCTGTTCAAACGCCTTGATCTTGTCTGCCTCCTGAAGCGTCAAGCCAATATCATCAAGGCCATTTAACAAGCAGTACTTACGAAACTCATCCACCTCAAAGGCAATCTCTTCACCGGAAGGTGTAATGACCTTCTGTTGTTCCAGATCGACGGTTAATTCATAACCTTCATCCGCATACATCTCTGTAAACAACTTATCGACCGCACCTTCATCAAGCACAATAGGCAACAAACCGTTTTTAAAACAGTTGTTAAAAAAGATATCGGCAAAACTCGGTGCAATCACCGCGCGAAAACCGTAATCGTCAAGCGCCCAGGGCGCATGCTCCCGCGATGAACCGCAGCCGAAGTTTTCCCGCGCCAGTAACACACTTGCGCCTTTATAGCGCGGGTAGTTAAGCGGAAAGTCTTCGTTGATCGGCCGCGTACTGTTGTCCTGCCCCGGCTCACCCACATCCATATAGCGCAATTCATCAAACAGGTTCGGACCAAAGCCGCTGCGCTTGATAGATTTGAGAAACTGCTTGGGAATGATCATATCGGTATCGACGTTGGCGCGATCCATCGGTGCGGTGATACCCTTGTGTACCGTAAAACTTTTCATGCTTTATGCCTCCGCCTGCCAGTCGCGAATATCAACAAAATGCCCGGCAATCGCCGCAGCGGCGGCCATCGCAGGACTCACCAGGTGGGTGCGCCCACCAAAACCCTGACGGCCTTCAAAGTTGCGGTTTGATGTTGAGGCACAGTGCTCACCCTCACCGAGTCTATCCGCGTTCATCGCCAGGCACATGGAACAACCAGGCTCACGCCATTCGAGGCCCGCTTCAACAAATACTTTGTCGAGCCCCTCCTGTTCTGCCTGCAACTTCACCTGCTGTGAACCGGGTACCACAAGTGCCTGCTTGATCGTGTTAGCTACCTTGTTACCTTTCACGACATCCGCAGCCGCACGCAAATCTTCAATACGAGAATTGGTACAGGAACCGATAAACACGCGATCGAGTTGAATGTCGGTAATCGCCTGCCCCGCATTCAGACCCATATATTCAAGTGCGCGACGAATGCCTTCTTTTTTTACACTGTCATTTTCCTGCGCCGGATCCGGTACGTTTTCACCCACTGGCAGCACCATTTCCGGTGAAGTACCCCAGGTCACCTGCGGTTCAATCTCGGCACCGCGCAATTCTACCACTGCATCAAATTGTGCATCGTCATCACTGTGCAGAGTTTTCCACCAGGCAACGGCTTTATCCCAATCATCACCTTTGGGGGCAAAGTCGCGACCTTTGACATAGTCGAGGGTAATGTCATCCACGGCGACCATACCCGCACGGGCACCGGCTTCAATCGCCATATTGCAAATCGACATACGCGCTTCCATCGACAACTGGCGAATCACTTCACCACCAAACTCAATCGCATAACCGGTACCACCTGCGGTTCCGATCCTGCCAATCACCGCAAGTACAATATCCTTACCTGTGACACCGTCGGGAAGCTCACCGTCGATTTTCACGAGCATGTTTTTCATTTTTTTCTGAATCAGGCATTGGGTCGCAAGCACATGCTCCACTTCGGAGGTACCAATACCATGGGCAAGCGCACCGAGTGCACCGTGAGTCGAGGTGTGAGAGTCACCACACACCACCGTCATACCTGGCAATGTAGCACCGGTTTCCGGACCGACCACATGCACAATGCCCTGGCGCGCATCGTTGATTTTGAATTCGGTAATACCAAACTCCTCGCAGTTCTCATCGAGGGTTTGTACCTGAATTTTCGAAACCGGGTCTTCAATACCGTCCACCCCGGAAGCGCGTTCCTTCGTGGTGGTGGGAACATTGTGATCCGGCGTGGCAAGATTCGCATCAATGCGCCAGGGTTTACGGCCCGCCAGACGCAGCCCCTCAAACGCCTGGGGTGAGGTCACCTCATGCAACAAATGACGGTCGATATAGATAAGCGCGGTGCCATCGTCCCGTTCCATAACGAGATGACTGTCCCACAACTTGTCGTAGAGGGTTTTACCTGTCATAACTGCCTCTAAAGCACTGATTTCAAAGGACTGACAAGTTTAATGACGGGGCCGGGTATCGGCAAGTAATTTACTCGCCTGCTAACTTTTTTGCTGGAGCCTGTTGCATATCCCCTTCGGGCGTATCGCCGCCCACAAAGGTCTGTAGACGCCCCAGCAGTGCCGCCTGTTGCTGCTGGTAATAACCGGCCTGTACGGTATCGTCTGCTTGCGAGTACTGTTCTGCAAGTGCTTCGCTCCATTCATGGGCGTTTTCAAAGAAGAGAAACAGCTGTAGTCTGTGCTCCATCACCTGTTCATCGCTTAGCGCCAGAACTGGTTCCAGGGTTTGCAGGGCTTTTTGCAGCGAAGCAATATGACCAGACTGATTGCCAGCCTCTTCATAAAAAGTGCCGATAAGCCACCACTGGGAAGACAGATCATCAAGTACGAGCCACCAGTCATACCAGCCTTGCATATCTGCGCTATCACCGAGCTCAGCCAGTTGACCACCCTCTGCCACAGGCATCAGACGCTGTTGTTCAATCTCGAGAAATTGAATGCGCACCTCTGCCACGCGCACAGCGCGCAACCACACATCAGCTGCATTTTCCGGCTGGCCGGCCCTTTGCCAGGCACGGGACGTACGCAAGCGCAAAAAATGCGCTTTTTTTTCCGAGGCCAGGGATTTTTTAATATAGAACGTGACTTTGTCGTCGTCACCATCGCTGCGGGAGCGAATCGCGTGATGTAAATACTCTTCTGTGAACCACTCTACCGTGCGCAAATCATGATCCAGCGCCTGAGCTTTCTCTACCCGGCTTACATTCGTTTCAGCATATGCAGCGCCAGTCACCCAGGCCAGCATTGCAAGCAAGCTTATCTTTATTGTATGCATTTATAATTTAATACGACCCAATTAACCCCCATACTATGGTGGGTATGTCGTTTTAGCAATCTTTTATTGATCGCAATCCATACCAAGCCAACACCATGGCTATAAAACTCACAGTACTGGCGAGCACAAAGGTGTAGTGGTCGTTCCACGCCCATAAGTAACCACTAGCCACCGCGCCCACGGCACTACCGGCTCCGAAACTCACCGAGCTGTATAGCGCCTGACCGCGCCCGGCGTGTTTGGCGGAAAAAAACTGTCGCACCAGTTCGATCGCCACGGCATGGAAGGCACCGAAACTGAATGCGTGCAGACACTGGGCAAACAACAACACCGGTAGAGATTCCGGTAAAAATGCAATGAGCAGCCAGCGCAGGGTTGTGGCCCAGAGACTGAATATCACAAGGAAGCGAATCCCCCAGTAAGGCATCAGGCGGTGCATATACCAGAACAACACCACCTCGGCGACAACACCGAGTGCCCACAGCTCACCAATAAAGGTTTTCGAGTAGTTAAAGCTTTCCAGGTACAAACTGAAAAAAGTGTAGTACGGCCCGTGGGAGACCTGCATCAAAAAACACACGACAAGAAAATAGATCACCACGGGGCGCTTGAGCACATGCCAGATCGAGGCGTGATCGTCTGCGTCGATATGTACCGGTGCTTCGGTAATCGTAATACTGCTCAGCCAGATCAAACCGAGCCCAATCAGAACAAGCGCAGGTAAATAGCTGATATCAATCACATCAAACAGGGCCCCAAGCCCCGCCACAGAGACAATAAAGCCCACAGACCCCCACAGACGTACCCGACTGTAAACCTCGGGGCGCTCATTGAGATGATCCAGCGTGATTACTTCAAACTGTGCAAGCACCGCATTCCAAAAGAAGCTATAGGCACATGCGACAACCGCAAACCAGAGAAAGGTCTGTTTATAGTAGATCGCGGCAAACGTCAGCGTCGCCATAAAACAACCGAAGCGAATCACACTGATGCGGCGCACATGGTGATCAGCAAGCCAGCCCCAGATATTCGGCGCGACAATTTTAGTCGCCATAATAATCGCAGAGAGAATACCGATCTGCTCGGCACCAAAGCCGATTTCTTTCAGATAGACAGGCCAGAACGGTACGAGAATGCCGAGCACCGCAAAGTAGAAAAAATAGAAGCCCGACAACCGTCGGAAGGGAACACTCGCCGGCAGCATAACGCTGTCAGACTACCCCACCACAGGCATCGGTGGTACTTCAAACACACCGTTCTGGGCACGCTGGCGCAGGTAGTGATCCATCAGTACCAGTGCGAGCATCGCTTCGGCAATCGGCGTGGCGCGAATACCGACACAGGGATCGTGACGGCCTTTGGTCACAATTTCGGTTTCGTTGCCGTCACGGTCAATGGTACGTCCCGGCAGGTGTAAGCTTGAAGTGGGTTTTAGTGCGAGGTTGACCACAAGATCCTGCCCGGAAGAAATCCCGCCGAGCACACCGCCAGCGTTGTTCGACAAAAAACCTTCCGCGCGAATTTCGTCGCGGTGCTCCGTACCGCGCTGTTCTACACTCGCAAAGCCCGCGCCAATTTCCACGCCCTTCACCGCATTAATCCCCATCATCGCACTCGCAATGTCTGCATCGAGACGATCAAATACCGGTTCACCGAGGCCAGTGGGCACGCCAGTCGCCAGCACCGTCACCTGGGCGCCAATCGAATCTCCTTCCTTGTTGAGCTTGTCCATAAACTCCGACATTTGATCAACGCCGGTCTGATCCGGGCAGAAAAACGGATTGCTGTTAACAAAACTCCAGTCAATATCAGCAAAGTCACGGGGTGCAACCTTGATCGGGCCGAGTTGTGACAGGTAGCCACGAATTTCCAGCCCGGCATTTTCCAACAGAAACTTTTTTGCCACCGCACCGGCCGCTACACGCATCGTGGTTTCCCGTGCAGAGGAGCGACCGCCGCCGCGGTAATCGCGACTGCCGTATTTTTGATCGTAGGTGTAATCGGCGTGACCTGGCCGGTACTTGTCCTTGATATCGCTGTAATCCTTTGAGCGCTGGTCGGTGTTTTTAATCAACAGGCCGATCGGCGTTCCGGTGGTTTTGCCTTCAAACACACCGGAGAGAATTTCCACCTCATCCGATTCTCGACGCTGGGTGGTATAACGGGAGGTACCTGGCTTGCGGCGGTCGAGATCCACCTGCAAATCAGCTACTTCGAGTGCCACGCCAGGCGGACAGCCGTCGATAATGCAGCCCAGCGCGGGACCGTGACTCTCACCGAAGGTGGTCACTGTAAACAGCTTGCCAAAAGTATTACCGGACATGTTGCACCCTTTAAATCAAAAGCAGTTGCTCAAAAACACCAAACCTCCCCCCCGGAGGCCAATAACCCTGTTTTTAGAGACTGCTCAAAAGCCGCTTATTATAAAGCAAAGTGCTCGCGATATTGTGCTAAATCTTTGTTTGTTAACAGAAAAACCCCATGGCCACCGCGTGCAAACTCCAGCCACACAAACGGCACCCGGGGAAATGCGCGCTCCAGTGCGACCCAGCTATTGCCTACTTCGACAATCAACACGCCGTTTTCGCTCAAAAAGCGCCCCGCTTCAGCCAGTAGCCGTCGCACACAATCGAGGCCGTCTTCTCCGGAGGCCAGCGCCAGCCCAGGCTCATGGCGATACTCTGCGGGCAAGTCTGCCATATCCTGCGCATCCACATAGGGTGGATTACTGACAATCAGGTCGTAGCTACCGAGACGATCCTGTGGCAATGCAGCAAACAGATCGGATTCAAATGTCGTAACGCGTTGCGCCACATTGTGGCGCTGGATATTCTGCTGCGCCACCTCAAGCGCTGATACAGACAGATCGGCAAGATCCACCTGCGACTCGGGCAAATAGAGCGCTGTGGCAATACCAATACAACCACTGCCACAGCACATATCAAGCACACGACGAGGTGGCTCCATGCACCAGGGCGCAAAATCCTGCTCGATCAATTCTGCCAACGGCGAACGCGGTATTAACACATCGCGATTCACTGCAAACGGCACCCCGGCAAACCAGGCTTCACCGCTCAAATACGGCACCGGCACCCGCTGCTCAATACGTTGCACCAACCAGGTTTTCACTCGCGTCTGTTGCTCCCCGTCCACAGGTTGTTCAAGTACTGCTGTATCGGCGTCAAGTGGAATACCCAGACATGACAGCACCAGATGCACAGCTTCATCCCAATAATTGTCGGTACCATGACCCAGATACACCTGCGCCTCTTCCAACTGCTGTGCTGTGTCTTGCAAATACTGCTGCAAATTTAATTGATCATCTGTCATATCTGATTAATTCACTATTCGCTTTACGCTGATATTGTCTGCACAATACCTGAGCGTAACTCTCGGAAATTACGCTTTATTTTTGCAGCCCTTTCACGTAACGTAAACGCTCATTCTTACCAGTATTCCACACCATGAAAGAAGCCTTTGCCTCGATTATTGAAGCGGTCGGAGAAGACCTCAACAGAGACGGCCTGTTAGATACCCCCAAGCGCGCTGCCAAAGCGTTCGAGTTCCTCACCCGCGGCTATCACCAAACCCTTGACGAAGTCATTAACGGCGCACTGTTCGATTCCAACAGTAACGAAATGGTTATCGTCAAGGACATCGAACTCTACTCCATGTGCGAACATCACCTGCTGCCATTTATCGGCAAATGCCATGTCGCCTATATTCCCACTGGAAAAGTACTTGGCTTATCCAAAGTAGCACGCATTGTGGATATGTATGCACGCCGCCTGCAAATCCAGGAGAACCTTACCACAGAAATCGCCACGACCATTCAGGAAGTGACTGATGCTGCCGGTGTTGCGGTGATCATTGAAGCAAAACACCTGTGTATGATGATGCGTGGTGTGGAAAAGCAAAATTCTCTGATGAAAACCTCGGCGATGCTCGGCATATTCCGCGAAAGTGTTGCCACGCGCTCCGAGTTTCTGTCACTGATCACGTGCTAATATCCCGGCTCAGTCAGGAAGAATCACCGGAAACACGGCATGAGCGGGATTGATCTCGACAAACTGCAACAGGGCGATCGCCTCAATCTCGCCCGTGCGATTACATTGGTTGAAAGCAAACGCGACGACCACCGCTTAAGCGCGCAACAAACCCTTGAACAACTGTTACCCAAAACCGGTAAATCGATACGCATCGGCATTACCGGTATTCCCGGCGTCGGCAAGTCCACGTTTATTGAAGCGTTTGGTTTATATCTGATTGAACAGGGCAAAAAAGTTGCCGTACTCGCCGTTGATCCAAGTTCACCGGTGGCCGGTGGTAGTATTCTCGGCGATAAAACTCGCATGGAAGAACTGTCACGTCAGGAAATGGCATTTATTCGCCCTTCACCTTCTGAAGGCTCACTCGGCGGCGTCGCGCACAAAACCCGCGAAACCATGTTGTTATGTGAAGCCGCCGGTTACGACGTGATTATTATTGAAACCGTCGGTGTGGGTCAGTCGGAATACGAAGTGGCGAGTATGGTGGATTTTTTCCTCGTGCTGATGCTGCCGAATGCGGGGGATGAATTGCAAGGCATCAAAAAAGGCATTCTGGAACTCGCCGATGCCCTTGTGATTAACAAAGCCGATGGCGAAAGTGTCAATCTGGCGAAACAAACGCAACAGCATTACCAAAATGCATTTCATCTGCTCAGGGAAAATGCGTTCTGGACACCACAGGTACTGAGTTGTTCAGCGCTCGAAAGCCGCAATATCGACGATATCTGGGCGATGATCTGCGAGTACGAACAGAAAGCCAAAGATGAAAACATTTTTAGTGAAAAACGCCAACAACAAAATTCACAGTGGATGAAAAAGCTACTACATGAAATGCTCGATCTGAAACTCAAACAAAGCGAAGAGATTCGCAATTTAAGTGAAAAACTTGAACAGGATGTAGTCAGTGGTGAATGTACACCGTATTCTGCAGCGAAGCAGATTATTGAGAAGCTTTAGTCTGCCCCTTGTAACTACCCCACTTCTTCACTCCGTTACAGACTGCTCAACAAAAATAATGTCTTCTACCTTGAACCCCAAGTTGCGGGTCGTTTTCAGAAAGTCAGTTTTGAGCTCTTCACTAACTTGAGGCTGTCTTGATAGTAACCACAGATAGTCCCGGTTATGGCTGGTGACATAGGCATATTGATAATCAATAGTATCCAGCTTAAAAATCACATACGAGCCATAAAACGGCCCGAAGAATGACACCTTGAGGTGACCGATATTGGCATCACTGACAAAAAGCGCCTTACCCTCCGCCTCTTGCCATTCCTGCTTCTCATCTGAAAAGCCACGGTTTATTACCTTGATACTGCCATCTTCCTGTAGTGAGTAATTGGCCGTTACCTGACTTAACCCTCTTTCAAAAGAGTGATCGAGCCTCGCAATTTCATACCATTTACCGAGGTATCTGTCCTGCTCAAGGTTTTTAACCGGTTCAATACCCTCAGGCAGACCCGTACAGGAAACTAGCAATGCAATAGATAGCAGTAGAAAAATTCTCATAGGGATATCTCAACGTTTAAAAGGATTCCAAGCCATATAGCAGACATCGCAATCAATAGTAAACACGACATTTTCACCAGCAACAATCGCTGAAAGCTATATTATGACCTGAGTAATTTGAAAAAGCAGCAACCCCAAACAACACAACCCTGCCAGCAATGGATAGCTACGCAGATGCTGCACATGGGCAAGTTGCTCAGGGTTCGCCTGCACATAGTGATCGCGTTGCATTTTCCACAGGGCAAAATTAATCAGCATAAAAATAATCAGAATAATAAAACTGGTAAATCTGGCCAGCACTACGAGCGGCAAGAATAATGCAAACAACAAAACGACTACCGCAATCATCACTGTGGCATACACCGGTGTGCGTGTCAGCGGCGAGACATAGTATATCCAGCGCGGTCCGTGATAGCGCTTTGCCATGCCATAGCAAACCCGGGACGCCATAATTAACTGAATCAGCACACCATTGACAATCGCAAACACACTGATTACCGAAAGCCACTGTGCTGCTACTGCATTTTTGCTTTGTAGTAATTCCGCCAGCGGTGCCTTGCTCGCCACCAGCTCTGTTAACGGCATGGCAAGTAATGCTACCAACGCAATCAGCACATATAAGCTGGTGGACAGAATTACTACCCAGATAATCGCACGGGGCATGGTATGTTGAGGCTCTTTAACTTCTTCCACCACATTGACCATATCCTCAAAACCGATAAACGCATAAAACGCGAGAAAAGCACCGGATAACACACCGGCCAGCTGTATGCCACTTGCGGGTAATAACAATTCATCGGCACGTTGCGGCAGTTGCTGAAAGGCATCACCACAGTAAAACAACACCAGCAACAAACCGAGCACTTCAATCAGCGTGATCAATGCCGCGGCGGACAGGGATTCTGCGATGCCCCACAGTGCCAGCGCGGTAATCAGTAGCAACATTATCAACATCGCAGCGGTTTCATTGATCGGCACCAGACGCACAAAGTAACCTGTAAAACCGTTAGTCAGTGTTGCCGCCGACACGATACCGGTTAGTACAATCAAACCACCGACGAGAAACGTTAACCAGCGCTGCTGAAAGGCCTGCTCTACATACACCGATTCACCGGCACTTTTCGGGAACAGCACCACCAGGATGCTGTAACTCTGCGCCGTCAACCAGGCGATAATCGCAGCAACAATAAATGACAGCGGTGCCAGCATGCCGGCCACACCGGCCACTTTGCCAACCAGCACATAAATGCCGGCACCAAGGATTGTGCCCAGACCATAAAGAACTAACAGCGGCGTACCGATACGACGCGCCAGGGTAGGTTGCTGCGGCATACCAGTATCAGTCATGGCGCTCAATCACAATTGGCAAACGATTAAACCCGCGTACATTACTGCTGTTAGCCGGAACAATACCGGCTTCATGAATGACATAGCGAGGAAAGCGCTTATGCATTTCCTCCAGCGCTATCGCCGACTCGATACGAGCCAGTGCTGCACCCAGACACAGGTGCGGACCGTAACCAAACCCCAGCTTGCGATGAATGTGGCGATGAATATTAATCTCATCAGGCTTATCAAATTCCCGCGGATCGCGATTGCCGGCACCAAATAGCAACAGAACACGGCTGCCTTGCGGAATAGTTTTTCCATGATAGTGAACATCTTTAGTAACAACACGTTGCATATATTGACCTGAATGATCGTAGCGCAGAAATTCCTCATAGGCACCAGGGATGAGACTCGCATCTTCTATCAGCGCTTCACGAATATCTGGACGCTGTGCCAGCAGGTTTATCGAGAGACCAAACATGCGGGTTACGGTTTCATTACCCGCGTGGCTTAACAACATAAAGAACCCAATCAGCTCCTCATCGCTCAAACTGCGTTCATTGTCATTCTCATCCGGATGTGTGCTGTGAATCAGCAGTGACATCATGTCGTCCATCGGCTTGGCGCGTCGCTCCGCTATACAATTTACGAAGTATTCAAACGACTTCATTGTAGCCGCCTCTGCTTCCGGTGGCATTTCTGCTTTGCCCGGTATGCGGTGTACCGCCTCATTCGACCACTGTCGAATTTGCGGGCGGTCTGCCTCCGGAATACCGAGCATCGCGCTAATCACATCCATAGGAAATTTCGCGGCAAAATCTTCTATGACATCAAAGCTTTCGCAGCCTATTAGCGCATCGAGATGCTCGGTAATAATGCGGTGAATTTCAGGAATCAGCTTCTCAACAGCACGGGGTGTAAAAGCCTTGCTAATCAGACCACGATTTTGCTGATGCTCGGGAGGATCCATCGCAAGCATAATCGGCACCGGCATATCCAGTTCCAGCAAGGGGCCGCAGGAAGAACTAAAGGTTTTCCAATCATGAGAAGCATTCCACACATCGTCAAAGCGACTCAGGCAATAAAAGCCCAGCTCTTCGTTGTAATAACACGGGTCGTTTTCTAATAAATATTTGTAAACCGGATAGGGGTTTACATGCATCTCCAGGGTAAAGGGGTTATAGTCCATGCGTCATCGCCTTTTGTTATTCGCTACTTTTCACACAGACATAGACAGAGTTGGTCGATTGACAATTTTGAAACGGGTTATAGAAAGACACCACATGGGAGTCGACACGAGCAAACACGGTTTTTAACAGCGCTGCAAAGTTTTCTTCCGGCAGATTTTGCGACCACATCGCAAACACCCCGTCAGGCTTAAGTTGTTGTGCCATCAGCGACAGGTTTTCTGTGGTATAAAAGCTCGCGTTATCTGCATTCAGAAACTCCGTAGGCGAATGATCAATATCCAATAAAATCGCGTCAAAGGTTTTACTAGTACTCCCCGGCACAAACCCCGTTTCCAATGCTGTTGCCAAATCAAAGAAACTACCTTGCACATAGTGATTGCGCACATCGGCATTCAGCACCTTACCTAACGGCACCAGTTCGTTTTGATGCCATTCGATCACAGTATCCAGCGCCTCAATAACAAACAGTTCTGCAATACGTTTATCTTTTAGTGCTGCCACGGCGGTATACCCCAAACCCAGACCGCCAACAACCACACTGAGCCTGTCGCCCTGCACTGCGGCCAGCCCCAGTGTTGCCAAAGCCTCTTCTGCCTCCACAAACATACTCGACATTAAAAACTCTTCGCCGAGCTTTACTTCATAAATATCCCGGTCACCCAATGCAGGAATACGCCGTCGACGCAGGGAAATCACGCCTAGTCGGCTATCCTGGCTATCAATTTCTTCAAACAGGAGAGACATAACTTATTGAGTCCAGTTTCGCCGTGATACATTCACGGTAACAGCACACTTTTTACCCAGCGCCAGAAACCGTTTTTCTTTAACATCATTTGGTCGAGCAAATCAAAACGCCGCTCTACCTCTGCTGCATCAGCATAATATTCTGTACGTGTGTAAAAACCTTGTTCCGGATCAAGTTCCTTGACGACTTTGGCCGGGTTGCCCGCCACCACCACATTCGGCGGTACATCTTTTGTCACCACAGCTCCGGCAGCCACTACCGAGTTTTCTCCAATTGTTACACCTTTTAATACTGTCGCGTGATCACCTACCCAGACATTGTCCTTGAGGTGTACCGGTTTCGGATCCGGGTCGCGCTCAACCCGATTGTAAATACCATGCCAATCGGAATCGGTAACATAAGCACTGTTGGCAAACATGCAGCCGTTGCCAATGCGAATCTCGTCACTGGCAGAAATGCGTGTACCCGGACTGATCATCACCGCATCACCGATCACAATCATGCCCTGCCCCTGTTCACGACCCCACACGCCGATGCGCACGTAGTTGTCCGGATCAGCTACTACGGTGGGTGCATTACCCATATGGATATTGTCGCCAGAGACAATGCAGTACCAGGGTTTCATAAAGGTATGCTGTGCACCAAGGGAGGCAAATTGCGGGCGCAGATAGCGCTCCACATACCAGTGGCGAAACTTGTGCCAATATTTTTTTACCCAATAGGGACGCAGATCTTCTTTCATCTGTTATTTAACAGCAGCCTGGAAGTGATAAAAACGCCGTTATTGTACCGTTTATACTCTATAACTAAAGCTATCTATGCAGTGCTGTAGCACTTGCTTCTGACGGAGATTGGCCTGCAATGCAATGATGATTTTTACGGAGCGATTTTGCTTTTCAGTTCGGTATGATAAACGCCTTTCAAGCTGGCCTGCCCACGTTGTAATGGATCATGTCACACCCTGTAAGCCATTGAATTATATAGGGTTTTTAGCTTTCACATTTAACTTGCTTAACTTTAACCTTTAACTTTTAACCTTTAAATACAGGAACGCGTTATGACTCCCGATGAGAAAAAAGCGTTTGAAGAAGAGCTGTATACCTGGGTGGGCAAAGAAGTTGCCCCACCTACGCCGGCTCTCGACAACGTGAACGAAGCCATGATTCGCCACTGGTGCGAAGTGATGGGCGACACCAACCCGGTCTACACGGACCAGGCCTTTGCCGAGAAATCGTCCAAAGGTGGACTGATTGCCCCACCCACCATGCTGCAAGCCTGGAGCCTTGAAGGCTACCCGATGGCCTTTGCTGATCAACTCAGCGAAGATGAGATGGATGGCCAGCGCAAGCTACACGCGTTTCTTGAAAAGCACGGTTATACCGGTGTACTCGGTACCAACTGTGACCAGGAGTATTTCCGCGATCTCAAACCTGGCGATACCGTTGTGGCACACACTGTAATCGAAACAATTTCAGAAGAGAAAGCCACCGCGATGGGCACCGGCTACTTTATTGAAACCAAAACCAAATTTACTGACCAGAACGGCGAAGATATCGGCACCATGCAGTTTCGTGTGCTGAAGTTTATCCCGGCACAGCAAAATGCTCCGGTAGAAGACTCCAACGAAGAGTACAAAGCGCCTACCCGTATCAAATCCGTACGCGGTTTTGACAACGGCTGGTGGTGGGAGCAGGTGGAAAAGAACAAGATCGTTCCAATCCAGCGCTTTAAAGAAAGCGGCAAACTGTATCACCCACCGCGCCCGATGTGTGGTGAAACCCAGTCCACTGAGTGGGATTTCATTGAATCCAAGCTTGAAGGTGAAGTATTTAGCTATGTGGTGCTGCACTACCCGGAGATTCCAGGTTATACCTATCCGCTGGTGTGCGCTTTGATTTCGCTTTCCGAAGGCACACGTATTTTGAGCAACATTATCGACTGTGACCCGGCTGATGTGAAAATCGGCGCAAAGGTTAAGGGCGAAGTAATGGAAGTGGATGCCGAAACAACGCTGCCACAGTTCCGATTGGTTTAAGGAGACAGAGCAATGACTGATACATTGAAATATAACACTGTCTCTGTTGGCGATGCCCTGCCAAACATGGACATTAATATTAACGAGAGCTTTGTGGTTGCCGGCGCGGTTGCTTCACGCGACTTTACCCCGGTGCATCACAGCAAAGGTGCGGCGAATAAATCTGGCCTTGCCAATGTATTCCCGAACATTCTCACTGACAACGGTCTTGTCGGTCGCTACGTGACAGACTGGGCCGGCCCGGACTCCACCCTCAAGCGCGTCAATATCAAACTTGGTGCACCGGTTTTACCTGGTGAGGTTCTGAAATTTACCGGTGAAGTTGCTGCGAAAGACGACGACTCCGGCATTGTTGACATCAAAGTAGTTGCCAAAGGCGGTTGGGGTATGCACCTCGACGGTATCGCCCGTGTGCAATTGCCGAAGTAGGAGAAGCCGACATGAGCAGAATGAATATTAAAGATCAGGTTGCCATCGTTGGTATCGGCACCACGGAATTTTCCAAAAACTCCGGTCGCTCCGAGTTGCAGCTTTCCTGTGAAGCAGTTGCTGATGCGCTGAAAGATGCCGGCCTCAAGCCTTCCGATATTGATGGTATGACCACATTTACCATGGATACCTCGGACGAGATCGAGGTAGCCCGCGCCGTTGGTATCGGCGATATCACGTTCTACAGCCGT
Source organism: Pseudomonadales bacterium (assembly GCA_028280345.1). Taxonomy (GTDB): domain Bacteria; phylum Pseudomonadota; class Gammaproteobacteria; order Pseudomonadales; family UBA7239; genus JANQLY01. The sequence continues at coordinate 105,703 of JANQLY010000002.1, read as the reverse complement.
GTACCCCACGGTGGTGGCGGCGCAACCAGTGTACTTCACCAGGCAGTGATGGCAGTTGCTACCGGTATGGCGGATTGCGTGGTTGCGTATCGCGGCCTTAATGGTCGTTCCGGTCACCGCTTCTCTGACGGTGTATCCGGCGATATTGTTACCTCCGACATGATTCACTACGGCTGGTACATCCCTTATGGACTACTGACACCGGCAAGCTGGGTAGCGATGTACCAACAGCGCTATCAGCATCTGTATGACTGCCCTGTCGATGCGCTCGCAGAAATCGCCATGACTACTCGCGACTACGCGGTCACCAACCCTGCGGCGTTTTTCCATAACCGCCCGCTGACCCGTGAAGAGTACGACAAAGGCAAACCGATTGTTGAACCGTTCCGCCTCTACGACTGCTGTCAGGAATCTGATGGTGGCTGCGCGGTGATTGTGACGACCCCTGAGAAAGCCAAAACGCTGAACCAGGAGCCGGTTATGATTAAAGGTATCAGCCAGGCAGCGGCGGCCAATATGGAAGCCATGACCTCTTTCTACCGCGATGAAATTGCGGCGATCCCGTCCATGGATATCGCTGCAAATATCGCCTATGAACAATCCGGTCTGACACCTGACGATATCGATGCGGCAATTGTCTACGATGCGTTTACCGCCATCGTGCTGTGGCAGCTCGAAAGCTGGGGCTTTGCCGAGCGTGGTAAGGCGGCCGAGTTTGTGCTGAGCGGGGCATTACGTCCGGATGGCCGTCTGCCTTGTAACACCCACGGTGGCCAGCTCAGTGAGGCCTATATTCACGGCATGAACGGTGTTAACGAAGGTGTGCGCCTGGTGCGCGGCACTTCGGTTAACCAGCCGAAGAAAGACGTGAATAATGTGCTTGTGACCTCAGGCGTAGGGATTCCAACCGGCGGTATGCTAATTGGCAAGATGGAAGACTAGACTCCTCTTTTAATTAGCTAAAAAACAAAAGGCGGCCAATGGCCGCCTTTTTCATGTTTAAATTTTCTATTTTGCTTCAATGCCGCCTTAACTGCAGTCCACGATAATCCTGATCCAACGGCAGTATTCCATCACTACCATTCGCTGGATCAAGCCCTTTCTGTAATTCCACATAATTTGGCAGACTATCGTTATCACTATCTTCACCGGCATCATCAACGCCATCACCATCTGAATCTACGAATAGTGGATTGGTGCCTAACAAAACTTCAATAAAATCCGCCAATAAATCGGCATCGGCATCACCGGTATCACTGCTATTAATCGTAAAATCACCATCGGCATCGTTATATAGATCTGAAGATAGATATAACAGTGCAATTCCGCTATCAACACCATTGAAGTTATACCTTGGCATGCCCACCAGATACTCTGGCAAACCATCTCCATCCAGATCATCGACTATATCAAGGGACTCGCCGAATCCTTCATAATTATAGCCATAGCTAATAAACTCGGGACCTGGCGTCAAGGTATAAAGTATCTGCTTCGTCTTGCCACTTAAAATTCTTACCTGCCCCTCTACATAGCCCGATTCATTTTCCCTGAAAGGAGAGCCATACATAAAATCAGCATAACCATCCTGATCAAAATCACCCGCTGGACCAACAGCACCACCAGGCCCTCTAACATCCAGATAATCATAATGAAGAACCCCGTCTGCCCCGCTATAAACACGAATATAACTATACGAGAAGTCTCTTGCACTGATAACAATATCATCGTACCCGTCATTATTCATATCACCAATGCCACTCACATCCATACCCAGTTCAAAATCGCTATGATCACCGACAAAGTGATGCAGAACAGCCCCATCTACGCCACTGTATACCCAAACACTACCCGAACCAGTCCCATTGACATCATCAAATGGAGCACCCGCCACAATATCATCATAACCATCATTATTAACATCACCGGCTCCATCCACTGAAAAGCCAAGTTTTGGGTAACCACTACCAGCTCCATAGAAGGCATGCAATAAACTGCCATTCAAACCGCTATAAACATACACAGCACCCTTTGATAAACTTCTGCCCGGTGCTCCGAATACAAAGTCCTCATAACCATCATTATTAATGTCTCCGCAAAAGTTTACGTCTGTACCAAAACTATACCCGGTACTACCGGCTCCGGCATGGATTACACTCGCATCGTAACCACTATAAATTGTAGCTCGCCCACTTGATGTACCATTACTGTCATCGGATGGAGCTCCAATAATAAAATCATCGTACCCATCCCGGTTAATATCTACACCACCATCCACCGCACAACCAAACTTATCACCGCTATTGCCAATCAAATGGTGCAGCTCTTCTCCACCAATACCACTAAAGACTTTCACATAAGACTTTTCACAGGAAGCCACGATAAGATCCCCATAACCATCCCCATTTACATCGCCTGCTCCACTAACCGCTGCCCCGAAAAAATCATTGTCGCCGTCATTACTGCCTAGCAGGCTTTTACTCCAGGTAGGCCGCTCTGAATCATCCAGAGTATCTGTAGCCGCAAATATTTCATTCAGATAGGAAGCGCCATCCGCATCCTCATCAAAGTTATTCGCAATGCCCGGATGAATATCGCGTTCATACTCTTCCAGATTCGTAAAACCATCACCATCCGGATTAAATGCCGTATCGTTTTCTTGCAAGTCCAGGCCATAAGCCGTTTCCCACCCATCTGAAATACCATCCCCATCAGAATCCAACAGCATATTGATTATAAATGCCATGTTTTCCAAACTTGAACTAAGGCCACTATCCCTGGAGCCTACCAGGATATCCAGATAACCATCGTTGTTAAGATCACCTGCACCAGTGGCTGAAAAGCCAAATTCGGAATTGAAGTCCTTATCGATATACTGAGCCAGTAAATTGCCATCCAGGCCACTAAACACAAACACCTCACCCGATCCACCCATGACAAGATCATCATAGCCATCCTGGTTAATATCTCCTGCAGGGTTTAGACTATCCGGCTCTTCAATCCCGAATATCTCACTAACCCCGAATATTTCATCATACTGATAAAGTAACGCCCCATCATAACCACTGTAAACCTTGATATATTCATCTGACAACGCCATAAAATCTGCATAGCCATCGGCATTTACATCACCCGCTCGACTAACCCTCTGCCCAAACTCCTCACTATCACTTTGGCCATAGTAGGTATAAAGAATGCTCGCATCGATACCTGAGAAAACTTGTACAAGTCCAGCATTGTCAGCATTAAAATCATTAAGGGAAGCACCCACAATAAAATCGCTATAACCATCCCCATTGATATCTCCCAACCCATCAACAGACCCGCCAAAAAAATCTCCGGCATTACCACTTATTTCATACAAGAGATAAGATGGCTCATAGTCGCCACTGTATATCCATGCCTTACTTTCACCTGGCGCACCAACGATAATATCCTGATAGCCATCATTATCGATATCTCCAACACTGGCAATAGAGTACCCAAACAGGCTGCCTTCGCTGCCATTGTATGTCCTGAACACTGAACTATTCGCACCACTGATTATTTGTACCCTTCCCCTATCATTATGCCGACTACCACTGACTGCAAAATCATCAAAACCGTCAAGATCAAAATCTCCAACAGCTGCCGCAAATTCTTCATAACGGCTGGTAGCCGCCCCCCCGAAGTGATCTTCTAATAGCAGACCAGTAAAACCGCTATATATGCGTGCAAGATGATAGTAGTCACTGCCAGTCCACTGGCTTAACCCAACAATAAAATCTTCATAACCATCATTATTAATATCACCCGCCTTTTCAACCAATGTGCCGAGTTCATAAGTACCGTTCCCTGTACCATCAAATACATATCGATCAGTTAACAATATCGTCGGCAACGTATTATCCAGTGGCGCCAAATCCGTTGTGTTGTAGTAACCATCATTATCAGCATCATCATCACAGACATCACCATCACCATCACCATCAACATCCGACTGATCCGGATTCCAAGTATGCATGCAGTTGTCACTCAGCGCACTATGCCCATCGCCATCACTATCGTTGTCAGGCCAAGTTGGATTAAATCCATTTTCGTATTCAAAAATATTCGTCATGCCATCCCCATCTGCGTCATAGGGGGCATTACTCACTAACGGATTCAGGAAATAAGTGATTTCCCATGCATCTGGCATACCATCATTATCATCGTCCAGGTCAAAAGCATCGGGCTCACCATCAGAATCATTATCACCATCAGCAATCAAAGGGTCTGTGCCAAAATCAAATATTTCCTGATAGTCAGTGAAACCATCCTGATCTGTATCCGCATTCAGTGGATTGGTTGAGTATGTCCCCGTTTCACTTATATCATCAAGCCCATCTCCATCATCATCGTCATCCACATCATCCGTCAAACCATCGTTATCATTATCAGGATCAATACTATCCGGTATACCATCACTGTCATTATCATAATCCGCAACTAAAGGGTTAGTTGCCAACACAATCACCTCCTCATAATCTGACCAACCATCATTGTCAGTATCGGCATTCAGCGGATCTGTTAGATAGTTATTATTTTCTTCATCATCAGAGAGACCATCATTGTCACTATCCGCAACCAGAGGATCTGTCCCCATCTGTTTAATTTCCTGATAGTCAGTAAACCCGTCATTATCTGTATCTGTATCAAGTGGGTCAGTAAAATAAATATCAGTTTCATAAATATCCAGCAAGCCGTCGCTATCTGAATCTGTTTCTATACTATCAAGGAAAAAATTAAGATCCTGATCTTTTACCAAATCTGCAGCAAGATAGATTCTGGCGCTTCCCGAGTGGGTTCCCTGATTATTATCGTAAGCCATTCCCGCGATAATATCGGCATAGCCATCACCATCCACATCTCCGGCACTACTAACGACCTCACCCAGATAGTTCTGCCAACCATCCCCTTTAAACTCATAGAGTAACTGTCCATCAACACCATTAAAAACGTAGACACTTCCACTATAACTACCGTCGTTGTATTTGTTTTTGGCACCAATAACAACATCATCATAACCATCATTGTTAATGTCTCCGGCCCCACTAAAGGCATGAGCAAAATATGAACTCTCAGAAAGTTGAGTAAATGTATGAATGACGCTCCCATCTACACCACTATATACAATCGCATCACTGAGAGGATTTCCTATAATTGCCGCTCGAGCCAGAAAATCCGGATAACCATCCGCATTCACATCTCCTGCTTGCGCGACAAGTAAACCCAGCTGGTCATAGCTGCCCTGATTGTCTGCTGAATAGAGAAGCGTTCCATCAAGACCATTGTATACAAGTGCCTCTTCGGTAGAACCAATTATAAACTCAGCGTAGCCGTCATTATTTACATCACCCAGATCGCTGATAGATCTGGCAAAGTTGGATAAACTAAATTCATTGGTAATCGTATGAATAAGCGTTGCATCAAGACCGCTAAATACTTCGACCTTGTAGTTATTGCTGCTTGCCATAAAGTCGTCATAGCCATCGCCATTTACATCCCCGGCACTAGCTGTTTCTCTACCAAAATTACTATAATTGGAAACACCATCAACCGTATGGATAGTGCTACCATCAAAACCACTAAAGACATAAACAGTCCCTTTGTAGGTATTCTCTGTATGATCGGCCGCAACAATATCCGGGTAGCCATCATTATTAACATCCCCGGCAGCAGTAGCTGTCTCCAGTCCATAGAGGCCCAGATCAGCATCATCGAGTATTAACAGCACTGTCGACGCATCAGCACCACTAAATACTTCTAAAAACCCTTTATAAGGAGAGCCTGCGATAAAATCGTCGTAACCATCGCCATTGATATCACCCAGATCACTAACTATTAAACCAAATTTCTGATTAGCAGCATCACCTTCAATCGTTTTCCACCAATATGGACGCTCATATACTATTGATGGATCGGTACCCGCTAGCGCTTCTTCATAATCCATAGCCCCATCATTATCGCTATCCAAAGCAACAGCCGTGCAGAAACCGAAAACAATTCCGATAAATATAAACAAACGAATACTAATAGATAGAGTATTTTTCATAAGCAAACCAAAGAATGATTTAAATTCCGGATTTTTACTCATTACATTCCCGAACCCGTATTTTTTATATTTCTTATTGGGGCGCAATAATGCGGGAAGGAGCAAAATAATCCGCATTCAGTATTTTACAGATTTCCCTTGTTCTGGCAAATACAGACCAAACAACGTTAAGACTATGATTTAATTAGATTTTTTACAATTTCTTAATAATCAAGACGAAAAACTGTTAAAGTGCAACAAACTACCCGGAGTCCCAGAATGCACTGGACTTATCTGATTCTCGCCGGCCTGTTTGAAATCGGCTGGCCTGTGGGCCTGAAAATGTCGCAGGAGCCGGAGACCCGCTGGCTCGGCATTGCCGTTGCCCTGTTCTTTATGGCCATTAGTGGCACTCTGCTGTGGCTGGCACAAAAGGAAATCCCGATAGGCACGTCTTATGCGGTATGGACCGGTATCGGTGCAGCGGGTACGTTTATTGTCGGTGTGGTGTTTTACGGCGATGCGGCAAGCCTTGCGCGCTACCTCGGCGTATTGCTGATTATCGCTGGTGTCGCAACACTTAAACTCGCGCACTAGACTTTTAAGCACCAACGTCAGACTTCCGCTTCAATCGCTTCGATCATTGCTGTTTGCTGTTCCGCTTGCGGCGGCTGATAAGTCTGCATCCAGATATCGATTAGATGGCCATAGCGTTGCTTCATTTGCGCGGGAACATCATTTGGATCTTCACAAACAATCGCAAACAGATCGATAAACGTATCATCTACCAAATCCCCCATCACATCCCACTTGCCCTGTTTGGATAGTGACAGCAACTCTGTGTGCAGCCCTTCAAGATTATGCAGTTCCAGCACACCTTTGTAGGCCGGTGTAGAGCCGTAGAACGCCAGCTGGAACTTCATCGCCTGAAAGTTGTTGTTAAAAGTCTCTTCATCGTGGCCGGAAACCACAATAGCTGGTGAATAGATGCGAAAATCCTCACGCTTTTTACCCGCTTTGGCGAGACCACGTTCCACGGCGGGCAGTGTCACCTGCTCCATATACTGAGCCGTAGAAAAACCGTGGCAAATCAAACCATCCGCCACTTCACCAGCAACCTCGGTCATCAACGGCCCCACCCCGGCAACATTAACCTTGGGACGGCCATATTGTGCGGGCTTGGGAGTAAACATCGGCGTCATCAAAGTGTGCTGATAAAACTCACCTTCAAAGTTGAGCGCCTCGCCAGTTTCCCAGCAATCCCAAATAGCACGCATCGCTTGTACAAACTCGCGCATACGTGCAGCGGGTTTTGACCAGGGCATATTATAACGGCGCGTAATATGCGCCTTGATTTGCGAGCCGAGGCCAATACAAAAGCGCCCTTTGGAATACTCATTGAGATCGTGACCAATATTGGCCAACAGCATCGGGTTACGTGCAAACGCTACAGCGATGCAGGTGCTTAACTCAATCTCACTTGAATGTTCCGCTGCCAGTAATAATGGAAAAAACGGATCGTTGTTAATCTCGGCACTGAATGCGCCGCTGTAACCAATGTTCTCAAGTTCAGCCACGCTGCGAGGCATATCGTTTAAACCGCCAAACAAACCGCTGTGTACTTTCATTTCTCTACCGTTCTATATTTCAAACGGCCATCAGCATACCCGAATGAACCTGCAATGAGTAGCTGAACTTGTCACAGAGATCAGTAATAGGTTTACCAGAAAATTAAAAAGGCTCGCTTTACACAAACCAATTACCATCAAGTTCTGACGGGAATTTATTTTCTCAGTTGCATCGGAATAAACCAGGCAATTGCAATAAATGTCAATGCCAAACTCCCTGCCACCAAAAGGCCATCTATATTGATCAACGCATCATATTTATCTGTCATCGCCAAGGTAACTTTACCGCCGAACAATCTTTCAAATAATTCGCCATCACTGATTCTTTCGTACATTACGGTAAAAATTCCCGCGCCTGCCAAACCTCCGAGAATAAATGCCCAGGCATCTTTCCTGCCCGCACCGGCTGCAACCACACCAGTTCCCGGGCAAAATCCGGCGATTGCCCAACCGAGCCCCAGCAACAATCCTCCTGCAATAACACCGCCATACATTGCCTTAACTGAAAGGTGGCCGCTATCAATAACACCTACAGCCATTCCCGAAAACAATAACAACGAAGAAACCCCTACAGCAAGCAAAATAGTTTTCATTAAATGCAAATCCCTCAGTTGCAACATGCCTATAATTTTATCCGGATCAGCAGCGCCTATACGCTGCAATACAAAACCAAACAGAGTTCCAAAAATAATAGCCATAACAATATCCATCTCACACCTCCCGACGTTTATAGATCAATATCGCCGCAGGGATTGCTGCGGTAAATGCTGACATAGCAAAAAGATACCCACTCACCGATGTTTGCATCATGCCACTCATCATATGACCACTGGTACAGCCACCAGCCAATCGAGCTCCCCACAGTACGAGAACTCCACCAGAAAATGCCATCGTATACCGAATGATTGGACTGTTCCCAAAGCGGTCATTATGTACCTGCGGAATCTGAAGTTGCGCTTTGTCATTACCACTAAAGCGTGCACCCAGAAAGCCGCCCAGCACCATGCTCAATACAAATATAAAACTGTAATTAACAGGATTGGCAACGGATTTCGCATATTTGCCACCGGATTTATCGAGATAAGCATTACTACTCTTGTAACCGGACTTGCTTGCTGCATCTACTTCAACTAACTCCGGATTAAATAAGCTGCCAATCATGCCATCCAGAATAACAAATTGTGTCGAAACACCTATGGGTTTCACCACAGCAACAGTCAGCAGAAAAGTCAGCCCCAAAGCCAAACCTCCTGTCTTCCAGTTCATATACATAGTTACCTCCCGAGCACCAGGCTCTCAAGTGATTCTTACTCCTACAGTTAAATGTTTCCTCGACTATTCATTGCAACTCCTGTTACAACGCTGCCGGAAATCAATCCGGGCAATAGATTGACTTCAAGACCCGAATAACTTGTGTCGCCTCGTCACCTAACAAAGAATAATAGACACTTTGGGCCTGTTTGCGCGTTTGCACGAGCTCTGCTTCTCGTAACATTGCCAAATGCTGCGACAACGCTGACTGACTCAGCGGTAAAAGCTCATTGAGATCGGATACGGATAACTCTGTATCTACCAGTGAGCACAGAATCATCAGTCGATTAACATTCGACATACTCTTGAGTAAGGCCGCCGCATCAGCCGCATGCTTTTTCATTGACTGAAAGTCAGAGGGTTTACCTTTCTTTTTGCCTGCCTTACCCGGCATCTATTTCACCTTTATATTAGGTTAATCTAAATTAGTAAAGTCTAATATAAAGATTTTTCCGAGATTGTCAATCCCTGCTTTGAACAATTTAGCTCAAAAAATAATAAACAATTCTTAGCTTGCTATTTTTTGCCACAGTCTGACCATGCCTGCGTTTAATTGACAATCAATGTCAGCAATAACCCGCCCAGAACCCTCAAAATCTGCAAAAAAATTTGGCATGAATGTTGCGCTATTAACTTCAGCATAAACAAATGCGGGGATAACAATAAATTCAACACAGGAGATTAAGTTATGTTTCTGAAAACAGTGCTGTTAGCAGTTATCGGCTTCGGTCTCTACTTTTACTATCTTTCACAACTGGGACCTGATGCCGTAACTAAAAGAAACCTGGCAATCTATCAAACCATGGAATCTGCGCTGTACAACCGCTTGCAACACAATGACACACTTGTTGGCCAGATCGAAGCGAGAGAAGTTGTTGAAATTCTCTCAGAGCACGAAGGCAGAACTCACAGCACCTGCTTCATTAAAACCAAAAGCAATCTTGAAGGCTGGGTTCGTTGTGCTGACCTTAAGAAAATATAGGGCTCCCCAAACGATAACCATAAGGCACGGATGCAATACAAAATAATAAACCTCAAGCACATGCATGAGCCGGTATCCCTTACTGGTTCATGCCCCTTTTTTCCTATACCTATTTCCAGGCACTACAAATCCAATACTGACTTGTCCACGCTCTCCACTAACATTCCCTCTGCAGCAACAGGTTGCATCAAAAAATTCAGTTCTTCGCTATTATTTGAGGATAACCAGGTTTGTTGATGCGACTCGTCAATAATAACCGGCATACGGTGATGTGCTTGTGCCGCTACATCGTTAGGGATTGTGGTAATAATAACCACAGCCGGTGTATCAGCCACCGTAAAGTACAAGCCGGCCATCTGAAAAACCTGATTGTTAGCATAGTGAATAAAATGTCGCTGGTGATTTTTCCATTCATAATAACCATCCGCAGGCACAAGACAGCGGTGATAATGAAACGCTTGCCGAAAGGTTTTCTTTTCAGCAACACTTTCAGCCCGAGCATTAATCAGCAAATTCTTTTGCCACGAAACCGATAGGCCCCAGCGGGCCACTTGCCAGACATCAGCACCCTTTATCAGTACCTCCTGACTCGGAAAAACCTCACCACAAGCAAAGTTATCAGCATCCTTAATCCCGCCTGCCCCAAGCTGCTGCAGGAGTGTTTTCTTATCGCGTCGAATCGCAAAGCGGCCGCACATCACAAGGTTATCTATAGAAAATATTCTGCATAATAGCATTTACTGGTGCAACCTACCTTCAAAACCAGGGCTTTTCTATTGTATGCTTGGGGCATCTAAAGCAGGTGTAAAATATGCTGCGTGTAACATTTACTCTCGCCGTTTTAATCACTCTGGCCTCTGATCTGGGGCTGTATTTTTTGCTGCCCGAAACGGTTGCCACCCATTTTGATCGTGCTGGAAACCCGAATGGCTGGATGACAAAGGAGTTTCACCTTGGTTTTTTGCTGGTTTTGCACCTGGCTTTTTTCGCGATCTTTTTCTTCGCCCCAACGCTGGTAATTAAATCCCCCCCTCGTTTCCTGAATATTCCCAACCGGGATTTCTGGCTACAGCCTGAAAATCGTGACGAGTTGTATCACAAATGGCGTTTTCTCATGGATTCGCTCGGATTGGTGATCTTCCTGTTTTTTCTGCTCATGAATCTGGTCATTTTTGAAGCTAATCAGTCATCCGAACCGCACCTCAATGACTCCCTGTTTTTGACATTTTTCGTATCTCTACTCATTTACATGCTGTGGTGGATGTATAAAGTGTTTTCATCATTTCGCATTCCCGAATAACCGTCATACGATATAGCAGGTACAACAATGGCCAGGATCAAACTTCCCCCCGGTAATGGTGACGAAACCATTCGTGCTTTAGGTTTAAGTGAGAGCTTTGCCAAAGCAATAGCCGGTTATTCCGGTGCCATTTACGGTGAAATTGCCTTGTCGATGCGTGAACGCGAAGCAGCCCGTATGCGTGTTGCTCAAATTAACCAATGCCCGATTTGCCTCGGTTATCGTTTTCCTGAACTTGAAGCGGAAGGTGTGACTGAAGCATTTTATGCCGCAGTGGAAAACTGGCGCGACAGTGAACTGTTTTCAGCGCGGGAGAAGCTTATCATTGAATATACCGAGCGATATATGACTGACCACCTCAATATAGACGACGACTTCTTCAAGCAGCTGCACGAACATTTTGACAGCAAAGAGATCTTTGAGCTCACCAGCATTATCTCTGGACTTATGGCTAACGGCCGCCTGTTGCAGGTGCTCAAAATTGACCAGCAATGCACACTCAGTTTTGATGAGCAGGACACCATCAACTAGATAGTAGTGATCATGCTGCCATGAGCCGGAGCAACGAACCTTTTCAGTTTATCAAATCAGCCACTCTGGACTGGACAGATGATGGCCAACCGCTTTCCACACAGTTTAACGACTGCTACTTCTCCTGTGAAGATGGCTTGGCCGAGAGCAGCCATGTTTTTATCAACGGCAATGCCCTCGAACAACGCTGGCAGAATTTTTCTGCCAATCACTTCACCATCGGTGAAACCGGTTTCGGCACCGGACTCAACTTTGTTGCCGCCTGGCAGCTGTGGCAGCAAACTGCAGCGCTTGAACCACAGCGACCACAACTACATTTTATTTCCTGCGAATTACATCCGCCTGCGATTGATGATATGCGCAGGGCCGCGGCGCTGTGGCCTACTCTCACACCACTCTATAATCAGTTGCTCGATCAATATCCGGTTTTGACCCCAGGCATGCACCGGCTGGTGTTTGAACAGGTTACCCTGACCCTGTTATTTGGCGATGCCTGCGAGATGTTTGCGCAATTAATTCCGGAGCATGCAAATTTCTCCCGGCAGCACAGCAACAAGGTCAACGCCTGGTTTCTCGACGGTTTTGCCCCGGCAAAAAACCCACAATTATGGCAGCCTGAGTTGTATCACAGTCTTGCCGCGCTCTCCGCCGATGCTGCCACTGTCGCCACGTTCAGTGCCGCCGGCGATGTACGCAGAGGCTTGCAGCAGGCGGGATTTACCGTAGGCAAACAACCCGGCTTTGGCCGCAAACGGGATATGCTGACAGCCCGTCTGACTCACCATGTAGAGTTATCTGAGCCGACAGAGCCAACACAAAAACCTGCGACACCTCCCTGGTATATCACTGGTTATACTCCGGCTTGCGAGCGGGAAATCTGCATTATCGGAGCCGGTATCGCCGGCAGTTGCCTTGCGCATAAATTTGCCCGACAAGGTTACAAGGTCACTGTTCTTGAACAACACGCAAGCTGTGCCCAGGGCGCATCCGGTAACGCCCAGGCAGTGCTATATACACGACTTTCGGCAACTGCCAGCCCGCTCGCCGAATTTGTATTGGCGAGCTATTTATATGCGCTACGTTTCTATCGCATGTTTTATTGCGAGCATGGTCATTTATCACACAATTTTAGTGGCATCTTGCAGTTGGCAACAAACAACAAGGACATAGCCTTACACGACAGCCTGCAGGATTTTATTGCGCACCACCCGGAAATCGCCCACGCAGTTACTGCTGAGCAGGCAAGCGAGATTTCCGGCATTGATTTGCAGTTTGGCGGTTTGTTTTTTCCCGATAGCGGCTGGATAAACCCGCAGCAACTGTGTCACACCTTGCTTGATCATCCGAATATTACCTGCCACTACGAAACAAGCGTTCGTGATATCACTCGCGACAATAATCGCTGGCACTGTCACAACATAAGTCATGGCAAGCCCAACAACATACAAACACCGACCCTGGTTATCGCCGGTGGTCATCACAGCCATGAACACTCTTGCACCAAACAGATACCGATAAAACCGATTCGCGGCCAGGTAACCTACCCCAATAGCACTACTGACAGCGAGAGGCTCAATACGGTTATCTGTGCCGAGGGTTATGTCGCACCGGCCAGCAAGCAACAACATGTTATCGGCGCAACCTATAATTTTGATCACGCCAATCCAGGGCTCGTCAGTGAAGATCACCAGCGCAATCTACAGCATCTGGCCCGGATACATCCGGCTCTTGCACAACACTGGCTACCACAAGCGGACAGCTATGGTGGCAAAGTGGGTTTTCGCGCCACGACACCGGACTACCTGCCGCTATGTGGCCCGATACCGGATCACGATGCGTTTGTAGAAACCTACGCTGCATTGCGCAAAAATGCCAAGGTAGATATTCCTGTAGCAGGTGATTATCTGCCGGATCTTTATCTGTGTAGCGGTCTCGGCTCCCGCGGCATGACCTATGCTCCGCTGTGCGCTGAACTGCTCTTCAACCAGATAACAGGTACGCCTTCTCCGCTGCCACAACATCTTGTCACCACTCTCAATCCGGCGCGTTTTATTATTCGCAAGCTGATTAAAAACCGTGATTAGTTCGGCTAGTTATCTTTAGCATGTCTGGAGACAGAAAGCAGGCAAAAAAAAATGGCGCAAGCAGAGGGTGCGTTGCGCCGATATGTATGAAGTATCAATAGGAAGTGTCATCCTATACAAAGGTGTAGCCTCCGTATACTACCCCCAGGGGTAGTTTTTGCGATTTTTTCCAGAATTACTCTTTCAGACGAAAAAATAGCATGCATAGAAGACTCGACACGCCAAAATATGCCTCCCTCTTCCGGTCGCCCCTTTTCGGTGAGTGTTGAGGTGCAAAAGACAGACAAAAAAATAGCGCAAGCAGAGGGTGCGTTGCGCTAAAAGTATGAAGTATCAATAGGAAGTTGTATCGTACGCAAGCCGTGAGCAAAAAAATACTACCCGAAGGGGTAGTTTGGGCAAAAAAAGTGTGACCCGTTAAACATTTTTCGCTGGTTTCTGTAAGTTACTAGTCTTCTATATCCAACGCCTGGCGCGGACAGCTACCCGCAGCCAGCAGTACTTTTTTTTCAAGTTCCTCGGGCACTTTCTCCCCTTCAGGAAAACTCAAAACGTATTCATCATCAAGAGAAAACAACTCCGGACATTCCCGGACGCAGGCGCCGTTACCCTCACAAAACATTCGATCAATGATAATTTTCATGTCACTTCCTTTACAACTTAAGCCGGGTTTAGCATTACATCGAAGCGGGTAATATAACGTCGCAACATAGGTTGACACAGTGTTTCCATACCCCCTTCCACACGCTCCATATTCGGATAGCGGGAAAGTAAAAACTCAAGTAGCTCACGCGCCTCCATCAAAGCGAGATGTGAACCGCGGCAGTACTCCTCACCGTGACCAAAACCAAGGTGGTATTTGGCCGTATCGTTATACATATCAAACTGGTTAACATTGCTGAAATTATCTTCATCGCGATTAGCTGAGAACAAAGACAGGCTAATCAGCTGGCCAGTTTTAAATTCGCAGCCTTTGTATTCAAAATCTTCCAGTACTTCGCGGGTAACAAATGGCACCACACCGTTATAACGCAACACTTCATCAAGAAACTTCGGAATCTGCGAGAAATCGTTTTTGATAATTTCGAACTGCTCAGGGTTCTGGAACATCATATTGAAAGCGTTGCCAATAAAATGCGACGTATTCTCGTGGCCCGCCATCAGGAAGGTCGCACAACTGGCGGCCAGTTCTCCCATTTCAAACTCACCCGCATCAAGCAGGCGAGCAAAGTCATCAATTAAGTCGTTATCTCCTGTGCCATCACGCAGTCGTTTTTCAATATGAGCACTGCAGTAGTCGAGCATTTCAACAACACCCGGCTGACTGGCAAGAAACTCTTCAAACGTATAGGAACGATAGAAATTAATCAGCGCCTCAGACCATTTGATAAACAAATGTTGATCTTCACGTGGCACACCGAGAATTTCAGCAAGCACCCAGGCTGGCATGGGAAAAGAAAATGTTCCAACAATATCCACTGGTTGGTTAATATCTTTTTCAGCAAACAAAACCTCAATAATTTCTCGAACACGCTCACGCAAGCGGTTGACCGAGCCCGGCATAAAAAACTGTTTGGTCGCCTGACGCAAAGCATGCTTGCGTTCACGGGTTTTACCGAGGTTTACCTGAGCAAATTCTATCAGCGGCGCAAGTTGTTCCTGCTGTTCCGGTGTAAAACTTGCAATGCGCGGCAATAGCGAAGGCTGGATCAAGCGCTCATCACGCAATAACTCAATGATATCGTCGTGTTTGGTTACCACCCACGCCTGATAGTGTTCACCATCAAAATAGAAAGTCTCCTCGTTGTGACGGATATTCTCCAGGATATTGACATAATCCGGGCTATTTTTCGGATCAAAGATTTCTGCGTGCAGTGGCTGACTCATAAGGTATCTCCTGTTGTAGTTATATATAGTTATATGTCGCTATGTGTGAGCCGCCAGCAATTTCAGTACTATGATTCTTGTAAATATGCCGATTTAACTCATCTATAAGCGTATTTAACCCTTCAAAATAAAGCGCTTATTGATACCTTAGTCACTGAGCCTAGTCAACCCTGACATCAAACGTTACAGTCGCCGTTTGGCCATCAGGTATATCAAATTGATCAACCCTCACGCGGTCGTCCTCTCCACCAACACCGCCAAGATCAAACAAATTCACATTGGCCCCCGTAAACCCGCCGACATCGCCATCACCAAGACCGCTATCTGTTCCACCCGGGAGCGAAATACTCACACTATTGGCAATAAACTCAACTGCGGTGTCATCAAAATCATCAACAACATCCACGTTGTCAATATCATCACCACCGGAATTAATCAGGGTAATCGTATAGCGTAAAGTCGCACCAGGTATTGCTTTGTCGTTGGTTACGGAGAAATTATCATCAATCACAGTAATTGACTTGATCACTGTCAATGTCGGCGTTGCCGGACAAGGATGACGTTCGGTCATTAACGCCTGAACTTCTGTCTGAGTCAGGGCATCATCAAAAATTCTCACTTCATCGATATCGCCGTTAAAATTCCGGTTGCCACCGTTATTATTACTGCGCCCACCTATCGACCAGTAAGCAGTTGATGGAAAATTGGGCGGCAATACCGCCGTTGCCTGAGTATCTTCCAGCACACCATCAACGTAGAGTTCCCACTCCCCGGCACTCGCATCAAAAACACCGGCAATATGTACCCAACTGTTAACTTCACCCCCGGCAATACCGTGCTCTGCCCTATCGACTGCACCTCCGACACGACTACCGGCGCTCCAGTTACCATTGCGCATACCCAGATACACTTCGCGACGATTACCACCGCTGCCTGATTGACCCAGTGAGATCACATATCGATAACCCGTGTTCTGATCAGTATTCACCCAAGCCGCCAACGTTAAATCGCCACTGAGATCAATATCACCATCATCGCCGAATTCCAGATTATCATTAGTCCCATCAAAGCTGCCGTAACCACAAGTGCCCTGCCCGGCAATCTCGGGTAGTGCCGGATTCGCAGTCTGGTTGGTTGGCCCATCCGTCGGTGTTGCATCGAGCGTACCGACAAAATCCGCTTCATTACCACTGGTCCAGTCATCTTCCATATACCAGGCGTGAATCAAGTTACCGCTTCCACCGCCACACACAGCGTTAACAAAAGTTACCTGGCCCGGGCTCCCGGAAGTCACCGCGGCATCCGGATTATTGTCACCGGTCGAATCAAACTGAGCCGTCACATCGACAACTTCAACCACGGTATTACTAACCGTTGTCGTGATTTGCCCACTGGCATTTGTCACCCCCAGCGCTGTGCCAAGTGTTGCGCTGCCGGTGACTGCAAAAGACACCACGACGCCGGATACAGGTAAGCCACCACCATCAGTGATTGTCACGGTTACCGAACCTGTGTCCGTACAGATATCACCGCTGTTATCCGGTACCGTCATTGCAACAATCAATTCATCATCGGCAATACTGATGGAATCCGTATCATTCGAACCATCAATCTGTATCGTACCCGGATAGGTACTGGTAAAACCGGTGATTTGTAAATCAACTGTTTCACTACCCTCTACATCTGAATCATCAAGTACCAGCACATCTATCGTGGTCGAGGTTGCATTAGCCGGCAACAACACACTGCCACTCAAGGTTGTGTAGTCTGAGCCTGCTGTAGCTGTAGAAGAAACCAGCACAGTGTAGTTAATCGTGACATCAACATTGACACTCTGGGAAATCGAAACCGTGAACTGCCCATTGGTGCCAGGCTCACTTCCGTTAGTGGTACCGGCTATCGACAGGAGTGAAATAACATCATCATCGGTAATATCAATAGAGGCGGTATCACCTGGTGATGCCACAATTTCCAGAGTTCCACCAAATACACTACTCAAGCCTGACAACTGCAAATCCAGGCTGTCCGTTGTTTCAATAATAAAATCATTGATAACCGGCACATCAATCGTCGCAGAACTGCTGTTCGCCGGAATCACCACCGAACCGGACAAGGCCGTATAATCTGTACCGGCTACCGCAGAACTCGAACCCAACACGTTATAGTTAACCGTCACATCCTGTGGCACCGTCTGAGCAATGGAAACGGTAAATTGGCCATCGGTGGTCGGTTCTGCCCCGTTGGTTGTTGCTGAAATCGAAACCGCTGCACCGTCTACAAGGGTATTGAGCGTATCGGTATTATCGGCACTGTTCACATCGGCAAGACCACTTGGCAGTGTAATGGATGCTGTATTACTGAGTACGGTACCAATCGTTGTCGATGGGTTGACTGTGCCGTTAATCGTAATCGTCACCGTGTCACCCACATCAAGATCGATATCTTCACTGAGGTTATTACCACTCCCTCCGCCAGTGTTACACGCTGAAGTGCCAGTTGCAGCACAGGTCCAGGTTACACCCGTAATTGCAGCAGGAATGGTATCAGTGACAATGGCATTGTTAACATCTGCCGGGCCTGCATTCGTCATTGTCAGCGTGTAACTGATACTGCCACCCGATGCCACATTGGTCGAACCGCTTTTAACCAGTTGTAAATCCGTGGCAACGTCAACACGCAGATTATCCAATTCGTGGAAATTGGTAGAACCACCTGTGGATGCGCCAAAACCAAGTTTAAACGTAGAGGGCTTTGCCGCCTGTCCGATCGCTGTGCTCAGATCGTAACTATTAATCAGGGTATTAAATCCACCCCCGGTATCAAGTTCCAGCGTAAACAGATCGCCGATTATCGTAATACGTACCGTATGAGGTGTGGTCGAAGTGGTTTCAACACCACCAGCTACCGGCACGGTTTGCAACAGGTTGTATTGCCCTGAACCCACTGCATCACCGGAACCGCGAATAGCAATATGATCCGGCAAGACACCACCAATACCGAGCGGGTCCGGGCTATGACTGGAATCTGAAAAGTTACCAAAGGCATCTATGCCAATACCAACATAACCATCCAGCACCCCCGGTGTTACACCACTATCGCGGGTACAGTAGCCGAGACAGCCACCAAAATCCCCGATCGAGGTCGCCGCCGCACCATCGGCGAGAAAAAACGAAATGCCATCGGCACCACTACCGCCGTACATGTAGTAATCAAACTCAATTACGAGGTCCGTGGTGGAAGGAAATGGGTCGGTTAAAACCATACCTCCAATCTGGTTACCGGAGTTATCCGTAAGCCGCATACGGCCATTGATAAACTGAAAGCTCGTCCCGCCACCAAATAGCGCCGGGTCATTAAAACCGCCAGAGTCGAAATCTTCGTTGAGCGGAATTGCGGAAAACGCAGAAAAACTCAATAAAATCAATAGCTTAAATACTAATAAAGAAAGTATTTTTGTAGCTCGTAACAACTTCAGCAGATTCCTGGTTATTAATGCCATTTCAAGTATTCAAGCGCAAAAAGTGCGTTATCGATTCTAAAACCATTTGCAATCAAGCCGTAAGCCCTGGTGCAGCTCCCCATTGCTAAAAAACAACCGTTCATCTATTATCTAACTGTTTGTTTTTTAAGCAAATTTTAACTTGTCATTGGTCGCTCAATGGTACCGCTTGGCCCCTTCGAATTGACTACAAGTGTGACATTATAGACGATTAAAGCGTGACATATATCACATTAAAGTTGGGGTGCAATTCACACGAAGGATAGTCAGAGATTTTTTGCAAATCGCTAACGAGCACAACGCAAAACAATGGATAACACGTAAGGCTGAACAAACTGACTGAGTATCCGGATGCCGTCAGACAAATACAAAACAAGCTCCATACCTGGGTTGGGGATCAACAAACTGCATTGTGTAGTTGTTTTGCTGTTGATGCTGTTTGCTACAAACAGCTATGCCGCGGGCGTTCCTGCTGCAACGGTTATTTCAAGCCAGGCCCGCGTTGATATGACAATCTCCGGTTCTCCAATCTCACTATTCTCCAATACCGCCAGCATTATCGTTGATGAGCTACTCGAACACAGCCTGAACTGGCAGGACACCAGTAACGTGGTTGTCGGTGCCGGCCAGGCAAATGCTGTTTTAACCTATCAGCTCACCAATAACGGCAATGGTTCCGAAGCCTATTCACTGAGTGTTAACAATACTGCCGGCGGCGATATTTTTGATCCGGCATTTACCGATATTTATATCGACAACGGCGATGGTGTGTTAAATACCGCCAGCGATACACTGCTTAACCCTGGAATCAATGACCCGACACTCGCTGCTGATGCGAGTCAAATTATTTTCGTACGCAATAACATTCCCGCTGGCCTGAGCCAAAACGACACCGGCTTTTCCATTCTCAATGCCTCACCCCGCACCGGAACCGGCCCGGTTGCTACCACTTACGATTGCGACGGCACTCTGAATAACGGCATTGACGGTGGTGATGGCTGTATCAACCCAACCTTTCTTGTCGATGCCATCATCGGTAATTCTACCGGCACACAAAGCGTCACCGGCATATACGTTGTTAATGATGTCAACATTTCTATCAACAAGAACTTTGCTATCCGCAGTCCATCAGGCGGCAATGAGCCAGTAACCGGTGCCACTATCACTTACACCCTCACGATCAATATCAGCGGCTCCGGCAGTGCCGACAATGTCATTGTCACTGATTCCATTTGTAGTCCGGGGCCCTACCCCACCTGTGGTGATACCAGCTATGTCCCCGGCAGCTTGAGACTTGACGGTGTCAGTCTCAGCGATGCTAACGATGCCGATGCCGGAAACTATAACGATCCGGCCACAACCAATTTAATCACTGTCGATCTCGGTTCAGTAACAGCAGCGACACCGACATATGTAATCACCTTTGACGCAATTATCAATTAACCCACAAGGAGACTTGCCATGAACAGTACCTTAAAAACCATTTTTACCATTTGTCTGCTCTGCGCTTTCAGCATTGCCCAGGCGGAGATAAAAATTGAGCAAACTGTGCAGTCTGAACATCGCAGCAAGGACGATGAAGGTAAAACCGTTATCGAATATAAAGCTATCGATAAACTTCTGCCTGGCGACACGCTACTGTACAAGGTTGTCGCAACCAACACCGGCAGTGAGCCCGCTGAAAATGTTGAAATTAACAATAACTTTTCCGAGCACGTTATCTACATCATGGGTAGTGCGCAAAGCAGTGCACAGGGCAAAAACACTACGGTAACTTTTTCCGCCGACGACGGGACTACCTATGCCCCGGCTGGCGAAGTTGTTGTGACTAAAGGGGGCGAAGAGCAAGTCGCCACTGCCGAAGATTTCACGAATATCAAGTGGGTGCTGAACTTTGAGTTACCTCCAGGTAAAAGCACCACTGTTTCATTCAAAGCTAAAGTGAAGTAACGATGTCGTTAATAACGCTACAGTCTTTGAATACAACCTCTTTTCCGAGCACAGATATGTTGTTGTATCGCTATCTGTATTCAGAAAAAACCACTGCGAGTTATGTATTACGCAGTTTTTCCAACCGTGTTGCTGCAAAGCAACCAAACCATGTTATGTAACTTAGGAGAAAAAACCATGTTTACATGTAATCTCAAACGGCTTTATGCCATTTTTGCCTTCGGGCTACTTGTTGCGCTTGGCGCGCAAACGACCCACGCGGCCGGTGTTTCTGCCGGTACGCCCGTCACCAACAACGTCTCTGTTGCTTACGATGTTGGCGGCAACCCACAAGCCGCAGCCACTGATGACGTAACGTTTAACGTGGATACCGCGATTAACTTTAACGTTTCATCAGGCGGTACAACTCCCGTTATACCTAATGCGCAACGCCAGGTTCTGGCATTTACGCTGACCAACAACGGTAACGCCACTCAGGGTTATGGTCTTGCCGTAGAAGCCAACGCCGGTAACGTGTTCAACATGAACAATGTTGATATCTACATCGATGACGGTGATGCAACATTTAATGCCGGTACCGATACGCTGTATGACGACACCAATTCGTTAAATAACTCCGGAGATCTGGCTGAAGATGCCAGCGTTATTATCTTCGTGGTTGCCGATGTTCCTCCGTTTGGCGGCGGTACTGCACCGACTAATGGTCAGACTTCCCAGTACAACCTGCTGGCAATTTCACTGGACTCCGGTACCGCGGTTAACGCTCTCGGTTCACAAACCGTCAACCAGGCGGGTGATGCATGGATCGCAACTACTTCACAGAACATTTATCGTGAAGGTACTGCCGGTGCGCACAGTCTCGACGCTAATGACGATGGCCAGGATTCCAACAGCGGCACCTACTCGGTGGTTACCTCTGCGGTTTCTGTAACCAAATCCGTTGCGGTAACTGACGACCAGATCGGTGGTGCGCCAGGGGCTAACGAAAAAGCTATTCCAGGTGCGATTCTCACCTACACCATCGTGATTACCAACCCGTCGCCAGCCAGTAGTGCAACCGCTACCGATATCGTGATTACTGATACGCTGCCGGAAAACGAAGTCGCCTATGTTGCCAACAGTGTTGATGTGACTGTTTCCACTCTGGGTACAGATCCTAACCTCACTGATAACGGCGCCGCTGGTGGTACCACGAATGTTCGGGTTGTTACAGCAGACAACAACTTGCCTGCTGGCATCGACACGATCACGGTGGAAAACATCATCGATGCAAACGGTATTGAAATACCGGTCGATGAGAGTGTCACCATTACGTTTGACGTACAGATCATTCCATAAAGCATGAATTTGCTATTTTTCAGAGATGAGATTTGCTGATGAGAGCACTCAATGACGAGGAATAGCTAATCTGTTTTATTGATATAACGACATGAGTCGTTTGACAGACATGGTTTGGAACAGGAAGCTGTGGGAGTTTTATACTCTCACGGCTTTCTTCGTTCCAGCGTCAGCCAAAACTGTCAAAAAACAGCGACTCAGCGCTTTATTTGCCTTATTTTTCCTGACGTTCACCCTGTTCTGTTCAGGTATTTCCCACGCCGCACCGGCCGGTATCAACATCACCAATACGGCTTTTGTGAATTTCGATGTCAGTGGTTCGCCACGTAGTGATAGTGACAGCGCAAGTTTCACAACCATTGATGATGCCATTGAACCTGGCCTGATATTCGACAGCTCTACCGGGCAATCCATTGATGGTGCCCGCATTACGCTTGTCGATGACGCAACGGGTAATCCCGCAACGGTTTTTGGTGATGATGGCGTCAGCACATTCCCCAGCACGCTTATCAGCGGGGGCACAGTGACTGACTCGGGAGGCACGGACTATTCCTTTGGAACAGGAAGATTCCGTTTTCCCCAGGTAAGTGCAGGCACCTATCGCATTGTCGTGGATCCTCCTGATCCGTACGCTTTCCCTTCCACAGCCAGCGACAGTGAACTCTCTTCACTGCCAACGGTAACAGCCTACTCTCCGACTCCCGGATCACGCGGTGAAGCCTTTACCGTAACCACCTCGGGCCCCGGCGTATTAACGTCAAGTGGCACGAAGCTGGTTCCCATCGATCCGACACAGGCGGACATTCTGCTAACCAAATCTGCCAGCAAGACAGTCACAGCGATTGGTGAATTTTTGCAATACAAACTGGTACTTGATAACTCCGTTAATAGTTTTGATCTGACCAGCATTGATGTTATTGACACTTTACCGAAAGGTTTCCGGTATAAATCCGGTTCGGTCAGAGTCAACGACATTGCGGTTAAAGATCCTGCGATTATTGACGGGCGCACTCTGGTATTTGATCTGGCACGTGTGCCAGCAGGAGATATTGCAAACATCACCTACGTCGTTGAAGTCACTGCCGGCGCACCAGACGGTCAAGCGGTTAACACCGCAATAGCCCAGACTCTGAGTGGCATTCGTTCAAACCAGGCTCAGGCAACTGTAACGGTGAAAAACGATTTGTATCGGAATGAAGCATTCCTGATTGGTCGAGTGGTTGTTAACAGCTGTAGTTCAACCGGTGAAGTCGGTTTACCCAACGCCCGTATTTACCTCGAAGATGGCACTTATGTGCTGACTGACGAGAAAGGACGCTGGCATATCGACGGTGTCAAACCCGGAAGTCACGTTGTTCAACTGGATGTCGACAGCCTGCCTGATGGCATGCGTGTAGTCTCCTGTACCCCCGATAACAGCCGACAAGCTGGCCAACCCTGGTCAAAATTTGTCGATGTTCAGGGCGGCACGTTATGGCGCGTTGATTTCTTTGTACACGGCGATGAGTATGTGGAAGAGCAAACCTCAATTATCACGAAACTCAAACATTTCTTCTTCGAGTTTGATAAATCCGATGTTAAACCCGAGCATCAGGAAGAGCTCAACAACCTTGTTGAATCCATGCAAGACTCTGACAGCACTGCCATTATCGAAGGTTATGCCGACGGCATTGGCACTGAAGGTTACAACCAGACGTTATCAGAAGATCGCGCAAGTAATGTTCAACAGGTGTTGGTTGATAGCGGTATCGATGAATCTCGCCTCACGGCAACCGGTTACGGAAAAAACAAACCGATCAGAGAAAACGATACCGACGATGGCCGCAGTAAAAACCGTCGTGTAGATATTACCGAGCAAGATGAGGTCACCGAGCAAGTCGATAAAATAACCGGCATGCCCGAACCTCCGGAGAAAACCGAAATCGTGCTATCCGAAAAGGATCAGTTCGATAGTCAGTGGTTGAAAACACAAAGCAGTGCTTTTGAAATTGCTTACCCCACTGAAGGCTTTAATCCACCGCTTGAGTCACTACATGTCGGGGTTAAACACCACCCGCAGTACAAGGTAAAACTGACCATTAACGGCGAGGATACCCATCCTCTCGACTTCCAGGGTAACGAGAAGAACATTTTCGGTACCACGTCGATCAGCCGCTGGAAAGGTATGAGCCTGGTAGTGGGTAACAACACCATCGAAGCTATTCTGCTCGATAGCAATGGCAATGAAATTGATCGCAAGACCCGCGAGATACATTTAGCGGACTTCCCTGCAAGGGCCGAGTTTATTCCCGATAAGTCACTACTGGTGGCCGACGGAAAAACCGTGCCTGTTATTGCAGTGCGTTTTACTGACCGACACGGTTATCCGGCAAGGATACATAACTACGGTGACTTCACGGTCAATGCACCCTACTTTGCAGCGGAAACAGTCGATGATTTCAAATCCGGAAAGATTATCAGCGCGAGAAGAAACAAACCTCAGTACCTGATTCAGGAAGATGGTATTGCCTATATCAAGTTGCAACCCACAACGCAAAGTGGCGAAGTCAAACTATCCTTCAAGCTGGAAGACAACAAGCAGGTAGACATTGATGCCTGGCTTGCAGCCGGACAGCGCGAGTGGATATTTGTCGGCCTCGCTGAAGCGTCTGTGCAGCAACATGTGACAGGCGGCAATGTTCAAAACCTTGAAGACTCTGCCCGCAACCTTGACAGTAGCGATGGTCGTATTGCGTTTTTCAGCAAAGGTCAGATTCTTGGCAAGTGGTTGCTAACCGCTGCCTACGATACCGACAAGGATACGAGCGCACGCTTCAAACAAACCATTAACCCGACGGAGTACTACACCTTGTATGGTGATAACACCGTACAGCAATACGACGCCGCCAGTTCGAAGAAACTTTATCTCAGACTTGAACGAGAGCGATTCTTTGCATTGTTTGGCGATTACGACACCAATCTGAATACGACCGAGTATGCCCGTTACAGTCGCAGTGCAACCGGTCTCAAATCGGAATTGCGTGGCGAAACTTTGCGCTACAACGTTTTCCTCGCTGAAGCTGATTTCTCTTACCACCGCGACGAAATTCGCGGCGATGGTACCAGTGGTCTTTACAATCTATCCCAGCGGGATATTGTTGAGAACACTGACAAGATCAGCATTGAGGTACGGGAGCGACTGCGTAGCGAAATTGTGCTCAGCACCCAAACCCTGACCCGTTACATCGATTACAACATCGATTATGTCGATGGCACGGTATTTTTCCGTCAACCGATACCCAGCCAGGATTCCGATCTGAATCCGGTTTACATCGTGGCGGAATATGAAACCGAGGGTGAAGATAGCGGTAACTATACTGGTGGTGGCCGCGCAGCCTATCACCTCACTGACGATACCTTTGTCGGTGTCACTGCCGTGCATGAAGGCAATGATGGGGCCGAGGGTAACCTGTTCGGTGTGGATGCTTCCTACGAAGTAACCGAGGAGTTAACTCTGATCTCTGAAGTTGTTACCAGTGATAGTGAAAATCCGGGTGGTACTGACGATAGTGGCAATGCCTACTTGCTCGAACTTGATTATGAATCTGAAAACCTTGATGGCTCCGCCTATTATCGTGAGCAGGAAGATGGCTTTGGACTTGGTCAGCAAAATGCCAGTGAAGAAGCAACGCAGAAATATGGCGTACAAGGCACCTACAAATTTACCCGCGATCTGTCACTAAGCGCGGATGCCTATCAACAGGAAAACCTTAACAGTGATGTGAAACGTCAAGTGATCGACAGCACATTTGACTACGATACAGACAAACAAAATGCCTATGTCGGCGCCCGCTACGGTAAAGACAGCGCAGCCAATAGCAACACCTACCAGTCCACGCAACTGTTGCTCGGTGGCAGTCAGAAATTTATCGACAATAAACTAACCCTGTCTGCGGATACTGAATTCCTTGTCGATGATGGCGGCGATGGTGAAAGTTCTGACTTTGGCAACCGTGTATACCTTGGTGCCGATTACAGGTTAACCCAGTATGTTAGCTTGCTTGCTGGCCATGAGTACGCCTGGGGTGAATATCAGGAATACGAAAGCAGCAGTGTTGGCCTGGGACTCAAACCCTGGCAAGGTGCGGAAACCCGTTCAACCTTTGAACGCCGTATTGATGAAAACAGTGAGCGAACTTTTGCGAATCTGGGCATGACCCAGAACTGGATTATTACCGAGCACTGGAAAGCCGACTTCTCCGTTGACAGTTCACAGACGCTGGAAACCGAAAGCTTTGTACCTGTGGACGAGTTTAACGACCGCAGTGAGGACTTTTACGCCTACAGCGCTGCCGCAAGCTATATCACCGCATTAAAAGAACTGACTTCACGCTACGAATACAGAACCTCCGATACCAGTGATAAAACCAATGTTATTTTCGGCTATCTGCGACAGCTCGATGAAGGACTCGCAATATCTACCGGTGTACTCTTCAGCACCAATGATTTCAGTGACAACACTGACGAAATGAACGGTGATCTACGTTTCAGTATTTCGTATCGCCCGATTTATTCCGCCTGGACTGTCTTTAATCGCACCGATTATCTCTTCGATGAAGTCAGTGGACCCGGCAGCATGCTGCGCAGCCAGCGACTCGTTAACAATCTGGTTGCCAACTACAAACCAGACAATATCAATCAATACAGCTTCCAGTATGGTGGCAAGTATGTGCTCGACAACATCGACAGCCAGCACTACGACGGCTATACCGATTTATGGGGTGTTGAATACCGCCGCAGCATGAAACCCTACAAACAGTACCTGTGGGACATCGGTGCCCATTTCAACACACTGAACTCGTGGAATGCCGGCATCTCTGACTACTCCTCCGGCTTGTCCGTGGGGGTATCACCGGAGAAAAACATGTGGATTACCGCTGGCTATAACTTTGTCGGCTTCCGGGATGATGATTTTAGTGGCAGCGAATACACTGCCCAGGGTTTCTATCTGAAATTCCGTATGAAGTTTGATCAGGAAAGCCTCAAGGAACTCTGGGAACGTTAGTAGTGCAATAAAAGCACCTGCAAAATGACAAATGCCGCACAAAATAGCCGCAACTCGCCCCACCGCTATAGACAGGGTTTTACCACTCTACTATGCTTTTTAACCCTTAATGCTGTTCACAAATACGGGGAAATCGCCATGAAAATCCTGTCAACTTTGCTGTTACTGTTCACGATGCTCATCACTGCCTCAGCGGCACATGCTGGCCCGAAGCCGGAAGACTGTCAGGCAACGGTGGTAAAATTTCGCGATCTCGGTAATGTCAATGAAATGCTCGCCGAGTCCTATGGTTATGCCGTGTTGCCAACCATTGGCAAGGGCGGTATTGGTATCGGTGGCGCTGGCGGCAAGGGCTGTGTTTACGGCGGCGGCCAGCATACCGGCAATGTTTCAATGGGCCAGGTCACCATTGGCTTTCAACTTGGTGGCCAGGCCTACAGCCAGATTATTCTGTTTAAAAACCGCGATGTTTATCTCGAATTTATCGATGGCAATTTTGAGTTCGGTGCTGATGCCACTGCAGTTGCCCTCACCTACGGCGCCCAGGCCGGTGCCAATACCAAAGGCTCCTCGGCAAGCGCCGGGGAAACCAAAGGCAAGGGTTCATGGATGCGCGGCATGGCTGTATTTACCCTGGCCAAGGGTGGCCTGATGTATGAAGCCTCTATTGGCGGCCAGAAGTACAACTATAAACCACTTGGGGAGTAATCCCCCCTGCATAACCGTTTGCCACCTGCCACGCGGCCAGTTTTCTATATACATCTATAATAGATGTATATAGAACAGTGAATATGCAGAGAGCAGATACCCGTGTGTGCGACCACCTGTACAAGTAAAACCCCGGAAAATGGGCAAGGTTGTGAGAAATTGAAAGGCGGTAAAATGGCGACCCGGAAGGGACTCGAACCCTCGACCTCCGGCGTGACAGGCCGGCATTCTAACCAACTGAACTACCGGGCCGCTACATCTGCTACCGCTTGGACACTTATACTTACTATTCTGCGGCCAGTACGACCAAAAGTAGCTAAAGTGTTTGGTGGGTGGTACAGGGATCGAACCTGTGACCTACGGCTTGTAAGGCCGTCGCTCTCCCAGCTGAGCTAACCACCCCAGCAGGAGAGCGCATTCTACAGGTTTGGAAATCGTTGTCAATCGTGCACAACAGCGGATTTATCGCACCTGTAGAAGCATTTTGAGGGTTTCACCACCGCCGCCCCAGGGTACAATCACAGGCATTGTCTTTAACCCGCACAAAGGGGTTTTTCCGCCTTGAGAAACCGGATGCCATGGCTCGCCTGCAGCACTCTGCTGCTCCTTCCCGCGCTGTCATTTGCCAATGATGAAACCACCGGCAGCTTGCAAACAGAAGGCTGGATTGCCCTGTTTGTTATGTTCCTCGTACTAGCCATTGCGGTTTTTCTCACTATCTGGCACAAGTATCAGGATGCCCGCAGCGAACATCTGGAACTGGAAACCGCTTACCGCTCACTTGAAAAACAAATGGGGGATCGCACCCAGAAATTACGCGCGATCAACAACAAACTCTACGGTGAAATCGCTCAGCACGAAATTACCGAGGACAAATTACGCCAGGCGCAAACCTACCTGCACAGCATTATCAATTCCATGCCATCCATTCTTATCGGGGTTACCCCCGATGGGAAAATTACCCACTGGAACAGCAGCGCAGAGACCACCACCGGACACATGGAAGATGACGTTCTCGGCAATTACCTCTGGGATGTCTACCCTCATCTACCAGTAGACCTGCATATGATCCAGGAAGCGATCAATCAGAAAACTGTTAAGGTCAAGGAAAGCAGCAAGTATATTCACGAAGGGGAAACCTACTACAACGATATTACGGTGTATCCGCTTTCCACTGAAAACCTGCTTGAAGCTGTAATCCGGGTCGACGATGTCACAATGCGTGTACTGATGGAAAGTATGATGATTCAGAACGAAAAAATGATGTCCCTCGGTGAACTCGCCGCCGGCATGGCCCATGAGATCAATAACCCCCTTGGAGCTATTTTACAAAGCGTGCAGAATATCGAACGACGCACCTCTGCCGAACTGCTCAAAAACCAGGCCATTGCCGAAAAATTCGGCACTACCATGGATATCATTGAGAACTATCTTGCAGAACGGGAAATCAATAAATTCCTCGCTAATATTCGCGACGCCGGTGAACGCTCGGCAAAAATTGTCTCGAATATGTTGGAGTTTTCTCACAGCAGCCAGACACGCAACCAGGTAGATATCAACGAACTTACTGCCCATTGCCTTGAGCTTGCGGAGAACAAATTGCAAATTGTCGAGAACGACGTCAAAGTCACCATTCAGATCAATACCGATTTTGCCGATGATCTCCCACTGTTGTCTTGCTCCCCGGCGGAAATACAGCAGGTACTTCTCAACCTGCTGCGTAATGCCAGCCAGGCTCTGGAACAGCGTCCGGACTTTTCTGTTCCACCCATAATCAGCCTGCATACTTCCTTGCAGAGTGAGAATATTGTAATCAAGGTATCAGATAACGGCCCTGGCATTCCCGAGGAAATCCGCCGTCATATCTTCGAGCCGTTTTACACCACCAAGGAGGTAGGTCAGGGAACCGGGCTTGGCCTGTCGATATCCTACTTCATCATTACCGAGCACCACGGAGGTAGTATCGAGGTAAACTCAACCGTGGGTAAGGGCACAGAATTTGTCGTGCGCCTGCCACTCTATCCCGAACCCAAATAAAGGCGCTTTTTTACCAATCTCATTAGCGGTATTATCTTTCCCCCGCCTGAACATAGAAAACCATGGATATTTTTAAAGAATTCACCTTCGAGGCTGCTCATTTTTTACCCAATGTGCCCGCTGATCACAAGTGCCGCCGCCTTCACGGCCACTCCTTCCAGGTCAGTGTTTTTGTCTCGGGACCAGTCGATGACAACATTGGCTGGGTGATGGATTTTGCGGATATCAAGCAGGTTGTTGCACCGATTATTGATCAACTCGACCACTACTGCCTCAATGATATTGAAGGCCTGGAGAACCCTACCAGCGAGTCTATTGCGCGCTGGCTATGGCAACGTATCACCCCGGGTCTGCCCCAACTGAGCCAGATTACCGTACGTGAGACCTGCAATAGCGGGTGCATTTATCGTGGCAAAGACTGAGCAGCCCCCTGTTTGATGGATCAGCCATTTGCCGTAATCAAGCGGAGCCAGTAAAATCAGCGCCAACATCAATCAAAAAGCAGGTTCCTATAATGAAAAGCCTCATGATCCTCAGGAAAGTTGCCCTCATTTCACTCGGTACTGCCCTCCTTGTACAGCTTCACGGTTGTGCCACAACTGAAAAGGAAGAAGTGCCACAGTTCACCGCTGACCCCATGGCTTTTGAATACGCCCTTGGCAAGGCCATTGAATTACAGATTCTCATTGAGGAATGCACCAGGCTCGATGCAGAATTCGAACCCGTTGCCCGCGATGCCCAGCAAGCCTGGTACAGCCGTAACTGGCCCCAGGTGCATGTAGCCGATACAGAATATTCTGCAAAGCTGTCCAGTAATGTCATTGAGTACAACAATCAAGAGCTATCGCTCGTGGCGGTGAAATACTACAACGACACCCGCAAGAAAGTCGTGCGCAGCCTTGATGCCAGCCGACGCTCCTACAGCAATGTGATTGCCCGTTGCAACACCCGCCTCGGCCACTACTCCAGCGGCATTGAAGATATTGCCGCACGCAATCTCAATGCGGATATGTATCTGAAAAGCCTCGTCACTGAGCCGGTGCCAGAGCCCTATGATGTTCCGAAACTGTCAGGCACCATGGAAATCTCTTACGAACCTGGTCGCTCCCAATACAACATCGAACGAACCATGCACGAAAGCCAATGCAAGGATGGCCAAATTCTCACCTTGCGCAACGAGTGGCCCTATGAAGTTTATGGTGTGTATTGTGAAAACCGCAAGACAATTTTTATCGCTTGTGTTTGGGGCAACTGTGAGGTTCAGGAGTAACTCCTTCCTCTAATATTGTTTATTAGTTCTTGATACAAAAGCCTCGCACCGCAAACGGTGCGAGGCTTTTTATTTTGTAACAATAAAAGTTCTGAATACAGTTAAAGGCTTTCGACACGCTGTTTCAGCGCATGAGCAATGGCATCAAAACCCTGTTTTATCGGTTTGCCATAGAGCAACATGCATAGTGGAACCAGCAATCCCTCAAATACATCAACGGTGTAATAGGTGGTTTTATTTTCACCCACAGCCTTAATGATCTGGTCACGCTGAGCACACATCAACCATGGATGTAGCATTTTCATTCCCCAACTCAGTTGCTCCTCCTTTTTATTCACACGCAATTCTTCCGTCTGCACAATGAGGTTCTTTGCCGTCATCTGTACATGCAGATCTACCGGACTACCGAGGGTATTCAAATCCGCATCAATACGTACAGTATAGGGGTTCCATTCAGCGTAGGAGTCAAGATCAACAAGTACTTCCCATACCTTACTGATCGGCGCATTGATTTCCACCGTAACAGATTCAATCGCTGTCTTAAAAAACATCCCGCCTCCATTACATGTGCTTAATTCACCAAACCCTAGCCCATTGGCATATATTCGCCGCCATTGACATCAAGCTGTGCACCGGTGATAACTTTTGCAAGATCAGACAGCAGGAAAATACAGGCCGGTGCGCATTCGGCATCTGTCGGCATTTCACCGAGTGGTATATTGCGTTCGATACCTTTCTTGATATCTTCGGGTTCACAGTTCATCGCCGGTGCAGCCATATCGCAATAGGTTTTCACGCTGTTACCCCACATCCACCCCATGTAGCAAGTGTTAACGCGAATTTTTAGTGGTGCCAGCTCCGCTGCCAGCGCCTTGGTGGCGACTGTTAACGCACCTTTCGAGGTTGCATAACCAGCCTGTTCTCCTATGACTTTCTTTGTCACCATGCTATTGACCATCACAATCGCGCCACCTGTTGGCTGTTCCTGCATAAACTTCGCCACTTCGCGGGATAATTGCATCGAGCCAAACAAATTCACATCCAGTGCCTGGCGCCAGTCCTCAAACTTCCATTTTTCCCAACTACCAAAACTGCCAGGCACAAAAGCACTGTTTACAAGGCCATCAATACGGCCAAAGGTTGCATGAGTTTTTGCTGCGAGCGCCTCACAATCTGCTGCGTTCGCAATATCTGTTGGCACTTCAAGCACCTCGGTACCCAGACCCAGAGCCTTGACCTGCTCTGCCGCATCGCTCAACTTTGACGCAGTACGCGCCGCAAGCACTATAGCTTTGGCGCCCTCTCGCGCCGCACACAGCGCGAGTTCAATACCGAGCCCGGGGCCTATGCCAGAAACAATAACCACTTTATCTTTTAACAACATCATCAAACTCCGATTCTGTTTACATCAAGATGATCTATTTCACCCATTCAGCTTATTCAGCAGCAACAATACCGCGCTTGTTTAACTCCTCAAGCAATGCCGCGAGCTCATCTTCAATGCTCATTTGATCGGAATGTAGATGGACTTCCGGTTTTTCCGGTGCTTCGTAAGGGTCATCAATGCCGGTAAAACCCTTGATTTCCCCGGCACGGGCTTTCTTGTACAGACCCTTGGGATCACGCCGCTCAGCTTCTTCCAGCGAGCAATCCACAAACACCTCAATAAAATCCATGCCGGCGGACTCATGCAACTCACGCACCATGTCCCGGTCTACCCGATAGGGGCTAATAAAACTGCTCAGGGCAATAATGCCAGTATCACAGAATAGCTTGGATACCTCTCCAATACGGCGAATATTCTCGTGGCGGTCTTCCGCCGAAAATCCTAAATTCTTATTAATACCCAGACGCACATTGTCGCCATCGAGGCGGTAAGTAATATTGCCGCGGGAGATCAGCTCTTTCTCCAGCGCTACCGCAATGGTGCTCTTGCCACTGCCGGACAAGCCCGTAAACCAGATAGTTGCACCTTTCTGGCCAAGCACTTGTTGCCGGTGCTCGCGGGTCACATCACCTTCGTGCCAATGCACATTTGTTGCTTTTTGTTCTACCATCTATCACTACCTTATTTTGTCTCTACAGCCACGAGAATAATCGCCTCAGTAAATATTGCAAGCGGAAATAGCCCTTTCCCGACAAGGACTTAACTCAATAGACAGCGTCGGGAAACTTCTATACACCAGCCCTCCCGCGCCCTCTTATCAATGTCCCTGAGCCCTTTAGCCACGCCACGTTGACTCTGCGGGCGGTTTTCTGGAGAATCGGAATCCAGAGTAATAAATAGTGACCGGCCAGTGCCGGAAACCGGCATTTTCAAATAATAAGCAAGGGCAGTAGATTGACCGCGATCCTTGGCATTTCAGCCTTTTACCACGACAGCGCAGCCGCTCTTATCGTCGATGGCAATATTGTTGCCGCGGCCCAGGAAGAGCGCTTCACGCGCAAAAAGCACGATCCCGGCTTTCCCGCCAAAGCTATTGAGTACTGCCTTGCAGAAGCGGGATTGACGATTCAGCAACTCGACCATATTGTATTTTATGACAAACCACTGATTAAATTTGAGCGACTACTTGAGACTTATCTGTCCTATGTGCCTGTCGGTTTCCAATCCTTTGTTGCGGCAATTCCGGTCTGGCTCAAGGAAAAGCTGTATCTGAAGAAAACCCTGCGTCGCGAGCTTGCCGCTCTTGGTCAAATGGAAGAAAAAGAACTGCCTGCGCTGATGTTTACCGAACACCATCAGTCCCACGCCGCTTCCGCTTTCTTCCCCTGCCCCCACGACAAGGCCGCGGTTATGTGTCTCGACGGTGTGGGTGAGTGGGCCACAAGTTCAGTGTGGCTTGGCGAAAACAATCGTCTTACTCCACAGTGGGAGATCAACTTTCCGCATTCTCTCGGACTACTCTATTCTGCATTCACCTATTACACCGGTTTCAAGGTGAACTCCGGGGAATACAAGCTGATGGGGCTTGCTCCCTACGGTGAGCCCAAATATGTCGATCTGATTCTCGACAATCTGCTCGATGTGAAAGACGACGGTTCCTTCAAACTTGATATGCGCTACTTCAACTACGCCACCGGGCTGACGATGACCAACGCCCGCTTCCATCGCCTTTTCGACGGCGAACCACGTGCGGCGGAATCAGAAGTGACACAAAAGGAAATGGACCTCGCGCGCTCGATTCAGGTGGTCACAGAGGAAATAGTGCTTAAACTCGCTCATACAGTGCACAGGGAACTACAGGTCGACAATCTCTGTCTCGCGGGTGGTGTTGCACTGAACTGTGTTTCCAACGGTCGGCTGCTGCGTGAAGGACCATTTAAAAACATTTGGGTGCAACCCGCCGCAGGCGATGCCGGAGGGGCACTCGGTGCAGCATTGGCTATCTGGTATGAGTATCTCGAAAACGCACGCGCCATAGACAACAGCAAGCTTGATGCAATGCAAGGCAGCTACCTTGGCCCGCGCCACAGCCAGAATGAGATCAATGCCTACCTCGATTCAATTAATGCCAGTTACGAAGTAATCGACGACGACCAATTGATGCCTCGACTCGCACAAATTATGCAAGACGAACATGTTGTTGGCTGGTTTCAGGGGCGTATGGAATTTGGCCCTCGTGCGCTTGGTGGCCGCTCCATTATCGGCGATCCACGCAGCCCTAAAATGCAGTCGGTAATGAACTTGAAAATCAAATATCGCGAGTCTTTCCGTCCATTCGCTCCGGCAATCAAGGCGGAAAAAGTCTCCGAGTGGTTTGAACACCAGTGCGAAAGCCCTTATATGCTAATGGTAGCTCCGGTAGCGGAAGGCAAACGCATTGAAATGACCGATGAGCAAAAGCAGCTTTTTGGCATTGAAAAGCTGCATATTCCACGTTCGGAAATCCCTGCAGTTACCCATGTCGATTACTCGGCGCGTATTCAAACCGTTCACAGTGAGACCAATCCGCGCTTCTATCATTTGCTCGACGAGTTTGAAAAACTCTCCGGATGCCCGGTATCTGTCAACACTTCGTTCAACGTGCGCGGTGAGCCCATCGTCTGCACCCCGGAAGATGCCTATCGTTGCTTTATGCGCACAGAGATGGATTATCTGGTGCTCGAAAATGCAATTTTGTACAAACAAGACCAACCCCGCTGGGAGGAAACCTCCAACTGGCAGGAAGAATTTGAACTCGACTAACTGTTTTAACCGGATAACCCGATATGCAAGCAGAATTACCACTTCCCGATAAAACCGGCCTGCGTAATTTCGGCATCATTACCGGGCTGTTAATTATTATTCTGATCGGCACTCTCGTGCCGTGGATCTGGGATCAGGATATTCTCGCCTGGCAGCGCTACACCGGCAGCATTGGCGGTGTCCTGATTGTTTGGGGTCTTGTTCACCCGCAAAGTCTGATTCTGATCTACAAACCCTGGATGGCATTGGCCGAAAAGCTCGGCTGGCTCAATACCCGAATTATTATGTTTTTAATGTTTTATATTCTTTTCCTGCCAATGGGCATTATGATGCGCCTGGTTGGCAAGGACCCAATGAATCGAAAATTTGATCCTGAAGCAGAGAGCTACCGCATCAAACGCGAGCCCCAGGACAAAGATCATATGGAAACACCTTACTAGCCACCCTTCTATCAGCTAACGCGAGCATTTCTATGTCCTCCACGTCTTCGGCCCTGAGCGACTGCATTCGCCATATTGACACACAGCCTTTTGATGACCAGAAACCCGGCACATCAGGCCTGCGCAAGAAAGTCACTGTTTTTCAACAGAAACACTATCTGGCCAACTTCGTACAAAGTATTTTTGACGCACTGCCTGAGAATGAACGTATCTCCCTCGTTATCGGTGGCGATGGGCGTTTTTTCAATCAGGAAGCCATACAGATCATTATTAAAATTGCTTTAGCCAATGGTTATCAAAAACTTGTGATTGGCCAGCACGGTTATTTGTCAACGCCTGCCGTGTCGAATCTGATTCGCACGCTGAATACCAGTGGCGGCATTATTCTTTCTGCAAGTCATAACCCCGGCGGTCCAACAGAAGACTTTGGCATCAAATACAACAATCATGCAGGCAGCCCTGCCCCGGAAGCACTGACAGAAAAAATCTTTACCAATAGCAAGAGTATCAGCCAATATCACCTCGCAGAGATAGACGATATCGACCTTACCCTGTGCAGCTCTCATACTATTGGCAACTGCGAAATTATTGTTACCGATAGCGTTGACGAGTACGCCAACTGTATGCAGCGCTGCTTTGATTTTTCACAACTCAGCAACGGTTTTGCTACTGAGCAGCTGAGTTTGAACTTTGATGCGATGCATGCAATTACCGGCCCCTATGCACAGTGCCTGTTTGTAGAACAACTGGGCGCCAACAAAAGCAGCCTACACAATGCCACGCCGCAGGATGATTTTGCCGGCACTCACCCGGACCCGAATCTCAGCCACGCCAAAAACCTTGTGGCTATGCAAAATACCGCTGAAGCGGCAAAACTTGGTGCCGCTTCAGATGGCGACGGCGACCGCAATATGATTCTTGGTGAAGGTGTGTTTGTTACACCTAGTGACAGCCTGGCTGTTATCACAGAGTACGCCGAAGTTATTCCGCAGTTTCACGCAGGCCTACGTGGTGTCGCGCGCTCCATGCCCACCAGCACCGCTGTGGATAGAGTAGCCAAACACCTCGGTATCAACTGCTATGAAACACCCACTGGCTGGAAGTTCTTCGGCAACCTGCTTGATGAAGACCGGATTTCGCTGTGTGGTGAGGAAAGCTTCGGTACCGGTGGCAACCATGTGCGGGAAAAAGATGGTATCTGGGCCGTGCTGTGCTGGCTGACTATCCTGCAACACACCGGGCTCAGTGTAAAAGAGATTCTTGCCAAACACTGGCAGCAATTTGGTCGCAGTCTGTATTGCCGCCATGACTTTGAAGCAATAGCCACAGACAAGGCAAACCAGCTCATGGATCATTTGCAGGCACTGTGCCAAAGCAATGCGTGGCTGGATATCGACAGCTCAATTACCGCAGTGCAATCGTTCAGCTATGAGGACCCGGTGGACCACTCCGTCAGTAGCAATCAGGGTATTCAGGTACATCTGCAAGGCGGCAGCCGCATTATCTTCCGCCTTTCAGGCACTGGCACCAGTGGTGCAACACTGCGCATGTACCTGGAGAAAGTCAGCACGAATTCACAGGATTATAATCCGGAACTCGATATTATCGCCGCCACATCAGCACTGGCTGAGCTTGGATACCGCGTGGCCAACATTACGAAGTTTACCGGCATGAAAGAAGCATCTGTTATCACTTAACAGACAAGCCAACCAATAAAATACCCGGAAAATCAATAAATTACAGCGTTTATCTTGCTGACCCCGTGACTTGTACGTATGATTAGCCCTGACTTCCGATATTCAGGGGCTCAAAGACCCCGTCCAAAACCATCAGGAGATGCCTGCCCATGTGGGATTTGATGAAAGACTTTGCCGGCTTTATGAATAAACGCAAAAAATACTGGCTGGCGCCGATAATTATTGTCATGGTTCTGCTTGGCGTACTCATTGTATTTGCTCAGGGTTCTGCAGTCGCCCCATTCATTTATACCCTGTTCTAGAAACTGGCCGGTTTATCGACCACTCTCTATAACATCCCATACGGCATGCAATGACGCTTTCCCGGCAGCACATCATCCTGGCCGTTGTTGTTGTACTGTACAGCTTCGCCATGCTGTTACTATGGGACTATGTCGAAGAAGACGCCTATATTTACTATATCGTTGCGAGGAATATTGCCCTTGGGCACGGCTATGTTTATAACATCGGCAGCGAACACATCGAAACTGGCAGCGGCTTTATCTGGCAAATGCTACTGGCCATCGCTTATCTATTACCTGGCAACCTGATTCTACACAGCAAGCTACTCGGCGCTTTATTCACACTATTAACATTCTGGCAAGTGCGTCGTATCGAACAGCATGCAAACTATAGCAATATTCTTGCACTCATTATCGCATTAACAGCCATGCCGATTTTGTTTTGGTCGCAAAGCGGTATGGAAACGATGGCTTATACCGCGATGCTCCTGTTTTTTATTCGCGCATTAACCGATGACAAACTCCATACCTGGATCTGGTTTAGTGGCTTTCTGGTCTTTTGTGGGCGTCCGGAAGGCTTCCTCTACATGGGGTTAATCCCTATAGCTGTGTTATTAAATCGTGAGTTGCGGACGATTATTGTTAACCAGCTATTGATGCTCGGCACTCTGATTATTGCATTCCATCTGTGGCGCTGGTGGTATTTTGAAGATATTTTTATCAACCCATTTTATGCTAAATCTGCAAGAAACCTTGCCATTTCATTTGGCACGACCATCAATTATTTTCAGTCTACCGGCCTTATCTGGCTATTACCTTTTGCACTTGTCAGCCTGTTTAACAAACAGCAGCGCAATGTTGTCATTATTCTATTGGCCACGTTTGCTTTCTGCACTTTCTTTACCCTCGCCCACCCGGAGTCCAAGCCACTGTTTCGCTTTTCTGTATCCGCTATTGCACTGATCGCCTGCCTGTTTGCAATCGGCTGCGCCACACTCGCGGAGCGAATACCTGAAAAGTATAAACGCCTATTGCCACTATTGATTGCGTTTAATCTTGGCGGCTGGATTTACAGTCAGGCTTCCATGACTCTGAGTGGCAACGACAATACCAGAAACCCGCTGTTGGAGAACGCCGGTTATTTTCTACAAGGCCCGTTTATTTATAGCCGGGATATTGCCAAAAAAGCGTTTGATCCCGACATAGAAAAACACTGTCGTCTCACACCTATTGCACGCTGCGAACAAGAAACCCGCTGGAACGACGTAGCCGCTGTCAGTGAATGGCTCAATCGCAACCTGCCCCCCGGCGCTATTGTTGCCGGTGATCAAATGGGCGAAATTCCCTGGCGTTCGGAACAGTTTTTACATTTTGACATGTTTGGACTCACCGAGCGCTGCTTCGGCTATGCACGCTTTAGTAAACGCAGCGAAACGTCTGCTCATCTCGGTATCTATAAAAACCTGCTTGAACAGATCAAGGTGCAACCAGTCTGTAGTCGCGAACAGGCCGTAGAGCATTTTTTCGACACCATGCCAGATGTTATTCTGTTCTATGTGATTTTCTACGGTGTAAAAAAGGGCACTTTGAACGAAATGATCTACAACGATCCCCGTTTTAAACAGCACTATGAGGCGCGCTACATTATCAATCTGAAAACCGCGGTCTATACAAAAAAATCCCTACCTCCAATGACAGAACCGACGTTCATCCCGCTGTTTGATCTGTCTCGGCACAAAGCCTTTGGTTGCTACAATGAAACTGCAACACGTCGTTATCTAAAAAATCTTAATGCCAATATTCCCGAAAACAAGATCCGGGAGTTTTTGCAGGCCTGCGAATAACACAACATAGATCACTACCAATCATGGATACAGCGCCATCCAAACAAGTTGTTTTTAGTGTTTTGCTGGCCTGTTTTGTACTGCAAATCGGCCAGGGCTTTGGCTACCTGTATTCCGCTACGTTCGGGCCCATTATCAGCGAACTGGATTGGAGCCGGGCGCAATTCAGCCTCGGAGCCTCACCGCTACTGATCACGATGGCATTGGCCTCCCCTCTGATTGGCCGTCTACTCGAGTCACTCGGTTGCCGCCTTGTCGCTTGCAGCGCCGTGTTACTAATCAGCCTGTGTTTTTTTGCGTTTAGTCTGATGCAGAACCTGACAACT
This sequence comes from Pseudomonadales bacterium, assembly GCA_028280345.1. GTDB lineage: Bacteria > Pseudomonadota > Gammaproteobacteria > Pseudomonadales > UBA7239 > JANQLY01. The sequence continues at coordinate 65,308 of JANQLY010000002.1, read as the reverse complement.
TTTTTTCTGATTAATATTGTATTCGGCATTGCCATGGCGGGCGTGAGTGACCTTGTAGCAGGTTCTGTCGCGACCTCGTGGGCGCGTGAAAAACAGGGTACAACACTCGCACTGGTCTTTATCGGCTCTAACGTGGGAGGCGCAACCATTCCCTGGCTTATTCATTTCCTTTCAGAACTTTATGACTGGCGCACAGCTTTACAAATACTGGCTGTTGCCGCCACCGTATTGATACTACCACCAGTATTACTATTTCTTAAGCAGCCTGTTGCAAATCATGAAACAGAGTCAGAAGATATAAATATTACTAATTCTATAACGCCCATCGACAATCATAACTTTACCTTAAGCGAAGCTCTGCAAACACGAAGTTTCTGGTTACTGGCATTTCTATTATTCAGCTTTTTCTTTTATCTTCTTGCCTTTAACCAGCACTTTATTATTTATCTCAGTGACAGTGGCTTTGAGAATGCTCGCGCAGCCGCGAGCTTCAGTTATGCAGTTGCCATTGGCATCATTGGTAAGCTCAGTATTGGCTGGCTTACCGATAAAAGCTCTGTCAAAAAAACTGCGCTATTAAACTTTGGTGTACTGGCCCTTGCCTGCTTTGCACTGCTGATAATTACTCAACCGGGTGTCCTACCAGTTTTTCTTGTACTGCATGGTTTTACCACCGCCGCAGAAAATGTACTGTTACCGCTGCTGGTAGTCTACTGCTTCGGTGCACGGCACTTTGCGAGCATCTACGGCGTACTAATGCTGACATTATTACCCGGCGGCACACTCGGACCAATTTTCGCAAGTTATATTCACGACAGTCTGCAAGATTACACATGGGCACTACTGACATTTGCCTGCCTCAATACGCTGGCATTTATTGGAGTATTTTTTATTAGAAAGGAATCTCTGCACGAACAAAGTAGAAAATAGGTTACTCTGTATTACGATTTTTCCCGGCTTGTTTCTCAAGTTCGCGTAATCGTTTGGCCATACTGTCAAGCTGCCCGAAACGCACCACACTGCGACGCCATTCTTTGTTCGGGCTCAACCCGGTGCCACCGGAATAGGCACCCGGCTCTTTGATGGAATTGGTAACCAGACTCATTGCAGTAACATGAACATTATCGACTATTTCAAGATGACCGATAATACCTACTGCACCGGCAATCGTACAATTCTTGCCGATGCGAGTACTACCCGCGATACCAACGCAGGCTGCAATCGCAGTGTTTTCACCTATCCACACGTTATGGGCAATTTGTACCTGATTATCAATGATCACTCCCTTGCTTATCACCGTATCTTCGATAGCGCCGCGATCAATTGTGGTATTTGCACCGATCTCAACATCACTTCCCACCACAACTCGTCCCAACTGATGAATTTTTTGCCAACCGCCATCCGGCTTTGGTGCAAAGCCAAAACCATCAGAACCAATCACACAACCGCTATGCAGCCTTACCCGATCAGCAAGCACTATATCGTGGTAGAGAGTCACATTGTTATTAAGCACACAGTCAGCGCCAATCACTGTACCAGCACCAATAGCACAGGAAGCACCGATCACCGTGTTTTTCCCGATATTCGCATCCGCTGCTATTACCGCATTTGGTCCAACGCTCACTCCTGCCGCCAGAAAAGCCGCCTCATGCACTACTGCTGAAGGGTGAATTCCGGCTTCAATGGCTCCAGATCCAATCGAAACAGAGGCATCAAACAGTGCAGAGACTTTTGCATAAGCCAGATATGGGTTTCTGACGCGCAGTACCGGCGCCGAGCAAGCATCACTACCATCCTCGGCAATCATTACCGCCGCTGCCTGTGTTGTCGAAAGGTGATCGGCAAACTTCGGATTGGAAAGGAAGGTTAACTGTTGCGCCGTGGCATTTTGCAACGACGCAAGTCCGGTAACTTTTATAGTTTCAAGACCGGATAATTGTTCTCCGCCCTGCCTGACTTCATCGAGCACATCATCTGCAAGGTAGCTGACTATATCTGCCAGCGAATACTCCCGTAGCTTATGTTTCATTGATGCTACCCGGAGGTGAAGGGACAGCCTACTTACCGTGTTCGTTTAACTTGTCAGTTAACTGTACAGTCAAATCAATATCTGCTGATGAATACACTGTAAAGTTTTTCTCGATCACTATATCGATGCGCTCTGCATCAATTAATTGCTTGAGCACATCCTGGACTTTCGGGCCAAGCTCTTTTTCTATATTGCGCAATACCACCTGACTTTCCGCCTGAATTTTTTGTCCCGCCAGTTCAAAATCCTTGCGTAAAAACTCGACACTTTTTCGATGCGCAATCCATTGATCCTGTGTCCAGGTCGGGCCTTCTTTTTTCGCCTCTTCCTGCTTTTCCATAATCTGTTTTTTCAGAGATTCCAGTTTGATCTGAGTTTCAGCAAATTCACGCTGGCTTTCCAGCTCCTTCATCTGCTCACGAGCCATATCTGTCCGCATGACAGCAGCTTGCAGATCTACTACAGCAACACGCGTGCCATTACCTTCAGCCGACCAAGCTGGCACGGAAAGCAACAGGGCAAACAAGCCTGCTACGAGTAATTTAGCTGTATTCATAATATTCTCCGTTAGTAGAATTAAAACATCTGACCCAATGAAAACTGGAAAGTTTCCGTCTCGTCATATTGGTTATCGTTGAAAGGTTTCGCCAGACTGAAGGTCAGCGGGCCAAAACCGGTTATCCAGGTTAAACCGATCCCGAGAGAATAACGTAACTCCGAGAAATCAATATTGGTACAGTTTAACTGACTCGCCCCACAATCGGTATCGAATACATTACCGGCATCAACAAAAATGGCGGGCTGCATGGAGCGCTGATCTTTTACAAACGGCATCGGGAAAATAAATTCCATAGACCCTTCAATCAATATATCGCCACCAAACGGATCACCGGAAGGGTCATCCAGAGTACTTGTCGCCAATTTTTGACAGGTACCCGTATTATTATCTTCACACAAATAGACCGGGAAGGCAGCCGAACCACCCGACACTACCCCGGGCAAGGTGAAGTAACCTTGTGCCGGGGTGCTGCGCGGCCCTAGCGTATTACGCTTGAAACCACGTACAGAACCAAAACCGCCAGCATAGAAATGCTCATAAAATGGCAATTCTTCAAGATCACCATAGCCCGCGCCATAACCAAGTCGGGTGCGCAAGCGCAAAGTAAAGTTCTTCGATAAAGGCTGAAAGTACTGGCCGCGATAGTGCAACTTCCAGAATTCAAGATCACTTGCGGGAACGGTAAACTCACCCGTTACCCGTTGCGAATGCCCTCGGGTAGCGAGTCGCCCGCGGTTCAAGGTTGATTTACGCCAGGTAGTAGACAGACTAAAGTTATCGTATTTATTGCCGTACTTGTCGACAAAACCATCCGGATTGTTCGTTTCGGCTGACGGTGGTATCGGTGTTTGCACCAACCCTTCATTATAGAGGTTGTAGTTTGTGCCGTTACCTGCCGGGTTACCCCCTGCTATATTGGTACAGTTTGCAGATGTTGTGGTATCGGTGGTCACACAATCTTCGTAATCCGAAGTATTAACATACTGATCAAGCGTGGTGCCCGCCGGGGTACTGGCAATCTCCTGGGCCGGGGCAATACCGGTTTCAATTTCATCGTGGGCATAACCCAAACCAAAACTGATTTGTTCGATTTCAGATAGTGGATAGCCAAACGTTAAATCAAAACCCAAGCTATCAACCGAATAACTCGATACGTTAACTTCGTCGAGGTCACGCGCCACATAAAATACTTTAAATCCACGGCTGACACCATCCGCCGTGTAATAGGGGTCGAGATAGTTAAAACTAACCGCATCACGATAACTACTCGTTGAAATATTAAAGCCGACTCGTTTGCCAGTGCCGAGAAAGTTATCCTGCTGCACGTTGGCGCCAAGAATGATACCGGAGTCCTGGGAGAAACCAATGCTCGCACCGATACTACCGGAAGGCTGCTCTTCCACGGTATATTCCAGGTCAATCTGATCTCCAGTGCCAGGCACTTCTACCGTTTCCATATCAACGGATGCAAAATAGCCAAGTCGCTGCAAACGCACTTTCGACTGTTCAATTTTGTAGGACGATGCGGGCGCACCTTCCATCTGCCGCATTTCACGGCGTAATACTTCATCAGCTGTTTTGGTATTACCGCGGAAATTAATGCGACGCACATAGGTGCGCTCCTGGGGGTCCACATAAAACGTAATATCTACCGTATGATTTTCATCATCTATATCGGTAATTTCCTTGACCTCGGCAAAGGTATAACCTTCGTTCCCCAAACGCTGAGTAATACGCTGGGTCGTCGTCGTCATCAATACCTGGGAGAAATCATTGTCTTCACGCAATAAAATCAAGCGGCGGTAATTCTCTTCCGGAACAATTAAATCACCGGCCATTTCAATTTTGCCGACCTTGTACACTTCCCCTTCACTGATATTAATTGTCACATAGATAGATTTTTTATCCGGACTCAGAGACACCTGGGTGGAATCCACATTAAAACGCAGGTAACCGCGGTCGAGATAATAGGACTCGAGCCGTTCAATGTCCCCTTCGAGCTTTTCCTTTGCATACTTATCCTTGTTGTTCATCCACGACATGAAACCTGTGGTTTCCAGCTCAAATAAGTCGAGCAACTCATCCGTCTCAAACACGCTGTTGCCGACAATATTGATATGCTTGATTGCGGCCACCTTGCCTTCATCAACTGTAATATCGACCGCAACACGATTTTGCGGCAATTCCTGCACATCGGTCTCCACCGTCGCATCGTAGCGCCCCTGGGCAACATACTGACGCTGCAGCTCTACACTCATACCCTCAAGCACGGCACGGCGAAAAATCAGACCTTCTGAAAGGCCTGCATTTTCCATCGCTTCAAGCAGTTGTTCGGTTTCTATGGCTTTGTTGCCATCAATGGAGATAGAAGCCACGGAGGGGCGCTCCTCGACCACAATAATGAGCACATCCTCTTCACGCTTGAGCTGAATATCATCAAAATAGCCAGTTCTAAACAGCGCCCGTGTGACATCCTGTAGCTCTGTCGTCGAGACCACATCTCCGACGTTGAGTGGCAGGGCTGCAAATACACTGCCAGCAGAAACCCGCTGTAAACCCTCGACACGGATGTCGCCGATACGGAAACGGTCATTTTGAGCAAGGACTAGAGAGGGTAGAAAAAAACAAATAATGAATACAAGAAAAAAGCGTTTCGCCAGTTCCAAAATGTCACTCCGCAATAAGCGCGAGGCAGCTTTACAGCCGCATCAGGTCATTGTAAATCGCAAATGCCATCAAGCTGATGATCATGACCAACCCCAGTTGGAAGCCGATTTCCTGAACTCTTTCAGGCAATGGCTTGCCAGTGGTCGCTTCCACCAGATAAAACAGCAAATGTCCCCCATCGAGCATCGGTATCGGTAACAGGTTGATTACCCCCAGACTGATGCTTAACAAAGCCAGTATTGTAACAAAATACTTGAAACCTGCCCGCGCCGAATCATCTGCCACTCTAGCAATCGTAATCGGTCCGCTCAAGTTTTTCGCAGAAATCTGCCCGGTGAGCATTTTTTTCACCGAAACCAGGATAAAAACCGACTTATTCCAGACTTCCTGGCCCGCCGCTACCCCGGCCTCAAGGAAGCCGTATTGCTGCTCACGGCGCAGATGCTCAGGCCATTTTCCGGGCTGGTTCGCTACCCCGATCAAGCCGATTTTTTTGCCCTCAATTTCTCTGAGTCGTGGTGTAATCGTCTTGCCAAGTACCTGACCATCGCGCTCCAGTTCCAGATATAAGGCTTGCTCGGGCCGCGCATGAATATAGTTGGTCAATTCCTGCCAGTTTTCTATCGTCTGCCCGTCAACCGCAACGACCCGATCACCGGCCTGCAGGCCAGCCTGATACGCGGGGGTATCTGCAAAGACCTCACCTACTATCGCAGGCATTGGAGGGTAGTACAGCTCTATGCCGAGCCCCTTGTAAGGATTCGGATCATCTTCACCTACGAGCCAGGCATCAAGATCCACAACCACTTCATAGATAAAGTCAGAATCCGGATATTTAACCTCAAGCACCATCTCACCGGTCTCGCCGAGGCGGTTAAGCAACCCCTCCGCCAGCACCTGCCGTGTTGCGGTTTCACGGCCATCGATCGAGATAATTTCCTGGCCGGCCTCAATCCCCGCTGTTGCAGCGAGACTGCCCGCATCCACCTTACCTATCACCGGTGCAATGCCAGTCATGCCCGACAGATAGATCCCCCAGTAAGCGACAAACGCCAGCACAAAATTGGCTAACGGCCCCGCCACCACAATTGCCATACGCTGGCTGACCGGCTTGCGATTAAATGCCTGCTCAAGCCACTCCGGAGGAATATCCTCTTCGTCATTCTCCCCGACCATTTTAACAAAACCGCCCAGCGGTATAGCGGCGAGCACATAGTCAGTGCCCTGCCTGTCACGCCATTTCAGCAGCGGCTTCCCCATGCCGATGGAAAATGTGAGCACTTTAACGCCACAGCGGCGAGCCACCCAAAAATGACCGAATTCATGCACAGCAACGAGTACAAAAATCGCGACAAAAAAGAAAAACAGCAAATGCAGGATGTCGAGCATAGTATACTTATCTGCGAATCAGTTCCGCGGCCAGCGTTCTGGCATGTTGATCTGCGCAGTATATCTCATCAAGGCTGGAAACGCTGGCCTGTACGTCGCTTTGCCCAAGGGTTTCAGCCACAATATCAGCAATGCGGTTAAACGGCAGAGCGCTCTGTAAAAACGCCTCTACGGCGACCTCATTGGCTGCACTGAGTATCGCAGGTGCTGTCCCCCCGGCGAGAAATGCCTGACGCGCAAGCGCCAGAGACGGAAAACGCTGCTCATCGGGCGCTTCAAAATCGAGCCGCGCTGTGGCGATGATGTCGAGACTCGCCACCCCCGCGTCAATGCGCTCAGGCCAGGCCAGGCCATAGGCAATCGGGGTACGCATATCCGGATTACCGAGCTGGGCCAGAATGGAACCATCGACATACTCCACCATGGAGTGAATAACACTCTGCGGATGTACCACGATCTGAATATCATCAGGCCCACAATCAAACATCCAGCAAGCTTCAATAAGCTCCAGCCCCTTATTCATCATCGTGGCAGAATCCACCGAGATTTTCTGACCCATATCCCAGTTCGGGTGTGCACAGGCCTGCTGCGGCGTAACGGTAGCAAGTGCATCAGCCGGTAACTCACGAAACGGCCCCCCGGAGCCCGTCAACAAAATGCGTCTTACACCTTCACCGGCACTGTGCTCACCAGACCCACCGACACGCTGCTGACGCGGTGCGGGCAGACATTGGAAAATTGCATTGTGCTCGCTGTCAATCGGCAGCAAGCTTGCACCACCCTGTTGCACAGCCTGCATAAACAACGGCCCCGCCATCACCAGTGCCTCTTTATTTGCGAGTAGCACTTTTTTGCCGGCTTGCGCGGCTGCCAGACTGGCAGGCAAACCCGCTGCGCCGACAATCGCCGCCATGACACTATCTACCGCTGTAGCAGAGGCCACCTGTTCGAGTCCCTGCGCCCCGGCAATCACTTCGGTGCTGCAACCAGCTGCCGCAAGCTGCTGCGCCAGTTCACGGGCATGGTGTTCAGACACAACCACAGCATATTGTGGCTGAAACTGCAGGCACTGCTGCTGCAACTTTTCAATATTGGTATTTGCTGTGAGAGCATAAACCCCATAGCGCTGTGGATGGCGCCCGATCACATCAAGGGTGTTAACGCCGATAGAGCCCGTGGAGCCAAGAACGGTAACCTGCTCCATTACAGGCTCCACGCATTTGCCAATAGCATGGAAAGTGTGAATACCGGCATTGCGGCTGTCCAGCCATCAATGCGATCAAGAATACCACCGTGGCCCGGCAAAATATCCCCGCTATCTTTAACGCCACAATAACGCTTGATCATACTTTCAAGTAAATCACCGATTACCGATGCAATACTTGTTAGCAGCATGACTGCAACAACCAATATCGCATTCGGTAATGTCAAACCAAGCCAAAGGCTCAACGCCACTGCAAACAATGTATTACCTAACAAGCCGCCCCATACACCTTCCCAGGATTTTCCCGGACTCACTGCGACAGCCAGTTTACGTTTACCAAAGCGCCGACCGGAGAAATACGCTCCGATATCCGCAATAGAAATTATCAACACGACCAAAACAATCGATAGCCCATTGCTGCTCACATGTTTGAGATATACCAGGCTCGTAAACATTGGCAGTAATACAAATATCCCGATCAATGCGCGCACCGCAGGTGAGCCCCATACCGCAGCACTATCCGGATAGCGCAATATCCACACAATCGCGGTCAACCAGAACAATATAGACAATATAAGCAGTCCCAAGAGGAAAAGTTGCCCATCACCAGCAAACAGTGTGGCAATAGCAGCGGCGGCCAGCACCAGCAACAGAGCGGTATACACACCCTTATACGGGCGATGAGTCCAACCACACAAACGTGCCCATTCCCAGCCCGCCATAGCCAGCAGCACGAATAGCGCAGGCGTAAAATATTTTAACGGCAAGCCACAGACTACGGCAAAGAATAGCAGTGCGAGAACCGTCGCTGTGATTACCCGTTCTTTTAACATACCACTACACGCTTGCTTCGATTTGCTCAGCGGTCAACCCGTAGCGACGCTGGCGCGAATAGTATTCGGCTATTGCGCGGTTGAGTTGTGTCGCATCAAAATCCGGCCAATAAACATCAGTGAAATAAAATTCGGCGTACGCACACTGCCACAATAAGAAATTACTAATGCGCAGCTCACCACTGGTGCGAATCAATAAGTCTGGCACTGGCAAATCGGCAAGACAGATATGCGCATCGAGTTGCTCTTCATCAATATCATCAAGCGACAAGCTTCCCGACTGCACTTGCTCCGCCATTTTACGCGCCGCCTGGGCAATATCCCAGCGACCACCATAGTCCGCCGCAATCACCAGGGTCATTTTCCCCGACGCTGTTTCCTGCTCGGCATTATCAATTAGCTGATTTAACTTGTCAGAAAAGCGATCGCGATTACCGATAACGCGCAATCTCACACCTTCTTTCTTTAATTTGCGTGTTTCATTTTTCAGGTAGGTAGAAAACAGCGTCATCAAACCGGACACTTCCTTTTGTGGACGCTGCCAGTTCTCACTGCTAAATGCGAAGAGTGTTAAAACTTCTATTTCTGCATCCTTGCAGGCTTCCATAATATCGCGTACCCGCTCAACACCCTGCTTGTGGCCGGACAGACCCGGCAGTCCACGCTGTTTCGCCCAGCGGTTATTGCCATCCATAATAATCGCAATATGGCGCAGGGGGTTGCTTTTCTCCGTGGTCGGGGATGACATGGGAATACCCGCTATAAACCGTAAGTCGCGCTAGATTTCCAGCAAGTCCTTTTCTTTCTCTGCAAGCGCCTTTTCAACGTCAGCGATAAACTTATCAGTGATTTTTTGAATTTCATCCTCTGCCTTACGCTCTTCGTCTTCACTGATCTCTTTTGCCTTGAGCAAATCCTTAACCTGACTATTGGCATCGCGACGGATATTGCGCACAGAAACCCTCGCGTTCTCTGCTTCCTGTTTAGCCTGTTTAATATAGCCTTTACGCGTTTCCTCCGTTAGCGGCGGCATCGGAATGCGAATTAACTCACCACTGGTTGCTGGATTAAGACCCAGGTCAGAAGATAAAATTGCTTTTTCAATTTCCGGCACCATGGCTTTTTCCCACGGAGACACCGCCAGTGTACGGCCATCTTCAACATTGATGTTTGCCACTTGATTAATCGGCGTCGGGTTACCATAGTAATCCACCATCACGGCATCGAGAATGCTGGGGTGGGCACGCCCGGTACGGATTTTATTGAATGCGTTCGACAAAGCTTCAAGCGATTTTTTCATTCGCCCTTCAGCATCTTTTTTAATCTCATTAATCATCTCAAGTTCCCCCTCATATACAATTCCGGCTATTTAATCGTCTTGACCTTGCCCGGTAGCTAACCTTCTTCAACCAAGGTACCTTCGTCACCACCGACAACAATATTAAGCAAGGCGCCGGACTTGGCCATTTTAAATACACGCACTGGCATATTGTGTTCGCGGCACAAACAAATCGCCGTCAGATCCATCACACCCAGCTTCTTGTCGAGAATTTCATCATAGGTCAGGCGATCAAACTTGACCGCATTTGCATCCTTCATCGGGTCAGCGTTGTAAACACCTTCCACCTTGGTAGCCTTGAGTACCAACTCGGCCTCGATCTCGATACCGCGCAGACAGGCCGCTGAATCTGTCGTAAAAAATGGGTTGCCGGTACCGGCAGAAAATATCACCACTTCACCGGCTTCAAGATAACGCATCGCACGGCGTCGATCATAGTGTTCAACAATACCACTCATGGGAATCGCTGACATAACTCGACTCTGAATATTGGAACGTTCCAACGCATCGCGCATCGCCAGTCCGTTCATCACAGTAGCAAGCATGCCCATATGATCACCGGTCACACGATCCATACCGGCCTCGTTGAGCGCCGCACCGCGGAACAGGTTACCACCACCAATGACCAAACCCACCTGAACACCGATACCAACCAGTTGACCAATTTCCAGTGCCATTTTGTCGAGCACTTTCGGATCGATACCGAAACCTTCGTCGCCGATCAGCTCTTCCCCGCTCAGCTTGAGCAGGATGCGTTTGTATTTTCGTTCTCCGGCGCGATCAGGCATAGGGTTCTCTTATGGCTGTTAATGACTCTGTAGCTTCGTTGATGGCTCTTGTAGCTTCGTTGATGGCTCTTGTAGCTCCGCTGATGGCTCTCTTGGCTGCACTTAATAGCACATACAATAATATAGGCGCTATCCTACCATGCCTGGCCCGGAGCAGAAAAACGGATAGTGCAGAAAAACGGCTGCCTGAGCAGCCGCTTTCGGGACCAAAATCTGTAATAGATCTGGCGTTAAACTTCGCCGCGTGCCTGGGCAGCAACTTCCTCGGCAAAGTCTACTTTTTCCACTTCGATACCTTCACCCACTTCAAAACGGGTAAACGAAAGCACCTCGGCACCGGCTTCACTGGCGAGCTTGCCGACAGACAGATCCGGGTTTTTCACAAAAGGCTGTTCCACGAGGCTGACTTCCTTGAGGAACTTCTTGATGCGACCGCCGAGCATTTTCTCTACGATATCATCGGGCTTGCCTTCCATATCCGGCTGCGCCTTGATAATGGACTTCTCTTTTTCCAGCACATCTTCCGGCACATCTTCCGGCTTCAACACCATCGGATTAATCGCCGCCACATGCATCGCCACGTCCTTGCCGAGTTCTTCATCACCACCCTGCAAGGAGACCAGCGCACCGATCTTGCTACCGTGGATATAGCTACCAAGGGCACCCGGTGCCTCAAGGATCGCCGCACGACGCACCTGAATATTCTCACCGATTTTCTGTACCAATGCTGCACGTTTCTCCTCAACGGTCGCACCGTCAATTTCCAACGCCTTTATTTTCTCGGCATCGGTTTCACGAGCAGCCAAAGCTGCTGCCGCAACCGCATTGGCAAAGGTCAGGAAGTTATCATCTTTTGCAACAAAATCGGTTTCACTATTTACCTCGAGCATCAGAGCAGTATTACCGTCAGCTGCGATAATAACCGCACCTTCTGCTGCTGTACGGCCCGCTTTTTTATCAGCTTTGGCAGCACCGGACTTGCGCAGGTTCTCTGCCGCCAGTTCGATATCACCATCTGTTTCAACCAGTGCCTTTTTACACTCCATCATACCCAGACCGGTACGCTCACGAAGTTCTTTTACCAGGGATGCTGAAATTGCCATGTCGTTTTCTACCTCAACATTAATAATCGTTTAAAACCCGTTCAGAGCCACTCTTGCCAAAACCATGCCCGTAGAAATCATAGTGCTCTGCTGTAACTTGCAAAATAAAAGGGGGCAAGCCCCCTTTTATCAACCTTTTTACCAAAGCCTAGCTTGCTGCTGCGGCCTCTTCGGTGACCTCTTCCTCGGCAGCGGCTTCCTCTACCTCGACAAAGTCGCCTTTGCCCGCAGAAGACAGACGATGCTCTTCGAGGCCCTCAGCGCAGGCATCTGCCATTGCTGTCACATATAGTTTAATAGCGCGAATCGCGTCATCGTTACCCGGAATGACATAGTCCACACCGTCCGGGTTGCTGTTAGTATCAACAATGCCAATGACCGGAATGCTGAGCTTGTTCGCTTCAGTAATCGCAATACGCTCATGATCCACATCAATTACAAACAGTGCATCAGGAAGACCACCCATATCCTTGATACCACCGATAGAGCGTTCAAGCTTTTCCATCGCACGGCTACGCATCAATGCTTCTTTCTTCGTTAACATATCGAAAGTACCATCCTGGCTTTGCTTTTCCAGATCGCGATAGCGACGAATCGAGGCGCGGATCGTTTTGTAGTTGGTCAACATGCCGCCGAGCCAGCGGTGGCTCACATAGGGCATACCCACACGCTCTGCCTGCTCCTTGATAGTTTTGGATGCCGCACGCTTGGTACCCACAAACAGAACCTTGTTCTTGTTGGACGCAAGCTCTTTAACAAAGGTCAGAGCTTCATTGAACGCCGGAACGGAGTGCTCGAGGTTGATGATATGAATTTTGTTGCGGGCGCCGAAAATGTATTGATCCATTTTCGGGTTCCAGTAGCGGGTCTGGTGACCGAAATGAGCGCCGGCCTGTAACAGGTCGCGCATAGACACTTGTGCCATAGTAATTACCTTTTTCATTTGGGTTAATACTTGTACCAACCTTCCAATACAACCACCCGATACCGGGCACCCTGGCGTATTTGTGACGAAAATCGATACGATTTACACGTTCAGGGCCATCTGTTAAATCCTGACCCGAAAGCTTCACTTTTCACTTCCTGACAGCAACCGGCAGAAATTCCACCTATCGCTCTGGAAGCGGCACGCTTTATACCATATAAGCCCCAATATTTAAAGGCTCCAGGGGCAATCTGCCCAAAAACCCACCACAGACACAGAAGTCTGCAACGCAACTGAGAGTGGTTTACAATAGCGCCCCTCGATTGGCCTCTCCACGTGTACCGTCGCGCCTGAAAACCAGCGCTAAAGGTAGCTGAGTGCTATATGACCGAAACTGTGAAATAACCTTACAAATTATGCAAGTTAAGATCAAAACCCCCGAGCAACTGGAGAAAATGCGCGTCGCGGGACGCCTGACAGCCGAGGTGCTCGATATGATTGGCCCCTATGTCAAACCCGGCGTAACCACTGCCGAGCTCGACAAGATCTGCCACGACCACATCGTTAATGTACAGAATGCGATTCCGGCGCCACTTAACTACAAGGGCTTCCCAAAATCTATTTGTACCTCGGTCAACCACGTGATCTGCCACGGTATTCCCTCCGAGAACAAAGTGCTGAAAAAAGGCGATATCGTCAATATCGACGTCACTGTTATCAAAGACGGCTGGTACGGCGACAGCAGCCGCATGTACTACGTGGGCGACGTGCCCTCCCATGCCCAGCGCCTCTGTGAAATCACCCGTGAATGCCTGCATCTGGGTATAGAACAGGTTCGTCCGGGAGCCACGCTTGGCGATATCGGTGCGGTAATTCAACAACATGCCGAGAAAAACCACTACTCTGTTGTGCGCGAGTACTGCGGGCATGGTATCGGTGATGTTTTTCACGATGAACCGCAAGTGCTTCACTACGGCAAGCCCGGTACCAAACTTGAACTGATTGAAGGCATGACTTTTACGATTGAGCCAATGATTAACGCGGGCAAGCGCTTTACCAAACTAAAAAGTGATGGCTGGACGGTAGAAACCAAAGATGGCCGACTTTCGGCCCAGTGGGAACATACCATCGCTGTCACTGCAGATGGCGCCGAAATATTTACCGCCAGCCCCGCCGGTTTACCCTGATTATTACAGGCACCCCATGGTTCTTCCGCTGTTTTTTGATGAACGCCGTTTTCAGGAAAATCTTGAAAACAATGAACCTATCGGTGTTTTCAAGGATGCCATCAGCGCGATTAACACGCAGTTCGACAATCGCTTTCTTGAAGGTGAAGACGTACGCGCACTCGTCAAGGAACGCGCAAGCTTTATCGACCGTATTTTGCACTACGCCTGGCAGCGTTTTAGCTGGAGCGAAGAGATTGCCCTGATTGCAGTTGGCGGTTATGGCCGCGCCGAGTTACACCCGCACTCAGATATCGACCTGCTTGTTCTATTTAGTAAAAACCTCGGCGAGGAAGAGAAATCTTCAGTGGAGCAATTTGTCACGTTTCTCTGGGATTTACAGCTCAATATCGGCCACAGTGTACGCTCTATTGAGGAATGCCTGGAGGCGGCCAGAGATGACATTACTGTCGCAACCAACCTGCTCGAATGCCGCACGCTCGAAGGCAACCGCTTTTTGCGCCTCGAACTCAAGCACCGCATCGACACTGAAAATATCTGGCCGAGCAACGCGTTTTTTATCGCCAAGTGGAACGAGCAGATCGAGCGCCATAACAAACACAACAACACCGAATACAATCTCGAACCCAATGTTAAAAACGCACCGGGCGGCCTGCGCGACATCCAGACCATCGCCTGGGTGGCCAAACGTTATTTCGGTGTAGAACAGCTACGCGAACTTGTCGACAGGCAAGTGTTTTTAAGCGAAGACGAATACAACATTATGATGCGCGGCGAAGAAGTACTGTGGCGTGTACGCTATGGCATGCATGTACTCAGCAAGCGTGAAGACGATCGCCTACAATTTGAGTACCAGCAAAAACTCGCTGCACAATTTGGCTATCGCGACAATGAAGAAAGTCTCGCTGTCGAGCAGTTCATGCGACATTACTACCGCGCTGTTATCGCACTGCGCGAGCTAAACGATGTGTTGTTGCACTATCTCGATGAAACCATACTGCGCGCCAATGAAAAAACCGAGATCCGCACGCTCAACGAGCGTTTCCAGGTCTGCAACAACTACATTGAAGTCACCCACGACAACGTATTTCAGGAAACCCCTTCTGCCTTGCTTGAAGTGTTTGTACTGATGGGTCAGGACGATACGATCAAGGGTATTCGCGCATCTACCATTCGCCTGATCCGGGAATCACGCCACCTGATTAACGGTGCATTCCGTCGCCAACGGGAAAACACCGAAATGTTTCTCGAGCTAATGCGCACACCTTCCGGTCTTATGGAACAGTTAAAACGCATGAAACGCTACGGCGTACTCGGTCGCTACCTGCCGGAGTTTGGCCGCATTATTGGCCAGATGCAGCACGACCTGTTCCATATCTATACCGTCGACGCCCATACACTGCTGGTGGTAAACAATATCCGTGGATTCCTGCATACCGAAGCAGAAAAAAACTTTCCCGTTGCCGCGCATATTATGAATCATCTGCCAAAACCGGAGCTGCTTTATATTGCCGGTCTCTACCACGACATCGGCAAGGGCCGCGGTGGTGATCACTCCGAACTCGGTGCAGTTGACGCATTTGATTTTTGTCAGCGCCACAATCTGAGCTTGCGCGACTCCAACCTTGTTGCGTGGCTCGTGAAAAAACACCTGTTGATGTCTACCGTTTCTCAGCGTCAGGACCTGTCTGATCCGGAAGTCATTCACAACTTTGCGCTGGAGATGGGTGATTTATTACACCTCGATTATCTCTATGCGCTAACCGTGGCTGACGTTAACGCTACCAACCCGGATTTGTGGACCAGTTGGAAAGCCTCACTGATGCGCCAGCTTTATCTCGAAACCAAGCGCGCGCTGCGCCGCGGCCTCGAAAAACCAGTTGATAAACAAAACTGGATTGAGGACACACAGCAAGCTGCATTGTTACGTTTAAAAGAAAAAGGCTTTGAACGCGAGCAGGTACTGGAGCTGTGGCAGGGCTATAGCGAAAACTACTTCCTACGCGAAAACCATACCGACATTGTCTGGCACACCGAAGCGATTGCACGGCATACCACATCCATGGCCCGCGGTGAGCCACTAATTTTGATTCGCGCACCGGATCTTGGCGACGCACAACGCAGCCGCCGCTATGAAGGCGCCACACAGATATTTATTCTCGCCAAGGATCAGCCCAATTTGTTCGCAGCTATTGTGACAACACTGGATCACCTCAATCTCAACATCCAGGATGCGCGACTCTATAACGCCACCGAGGACTACATTTGCGAAACATTTTATGTGCTTGATGAAAATGCAGAGCCAATCAACGATGAAGCTGTGCATGAAAATATTCGCGAAGCCTTACTCGAAGAACTCAAACAGCTTAACGCCGAGGACTACCCCTCGATTGTACAACGACGCACCCCGCGCCAGCTCAAGTATTTCTCAATGCCAACACGCACCAGTTTGAGCAACGATATTAATACCGGCACCACTGTTCTCGAAGTGATCAGTCCGGATCGTCCCGGCCTGCTCGCGCGTATCGCACTGGTATTTCTCGAAATGAATATTCGCCTGCGCAATGCCAAAATTGCCACGCTCGGTGAACGTGTGGAAGACGTATTTTTTATTACTGATGAAAACGATGAACCCCTGAGCGACCCGGAGCTTTGCAAACAACTGGAAGCTGCGATCTGTAAACAGCTCGACGAGCAAACCGAACCATCCACCGAGGTTATTTCATTCTGAGTTTTACCAAACCATGAACAACGATCTGGACTTATTACACCCCTACCCGTTTGAAAAACTCAACGCACTCAAAACCGAGGTGCAAGCACCCACGGACGTAGAACATATTGCTCTGTCCATTGGCGAGCCAAAACACGCACCGCCAGCACATGTGGTCGAAGTGTTGCAAAACAACCTCGACAAACTCGCCAACTATCCGAGCACCAAGGGTCTGCCGGAACTGCGCGAGGCTATTGCCAACTGGTGCCGGCACCGCTTTAGCCTGAAAAGGCTGTGCAGTGAAACACAGATACTGCCCGTTAACGGTACGCGGGAAGCCTTGTTTGCATTCACTCAAGCTGTAATCAACCGCTCTGACAACCCTGTGGTTATTTCACCGAATCCGTTCTACCAGATCTATGAAGGAGCCGGCCTGCTAGCCGGTGCCGAGATGGTCTATCTGAATTGCGATGCCAGCAACGACTTTATTCCGGATTTTGATAGCGTGCCCGAATCAGTATGGCAGCGCTGCCAACTGGTATTTCTCTGTTCTCCTGGCAACCCTACCGGTGCAGTACTCAACCTCGAACACTATCGCACCCTGCTCACACTTGCCGACAAATACAATTTTGTTGTCGCCAGTGACGAATGCTATTCAGAGATTTATTTTGACGAGAATAATCCGCCACTTGGTCTACTGGATGCATGCATCCAGCTAAACCGCCCCGATTACAAAAACTGCGTTGTGTTTCATTCACTCTCCAAGCGTTCCAACCTGCCGGGGCTCCGCTCCGGTTTTGTCGCAGGCGATGAAACCATTCTGAAAAAGTTTTTGCTTTATCGCACTTATCACGGTTGCGCGATGCCAATACAGCACCAACTTGCCAGTATTGCTGCGTGGAATGACGAGCAACACGTACTGGAAAATCGCCGTTTCTACCAGCAAAAATTTACTGCGGTACTTGAGATACTGGACGGCGTACTGGATGTTGAGCAACCCGCGGCAAGTTTTTACCTGTGGCCAGAGACGCCAATTGATGAAAAAGACTTCGCGCAGCAGTTGTTTGCCCGGCAGAATGTCACTGTATTACCCGGCTCCTACCTCGGACGCGAAAATAGCGGTGTGAACCCGGGTAGCCGGAGGGTGCGAATGGCATTGGTAGCACCGCTTGATGAATGTATTGAAGCAGCGCAGCGCATTAAAACCTTTGTTAAATCTCTATAAGCAGGCCAGCCAATGTTAAAACAGGAAAGAGCAGACTACATTGCCAAACGACTTGCCAAACTTTATCCCGACCCACCTATCCCATTAAACCATAGCGACGCCTATACCTTACTAATCTCGGTCTTACTGTCTGCTCAATGCACCGATGAACGGGTTAACCAGGTCACGCCGGACCTTTGGAAACTCGCTGACAATCCCTACGATATGGCAAAAGTCCCTGTCGCCAAAATTCGCAGTGTGATAAAACCCTGCGGCCTGTCACCACAAAAGTCCAAAGCGATTTCCAATCTATCAAAGATTCTGATTAACGAGCATAACGGTGAAGTGCCCGCCGATATGGAAGCACTGGAAAAGCTGCCCGGTGTCGGCCATAAAACCGCCAGTGTAGTGATGTCTCAAGCCTTTGGTGTGCCGGCCTTTCCTGTCGACACGCATATCCACCGCCTTGCACAACGCTGGGGTTTAACCAATGGCAAGAATGTTACGCAAACCGAAAAAGATTTGAAAAAACTGTTTCCCGAAGACAAGTGGAATGACCTACACTTGCAAATAATTTATTTTGGCCGTGAATACTGTACCGCTCGCGGTTGTGATGGCACGGTTTGTGAGATTTGTACGACGTGTTACCCGAAACGCAAAAAGCCGGTGGCCACTAAAAAGGCCTGATATAGTTTTATTGGCTTAGTTGACCACCACGGTAGTTATCATTTAGCGGCAGTGTCGATATTGCACTATTACCAGGATCCAGACCTTTGTTAACTTCAATAATATTCGGGATACCGTCGCCATCACTATCTTCACCAATATCCGGCAGACCATCACCATCACTATCACCTTCAAGCGGGTTTAAACCCAGCGCGTTTTCCAGGCTATCAGACAACATATCATTATCATCATCGGTATCTGCATTATCACCAATCGTATCAAGATCGTTATCCGCCCACTCACTGCTATCATTGGGGAACACGTCCGCACTGTTCAACCAGAAGTCAACGTCAGTATCATTGGCCAGATCAGCACTCAATATCACTCTGATACCACCAGCATTCGTGCCATTAGCATCAAACAATCTATCTGCAATCACAAAATCGTTAACGCCATCCTGATCAATATCCTGACCACTTGCAACGTCAGCAAGAATAGTTCCGGCACTGCTATCAAACGGCAGTGTATATAAACCTGAACCATCAGCTCCACTAATAACGCGGGCAAAACCACCACCACCCACAATAAAGTCGGGATAGGTATCCGCATTAATGTCACCCGCTGCACCAATAGAACGACCGAGAGATTCATGAGCACCAAGGCCATCGACCCGATACAACTCGGCGCCATCAAAACCACTGTAAACGTACACCGACCCGCCTTCCTCATAGTTAGCGTTATCTCTATAGGCACCGACAGCAAAATCATCGTAACCATCCTTATTGATATCGCCCACCCCACTCACTGCCGCACCAAAACGCGCATCATCATTATCCCCTAACAGATCATAAAGCTCAGAACCGTCAAAACCACTGTAAACCCATACTCGCCCTTTACCCAGGCTACCCAGAAAGAAATAACAGGCGACTTCTGGCGCGCCGACGATAAAATCATCGTAACCATCGTTATTAATATCACCCGCATCACTCAGAGCCGAAGCAAATGCACGATCACCATCAAATCGATCATAGTAATAGTTATACAGCACACCGCCATCCAATCCGCTGAACACTCTCACGCCACCAGCACAGTACTGTGAAAAACCATCACTATCCGTCCAGCTTTTACCACTCATAAAATCCGGATAGCCATCATTATTAACATCCCCGGCCTGACTTACCGTCCAACCAATATTATTAAAGCTATTGGTTTCCAACAACACACTGCCATCAACACCACTGACAACACGCACTACCTCTCCATACACATCATCATAAATCGTACCTATGACCCAATCGCCATACCCATCCTGATTTACATCGTCGATAGCCGCTATTTCGTAGCCCATATCCAGCAGATCGTATAACACAGCACCGTCTTTACCACTCCAGACCCTGAAACTGTCATTGGCATTACTATCCTGACCGTTATAACTTGCAGCAAAGTCCGCATAGCCGTCGCCATTGACATCTGCCGTAACGGCAATCTTAGTACCCATTGTATCGCCGGCATAATCCCCATTATATGAACGCCACCAGTAGGGCCGGTTACTGGCGTTGTTGCTATCGGTGCCTGCCTGCCCTTCCTCTACATCATTCACTCCATCCATATCCGTATCATCAAGGCTACTCACTGATGGATTAGTGCCCAACAGTGACTCAACAATATTTGTCCAGCCATCCATATCACCATCCAATCGGGCATCCTGTGAGTCCAATGGATTCAAGCCATAGGCTACTTCCCAACTATCCAGCATCAAATCATTATCATCATCAACATCGTAATTATCCGGCTCGCCATCACTGTCATTATCGCCATCAACAACCAGAGGGTTCGTTGAAAAAACAATCACCTCATCGTAGTCATTAAAACCATCACCATCGGTATCAGCATCCAACGGATTCGTAAAGTAGACGGTATTCTCGTCAATATCGGAAAGGCCATCACCATCATCATCGACATCGGCGCTGTTTAAAACCATATCGAGATCAACATCATTAAGTATATCGGCGTATCGGTATACCCTGGCACTACCACTGTTACTGCCTGCATTATCATCCAGACGCGCACCAACTATCAGATCTGCATAACCATCATCGTCAATATCTCCTGCACCCGCTACAGCATATCCAAAATCATCCCCTATACCATCACCGTAAAATACATGCAATATATCGCCACTCAGACCACTAAATATCCAAGCGGCACCAGTACTACCACCATCATTAAAAGTATCCTTTGCACCGACAATAATATCCGAGTAACCATCACCATCCATATCACCAGCATTATCAACACTGATTCCAAAATCATCCCCACAGGTCTGGCTAAGTAGCTGCAACAATACCGAACCATCAACTCCGCTAAATACTTTAACCTCACCGGAATTGGTACAAGTCACATCAGCACCATAGGCACCAACACTAAAATCGTCATAACCGTCCTGATTGATATCTCCGGCACCACTGACCGAATAGCCAAAGTAGTCATTCGCTTTCCCTCCGGCCATATTATAGAGCTCACTACCATCAATACCCGAAATTACTACTACCAACCCCTGCTTATCAGATCCGCGACCTCCCATACCCAGAATGACATCGTCGTAGCCATCATTATTGACATCTCCAACGCCATCAACTTCATCAATTCTACAAACGAGATTTCCACTGTTACATGACAAGTATGTATATAGCTCAGCACCATCGGCACCACTAAAAACTTTTGCATAACCCTGGACACCTAAAGCAGCAGAACCAACTACAACATCGTCATATCCGTCGCTATTAAAGTCACCTACTGCGCCTACTGACAGACCAAATCCATCTGAAGTACTTCCCACGAACTCATACAACAAAGCACCATCAATACCGGAGTAAACAGTGGCCTGTCCACTACCAGAACCACCATTATCATCTGCCGATGCGCCGACAATAAAATCCGCATATCCATCTTGATCAATATCACCCGCGCCACTAACAGCCACACCAAAACCATCACCATTATCTTCCCCGATCAGTGTATAAAGTACTTCACCGGTCTTGCCGCTAATAACTTCTACCTGACCGCTATCACCATTTACTGTGGTGTAGTAATAAGCTCCAATAATAAAGTCATCATAACCATCATTATTGACATCACCGGCACCGCTTACCGCCTCACCATAACGAGCACCTTCTTCTCCCTCAAAGGTTTTCCACCAGAACGGACGCACAGTCGCATCATTGGGGTCAGTACCGGCAAGTGTTTCTTCTATATTAGGGGAACCATCGTTATCATCATCGACACTGGCAACAGATAATCCGGGCAGACAGACAAGCACAAACAAACCTGTAATAGATAAGTAGGTTTTGGGGTGATATTTCATCGATCTCTAACCCTGTATTTTTCTCTAGTCTTGAGCCTGGGTCTTAATGTCCGAATAAACTGATTGTCCCAATCATTGAAAACCCACGGACTGTGGGGCGGTCATCTATCATCTATTTCTAAAGGCCTTGCAGAATCTTACTATAGCAATCACACATTATCACTACAAAAAATATACTATTCCAAATTTTTACCAGTACTATCGTTACTACTCATTTTCTGATCTGACTGACACATAAGGTCGTTCATCTACTACATAGACCGTAAATACAATTGGCCGACAGCAGACATAACAATCCTCGATATACTCCTGCTTTTCCTCGCCTCCTTCATCAAGCGAAGAGCAGTCTACGGTAGTTTCAAAAATCTCACCGCAGTAGGGACAATCCACTTTAATCATTTCCAGCAGGCTCATGTTATTCACTCCCCTGTTAGGTTATGATCCGATTATGCAACGTTTTGAAGAAAAAGTCGTTTTTATTACCGGCGCATCCTCTGGGCTTGGCGCTGCGTGTGCCACTTTATTTACTGCACAGGGTGCAAAGGTATTTGGTGTGGCACGGGATACCGCAAAGCTCTCTGCCTTGAAAGAATCTATTGATGGTGAATTTAATTTTGCGTGTTTTGATCTATCTGAAGCAAACCAATGTGAAGCTGCGATCTACCAATGCATTGAACACTATGGCCAACTTGATGTACTGGTTAATATTGCTGGCAAACACACCTTTCGCCATACCGCTGAAATGAATGAAAATGACTGGCAGGAAGATCTTGCAATTAATCTTTCCGGGCCGTTCTTTTTATCTCGCGCCGCGCTACCTCATTTACTGGAACGCAAAGGCAATATTGTCAATGTTGCCTCTATTGCGGGTTTGCAAGGCCAGCCTTATTCCGCAGGCTACTGCGCTGCCAAACACGGCCTGATTGGACTGACCAAAGCAATGGCCATGGAGTTTATGAAAAGCGACTTGCGCGTAAATGTTGTTTGTCCTGGCGGTATGGATACTCCCCAGGTACAAAACATCCAACCGCCGGAAGACTGTGATTTTGAGCTGTTAATGAAAAGTGCTGCCACGCGCGGCTTTATGCAAGCTAATGAATGCGCCAGCGTGATCGCCTTTCTTGCCAGTGACGATGCCAGCGCCATTCACGGTGCGGTTTATACCGTTGATCAAGGTAAAACCGTCGGCTAGTTTTTCTTTTACGCGTTCTCGCCAAGCTCTGTTAAAAACACCTGTCAAATACCAACGCTTTTGCCATCGAAGGCTACATCTGGCTGCCTGACAATATCCACAATGAAAGGATAAGCCGTACCTGACATTACCCATTGTGTGACGTTAGCCAACCAGCGGAGGTTATCATGGCAAGAAAACTACCCTACCACAACGCCCATTTCCGTATTGAAACATGCCGCCAACTTGCGAAAGACCTACGCAACAGCGGCCAATACCTGTCTGTCAGCATTGGCAGTCCGGTAGTATCCAATGGCATTCGCTACGGCCAGGTTTTTATTGAGCCAAAAGCTATTTTAAACACTCAGCCTGTCTCGCTTCAGGCTTAGTTTTTGAGGAACGCTATCTATGTACATTCTCTACCGACGCAAGATAAAAAAAGAGCTTGGCAAAGTTGCTGAACACTTCAAGCGTCAAATGGGCGACCAGACTTCACCGCTCACTTCACGTCTGACAATTGACAAGAACCTGCACCCCGCTGATCTGTGGCTGGAAAAATTTGAAGTCATTGCGGGTAAGCGCATGCTCAAGCAACTCAAGCATGAAGGTTTTAGTGTCGAACAAACGGTATTTACCATTATTCACGTACTACATCGCTACTTTGAACAGCAATTATACAAAATCGAGAATCCACGGGATGGCCAATGGTCACTTGTGGTTGGACTTGCTGTTATCTTGCAACACTATCGGCATGCTGCCCTGCTGCACAATGTTGTGCTACAGGATGAAAAAATTGACGAATTCCTGCTGCGTCAGGCCAGCGCAAGAGACACCGTCCACGAACCTGTAGATATAACAGCCTAGATACCAGACGATAAGCGTTATCTATTAAGCATTAGGCTGCTGTACAAATTATTCTGGCCGATACCAATTCACATCGGAAGAGTATTTATCTACCCCGTCAACTACATCCAGCACCAGTGCAAACAATGCCATGCGCACCAGCACCCCGTTATCCGCCTGGCGAAAAATCGCAAGATTGGGGTTTTCATTTAAGTCGTTATCCAGTTCATTGGCCTCGGCACGGGAATCTCGCGGCAAGGGGTGCATGATCACGGTGTTCGGTTCACAGTATTTGGTATAGATCTGCTGGTTAAGGCGAAACTTGCCACGATAAAGGTCTGCTTCTTCCTTACTACCAAAACGCTCCTCCTGAATGCGTGTCGAATAAACAATATCACTGTTAATACTGCCTTCGAGTTGATCTGTTACCACTACCTGGTGCCCCACTTCACGCAAACCTTCCACCAGCTCTTCAGGCATCTGTAATTCCCTGGGTGAAATCAGCGTTACCGTTACGTTGTTATAAACTTTTAACAATTTGCACAACGAGTGTACGGTACGCCCGTATTTAAGGTCACCAATCATGGCAATGCGCAACTCATCCATGGAGCGCCCCTTGGAAGCAACTTCCTTGCGAATGGTGTATAGATCGAGCAGTGCCTGGGTCGGATGCTCATTCGGGCCATCACCACCATTCATTACCGGTACCCGGCTGGCTGCGGCAAACTCTGCCACAGAACCCGCCTGCGGGTGACGCATACAAATCACATCACTGTAGCCGGACAGCACACGCGCTGTGTCATAGAGTGATTCCCCTTTGGCAATCGCCGAACTTTCAAACCCGGTGGTTTCGCGCACGGCTCCACCGAGTAAATTAAACGCACTGCCAAAACTGACCCGAGTTCGTGTACTCGGTTCAAAAAACATATTGCCGAGAATCGCACCATCGAGCACCCGTGTAATACGCTTGCGCAAGGCGTAGGGCTCCATGCGATCTGCTACTTCAAAAATACGCTCGATATCAGCGCGCTCGAATTGTTCGATAGAAAGTATATGGCTGCCTTTAAAATCCACGTTTATATTTCCCACTCATAAAATCTGGTCACCCCAGTCTGCCAATGCCGCAAGAATCTGCTGTTCAGGCTCAGTGCGTTCCGACTGCGTTTGCATTTGGGCAATTTTACTGTGAAATGTCTCGAGGTCGAGATAATCTTCACAGATTTTTTCTGTCAGGCGTAAATAGCGAAATTCCTCCCACAAATGCCATTCTTCCTCGCTGAGACTGGTGGGAAAGTTGCGTGCGCGGTAGCGAAATAGCAGCTCATCAAGACGCTCATCTTCAAAACTCCAGGTGGTACTCGCCAGTTCATCAGCATCAGCACGTCGCACCTGGGCACAGAGCGCTTTATCATCATTGCCCATAAAACCGTCGTAAAGGCGAAACTCCGGATCCGCCACGGCATTGTCAAATGTGCGCCCCATCACCTCAATCACTTTGGCATTGACTGCATCAATCTGGCTGCCTATCTGTTGCCAGTGCCTTTCACACTGCGCGACGTCAAGCTGCAAGCGCTGGGTGGCCGCATCATCAAGCACGGATAAATTTGCCACCATCGGTGAGCGGTTCAGATGGATCATTTTCAGTGGAATACGTACCGTTCCTTCAGGCAAGTCTGCTGCTTTGCTGAATACCCGGCGTTCGATCTCTGCCGCCGAACAATCTAGCAACGGAGCAGGATCCACCATCAGGTCATAGCAGATAATGCCATTGTTATTGGTCGGATGTTGGCATAGCGGCATCACTAGCGACGCATAGCCATGCTGCCATTGAAATTTCGATGAGATATGCAGCAGTGGTTTGTGACTGTCGAGGTCAAACAGCTTGCCTGTGGTACGCTTGTCCCGCAGCGACAGCGCGTAATCAAACAACTTTGGCTGGCGGGCTTTTACCAGTTTGGCAATTTCTATGGTTGCCGTAACATCCGACAACGCGTCGTGGGCCGCTTCGTGACCAATACTGTTGGCTGCTGTCAGATGTTCGAGGCGAAAGCTGGGTCTCGCTTCCTCACCCTCGTAATCGGGCCATTCAATGCCCTCCGGGCGCAGCGCCCGAGTCATGCGCATCAGATCAATAATGTCCCAGCGGGAGTTACCGTTCTTCCACTCCCGCTCGTAAGGGTCATAAAAATTGCGGAACAGCAGATGGCGGGTAAATTCGTCATCAAAGCGAATCGAGTTATAGCCCACATTGCAAGTATTGGCCTGGCCCATCTCGGCACTGATCGCGCGCGCAAATTCGTATTCCAGCAAGCCGTGCTCGGCACAATGCTGCGGTGTGATGCCGGTAATCAGGCAAGCTTCCGGCTCCGGTAATACATCAGCGGGAGGCTGACAGTAAATAACCAGCGGATCACCGATAATATTGAGTTCGCTGTCAGTGCGAATACCGGCAAATTGTGATGGTCGCGCCCAACGCGGATCCCTGCCGAAAGTTTCGTAATCATGCCAGTAAAAAGTGAGAGTCGACACCGCGCTGGATTTGCCTGCTTTGCTGTTGTTGCGATTAAATGCCCGGAATTAAACACCCGGAGACGGGTCACCACTGTACCTCTGTCACTCGCAAAAGAACAGACCTCTACAAGAATCAGTGTTTTATATTAGTGTAATAGAGAATGCGAGAAAAATGCGCAGTCCGAAAAAAAACTGCCCGACTAACAAAAGACCGGGCCAATTCTCCCCCCTCTCGCTGTATGGGGTATTAAGCTGCCCGCCCCCTTACCTTTCGGGAGCGGGCAGTATAACGATTACTTCTCGTAAACCTTCACCTCTACACGACGGTTGGCACGACGACCTTCTTCCGTCTCGTTGTCCGCAACCGGTTGGGTATCACCATAACCAACGGTGGTCAGGTCTTCGCCGTTAACACCGCGCTGTTTAAGTTCGCGCTTGACCATAATCGCGCGATCTTCTGACAGGTACTGGTTGTACTGCGCTGAACCTTGATTATCGGTATGACCTTCAATAACCGCTTTCGCATCGTTTGATTTGATGTCTTCGGAAATTGCATCCAATTGATCACCATACCCACCACCAACATCAATGCTGTCGGATGAGAAGTTAATCAGTGTATATTCCGTGCGCGGTGCCGGTGCAGCGACCGGAGCGACTACCGGTGCAGTCTGGGTCTGAATCGGCTCGCGATATTCTGTCGGTGCAGGGGCCGGCTGGCTGGATGATGACATTGCTGAAGAGCGAGTTGTCGCCGGTTTGGAACTCTCGCGACCAAAGTGATAGTTCAGAGACAAGGTACCCAGGCCTTCCATATAACTCTCTTCATTAGAGTTGGAGAAGAAGGAGCTGCTACCCTTGCCTGCAAAGTAAATCGCCTTGAGATCCGCACGAATTTCCAGGCTATCAGTAATAAAGCTTGAAACACCGACACCGAGGTGCAGGCCGGTGGTTGAATCCTCACGATCTACTTCCATCTGGTTGAGACCCATTTCCATCAGTACGCGGGTGTCATGGCCCCAGAAGTGTATAGCGCTAAACTCATGTCCGCTGATATCGTAATCACCCGGACTGAAAGCTTCCGTAATGTAATCGTACTCAAGCGCCCAGTTGTTATTAAATTCATAACCCAGCTTGAGGCCAGCGGTGCGGCTGTTACCAATGCCCGCATCACCCCAGGGCGGAATATTTTTGCCTCGGTCATTATCCGGCACGTAGTACCCGGTAGCAGCACCAAGATAAACGTGGCCACTGCCATTGTCCTCGGCTATAGCCAGTGGGCTCATCAAAGCCAGTGCCAACGCCAGTGCGATTTTGTTATTTTTCATAGTGCTCCCCCGAAAAAAAGCATGCTGTCTTACTTGTACCCTGAATCCGGGTGTCCTTCACGGTGTGAAGCAATCCGAATCCCCTATCTGACCCACCTGTAACTACTGCCCGAATGGCCAGATAATGAAAATTTACTTAAAAATCTTGGACTTAATGGTACACCTTACACACAACATTAACAATATTGCCATAAGTAATTGATTTTTAATAATTTTCCAGAGAATCTCAGGTTATCTCAAGCACCTGTTCCTCAATACGCTTCGCCCATTCGGCAGGGCCCGTCTGATGCACAGCCGCACCGTTTACATCCACAGCGACCGTGACCGGCATATCCTCCACCTCAAACTCATAAATCGCCTCCATGCCAAGCTCTGGAAAGGCAACGACACGCGAGCCGACAATCGCTTTCGACACCAGGTAGGCGGCGCCACCGACTGCCATCAGATAGACCGCACGGTGCTTTTTAATCGCTTCAATACCCGCCGGGCCACGTTCGGCCTTGCCGATCATGCCAAGCAAACCGGTCTTATCAAGGATCATATCGGTAAACTTGTCCATGCGGGTTGAGGTAGTCGGGCCAGCCGGACCAACCACCTCATCACCTACCGGATCCACCGGGCCAACGTAGTAGATAAAGCGATCCTTGAGATCAACATCCTTCGGCAAGCCCTCACCGCTCTCAAACAGCTGCTGAATCTTCTTATGGGCAGCATCCCGGCCAGTGAGCATCTTGCCAGACAGCAGCAGGGTCTCGCCAGGCTGCCAGCTTTCCACTTCAGTACGGGTCACATTGTCGAGATTTACCTTGCGCACATTGTCACCCACTTCCCAGGTAATTTCGGGCCAGTCATCAAGGCTCGGCGGTTTCTGTAGTGCGGGCCCTGAACCATCAAGTACAAAATGCGCATGGCGGGTCGCTGCACAGTTGGGAATCATACAGATCGGCAGCGATGCGGCGTGAGTCGGATAGTCTTTAATTTTCACATCAAGAATGGTGGTTAAACCACCGAGTCCCTGGGCTCCAATACCCAGCTTGTTCACCGCATCCATAATTTCCAGACGCAGCTCTTCAATGCGGCTGGAAGGTCCGCGCTCCCGCAGCTCGTGAATATCCACCGGATCCATAAGCGCTTCTTTGGCCATGACAGCGGCTTTCTCCGCCGTGCCGCCAATACCGAGACCAAGCATACCGGGCGGGCACCAGCCGGCCCCCATGGTTGGTACGGTTTTTACCACCCAATCAACAATTGAATCTGACGGGTTAAGCATGACCATCTTGCTCTTGTTCTCGGAGCCACCACCTTTTGCGGCAACCTGAACATCTACCGTATCGCCAGGCACCATTTCATAGTGAATCACGGCAGGCGTATTATCGCCGGTGTTTTTGCGTGCACCGGCAGGGTCGTCGAGAATTGAGGCGCGCAGTACGTTGTCCGGGTGGGTATAGGCGCGCCGCACCCCCTCGTTAATCATGTCCGATACCGACATCTCTGTATCCCACTG
Organism: Pseudomonadales bacterium; assembly: GCA_028280345.1. Lineage (GTDB taxonomy): Bacteria > Pseudomonadota > Gammaproteobacteria > Pseudomonadales > UBA7239 > JANQLY01. The sequence goes on along the minus strand of JANQLY010000002.1, from coordinate 35,987 downwards.
TACATCCATGCCAATTTTGACAAACACCGTGACAATCCCCGTATCCTGGCAAATCGGTCGATGTCCCTGGGCGCACATGCGGGAGTTAATTAGAATCTGGGCCATTGCATCCTTCGCCGCCTGGGATTCTTCCCGCTCATAGGCCTCGTGTACCGCCTTGATAAAGTCGACAGGGTGGTAATAGGAAATAAACTGCAGAGCATCCGTAACACTGTCTATCAAATCATCCTGGCGAATTGTGGCCATAGCAAACCTCGTGCATTTGAAATGTGATTCCGGCGTGAAAACGCCGGTTTTCAGGTCGTAAACAGGGACGCTATTCTAGCGAATTCAGTCTCATAAGTCATAGACCGAACCGCAATAACAACCGGGTATTAATTCCCGGTTGAAACAGTGGCTCCCTGTAATTTTGACAGTTCCTGTTTAAGCTTGCGCAACTCATCTTTCACATTGCGGCGATGCACATCAATGGATTTAATTGCATCTTCCACACCGACAAGGCGTGTATCCAGGCTACTTTCCAGGTTACTCTGCGCACTTTCCAGCGCGGCGAGTTCATCGCTCAGCTCTGCAATACTCTCCTGCACAAACTCCACACGCTGACTCGCTTCGGCGACCAGCCCGCTACTGTTTTTCACTTTGCCTGCCATGTTTTGCAGGGATTCACTCATTTTGTCCATGGCAGCAAGGCCCTCTGCAATCTGTTTATCCAGCGCAGCAAGCTGTTCTGTTGCCGCTTGCAAGGATTTTTTCTGTTCTTCGTTCAATGCAGTATTGACACTGATTGCCTTGCGATTGCGATCATAGGCAACTCCCCACAGCTTGCGAACTTCCGACTTGTTGACCTCGATGAGTTCATCAATGGACTTGATTTTGGCGGCAAGCGCCTCCTCGGATTGTGTGATTGAGGTATCTGTACTCGAGAGTTTGTTTTCCAACTCACTGATACGCGCCTCAGCCGCTACCAGTGAGTTCTGCGTTTGCTGCAATAGACCCATTAAATAGTATAAACCCGCACCACTAGCGAGCAATGCAATCAGTGCAAGCCCCAACGCCAACCTTGATAGCGAAGACGCTGGTGTTGCCGTTGTGACAGCCGATGCGGTTTTACCCGCAGGCATGGTACTGCGCCTATCGGCAATATCATCATGATCCAGGGTAATACTCGGAACATTAACCAGATCATCGTCATTTTTATCCATGAACAAAAACCCCTGGGCTATTGTAGCAGGCTATTTTATACTTGCTCTCCTCACTCTGCATCCAGGAAATTGTCATGAGCGACCAATCTCCGCCTTCTCAGCAACCTCAGCAGGAAGAACTGCAAAAACCCACGCTGTTGCAAGTCTTTGGCAGTGTAATTGCTGCCATCTTTGGTGTGCAGAGCAATAAAAACCGCGAGAGGGATTTTACCAAAGGCGACCCAAAACAGTTTATTGCTGTTTATATTTTCATTGTCCTGTTTATTATTATCGCGATGATTACACTGGTGCGCATTGTGCTACATTTCGCAACAGCATGATCTGTAAATCCTTATGAATCTGTCTAGCTAATAAATAGCGGAAAGTAATGGTCTACAAGCAAGGCAATAAACAATAAGAACAGATAGGTAATCGAGTAGCCGAAGGTCTTCATCGGCGTTGACGGATCGGAAAAGTACTTAAGCTTGAGGGCATAAAACAGAAATATCGCACTCAATGTCATCGCGCTAATCAGATAAATCAAACCTGACATACGGATCACAAACGGAATTAATGCAGATATAAATAGCAGAATCGTGTAATAGAGAATATTGGTTTTGGTAAATTCCTCTCCATGCGTCACCGGCAGCATGGGAATTTCTGCTTCGGCATATTCCGCGCGGCGGTGAATCGCCAACGCCCAAAAATGCGGGGGGGTCCAGATAAAAATAATCAATACCAACGCAAACGCGCCGGGGTCAAGTGTTCCAGTAACCGCTGTCCAGCCAAGTAGCGGCGGAATCGCACCGGCAAGGCCGCCGATCACAATATTTTGCGGCGTGGCACGTTTTAAATACAGGGTATAAATACCGGCATAGCCAATTACACCAAAAAACGTCAGCACAGCTGTCAAACGGTTAATCGTTTGATCAAGTAATACCAGTGATGTCACAGTTAAAACCACGGCAAAGATGATCGCGTTAACAGGCTTGATCTTACCCGTGGCAATGGGCCGGTCATGGGTACGCGCCATTACCGCATCAATTTGCTGGTCGACGACGTGGTTAATAACTGCCGAGGCTCCCATTGCCATCGCCAGCCCGAGAGACCCCCAAACCAGAACATGCAAGGGCACCATACCCGCCGGGTTTGTCGCGAGAAACATACCGGCAACCGCCGTCACCATAAGCAACAGCACCACTTTGGGCTTGGTTAATTCAAAATAGTCTTGCCAGACTGACGTACTCATTGCACACCTTACCCAATCAGGGAGCCTTTCATGGATTTTTTCAAATCCTTGCGAATATCCCTGGCCCGCAGTACAGATTCCTGCTCATCTTCATGGGACGGGTAATACATAAAAATGTAGCCATCGGGACTCATTAAATAGATGTAGCCCTGTCGAGACGCTGACTCTCCACCCAGTCCTGCACTGAACAGACTGTCAATCACAGCCATATCCGCTGCGGCGCGCATCATAAATGAAAATTCCTGTTCAAGTAGCGCCTCAAATTTTTCATCGGTCTCATCAGTCTGAATCAGCAGGTGTGTGACACGATCGACGTCACGGTCCAGCGCTCTGCGCACCTGACGCATCGCAAACAATGCATTACTGCATGCCTTGTCACACTCTGAAGGAATCACATACAACATTACCCATTTGCCGTTTAATGCAAGGCGATCAAAATTTTGCTCAGGCAGGGGTTGTAATGGCAGTTTTTCAAACTCGACATGGGGCTGAACAAAAAAACCTTTATTGGTTTTAGCTTGCTCTTGTGGCGACATAACCATTGGCAAAATAATAAACGGCAAAATAAACACCGCCAGAATAGCGATCAATGTCAGTTTGTCTTTTTTACTCGCGCTGGCAGCCTGTTGTTCTGCCGCCGGTTTTGTTTCGTTGCTGTCGTTCATAACGCCTGATCAATATCAACAAAGGAATTGTCAATCCGATTACACTGGCTAACCCCATCATACATGTGCAGCAGCCGGTTACGATGCTTGCTCAGGGGCGCCTTTTTTCGGTACTGAAAACCAGGTACATAATCACCAGTACCAGGGCCATACCGTACCACTGGAAGGAGTAGCCACGGCTTTTTTCCGGGCTCATCACAATGAAGTGCCACTCCCGCGGCAACTGTGTCCCCTGCTCCAGCATCACATCCGCATCCAGGCGGATTATGAAGGGCGCCAATTCTACACCAAGAACCCCGGCAATGCTGGTTAAATCCAGAGACTGGACAAGTTTTGGCCAACCTTGTGCATTGAGGTCATCAGCTTTGAGTACAAACTGCTTCTCACTCGGGAAATACACCTGCCCGCGCACAGATACAGTATTTTCCGAAGCCCCGGGAATGGAAGTCCCGGCGATAGTTGTGGGAATATCCGGCAATTGGCTACGATCCTTACCGAGGGGCAGCCAACCACGGTTAACGAGTACTACTCTGCCATCATTCAGCGCTAGTGGCGTCAGCAGGTGAAACCCCGGATATCTGCCACGCATCTGGTTGTCGAGCAGAAAGTGGTGTCGCTCATCCAAAGTACCCTCTACCAGTACTGGGAAACTGTGCACATCGCGCCCCAATTCCTCCACCTCGGCGATGGTAAGTGGCTGTGCCTGCTGCCCCTGTACGATACGGTCGCGCAGAGCCTGCTTGTACTCGGCTCGCTGCCACTGCCAATGCCCGAGATTCAATAAACCGATAAAGACCGCCAGGCAAACCAGTGAAGGCACCAGGCGCGGCTTGAATAAGTAATTTCCAACTTTGTATTGCAATGGTCTGTCTACGAAGGAGCTGTGTATAATAGGATTTTACCGAAGCCCCTCCATAATGAGAAACCCCTGGTAACCGAACAACAGCTATGTCCCCTGTTTTGTTTAAAATCATTGTTTTCTGTTTTCTTGCCCTGATCGTTTTTAATCTGTTTCATGGTTTATATTTTCTCGTCACCGGCAAGGAAAAAGGCAGAGGCACGGTCAGGGCACTCAGCTGGCGTATCGGCTTGTCTGCGTTTTTATTTTTCCTGCTAATTCTTTTTAAGCTATTTGGCTGGGTGGAACCCCATAGCCTCAAGCAACCGCTACTTGATGCCAGGCAGGAGCAAATCTCGGCCATGAATAGCGAGGGGGAAGAAAATACGAAGGAGCAAGAGGAGGAGGAAGGAAAAACTCTGGAAGAAATTCAGCAACAAGGTTCACAGGATGGCCGCATCCGCCTCAAGCCACAGTAAACAATTGCTATCATGAACCCGGAACTTAGTGAGACTATCGACCAGCTCAAACATATACCCCAGGGTAAATTACTGCCCTGTCTGTTACTGATGGGATCAAGCCTCACTCAAACCGACCCCGAACCATGGCTTGTAGATGCCATCAATCATTTGCAGCGTCAGTTATCAGAAAAACAAACCGCCGACCTGTTTTTCCTCATGGGCACACACACCATCAAACTGATTACCAACAACGAGTTGACCAGTCTGTTTGATACTGACAAGCCCTCCCTGGAAAATATTGATGTTTGCCTTGCCGAAGCCATCAAAAGCCTGCATCAAATGGTGCTTGATCAACAGATCCAGGCCAGCACACTTAACACTTTCTACGGCGAGGTTCACGAATGGCTCAGCAACAGCTTGCAGCGTGACATCAGCCAGAACAATACCGACGTAGTCAGTCTGGTCAACTCCATAGAGCTTCTCACTCAACGCCACTAGGCGAATACTCCCGGGTATAGGGTGATAATTGCGCAAATTTTCTTCAATTTGGCGAAACAGCACTATATAATCGGTGGTTTTAAACTAATAAGAGTTTAACGGCGCGGCGTTAGCAACGCCTGACAGCCCCGGGGGTAGCATACTTGAGGGGGAACACAATGAAGGGGAAAACCATGAAGAAACTATTATCCATGCTTGCAATTACCGGTTGCCTGCTTGCCAGCAACTCTGCTCTCGCCCAACCACACGAAGGTTTTATGCTCGGCCTCAAGGCTGGCCATCTCGATGTCGATCTGGCAGTCGCGGAAAGCGATATAGCCTACGGTCTGTTAATTGGCTACGGTTTTGGCAATGGCCTTGCGATTGAATTTGAAGCTAATAGTGCTGACGGCGATCTTTCACGCAACCTCGGCGACTATGACTTCAGCTCCAGCGCCCTGTATCTCGCTGGCCATCTCTATGGTTCCGGTCCGGCCTACCTGAAAATCAAGGGTGGTTACTTTGAGTCCTCTAATGAAGCTCGCGACCCCTTAGGCAACAAGTACAACTACGATGAAGAGGATTCCGGCTTTAGCTTCGGCCTCGGTGGTGGCTACAACTTTGGCGCCGTTTCCCTTGAAGCGGAATACACCAAACTCGAAACCAACTACAACCTATTCTCTATCGGTGCCAACTACAATTTCTAATTTTCGATTACTATTGAAAATTCCTGAAGCCCTGTCTCTGTACAGGGCTTTTTATTTTCTACCGCGCTTACGCGCACCTCTGTAAACCACTCACCCTGCTGTGTTGAATTTTTTAAATAATACTCTTCGTAAACTGTTCATCACTGCTATAGCAATCGTTCTGATTCTCTGTCTGGCTTATTTTGTCCGCGTTCAACTTATTACTACGGCTTTTAATCACTATATGGCATCGTCCAATCTGCAAATTACCCGGCTGGAAAATATTGATGTCGGCTGGAACCGTATGACTATTGAGCATCTGTCATTGTCCGGTGGCACAACCTTTAAACAACTGGACTTGCAACAGGTTCATCTGGGATACAAATCGGGCAGTATTGAGCTGACTGACCTGAAAATCAAGCACGCACACTTACACCGCTCGATAGAGGCAGACAGCTCATCACCTCCAATGACAGCCGATGAAGCCATCAACTATCTGTTTGCCATACCCCTGACTTCACTTTCCATAGAGCATCTACAACTGGACAAATACCCACATACTGCCGTGCTGCAATGGCAAAAAGAGTCACAACAACAAATACTCACCGCCACATTCAACAATATCGGCAGCACAGATGATGATATTGAAATACAAGCTACCGTAAAAAATAGTGCTCCCGGAAAACTCGACCTGCACGCAAATCTTTTCTATCAGCAAGAAACGGTCACCAGCTTGCAAGCAAGCCTGAGCCCTGAAGATACAAAACACTCCACCATTTCACTCACAGGAAAATTTAATACGGCACCACTCACTACACTGATACAGAAATTTGAGCGGTCCCCCACTACGCTTAAAGCACAGGGCGTTATTATCTGGCACGCAAGCGGCTTAGTAGGAAAACATCAGCCTTTGCGTGATATTGCTCTCGACATCACTCTACCACCACATGATACTGACAGGCTTATTATCGATTATCATGAAGACATCATTGCCTCCACATCACTTTCAAACCAACCCTATCGATTAGAGTTGCATTGGAGCAAGCCAATTACACTTCGCTTGCCTGGTCACCTGAACGCCGAGCAAGTAACACTGCACGGTTACGACACTACAAAGTCGAAACCTCATACAATCATAACAACATTAAATCACGCAGAGTGCCTGATCACCCGGCAGCCACTTCAGGTGAGTGATTGTCGCGGTAAGATAGACCTGCAAGCCAGTGCTGAAACCGCCGTACTCAACAACATGACATTAGCCCAAGTCGACCTCTCTTTGAAAGCAACCCTGACACAGCTGGAAGATCATATTGACCTGGTAATTGCACCGCATAAGTTGTTAAGCATACGCCAGCTTTATACTGACAATATCGGCGCTGACAGTATTACTTTTAGCACTACAGACGTTACCTCCTTAAAGTATCAACCTGACGATCAGGCGATCAGCCTCGATATGCCTGCAGCGTCTATTTCCCTGCCGTCTGTCTATACTTCCACTGTTAACAGTTCCAATGATGCCGGGAAGAAGCAAAAACCACGGCAGCGCCTTGCCAGTAAACTAACGATTGAGGCCTTGCAGCTTCGCTATTTACCCGATCAACCTACCCTGAACTATCAACTACAACTTGGCAGTGACAACCTTAACCTGCGCCTGAACCGCAACTGGCTACCGACTTTTGCTTTCAACAGCTATATCCACGGTGACAGTTCAACGCTCGATATTAAAGGGAGCTGGCTTAGCGACAAGCATATGCCATTACTTGACTTTAATGTTGGCCAGGACTGGTCACAAAGCAAAGGTTATATCCACGCAAACAGCTCCCTGGATTTTACCACTCGAAATTCGCTCGCCAGTCGCTTTAATAACTGGCCACTGGATAGCGATATTCAAAGTGGCAATTTCAATGCAGGGTTGAAGCTCGAATGGCAGCAAGATATTTCCTCACATACTGCTTTTTCGGACACGACTTTTTCAGGCACATTGCAACAAAGCACAACTCAATTGGCAGGCTTTTATGCAGACTATGCATTTCTTGGACTCGACAGCCAGCTGCATGCCCGCATTCTCGATAGCGGGCAGTTGCAATCAACAGAGTCTGCTACTTTGCATCTGGAGACTTTTGATGCAGGTATACCCCTGACGGATATACATATGCTGCTTGATCTCGACGGGGATGCCGCACATTATAAAATTCACGATTTCAAAGCCCACTTACTTGGCGGGCACATCAGCTTTAGTGACGCCAGCTATCGCCCGCACGAAGTTAACCCAGCCATTGATGTTCAGGTTAGCGACTTGCAGTTGGCCGAAGCCCTGTCCCTTGCTGCCTATAGCGCCGTTGAAGGTAGCGGCACTATCAGCGGGCAACTACCGATAGTACTCACCCCCGATGGGCCGACCATTGATAATGGACTACTGGCGGCAGCTCCGCCCGGAGGTGTATTGCGCTATCGCCCTGAAGTCGCCTCGCAAATTGAAACCAATAATGCAGCGATGCAATTTGTCACCGATGCCTTGAGTAATTATCACTACGAGACCCTTGAAGCACAGACCCATTATGAAAATAACGGCGACCTGGACCTGAATATACGTATTCGTGGCTACAACCCGGATATGAAGGCAGGCAACAAGGAAAGCAAGGGGCAGCAAATTAACCTGAATCTCAATCTTAGCGACAATATTCCCGACCTGCTTAAAAGCTTGCAGGCCAGCCGCAGTATTGCGGACCTGGTTGAGCAGAAACTGTCACAATAGGGTCTGAAAATGATACCCTGCTACCGGACAAGGGCGACTGACTCTTATTCAGTGGCCGTTCAGGTTGAGAATTGAATAATATGACCATGTTGGACAAGCAGGAGGAAAAACAACCTTATGTATCAATATCAATTTAATCTTCACCGGCATCTGCTGATACCCAACCTGCTATTGGGTTTGATCGTGCTGTTTAGCGCCTGCACCCCGACAGTTCAGGTGGCGGCACCGGAAAAGCCCATTGAGATCAACCTCAATGTGAAAATTGAGCACGAGATTCGGGTCAAGGTCGACAAAGACCTCGACGAATTATTTGAAGAAGACAGCGAACTTTTCTAGAGGAGCAAGGCAATGAAACAGCAAATGAAAAAGTTTCTTACCGTGATTGTGTTACTGATGGCCACAGTAGCCACTGCCTGGGCTATTGATCTTAAATCAGCCAAGACCCAGGGTCTTATCGGCGAACGCAACGATGGTTATATCGGCTATGTGACAAGCTCTCCCAGTGCCGAACTTACCGCACTGGTTAAAGATGTGAACAACAAACGCAAAGCAAAATTTACTGACTCAGCCAACAAGAACAACCTGACAGTTGAGCAAGTGGCGCAGCGCTTCTACGAACGCGCCGTGGCAGCAACAGCCAGCGGCCATTACTACCAGGATGCCAGTGGCAACTGGGTTAAAAAATGACTGTTTAAAATATAAAAGACAGGCAATAAAAAAGGCACCTTTTGGTGCCTTTTTTATTATTAGCGAACTTTGCTTACTGCTGTCTTACAACCAGTAAACAAAGATAAACAGGAATACCCATACCACGTCAACAAAGTGCCAATACCAGGCAGCTGCTTCAAAAGCAAAATGGTTATCCGGTGTCAGGTGGCCTTTGCGACTGCGAAAGTACATTACAGTCAGCATAGTTGCACCCATGGTAACGTGCAGGCCGTGGAAGCCGGTCAACATAAAGAAAGTTGAGCCATAGATACCTGCGTCCAGAGTCAGACCAAGATCCTGATAGGCATGCTTGTACTCATAGCCTTGCAATACAAGGAAAGCGTAACCCAGAATAAGGGTAATACCGAGCCAACGAACCTGTTTGGCGCGATCACCTGCTACCACAGCGTGGTGCGCAAAGGTACATGTTACAGAACTGGTAATCAGAATAATGGTATTAATCAGCGGCAAACCCCAAGGACCCATGGCTTGAGTCGTATCACCACCAGGTGTCATCAGCAGCGGCCAGCTTGCTTCAAATTCAGGCCACAACAGAGCGTTGGTCATTTCATTGCTGCCTTCACCTGCAAGCCAAGGCACTGCGAGGTTACGCACATAGAACAGCGCACCAAAAAATGCAGCAAAGAACATCACCTCGGAAAAGATGAACCACATCATACCCATGCGATAAGACACATCCATCTGAGCACTGTTCATATTCGCCAGGCTCTCTGTGATCGTATCGCGCCACCACAGTGACAACACAGTGATCATGCCTGCCACACCGACAAGGAACATCAGGCCGCCAAGACTGCCATCATTATCCACTGCACTGGTGTTTTGCTGAATAAAGTGAACCAATCCAAGAACCAACGTACCCAGCGCAATAGATGCAAAAATTGGCCAGGGGCTGCTATGTGGAACGTAATAGGTTGTCGCCTTTTCTGCCATGGAATCAATCTCCAGTTCGCTATGTTTAATACTTTAAAAAGCTTACGCTTTATTAATCCTGTCTCTTTAAGCCTGCTTGCTAAACCTTTTTAACAAACCAGACTTACCACGCTACCTGCGCCACTGTGTCACCTGTCTCGCCACTATCACTAACATCATTGGCCGGCTCAATAACCTTCACCTTGTCAGTAATGTCAAAGGCCTTGTAGGCCAGCGTCACAGTTCTAATATCCTTTGGAAAATCTTCCGTCAGATGAAATACCACCGGCATTTCTTCTTTCTGCCCCGCCGCCAGACTCATTTCATCAAAGCAAAAACACTGCGTTTTTTTGAAATATCCTGCGCCGTGGCCAGGCGATATAGACGGTACAGCCCGCGCCACTATATCCTTGCCGGAAAGATTCTCCGCATAAAAGTTTACGAGCTTCATCTCGCCCGGGTGAACTGTTACCCGGGTAGTTTCCGGTTCTAACCGCCAGTTAAGGCCAGGTGCTGCATCAGCCACAAATTCGACGGTGATTGTGCGACTGGTGTCGATAGTGATGTTATCAAGCTCTGCAACATCTTCTACACGCACACGCCCCCCAGCCGTTAAATCCATCCTGCCGTTGAGCCCGGTAACTTCACAAAACACCTCATACAAAGGCACCAGGGCATAGGCAAAGCCAAACATACCGAGGCAGATAACCACGAGGCGAATCACAAGCTTGTTGTTATTCGCTTCGACGTTTTCAGTAACGTCCTGGCCTTCTGCCTCCTGAGTCATGACATACCTCACTACCCTTACTTAATTACGGGCGGAGTAGAGAAAGTGTGATAAGGCGCCGGAGAAGGAACAGTCCACTCCAATCCCCATTTTTCCGCACCTTCCCAAACTTCATCACTAACTTTTTTACCTTTACCGCGACCCGCCTGGATAACAACTGCCAACAACAACAGCTGTGACAGACCGAAGCCGAAGCCACCGATACTGATCCACCAGTTAAAGTCGGCGAACTGCCAGGAATAATCCGGAATACGACGCGGCATACCTGCCAGACCGACAAAGTGCATCGGGAAGAACAACAGGTTGACAAAAATTGTTGAACACCAGAAGTGGGCATTGGCGAGTTTTTCGTTGTACATCACACCAGTCCACTTCGGCAGCCAGTAGTAAACACCGGCAAAAATACCAAACGCCGCACCACTTACCAGTACATAGTGGAAGTGAGCAACAACGAAGTAGGTTTCATGATACTGGTAATCAATCGGCGTCATCGCGAGCATCAGACCGGAGAAGCCACCAATCGTAAACAGAATCACAAAAGCAAGAGCAAACTTCATCGGCACTTCGAAGGTCATCGAACCGCGCCACATGGTAGCAACCCAGTTGAAGACTTTTACACCGGTCGGAATCGAGATCAACATGGTCATATACATGAAGAACAGTGCACCTGCGAGCGGCAAGCCAGTGGTAAACATGTGGTGAGCCCAGACCACGAATGAGAGCAAGGCAATTGATGCCGTTGCATATACCATGGAGGCATAGCCAAACAGAGGTTTACGCGAAAAGGTCGGGATAATTGCAGATACCACACCAAAGGAAGGCAGGATCATGATATACACTTCCGGGTGACCGAAGAACCAGAAAATATGCTGGAACAGTACCGGGTCACCACCACCAGCTGCGTCGAAGAAGCTGGTACCGAAGTGACGATCAGTCAGCATCATGGTAACCGCACCGGCGAGAACCGGCATTACCGCGATAAGCAGGAATGCGGTGATCAACCAGGTCCATACGAACAGTGGCATTTTCATCAGAGTCATGCCCGGAGCACGCAAGTTGAAGATAGTTACTACAACGTTGATTGCACCCATGATGGACGAAATACCCATCAAGTGAACGGACACAATAAAGAAGTCCGTACTCGCTGGTGCATAGGTCGTCGATAATGGCGCATAGAATGTCCAACCGAAGTTAGGCGCCTGACCAAAGCCCAGCGTCGACATAATGATAGAAGATGTCAGGATAGAGAATGCTACCGGTAGCAACCAGAAGCTCCAGTTATTCATACGCGGCAGAGCCATATCCGGTGCACCGATCATCATCGGGATCATCCAGTTGGCCAGTCCCACGAATGCGGGCATGATTGCACCGAATACCATAACCAGACCGTGACATGTTGTCATCTGGTTAAAGAAGTCCGGATCTACCACCTGCAAACCGGGATACATTAACTCCGCACGGATAACCATGGCGAGAATACCGCCAAGGAAAAACATAGCGAGAGAGAAGCACAGATAGAGTGTGCCGATATCTTTGTGGTTAGTTGTATACAACCAACGCTTGATGCCTTTATCAGGGCCGTGATGTTCACCCATAACTCTTCTCCCCTTACTTAGCTGCTTCAACGTCGGCAGGTTGCACCAGATCGCCAGTGCTGTTACCTAAACCGTTACGTTGGTAAGTGATAATTGCTGCCAGCTCTTTCGCAGAAAGCTGGTTACCGTAGGCCGCCATCATCGGGTTGTTCTTACTACCATTCACAACAATGTCGAGATGACCTGCAATCGGACCTGTGGCAATCGCGCCGCCAGTAACAGCCGGGGCGACACCACCTTCACCGCTCATGCCGTGACAAGCTGCACAACGGCCGTTATAAAGGCCTGTTCCCATTTCAACAGCTTCATCAATTGAGGCAAATTCAGACATATCCGGTCCCGCAGCTGCAATTTCCTGCTGCTCTTTGAGCCAGCTGTCAAACTCAGACTGCTCAACGACTTCTACAACAACCGGCATAAAGCCATGATCCTTACCACACAGCTCAGTACAGTTACCGCGGAAGGTGCCGGTTACTGGAACAATTGTCCACAACTCATTGATATAACCGGGAATAGCGTCATTCTTGATACCGAAATCCGGTACCCACCAGGAGTGGATAACATCGTCAGCGGTAATCAGGAAGCGAACTTTTTTATCTTTGGGGATAACCAGTGGGTTGTCCACTTCCATCAGATAGTTTTCATTGACCGGGCGGCCGTAGGTTTGCTCCAACTGGTCGTATTGCTCGCGAGGCGTAGACAGTACACTGAAGAAACCAACACCCAGGTCTGACTGCTCTTCGTAGTTGAGATATTCATAGTGCCACTTCCACTGGGAACCGGTCACTTTAACCGTCAACGCAGATTCTTCAGTGTCATACATTTCAACCAGAGTTTCAGTCGCCATCACTGCCATCCAGATAACAATGAGAAAAGGTACTAATGTCCAGGCCACCTCCAGTTTGGTGCTTTCATGAAACTGGGCAGCCTCATGACCTTTTGATTTCCTGTGCGCCAGCATGGAATAAAACATCAGGCCGAACACCACAACGCCGATCGCTACACAGATGTAGAGAATCGCCATGTGCAGGTCAAAGATGGATTGGCTGATCTCCGTGACCCCGGGCATGAGATTGTATTGAGAACGATCTCGCCAGGACTCTTCCGCCAGCGCCGGGCTTGAAGCCAGAGTCGCGATAGCGGGGAGTATCAAAATAGCTCGCTTGAACAAATTTGAGTGCATTCTGTATGCTCCCTGGTTGGTAAAACATCACAAACCTGGAACACGCAAGGCTGACTAGCCGGCCCCAAAGGCTTATGTACTTTTTATACGGGTTAAGCATTTCTGTAACAAATGCGACAAAACTTACAAGTACGTGGCGCTATGCGCAGGGCTTAAGCTATCCATAATGAGGCAGAGCCTCAAGCTGTCCGGATTTGAACCCCTAAACAGCTAAAAAAACCGCAAACCAGTAACTGTAGGTGCGTCAATTTGTCACCCCCAATTTCAGCGCGTACTCTAATGAAATAAGGTTTTGATGTCCAGTGCGTTTTGCCATGAATCGCCCCTGAGAACAATAAAACGCGCAGCGCAAGACCTTATTGGGCTGACAAATTAACAAAACACTGATCCAGCTCAAAAAAACCAGAATAACCAAGTGTGGCACTCAGGTTTGACAGATAAAACGCGAATCTGCGATGGTACGCATCACGAGGAGCAACGACACTCCGTTAACTTATCGATCAATGTCTCTATTGCTCAGCCCATAGAGATTCAATAAAGGAACAAACAGCAATGCAACACTACCAGGGGATCATGGGCATCCTGTTTATCGTTTTAAGTGCCTGGTGTCTGGGACGTATCAACCACCGGGGAGAAACCCGACCTCAACCATCAGGCTTGATTATTGCCAGCGGTATTGGCTCCCAGTTTTTACTCGCCGCGCTGTTGTTGCATCTTCCTCTATTACAGAATCTGCTGCTCAGTCTCAACCACGCTGTCGTCGCAATTGGCAATGCCACCGAAGCTGGCACCAGCCTGGTATTTGGCTACCTCGGTGGTGGAGCAGCTCCGTTTGCCACTAACGAACCCGCCAATAGCTATATCCTCGCGTTTCGCGCCCTGCCATTGGTTATCGTGTTCAGTGTATTGTCAGCTCTACTCTGGCACTGGCGCATCACACCACTCCTTATCAACGGATTTACCTGGTTGCTACAGCGTCTGTTTGGGATCGGTGGCGCAGCAGGGCTTGGCAGTGCCAGCAGTATTTTTATTGGCATGGTGGAATCACCACTGCTGATAAGAGCTCATTTCAACCGCATGTCCGAGTCCGACCTGTTTATTGTTATGACCTGCGGCATGGCAACCGTCGCCGGTACCGTGATGCTGCTCTATGCGACCTTTCTCGGTAATGTGATCGACAACGCCCTGTCCCATATCCTCACCGCCTCTGTAATCAGTGCGCCCGCTGCCATTATGCTCGCGTTATTAATCAAACCCGGCCGCCATAAAGACTCAATAGAAAAAAACACCGCACAAGGCTCATCATCAGCAGATGGAAATGAATCACTAGCCTACCAAAGCACTATGCATGCGATTACCCGTGGCACCGAAGATGGTTTGAAACTGTTTCTCAATATTATCGCCATGCTGATTGTATTTGTGGCACTGGTGCACCTGGCCAATCAGCTCCTCGGCTTGCTACCCACCCTCAACCAACAGCCAATCACACTGGAACGTTTACTCGGCTATGTATTCGCGCCGTTTATGTGGCTTATCGGTATTCCCTGGCACGAAGCCCATACCGCTGGCCAACTGATGGGTACCAAGGTGGTCATTAACGAACTGCTCGCGTTTTTACAACTAAGCCAGTTACCGGCGGACAACCTCAGTGATTCGAGCAAACTGATTCTCACCTATGCACTCTGCGGCTTCGCCAATTTTGGCAGTCTCGGCATTATGCTTGCCGGTCTCAGTGCCATGTGTCCACAGCGCATGTCGCTCTTTATTCGCCTCGCACCACTGTCAATTGTTTCCGGGGTACTTGCCACCCTGCTGACCGGCGCAGTTATCGGTTTAATCATATAGATTCCCTTGATACTCCCCGGTAGAATCAGCAGCGCTTTTAGCAACAATTTTTGCGAGTACCAAGTTGAAACAGACATCTTCCCCCTGGTTTGGTCACCTCTGTATGGCCGCTACCCTGCTCACCCTCTTTATTGTTGTTCTCGGTGCTTACGTACGCCTGTCCCACGCCGGCCTCGGCTGCCCGGACTGGCCCGGTTGCTACGGCCACCTCGGCGTACCACAAACACCTGAGGATATCGCCCGAGCCAATGCCGCCTTCCCGGAACGCCCGGTAGAAGTTGCGAAGGGTTGGAAGGAAATGGTTCACCGCTATTTTGCAAGCAGTCTCGGCCTCGTCTTAATCGGCCTCGGCATCTGGTCCTGGGTACTGCGTAAATCCAACCCGAGCCAACAAACCCTGATCCCAACCCTGCTGATTCCACTGGTATGCCTGCAAGGTGCATTTGGCATGTGGACAGTTACCCTCAAGGTGCACCCGGTATTTGTGACATTACACCTTCTGTTTGGCTTGCTCACGTTGAGTCTGATCTGGCTAATGTGGTTAAAGCAGGTTTATGGGGCAATGAAACCGAATCGTATCCCCGCCAATTTACGCCGGCTCGCGCCAATCGCCATTGTGGTGGTGATACTGCAAATTGCTCTCGGCGGCTGGGTCAGTACCAACTATGCGGCTTTGCACTGTACCGACTTCCCTACCTGCCAGGGCGAATACTGGCCGGAAATGGACTTCGCCGATGCATTTAATGTTTTCCTGCCCATTGGCCCCGACTACGAAGGCGGCCACCTCGACAATACCAGCCGTGTCACTATACATATGACCCATCGTATTGGCGCCATAGTGACCTTTCTGTTTGTTCTATTGCTCTGCGTACGTTGTTATTTTACTGGCAAACACGCACTGATCCGAAAAAGCGGAGCAATCGCCTTTGCTCTGTTACTTACCCAGATCGGACTCGGTATCAGCAATGTGATTTTCAGTTTGCCAATGGCTGTCGCCGTTGCACACAATGGTGTCGCAGCCCTGTTATTGCTAACACTCATTGCAATTAACTTTTTTATTCGCACCAAACTTCCCTGAGGCTCAGGTTTATGAACAGATTTAATGACAAGGTTATCCTGTTAACCGGCGCTTCCGCCGGTATCGGCGCAGCCACTGCCAAACGACTCGCCGCAGAGGGTGGCCAATTATTTTGCCTTGATGTTGTCGAGGAAGGTCTTAACCAAACTGTTGCCGATATTAAAAATGGCGGCGGCAAGGCTGAGGCCCTGATCTGTGATGTGAGCAATGTTGATTCGGTGAAAGCAGCCGTTACCGCCTGCCTGGAAAGTTATGGAAGAATTGATGTACTCGTCAACGTTGCCGGCGTGATCAAGCTTGATCACGCTGTGAATATTACCGATGAACTCTGGCACCGCATGATCTCTATTAATCTGACGGGTACTTTTTATATGTGCCGTGAATGTTTGCCTCAGCTGGAAGCCAGCAAGGGTAATATTGTTAATATCTCATCCACCTCGGCAATTCGTGGCCTACCTTACGGCATTGCTTACGGTGCTTCCAAAGGCGGTGTCTCGGCACTCACCAAATCCATCGCTGTGGAATACGGCAAAAAAGGGGTTCGCGCCAATACGGTTTGTCCCGGCAGTATCCTGACCAACATGCAAAAAGACAGTGGTCTGCCCGATGATATTGACTGGAACCTGATCCCAAGAATTTCGGCACTGGATGAATTTGGCGTACCGGAAGATATTGCCGGTGTCGTTGCGATGGTCGCCTCAGAACAAGACGGCAAACATATCACGGGTACTGAACTAATCGTCGACGGCGGTACCGTGGCCTGATAAAGCGCCAATATTTTTTTTGTTACGTATCAGGCTGAACATTGCGATAACCACCAGCAGTACAACAGCAAAATAAAAACAATACTTGCCGTAGATAATCGCACGATTCTTATAGTACAACCTGATAGTGTGCTTGCCTGTCGGAATAACAACACCACGAAATGCTTCGTTAACGCGTCCGACATACGCAGGCTGATCATCCAGCACTGCCTTCCATGACGGATGCCAGGTTTCTGACAGAACCAATAATGACGCCTGTTCAGCCTCTACCGAAATGACAAGTTCTGTATTACGGTACTGCTCAATATTTACCGTGCCATTAACCTGTGGTGTTTCTTCATTAACAACACGATACAACCCCGCTTGCCTGGCAAGCTCCAACAGCTCACTATCCTGCGAGGTAGCCACATAACGGCCATCAACACCCGCCACATCCGGCGTTTGATGATGTTCAACCACCTGACTAACAAGGCGCACCATTGGCAGATAATCCGGATTCTCAAAGATCGTGAGATAGGTGTCGTGGTAGACCTTCGGATAATCACGTTGCGCAAAGAAATCCAGGTAGTGACGGGCATGGTTGACAACCAGAATATAGTGAACGCTGGCGAGGTCCAGCGCTGACTCGACCAGTGGCACCGGTTTTTCTGACGACACAGGTGATGAGGTAATGCCTGATCCGGTCACCAGAAATAAACCATTGTCTGCAGCAAGATTGCGGCGATAAAAATCTGCATACCAGGGCAGGTGCACATTACTCTGGGTACCTGCCTGACGGATACCATACATAGCGCCATATTCCGGATAAAGCGTACCAAAACGTCCTATGCTGAATACTCTTCCATCGTCTATATTCTGCTTAATAAAACTGACAAACGCTGGTGGCTGTTCGAGCGGCTCAAAACGTTCAGGACGCAAATGATTCATATAGAAAAACAGTTCCAGCACGGCCATCACCGGCAAAACAATAAATATATCTCCCGATTTATCCTTGCCGCGCATTAACACCACCAGACAGACCACCACCAGCACCAGGCTAAACAGCGTCAACTTTACATAACTAACATAAGGAGAGCCCAGTTCACCGACATCCAGCTGCCAAAACAGAATTGCAAAAGCAATTACAGCTATACAAAATGTTATTATCGGAGCCATCAAACTAAACGTATGCTGGCGCAGATTTTCCATACCGTAGGCAACCAACACCACCAAGCAGATACTACTTGCAGCCCCCCAGTACTGCGGCGCAATTGAGCGTAGCACCGGTACAGCCCCAAAGATCGGCAATAGACCAAACACACGTAAATAGCTACACAGCACTATCAACAGACAAATGATGATAATCGGATGCGCCTTCAGTCGCCCAAGCCATGTCTTTCCTCCTGGCACAGCCATACTGGCAATAATCGCAGCAAATATACCAATATGCGCCAGCACTCCAGCTCGTTCACTCAGCTTCCCGGGATACAGCTCACCAACTGTCACACCACTGTAGTTTTCCCAAAAATGTTTTGGTGTAAAAACAGATAACAGACTATTTCCGGAAAAAGGCACAATATCCGTCCGACTGTTGTATTTTCCCAGTACCTGGGTAATTTCCTGAGAAGCCAGTATTGGCAACCACAGAGGCCCCAGTAATAGCGCACTGACGAGCCCCGCACATAGCAGCAAACCGGATATACGATAAATATTCTGTCGGCTTTCCTCTCCAGCTTTTGTGGAACGATGCAGCGTTTTTGCAGTAGAGACCGTAGCGCACCCAATCCTGTTTTGTATTATCCAGGCGAGATTAATAGCATGCACAGTAACAAACACCAACAACATAGTTGGCATGAGTGTCACACTAAACAATAGAACGTGGCTTAAAATGACACCAAGCCAGGTTATCAATGATTGCCGCCTGGAAAAGCACAATAGTGAAAACAATACTATCGGAAACAGAAAATACGGCAGACCAATGAGTGAATTTAAATTCGGTGTTGAAAAACCATTCAGCAAATAAAACAGTGTCGCTACAATAGCCGCTTGTATACTTAATTGTAAACAGCGATTGATAACTAGCAACAAACAGAGCGCGCCACAAAAAAACAGCACCAACAGTGCTATATCATAGCTGATAGCCGAGCCGTTAAAAAACATTGCCGATATTAATGTCAACGGGGAGAACTTGCCATCAACCAGTATTTCCGGCCCCAGCGAACCAGCCGCTGAGTAGGGATTCCAATACGGCGATTCTCCTGTGGCAAAAGTGCTCGCCAGCCAATAGCGGGCCGGCTCAGCCAGCCAGGCCGTTGCACCCAGATCACTGTAACCATGGGCAGGTGCTGCATGAGGCGATAACGGCGGTATCGTGTAGACAAAACGCCATGACTCCGGCACACCAGTTTGAGGAAACACATTGGAAGGCTGAAATGATCCACGCAAAAAAATAACTTCTGCAAACAAACCGCAAACTATCAGGGCACTAATCGCCAACAAGGCACGCAGCGGCTTCATCTTATCGTCTGACTTATTATTGTCTTTTTTTAAGGCGCTTAAGTTTGGCACGGGACTGACGATCTCCCTGCTCTGCAGCCTGCGTTAACCAGTATTCATAATGTTCGAGACTTTTCTCAACCCCGTTTCCGGCAAAATACAAACGCGCCATAAGCTTTTGCGCTTCTACTTCTCCCGCTTCTGCAAGTGGCAACAACAATTCAGCAGCCTCGGCAAAGCGAAAACCCATAAAAGCATTCACTCCTTTTTGCAATTGTTCTTCTGCCTGCATAAGGTGTTTACTCTTCTCCCGGACGCTTTTTCCAAATCGTCATATGCGGCACATTACCCTCAGCCTCTGGTTTGCCGTTAGTATAGTAAAACGTGGAAATTGATTTACGCGCACGATCTGGCGGGCACGCCAACGGCGTCGGGTGGCCGTGAGGGGTGTAGGTATTGGTATTAAATAACACCGCTCGGCCCGCGATGGGCTCCACCTGCTTGATACAGTGCTGCATATCTGGCGACCATAACTCAAGGCTCCCTCCCCATTCCGACTGCCAGTCCTTGTTGAGATAAATAATAATATTCATGCGACGATCAAGATCCGTCTCGGGCTGCCGATTGTAGTCAGCATGTACCATGAGAAAACCACCGGCACGGCTCTCGTGTAGACCACCTCCCGCACGATAAGGATCGGGAATCACATTCTCAATGCCCGTCAGAGTTTGTAGAAAGTTGATAAAGTCTGAAGAATTAAGCTCCCAATATAAACGACGAATATTGAGTCCTGCACGAATTTCCATCGACAGCCAGTGCTTGCGAAACTGGGCAACAGTGCCATCACCGAGTTTTTCAGATTCATCATCGTGGTTGATCCGATCTTTTGGCATAGGAAAATCGTTGAGCAGCACATCTACCATGGCCGGTGTAATAAAATCATCAATCACAATATGGGGGAATGGCTCGGCATTAAGGTATTGCTCGCGGCCATTGACAGCAATCTCCGCTAATCGCTCATAGTTCAGCAGCGGCCTGGCCAGAAAATCCTCGGCATGCAAACACTCGCGCGACATTAATAACCTCCCCCTGTGGAGTCTTCCGGCAACTCACCAGTCAATTGTCTCGCACGATCATTAATATAGTAGTACGCTACAAATGATGCCCAGTTTTGCGGCGTATCGGTTGTATACCGTAAATGATAACGCTGACTATCTGATAACAGTGCCATGGAAGATTTCACCTGCTCAACAGAAACTGCCTCACCCGCATCATTAAGGTATGCCAGCTCAAACGTTGCTTCGGGATCTGCACTTACAAATAGTTCGACTCGCAATACATTGAGCAAATCAGTTTTTGGATGTCTCTCAAGCAATGCTTCTGATGCATTGAACTGCATTTCAGCTTCACACCAAAGATTGATACCGGAATTAACAAAAAACGGATCCGGCAGTAGCGGCGGCGTACCTGACAGAGATGCAAAATGTCGAATCAGAGTACTCGATGCCAGCTCCCATACCAGCATGCGCACCACAGCGGGTAATTCAAGCTGGGTAAACAGTGTATCCGGCTCTTGTGTATTAGTCGCGGCTTCTACAAAACCTTCAAACAGCGCACTACCGCAAACCGGCTTGATTAAATGAGGTAGCAAATGGTGAGCAAAAGGCTCCGCTTGCTGATACTGTTCGCACCCCTCCCTGGCCAGGGTAAATAGCAAATCGGTATCTGCCAACATGGCGGGAGCTACAGGTTTTGTCATTGTAAATCGCGGTATTGCCGTTCTTTTTCAAATACGTTGACTCTACCATACTCTTTCACCCACCCCCAAAAAGTTGATAAACCGCAAGAATTGGTAAATATTTCTCAGCATTTCAATTATCCGGTAGTATTAACTCATGCCTGCTAGCAACCCAGCCCCCGAATCTCCACGCTTGTCCGTTGTCGTTATTGTCTACGACATGCCGGAGCAGGCACTGAATACTGTTTACAGCCTATCCACCCGTCATCAACGCAATGTAAGCGCCGAAGACTATGAAATCATCGTAGTGGAGAATCGCTCCGATCACACTATCGACCCACAGCGACTGACAAGTATCGGCGATAATATTCACTACCTGTGCCGCGATGAAAACGGCGTCTCCCCTGCTCCTGCTATTAACGCCGGCTTAAAACTCTGCAAAGGGTCTTTTATCGGCCTATTGATTGACGGTGCGCGCATGGTGACACCGCGGGTCATCGAATATGCCTTGCAGGCAAGCAGTATTGATCCTGACTGCCTGCTTGCTGTGCCCGGCTATAATCTCGGCCCGGAATTACAGCATTTCAGCAAGACACATAACTACAACGAAGAAACCGAGAAGCACCTGATGCAAACCATTAACTGGCAAAAGAACGGCTATCGCCTGTTTGATATTGCCAACATCAGTGAAGCCAATCCACGC
Organism: Pseudomonadales bacterium; assembly: GCA_028280345.1. Taxonomy (GTDB): domain Bacteria; phylum Pseudomonadota; class Gammaproteobacteria; order Pseudomonadales; family UBA7239; genus JANQLY01. Next base: position 13,869 of record JANQLY010000002.1, on the reverse strand, counting down.
GGTGTATTTCAACCGTTTATGGAAAACAACTGCATGTTCAGCTCCGCTGAAAACTTTAATCGCATTGGCGGTGCCGATGAGGCTTTCCATTTTCCTGGCGGCGGCGGTCTCAACCTGCATATGTTTCGCAGTCTTGGTGTTCTGGAAAATACCGAATACTTTTTTGTTACCCCCGGCGAAGGCTCGTTTCACCAATACCATGGCGGCGTCTCTACTTCGGAGCGTGAAGATCGCGAAGAGTCATTTTTATCGCCGCGGGATCAGTTAGAGAGCTACTGGAATGGCCAGTTCAAGGGCCTGGAACGGGAGCCGTTTTTGCTAGGAGCTGTCGGCAGTCATGCACAGGCGTTTTTGCATTACGCGAGCACCCGCGCAATCAAACGCTTCAACCGCAAGAGTAAACGCCATGAACCATTTTGGCCAAGCGACCTGCACCACCGGCGCTATACCGAGCATTTTCTCTAGGCGGGTAACAAGATGGCCAAACCGAAGCTTTCCATTATTCTGATTGTGTATGATATGCCGCGCCAGGCATTAAATACACTGACATCTCTCGCCGTACCCTACCAAAGAAATATCAGTAGTGATGACTACGAAATCGTTATTGTAGAAAACAGCTCTGGCAACAACCTCGATCCACAAGCGGTTGCCGCTGCTGCACCCAACAGCCGCTATTTTTTACGCGATGAGCCAAGTGTTTCACCAGTACACGCGATTAATTTTGCCTTTGAACAGTGCCGCGGCGAGATGATCGGACTGATGATCGATGGCGCACGCATGGTGACCCCACGTGTGCTTGAATATGTTCTGCAAGCACAGGGAATCTGTCCAAATGCACTGATTGCTGTTCCGGGCTACAATCTCGGCCCCGTCGAACACCAGCTTGCCGCTGACTATAACTATAGTGAAGCCAAAGAGCGCAATCTGTTGCAACAATGTAATTGGCAACACAATGGCTACCGCCTGTTCGATATCAGCAGCATCGGTGGCGCCAATCCCACTGGTTACATTGACCCATTGCTTGAATCCAACTGTGTGTTTGCATCAAGAGACTGTTTCGCAAAGATAGGCTATGCCGACACACAGTTTACTTACCCGGGTGGCGGCTCACTGAACCTGCATATGTTTCGCTCCCTCGGCATGTTACCTGAAACCAATTACTACTTTGTCTTAGCCGGTGAAGGCTCGTTCCACCAGTTGCATGGCGGTGTAACTACACAGCCTGCTGAAGATCGTGAAGCAACTCTCAGGTTATTTGCCAAACAACTCAACAAACTCTGGGGGGTATTCAGCGTATTAAAACGGGAACCCATCCTGCTCGGCGCCGTCTGCTCCGAAGCTCAACGCTTTTTGCACTATTCAAGCATGCAGTCGCTGGTGCGCTTTGACCGCCTCGATAGCAAGCAGACTCACCATTGGGTTGACGATGTGACACGGCTTGAAAGCCAGACCGGCAAGCCAACCTGAATTGAGATAGAATCAGGCCATGTCAAACTCTATAAAAATTTCCGTTGTTGTTATCGTGTATAAAATGCCGCGCCAGGCATTAAACACTGCTTATAGCTTGTCAATTCACCATCAGCGCAATGTCTGCGAAAGTGATTATGAAATCGTCATAGTGGAAAATGAATCTACTGACAATGTTGATGAACAAGCTCTGCTTGCCATTGCTAATAACATCCGCTACTACCGCCGTCAGGAAACCAGCGCTTCACCTTGCGGTGCAATTAACTTTGGTCTCAGCAAAGCACGCGGGCAATCTATTTGCCTGATGATTGATGGCGCACGCATGGTAACACCGCGGGTCATCGAGTATGCCCTGCTCGCTCAACAAGCCGATCCGGATAGTCTGCTGGCCATTCCTGGGTACAATCTCGGACCGGACGAGCACCAGTTTCACCTCGATACCGGTTATAACGAGGAAGTCGAGCAGGATCTACTGGCAAACACTCACTGGAAAGACAATGGTTATCGCCTGTTTGATATTGCCAATATTAGCGGCGCTAATGAAAAAGGTATTTTTCACCCCCTGCTTGAGTGCAACTGCATGTTCAGCTCCGCCGAAAGCTTTGCCCGAATTGGCGGCGCCAATGAAGAGTTTGATTTACCCGGCGGCGGCTCTATTAATCTGCATATGTTTCGCCAGCTCGGCATGCTACCTGATACGCAACTTTACTTTATTGCTCCCGGCGAAGGTTCGTTTCATCAGTTCCATGGCGGCATTACTACACAGCAGGCAGCAGACCGCGAGGCAGTACTGGAATCCCATCGCCGTCAATTGCATTCTTACTGGGAAGGCGGCTTTCACGCCTTACGCCGTGAGCCGATACTGCTTGGAGCAGTTAACTCCCACGCGCAGCGTTTTATGCAGCATTCAGCCAAATTCGGTAAACGCCGTTTTGGCTGGATTACCCGTGGCAAAAACGCACGCCACCCCTGGCTCGACGATGTCGCCCTGTTTGCAAGTCCCGATACTTCAACGTAATATTCCCTTTATTCTTACACAACGTCTCGAACAACGATAACAGCTATTATGAGCGCCATTTACACTCCACCATCAATTCGCCGCTTTACACCCAACTTTATGTGCTTTAGCACGTGGGTTGACCATATGCCGTTTGGCTACGATATTGTGGCAGCCGTTAAACCCAAACTTGTTGTGGAACTTGGCACCCAGGGCGGGCTATCGTTTTTTACTTTTTGTCAGTCCATCAAGGAAAACGAAATCGACGGTGTGTGTTATGCGGTCGATACCTGGGAAGGCGAAGAGCACACAGGAAAATACGATGAAGAAGTCTTTAATAGCGTCAACGATCATGCACGCAAGGAATATGCCGGCTGCTCTTATCTGATGCGCATGTTGTTTGAAGAGGCCCGCCCCCACTTTAGCGACGAATCCATTGAACTACTGCATATTGATGGACTGCATACCTATGATGCGGTCAAGGAAGACTTTGAAACCTGGTATCCGAAGGTAAAACCCGGCGGCGTGATTTTGTTTCACGACATTTATGCTCGCATGATGGATTTTGGTGCGTGGAAATTTTGGGAAGAACTGTCTCAGCAATACTCAACGTTTGAATTCAAGCACGGCTTCGGACTTGGCGTGCTGCAAAAACCTTTAGCCGATGGCAGCAAACCGCAAAACGAAGAACAACTGTTAAAGATTTTATTTGCAGGTAACGACCAGGATCATGCAGACTTGCGCGCCTTTTATATCCACGCTGCAAAGTACCTGGAATTAGGCCGCAAGGTGGCGCGCCAGGAAAAGATGAAACAGAAACGACTCGAGCAACAAAAGCAGCAGCAGAAAAAACAAAATCAGTAATCCCGGCAGTATACAGCTGACCTGCCATTCGCTTTCTATAATTATCCGATTGTTATCACCCGGCATATTCGCGTGATCATTTGCTGCTACACTAGGTACCATGAAAATTGGTATTCCCAAAGAAAGTAAAACCCATGAGTATCGTGTTGGCATAACACCTGATGGTGCCAAACAATTAGTCGCACAAGGCCACGAGGTTTTCTTTGAAAAATCCTGCGGCAAAGCCATCGGCTATACTGATGCTGACTATCAACAGGCTGGCGCCATCGTAACTGATAATGCGGTCAAGTTATTCGAATCAGCCAAGCTTATCGTCAAGGTCAAAGAACCCCAACCGGACGAACTTTCCCTGATTACCTCAGAGCACACTATTTTTGCTTATCTACATTTGGCGGCAGACAAATTATTACTGGATTTTTTATTGCAGGAAAAAATAACCACGATTGCCTACGAAACCATTACTGACACGCGGCAAAGACTACCGCTACTGACTCCAATGAGCGAGGTGGCCGGCAGACTTGCCACACAATTCGGTGCGCGCTATCTGGAAAAACTTCAGGGAGGCCACGGTGTCTTGCTCGGTGCTGTTACTGGCACCGAGCCAGCAAACGTTATCGTACTCGGTGCAGGCATCGTAGGGCGCAATGCTGCCGAGGTTGCGCTTGGCATGGGTGCAAGAGTAACCGTATTTGATATTTCAGCCGACGCGCTATCAAGAATCGACAAAGACTACGGCGGAAAAATTACTGTTGCAAAGTCAAGTGACGAAACGCTCTCAAGCGCTTTACCGCAGGCTGACCTGGTGATCGGTGCGGTGCTCGTACCTGGCGGCAAAGCCCCCTGCGTTGTCAGTGAAGCAATGGTTAAATCCATGAAAACCGGTTCCGTTATCGTTGATGTTGCAATTGACCAAGGGGGCTGTTTTGCCACCAGCAAACCCACGAGTCATGACGATCCCGTATATATATGTCATGGCGTGACTCATTTCTGTGTCACCAATATTCCTTCAGCCGTCGCATATAGCGCTACCACAGCCTTGACCCACGCCACCCTGCCTTATATCCAAAAGCTGGCTGGTCAGGGTGTCTATGCCGCCTTGAAAAATGACCGGGGATTCCTGGCCGGACTAAATACCTGCCAGGGGCATATTACCCATCAGGCACTGGCAGACTGCTTCGGTAAGCCCTATCACACCGCTGAATCAATACTCTGAATAGCGGCGCTCGCCCTCCCCAGCCTCTTTATCAGCGGAGAAAAACCATTTCCCACAGAGCAATACGACACAGACTCAGGCGGTATCGGCAACAATGCTGACTGGGATGATGACAATGCACTGGATACCGTTGATGGTGCTCCACTCGATCCAAATTATACCGATGAAGATAAACTTCCCTTCAATGATACAAACTATAGCGGCACAGAATTAAAATCAGGACAATCCCACTAACAAGCTTAAATAAACAAGAGTGTAGCAAAGAGAGAATCACCGCTGCGACGCCAACACCTTTCCAAACAAGTCCACAGTCTGATCAAGTGGCCCTCTGGCCCAGGGAATATAGGCAAGTTCTGCCTCTGCTACGCTGGACATCTTTTCCAGATACTGCTCAACCATAGCGAGCAGCTTCTCTGGCTGCAACTCACCGTTAAGTCCACGATCCAGTGAAACGCTGGAGATCGGGCTTTTATTACTCACCGTCAAGGCATAATCAATATGCGGTATGGTTTTATCGTTATCAATAATGTTTTGCGCATTCTTATGCTGGATGACCTGCTGGATTTTTTCGAATGGCCGTAACCATCTGCTGTGAACCGCGTAATTATTAGTCATGCAACGGCCATTCATACCCCAGACAAATATCGGATGTTGCTGGTTCGGGCTGCCGATATTCGCCGAGCGCCACAACACCAGAGGAGGCTGCTCTTTGAGACTGCCGAGCACTTCAACAACATTACTACCAAGCCAATCATCGTCGTCAAGGAACAGATAGTAGCCTTGCTGTTCAGAAATATTTTTGTAGTTTTCGTAGGGTACGAAGCTGATCCCGCTCACCTGTTGAATATTTTCGCGAGCAACCTCTTTTAATCGCTGGCGCACCTCTCGGTAATCCATAGAGAAAGCACTATTCCATAATTCAAATAAACGATATACATAATCGTCCGGCTTACCCCAAAGACGACAGAAAGAAATGGATTGCTGCCGAAAGGCTTCATCAGACAGTGACGTCCAGTCCACGGTTTGACGTTGTACAATCGTGACCTGTTGCACCTGCAGATCCACAGTCAAACTAATCTCCGTTTAATATGTCGTGTATCGGTTTTTGCGACAATAGACGCTTGATTTTGCGCTGGGTTTCAAACGGCACAAGACGCAACAATCTGCGAAACGGGGGCAGCTCACGTAACTTCAACAGCAGTTTTAACAACGCTTCTTTTCTGGAAAGAGCCTGATTCGCCGGTCCGGAAGCCAGATGTTCAATTTTGTCGAGAGTAATCAAATTGCGGGCGCTGGTATCGCTGCCAACACCAGGCAAATACTGTTCCGTATAACGCCAACGGGTTTGACCAAAGGCACTGTTGGGCCATGCAAATACTTGCCCACTATGCGCAACCATCCATTCGCGAATTTCGATCAGTGCATTTTTCCAGCCCTCCGGACCAATATTCCACGGCTTGATATAGCTGGCCGGTCTGCCATGCAGACGCTCAGGAAACGAACCGAGATTCGAGGCAATAATTGGCAGACCCGACTGCATCGCTGAGCTCAATACATAGCAGTAAGTTTCGGGCCACTGTGCCGGGAACCAGATAATATGTGGGTTGATTTTTTTAATCAGATCCTGCAACTCTTCATTGCGATAGGCGCCATGCTGCTCAACCGTTTCTCGCAACGGCTTATAGGCATAACCGATTAAATGAAATTCGAGGCGGTTAAGTGGATCCTTGTGACAGGCGGTATGCTCCAACACATCCGCCCCCTTTTCCCGACTGATCGCCCCAATGACCGCAACCCGAATCTTGTCTTTTTCGGTAATTTCAGGCACATGCACATCCGGATAAACTTCAATATCATGCGCATCGGTATGGTAGGCAACGATAATTTCGAGTTCGCGAAAATAAAGATTATAAATGTCTGCCGTTGCCTGACACGGCGCATAAACACGTTTTGCACCCATCAGAAAGTTTTTCATTTTCTGATGCCATTGCTGTAAAGTCATACCCTCAGGCAAAGGGTAGTGTTCAGCACACTTCTCTTCACGCTCATCAAGGTTCTCCACGTAAACGCCGTTTTTATCTGTCAGCGTCGGATTACCATTGATGAAATAATAATCGTGTAACGTAACGTCACATTCCAGATTTAATATTTGCGCAATCGGCCAGATTTTCTCCGGCACCCTCATCAGGTGATGAAAGTGAACACCCTTGAAATTCAATGCTCGCAGGATTTCCAGCAACAGCTCCCAATCATCTTCGAGATCAAAGTGCAGACGGAAGTCATAGTTGGCAAAGTGATAGGAAAGTTCAACATCTTTTTCCTCACTTGGGCGCAACAATAGAATATCAAAACGATCCGCAAAGCAGCGCTGTAACTCCTCAATATGAAATTGCACCCCTCCACCCATGTGGTGAGTGATATGCAGCAACTTGGTGCGCGCATTCCCCAATAACAGGTCGAGCTGTACCTTCTGGCGAATCGCCTCCACCGGGTTTTGCTGGATATGCTCGTGTACTACCCGGTGATAATGTGGATACTTCTCATCGAGAATGCGCATGGCATTCTCCACGCGCTCAATCTTTTCATCAGAAAAGCTCACACCGCCTTCATGAAATACAAAAGTATTAGTGGCCATTACATGTTCCATGCCCTGAGCCGTACAACGCAAGCAGAAATCATTTTCCTCACCATAGCCACGTCCGAATGCCTCTTCATCAAAGTACCCGGCTTTGTCGAGTGCCTCGCGCTTGATATACATGCAAAAGCCCACCGCCGTAGGAAAGGTAATCGAGGTATTACTCACCTGCTCCGAGAAGACCTTATCGAGACTTTCAACATCGTAATCGCCAACCAACTCATTACTCTTGCACAGTGTAGGAAAGCTGAATATCTCCGCATTATTGCTAAACGGCGTGACAGTGGCTATGTTCGCTCGCTCATAGGCACAACTATAAAGCCGATCAAGCCAATCGTTTGCTACAAGCGTATCACTGTTGACAAGCACTACATCACGATCGGTATTAAGCTTCATTCCCTTGTTAACGGTTGCTACAAACCCCAGGTTTTTCTCATTGACAGATAGCTCCAGCTTTCCGGCTTTAGCCATCTCTTCAAGCCAGGCACTGAGTTTGGCGTTAGGTGACCCGTCGTTAATCGCAATAACATGATGAGTACAACGATTGGTACTCGCAAGCACTGACTCTATACAGGCCCGGGTTTCCTCAAAGCCATCGTAAACAGGAACAATGACATCAATTTCTCTGATTTGACTATTTAACATCTTCTTTATAAAACAACTTATCGATTAACTTCACCACCGCATAGGAACGGTACCACTCAATTTTATCAGCCTTCCTGTCATTTTCTTGCAACTGGCCACGAAGCTCAGCCTCATGCCGGATCAACATTTCCTTAAGCCGGTTAATTTGCTGCTTCTGCAAACTGACCCGCTGATGATGTAATTCGTCAAGCTTGCGCTGAGCAATAATTTCTTTCTCAAACGCAGCTCGCTCTTCAGCAAGACGCGCCACATCCAGATCAAGTTCGGCAATGCGCTGCTGACAGATTTCAATATAGTCGGTATTTTCTTCAGCTCCACGACGCAGGTTTTTAACCTGACTCATAAGATCATTAATGGTGTGATTACCCTGCTGTAACTGTTCATCTTTTTCAAGTAGGACTTTTTCTACCAGCTCCAGGCGTTCTGCTTTTTTACCAAGCCCTGCCAGCAATTCGTCTTTCTCTGTCAGCGCTTTTTCTACCAATTCCAGACGCTCTGCTTTTTTACCAAGTCCTGCCAACAACTCATCTTTCTCTGTCAGCGCTTTTTCTACCAACTCCAGACGCTCTGCTTTTTTACCAAGTCCTGCCAACAACTCATCTTTTTCAGTCAGCGCTTTTTCTACCAACTCCAGACGTTCCGCCTTTTGCCCCAACCCGAGCATCTGTTCATCCTGCTCCTGAATGCGTGTCTCACAGGTTTTCACATAATTACTACTTTCGTCGAGCATACGCTGTAAATTATCCAGGCCTTTATCCTGCTGCTGCAAACGGGTTTCACATTTTTCGATATAGGCAATATTTTCCTCAAGTTTTGACTCACGATCTTCAAGAGCTTTTTCAATATTATCAAGCCGTTCTACTTTTCTACCCAATTCAGCCAACAGCTCATCCTGATCCCTGATACGTCCCTCGCACTCATCAATATAAGCCTGGTTCTCTGACAATTTACCCTCGCGGTCTTCCAGTGCTCGCTCAAGGTTTTCGAGTTGCTCGACCTTGCTTCCTAACCCCGCCAATAAATTGTCCTGCTCCCTGATTCGTGCTTCACACTCTGCAATATAGCCCTGATTTTCCGATAACTTACTTTCACGGTCGGCAAGCGCTTTATCCATATTCTCGAGCTGCTCTGCTTTACTCCCCAGCTCACTCAACAAACTATCTTGCTCGTTTATACGTTTCTCGCACTGTTCAATATAGACAATATTGCCTTGCAGCTTCTCTTCTCTATCAGCAACCACCTGCTCCAAATGCTCTAGTGCTTCCAGTTTGCCACCAAGCTCTGCCAGCAAATGATCCTGTTCAGCGATACGTTTTTCACATTGCTCAATATAGGAAATGTTATCACTGAGCTTTTCTTCTCGATCTGTAACAGCTTTTTCAAAATTCTCCAGCTGCTCAGCCTTCGCACCCAGTTGCTCCAGCAAGGCGTCCTGCTCGCGAATCCGGTTTTCGCACTGCTCAATATAGGACTTATTGTCGTCCAGTTGACGATCCTTATCTTCTACCGTTGACAAGGCATAACTGTGACTACCGCCAATTTCAGACAACTTCCGGTTTAAAGCCACCTGGGCTACAACACTATGGCGCAGCGCACTGAGTACCTCGCTGTGTCGATCAAGCAAGCGGTAAAGGCGCTTGCGATATTTATCAGCAACTGCTTTTGCCTCGTCCACTGTTGCCGAAGCCAACACCTCATACAGCTCATGGGCCAGTTGCTTGATATCGGTTTCGGGGTCGATGGTTTGATCCTGCTCCAGAGCCTTACGTTTGTTCCGGTATTGTTCCGGGTCAATCACCGCTGCAACCAACTCGTCAAGGTTATCGCTGTCACCCGGACTATCTGCCAAACCGGCTTGCAACAAAACTTGCGCAGCGCCCCGGGGGTCACTCATAAGATCAGCGTAATTGGTCAGTGTCATATCCATATTGCGCGAGTAGTACAAACCATCAATCGTATAAATCAACCACAACAGGTATCCCACTTCGAGCACAAAACCATCACGTTTCTGTAGTGACACCGCCACCTCTAGCGGGTCACGCACAACAAACAACACATGGGCATCAACATTATGAAAAACACGTTTCCAGAACGGCAGCAAACGACAAAAGCGTGGATCTTTAATCGCTATAACACTGTCGCCTGAAAAGCTTTCACGGTACCAGTTCTCAGCGACACCCAGCAGTTCCTTGATTTTTTCGTCTTCCCACCATTTACCGGGCAAACGTTCAAAGTCATACCAGTTGGATTGAAACAAGCTGAAAATATGCTCATTCAGCGCAACAACTTCGCGATCTTCCCAAAAACCATCGTTATTGATTGTTTTAATACCTTCCATCAGGTTACTGCCAAAGTCACACCCCATGGCACTGAGTAGTCGCCCGATTGCTGAAGTACCGCTGCGGTGCATGCCGACAATCAGTACCAGTTTTTTTCCATTGTCTTCACTCATTGTTTTTATGCGTAGCCATATTGTGAATAAAAGGGTTCTGTCATCTGTTTTACATAGACTATTTCTTCTTCGCTCAGTACTTTTTTGTACTTGTTTTTCTCTGCATGGGTATTAATACGAGAAAAATCAATTGCGGCAATATCTTCGTTGATAAAATCACAGATTCTTTTTATTTCTACCTGCGGTTGCTGCACGGTATTTTCATAAGGGATCTCCAGCAGCCGCTGTGGCGCAAGCTTTTTATACTGATTAACCAGCACCATCGCCTCAACCCAGTAATTTACCGCGCCTTTTACAGTATGCTTTGCCATCACTCGCCCTTCAACCAGGCTTGCAACTACATTGAGTGGGTTGCGATAGATATGAATAAAGCGGGATTCAGGGTATTCATGATCCAGCAAAAAGATGCCGTAAATATTTTGTGGTGTCTTATCAAACCAACGACCATCTTCATTATTGACCGCACGTAAATAAAGTTCACCGTAACAATCTGATAACTCCCGACGGCTTTGAGCACTGCGGCGGGCCTCATGGAATTCCTCACTACTAATACCATCCAGCTTGTGATGATTATCAAACAATTTCATTGTGATATAGGTTCTATCATAGCGCGGGCTGCCGTAGGGGTCTGACCAGCGAAAGTAATGGGTTTCCTCGGGGCATTCCAACCGCGGGTGTATACGCAAAATATCACGCAGCATGGTGGTACCCGAGCGCACACAACCGAGGATAAAAAACGGTGTGTTATCGCTACCTTTTCCCATACCGTCACTCATTATGAATTCCCGTAGGCGCTCATCACGTCTTCCGACTGGCCAATTTCCTGTGTTTCACCCGCATCAAGCCAGATTACCCGGTCGCAATACTCGTTGATCGTATCCTCATTATGGGAGACAAGTACAACGGTTTTATCAGAACGAATGCGGCTGGCCATAACCGCACGGGATTTTTTGCGAAACTTTGCGTCACCAACACCGAGCACTTCATCGATCAACAACACTTCCGGGTCTGACTGATTCGCTACCGCAAAACCGAGTCGTGCTCGCATTCCTGTGGAATAGGTTCTGACAGGCTGGTCAATTTGTTCACCCAGCTCGGAAAACTCAATAATATTATCCATATCGGCTATCACATCCTGTTTTCTCATACCGAGCAGGATACCACTAAGAATGGCATTTTCGCGCCCGCTCAGGTGCGGCAGAAAACCCACCTGCAATGACAATAACTGCATCGAAGGTGTCCTACGCGTGATTTTGCCCTCATTCGGATTAATAATTCCGGCCATCAGCTTCATCAGCGTACTTTTGCCAGCACCATTTTTGCCGACAATACCGAGGGTCTCACCGTGATGTAGTTCGAACGACAAATGGCGCAGGGCCCAGATGCCCTCACGTCGAAAAACCTTCAAAGACTTCTTGTAATGTACCCCGACATTGTCAAACACCATTACCGGCTCTGCATTATGTGTCATCAGCCCACCACCCGCGGATAAAACCGATCAAGTTTAACGAGCAGTACCAGCATGGTCAGAAATAACGCTGCCGAGGCATAAAGCACATTAAGCAAGGCCTGCCAGTCGGGCCACTGGGCATAGAGTAAAACATCGCGATAGCTCTCAATAAAAATAACCATCGGGTTATAACGCAGCCACTGTTGAATTTCCGGGGTCAAGTCGTTGATATCAAAAAAGATACCCGACATAAAAAACATCAGTGTCATGCCGTAGTCCACTACGTACTTGAGATCGGGAATCACAGGCACAAGCGCAGCCCCAATACCCGCTACTGCACAAATCAACAGGAATTGCATCGCCAGTAACAACGGCAACGCTTGCCAATGTTCGCTGGCAGGAATCCCCCAGAACACCACAAGGAAAACCAGGAACAGACTAAAGACAATCAGAAACTTGTAGGTGTTGGCGATGACAATCACACCGGGCAGTACCATTTTCGGCAAATACACCTGGTTCATCAGGCCAACACTGGTTGCAATAATATTGGACGAAGTGCGCACGGTGCTGTCGAGCCACTTCCAGGTAATCAGCCCGGCAAGCAGATAAACCACAAAATCCGGGCCACCCTGGCGTAAGCCAAGACCAAATACGACATAAAAAACAGACATGTACAGAACCGGTTCAATAAGCCACCACAGCATGCCGAGGTAGGCCCGCGACGCTTCCCGTTTGAGTTCGGCGTTGGCGCGGTAAAAAAGTAGTTCTATATATCTTGCGAACATGCAGCTTGTAATTATTGGGTGTCTGATGGAGTTTACACGCTGGAAGTGAATGTCACCAGAGGAAAAGTCGGTAAGTTGTTGATTAATAGTGGATTTAAAGGTGTTTTGGCTGAGAGTAAAGAATGGTGTGATTGTGGTTTCGGAATGATAAATCAGGGTGACCCGCGAAACGTCCAGGTGAAATTTGGATATCGAAGATGCCCGCAGGGCCAAACACATGGGCGGGGCACCAGCACCTGTCCTTTATGCCCAAGAATAATAATAGAAGGATTTCGTATCCAAATTAAAAAAGGCCCACCCCTTCGGGGTGAGCCTTTTTTCAGTGTGGCCCGCATAGCGCTTTGGGTATGGGCAAAGATTGAGCCCCCGAACGTGGCGAATCACCAGAACCTATCCTTTGTGTCCAAGGGTGCATGTCCTACTCGGTGTTACGAGCATACTGAGCCTGCCCCGTGAGTGAAACGAACGCTTTGGGTACGCAATCGCGAAGCGAGAGCCTGCCCCAAGAGCGAAGTGAATGTTTTGGGTACGCCTCCGGCGCACCCTCCTTGTACCTGCGGTACATCGGAGGTTAGCATGCCCCATGAGTACAGCGAATGTTTTGGGCACACATGATGCCCAAAAGTAGCAATAGAAGGATTTCGTATCCAAATTAAAAAAGGCCCACCCCTTCGGGGTGAGCCTTTTTTAATTTGAAACCTGACGATGTCCTACTCTCACATGGGGAAACCCCACACTACCATCGGCGATGCTGCGTTTCACTTCTGAGTTCGGGATGGGGTCAGGTGGTTCCACAGCTCTATTGTCGTCAGGATAGCCTGTATGGAATCTCGCCCTTTCTAATGAAAGAAAGTCGCTATTCCAAATAGGGTGGTGAATCTGTAGTAAATGATGTGTACCGCATGGTATCTGTTTTGTTCTGAATTACACACAATCCAGCTGTTACAAATGAGTTGTCTCGACTCATTAACAGGTATAACCAAACAAGTTATCTCTATTATATGGTCAAGCCTCACGGGCAATTAGTACTGGTTAGCTCAACGCCTCACAACGCTTCCACACCCAGCCTATCAACCTTGTAGTCTTCAAGGGCCCTACAGGGGAGTCGAACTCCCAGGGAAATCTTATCTTGGAAGGGGCTTCCCGCTTAGATGCTTTCAGCGGTTATCCTGTCCGAACATAGCTACCCGGCAATGCTTCTGGCGAAACAACCGGAACACCAGAGGTTCGTCCACTCCGGTCCTCTCGTACTAGGAGCAGCTTTCCTCAAATTTCCAACGCCCACGGCAGATAGGGACCGAACTGTCTCACGACGTTCTAAACCCAGCTCGCGTACCACTTTAAATGGCGAACAGCCATAC